>CAVYBK010000001.1:0-268006 GCA_963766725.1 uncultured Actinomycetes bacterium
TGGGCCGTGCAGGGATCGAACCTGCGACCTTGGGATTAAGAGTCCCCTGCTCTACCAGCTGAGCTAACGGCCCAATCCTGACGCGCGCAGCGCGGCAGGCAGAGCATTGTAGCGAGGGGTTCTCGGCGTCAGACGCGCTCGAGGCGCCAGTTGACGTACCAGACGATGGTCTTACCCGTCATGACGCCGCGGGCGATGAGCGGTGCACCGGCTAGGAGGATCTTGAAAGGCATGGGTCAACTAGATTCGCGGTCGGCATGCAAATCCTTTCCATTGTCGGCAACCGTCCGCAGTTCATAAAGTCCGCTCCCCTCTCGCTCGCGTTGCGAAACCGGACGGACGAGGTCGTCCTGCACACGGGCCAGCACTACGACCACGAGCTCTCGCAGGTTTTCTTCGACGAGCTCGGCCTCGAGCCGCCCAAGCACCGCCTGGAGGCAGGCTCCGGGAGCCACGCGGAGCAGACGGCGCGCATGCTGCCCGGGATCGAGGCCGCCGTCATCGAGGAGAAGCCCGGCCTCGTGCTCGTCTACGGAGACACGAACTCCACACTCGCCGGCGCGCTCGCCGCGTCGAAGCTCCGGGTCCCGGTGGCCCATGTGGAGGCCGGCCTCCGCTCCTACGACCGCACGATGCCGGAGGAGCTCAACCGCGTCCTGGTCGACCGCGTGTCGAGCCTCCTCTTCGCGCCCTCCGAGACCGCAGTCGGGAACCTGAAGGACGAGGGGATCACCGAAGGCGTTCACGAGGTCGGCGATGTCATGCTCGACGCGAATCTGCGCCTCGCGCCCATCGCGCGCGGGCGGTCGGAGGCGCTCGAGCTCGCCGGAGTGGAAGCCGGGGCCTACGCACTGGTGACCGTGCACCGCGAGGCGAACACCAGGGAACCTGCGCTCGGCCGGATCGTCGAGGCGCTCAACGCACTCGAGGAGCCCGTGGTCTTCCCGCTCCACCCTCGAACCGCCGGTGCGATCGAGAGTCAGGGGCTCCGGCTCGCGGGTCACGTCCACCCACGGCCGCCGGCGGGGTACCTGGACTTCGCAGCGCTGGCATCCCAGGCGCGCGTCGTCCTCACCGACTCCGGCGGCGTCCAGAAGGAGGCCTACTGGTACGGGGTACCGTGCGTGACGCTGCGGGAGAACACCGAGTGGGTCGAGACCGTCGAGGCCGGCTGGAACCGACTCGTGGGCACCGATCCCGGCGCGATCGTCGCCGCCGCACGCGAGGCTGTACGCGGGCCCGAGCACCCGCCCCTTTACGGGGACGGCCGCGCGGCCGATTTGATCGCTGACGTGATTTGTACGATGGAACACGCGTGAACAAGCCAGAAGTCGCCATCGTCGGCGCGGGCTATGTCGGCCTACCCCTTGGCCGCTGCTTCGCGGAGGCGGGCATCCCTGTGGTTCTCGTCGACATCGACGCCGAGCGCGTCGAGGCGATCAACCGCGGCGAGAGCCACGTCGAGGACGTGCCCTCGGAAACGCTCCGGGCGCTCCTCGAGGCTGGGACGCTCTCGGCGACCACGAACTACGACGCCGTCCGCGACACCGACGCGATCGTCGTCGCGTTGCCGACGCCGCTCTCGGCGAACCGCGAGCCCGACCTCACGATCGTCATGAGCGCCGCGCGGGAGGTCGGCAGGCGACTGCGGACGGGCCACCTCGTCTCGCTCGAGTCCACCACGTACCCGGGGACGACGCGGGAGGAGGTGCTGCCGATTCTCGCCGGCAGCGGCCTCGAGGTGGGCAAGGACTTCTATCTCGCCTTCTCGCCGGAGCGGATCGACCCCGGCCGCGAGGACTGGACGGTGAAGACCACTCCGAAGGTCGTCGGCGGCGTCACGCCCGCGTGCACCGAGAAGGCGGTCGCCTTCTACAAGCGCGCGATCGACACCGTCGTCAGCGTGTCCTCGCCGGAGGCGGCGGAGCTGACGAAGCTCCTGGAGAACATCTTCCGCTCGGTCAACATCGCGCTCGTCAACGAGCTCGCACAGCTCTGCGACCGGATGCACGTGGACGTCTGGGAGGTCGTCGAGGCGGCGGCGACGAAGCCGTTCGGCTTCATGAGCTTCAAGCCGGGCCCCGGCCTGGGCGGCCACTGTCTGCCGGTCGACCCGTTCTACCTCGCCTGGAAGGCGCGCGAGTTCGACTTCTACACCGAGTTCATCGAGCTGGCCGGCAAGGTCAACGAGAACATGCCGTACTTCTGCCTGGAGAAGATCACGCGGGCGCTGAACTCCGACGAGAAGTCCGTCAAGGGGAGCCACGTCCACCTCGTCGGCGTCTCCTACAAGGCCGATGTCGGCGACCTGCGCGAGTCGCCTGCCCTGAAGCTCGTCGAGCTCCTGCGGGACGAGGGCGCCGAGGTCTCCTACCACGACCCGCACGTGTCCGAGCTCCCCGACCACGGACTCGCCTCGGTCGACCTCGACGGCTCGGTCGGCAAGGCGGACTGCGTCGCGATCGTCACCGCGCACTCGGGGATCGACTACGCGAAGCTCGCCGAGAAGGCCCAGCTCGTGGTCGACTTCCGCAACGCCACGGGCACGAACGGCTCCGCGAACGGACGCGTGTGGAAGCTCTGAAGCTGGCCGCGGTTGGGCTCGGCTACTGGGGCCCCAATCTCGCGCGGAACCTGGACGACCTCGACGGCGCCGCGCTCACCTGGATCTGCGACCGGGACGAGGCGCGGCTCGAGCGCTATGGCTCGCGCTTCCCGGAGGCCCGCAAGACGACGAGCTACGAGGACCTGCTCACCGACTCCGAGCTCGACGCCGTCGCCATCGCGACTCCGGTCGTCACGCACTTCGAGCTCGCGCGCGAGGCGCTCCTCGCCGGCAAGCACGTCTTCGTCGAGAAGCCTCTCGCCCTCTCGTCGGCGCTCGGCGAGCAGCTCGTCGCCCTGGCCGAAGAGCGGGCGCTCGTGCTCATGCCCGGCCACCTGCTCCTCTACCACCCGGGAGTGGCCAAGCTGAAGGGCCTCGTCGACTCGGAGGAGCTCGGCCGCCTGCTCTACGTCTACGGGAACCGCCAGAACCTCGGGCAGATCCGCAAGGACGAGAACGCCCTCTGGAGCCTCGGCGCACACGACCTCTCCGTGATCCTCCACCTCGTTGGCGAGGAGCCGGCAGAGGCGTGGGCACGGGGCGAGTCGTTCTTGAACCCGGGCGTCGAGGACGTCGTCTTCTGCTACCTCCGCTTTCCCTCGGGAGTGGTCGCGCACATGCACCTCTCTTGGCTCGACCCGCACAAGATGCGGCGGATGACCGTGGTCGGCGACAGGAAGATGGCGGTCTTCGACGACATGGAGCCCGAACGCAAGGTGACGGTTTACGACAAGGGGCCGCAGCAGTCGGCCGAGACGTGGGGCGAGTGGCAGACCCGCTCCGGCGACATCTCGATCCCCAAGGTCGCAAACGACGAGCCGCTCCGCCTCGAATGCGAGCACTTCCTCACGCTCCTGCGCGGCGAAGGCGACCGGATCGCTGCTGCACGCGAAGGGCCTCGCGGTCGTCCGCGCGCTCGAGCAGCTGCAGAGCTCCCTCGAGCGGGAACGCGTATGAACCGGATCGCCGAGACCGCGGTCGTCTACCCGGGCGTCGAGCTCGGCGAGGACGTCGTCATCGGCGATTACGCCGTGGTGGGCAAGCAGCCCGTCCTCGGAAAGCGCTCGACGGCCTCGCGCGATGATCTGCCGCCCCTCGTGATCGGTGACGGAAGCGCCATCCTCGCGGGCGCGGTCGTCTTCGCAGGGACGACGCTCGGCGCGGGAGTCATCGTCGGCGACCAGGCCTGCGTGCGGGAACGGTGCGAGCTCGGAGACGAGGTCGTGATCGGGCGCGGCTCCCACGTCGAGAACGACACGTCGATCGGCGCCCGCACGCGCGTTCAGGCCAACGCGTACGTCACGGCCTACTCCACGCTGGAGGAGGACGTCTTCATCGCTCCCTGCGTCGTCACGACGAACGACAACTACATGGGACGCACCGAGGCGCGCCTCGCCGAGATGCGCGGCCCGACCATTCGCCGCGGTGCGCGGATCGGCGGCGGCGCCGTCCTGCTCCCTGGTGTGGAGATCGGCGAGGAGGCCTTCGTCGGTGCCGGCGCGGTCGTCCTCGACGACGTGCCTGCCCGGGCGGTGGTCGTCGGGAATCCGGCGCGGAAGATCCGCGACGTGCCCGACGACGAGCTCCTCAGCTGACGATCAGTTGAAGTTGAACGCGCCGGTCGAGCCGGGGACGAGCCCGGTCGAGGACGGCGGCACAAGCCGCGCGCGATAGGTCCCCGAGACAGCGTTGAAGTGGGCGTGCCATTTGCCGTCGGACTTGACGACGGCGCTGCCGACGTTCTTTGCCCAGCTGCCGTTGTTGCGCTTGCGGTCGACGTGCACGGTCTGACCGGCGAGCGAGATGGGGTGCACGGACCCTTTGAGGCCGTCGTTCGCGGGCTGCGTCGCGGAGAAGACGATCTTCGGCGCGACCTTCACGGCGACCGGAGAGGAGTTCGCAGCCGACGAGTGGAGCCGGTAGGAGGTGGCGCGGCACGGCTTGTCGATCCCGTGGTAATGGGCCGCGTCGTCCTTCTTCATGGACATGTCGGTCCAGGACGATGACCCGCTTCGCCGGCGCTGGAGGGTGACGCCCGATGCCTCCCTCGCCAGGACGCTGACCCGGAGGCGGGCGCTGCAGACGATCTTCGCCTTCGCCGGCGTCGCGTCGAGGACGCCGAAGTCGAAGCGGCTGGACCGAAGGCCGAGCACACCCCGGAACCACTCCGGACCGAGGCCGGACGACGGGAAGGTGCTGGCCCAGGAGCCGCGCTCGAGGCGGACACGGTCGACGCGCCCGGATTTCCTCGATGTGACGATGGCATCCGCAGGAGTCTTCGCCGCACCGAGCCGGTTCTGCAGCGCGCGCGGCGTGAGCACCACGGTCCAGTTGCGGTTCGGGTTCGACCCGTTCCGGTCGAAGGGATCCTGCCTCGAGATGAGGTACGAGCGCGAACCGCCCCAGGTGTCCGCTGAGGCCGCCGTCCTCCCACCGTTCGAGGAGGAGAAGTACGCGCTGATCACCTTGCCGCCGGACTTCAGGACTTCACCGGCGGTCGCCTTGACCGCGGCGGTAGAGCCGGGATCCTCCCCGCTGCCGTAGTCGAGGCCGCCGTAGACCTGGTCCCTGGTGTCGTCGTAGATGTCGTACCAGCTCGTATGCGCGGCGCTAACCGCGTAGCCGCGCGCGGCGACGGCTTGCGCCTTGAGCGCCTCGAGCGGCCAACTCGACGGCATCTCGCGCGGGACGACCGAGAAGAGGTAGCCCTGCAGCCCGACGACGTTGACGACGGCGAGCTTGCCGCCCTTGTTGTAGATCTTCAGGTCGCCGCGATAGCGAGACCCGTTGACCTTCAGGAAGCCCTTGCCCGGCTTGGCGGTGGCAGGATCGCCGAACTTCCCCTTGCCGACGACTCGAACCTTGCCGTCGCTCGTCGGCACGACCTTCCAGTCCGTGAGCCGGGTCAGCGTCTTGTCTCCGACCTTGAAGTCCTCAGACGACCGGAGCGTCAGGGAGGAAAGGCCCGCGGTCAGCAGCACGCGGATCTTGCTCTGGCTCGTCGTGCCGACGTTGGTCCCGTCGTAGTAAAAGCCGAGGATCTGCTTGTAGTCTCGGCCGTCGTTCGCGCGCCCGAGCGCTCCGTACTGGCTCAGGCCGACCCCGTGTCCCCAGCCGTGGCCCTTGAAGACGAACACGGGGGACGCAGCGGCACTCGCAGCGGAGGCGAGCGCGATCAGAATGGCGACCGGGAGGGCGAATCGGCGCATCGAGCTTTCCAGGGACCCCTTCGGCAGGAACGTAGCCGGACCTCGTTAGGAAAGCATGAATTACGCGTCGCGGCGCGCGTACTGCTCTTCGGGCGAGGGCGGCTCCGTCCTTGACCTGATCGGCTCCCACCAGTCGCGCCTCGAGCGGTACCACTCCACGGTCTCGGCGAGTCCGTCTTCGAGTGTCCGCGTCGGCTCCCAGCCGAGCGCACGGATGGCGTCGTCGTCCTCCCCGACCCGGTAGACCTCACCAGGCGCTCCTTCGCGGAGGACGAGCTCGACCGCGGCGCTGTGATCGTCCGCGTGCACCCACGTGCCGGAGAGCGTCTCCGGTGGTGAGCCCTCGCCGTCGAGCGCGCGCACGATCGCCGCGGCGGGCGCGGCCGCCGGGTGCTGAAACGGCCCGTACGCGCGGACGCCGCGCGTGACGGAGGCGCTGAGGCCGTTCTCCTCGACGTAGGCCTGCACCTGGAGGTCGGCGCCGCCCTTCGAGGCAGCCTGCGTGGTCGCCGGCCGGTCCGCCTCGGAGGTCGAAACCTGGACGTAGCGGATCCCGGCGACGCGGGCGAACTCGAGGAGGACGTGCGTGCCGTAGACGTCCGTGACGATGAAGCCGCCCGACGCGAGGCCGGACGCGTCGAGGTTCGTCTCGGCGGCGAAGTTGGCGATCGCCTGGCAGCCGTCCGCCGCTCCGGTGGCGGTGACCGCGTCCGCCACGTCGCCTTGCACGAACTCATGCGGGATGCCTTCGAGCCGCGCGAGGCTCCCGAAATCCGTCAGCCGGTCGAGCACGACGGCCTCGTCCCCCGCCGCCACGAGGCGCTTCACGAAGTTGCTACCGAGAAAGCCGGCGCCGCCAGGCACGAGGACTCGCACGCCGCGACCCTAGCCCATCAGGAGACGCGCGCATTCGATGTGGCCGGCGAGCGGCCGGCCACCTTCGAAGCCCCACGCGAGCGCATGAGCGATGCCCCAGCCGCGCACACGCTCGCGGTCGAGGCCGAGCCGGTCGCTGTAGAAGTCGAGGCGGCGGCGGATCCGCCAGGCGGCGTCCGGGTCGCGCGCAAGATCGTCTCGCCGGTCCCGGAGTAGCGAGGCGACGTCGAATGCCCGCTCGCCGACGAGCGGCTTGGGATCGATCGCGAGCCAGCCGCGGGCCGAGCGAAGGACGTTCCCTCCGTGGAGGTCCTGGTGCAGGAGCACGGCGTCCTCCGGCGCCGCTGCGGCCCGCAGGAACTCGACCGCCTCGTCGAGAAGGGCCGGCTCGAACGGGCGGCCGGTCGCCTCCCAGGTCACGGGAAGGCTCTCGGCCCAGCGCGCGGCGTCGTCCCCGAGCGGCCGGAACTCGCCGGCCGGCCGCGCCCGCCAGAGCTCCGCGAGAACTCCTGCTGCGATCTCGTTCGCCTCGTCCTCCTCGACTTCCCACAGCGCCGTTCCCGGAAAGCAGCGCTCGATGAGCAGGGCCCGCCGCTCGTCGTCGCGCGCAAGAAGCCGCACGGCGCCGGCCCCGTCCCAGCACGCGAGGGCGTCAGGCTCCTGCTCGCTCTCCGGCTCCGGGAAGTTGACCTTGAGCACCGCCGCGGAGCCGTCCTCGCAGCGCGCGGGCACGACGAGGGCGATGTGCGCAGGCTCGAAGGGCGGCCCGAGCTCGAGCGACCACTCCTCCACGAGCTCCGCCACGAGCCGTGGCAAGAGGTCGAGCCAGTCCGCACCGCCCGGCTCGCCCCGCCACCAGTCGAGGCCCGGAGGGACGGCGAAGGGCGGGCGGTCTATTCGCCGACCGCGGCCCGGAAGGCCTGCTCGGCGTCGTGGCCGAAGACCGCGAAGACGACCCGCTCCAGGTTCGCCGGCTCGAAGGCGCGCGCCTCCGTCACCATCAGCTCCGCACACTGCCCGATCGGGAAGCCGCCGACTCCGGTGCCGAACGCCGGCATCGCCAGAGAGCGGGAGCCCAGCTCGTCCGCGACCTCGAGGGTCCGTCTCGTCGCCTGGGAGATGAGCTCAGCCGAGGTCTGCAGGTCCTGGCCCATGACCGCAGCGTGGACGACGTGCTTCGCACGCAGGTTCCCGGCGCCCGTGGCGATCGCCTGGCCAACGGCGATCGGCGCCTGCGCGACGGCCTCCTGCTCGATCTCAGATCCGCCAGCACGTTTGATCGCCCCGGCCACGCCCGCGCCCATCCAGAGCTCGTTGTTCGCGGCGTTCGCGACGGCATCCACGTCGAGCTCGGTGATGTCGCCCTCGACGACCTCCAGCTCCATGCGCGAAACCCTAGCGGCCGCTACTCGCCGCCGGATGCGGGTCGGGGCGCCGAAGCGGCGACGGCTTCACGCGGAAAATCCGGGCGACATTCGTGGGCAGCCACCAGTTCCAGCGCCCGAAGAGCTTCATGGCACTCGGGACGAGGAGCGCGCGGACGATCGTCACGTCGATCAGGATCGCGGCGGCGAGCCCGAAGCCGAACTGCTGCAGGCCGACGATCGAGCCGGCGACGAAGCCCATGAACGCAGCGAACATGACGAGACCGGCGGCGGTCACGATCCGGCCGGTCTTCGCAAGCCCGGCCGAGACGGCCTCTTCGTTCGTGTGGCCGTCGTCCCACTCCTCGCGCATGCGGCTGACGAGGAAGACCTCGTAGTCCATGGAGAGCCCGAAGACCATGGCGAAGACGAAGACCGGGATCCAGCCTTCGATCTGGTCGAAGCTGATGAGCCCGACGGCCCCGGCGCCGCCCCACTTGAAGAACATGACGAGCAGCCCGTACGCGGCGCCGATCGAGAGCAGGTTCAGGATGATCGCCTTCAGCGGCAGGATCACCGAGCGGAACGCGCGCAGGAGCAGGATGTACGTCAGGAGCAGCACGCCGACGACGAGCCAGGGGAAGGCTCCGTACGTGAGGTCGAGGAAGTCGACTCCGCTCGGCGGGCCTCCGCCCGCGTAGACGCTCACGCCGTCCGGGAAGCGCGCCGACGGGACGATCTCGTCGCGCAGGCGGTCGACGAAGTGGAGGGCCGGCGGCGAGCCGTACTCGCTCGTCCCGATCACGTCCATGTGGAAGTAGCGGCCGCTCGGGTCGACGTACTGCGGCCCCTCCCCGAATCGAACCGCCGCCACCTCCGGATCGGCGCGGAGACCCTGCTCGAGCTCGCCGATCGCGGCGCGCACGCCGGTCGAGTCGACGCCTCCTGCGCGGCCGGTGTCCCCGACGATCGCCGTCGGGGCGAGGGCGCCCTCGCCGACGGCGTCCGAGATCACGTTCAGGCCCTCGACGCCTTCGAGATTCTGCGGGATCCCCTTGTTCGAGCCCGGCCCGACTTCCAGCCACAGAACCGGCAATGCGAGGAGGAGCAGAAACGCCGTCGTCGCGGCGGCCACCGCCCGCGCGTGACGCATGACCCCGCGGGAGAGACGCCACCAGAAGTTGAACTCCGAATCCCTGCTCACGAGGACGCGCTTCGGCACGATGCGCACCCGGTCGAGCCCGTTCACGCAGAAGTAGACGAGCACCGGCAGGAGCGTGAGCGCGCAGGCGACGGAGACCAGCGGGATGACCAGGCCCGCCGATCCCGAAGCCGCGCATGAAGGGGAGCGGCATGAAGAGCATGAGCGCGAGGCCGATCCCGACCGCCGAGCCGCTGAAGACGACCGCGCGCCCCGCGGTCTCCATCGTGCGGACGATGGCGTCCTCCTTCGATTTCCCCGACCGGAGCTCCTCGCGGTAGCGGTAGACGATCAGGAGCGAGTAGTCGATCGCAATGCCGAGCCCGATGAGCATGACCAGGTTCTGCAGATACGTCGTCAGCTCCATCACGTGCGCGAAGAGCCAGATGATCGCGAGCGTCGTCGGGATCGCGGCCGCGGCGAAGATGAGCGGCAGCAGGAAGGCGAGCGTCCCGAAGACGAAGGCGAGAATCAGCGCCGCGATCGGGATGGCGATGAAGAGCTCGCCGACCTGAAGGTCGTGCGAGAAGACGGGGTCGAGGTCGTGCTCGATGGCGGCCTGCCCGGAGACGTAGACCGTCGCGCCCGGAATCTCGCCGGCGGCGGCGCGCATGTCGTCCGTGTAGCCCTTCGCGTCGGCCGGCTCCAGGTTGGAGACGATGGTGGCGCTGACCACGGAGTCGGAGACGGCCTGGACGCCGGCGAGCTGGCCTGTCGGGAGCTCATTCGCGGCCGCCTCGGCACGCTGACGGACGGTGGGCAGGAGCTGCTCCGCCGATCCGGGCTCTCCCTTCACGACGACGGTGAACGAGCCGACCGTCTTCTGCCCGAAGTGGTCCTCGAGGATCGAGTCCGCGCGGGCAGTGTCGGTCCCTGGGAGCGTGAAGCGGTTCGTGAGCAGGTCGCTCAGCCCGGACGCGGCGTACCCGCTCACGAGGAAGAGCGCTGCCCAGATCCCGGCGACCCACCACCGATAGCGGATCATCGCCCGCGTCCACCGCTCCACCTAGTGCTCCTCCCGCTCGTTAGCGCCCACTAACCTAGCAGCCCTGCGGGCCCGCTTTCGCGACTTCACCCCTTCCGCGTTGCGGACGCCTGCGACCCAGATGTACGCGAGAAAACCGAGGCCCAGTGCGGAGGCTTTGAGGATGCGGCCCATCGGTACGATTGTCTCATGACCACACGCAGGGAGATCGACCGTATGAAGTCGGAGATGGAAGAGCTCTTCGCCGACCTCTGCCAGGTGCCCCGACTCGTCGCCCGGCGGGCCGGCTTTCGCCCTGCGCTCGACGTCTACCGCACTGACGACCCGCCGGCGGTCACCGTGGTCGTGGAGCTCGCGGGGATCGATCCGGACGAGGTCGATGCCGCAGTCGTTGACGGCGTCCTCATCATCCGCGGGCGCCGCTCGCGCCCGGCCCGCGACCGGCGCTTCTACCAGCACATCGAGATCGACTACGGCATCTTCGAGCGCCGCGTGCAGCTGAACGAAGAGGTCGACTCGGAGGCCGCGAAGGCGACGTACGAGAACGGCCTCCTCTCGATCCACCTGCCGCTCGCCCGCAAGGCGCCGGCGGCGGTCAAGGTGACCATCCAGTCGACGGAGGACGCATGAGCACGGTCGAAGAAACCGTGCGCCCCGAAGAGGACGCCGTCGCCGAGGGCCTCCCGATCCTGCCGCTCAAGGAGACGGTGGTCTTCCCCGACTCCATGACCCCGCTCGCAGTAGGCCAGGAGCGGTCGATCCAGCTCGTCGACGAAGCGGTCGCGAACGACTCGACGATCGCGCTCGTGACGACGCGAAACGCCGAGGAAGAGGCGACCGGCGCCGAGGACATCTACGACGTCGGAACCGCGGCGCTGATCCACAAGATGATCCGCGTCCCCGACGGGACGCTGCGAATCCTCGTCCAGGGCGTGCGCCGGGTGCGGCTCGAACGCATCGTCCAGAGCGACCCCTACCTCGTCGGCGAGTTCAGCGATCTCCCGGACGTCGACGGCCCGGAGACCGAGGTCGAGGCTCTCGGCCGCAACGTCGAGGCGCTTTTCAGCCGGGTGATCGGCCTCGTCCCCTATCTGCCCGACGAGCTGCAGCTTGCCGCCGCGAACGCCGAGGACCCGAGCACGCTCGCGAACCTGATCGCGACGACCATGCGCCTCAAGACGGCCGAGAAGCAGGAGCTGCTCGAGGAGGCGGACATCGAGGCGCGCCTCCGCAAGCTCACCGTCATCCTCAACCGCGAGCTCGAGGTGCTCGAGCTCGGCACGAAGATCCAGTCCCAAGTGCAGTCGGAGATGGAGCACTCCCAGCGCGAGTACTTCCTCCGCCAGCAGCTGAAGGCGATCCAGGATGAGCTCGGGGAAGGCGACGAGCAGCAGGCCGAGATCTCGGAGCTCCGCGGCCAGATCGAGGAGGCCCACCTCCCCGAGGAGGCCGACCGCGCCGCGCGCCGCGAGCTCGACCGGCTCGCCAAGCTCCCGCCCGCGGCCGCCGAGTACGGCGTCATCCGCGGCTACCTCGAGTGGATCCTCTCCCTGCCCTGGAACGAGGCCACCGAGGACAACCTCGACCTCGAGCACGCGCGCCTCGTCCTCGACGAGGACCACTACGACCTCGAGAAGGTGAAGGACCGCATCATCGAGCAGCTCGCCGTCTCGAAGCTCAAGGAGGACGTCTCCGGCCCGATCCTCTGCTTCGTCGGCCCGCCCGGAGTCGGCAAGACCTCGCTCGGCCAGTCGATCGCGCGGTCGCTCGGGCGCAAGTTCGCCCGCATCTCCGTCGGCGGCGTCCGCGACGAGGCCGAGATCCGCGGCCACCGCCGCACGTACATCGGCGCCCTCCCGGGCACCATCCTCCGCGCCCTCCGCGACGCCGGCTCCCGAAACCCGGTCTTCATGATCGACGAGATCGACAAGATGGGCTCCGACTGGCGCGGCGATCCGTCGAGCGCGATGCTCGAGGTGCTCGACCCCGCGCAGAACTCGAGCTTCCGCGACCACTATCTCGACCTCCCCTTCGATCTCTCGAAGGTGCTCTTCATCTGCACGGCCAACCAGCTCGAGACGATCCCGCCGCCGCTCCAGGACCGGATGGAGATCATCCGCCTCTCGGGCTACACCGAGGAGGAGAAGCTCGGCATCGCCAAGCGCTACCTCGTCCCGAAGCAGCTCGAGGCGCACGGGCTCGACGCGGAGAACGTCAAGTTCGGCGACAAGGCGCTCCGGCTCATCATCTCCGAGTACACGCGCGAGGCCGGCGTCCGGAACCTCGACCGCGAGATCGCCGCGATCTGCCGCAAGGCCGCCGCGGAGATCGCCTCGGGCAAGCGGAAGACCGCCCGCGTCGACGAGCGCCGCGTTCGTTCCTGGCTCGGGCGGCAGCGCTTCCGCCACGAGATCCGCAAGCGCACGTCCGACCCCGGCGTGGCCACGGGCCTGGCCGTGACGCCGGTCGGCGGCGACATCCTCTTCATCGAGGCCACCGCCGTTCCCGGCGAGGGCCGCCTGATCGTCACGGGCCAGCTCGGAGAGGTCATGCGCGAGTCCGCACAGGCCGCCCTCTCCTGGGTGCGCGGGCATGCAACGGATCTCGGGCTCGAGGACGACTGGTTCGCACACCGCGACGTGCACATCCACGTTCCCGCGGGAGCCGTGCCCAAGGACGGCCCGTCTGCCGGAATCGCAATGGCGACGGCGCTCTCCTCGCTCGCGATGAACCGGCCGGTCTCCGAGGAGGTCGCCATGACCGGCGAGATCACGCTCACCGGCCAGGTGCTCCCGATCGGCGGGCTGCGGGACAAGGTGCTCGCCGCTCAGCGCGCAGGCATCGGCACGGTGATCCTCCCGAAGGAGAACGAGGCGGATCTCGACGATCTGCCGCGCGACGTGCGCAAGCAGATGACATTCGTGCTCGCCGACCACGTCGACGACGTGATGGAGGCAGCGTTCCCGGGTGCGGACGTGGTCGAGTTTTCCTCGGCAGCACGCGGGTAGTAGTGTCTGAAGGACGACGCTAGAGACGAAAGGACCGACTTATGGCGAAGGCAAAGGAAATGGTGGGCGACGCGGTGGACACCGCACGGCCCTACGTCGAGCGACTTGCTCAGGACGAGGAGCTGCACGACCACGTCAAGAAGGCATACGAATCGGCCCGCACGATCTACAACGATCTGCTGGGCGACCGCGGGACGACCGGCATGGCGTTCAAGGTCGCGCGCGACAAGGACATCCAGAACGAGCTCAAGAGGGCCGTCGAGGAGCTCCGGAAGGCGGGCGAGCGCGCCCAGGGCAAGCAGTCCCACACCGGCCGCAACATGACGCTGCTCATGGCCGGCATCGCGCTCGGCGTCCTCTTCAACCCGGCCACCGGCCCGGACACGCGCCGCTGGCTCAAGGACAAGCTCTTCGGGCCCGAGCAGCCCTTCGACTCCGTGCCCTCCGAGGGCAACGGCGGAACGGGCAGCTAAGTCCGACTAACCCGCGTCGCTCTCGCTGAATCCTGGAGCGGCGTAGACGATCTTCGGCCCCGGCGGGCCCTCTCCAAAGAGCGGCTCGCCGGTGAGCACTCCTTCGAACCCCGCAGGGTCGAGGCCTGAAACGGCCGAGATGTCGTCTGCCTGCAAGAGGACTGCGGCGGGCGGCGGAGCCTTGTTCCCGGGCGGCGTCCAGCCGGTCGCGTCGAAGCTCGCGTCGTCGAGCCGCTGCCAGGCGAGCAGGTACGGGTAGGGGTCGATGACCCCGTCGTAGCCCATGCCGAGGAGGGCGGCGGGGTGGACCTCGAAGTGCAGGTGCGTCGGGGTACCGGCGGCGTCGCCTGTGGCGCCGACGAAGCCGATCACGTCACCCGCCTTCACCTGAGCTCCATCCCTGGCGGCCGGTGTGAACGCAGAGAGGTGGGCGTAGTAGAACTCGTTCCCCTGCAGATCTCGGAGCCAGAAGCGGTTGCCGCCGATCGTGTTCCAGCCCACGAGGAAGAGTGTCCCGTCGGTGACGGCGAGGACGGGCGCGCCGAGCGGCGCGAAGATGTCGTTCCCGTGGTGCCAGCCGGTGTCGGCGCGCGCGGCCCCGAAGTCGTCGGAGAACGACGCCGGGCCGTACACGGGGAAGACGTAGCCGCCCGCCGTCAGGTGCGGGCGCACGCCCGGCGGCGGGCTCTGCACCGGCGGAGGCGTCGTAGGGGAGGCTCCGGCGGGAGGCGGCACGGGGTCGTGGTGATGGTGGGTGGACGGCGGGCTCGAAGGCGGAGAGCTCGGCGGCGGAGGCGCCATGGACTTCGGCGCGGTCGCGGCCGCCTCGGCGTAGCCGACGAAGATCTCCGTCCCGGCAGGCAGGCCGCCGTGCGCGGCGGTGAGGTGCACGTGGAGGCCGACGACGAAGCCGCGATGACCGCGGCGCTGGCTCGTGTTCTGGTCAGTGACGGCCTGCTCGAGGGCGATTGCATAGCCCCAGTCGCCGAGCGGGACCTTTGCGTTCGGGGTCGCCGTCACGCTCTCGCCCAGGACGACGAGGTTCGCGACCCCCGACCCGGAGAGATCTCCGCCGGCGCTCGCCGGGGAGGCGCGCGAAACGGACTTGGAGGTCACGGCGTCGGCCGTCACCTCGCCTCCGAAGAGCGAGACCGAGCTGACCCGGACGAGTCCCCGCCCGACGGCGCGGTCGTCGTCGACCGTCGCATTCGTCCCGCCCGTGATCGCGCCGGTGGTCACGGCCCCGTCTCCGTACGACCAGCTGACGAGGGACGCGGCCGACTGAGGCGGCGACGAGATCGAGCCCGCGGACGCCGGCGTCTTGCCCGGCACGACGACCCTGACGCCGAAGGCGCTCGCCGAGGACGCGGGCGAGGGCACCACCGCTCCCGAGGAGCCGGCGGAGACGAGCGAGACAAGGAGGAGAGCCCCTAGGACGACCCGCAAGCGCACGTCTGAGAGGTTAGCGCTGTACGCGGCTCGATTGCTATCGGTCATATTCTGCGGCCATGGAAACCGAGAGCACACAAGCCGCAATCGAAGCCCTGCTCGACGAGCAGCGAACCTTCCCGCCTCCGGAGGAGTTCGCCGCTCAGGCGATCGTCGCAGACGACTCCGTCTACCGTCGAGCCGACGAGGATCCCGAGGCGTTCTGGCGCGGTCTCGCGGACGAGTTCATCGACTGGTTCAAGGAGCCCACCAAGGGGCTCGAGTGGGATCCGCCCCACTGCACCTGGTTTGCCGACGGCGAGCTGAACGTCGCCTGGAACTGTCTCGACCGCCACGTCGAGGCCGGGCGGGGAGACCGCGTCGCCTACCACTGGGTCGGCGAGCCCGAAGGCGAGAGCGCCGATCTCACGTACGCGGAGATGCTGCGCGAGGTCTCGCGCCTTGCCAACGCGCTGCGGAAGCTCGGCGTCTCGAAAGGCGACCGCGTCGGCATCTACATGGGCATGGTCCCGGAGCTTCCGATCGCCATGCTCGCGTGCGCCCGCATCGGGGCGCCGCACGTGGTCGTCTTCGGCGGCTTCTCGTCGGAGTCTCTGGCCGAGCGGCTTCGCGATTCCGGCGCCAAGCTCCTGATCACGCAGGACGAGGGCTGGCGCAAGGGCGGCAAGGTGCCTCTCAAGGAGAACGCGGATGCGGCCGCCGACGCGGCGACGAGCGTCGAGCGCCTCGTCGTCTTCCGCCGCACCGGCGACGAAGTCCCGTGGAACGACGAACGCGACCTATGGTGGCACGACGTCGTGGAAGCCGAGGCCGACGAGTGCGAGCCCGAGCGCATGGGGGCCGAAGACACGCTCTTCCTCCTCCACACCTCGGGGACGACCGCGAAGCCGAAGGGCGTCCAGCACGCGAGCGCCGGGTTCCTCCTTCACGTCGCCGTCACCCACAAGTGGATCTTCGACATCCACGACGACACGATCTGGTGGTGTGCGGCCGACGTCGGCTGGGTCACCGGCCACAGCTACATCGTCTACGGGCCGCTCGCGAACGGGACGACGAGCGTCCTCTACGAGGGCGACCCCGCGTACCCGGACTGGGACCGCCACTGGGAGATCGTCGAGCGCTACAAGGTCAACTCGTACTACACCGCGCCGACCCTCATCCGCTCGTTCGTGAAGATGGGCGACGACTACCCCGCGCGGCACGACCTCTCGTCGCTCCGCCTCCTCGGCACCGTCGGGGAGCCGATCAACCCGGAGGCCTGGGTCTGGTACTGGAAGGTGATCGGCCAGGAGCGCTGCCCGGTCGTTGATACCTGGTGGCAGACGGAGACCGGCGGCATCCTCATCACACCGCTCCCCGGCCTGACCACGCTCAAGCCGGGCTCGGCGACGGTGCCGTTCCCGGGGATCAAGCCCGCGATCCTGGACGAGCAGGGCGGCCCCGTTCCGCAGGGCCAGGGCGGTTTCCTGACCGTGAGGCACCCATGGCCCGGGATGTTCCGGACGCTCTGGGAAGACGACGAGCGCTACGTCTCCAACTACTTCTCCAAGTACGGCCCGGAGACGTACTTCACCGGCGACGGCGCGAAGCAGGATTCCGACGGCTACTACTGGCTCATGGGCCGGATCGACGACGTCATCAACGTCGCCGGCCACCGGCTCTCGACGACCGAGATCGAGTCCACGCTCGTCGAGCACGAGGCAGTCGCCGAAGCCGCCACCTGCGGCGCCTCCGACCCCGACCGTGGGCAGTCCATCGTCTGCTTCGTTCTCCTCAAGGAGGGCTACGAGCCGTCCGACGACCTCGCCGAGGAGCTACGGCAGTTCGTCGCGGCGAAGATCGGCAAGATCGCCCGGCCCGCCGCAGTGCTCTTCGGAGACGATCTCCCGAAGACCCGCTCGGGGAAGATCATGCGCCGCCTCCTGAAGGACATCGCCGAGGGGCACGAGCTCGGGGACACGACGACACTGCGCGACGCGACCGTCGTCGACGACCTCAAGCAGAAGGCCGACTCGGCGCTGGGGCGAGCCGGCTAGGTCGCGTCCAACCCGCGGGCGAAGGCGCGGAAGCGTTCCCGCGCAGCCTCGTCGGGCCCGAGCGGGGTGTCGTCGGCGAGCTTCGGGTCGGCGGCGACGTCACGTGCCACCGCGCGGATCTCGTCCTCGACCGCCTTTCGGTGCGCCGGGTCGGCCAGGAGCTCGTCGATCCAGGTGCGCGAGCCTTCGTTCGTCACGTCGTGGTCGACGAGCAGCGAGCCGAGCAGGATCCCGGCGCGCACGTAGGCGAAGGTGCGAAAGGCGAGCTGCCGGCGCGGCGAATCGACCAGCGCGGCGATCTGGGGATCCTCCGCCTGCAGGCGGGCGACGAGCTCCCCGATGGGCTCGTCGACGAGAGGAAGCCAGAAATCTTCCTCGGCCATGCTCAGAAGTTTAGTAGCGACTAGCGCCGCGCCGACCAGGCAAGCCGCGCCGCAACCACCAGGAGCAAGCAGGCGAAGAGCCTCTCGAGGACGCCTTCGCTGAGCCAGGTCGCGAGCGCAACCCCTCCCGCAACGCCCCCCGCTGAGCTGAGGCCGATGACGAGCGCAGGCCGCCAGCGCACGTTGCCGTAGCGGTTCTGCTGCCAGGCCCCCACCGCCACCACCGGAATGATCGCCGCGAGGGAGGTCGCCTCCGCGGATAGGTGCGAGAGCCCGACGACGAGCGAGAGCGTGGGGACGAACAGGATCCCGCCCCCGACCCCGAACATCCCCGACAGGATCCCGGCGGTAAACCCGAGGACGAGGGCATAGACGACCGTCATCCGATGAAGAGCCGCACCGCGACGGCGACCAGCAGGACGCTGAAAAGGATCGTGAGGACGCGGGTCGGCACCTTCTGCTGCGCCCAGGTCCCGAAAAAGGTGCCGAACATCGCCGGGAAGCCGACCAGCGCCGCGTCCGGCCAGCTCACCTCGCCGAGCGCGCCGTACGCAGCCATCCCGAAGAGCGCAGTCAGCCCGATCGCGGCAAGCGACGTGCCGGTCGCCCAGCGCGTCGAGTAGCCGAGAAGGAGGACGAGGAGCGGAACGACGATGACCCCGCCGCCGACACCGAAGAGAGCGCTGAAGAACCCTGCCGCCAGCCCGATCGCGGGCAACGCGACGACCGGACGGGTCCTGCTCACGCTCGTATCCTAGTGCGGTGGACCTGCTGGCCCCGCTCCGCGACGCGCCCGAAGAGACGGCACTCCTCTTCGACGTCGACGGCACGCTTTCGCCGATTGCGCCACGCCCGGAGCTCGCTCGCGTCCCGGCCGAGACCCGCGTCGAGCTCGCGCGCCTGGCCCACTCCTACCTGCTCGTCGCCTGCATCAGCGGCCGCCCCGGCGAGGAGGCGGCTGCGCTCGTCGGCCTGGACGGGATCCGCTACGTGGGCAACCACGGCCTCGAGCTGGACGAGCGGGCGGCCGAGCTCGCCGCAGAGATCGCGGCTTTCAGGGACTCGTCGCGCTCCCGGTCGAGGACAAGGGGCTGTCGCTCTCCTACCACTACCGCGGGGCCGAGGACGAGGATGCGGCGCGCGCCGAGCTCGAGCAGGTCGCCGAGCACGCCCGCGAGGAGGGACTCGACCCCCGCTGGGGCCGGAAGGTGCTCGAGGTCAGGCCCTCCGTCGCCGCCGACAAGGGAACCGCCGTCCGCGCGCTTCTCGCCTCCGTGCCGGCCCACCGCGGGCTCTACGCCGGGGACGACACGACCGACCTGGACGCATTCCAGGGCCTGGCGGCCGCCGGCCTCGACCACGCCGTCCGTATCGCGGTCGAGTCGGTCGAGGGACCCCCGGAGCTCGCCGCCGCAGCAGACCTGACGGTGCCTAGCCCGGAGGCGCTCGGGCTGCTCCTGGCGACGCTCTAGCGTTTGGCGCCGAAAGGCGCCCGGTAATACTCGCTTCGTGCGGTTTCGCAAAGGCGCCCGGCTCGATCCGGGCCAGGTAAGGGACGTTCGCGGGCGCCGAGTCGGCGGCGCGGGCGGGCTCGCGGTCGGCGGCGGCGGGATCGGCATCGCCATCCTCGTCATCTACTTGCTCGTGTCCGCGCTCTCCGGAGGCGGCGGAGGGCTCCCCGGGCAGCTCGGCCCGCTCGACAACCAGCGCGTGGGCGAGGACTCGACCCCCTCGGAGGTCTCGCAGGAGTGCAAGACGGGCGAGGATGCGAACCAGCGCGAGGATTGCCGCATCGTCGCCGTCGTGAACAGCGTGCAGAAGTTCTGGGACGAGGTCTTCACGCAGAGCAACCAGCAGTACCAGCCCTCCGACACCGTCTTCTTCACCGACCAGGTGGACACGGGCTGCGGAACGGCGAGCTCCCAGGTCGGCCCGTTCTACTGCCCGGCCGACAAGCTCGTCTACATCGACCTCGGCTTCTTCGACGAGCTGTCACAGTTCGGCGCGAAGGACACGACGTTCGTGGAGGCCTACGTGCTCGCCCACGAGTACGGCCACCACGTCCAGGATCTCCTCGGTGTGCTCGACCGGGTCCGGGGCGACTCGCAGGGGCCGGAGAGCGCCTCCGTCCGCTCGGAGCTGCAGGCCGACTGCTACGGGGGAGTCTGGGCGGCGCACGCGACCGAGACCGGCCTCATCGTCGGCCTGACGCAGCCGGACGTCAACGACGGGCTCGATGCCGCAGCGGCGATCGGCGACGACCGGATCCAGGAGAAGACCCAGGGACAGGTGAACCCCGAGACCTTCACCCACGGCACCTCGGAGCAGCGCCGCCGCTGGTTCTCGCGGGGCTACGAGACCGGCAAGCCTGCCGCCTGCGACACCTTCACCGGCTCGATCTAGGCCGCAGCTTCCTGCAACGCAGCCCAGGCTCGCCGCACGTCGTCCTCGGTCGTCCGCGCGTTGCCGATCGCGAGCCGGAGGACGAGACGGCCGTCGAGACGGGTCTGGCTGAGGAATGCCTCGCCGCTTCGGTTCACGCGCTCGAGGATGGCAGCGTTCTCCTCGTCCGAGCCCTCGCGCCGGAAGCAGACGACGGAAAGGGCGTGCGGCGCCGCGATCTCCCAGCCCGGCTCCTCCTCGACCCACGACGCGAAGAGCTGTGCGAGCCGGACGTGCTCCCGGATGAGCGCCTGGAGCCCTTCCCGGCCGTAGCAGCGAAGCACCGCCCAGAGCTTGAGCCCGCGGAAGCGGCGGCCGAGCGCCGGCCCATAGTCCTTCAGGTCGGTGACCGTTCCCTCGCGCTCGGGCATGTACTCGGGACTCGCGCTGAAGGCCCGGAAGACGGCGTCCGGCCGGCGCGTCCAGAAGCACGAGCAGTCCATCGGCGTGAAGAGCCACTTGTGTGGGTTGATCACGATGGAGTCGGCGAGCTCGGCGCCGTCGAGCGTCCAGCGGAACTCCTCGCACACCGCGGCCGAGCCTGCGTAGGCCGCGTCGAGATGGAGCCAGGCGCCCGCGTCCTCGCAGAGCGCGGCGATCTCGCGCACCGGATCGACCGAAGTCGTCGACGTGGTGCCCGCCGTCGGAACGACGGCAGCGGCGCCCTCGATCTGCTCGGCGAGCGCGTCGACGCGCATCCGGTACTCGCCGTCCACAGGGACGAATCGGCACTCGAGCCCGAGGAGCCGCGCGGCCTTCTCGACGGAGAAGTTCGCGTGCTCGGAGGTGAGCACGTGACCGCCCGGGCGGAGCTCGCGGGCGGCGGCGAGGGCAACGATCGTCGCGGTCGAGGCGGTGTCGTCGATGTGGCCGTGCAGGCCTTCCGGCAGGCCGAGCAGCTGCGCCAGCCAGTCGAGCGCGAGCTCCTCCACCTCGGTCGCCGCCGGCGAGGTCGTCCAGAGCATCGCGTTCACGTTCAGCGCGGCGACGACGAGCTCGGCGAGGATCCCCGGCTCTGAGCCCGTGTTGGCGAAGTAGCCGAAGAAACGTGGATGGTTCCAGTGGGTGATCCCGGGCAGGATGGCCGCGTCGAGGTCGCGCAGGACCGCCTCGAACGGCTCGCCTCGTTCGGGAGGCGAGGGCGAGAGCTTCGCCCGGACATCACCCGGGGAAACCGACGACGCAACCGGCAGCTCGCCAACGCGTTCGAGGTAGCCGGCGACCCAGTCGAGCGCCGCTTCGCCGTCGCCGCGAAAGTCGCTCACTGCTTCTTCATCAGCTTCTTGACGTCCCGCCAGGGCCGTGCGTTCACGATCTGATCGGGGCCGATCCAGGCGCGCCGCGCCTGCGCGACGCCGAGCCGCATGTTCGCGAGCTCGTGCGTGCGGTGCGCGTCGGTCGAGATGACGAGCTTGACGCCGGCCTCCGCAGCCGCGCGCGCATGGTTGTCGTCCAGGTCGAGCCGGTCGGGCTGGCAGTTGATCTCCAGGAACGTCCCCGTCTCGAGCGCCTTCTCGAGCAGCGCCTCGAAGTCGACGTCGTAGGGGTCGCGGCGGTTGATCTTCCTTCCGGTGGGATGGCCGATGCAGTCCACATGCGGGCTCTCCATCGCCGCCTCGATCCGCCGTGTGAGCTCCTCCCGCTTGCGGTCGAAGCCGGAGTGGACGGAGGCCATCACCCAGTCGAGGCCGGCGAGTACGTCATCGGGCATGTCCAGGGAGCCGTCCGCGCGGATGTCGACCTCGATCCCGCGCAGGATCTGCAGACCCTTCGTCCTGCCGCCGACCTCCTCGATCTCCTCGGCCTGCTGCTCGAGCCGGCCGTCGCGGAGGCGGCGCGCGTGGTCGCAGACCGCCAGGTAGGTGCGCCGGAGCCCTTTGGCCGTCGAGACCATTTCGTCGAGGGATGCGCGGCCGTCCGACCAGGTCGTGTGCGAGTGCAGGTCGCCGCGGATGTCGTCCAGCTCGACGAGCTCCGGCAGCGTGCCCTCGCGGGCCGCCTGGAGCTCGCCGCGGTTCTCGCGGAGCTCGGGCGGGATCCAGCTGTAGCCGAGGAACCCGTAGAGCTCCTCCTCGGTCGCGGCCGTGAAGACCTCGTCCGTCTCCGTGTTCTTCACGCCGTACTCGGAGATGGAAAGACCGCGCGTCACCGCCTCCTCCCGCATCGCGACGTTGTGCGCCTTCGAGCCGCTGAAGTGCTGCAAGAGGTTCCCGTAGCTCTCCGGTGGGACGACGCGCAGGTCGAAGCGAAGCCCGTCGTGTGAGAGCACGGTCGCCTTCGTCCCTCCGTGCGCGACGACCTCGGCGACCCAGGGCTGCGCGACGAAGTGGGCGGTCAACGCGGCCGGATCGTCGGCGGTGGCGATGATGTCGAGGTCCCGCACGGTCTCGCAGCGCCGCCGAACGCTGCCGGCCTCGGACACCCGCACGGCAGCCGGATGCGAACGCAGTTCCTCGACCGCCTCGTCCACGGCGGGCAGGACGCGCCCGAGAAGAGTCTTCTGCTCGATCGCCTTCCTCGGCTTGGCGAGCGAGGCGAGCACTTTCTCCTGGGTCTTCGGCCCGAGGCCCTGGACCTCTGCGAGCCGCCCCTGCTCGGCGGCTGCCCGGAGGTCCTCTGCTGACTGTACGCCCAGCTCCACCCACAGCTTCCGCGCGGTCTTCGGCCCGAGGCCGGGCACGTGCATGACCTCGACTAGCCCAGTGGGGAGCTTGTCGCGAAGCTTGGCGAGCGCGGCCAGGTCGCCCGTCTCCGTGTACTCGACGATCTTCCCCTCGATCGTCGCGCCGATCCCGGAAAGCCGGGTCGCCTTCTTGTCGAGCGCGAGCTGCGCGACCGGAACGGCCGACTCGCGGATGCGCGTCGCGGCGCGGCGGTAGGCGCTCAGACGGAAGGCGTCGGCGCCGTCGAGCTCGAGCAGGTCGGCCAGGAGCTCGAACTGCTCGGCGAGCTGGGCGTTGGACGGCAGCGTCTGGGCCACGCGGGCGATGATACGCGGGTGCGCCTGGTCATCTGTCTGCCGACCTACAACGAGCGGGCGAACCTCGAGCCAGTCGTCCGCCGGCTCGGCGAGGTGCTCGCGGGCGTAGACGCCGAGCCGCGCTTGCTCGTGATCGACGACTCCTCTCCGGACGGCACCGGCGAGCTTGCCGACCGGCTGAGCGGCGAGCTTCCGTTCGTGTCCGTCCTGCACCGCAGGTCGCAAGGAGGGGCTCGGTCCGGCGTACGTCGCAGGCTTCCGGTGGGCGCTCGAGCACGGCGCCGACCGGATCGTCCAGATGGACGCCGACTTCTCGCACGACCCCGCCGACGTGCCTCGGCTTCTCGGGGCGGCCGAGAGCGCCGGCCTCTCGCTCGGCTCCCGCTACGTCGAGGGCGGCGGCACCCAGAACTGGGGCAAGGGAAGGCAGGCGATCAGCCGCTTCGGCTCCTTTTACGCCCGGACGATCCTCGGCGTCGGGGTCCGCGATCTGACGGGCGGGTTCAAGTGCTGGCGCCGCGAGGCCCTCGAGGCGCTGCCGCTCGATCGGATTCGGACGAAGGGCTACGCCTTCCAGGTCGAGACGACCTACCGCGCCCTCCGGGCCGGCTCCGAGGTCGTCGAGGTTCCGATCGTCTTCGCAGAGCGCCGCTCCGGCGGGTCGAAGATGACGCGCGGCATCGTCCTCGAGGCCGTATGGAAGGTGCCCGAGCTCCGCGCGCGCGCCGCCCGGGATCGTCTGTAGTCACGGCTATAGTGGGATCATGGTGGGCGACGTCAACGACGCAGACTTCCAGGCGGAGGTCCTCGACTCCGAGCAACCCGTGGTGGTCGATTTCTGGGCTCCCTGGTGCGGGCCCTGCAGGGTCGTCAGCCCGATCATCGACGACCTCGCCGAGCAGCACAGCGAACGCGTCAAGTTCCTGAAGATGAACGTGGACGAGAACCTGCAGACGCAGTCCCGCTACAACGTGCTCTCGATCCCCACGGTCATCCTCTTCGAGCGCGGCGAGCCGCAAGAGATCGTGATCGGCGCGCGCTCCAAGAGCCACTACGAGTCGGCCTGGGAACGCTGGCTCGGCAAAGCTGCCTAGACCCGGAACGAGTCCCAGCCGGGCAAGTCGGGCTCGACGCCTGAGCCTTCCTCGATGCGGCCGACGACGGTGAAACCGCTCGCGTCGGCATCCTCCGGAGCGAGCGCAGCCAAAAGCTCGTAGTCCTCGCCGAGCGCCCAGAAAGCGAGGTCGGCGACTTCGTCGATCCGCGGTGCGTGTGGAATCGCCTCGAGATCGAGGACGACCTTGCAGCCCGATCGCTCGGCCATCCGCGCCGCGTCCGAGCCGATCCCGTCGCTCAGGTCGACCAGCGCATGCGCGACGCGGGCCAGCGCCCTACCCTCCTCGAGTCGAAGCGGGGGCCGGCGATGCGCCTCCGCAAGCTCGTCGAAACCCTCGAGGCCGTGCTCGAGGACGTGGCGGCCGGCGGCCGAGCCGCCCAATGGGCCTGTGACGACGAGCACGTCGCCGGGGCGAGCGCCCGCACGGCCCGGCACGCGCTCGCTCGTGCCAAAGGCGGTCACGGAGAGGAACCAGGACGGAGCGCGCGTCGTGTCTCCCCCGACGACCGGCACGCCCGCCTCGTTCAGACCCTCGTAGAGCTCGACCACCTGCTCGACCTCGGCATCCGCGGGCGCGCCGAAGCCGACGAGCAATCCCTCCGCCTCGGCTCCCATCGCCGCGAGGTCGCTCAGGTTGACTGCCGCGGCCTTGTAGCCGAGGTCGCGGAAGGACGTCCAGTCGAGGCGGAAATGGATCCCCTCGGCGAGCACGTCCACGGTTGCCACGCGTCCTCCGTCGAGGATCGCCCCCTCCGCGTCCTGGCCCGACGCCAGGCCGCGCCGCTCGAGCTCCCGCAGGAGCGCGAGCTCACCGGCTGCGGACAGCTTCAAGGTTCAGCACGTCGACGGGGCCCGAGCCGGCCCCGATCCCGGTTAGACCGGCGCGCACGGCCTCGGAGGCGATGCGGGCGGCACCGCGCGCGGCATCCTCGAGGCTCTCGCCGCGGGCGAGAAGGGCCGTCAGGCTCGCGGAGTGGGTGCAGCCGGCGCCGTGGGTCGCGTCCGAGTCGTGGCGCTCGACCGAAATCGGAACGTGCTGCTCGCCGTCGTAGAGCCAGTCCACCGCCTCGGTCCCGTGCCCGCCTGTCACGATCACGGCCGAAGCTCCGAGCGCGTGGATCTTCCCGGCGAGCTCCTCGCGGTTCGCATCGTCGGAATACGGGACGCCGGCGAGCGCACAGGCCTCGTGCAGGTTCGGCGTCACCACCGTGGCGAGCGGCAGCAGCCTGCCCACAAGCGCCTCGACCGCGTCGTCCTGGAGAAGCTTCGCGCCGGAGGCGGCCACCATCACGGGATCGACGACCAGCGGCACCGGGTGGTCGGCGAGGAAGCCCGCCACGGTCTCGATGATCCGCTGGGAGAACAGCATCCCCGTCTTCGCCGCGTCCACGCCGATGTCGTCGAACACGACCTCGAGCTCGTCGCGGATGAACTCGGGCGGAGCCTCGTGCACCGAGCGCACCTCGGTCGTCGACTGCGCCGTCAGCGCCACGATCGCACTCATGCCGTGGCAGCCGAGCGCGGCGAAGGCCTTCAGGTCGGCCTGGATGCCCGCGCCGCCGCCGGAGTCCGAGCCCGCAATCGTGAGGCACCTGGGTACCACGGGCGATGAGGCTAGCATCGCCCCTGTGGCGATCGTGACCTGGGACGAGCTCCTCCAGGGCGAAGAGCTCGCGTACCGCACCGAGATCCCGGCCCGGCGGGCCGATGTCGTCCCCATTCCGGACGGGCTGCATCCCCGCGTCCTCGACTCGCTCGCAGGCCTCGGCCTCGACGGCCTCTACCGCCACCAGGCGGAAGCCTTCCACGCGGCCGAGCGGGGCGAGCACCTCGTCGTCTCCACCGGGACCGCGAGCGGCAAGACGCTGGCCTTCAACCTGCCCGTGCTGAACGCGCTCGCGGAGGAGCCGAAGCTCCGCGCGCTCTACCTCTATCCCACGAAGGCCCTGGCGCAGGACCAGGCTCGTGCGCTCGCGGCCTTCAAGCTCCCGCGCCTGCGCCCGGCGATCTACGACGGCGACACCGAGACCGAGCGGCGCTGGCAGATCCGCAAGTGGGCCAACGTCATCCTCACGAACCCGGACATGCTCCACGTCGGGGTCCTCCCGCACCACGACCGCTGGGGAGACGTCCTCCAGAACCTCCGTTACGTGGTCGTGGACGAGGCGCACGTCTACCGCGGCGTCTTCGGGTCACACGTCGCGAACGTCCTGAGACGCCTTCGCCGCGCCGCGGCGATCTACGGAGCGGAGCCGCAGTTCCTGCTCGCGTCGGCCACGATCGCCAACCCGGGCGAGCTCGTCGAGTCCCTGCTCGGCGTCGAGGCGACGGTGATCGGAAAGGACGCCGCGCCACACGCAGCTCGGACCGTCGCCTTCTGGAACCCGCCGCTCCTCGACGAGGAGCTCCAGCTCCGCGCCAGCGCGCTCGGGGAAGGCGCGAAGCTCCTCGCCGACCTCGTCGAGCGCGGCCTGCGGACGATCTGTTTCGCGAAGTCGCGGAAGGCGGCGGAGCTGATCCACCGGTTCGCCTCCGAGCGTGTGGGGCCGGAGCTGGCCGCCCGCCTCTCGCCCTACCGGGCGGGCTACACGCCGGCACAGCGGCGAGACATCGAGCGTCGGCTCGTCGAGGGCGAGCTCCTCGGTGTGACGGCGACGGACGCGCTCGAGCTCGGGATCGACATCGGGCTTCTCGACTGCGCGCTTTCGGTGGGCTTCCCGGGCACCGTGGCGAGCTTGCGGCAGCAGTGGGGACGCGCCGGGCGGCGAAGCCATGGGCTCGCCGTCCTCGTCGCGAGCGAGGACGCCCTCGACCAGTTCTTCATGCGCGAGCCGGAGACGCTGATGGGGCGGCAGGTCGAGGCCGCCATCCTCGACCACTCCAACCCGCGCGTGCTCGACGGCCACGTCCTCTCGGCGGCGTTCGAGGCGCCCCTCGACGAGGCCGACACCGCGTTCCTCGGCGGCGAGGCCCTCACCCGGGCCGAGGCGCTCGCGGAGACCGGCGAGCTGAAGAAGACGAAGGCCGGCTACGTCTGGTCGGGCCGCGACTACCCGGCCGCGCGCTTCTCCCTCCGCTCGACGAGCCCGGAGTCCTACGCCGTTGTCGAGGCCGATTCGGGCTCTGTGCTCGGCCTGGTCGAGAGGGAGCGCGCGTACTCCACGGTCCACGAAGGCGCCGTCTACCTGCACATGGGCGAGGCCTACCACGTCCTCGGGCTCGACCACGAGAGTCGCACCGCCCTCGTCGAGCCGTTCAGCGGCGACTTCTACACCCAGGCGAAGAAGGAGACGATGACGTCGATCGAGGAGCCCGAGCTCGTCGAGACGCGCCTGGGGATGGAGGTCTCGTTCGGCCGGGTCAGCGTCACGGAGCAGGTGGTCGGCTACCAGAAGAAGTCGATCCGGGACCAGGCAACGCTCGACCTCGTGCCGCTGCTCATGCCCGAGACGACCTTTGAGACCGAGGCGGTCTGGTACCTACCGGAGGACTGGATGCTCCACGGCGTGGACGAGATGCCGCGCCTCCTCGGGACTCTCCACGCGGCCGAGCACTCGATGATCGCGCTCCTGCCCCTCTGGGCGATGTGCGACCGCTGGGACATCGGCGGGCTTTCGACCAACCTCCACCACCAGACCGGGCGCCCGACGGTCTTCATCTACGACGGCCACGCGGGCGGCGTGGGAATCGCCCGCCGCGGGTTCGACCAGATCGAGGGCTGGGTCGGAGACACGGCGGCGCTCCTCGCCGGCTGCCCCTGCGAGAGCGGCTGCCCGTCGTGCGTTCAGTCGCCGAAGTGCGGGAACCTGAACGACTTTCTCGACAAGGCAGGCGCGCTTACGCTCCTCCAGCGCATGCTGAAGGGAGCGGCCTAGATGCAGCACCGCCACGCCAAGGGCGGAACGCTCGTCCTCGGCGGCGGGTTCGCGGGCGGCTACGTCGGCCGGCTGCTCGGCAACGCCGGCTGCACGATCGTCAGCCGCGAGAACTTCATGCTCTACACGCCGTCGCTCCCGGAAGCGGCGTCGGGCACCCTCGAGCCGCGCCACGTCGTCGTCCCACTCCGGATGATGTGCCCGCACGCCGACCTCGTCCTCGGCGAGATCACACAGGTGGACGAGGGCTCGCGGCAGGTCACCGTCGAGACCGAGGCGGGCGGCATCGAGCTCGAGTACAAGGACCTCGTCGTCGCGCTCGGCGCCGTCGCCCGCACGCTCCCGATCCCGGGCCTCGCCGAGCACGCGCTGGGTTTCAAGGACCTCGCCGACGCCATCGCCCTCCGAAACCACGTCCTCCGCCAGCTCGAGGCGGCGGATGCAGTCGTCGATCCGCAGGTCGCCAGGCGCCACCTCACGTTTGTCTTCGTCGGAGCGGGCTATGCCGGCGTCGAGGCTCTCGCGGAGCTCGCCGACCTCGTCCGCGACGCGCTCCGCTACTACCCGCGCCTCCGGGAGGTCGAGCAGCGCTGGGTGCTCGTGGACGCTGCGCCCAAGATCCTCCCCGAGATCCCCACGCGGCTCGGCGACTACGCGGCGAGCCAGCTCGTCAAGCGTGGCGTCGACATCCGTGTGGAGACCACTCTGGATTCCGTGGAGGAGCACGCCGCGACGCTCTCGGACGGCGAGCGGATCGACACGGACACGCTCGTCTGGACAGCGGGGGTGCGGGCGACCCCCATGGTCAGCGGGTTCGGGCTCCCGGTGGACGAAAAGGGGCGCGTGAAGGTCGGCCCGACGCTCTGCGTCGAGGAGCGGGAGAACGTGTGGGCGCTCGGCGACTGCGCCCGCGTGCCGAACGAGGCCACGCCCGGCCGGTTCGATCCTCCCACGTGCCAGCACGCGCTCCGCCAGGCCCGCCGCCTGGCGAAGAACCTCCGCGGCGAGCCGAAGCCTTACCGCTACCGGATGCTCGGCCAGGTCGCGACGCTGGGCCGGCACAAGGGGATCGCCGACGTCCTCGGCCTCCGCTTCCGCGGCTTCATCGGCTGGTTCATCACGAGGACGTACCACCTCTACCAGCTCCCCCTCGTCACGCGGAAACTCCGCGTGGTCACCGACTGGACGGTCGGGCTCTTCTTCCGACGCGACATCGCCGAGCTCTCGATGCTCGGCCGTACGAACAGGCCCGGCGATGAGTGAGCTCGAGCGGGCCGCCGCGTTCGAAGAGCTCATCCGCGACCGGTGCGTGGAGCGGGTGGTGGAGACCCGCTTCGGCCCGGCCCTCTTCAACGACACGCTCTCGACGATCTGGTCCCTGAACGTGCTGCGCGCCGAGCGGCCCGGCGACGCGACCGCCGAGGAGATTGCCGCCGAGGCCGACCGCGTCCAGGCCGAGCTCGGCTCACCGGCGCGTCATCCTTCCGCCGGGCGCCGCGGTCCTCGAGGAGGGGTTCCGCCGGCTCGGCTGGAAGCCCGACCACTTCCTCTTCATGGTCTACCGCGGCGGGGGCGAGCCGGCCGACACGGCCCGCGTGGAGGAGGTCGAGCCCGGGCGGCTCCGACGACTGCGCGAAGAGATCATCCGCGAATGGCAGCCGGACGCCGACGAGAAGACCGTTTCGGAGATGAACGCGGCCAACTTGCTCCAGGTGAAGGCGGCGAACTCGCGGATCTTCGGGATCGTCGAGGACGGCGAGGTCGTGAGCTCGGCCCAGCTCTTTTCGGACGGAGGCACGGCGCAGGTCGAGGACGTCGCCACGCTCCCCGCGTATCGGGGCCGCGGCCACGCGAAGGCGCTGGTGACCCGGGCGGTCGAGGAAGCCGTCGCGGGCAACCACGAGTTCATCTTCCTGGTCGCCGAAGGAGACGACTGGCCGAAGAAGCTCTACAACCGCCTCGGCTTCGAGGAGGTCGGCTCGCGCTTCGCCTTCCTCAAGCGCGGTTAGCGCAGCTTGTCGAGCGCCTTCCCGATCGACTGCTTCCCGTGCAGGACCGGCTCGAAGAGGTCGCCGTGCTTCTCGATTCGCCCGAGGACGACGTCCATCGTGAAGTCGAGGGGGTCGAGCTTCTCGTTCACCTCGTCCCAGCGGAGAGGCGTCGAGACCGGTGCTCCCTCGCGCGGCCGCACCGAGTAGACGGATGCGATCGTCTTTCCCTCCCCGTTCTGGTTCGCGTCGATGAGGACGCCGCGTCGCTTCGACTTCGCCCACTGAGTCGTGACGAGCCCACGATGCGTGCGCTCGAGGGTCTTCGCCACGATGTCCGCGAACTCTCGGGTGTCGGCGTACGTGTAGCGGCGCTGGATCGGGACGAGCACGTGCATCCCGTCCGAGCCGCTCGTCTTCGGGTAACCCTCGAGCTCGAGCGCGTCGAGCACATCCTTGATGAGCAAGGCGACCTGGACGACCTCGGGGAAGCCGACGTCCGGGGACGGGTCGAGGTCGAAGAGAACGAACTCCGGCCGCTCGGGCCTGTCGACCCGCGAGTACCAGACGTTCATGTCGATGCAGCCCATGTTCGCCATCCAGAGCAGCGCGAGCTCGTCGTTCACGAGGGGGTACGTGATCATCCGCTTCTGCCGCGACTCCCTCGACGTCGCCCTGAACGCCTTCCTGTCGATCCACTCGGGCATGTGCTTCGGCGCGTCCTTCTGGAAGAAGAACTTGCCGTCGCGCCCATCGGGATAGCGCTTCATCGTGAACGGCCGGTTCTTCAGATGTGGGACCAGCACCGGCGCGACATCGCGGTAGTAGGCGAGCAGGTCGCCCTTCGTGAGACCGCTCTCCGGGAAGAAGATCTTGTCGAGATTCGAGAGCTTGAGGACGCGCTTGCCGCGCCGGATCTCGGTCTCGATCGGCAGCTCGCGACGCACCTCCTCGGCCTCCTTGTCCTCGCGGAGGCCCTTGTAGGAGGGCGCGCGCAATCGGCCGTCGTGCGTCCACTCGGCGAACTCGACCTCGCAGACGAGCCTCGGCTCGACCCAGACGAGGTCGTCGCGTCGCACCTTCGGCATCTTCGGGACGAAGCCGAACGGCGAGCTCGCCCGCTCGAGCGGCCGGAGCTTCTCGAGGAGCTTCTCGATCTCCTTCTCCGTGAACCCCGTGCCGACGTTGCCGACGTACTCGAGGCCGTTCTCGCCGCTGACAGCGAGGACGAGCGAGCCGAGCGTCGCCGACCGCCGTCCCTTCCCGCGCGTGTAGCCGGCGACGATGAACTCCTGGCGGCCGTGCGCCTTGATCTTCAGCCAGTTGCGCGAGCGGCGGCCCGGCTCGTAGCGCGAGCCCGCCTTCTTGGCGACGATGCCCTCGAGATTCTGCGCCGCCGCCGCCTTCTTCAGGCCGGGCCCGTCGTCGAAAGCCTCCGAGAGGAGGACGGTGCGGTTCCGGCGGTCGAGGAGGCGGACGAGCTCCTCGCGCCTCTCCTCGAGCGGGCGGTCGACGACCGGCGTGCCCTCGACCTCGAGGACGTCGAACACGTAGTAGACGATCGCCCCGCTTCCCTGCTGCATCGCGGAGAAGCTCGAGCGGCCCTCTTCGTCGAGCGCGCAGACCTCGCCGTCGAGGACGCAGTCGGGAGTCTTGATCGCAGTCGCGAGCGCCCGCGCGACGTTCTCGAAGCGCGCCGTGAGGTCGTTCCCGTTCCGGCTGACGAGCCGCGCCTCGCTCCCGCGCACGTACGCGAGCGCGCGGTAACCGTCGAACTTGACCTCGAAGCTCCAGCCCTTCCCGGGGGGCACGTCCTCGGCGAGCGTGGCCAGCATCGGCGCATACTCGGCGCGCTTCCCGCTCGATTTCGGCGGCGCGTCGTCGCGCTTTCGGAGAATGAGCCAGTTCTTCTCCTGGCCGGAGAGGTGGGCCGGGACGAGCGTCCACACTCCCTGCAGGCGCTCGCCGTCGAGGCGGACGGTCAGACCGCCATCGGGCTTCTCCTCGAGAAGCTCGTACGTGCCCGAATCCCAGATCTCGACCGTCCCCGCCCCGTACTGGCCCTTGGGGATCTCGCCCTCGAAGCCGGCATAGTCGAGCGGGTGGTCCTCGACGTGGACGGCGAGGTTGCGCTGGCCGGTCTCGAGCGGCACACCCTTCGGCACCGCCCAGGAGAGAAGGACGCCGTCGCGCTCGAGCCGGAAGTCGTAGTGAAGGGCTCGCGCGTCATGGCGCTGAACGACGAAGATCGGGCTCTTCGCACGCTTCTTCCGGCCGCTGAACGGCTCCGGGGTCTTCTTCCGGTCGCGCTTGCGCTCGTAGTCTCGGAGGCTCGCCATGGACGAATGTTTATCCGACTTGACGCCGGGTAGAACGTCGTCGCGAGAGGCTCCTTAGCGACTTCTCTGCCGACCAGGGGGGGTTGGCACTCAAGGCCGGTGCAAACCGGCCTTGAGGCCTTGTGCAAAGGTCTTGTTCGTACGGGGGAAAACTCTGTGGATGCTGTGGGAAACAGGGCACGGAACCCGCTTCACTCCAGGAAAATCCCCATCCGGCGGAATTTCTCGCTCCGCTCGCGCCTCCGTGCCTCGGGATCCCGCTTTTTGACCTCGTCCAGCGCGATTCCGAGCGATTCGCCCAGCAGCGCGGCGGCCACGTCCGGATTCTCATGCGCGCCGCCTGGAGGCTCCGGGACGACGCCGTCGATGACGCCGAGCTCCAGGCAGTGGGCAGCGTCCGGCTTGAACGCCGCGGCGGCCTTCTTGGCCTCGCCCGCGTCGCGCCAGAGAATCGCGGCACAGCCCTCGGGCGAGATGACCGAGTAGATCGCGTTCTCCTGCATGAGGACGCGGTCTGCGACGGCGATCGCGACAGCCCCGCCCGACCCTCCCTCGCCGATGATGCAGGACACCGTCGGGACGCCGAGCCTGAGCATGAGGAGCTGAGAGCGGGCGATCCAGCCGCCCTGGCCGTGCTGCTCCGCGACCACGCCCGGGTAGGCGCCGGGGGTGTCGACGAGCGTGATCACGGGGAACCGATGGCGGTCTGCGAGCTCCATCACGCGCATCGCCTTCCGGTAGCCCTCGGGGTACGTCATGCCGAAGTTCCGATGCGTGCGCTCGCGGATGTCGCGCCCCTTCTGGTGCCCGACCAGGGCAATGGTCTGGCCGTTGAAACGGCCGATGCCGCTCACGAGCGCAGCGTCGTCCGCGAACGAGCGGTCGCCGTGCAGCTCGATGAAATCGTCGAAGATCCGCTCGACGTAGTCGAGGGTGTACGGCCGGTCCTGGTGGCGGGCGAGCTCGACGGCGCGCCAGACCTCGTCCGCGCTCGGCTCCTCCGCGATCCGGTCGATCTGGTGCTGGAGACGGGACAACTCCCCCGAGACGCCGACCCCGCGCAGAAGCGGGAGGTCCCGGAGCCTGGCGAGGCGCTCGCGGAGCCGCAGCTGCTCGGCCGTCCCCTCGCTGCTCTCAGTCGCCATGTTCCGTCATTCGAATAGGGCTAAGACCCTGCCGAGATAGGGCCTGAGCTCCGGCCGCGGGACGATCGCGTCGACGTGGCCGAAGCGGGCGTTCGACTCGGCAAGCCCGAAGTCCTCGGGCAGCTTCTCCCGCGTCGTCTGCTGGACGACTCGCGGGCCGGTAAAGGCGAGCAGGGCGCCCGGCTCGGCGACGATCACGTCACCGAGGCTCGCGAAGCTCGCGAGCACGCCTGCAGTAGTCGGGTGGGTCATCACGGAGATGAACGCTGCCGGCTTCTGGTGCAGGAGGTCGACCGCTGCGACGGTCTTCGGCAGCTGCATGAGCGAGAGAATCCCCTCCTGCATGCGCGCACCGCCCGAGGCGGTCACGCAGACGAGCGGCACACCTTTCTCCGCGGCCCGCTCGCACGCGCGGGCGAACTTCTCGCCGACTGCGCTCCCCATCGAGCCGCCCATGAAGGCGAAATCCATGACCGCGAGCTCGCAGGGCCTGCCGCTCGATGCTGGCCGCGCCCGCGATGAGCGCGTCTCCGAGCCCAGTGGCCATCTCGGCCTCGGCGATCCGCTCCGAATACGCCCGAAGATCGAAGAAGCTGAGTGGATCGGCGGAACGCAGATCCTTGTCCTGCTCTTCGAAAGTACCCCGGTCGGCGAGCTGGTCGACCCTGCGGCGCGCGCGCACCGAGAAGTGGTGCCCGCACTGCGGGCAGACCCAGAGGCTCTCGTCGAGCTCCTCGTCCCGGTAGTGGGAGTGGCAGCTCGGGCACGTGTTCGGGTGCTTCCCGGCAGGCTCCGGCTCGGGCCCGCGGTGCTCGATGGAGACGTCGATCCGGCTGGCCATGACCGGCCTATCTTAGAGGTCGGACTTCTAAAGGCCGACGGCTCGGCAGAAGCGGGCGAGCCCGGCGACGTTCTGGGGATCCGCGGCCAGACCCGAGAAGCCGAGCCCGGCGACGGGCGTGTGCCTTGCCAGCTCGACGAGGACGGCCTCGGCCGCCTCGGGAGTCATCCCTCCCGGCTCGGGCATGAACATCGAAACGCCGCAGTCGGGCTCGAGCACGTCGCAGTCGAACGCGACGTAGACGGCGTCCACGCCGTCTAGTGCCTGCGCGACGCCCTCCTCGCCGAGGCGCAGCCCGCTCTCGGCGATGAACGTCTCCTCCGGGGGGTCGAGGCTGCGGGCCCCCACCAAAGCCACGTCCTCCGCGGCCACCGTGTCCGAGTCGATGAGCATGCGCAGCGGCATCCCCCAGGGGTTTCCGCTCGGCGACGACTCCGGGGTGTTGAGGTCGCCGTGCGCATCGAACCAGACGATGCCGAGCCGGCCGACTCTCGTGGCGAGCGCTTCCACGGCGCCGACATGCGCACAGCAGCAGCCGCCGACGACGAGCGGCCGCTCGGGAAGCGAGCAGGCGAGAGCGAGTGTCTGCTCGGTCAGCGTGTCCTCGTCGACGACGCCGGCTTCGGGATACGGCAGCTCGAGGAACGCGGCCTCCACCATGGACTCGCCGTCCTCGCCCCAAGCCTTGGGCACGCGCACGAGGCCGGCGCGGAAGGTGCGTCCGCAGGAGTGGCATTCGTACTCCCCGCCCTCGAGAGCCACCGCGGTCAGCGTCCGGCAATCGGGGCAGCGCGCCCGGAGGTTCGACACGGCTAAAAGGTAGCTGGGACCAGCTCGTCCAGCACGTCGGGAAGCCGGGAGAGGTCCTTCAGCTCCGCCGCGCGCGGCAGATCGCTCGTCTCGCCCAGCCGGTTGATCCAGACAGCGCGGAGGCCGAGCTCGTCGGCGGGTGCGATGTCGTGGAAGAGGCTCGCGGCCACGTGGACGTGGCTCTCGCGCTCCGCGCCGTAGCGCTCGAAGAAGCGTTCCCAGTGTCCCGGCGCAGGCTTGTAGGAGCCCGCGTCGGCCGCGGTCACCTGGCCGTCCACCGGCACGCCGATGCGCTCGAGCGAGGCGGCGAGGAACTCGGGATCGGTGTTCGAGAGCGGGACGAGCTTGAAGCCGCGGCTCCGCAGGTCGGCGAGAGCGCCCGGGAACCTCGGGGAACGGCTTCCACGACGGAAGGGCGTCGCCGAGAGCGCCCTCCTCCCCGGGAGGAACGGTCAGGCCCTCCTCGGAGGCGAGGCGGGCAAGCGTCTCCGCGAGCACGTCCCGGTAGGGGATCGCGCGGCCCTCCTCGACCTGTGGCTCGAGCTCGTGGTAGCGGCCGAGCAGCCGGTCCGCGTCCTCCTCCGGCCAGATCCGCGCGAGCTCGCCACGAATCCCGCCCATCCAGTCGATGAGCGTGCCGTACACATCGAATGTGGCCCAGCGCTCGTCAGCCACCGAGGCTCAGCCCTGGAACTTCTTGATGACCAGACAGGCGTTGTGGCCGCCGAACCCGAAGTTGTTCGACAGCGCCACGTCGGTCTTCCACTCGCGTGACTCGTTGGGGATGTAGTCGAGGTCGCACTGCGGATCGGGATACTCGTAGTTGATCGTCGGCGGGACGACGTCGCGCTGCACGGCGAAGATCGACGTGATCGCCTCGATCGCACCCGAGGCGCCGAGGCAGTGGCCGGTCGCGCCCTTCGTCGAGGAGATCGGCGTCTTGCGAGCCTTCTCCTCTCCGAGCGCGACCTTGATCACACGCGTCTCGCTCGCGTCTCCGAGCGGGGTCGAGGTCCCGTGGGCGTTGATGTAGTCGATGTCCTCCGGGCCCACTCCGGAGTCGTCCATGGCCATGCGCATCGCGCGAGCGGGATGCTGCCCGGTCGGATCCGGCTCGGTGATGTGCTGGGCGTCGGAGGAGATGCCGTAACCGCCGAGCTCCGCGTAGATCTTCGCGTCACGCTTCTTCGCGTGCTCGAGCTCCTCGAGAACGACGATGCCGCCGGCCTCGCCCATGACGAAGCCGTCGCGCTCGGCGTCGAACGGACGGCTCGCGGCCTCGGGGTCGGCGTTGCGCCGCGAGAGCGCGCGCATGGCTCCGAAGCCGCCAATGCCGACCTTCGTGATCCCGGCCTCGGTGCCGCCGGCGAGCATGACGTCGGCACGGCCGAGCCGGATGTCGTCGAGAGCCTGGCCGATCGCCATGTTGGAGGCCGCGCAGGCCGTGCACTCGGACCAGAGCGGGCCGCGCGTCCCGAGCTCCATCGAGACCCAGGCGGCGCCCATGTTCGGGATGATCGCGGGGATCGAGAACGGATTGATCCGGTCTGGGCCGCGCTCGAGCAGCTGGTCGTAGCAGTCCTGGAAGGCCTTGAGGCCGCCGATTCCGGTCGCGACGGAGACGCCCACGCGCTCGGTCTCCGGCTCGATCTCGATCCCGGAGTCCGCCTCCGCCATGCGGGCGGCAGCGACGATCATCTGCGCGAAGCGGTCGAGCTTCCGCGCCTTGCGGTGCTCGATCCACTTGGTGGGCTCGAAGTCCTTCAGCTCGCACGCGAAATGGACGGCGAAGCCGGCGGGATCGAATTGCTGGATCGGCGCCGCACCGCTCTTTCCCGCGGTGAGGTTCTCCCAGAAGGTCTCGGCGTCGTTTCCGAGCGGCGTCACCGCGCCGACTCCGGTCACGACAACCCGCCTGCGTCCGTTCATGCTCAAGCCTGATCCTCTCCCTACATGCCTAGGCCGCCGTCGACGAGCAGCACCTCGCCCGTGATGAACGCGGCCTCGTCAGAGCAGAGAAAGCGTACCGCACGCGCTACGTCCTCCGGCTCGCCGAGACGGCCCAGCGCGGTATTCGTGAGGATGAGCTGGCGCATCTCCTCCGAGATGACGTCGGTGAGCGCGGTCTTGATGTAGCCGGGCGCGATCACGTTCACGCGCACCCCGCGGGAGCCGAGCTCGCGGGCGAGCGCCTTCGACATCCCGATGATCCCCGCCTTCGACGCCGAGTAGTTCGCCTGGCCGGGATTCCCGTGCAGGCCGACGACCGAGGACATGTTCACGATCGACCCCGCTCGGCGCTTCAGCATCTTGCGCGCGACCGCCCTGCACGTGTTGAACGGCCCGCGCAGGTTCGTCTCGATGACCGTCTCCCAGTCCTCGTCGCTCATCCGCGCGATGAGGGTGTCGCGCGTGACGCCCGCGTTGTTGACCAGCGCGTCGATGTCTCCGAGCTCCGACTCCACCCGCTCCACCAGCGCGACGGCCTCCTCCGGGACCGAGACGTCGGCCTGCATCGCAACGCCGCCGACCTCGCCGGCGATCTCCTCCGCGGCCGCCTGGTCGGAGCGGTAGTTCACCGCCACCTTCGCCCCGGCCGCGCCGAGCTCCCGTGAGATCGCCGCCCCGATTCCCCGCGACCCCCCGGTGACGAGGGCGACCTTGCCCTCCAGAGACGCAAAGGCGCTAGACGGCAGAGACCGTCTCCTGCAGCTTCGCGAGCGATTCGGGATCGCCGACGGAGACCGTCCGCAGAGAGCGGTCGCACCGCCGTAGAAGCCCGCTCAGGACCTGGCCGGGCCCGATCTCGACGAAGGTGGTCACGCCCTGGGCGACGAGCTCGCGGACTGCCTGCGTCCACTTCACCGGGCCCGTCAGCTGCTCGACGAGGAGATCCGCCGATGCGCTGCGCTTCCTCGACGCGCGCAGTCACCGTCGACATGAAAGGCGTCACCGGATTGGAGAAGCTCACGCCCTCGAGCGCCGGACGAAGAATGTCGGCCGCGCCCTCGACGAGCGGGCTGTGGAAGGCGCCGCTGACGCGAAGCTTCACGGTCTTGCGCGCGCCGCGGGCGGACGCCTCCTCGATGAGCTTGTCCACCGCGACGTTCTCGCCGGAGACCACGACCTGGCCCGGGCAGTTGTAGTTCGCCGGCCACACGTTCTCGATCCCGGCACAGAGCTCCTCGACGATCGAGTCCTCGAGGCCGATGACCGCGGCCATCGCGCCGGGATGCCTGTCGGCCACCTCGGCCATCGCCCGCCCGCGCTCCTGGACGAGCGCGATCGCGTCCCGATCGGGGAGCGATGCGGCCGCAGCGAGCGCGGAGTACTCACCTACCGAGTGGCCGACGACGAAGTCTGGCTTGATGCCGAGGGTGTCGACGGCGCGCAGGCACGCAAGCGAGGTCGCGACGAGCGCCGGTTGCTGCACGTCGGTGCGCGTCAGCTTCTCGATCGGGCCCTCGAAGCAGACCTGGGCGACGTCGTAGCCGACCGCCTCCGAGGCTTCGTCGTACACGGCGCGCGCCTCGGGGAAGCGCTCCGCGATCGCGCGGCCCATGCCGACATCCTGCGAGCCCTGGCCCGGGAAGCAGAAGGCGATCTTCATGCGGTTCCGTTACCCCAGACGGTGTATGCCGATCCCCACGTGAGGCCGGCGCCCATGCCGGTCATCAGCACGCGGGTCCCGCTCTTCAGCCGCCCCTCGCCCACGCCCTGCGCGAGGCAGAGCGGGATCGAAGCCGAGGACGTGTTCCCGTAGCGGTCGACGTTCACGAAGACCTTCTCCTCCGGGATGCCGAGCTTCGACGCCGCGTGGTCGATGATCCGCTTGTTCGCCTGGTGCGGCACGTAGAGGTCGATGTCGTCCACGCCGAGGCCGATCGCGTCGAGGAGCTTCTCCGCGGACGAGACGAGCACCCTCGTGGCGAACTTGTAGACCTCGCGGCCGTTCATCTGCAGAAAGTGCATCTCTTGTGCGACGGTTTCGGCGCTCGAAGGGTTGCGCGAGCCGCCTCCCGGGATGGAGAGCTCCTTCCCGCCCTCGCCGTCCGAGCCGAGCTCGAAGCCCAGGAATCCGCCGTCCGGCACGTGCCCGATCACGACGGCGCCGGCGCCGTCTCCGAAGAGCACGCAGGTCGACCGGTCATGCCAGTTGATGATCTTGGAGAGCGTCTCGGCGCCGACCACCAGCGCATTTCGCGCCAGGCCGCCGGCCACGGTTCCGTAGGCCTGGGCGAGCGCGTACATGAAGCCCGTGCAACCGGCGGAGAGGTCGTACGCGGCGGCATCCGGCGCGCCGAGCTCCGACGCGAGGAGGGAGCCGGTCGACGGGAAGAACATGTCCGGCGTCACAGTCGCGACGACGACCAGATCGAGCTCTGCCGGGTCGATGCCCGCCTGCTCGAGCGCCTGACGAGAAGCCGGGAGCGCGAGATCGCTCGCCGCCTGCTCCGGCTCGGCGACGTGCCGCTCCTTGATCCCGGTGCGCTCGGTGATCCACTCGTCGGAGGTCTCGACGAGCTTCGACAGGTCTTCGTTGGTGATCACCCTCTCCGGCACGTACGACCCCACGCCGAGGATCCCGATCGCGCCGTTCTGGGAGACGTTCGCGAGCATCAGTGGGGCACTAGCCGTCGGTGACGGCGAACATGAGCGTCGCGCGAGCCGCGAGCTCGCCGTCCACCGTGGCCGTCGTCTTGCCGCGCCCGACGGGCCCGCGCATTCGGTCGACCTCGCAGGTCAGCTCCAGCTCGTCGCCGGGAAGCACCATGCGCTTGAAGCGCACGTCGTCGATCCCGGCGAAGAGGGCCAGCTTGCCGCGGTTGGCCTCGTCGGCGAGGACCGCGACCGCGCCGCACTGCGCCATCGCCTCGACGATGATCACACCGGGCATGATCGGACGGCCAGGGAAGTGGCCCGTCAGGAACCACTCGTCCTCCCGCACGAGCTTGCGTGCGACGACGCGGGAACCGGGCTCGAGCACCGTGACCTCGTCCAGGAAGAGGAACGGGTCGCGGTGCGGCAGGATCTCTTCGATCTGCTCCCGCCCCAGGGCGACGGTCACGCCGGCGTGTACTCCTCGAGCAGCGTCCGGAGGCGGGCCCGCGCACGATGGACGTAGCACTTCGCCGTGCCGACGGGCATGCGCGCGACCCGGGAGATCTCCTTGTAGGAGAGCCCGAACGAATCGCGCAGGACGACGGCGATCCGCTGGTCGGCCGACAGGCGCGAAAGGGCGTCCGCCAGGTCCCGGCGCAGGTCCGTGAGCACCGCGACGCTCGACGGATCGGGATCTTCCGAGATCGCATGCTCGTCCAGCTCGAGCGGCTCCGCGCGGCGCACACGCTGGAACGCCATGCGGTCGCGGCAGGTGTTCACGACGAGCCGGTGGAGCCAGGTCGCAAACTGCGCCTCGCCGCGAAACTGCTTCAGGCGCGTGCAGACCTTGACGAGCGACTCCTGCGCCGCGTCCCTCGCCTCCTCGAGGTCGCCCATGAGCTGCGAGGCAAGGCGGTTGACGCGCGGCGAATAGCGCTCGACCAGCGTGTCGAGGGCGCGCCGGTCGCCGTTCGTGGCCTTGTCCACGAGCTCCGAATCCGAGAGCTTCGAGTAGAGGATGAGCCGCGGGACCGATGGCTTGGACTCGGTTTGCAGAGGCTTGGCGGCTGTCGATTGCACGGCAGAGATAGTCTAGTGCAGTGACCCGGGAGGACTCGCTTGCGCCGGAGCATGTCGAGCCGCTTCTGACCGGCCGCTTCGGTCATCCGTACGTCTACGAGGCGAGCTGCGAGTCTACGCAGGAGCTCCTCGGCGCCGACCTGCCCGAGGGAGCGCTCGCCCTTTGCGACGAGCAGACGCATGGACGCGGGCGGCTCGGGCGCAGCTGGACCGCGCCGCCGGGCACCGCAATTCTCTGCTCGCTCCTGCTGCGCCCGCCCGAGGACCGGATCGTCTCCGAGCTCTCGCTCGTCGCGGGGACCGCGGTGGCGGAGGCAATCGAGGAAGCCGTCGGGCTCGCCGTCCAGGTCAAGTGGCCGAACGACGTCATGCTCAACCGGCGCAAGGTCGCCGGCATCCTGGCCGAGGCCTCCGACGGCCGCGTCGTCGTGGGCATGGGCGTGAACGTCAACCAGGAGCGCAACGACCTGCCCGAAGACACGAACGTCCCGGCGGCAAGCCTGTACACGAGCGACGGGATCAAGCGCGAGCGCGGAGCGCTTCTCGCGGCGATCCTCGAGCGGCTCGAGGTGAACTACGACGCCTGGCTCGAGCGCGGCCTCGACGGCGTCTACGACAGCCTCGGCTCGCGCGACTTCCTCCGCGGCCGGCGGATCGCCGTCAACGGCGAGAGTGGAGTCGGGGTCAAGATCGACCGGGACGGCCGCTTCGTCGTCGACGTGGGCGGCGAGCAGCGCGCCGTCGAGTCCGGCGAGATCGCGTACGAGCGCTAGGCCGCGAGCTTGACTGTCACGCGGGCGCCCACGTTCGCAGCGGCGTCCTCCCCCTGAGCGCGGACGCGCGTGGCATGGGGAAGCGTGACGCGGGAGTAGCCGGCCTGGCGCTGGACCTCGCGAAGGCCGGTGAGCTCCGGCGAGCCATAGCGGAGCCGGACCGTCGCCGCCTCGCTCAACCAGAGGCGCACCCCGGTGCGCCCGTCCTTCCGATGGCGCGCCGAGACGATGCGGACGGCCGGAGCGCGAGTGTCGATTCGGACGGGAACCGAGAGCGTGCGGGTCCCGAGCGTCGTCGTCGCCTCGACGAGCGCGCGATAGTCGCCGTCCCCGACCGCCCCGTTCCTGTTGCGGCCGTCCCAGGAAAACGACGCGGCGCCGGCTGCGAGCATCCCAAGCTCGTGAACGGTTGCCACCGACCGGTCGCCGTCCATGATCCGCACGCGGACATCCGCCTGGCGGGCGAGCCGAAAGCCAATCGAGGTCGAGTCCAAGCGGCCGTCGCCGTTCGGGGAGAAGGGCGTCGGCGCGATCTCGAGGTGGCCGAGCGTCCGGTCGACCACGATTCCGTGGCTCCTGCGGGCCTGCTGGCCCGGCGAGGTGGCGGTGATTCGGATGCGGTAGCGGCCGTCCTGGACGAGATGCCCGGACGAGTTTCGACCGTTCCAGGCCATGCTCGCCCTGCCCGCGCTGTACGAGAACGAGCTCGCCAGCGTCCGGACGACCTTCGACGAGGAGTTGAGGACCTCGACCGCGACGCTTGCACGGGTCGAAAGCGCGAAGGAGACCGACGTCGACTCGCCGATGCCGTCTTCGTTCGGCGTCACCACGTGCGGGCGGGCGGTCAGGCGCGTCACCTCGAGCGGCGGCGGACCCGGGACCGTCCCGCGAGCGGGCCGGAGGTCGGGGCCTGCCTCGATCGCGTAGGAGAAGTCTCCGAATGGGGTCGCCGAGGCATCCCACGTCCAGTCGACCGCCGTGCCGGTCCCACGTCCGGTGGCGACGACCGCGTCGTCACCGTCACGGATCGTGACGGTCCAGGGCAGCGCCTCGGTCAGCGTCGCCGTGAACCGCACCGGGCCGCCGAGGCTTCCGTTGACGACCGGGTTGTAGAGCTTGGGCAGCCCCGTGGCCGCGACGCCGCTCGCAATCCCGGGGAGCTGGGCGTAGAGCGACCCGCCGGGGCAGCTGGTCGGCCCCGTGTCACGGTGCCCCGAGACCGCGCGCAGCCTGACCTTCGTCCCGGCGGGGTAGCGCGGGTTCCCGCCGGACGTCCACGTGAGCTTGCCGAGTGGGTTCACGTGCGCGACGTCGAGACGCCACGCGAGCAGCTTCACGAGGGCGGCGCGCGCTGCGGGAGAGATCGCCTGCGACTCGTAGTTGCCGATCACCGCGACGCCGGTGCTTCCTGTGTTGAACCCCTCGGCGTGAGCGCCGACGACGTTCTTCGTGATCCCGCCGCCTCGGCCCTCGAAGACCTGGCCGTATTTGTCGACGAGGAAGTTGTAGCCGATGTCGTTCCAGCCGTTCGCGAGCACGTGGTAGCGCTCGATGCCCCGGACGATCGCCGCCGATTCCGAAGCCGAGTAGGAGTTCGTCCCGGCGGTGTGGTGGACGACCGCAAAGCGAACCGCGGAGGCGTAGTAGGGCCTCGCGCGCACGATCGACTCGTCCGCGCCCCACTCGGCGCGGCGGACGATGGTCGGCTGCGCCGCGCGGGCGGCGACGCGGCGGGGAAGTAGGGCCTGCTCCGCTTGGGGGTCGCTCCAGACGAAGTACGCGCGGAGCTTCGAGACGCGGCCGTCGAACCGGTACTGGATCGACGTCGCCGGCCCGGTCCAATACGGGCTCCCGAGCTTCCAGCCCCGGCGCGCACCGCCTTCGGCCGAATCGGCGTCCGGCAAGTCCTCGGCCTCGGCCGCCGCCTCCCGCCAGGAGCTCCACCGGCCCGCTCGCGAAAGGGTGCGAAACGACACGCTCCCGGGCCCCTTCCAGTGCAGCCCGACGAGGTTGAAGTCGAGCGGAGCCTGCCGCGCACGCAACCCGCTCGTCGCGGAGAGCGGCTCGTCGCGCACCATGAACCGGTCCGCTCCGTGGACGACAGCGGGAACGGCCAGGGCGATTGCGAACGCAGCGAGGGCGGTGCGAAGCAGGGTCATCAGTACACGGCGGCCTTCTCGGAAGGCAAACAAAGGCCTTCTCGGCGCTCAAGAGCGGAAGCTTGACCCTGATAGAATTCTTACACTCGAAGATGCTGCTCCTGCGGGGTTTTTTGGCGCTTCTCTGCGCCCTCTCCGCCGCCCTCGCACTGACCGGGACGGCGATTGGAGCCGATCCTCCGCGGGTGCTCGCAGTCGAGTTCGAGAACGACATCAACCCGGTCACCGCCGACTACCTGACCGGGGCGATCGACCAGGCGGAGGAGGACGGCTACGACGCCGTGGTCATCCTCATGGACACCCCCGGAGGGCTCGACTCCTCGATGCGCGACATCATCAAGAAGGAGCTCGCGTCGACGGTCCCGGTTGTCGTCTACGTCTACCCGCAGGGATCCCGGGCCGCCTCGGCAGGAGTCTTCATCACGATGGCAGCAGACGTCGCCGCCATGGCCCCGAACACGAACATCGGCTCGTCGACTCCGATCTCGACCGGCGGCGGGAACATCCCGAGCGACCTTCGCCGCAAGGTGATCAACGACGCTGCCGCCTACATCCGCGGGCTCGCGGAGACGCACGGGCGCAACGCCGACTGGGCCGAGCAGGCAGTCCGCCAGGCCTCGAACCTCACCGCGGAAGAGGCACTCGACCAGAACGTCGTCGACTTCGTCGCGCCCGACCTCCCGACCCTCCTGAACGACATCGATGGGACGAAGACCGAGCCGAAGGGCCTCGTTCTCCACACCGCGGGGGCCGACGTGACGACGATCCACATGTCGCTCTGGAAGCGGATCCTCGACACGCTCATCGACCCGAACATCATCGTGCTGCTCCTCTCGCTGGGAGCGCTCGGGATCACCGTCGAGCTCTTCAACCCCGGCCTCATCTTCCCGGGGACCTTCGGCGCGATCTCGCTCATCGTCGCGTTCTTCGGCCTTCAGGTGCTCCCCGTCAGCGCGGCCGGGATTCTGCTCATCCTCCTCGCCGCCGCGTTCTTCGCCGCCGAGCCGTTCGTCATGAGCCACGGCGCGCTCGCGCTCGCCGGCGCGGCGTGCTTCGTGATCGGCTCCCTCATGCTCTTCGACCCGGCCGGACCCGGCTACCAGGTGTCGATCTGGGTCGCGCTCGCCATCGCCGGCACCTTCACGCTCCTCATGGTGTTCGCCCTCACGAAGATCGTGCAGGCACGGCGGCGGAGGCCGGTCACCGGACAGGAGGAGCTCGTCGGGCAGGTGGGCGTCGTCCGCAAGACGCTCGACCCGGCCGGGCTCGTGTTCATCCACGGCGAGCTCTGGCAGGCGCGCTCCGACGACGAGCCGATCGGCATCGGCGAAGAGGTCGTGGTCACGGGCATCGACGAGGGGCTCGTCATCCAGGTGCGGCGGGCGGAAGCCGCCGTGCCTGTCACGGCATAGGATAGGACCCCCCGAGGAAACGGAGCCCCATGCTCGCTGCGCTCATCGCAATCGCAGCAGTCGTCGTCATCATCCTCTTCCTGCTCTCGGCCGCGATCCGGATCACGCGGGAGTACGAGCGGGGCGTCATCTTCCGGCTCGGGCGGCTCCACTCACCGCCGAAAGGCCCAGGCCTCTTCCTCCTCATCCCCGTCGTCGACAAGATGGTGCGCGTCGACCTGCGGACGGTGACCCTGAACATCCCGCCCCAGGAGGTGATCACGAAGGACAACGTCCCCGTGCGGGTGAACGCGGTCGCCTACTTCAGGATCATCGACCCGGAGAGCGCGATCGTGCAGGTCGAGAACTTCATGGTCGCCACCTCGCAGATCTCACAGACGACCCTGCGAAGCGTCCTCGGCCAGCACGTCCTCGACGAGCTCCTCTCCGAGCGCGACAAGATCAACGCGATCCTGCAGGAGATCATCGACGAGTCCACCTCGCCCTGGGGGATCAAGGTCTCCATCGTCGAGGTCAAGGACGTCGAGATCCCGACCGGGATGCAGCGCGCGATGGCGCGGCAGGCAGAGGCCGAGCGCGAGCGCCGCGCCAAGGTCATCGCCGCCGAGGGCGAGTTCCAGGCCTCCGAGCGCCTCAAGGACGCGGCGAACGTGATGAGCGAGAACCCGATCACGCTCCAGCTCCGCTTCCTGCAGACGATGCTCGAGATCTCTTCCGAACGGTCGTCGACGCTGATCCTTCCCTTGCCGCTCGAGCTCTTCAAGCCGTTCATGAGCGGATCCAACGGACCTAGCTGAGCACCGAGACTCCTCCCGAGCTTCGCCGCGACCCGGTCTCCGGCCGCTGGGTGGTGATCGCGCCCGCGAGGGCGCGGCGACCCGGCGCAGGGAGGCCTGAGGCGGACGAGTCCAGCAACGACGTCGCCGGCTGTCCCTTCTGCGCCGGCCGCGAATCGGCCACGCCTCCCGAGACATTCGCGATCGGCCCGCCCGGCCGCCCGGCCGACGCGCCCGGCTGGTGGGTGCGGGTCGTGCCCAACAAGTTCCCCGCGTTCGGACCCTGGTCGGACGAAGGCGACAAGACCGGCCTCTTCGCCAGGCGAGCGGCGCGGGGCAGGCAGGAGGTCGTCGTCCACTCGCCGCGGCACGTGCGCACGTTCTCCGACCTCACCGGCCGTGAGCTCGAGCAGGTCGCCGACGCGTGGCAGAACCGCGCGGCCGCAGCACGCGAGCAAGGCTTCCCCTACGTCCAGGCGCTCGTCAACGAGGGCCGCGCCGCCGGAGCCAGCCTCGCACACAGCCACTCGCAGCTCTTCTGGCTCGAGGAAGAGCCGCCGCTCGTCGCCCAGGAGCGGGCTGCGCAGGAGGCGGAGGGTGGGTGCGTCCTCTGCCGCGTCCTCGCCGAGGAGCTAAAGCAACGAATCCGCATCGTCGACGAGCGTGACGGCCTGCTCCTCCTCTGCCCTTTCGCCAGCCGGCAGCCGTACGAGATGGTCATCGTGCCCCGGGAGTGCACCCAGGATCCCTTCGAGGGCTCGGAGCTCGCTGCCGCTCTGCGACTCCTCTCCGAAGGGATCCGCCGGCTACACGTCGCGGAGGGGCCCGTCCCACTGAACGCGTGGCTGCACGCATCCGGGCACTGGCACCTGGAGGTCGTGCCCCGTTTGTCCGTCCTGGCCGGGCTCGAGCTCGGCGCAGGCTACTTCGTGAATACGCTCGCGCCCGAGTCGGCCGCCGGCGTGCTGCGGGGGGCCTAGACCTCCGCCAGAACGCGCCGGGGCGAGCGCTCTTCCTTGAACTTGCTCGCCGCCTCGATCGCCGTCGACAGGTTGAGGCCCTTGTCCTTCCCCTGCTTGATCAGCATCACGGTCTCGAGCGCGTCCATGTCGTAGATGCGCTGCTTCTTGCCTTTCGTGGGGATCTGGGCCTTGTTCGTCCAGTAGTCGAGCTGCATCTTCGAGATACCCGCGACCTGGCACACCTGACCGAGATAGAGCTCGACCTTCTCGAGATGCTCGGACAGGTTTATCGGTTCAAGCAGGTCAACTTGCCGAGAAACCGCCATGGAGACACTCTTTTCGAATCGGAGGGGCGCTTCGGGAGGAAGCTACCACCGAGGCCGAGCTTTGTGAAGGTCAATCCTGCCGAAATCTCCCCTCCGGGGAGATGGGGCTACTCGTCCGCGCCGGGTTCGGCTACGGCTTCCGCGGGCACCTCGGCGGGGACCTCGGGAGCCTCGGCGTGACCCTCTGCAGCCTCCTCTTCGCCCGCTTCCGGCATGTCGGCCTGGTCGACGACCGGCGCGAGGGTCGAGACCTCCTCCCCGTCGCGCATGCGCATGACGATGACGCCCTGCGTCGAGCGGCCGAGCCGCTTCACGTCCTCGACCGGGACCTTGATCACGGTGCCGCCCGTGGACATGAGCATGATCTGGATGCCGTCGCGGACGACGAGCGCGCCCGCCAGCTCCCCGCGCGCCTCGGTCAGCTTGACGGTCTGAACGCCCAGGCCACCGCGCCCCTTGACGGGATAGTCGCGGATGGGCGTGCGCTTGCCGAAGCCGTTCCGGGTCACGACGAGCACATCGGCGTCGTTCTCGGCCAGGCTCGCCGCGATAACCTCGTCGCCTCTTGCGGAGGCTCATGCCGCGCACGCCCTCCGTCGCCCGGCCCATCGGCCGCGCCGCGCTCTCGTGGAAGCGGATCGCCTGCCCCTTGCGGGAGACCATGAGGATGTCGTCCTCGCCGGAGGAGTGCACCACCGCCACGAGCTCGTCCTTGTCACGAAGCTTGATCGCAATGATCCCGTCCGCCTTGAGCGGGGTGTTGTACTCGGCGAACCGTGTCTTCTTGACGACGCCGTTCTTCGTCGCGAGCACGAGATACTCGGCTTCGCTGAAGTCACGGGTGGCGATCAGCGTGCGGACGCTCTCCCCCTGCGCCAGCGGCAGCAGGTTCACGAGCGCACGACCCTTGGACTGCCGGCTTCCGAGCGGCAGCTCGTGGACCTTCAGCCGGTAGATCTTTCCCACGGACGTGAAGAAGAGGAGGTAGTCGTGGGTGGAGGCGACGACGAGATGCTCGATGTAGTCCTCGTCCTTCAGCTCCATCCCCATGACGCCGATGCCGCCGCGCCGCTGCTCCCGGTAGGTCGTCACCGGTAGGCGCTTGACGTAGCCCGAGCGCGTGATCGCGATGACCATGTCCTCCTCGGCGATGAGATCCTCGAGCTCGAGATCGCCCTCGGCGGCGACGATCTCCGTGCGCCGGTCGTCACCCTTCGCATACAGATCCTTGATCTCGACGAGCTCCTCGCGGATGAGGCCGTCGATACGGACTTCGTCGGAGAGGATCGCGCGGAGCTCGGCGATGCGCTCCTGCAGATCGGAGTACTCCTCCTCGATTCGCTTGCGCTCGAGCCCGGTGAGGCGCTGGAGGCGAAGGTCGAGAATCGCCTGTGCCTGGATCTCCGTGAGCTCGAAGCGCTCCTGCAGCCCAGTGCGCGCTTCGTCGGGGTCGGCCGATCCGCGGATGAGCGCGATGACTTCGTCGAGGTTGTCGAGGGCGGTGAGATAGCCCTCGAGGATGTGAGCGCGTTCCTCCGCCTTGCGAAGCTCGAACTTGGAGCGCCGCGTGACGACGACACGCTGGAAGTCGAGGTAGTGCCGGACGAGCTCGAGGAGCGAAAGCGTTCGCGGGACGCCGTCCACGAGCGCGACGGCGTTGTAGCCGAAGGTCGTCTGGAGCGAGGTGTGCTTGTAGAGCTTGTTGAGGACGACCTGCGGGATCGCCTCGCGCTTGAGCTCGACCTGGATGCGCATCCCCGACTTGTCCGAGTGGTCCGCCAGGTCGGAGATCTCAGGGAGAACCTTGTCGTTCGCAAGCTCGGCGATCTTCTTGATGACCCCGCCGTCGCCGCCCTTCTTCACCCCGTACGGAAGCTCGGTGACGATGATCGCGGTCTTGCCGCCGCGCAGCTCCTCGATGTGCGCCCGCGCCCGCATGACGACGCGGCCACGCCCGGACCGGTACGCGGCGCGGATCCCCTCGCGTCCCAGGATGATCCCGCCAGTCGGGAAGTCGGGGCCCTTCACGTACTTGCTGAGGCGCTCGACGTTGATGTCCGGGTCGTCGATCATCGCCACCACCCCGTCGATCACCTCGGCGAGGTTGTGCGGCGGGATGTTGGTCGCCATGCCGACCGCGATTCCCGAGGAACCGTTGACGAGCAGGTTCGGGAACCGCGACGGCAGGACGGAGGGCTCACGCCGGCGCTCGTCGTAGTTGGGGACGAAGTCGACCGTATCCGCGTCGATGTCGCGGAGGAGCTCGGTCGCGATCCGCGCAAGGCGGGCCTCCGTGTAGCGCATGGCCGCGGCGGGGTAGTCGTCGATGTTCCCGAAGTTCCCCTGCGGGTCGACGAGCGGGTAGCGCATCGAGAACATCTGCGCCATGCGAACCAGGGTGTCGTAGATGGCCGAGTCGCCATGCGGGTGGTAGTTCTTCATCACGTCGCCAACGACGCTCGCCGACTTCACCCGCGGCCGGTTCGGCTGCAGGCCGCCCTCCTCCATCGCGTAGAGGATCCGGCGGTGCACCGGCTTGAGCCCGTCGCGCACGTCCGGGAGGGCGCGCGAGACGATGACGCTCATCGCATAATCGAGGAAGCTCGAGCGCATCTCCTGCTCGAGCTCGCGGCCCTCGATGCGACCGGCACCGAGACGTTCGAGATCAGACATCGAGGAAGCGCACGTCCTGGGCGTTCTGCTCGATGAACTCGCGGCGCGGCTCGACCTGGTCGCCCATCAGCATCGAGAAGATGCGGTCGGCCTCGGCGGCGTCCTCGACCTCGACGCGCATCAGCATCCGGCGAGCGGGGTCCATGGTCGTGTCCCAGAGCTCGGAGGGATCCATCTCGCCTAGGCCCTTGAAGCGCGCGACCTGGATGCCCTCTTTGGCCAGCTCGAGCGTCAGAGACTTGAGCTCGTCGAATGCCTCGGCCCGGCGCGACTTCTTGCCGAGCGTGATCGTGAACGGAGGCAGCCCGACGACCTCGGCGGCCTTTTCGTAGGCCTTGCGCAGACTCCCGTAGCTCGGCGAGCCGAACAGCTCCCCTGGCACGTCGACGTGGTTCGCCGCGCTCGTCGCGCGCTCGGTCACCTTGAGCCGGAACGAGTTGTCGATCCGCGCCTCGACCTCCTCGAGCTCGTAACCGTTCGTGTTCAGGTTGGGCAGCGCGCTTCGCGCGGTGCTGACGTCCTCGATAGCGTGCTCGACGAAGCGGTGCTCGACCGCGAAGTTCGCGGGCGAGGCGTAGTCGCGAAACTCGGAATTGACCTTGGCGAGCCAGCCGTCGAACTCGTTGAGCGACTTCGAGAACTTGCTCCACTTCGCCTCGGTGAACGTGAACGTCTGGCCGGTGCGATCTACGACCTCGATGTCCTTCACACGCTCGCGGACGAGCAGGTCCTCGAACTGGGACTCCTTCTCGATGTAGACCTCACGGCTGCCGACCTTCACCCGGTAGAGCGGCGGCACGGCGATGTAGACATGGCCACCTTCGACGAGCTCGGGCATCTGCCGGTAGAGGAACGTGAGGATCAGCGTGCGGATGTGGGAGCCGTCGACATCGGCGTCCGTCATGACGATCACGCGGTGATAGCGGAGCTTTTCCAGGTCGAACTCGTCCCCGATGCTCGTGCCGACGGCGGTGATGATCGACTGGATCTCGGCGTTCGAAAGCACCTTGTTGATGCGGTTCTTCTCCGAGTTGATGACTTTGCCACGCAGCGGCAAGATCGCCTGGAAGTGCCGGTCTCGCGCGTCGACGGCCGAGCCGCCGGCGGAGTTCCCCTCGACGAGGTAGAGCTCGGCCTCGGCCGGGTCCCGCGTCTGGCAGTCGGCGAGCTTCCCGGGGAGCGACGCGCTGTCGAGCGCACCCTTGCGGCGTGTGAGCTCCCGCGCCTTCCGGGCGGCCTGGCGCGCGTTTCGCGCCGCGATCGCCTTCTGGATCACCTGGCGGGCGTCGGTCGGGTTCTCCTCGAGGAACTCGGCGAGCTTCGCGTTCACGGCCTGCTCGACGAGCCCGCGCACCCACGGATTTCCGAGCTTCGTCTTCGTCTGGCCCTCGAACTGCGGGTCGCGAAGCTTGATGGAGATGACGCCTGCGAGCCCTTCGCGCACGTCCTCTCCCTCGAGGTTCTCCTCCTTGTCCTTCAGGAGCGCCTTGTCGCGAGCGTACTTGTTCAACGTGCCTGTCAGCGCGGCCTTGAAGCCCGAGAGGTGTGACCCGCCCTCGTGCGTGTTGATGTTGTTCGCGAAGGAGAACACCGACTCGACGTAGGACGAGTTCCACTGCATCGCGATCTCGACGGTGCCGTCTTCGCTCTCCGACTCGAAGTAGACGATCCGCTTGTGGATCGGGTCCTTGCTGTCGTTGATGTACCCGACGAAGTCGCGGATGCCGCCGTCGTACTTGAACTCGTACCGGTCGTCGCCCTCGCGCAGGTCCATGAGGACGATCGCCAGGCCCTTGGTCAGGAAGGCGGTCTCGCGGAGGCGCTGGACAAGCGTCTCGACGGAGAAATCGATCTCCTCGAAGATGTCCGCATCGGGCAGGAACGTGATCGTCGTCCCGCTCTCCTCGGTCTTCCCCGTGACCTCCATGTCGGCCTTCGGAACGCCGCGCTCGTACTCCTGGCGGTAGACCTTCCCGTCGCGGTACACCTCGGCGACGAGCCACTCAGAGAGCGCGTTGACGACCGAGACGCCCACGCCGTGCAGTCCGCCGGAGACCTTGTAGCCGTCGCCGCCGAACTTGCCGCCGGCGTGAAGCTTGGTGAGGACGACTTCGAGAGCCGGGCGTCCCTGGTCCGCCATGACATCGACCGGGATGCCCGATCCGAAGTCGCGAACGGTGACCGAGTTGTCGGGGTGAAGGGTGACTTCGATGCGTTCATTGCGACCCGCAAGGGCCTCGTCGACGGAGTTGTCCACAACTTCGTAGACGAGGTGGTGGAGCCCGCGGGCTCCCGTCGAGCCGATGTACATGCCTGGCCGAAGCCGAACGGGCTCGAGGCCCTCGAGAACAGTGATGTCTTTGGCTGTATAGGTGTTCTTCGCCATCAAAAAAGCCCTGCTAATGGGCTATTTCCGCGCCCAATGAAGTCTATCAGATCGAGCGGTTGGAACCGGCCGCCAAACTGGCCTCGGCAGCCCGCGCGACTGCCTCTCGCAGATCCTGATTCTCGATGCTCGCGGCGATCCGCGCGCCCTCGGCGCGATCGGCCTCGCTGACCTTCGGCACGGTCCGCTTCGAAGCTTCCACAGGTTCCGGTCCGGCCTCCGGAAGCGGGCCCGGAGCGAACCGCAGCTCGGCCGGGGCGGACTCGCCCAGACGCTGCTGCAAACGACCCAGGATCGAGGACGCGAGCTGCGTGAGCTCGAAGGCCCACGCGCTCGAGCTCGTGGAAACGTGGAGGCTTCCGTCTCGCGCAAGTCGCGCCGGCCACGCGTTCGCGGCGATTCCTACTCCCACGCACTCGGGCCAAGCGGCGACGATGTCCCCGAGCCCCGCGGCCGGCCCGAAGCGAGCGAGCTCGCGGCGCACCTCGTCCTCGATCGGCCGGAGCGGGCCGAATCTCACGCCGCCACCTTCGCCGCTCCGGGAGTGACTTCGACGATCAGGTCCGGCTCGGCCACGCCCGGTTTGTGAGTCGCGGTGATCACCGTCTGGGCGCCGGCCGGCAGTTGAGCGAGGAGCGCGCCGCGCCGTTCGGTGTCGAGCTCGCTGAAGACGTCGTCGAGCAGGAGAAGCGGCGGCTCGCCCCTGCGATCGGCCAGAAGCTCCGCCTCGGCAAGGACGAGTGCGAGGACGGCCGTGCGCTGCTCTCCCTGTGAGCCGAAACCGCGTAGCTCGCGGCCGCCGGCGGTGATCGACGCATCGCGGAGGTGCGGGCCCGCACCGGTGACCGCTCGCTCGAGGTCGCGGGGGAGCCGCTCGTCCAGCTCCTCGACGGTGATGCCGGGACCGTCGTACGTGAGCAGAGCTCCCGTGAGGGCGAGCGACTCGGCGACTCCCGAGAACCCGGGGCCGAGGAGCGCCGCCAGCTCGGACCGCGCGGCGTCGAGCTCGGTCCCGAGCGCCGCCACCTGCGCAGTCCAGGGCTCTACGGAGTCCAGGCCGGCCTCCCCGGCGCGCACCCGGCGAAGTGCGGCATTCCGCTGCGCCACAGCGCGGCCATAGGTCGGCGAGATCTCCGCACGGCTGGGGAAAACTCGGCCGAGCATGCGGTCGAGATAGGCGCGGCGGACGATCGGCCCGCCCTTGACGACCGCGAGGCGCTCAGGAGTGAAGGCGAGCGCGGCAAGCCTCGAGCGAAGCTCCTCGCCGCTCGCCAGCGCGGCGCCGTTCAAGCGCACCTCCCTCGCGGATCCGGACGCGAGGTCGACCTGGGTCTCGAAGGAGCTCTGCGCGGACGTTCCTTGCAGTCGCACGCGCGCCGCGTTCTCGCCGAAACGGACAAGTCGTGGCTCCGAGCGGGTGCGCGGGGAGAACCCCTGCGCGCCGACGTGAAGCGCCTCCAGCAGGTTCGTCTTCCCGACGCCGTTGGGGCCGGTCACGAGGACCAGCCCGGGCACGAGATCGAGCTCGAGCTCGGCGTAGGAGCGGAAGTTCCGAAGCGAGACGTGCCCGACGATCAGCCGGCGAGCCGGATCGGCATGATCAGGTACAGGAAGTCGTCCGACTCCCCGAGGATGAGCCCCGGCCTGAGCGGGCTGATGAGCTTGAAGCGCACCGCGTCGTCGGCCACCGATTCGAGGCCGTCGCGCAGGAACTCGGCGTTGAAGCCGATCTCGATCGTGTCGCCGGAGTACGACATGGGAAGCGACTCCCGCGCCTCGCCGACGTCCTGCGTCTGCGCGGAGACCGTGAGCTCGCCGCTCTCGAACCGGAGCCGGAGCGGCGACTTCCGCTGCGCCATGAGGGACGCGCGACGGACGATCTCGACGAACTCGTCGCGCGGAAGCTGTATCTCGGCCTCGAAGGTCTCGGGGATGAGCTGCTTGTAGTTCGGGAACTGGCCGTCGATCCGCCGGGCGGTGAGCCAGACGTCGTCGACCCCAAAGACGATCTGGTTCTCCTGCACGCCGATCGAGATCGTCCCCGGCGCGCCGCCCTGGCCGATGCGCAAGAGCTCGGAGAGGGCGCGTGCCGGCACGATCGCCTCGAGCTCCTGCCCGGGCCCCTTGTCGAGCGCCGTCTCCTTCACGCTCAGGCGGTAGGAGTCCGTCGCGGCCATCACAAGCTTCTCGCCCTCGAAGCGGACGAGGATCCCGGTGAGGACCGGGCGCGACTCGTCACGGGAGGACGAGCGGCTGACGCGGGCGATGGTCTCGACGAAGGCTTCCTTGTCGACCGTGAACGCGGTCTCGGGATCGATCTCCGGAAGGCGGGGGAAGTCCTCGGCCGCGTACGTGTGCAGCTTGTAGGACGCCGAGCCGCACGTCAGCTCGGCGACACCCTCCTCGGCGCGATGGCCGATCGTCACCTCGCCGGCAGGAAGAAGGCGCACGATGTCCACGAGCAACCGCCCCGGGACGACCACGGCGCCCTCGTCCTCGACCTGCGCATCGAGCGAAACCCGGAGCGAGATCTCCATGTCCGTCGCGGAGAGGTGGAGCTGGCCCTCGGCGGCGCGCAACATGATTCCCCCGAGGATCTGAACGCTTTGTGTGCGGGTCGACACCCCGCGGCCGGCGAGCTGAAGTTTGTCCGCGAGCTCGTCCCTACCGCACGTGACCTTCATCGTCGTACCAACAACGGTATCGATGCTTGTCATTTAAAAAAACCTCTTCGTAGTAATAGGGAGTGTGAACGACGGGGAAGACGGGGTGTTTCCGCATGGTTGCTGGGAATCGCCGGTGGACGGTTTTTGTGGACAAGGGGGACTTGTCGACAGGACGAGCTCGCCGCCCGCTGATGTCCCCAGCTTTCGCAAGGTATGCACAGGACGTTATTCACCGGGGCTGCTTGATCCTCGCCGTGAGCTCCTGGACGAGGTTGTAGACGCTCCGGTCTTCCTGGATGAGCTTCGCGATCTTGGACGTCGCGTGGATGACTGTCGTGTGGTCGCGTCCGCCGAACTTCTTCCCGATCTTGGGCAGGGAGCTGTCGGTGAGCTCGCGGCAGAGATACATCGCCACCTGCCGGGGATAGACGATCTGCTGCGAGCGGCGATCGCCGGTGAGCTCCTGCATGGAGATGCCGAAGCGCTCGACGACTGCGTCCTGGATCCGCTCGACGGAGACCTCGGGCAGCTCGCCCTGTGGAAAGACGTCCTTGAGCACTTCCTGAGCCAGCTCGACCGTCATCGGCCGGCCGGTGAGGGACGAGAAGGCGACGACGCGCGTGAGCGCGCCCTCGAGCTCGCGGATGTTCGTCGAGATGCGGCTCGCGATGAACGTGAGGACCTGTGTGTCGGGCACGTGGATCGCGTCCGTCTTCACCTTCTTCCTGAGGATCGCGATGCGGGTCTCGAGGTCGGGCGCCTGGATGTCCGTGATGAGGCCCCATTCGAACCGCGAGCGCAGACGCGCCTCGAGGGTCGCGATCGCGCGCGGCGGGCGATCCGACGAGATGACGATTTGCCGGCCGGCCTCGTAGAGCGAGTTGAAGGTGTGGAAGAATTCCTCCTGGATCCGCTCCTTGTGCTCGAAGAACTGGATGTCGTCGATGAGGAGCACGTCGTAGTGGCGGTAGCGCTGTTTGAAGCCCTCGATGCGCTTGTCGCGGAGCGAGTTGATGAAGTCGTTCATGAAGATCTCGCTCGTCACGTAGCGCGCGGAGAGGTTGCGCGAGTGCTCGCCGATGTAGCTCGCGATCGCCTGGAGGAGGTGTGTCTTTCCGAGGCCCGTGCCGCCGTAGATGAAGAGAGGGTTGTAGGCCTGGGCCGGCGCCTCGGCGACTGCGAGCGCGGCCGCGTGCGCGAAGCGGTTCGACGACCCGATGACAAAGAGGTCGAAGGTGTACTTCGGATTCAGGCCCTCGCCGAACCGCGCAGGCGGCGGAGACTCGAACTGCTGCGACTCGTCGAGCTCGCGCACCGCGAGTCGGACGGTGCGGTCGCTTCCCACCGTCTCGCGGATCGCGGCATGGATGAGGTCGAGGAAGTGATCCTCGATCCACGTGCGCGTGAAGTCGTTGGGCACGGCGAGAACGAGGTGCTCACCGCTGAGCTCGATCGGCTCCGTGTCGGCGAACCACGTCGTAAACGTCGATTCGCTCAGTGCGTCCCTGAGGCGGTTCGATACCTCGGTCCACAGTGATTCCGCGCTCAGTTCAGCAGGGCGTTGCACGCCGGCTTGTTGCTCCCTCCGCCAGAGTCCGGGAAGCGGCGATCATAGCAACGCCACCGAGGGCCCTCAACGCTTGAAAACATGCGGCTCGATGCGCGAAAAACGGGGCCTGAGCAGGCAAATTCTTCCTTTCCACAGCAGTCTCCACAGCTGTGGAAAGGTGGTGCGAGGCCTGTGGCCATGCGGTCTTTCGCCTGTGGATTTCCGCATTTGAAGATTTTGCGACATTGATCGTTCGGCCGCTCTGCCGGAGACCTCGCGCACGTCCGTTGCGGCCCTCCGGAGGTGCCGCGTGGCTCGGCCGAGCCACCGGCCGGGCGGCGGGCTTCTCTATACTGGCCGGTGGCCGGCAGGGGCCGGCCGCATCCCGCCATCTTCTTCTCGCACCTCTCTTGAAACGCACCTTCCAGCCGAACGTTCGACGCCGGAAACGCCGGCACGGATTCCGGGCGCGGATGTCGACCCGCGCCGGCCGCGCGGTTCTCAAGCGCCGCCGCGCCAAGGGGCGCAAGCGTCTCTCGGCCTGAGCCGGGTTGAAACGTCGCCATCGCCTCTCTCGCTCACGCGACTTCGACGCCGTCTACCGGCACGGCCGCTCCACGGCCACGCGCTTTCTCGTCCTCTACGCCTTCCCGCGCGAGGAAGGTGACGACCTCGGTCCGCGCCTCGGCCTCGCCGTCTCGCGGCAGCTCGGGGGTGCGGTCGAGCGCAACCGGATCAAGCGGCGCCTACGGGCGGCGTTCGAGCAGATCGAGGACGATCTTCCCGTGGGCAACGACTACGTCCTGATTGCCAGGCCCGGCCTGGGCGAGGCGATCGAGAGCCGCGGGTTCGAGTGGCTCGGCGACCGCGTCGCCGAGGTCTTCCAGAAAGAGCGCGCGACGGCGTGAGCTCGGTCGCGATCCTCCTCATCCGCGGCTACCGCAGGGTCCTGTCGCCGTTCGCCGCCGCGACCGCGCTCGGCAACCCGCGCTGCAAGTACCACCCGTCCTGCTCGGCGTACGCGCTCGAGGCCTACCGCGAGTTCGGCTTCGTCCGCGGGACCGTGCTGGCCGCGTGGAGGCTCCTGCGCTGCAACCCGTGGAGCCACGGTGGAGTCGACTATGCGCGCGACCAGCGGATCTTCCCGCTCCGAGGACGCTCGTGATCTTCGCCATCGCCAACCCGCTCCGCCCGATCGAGAACATCATGACGACGGTTCTCGAGTGGATCCACTCCACGATGGGCCTCCCGTGGGCGTGGGCGATCATCGTCCTCACGCTGATGGTGCGAATCGTGATCGTCCCGTTGACGGTCAAGCAGATCCGCTCGATGCAGCATCTCCAGGCGCACGCCCCCGAGCTCAAGGCGCTGCAGCAGAAGTACAAGCACGACAAGCAGCGCATGAACGAGGAGGTCATGAAGTTCTACCGGGAGAACAAGATCAACCCGGCGGCCTCATGCCTCCCGGTCCTGATCCAGATCCCGGTCTTCATCTCGCTCTACTACGTGCTCAAGGACTTCGAGAAGGAGGTGTTCCCGCAGTACCCGGGCTCCGACCTCGGCTGGCTCGGGATCGTCCCGAACATCACGACGAGCATCACGGACCACTGGTCGGGCTGGCTCCTGCTCGCGATCTACGTCATCAGCCAGGTGGCCTCGACGTACTTCATGTCCACCACGATGGACCCGCGCCAGCGGTGGATCTTCATGGCCCTCCCGCTGGTGTTCGTCCTCTTCATCGTCAACGCGTCGTTCCCGGTCGGCCTCCTTCTCTACTGGGTGACGACGAACCTCTGGACGGTCGGCCAGGGGCTCGTGACGAGGCGGCTGATGCCGAAGCCGCAGGCCGCGCCGAAGCGCTCGTCGCGTACCCCGCCGAAGGAGATCGCCGCCGAAGACGGCGCGACCGCGGTCGGCAAGGCGGCCCAGCCCTCGCGGACGACTTCCGGGCCGCAACGTGTCAAGCGCCGGAAGAAGAAAGGCCCTCGGTCGAGGCGATGAGCGAGACCGAGCGGGAGCTTTCCGAGACCGAGGTCGAGGCGACCGGCGAGACCGTCGGAGAGGCGAAGTGGGCGGCGCTCCGCGAGCTCGAGCGGCGCTTCCCCGGGATCGACAAGTCGGCGGTCAGCTTCGCGGTTCTCTCGGAGGGCGAGCGCGGGCTCCTCGGCGTCGGCTATGCGCCTGCGCGCGTGATCGCGAAGGCGGGAGCCGTTCCTCCGCCTGTGGAGGCCGCCGACGAAGAACCGGATTCCCCGGCCGCGCGCCTACGGGAGCTCCTCGACCGCGTGTGCACGGCGCTCGGTGCTCCAGTGCGCATCGAGATCCATGAGGACGAGGAGCAGCTCACCGCCACGCTGACCGGCCCGGACCTCGGGCTCGTGATCGGCAAGCGTGGCCAGACGATCGACGCGATCCAGTACCTGGCGACCGCGATCGTCTTCCGCGGGGTGGACGAGCGGAAGAGCATCCTCGTCGACGCGGCCGGCTACCGCGACCGGCGCCGGGCGACGCTCGAGCAGCAGGCCGACCGTGCGGCTTCGGAGGCGGTCGCAGCCGGCGAGGCGGTCGCGCTCGACCCCATGTCGGCGGTCGAGCGGAAGATCGTGCACGTGCATCTGGAGGAGCGCGAGGACGTCGAGACGGCAAGCGATGGCAACGAGCCCCACCGCTTCGTCGTCGTACGCCCTGTCTGACGAGCGGCTCGACCGTTGGCTGGCGGCGCTGCTCGCGACGCCGGGCCTGACCGCGATCCAGGACGACGCCGAGGCGCGGGCGACCCTGCTCGGCGGAGCTCTCGCCGCGTCCGACCTGCTCGGCGACGGGCCGGTCATAGACGTCGGCTCCGGCGGAGGCTCACCCGGAGTTCCGCTTGCGTCGGTTCGCCCGGACCTGGAGTTCGTCCTGCTCGAGTCGGCTAGACGCAAGTGCGACTTCCTTCGGGAGGTCGCGACTGGGTTCGAGAACCTCGCCGTGGTCTGCGAGCGGGCCGAGGAGCATGCGGCCGGCGTAGGCCGCGACTCCTATGGGACGGCGCTGGCGAGGGCTCTCGCGACGCCTCCGGTGGCTGCCGAATGGTGCCTTCCGCTGGTACGGCCGGGCGGCCGGGCTGTGCTCTTCGTCGGCCCGAGCGCGGACCTCGAGGCCGTGGCGAAGGTAGCCGGCGAGCTCGCTGCGGAGGTCGAGGAGAGTCCTTCGGGGTTCCTCCTGCTCCGGAAGACGGGGCCCACTCCAGAGCGCTTTCCGCGCCGGCCCGGCGTGGCGAAGAAACGTCCTCTCGCCTGACTAGGGTTCATGCCGTGGGGACGATCCTCGCGCTCGCCAATCAAAAGGGCGGAGTCGGCAAGACGACGACCGCCGTGAACGTCGCCGCCTGCCTCGCCGAGGCGGGCGCGAAGACGCTCGTGGTCGACCTCGATCCGCAGGCAAATGCGACCTCGGGCCTCGGTGAGCGCGCGAACGGGACGTCGTCCTACGACCTGCTGGACGGTGCCCCGCTCGAGGAAATCGTCCACACGACCCGCTTCGAGAACCTCGACGTCGTACCCTCGCGCCCCGAGCTGGCCGGCGCTGCCGTCGAGCTCGCGGCGCACGGCGACGGCGAGTCCTTCCTCGCAGGCGCTCTGGAGCCCGCGCGCGAGAGGTACTCCTACGTCTTCGTCGACTGCCCGCCCTCCCTGGGGCCGCTGACGGTCAACGGTCTCGCGGCTGCGGATCGCGTTCTCGTCCCGGTGCAATGCGAGTACTACGCGCTCGAGGGACTCGCGCAGCTTCTCCACTCCGTCGAGCTCGTGCGCGCGCGCCTCAACCCGAAGCTCGCGCTCGCGGGGATGCTCCTGACGATGGTGGACGGGCGCACCCGGCTCGCGGCCGACGTGGCTGCCGAGGTGAGGCGCCATTTCGGCGAGCTCGTCTTCGAGGCCGTCGTCCCGCGGAGCGTCCGCCTCGCCGAGGCGCCGAGCCACGGCCTGCCCATCACTGCCTACGACCCGGCCTCCGCCGGCGCCGACGCCTACTACCGAGTCGCGAGCGAGCTTGTCGACCGCACCTAACAGAAGGGGACTGGGCCGCGGGCTCGAGGTTCTCATCGGAGGCGGCGCCTCCTCGGCCGAGCTGCTGCAGATTCCACTCGGCTCGATCCGCGCGAACACGCGCCAGCCGCGAAAGCACATCGACGCGGACGGGATCAGCGGCCTCGCCGAGTCGGTCCGCGCGCAGGGAGTCATGCAGCCCGTCGTCGTCCGGCCGGCAGAGGGCGGCGGCTACGAGCTCATCGCCGGCGAACGCCGCTGGCGCGCTGCCCGGGCGGCCGGGCTCGCGACGATCCCCGCCCTTGTGCGCGAGAGCGACGACCGCGAGTCGCTCGTTCTTGCGCTGGTCGAGAATGTGGCGCGCGAGGATCTCTCCCCGATCGAGGAAGCGCGCGCCTACGCCGTGCTCATGGACGAGTTCGCGCTCTCCCTCGGCGAGGTGGCGGAGCGCGTGGGCCGGTCGAAGCCGACGGTCTCGAACCGGGTGCGGCTGCTCGAGCTTCCGGAGGACGTCCTCGGCCTCGTGGAGCGCGGACTTCTCACCGAGGGTCACGCCCGCGCGATTCTGTCCGTTCCCGATCACGACGACCGGCGCGCCCTCGCGCGGAAGGTCGTCGCCCAGGGTCTGTCGGTCCGCGCGACCGAGCGCGCCGCCCGCTGGGCCGGCGCCCAGACGAAGCCGCGGAAGTCGCGCCGAATCGACCCGGCGCTTGCCGAACGCGCTCGGAAGTCGCTCGAGGCGATGACCGGCGCGACGGTCAAGGTGACCGACACGCGCATCGAGATCCCATTCGCCGACGAAGTCGGGCTCGCGGAGATCGTCGAATCGCTCGAGGCCCGTAACTGAACTCCTCGGCGGCTCGTCATGCGTAGGTGCGGCCCTGGGTGCAGGACAACGAGTCTCTCGAAGCGATCAACCAGGACGAGTTGGTGCGCCAGCTCGTCCTTCGGATGGCCGGCCTCGCCCGCGGCGGCAAGCTCCCAGGCTTCGTCGCAGCCGTCGGCGCGGACGCGGAGCTCGATGCCGAGACGAAGGCGACGGTGCTCGAGCTGGCACGCGACGAGACGTTCCTCCTAGCCTGCGAGGACTACATGCGCGCGACCGCCTATCTGCACTGAGACGGCCGCTACAATGCGCGCGGCTCGGGCGATTAGCTCAGTTGGTTAGAGCGCCGCTCTGATAAGGCGGAGGTCCCTGGTTCGAATCCAGGATCGCCCACTTCTTCGTGCCGGCTTCCGTTTTCCGAACCTTCGGCGGGGCAACGAAGGTACCGGGCTAGAATCAGAACGAGGCCCAGACGCGATGCAGGAAATGGTCATCTACGGCGTGAGCTTCGACATGGTCGGCAAGCAGCCGATCGTGCTTCTGAAGACAGCCGACGGCAACAAGTTCCTGCCGATCTGGATCGGTCACCCCGAAGCGGCGGCGATTCTCATGAAGCTCCAGGGCGCCTCGACTCCGCGGCCGATGACGCACGATCTCCTCACCGAGGTGCTTTCGAAGCTCGAGGCTCGCGTCGTTCGCATCGCGGTCACCGAGCTCCGTGAGAACACGTTCTACGCGCTCATCACCGTCGCGGTGAACGGAAGCGAGATCGAGATCGACTCCCGCCCGAGCGACGCCATCGCCCTTGCTGTCCGCTCCGAGGCGCCGATCTTCGCCGACGACTCGGTCATCGAGGAGAGCGCGATCGAGTTCGAGCACGAGGACGACGTCAACGAGGAGCAGATGGTCGAGGAGTTCAAGAAGTTCCTCGACGACGTCAAGCCCGACGACTTCATCCCCGAGGCCTAGCCCAGCTCGCGCTTCGTGAGCTCGAGGAGCTTCGTGTGGAGCTCCCGCAGGCCGTCGGCCGAGAGCGGGCCGCCGTTCTCCCGCTCGAGCTCGGCGAGGAGCGCCTCCTCGCGGCCCTTGTCCAGGAAGTCGTAACCCATCGCGGCTTTGTGCTCCTTCAGCCGGCGCACGAGCTCGAGCCGGCGGTTGACTGCGCTGACGATCTCGTGGTCCGTGGACGTGATCTCCGCCCGCAACTCCTGCACGCGGGGGTCGGAACCGGGGTCGCCTTGCATCAGGCGAAGATATAGACCGTCGTGCCCACTGCCCAGCGGTCATAGAACCCGGGCGCAGACCACATCGGGGTACGGACACAGCCGTGGCTTGCCTGGTAGGCCGGCACGGAGTGATACCCGTGGATGGCGAAGGCGCCCGTGAAGAAGAGCGAGTAGTACATCCCACTGCCGTTCAGTCCAGGGACCTTGCCGTAGACGTGGAACTTGCCGACCGGCGTGTTCCCGGTCGCCCCGGTGGAGACGTGCGTGATGCGGACGACTTTGCCCTTCCGCACCTCGTAGAGGACCTGCAGGGTCTTCGAGACCTCGACGTGGTTCCCCCTGGCAACGCGCGCCTTGGGTACCTTGGCCCGCCCGAGCACCCGCCAGACGCCGCGGGAGACCCGGCCTGTGCGGGCCATCCTGTGCACCTTCTGGAAGGCGAGCACCGCCTCGTAGGTGTCGTAGGCGTAGTAGCCGTTCGGACCTCCGCGCACGATGTGGCGAAGCGCGGCGAGCCGGCGTTCGAGCGCGAGCACCGCGGTCCCGTGTGCGCCGGTGGAGAGCGCCGGCGCGAGGATGCGGTAGTACCTCCGCGCCGTGAAGCCCTTGTATCCCTGATGCGGCGCGAGAACGAGGCGCGCTCGATGGCGGCCGAGCCGGTCGGTCGGAAGGAAGACCGTGTAGTGGCCGTCCTGCTTGACGCGGACGTGCCAGTCGCGCGCGCCGACCTTCAGGGTGAGAGACGCTGCCGAAGCCGGGCGCAGGCGTCCTTTCAGGACTAAGCGGTTGCCCGGATAGCGGAGCCCGGCCATGCGCCGTGTGAGGATCGGCTTGAGCTTCAGGTCGACCGGGTCGGAGACGTCGCTCGCGGTCTCGACGTGGTAGGCGCCCGGCTGGATGGCCGGGAAGGCGAAGCCGAAATCTCCCGTCGTCGAGTCGGCGTCGGCCGTCTGCCCCGTCGAGGCGCCGTTGTAGAAGAGCTCGACGACGTCCCCGGGTGCGGCCGTCCCGCTGAGCGTCACCTGTGATCCGTACCGCGGCGCCGAGGGGTGGGCGGCGAGCGGGATGGTCGCGCCTGCGGTCGCGGGTGCTGCGAGGGCGAGGAAGAGGACGACGAGGAGAGCCCGGCGCACGGGCGAAATCTGACAGACGACCCGGTTAGTACGCCAGCTGCAGGTAGACGACGAGGATGCCGACCGCGTTGAAGAAACCGTGCGCGAGAACGCCGGGCCAGACACTGCCGGAGCGGAGGCGGACCCATCCGAGCGCGATGCCGAAGAGGACGAGCGGAGGCAGCGCGCCGAGAACCCCGTGACTGAAGCCGAAGACGAGCCCGGTTATGACCACTGCCGACATCCCGCCGAAGAACTGGAGCGCACGGACCCCGAGCCCGCGGAAGAAGAGCTCCTCGGCGAACGGCACGACCGTGCTGACGAGCACGCCGTTCAGGAGAAACGCCCTCGCATGCTCGGGCTGCCACTCGTCGGGTGACAGACCCTGCTCTCGGCCTCCGTGGAGGAGCGGCTCCAGGAGGACGCTGAGGATGAGCACGCCGATGATGAAGCCGAAGGCGATGCCGACCCAGCGCCAGCGAAACGGGTTCAGGCCGAGCGCGCGCGGGGTCCGCGGGTACGGGATCGCGAGGGCGAACGTGAGGCCGACGAGGGCGGCGTACCAGACGATGGTCGTGACCGCGAAGTCGTAGTCGTAGAAGATGTTCTTCGTGTCCTCGGTGCTGATCTCGCGGCTGAGGAAGCTCCCCGCGATGAAGAGGACGGCCAGGAGCGACCATCCGAAAAACGGGACGGCTTTATAGTCGCTCGAGGGCGTTGCCGAAGTCGGCGACGATGTCGTCTGCATCCTCACACCCTACGGAGACGCGCAGAAGCCCAGGCGTGATCCCCGCGGCCGCGAGCTGCTCCTGGGAGAACTGCCGGTGGCTCGTCGAGGCCGGGTGCGAGACGACGGTGTCCACGCCGCCGAGGCTGGTCGCGCGCTTGCAGAGCTCGAGGCCGTTCATGAACGCCTCACCTGCCTCGCGGCCCCCGTCGAGCTCAGCGGCGAGCATCCCGCCCGAGCCAGCGAGCTGACGCTTCGCCAGCTCGTGCTGGGGATAGCTCTCGAGCCCGGCGTAGTAGACGCGCTTGGCCCGGGGATGGCCTTCGAGGAAGCGGGCGACGGTCAGCGCGTTCGTGCAGTGGCGCTCCATGCGGAGCGCGAGCGTCTTCAGGCCTCGCCGGAGGAGGTAGGCGGGGAAGGCGTCGAGCACCGCGCCGGTGTCGATCTGCCATGCCCGTGCCCGCGCGACGGACTCGGCGTTCCCGGCGAAGACGCCCGCGGTCACGTCGTGGTGCCCGTTCAGGTACTTCGTCGCCGATTCGCACACGATGTCGGCGCCGAGCTCGAGCGGGCGGCAGAGGGCCGGCGATGCGAACGTGTTGTCCACGATCATGAGCCCGTCGCCCTTCGTCGCGGCGATCGCCTCGAGGTCGGCGACGGGGAGGCCGGGGTTCGACATCGTCTCGACGTAGCGAACGTCGGCGGGACGCTGCCAGGCCTCGTGGTCGGTGACGTCGAGATGCACGACCTCGACTCCCAGCGGCTTCAGACGCTGCTCCGCGAAGGCGTACGTGGCGCCGTAGAGCTGCTTCGCGCAGAGCAGGGTGTCCCCGGGCTGGAGCGTCGTCATGAGCGCCGCCGAGATGGCGGCCATTCCGGAGCCGAATGCCTGCGCGGCCTCGGCGCCCTCGAGGTCGGCGAGCACGCCGTTGAGCTCCTCGACAGTCGGGTTACGGAGGCGCGAGTAGAGGAAGCCGTATTCCTCCTCGCTCATCACGCGCCCGAAGGTGGCGGCGTCGTCGAAGGAGAACGTCGTGGCCGTGACGACGGGCTGGACGACAGGCTCGCCCGGAGCGTCGGGAAGCGCGCGACCGTGAATCGCGCGCGTTGAGAAGCCGCGGTTCTTCATAGGCCCAGCCGTGCGGGGAGCGTAGCGAGCGGAGGGGGCTCGAAGCCGAGGCCGGCGGCGAGAGCGCCGGCCTGGTCGGCCTCGTCGTCTCCGATGTGGATGGCGCGCTCGGGTCGCACGCCGACCCGCTTCAGCGCCTCCTCGAACACTTTGGGATCAGGCTTCTCGGCGCCGGTCTCCGCGGAGCTGACGATCGCGGAGAGATATGGGGCGAGCCCTGCCTGCTCGAGCTGTTCGCCGATGCCGACGTCCCAGTTCGTCACGCAGGCGAGCTCGAGCCCGGCCCGCCGCAGCCGGCGAAGCGCCTCCACCACGCCGTCGAGCGGGCGGAAGACGAGCGCGCCGACGAAGGCGGGGGCGAACTCCTCCGCCTCGAGTTCCGGCGCCACGCCCTGCAGGAAGACGCCCGCGCAGCGGTTCCTCAGGTCGAGCAGCGTGGCGTCGTCCCTTCCCTCTCCCTTGTGGACGAGGTAGTAGTCGACCTCCGAGGCGAAGGCGGCGGCGACGGGCTTCGCGTCCCGCTCCAGGCCGCGCTCGGCGAGGGCGGCCTGCAGGCGGCCGACCGGGTTCTCGAGCTCGACAAGCGTGCCGAACGCGTCGATCGTGACCGCATCGACGCTCTCGCCGCTACTGGAAGGCATCCGGGTGAAGCGCCCGGGCGATCGCCTCGAGCCCTTGGGCGACCCGAGGCCCTGCGCGGTTGACGAGCTTGGCCGGGACGACGACCACGCGCTTCTTTCGCACCGCGTCGAGGTCGGAGGTCACCGGGTTCGCCCGCAGCGACTCGAGCGTCGTGTCGCTGTCGGAGGTGGCGAGGAAGATCCGCGGGTTCGCCTCCCGGAGATCGGCGAGCGGGAAGGGGCCCGGTCCGGGGCTCGGGCCGGCGACGCTCGTCCCCTTGGCGCGCTTCACGAGATCACCCAGGAGCGAGCGGTCGGAGACGGTGATGAAGAAGCCCGTGTCCACGAAGACGGAGACCGGCGGCACGTCCGCGAGCTTCTGCTGGATGGTGGCCACGTCCTGTTGGATCTTGCCGACGAGCTTCCGCGCCTCCGAGGCCTCGCCGACGAGAAAGCCGAGGTCGATCGCGCCTTGCTCGACGTTCAGGAGCGACGCCGCCGGCTGGATGTAGACGGCGGCGTCGGTCGCTCTCTGGATCCGGGCGACGTCGAGCTGGTCGGCCGTCTGCGTCGCCACGACGAGGTCGGGCTTCAGGCCGATCGTCTGGTCGACGTCGATCGTGCCGGTCCGGCTGACGACCTTCGCCGGCTTCGCCTCCGGGATCTTGACCCCGGTGGGCACGCCCACGAGCCGGTCGCCGGCGCCGAGGGCCGCGATCAGCTCGGCCGAGCCCTGGTCGAGCGCCACGATCCGCTGCGCCTGCTGCTCGAGAACCGTCGGCTGGTCGCCCGCACCCTGGACGGTGACCGGGTACGGCTGCGCCAGCGTGCCCAGAGGCTCGCCGCGTTCGCCACAGCCCGCGCCGGCCAGAGCGGCAAGGAGAAGGGCGCAAGGCAGGAGCCGGAGGAAACGCACGACCGGCACTATTCAACATGTATGCGGTTCTTCAGCGAGCAGGAGGCGAACGACGCGCTGGGCGTCGTTGCGCCACTCGTCGAACGGCTCGTTGCCGCACGCGGCCGCTTCGTCGCCGACGGGCAACGCCTCGCCCAGCTCAAGCGAAAGGTGACCGGGAACGGCGGCGGGCTCGATCCGGCTCGCGCGCAGGAGGTCCAGAGCGCCGTCGAGGAGGTGGCGAACGAGATCGGGCTACTCGTTGCCGAGCTCGAGTCGGCCGGCGTGCAGGTAAAGGATCTCGACCGCGGGCTCGTCGACTTCCCGGCCCGCCACCCCGAAAGCGGCGATCTCGTGCTGCTCTGCTGGCATCTCGGGGAGGACAGGGTGGCCTTCTGGCACGGCCTCGAAGAGGGCTTCGCGGGCAGGAAGCCGCTTCCGTTCTGAGAATTCACGTCCGTGAGCGATTTCTGGCAGCACGTCCTGACGGCGGCGGTCGTCGTCCTGATCACGGTCGTCGTGGCGAAGCTCGTCGACCGGTGGCTTGTGCGCCGCCTCAAGCTGAGTCCGCGCGTGATGACGCGCTACAGCGTCATCCGCCGCACGGTCGTGGTCGCTGTGGTGATCGTCGGCGTCCTCTCGGCGCTCCTCGTGATTCCGGGGGTGCAGGCGGTGGCGGGCTCGATCCTCGCGTCCTCGGCCGTGATCGCGCTCATTCTCGGCTTTGCCGCCCAGTCGACGCTTTCGAATGCGATCGCGGGCATCCTCATCGCCTTCACCCAGCCGCTTCGCCTCGGCGACCAGGTCGAGGTCGGTACGGCGGCCGGAACGGTCGAGGAGATCGGGCTCATCTACACGCTGCTTCGCACCGCCGATGGCGCGCGCTTCTATGTGCCGAACACGCGCATGGCCTCAGATACCATTCGGAACGCGACGCTGCAGAGCTTCGAGCACCGAGCCCAGATCACCATCGGCGTTCCGGTTGGAAGCGACTTCGAGCGAGTACGCGACATCCTCGTGGAGGAGGCGCGGCGCGCACCTGAAGCCATGCCTGACAAGAACCCCGTAGCGACCTTGAGCCAAGTTGACGCGACCGCGGCCGTTTTCACGGTCGACGCCTGGGCGCGCAGCGTGGGCCAGGCCGCGAAGCTCGCCTCCGGCCTGCGCGTCGGCGCCTACAAGCGGCTGCTCGCCGAGGGGATCTACGCCTGATGGCGACGAACGGAGACGGCAAGCGGAACGGGAACGGACCGCTCTACCCGGCGCACAGGCGTCGCCGGCGGAGGCAGAGGCGGAAGCGCGAAAAGGTCACGTCGCGGCGCTTCGCCGTCCTCCTCGTGCTCGCCGTCGTCCTCGGAACCATCGCGACCTTCGTGGCTGCGACGGTCACGGGCGCGGCCGGAATTCTGAACAACTGCGACCTGAACTCGCTGAAGCCCGTCGCGATCGGTGCGAACTCCTTCGTCTACGCGGCCGACGGAACCGTGCTCGGTGCAATCCCGGCGGAACGGAACCGCCAGCCGGTTGCTCTCGACAGCATGTCTCACTGGATCACGAACGCGACCGTCGACGTCGAGGACCGCCGCTTCTACGAGCACGGCGGTATCGACTGGGAAGGCGTCGTCCGTGCTGCCGTCGAGAACGTGAAGAGCGGCCACATCGTCCAGGGCGGCTCGACGATCACGCAGCAGCTCGTCCGCAACCTCTACATCGGCAAGGAGGTCTCCCTCGACCGCAAGATCAAGGAGGCCTGCCTCGCCCAGAAGCTCGAGGACGTGCACACGAAGGACTGGATCCTCGCGAGCTACCTGAACCAGGTCTACTTCGGGAATCACGCCTACGGCGTCGAGGCCGCGGCGCAGACGTACTTCTCCAAGCACGCCGCCGACCTCAACCTCGTGCAGGCGGCCCTGATCGCCGGGCTCCCGCAGGCACCGTCGATCTACGACCCGTTTCAGCGGCCGGCAGAAGCCGTCGCGAGGCGGAACGAGGTGCTCGGCGCCATGTACTCGGCCGGCGACATCACGGCCGAGCAGTACCAGAACGCGGTTTCAGCGCCGCTCAAGCTGCATGCCGGCCAGCTCTACACGCGGATCCGCGAGCCGTACTTCTTCAGCTACGTGCGCGAGCAGCTGATCGCCAAGTACGGAGCCAACACGGTGCGCGGCGGCGGCCTCAAGGTCTACACGACGATCGTCCCGAGGTTCCAGAAGCTCGCCACCCAGGCGATGCAGAGCACGCTGAACCTCAAGACCGACCCGGCCTCCGCGCTCGTCTCGATCAACCCGAAGAACGGCGCCATCCGAGCGATGACGGCCGAGATCCCAGGCAAGAAGAACAACCAGTTCAACCTCGCCGCCCAGGGGCGCCGCCAGGCGGGCTCCTCCTTCAAGACCTTCGTGCTGACCGAGGCGATCAGGGAAGGCATCAATCCGGACACGACGATGTACATGTCTGCGCCGTTCCACTGGCAGCCCGACCCGTCGAGCGAAGCCTGGGACGTGAGCACGTTCGACGGGAGCTTCTACGGCCCGTCGTCGATCACCCAGTCCACCCTCCGCTCGGACAACAGCGTCTACGCACGGCTGACGCTCGACCTCGGGCCGGAGAAGATCGTCACCCTCGCGCATCAGATGGGGATCAAGACGAAGCTCGAGCCCGTCGCCTCGATCGGCCTCGGCTCGAACTCGGTCGGCGTGCTCGAGATGGCGTCCGCGTACGCGACGATCGCGGCCGGCGGAATCTACTCCGAGCCGATGGCGATCCGGAAGGTCGTCCTCCCGAGCGGCGAGGTCGACCGCGGAGCCGGCTGGGGTCGCGTCAAGCAGAAGCGCGTGTTCTCGGACGGCGTCGCCTACCAGGTGGCCCGCATCCTCAAGATGAACGTCCAGGCCGGCACCGGGGTCGGCGCCAACCCGGGCTTCGTCGCGGGCGGCAAGACGGGGACGACGGACGACTTCGGAGACGCGTGGTTTGCCGGGATCACGCCGACCGCCTCCACGGTCGTCTGGGTCGGCTATCCGAACGCGAAGATCCCGATGACGTCGGTGCACGGCATCCGTGTCGCGGGCGGTACCTTCCCCGCCACGATCTGGCGCCTCTTCATGGTCGGGGCGTTCGCGAACAACCCGCCTTCCGACTGGCCGCTCCCGAGCGACCCGGTCGTGTGGCAGCCGTTCCACGGCCAGTACGAGTTCTTCGGAGCACCCTCGACGTCGTCGAAGTCGACCGACACGAAGAAGCACGACAACGGCAACGGCAACGGCCCGCCGCCTACCGAGCCGACGACGACCGAGACGCCGCCCCCGCCGACTGACACGGGCACGGACACCGGCTAGCGGCGCCTTCGTCTGGGCCGCCGGCGGCGCCTGTCTGTTCCTTCTCGCCGCGGCCCTGGCTTGCGCCTGGCCCAGCGACTCCCTCCTCACGCCCGACCACACCAACGGGATCACTCGCTGGTCCTGGCTCTTCCTCGGGTTCCTCTCCGCGGCCTTTCTCGCGTATCTCGCCGCGCTCCTCCTCATCCGGAGCGGAGCTCCGGCTCTTGTCCCGGTCCTCGCCGTCGCCGCCGCGGTCCAGCTGGCGCCGCTCGCCGCGCCTCTCCTCCTCTCGACCGACGCGTACACGTATTGGGACTACGGCCGCATCGGCGCCGTGCACGGAGGCAACCCGTACTCGGACGAGCCCTCGGCATTTCCCGACGACCCCGCCTACGCGCGCATGGGAGCGAACTGGCGGGACACGACGACGGTCTACGGGCCCGTGTTCACGCTCGGCTCCGAAGGCCACGCGGCGGTCGTAGGCGATTCGCCCGGGGCCGCCGCATGGGTCTACAAGGCTCTGGGCGCCCTCGCCATGCTCGCGCTCACGGCGCTGGCCGCGTTCCTCGGGCGGGACAGAGCCTTCGCCGCTGCCTTCGTCGGCTGGAACCCGCTTCTGGCCGTCCACTTCGCCGGCGGAGGGCACAACGACGCGTGGATGATGGCGCTCGTCCTCGGCGCCCTCGCGCTCGGCGCCGTCGGGAAGCGGCACTGGGCGGGCGCGGCGTGGGTCGGCGCGATCGCCATCAAGTGGGTCGCCGTCGTCTTCCTGCCGCTCCGCGCGCTCGAGGCGCGCGCCCAGGGCCGGCGCGTCGGCCACCTCGGCTTCGCCGCAGCGGCTGTGATCGTCGCGGCCCTCGCGAGCTGGCGGTACGGGACAGGCTGGCTCGAGGCGTTCGGCCCTCTGGCCAAGAACCTCCGCGAAGGGGCGCACTACAGCCTGCCTTCCAGGCTCTCGTCGCTCGGCATCCCTCACGATGTCGCCGTCGGCATCTTCATTGCCCTTTTCGCCCTGGGATACCTCTGGCTTCTGCGGCAGGCGTGGCGCGGGCGCGCCCGGCTCGCGCTCTGCGCCGACCTTCTGCTCCTGACGACGCCATGGCTCATCGCCTGGTACGCCGTGTGGGCGGTGCCGCTCGCCGCCGTGGAGGAGGACCGGGCCGCCCGTCTCCTCGCTCTCGGTCTCTGCGCGTACCTGCTCGCGAACGCGGTGCCCCTATAGCCTTTCGCCCGTGAGCACGGCGACGAAGCTGATCTCGGTCGCGGAGGCACAACGACTCGTTCTCGAGCGCGCAAAGCGCCTCGACGCAGAGCGCGTCCCGGTTGAGCGCGCGGCCGGCCGGGTCCTCGCGGAGCCGGCCTCCTCGCTGGTCGACCTGCCGCCTTTCCCGAGCTCCGCAATGGACGGCTTCGCGGTCCGGGCAGAGGACGCCGGCATGGGCGCCCGCCTCCCGGTCGTCGCCAGGATCGCCGCCGGGTCGCCTGCCGAACGGCCGCTCGCGGCGGCGGAGTCGATGGCGATCTCCACCGGCGGCGCGGTTCCCGAGGGTGCCGACGCGGTCATCCCGCTCGAGCTGGTGGAGGACGCGGGCGAGTCGATCGAGATCCGGGAGGCGGTCACCGCCGGCGCCAATGTCCGGAAGCGGGGAAGCGACGTGCAGACCGGCGACGTCGTGCTCGATCCGGGAATTCGCCTTGGGCCCGCGCAGGTCGGCGCGCTCGCGGCCGCCGGCGTCCACGAGGTGCAGTGCGCCAAGCGCCCGCGCGTCGGGATCCTGGTCACGGGATCCGAGTTGAAGCAACCGGGGGACGAGCTCGGCCCTGGGGAGATCTACGAGTCGAACGGGCTTCTGCTCGCGACCGCGCTGCAGCTGGCGGGCGCTGTACCGGCTCAGCTCGGGGTAGTCGGGGACGACCCGGACGAGCTCGAGCGCGCCATGGAGCGTGCCCTGCTCGGCTTCGACATGCTCGTGACCTCCGGTGGCGCCTCGGTGGGGCCGCACGACCTCGTGCGGGAGACGCAGGCGGGGCTCCGCGTCGAGGAAATCTTCTGGGGAGTCGCCGTGAAGCCGGGGAAGCCGGTCGCCTTCGGCGTCCGCCGCGACCACCTCGTCTTCAACCTCCCGGGGAACCCGGTCTCGGTGCTCGTGACCTTCGAGCTCTTCGTCCGCCCGGCAGTGAACGCGCTCCTTGGGCTACCGGAGCCCGAGCCGGCCTTCCGCCGCGGGCTCCTCGAAGTCCCGGTGCGGCGGAACGCCGAGCGCGACCAGTTCATCCGGGCGCGCACGCGGCGGGATGGGGACGACGTCGTTCTCGAGCCCATCGCGGGTCAGGAGTCGCACATGATCGCCCGCGCCGGCCGCGCCGATGCCCTCATCGAGGTCGAGGCCGGAGACGGCGAGCTCACCGCCGGGTCCTCCGTCCGCTTCCTCCCGATCTAGCTACTCGTCGTCGGCCGACTCGGCTTCGTCCTCACGCGTGGGCTGAGCGCGCATGCGACGGCTGAGCAGAACCACCTGACGGATCGACTCCCGGATCGGCCCTCGGCGCGGGTGCTCGTCACGCAGCGGGGTAGGGCGCGTAGCGTCCCGCGGCGACAGTGCCAACCTGCGCGGCCGCGGCTCCCCAGCCGAGGAAAGCGATGACGAGGATGATGGGCACGTACCCGACCGACGTGAGCGCGGTCAGGTACCAGATCGCGTCGAAGCCGAATCCGTAGCGAAAGGCGAAGGAGCCGAGCAGGAGCAGCGGGCCGACGAACCCGATCGCGAAGACGCCGAGCGCCGCAGGTCGCCCGCGCTCCGAGGCGTGAGGCAGCCAGAGCCAGGCGTGCAGCGAGGGAAGGATGAATATGAGCGCGAATGGGTTCTGCGCCGCGACGACGAGCGCGACGAGCCCGAGCGCGAGCATCGCGGCGAGGTGGCCGCCGAGCTCGTCCGTCCGCGAGACCGGTCCCATCGGGATCAGCCGGGGCCTCGTCACGAGCCAGCCGAGCGCGACGAGCCCTGCAAAGACGCCGATGGCGGCGGCAGGCCAGTCGGTCGCGACCGTCGAGCTCGGTGCAATCGGTCGCGACTCGCCGTTCGGGAAGATTCCGGTGAACGAGAAGAAGAGCAGGAGAAAGCCCGCCCAGAGCCAGAGGCCGAGGCGGCTGGCGAGGCTTCGCAGCGCAGGCTGAAGGGCGATGTGTCGTCGCCGGCAGCGCGCGAAGAGGTCGATCGTCGCCGCGAGGAAGGGGAGCAGGCAGCCGAGGAGGACGAACTCGATCGTCCAGCCGCGGATGAGGCGCGACCCGGTCCAGACATAGGACTCGGTGCCGCTCGCGACATCGGCGGCCGAGTCGAGCGAGCCGAGGAGGACCTGCGCCGATCTCCCGAGCTGGTCCATGTGCTCCTGGTTCAGCGCGACGATCGTGTCCCCGGCGGCGGGCGGAGTGCGGGGACCGGCGGTGCTGAGCGTCACGGCAGGCGTGCCCTGGGCGATGAAGGGCGACTGGCCGTAGAGGCTGAACGGGAAGGCGAGGTCGATCAGCTGGGAGAGCGCGTTGGGGCGGAGCGGAGTCGTCTGAGCCTGGCTCTCGACGCTCGCCTCGGCGGTGGCGACGAGTGTCGAGACAGGCGTCCGGGGCGTGTCGCCTGCGAAATGGAGATGAGGAGGGCCGTCGCCTCCGATCGCGTCGAGGTCGATGACCGCCGCCAACCGGTCGCGGAAGGCCCAGTTCTGCGCGAACTCCGCCGATCCGAGTGAGCCGAACACGTCTCCGTCGGTCGAGACGAGCACGATCGTGTGCGAGAGCGCAGCACTGCCCGTGTCGCGCGCGAGCTCGAGCAGGGCCCCGGTGCTCGACGCGTTGTAGTTGGCGCCGGGTGAGCCGCCGATGTTGTCACGGTGGGCGACAAAGGCGATCACCTCCTGGGAGCGGGGCACGTTCGTCGCCGAGGTCGGCGGGGCGGTCGCGATCAGGTTGACGAAGTGCTGCGTGCCCAGTCCGGGCACGTTCGCGTCGAACTCCTGGCGCTCGACCGTGAAGTCGTAGTCGCGGAAGCGGTTAGTGACCCACTCGGTAGCGGCTTTCGAGCCGGTCGTCCCCGGGCGGCGGTCGGGGTAGTCGCGCGCGAGCTCGTTTGCGAACTGGACGGCGGTGGTGCGGTCGAACGAGGGCGGGAGCCGTGGCTGTTGCAGCGCCACCGGCTGCCCTACGCTGAAGGCGGCGACCAGCAGAGGCACGGCGACGACGAGCCAGGCGGCTCGGTAGATACGGCCCGAGATCGGCCGCTCGAGCGACCCCCGTCGGGGTCGTCGGCGTTCAGGAGGAACGGCCATAGCGCCCGCGCCAGTCTAGTGCGGTCCGCGACGTGCCTATCCTTTGCTTCATGCCGGAAAGCGCCACGATCCTGCTCGTCGACGACGAGGAGTCGATCCAGAAGCTCCTCACGTACCCCCTGGAGCACGAGGGCTTCCATGTCGTGCAGGCGCGCGACGGCGAGGAGGCGCTGCAGCGGTTCGAGGAGAACGCGGTCGATCTCGTGATCCTCGACATCATGCTGCCCAAGCTCGACGGCCTGGAGGTCTGCCGCCGGCTGCGGGCGCGAAGCGCGGTACCAATCCTGATGCTGACCGCGCGCGACGACGAGCTCGACAAGGTCGTCGGCCTGGAGCTCGGCGCGGACGACTACATCACCAAGCCCTTCTCGATCCGAGAGTTTCGTAGCCGCGTCCGTGCGGCGCTGCGCCGCGCGCAGCTTCCGCCGGCAGGTGCGAGGAGCGACGCCATCGAGGTCGAGGGCGTCCGCATCGACCTGGCCAAGCGGACGGTGGAGGTCTCGGGAGAGCCTGTTCAGCTCACGTATCTCGAGTTCGAGCTCCTGCGCACGCTGGCGGCCAACCCGGGCCGGGTCTACTCGCGCCAGGCCCTGCTGGAGGCCCTCTGGGGCGGTTCCGAATACCGCGACCCACGGACGATCGACGTCCACGTGCGCCACCTGAGGGAGAAGATCGAGCCCGATCCCAGCGAGCCGCACTACCTCTTCACGGTTCGCGGCGTGGGCTACCGGTTCCGCGAGGTGACATGAACCAGTTTCGCCATCCGCGCCTGTCGGTCAAGCTCGGGCTCGTCGTACTGGCGATCGTCGCGGGCGCGCTCGGCATCGTCTACGCGGCGGTCGTCCCACGTCTCGAGGACCGCCTCGTGGACGACCGCCTCGACGCGCTCACGGCGAGCGCCCCGTCCGTGGCGGGGAAGATGAAAGAGGCCGATCCGCTCAACTACGACGCGCGGGCGGGGAGCATCCAGGAGGACATCGGCGCGCGCGTCGTCGTCATCAACTCGCTCGGGAACGACACGTATGTGCCGGTCGGAGACTCCAACGAGATCACGGCGCCCGAGGTTCTGAACGACCCCGTGGTCCGGCAGGCGTTTCAGCTGAGCGTGTTCCCGCCTACTGGAGGCGAGGTCGCGCGTGGCCAGGTCGACAGGAACGGCGAGCGCGCCGAGGTGGCGTTCCGCCTCAGAGACGAGACGGTCGTGCTCATGTCGGCGTCGCTTCGCGACACGCTTGCCAGCGTCCGCCTCGTGGAGCGAACGCTGCTCATCGCCGGCATCGCCGCCCTCCTCATTGCCTGGTTCGCGGGCTCCCTCGCCGCGCTGCGGCTCACGCATCGCATCCGGCGGCTCGAGGAAGCGGCCGGCCGGATCGCGGGCGGCGACTTCGAGCAGGAGATCGTCGACCCTGTCGAGGACGAGGTCGGCGAGCTGGCCCGCGCCTTCGACCGCATGCGACTGCGTCTCGCCCACCTCGACCGCGCGCGCCGCGAGTTCATCGCCAACGCCTCCCACGAGCTCCGGACGCCCCTCTTCTCCCTCGGTGGCTTCCTCGAGTTGATGGCGGACGAGGACATCGAGCCGGCGGTGCGCAACGACTTCGTCGAGGAGATGAGTGCCCAGGTCACGAGGCTCACGCGACTGGCGACCGACCTTCTCGACCTCACGCGCCTCGACGCCGGCCAGCTCTCGGTCGAGCAGGCCGAGGTCGACGTCGCCGAGAGCGCACGCACGGTCTGCGAGGAGTTCCGTGCCGTCGCCGAGGCTGAGGAGCACGTTCTTTCCGCCGACGTGGACGGGCCGGCCGTCGCGCTCGCAGACGCGCAACGCGTCCTTCAGGTGGCGCGCATCCTCGTCGAGAACGCCACCCGCCACACCCCCGCAGGGACGAGCATCGTGGTCTCTGCGGACGACCGGAACGGCTCGGTCGCCCTCTCCGTGACCGACGACGGGCCCGGCGTGCCGGAGAGCGACCAGGAGCATCTTTTCGAGCGCTTCTACCGGGCCGAGGGTGGCCAGGCCTCCGGCAGCGGTCTCGGGCTTGCGATCGCGTCCGAGCTCGCAGACCGGATGGGCGGCTCGATCGAGCTCGCCTCCAGGCCCGGAGAGACCGTTTTCACGTTGCTTTTGCCACGAGCGGACCGCGTTTTCACGTCGAAACGCTCCGCCGGCGAAGCCTGAGCGCGCCGCAACTACTATGAGATCGCGGTGCGCCCGGGATCTCTAGCCGTCATTGCGGTGGTCTGCGCCCTTCTGGGCGCATCCACGACTCTCGTCGTCGCCAAGGCGGCGGGTTGGGTCGGCGGCGACGGTGCGACGCGCACGGTCGTCCTGACCGCGCCGGGGAGCGCCACGCCGGCCGCGAACCCGATCGACGAGGACGCCGAGGCCAAGCCGCTTCCGGGGAACGACTTCGATGCCGAAGCGATCTACCGGGAGCGCGCCGCCGGCGTCGTCACGATTCTCGCCCTCTTCGGCCCGAACGACTCCGTCGCCGCGTCCGATGCGGCCCAAGGCTCCGGCTTCGTGGTCTCCTCGGACGGCTACATCCTCACGAACTCGCACGTGATCACGACGGCCGGCGAGGGCGACCCGACGGCGACCCCGGAGGCGGCGAACACAGTTTTCGTCGAGTTCCGGGAAGGCGACCGGGTGCGCGCGCGCATCGTCGGCTGGGACATCTACGACGACGTCGGGCTCCTCAAGGTCAACCCGGCCGACCACCACCTGACGGTGGTTCCGCTCGGGGACTCCGCGCACGTCGCCGTCGGCCAGCCCGTCGCAGCGATCGGAAGCCCGTTCGGCAACGAGAGCTCGCTGAGCGTCGGGGTCGTGTCGGCGACCGAGCGCTCGATCGCCTCGTTGACCTCGAGCTACGACCTCGTCGACGCGATCCAGACGGACGCGCCGATCAACCGCGGCAACTCCGGCGGCCCGATGTTCGACGCCCGCGGCCGCGTCATCGGGATCAACGCACAGATCAACAGCAACTCCGGGACTGCAGAGGGAGTCGGCTTCGCCGTGCCGATCAACTCCGCGCGGCGCTCGATGGAGCAGCTGATCGAGAACGGCGAGGTGCGCTACGCGTGGCTCGGCATCTCGACGCAGACCCTGACCCCGCGGCTCGCCGACCACTTCGACTACTCCGTCGACGCGGGAGCGGCGGTGCAGACCGTCGTCGCAGGAAGCCCGGCCGCCGATGCGGGCATTCAGGCCGGCGGCCTCGAGAAGGAATTCACGGGGATCCCCTTCCGCCCCGGCGGCGACCTGATCGTTGCGATCGACGGGGCGCCCGTCGAGACCGCGGAGGACGTCGTGCGTGCGATCACGGAAGGCCTTTTGCCGGGCCAGACGACGCGCCTCACGCTCTTGCGGGACGGGAAGCAGGTCGAGGTCGCGGTCCAGCTCGGCGAGCGCCCCGCGACCCCGCCCGGCAGCGACCGTTAGCTCCTCTACAGTGGGCCGCGTGGAGCGGCCGGCCGACGACCTCGTTCTCCTCGGCGACAACCTGGACGTCCTGCCGCGCTTCGCGGACGAGAGCTTTCAGCTCGTCTATGCGGACCCGCCCTTCAACACCGGCGGGAAGGTCACGCGGCGCACGCTCGAGGTCGTTCCCGACGAGGCCGGCGACCGCGTCGGCTTCAAGGGGCGCCGCTACGCCAGCCGGCTCCTCCGCGAGTCCTCGTACCCGGACTCGTTCGAGGACTATCTGGGCTTCCTCGAGCCCCGGATTCGGGAGCTGCGCCGATTGCTCTCCCCGAGCGGCACGCTCTACCTCCACCTCGACTATCGCGAGGCGCACTACGCGAAGCTTCTGCTCGACGAGCTCTTCGGCCGCGAGTGCTTCCTGAACGAGATCGTCTGGGCCTACGACTACGGCGCCAAGCCGAAGCGCCGCTGGCCCGCGAAGCACGACACGATCCTCGTCTACGTCAAGGACCCGGACCGCTACTGGTTCGACTCCGAGGCCGTCGAGCGGGAGCCGTACATGGCGCCCGGGCTCGTGACCGCCGAGAAGGCCGCTCGCGGCAAGCTGCCGACCGACGTCTGGTGGCACACGATCGTCTCACCGACCGGGAAGGAGAAGACCGGCTACCCGACGCAGAAGCCCGAGGGCGTCCTCCGGAGGATCGTCCAGGCCTCGAGCCGGCCGGGCGACTGGTGCCTGGATCCGTTCGCCGGCAGCGGGACGCTCGGGGCGGTCGCGGCGGGGCTCGGTCGGCGCTTCGTCCTCGTCGACTCGAGCCCGGAGGCGGTGTCCGTAGCCCGGGAGCGGCTGGCCCGGTTCGACGTGACCGCGAGCGGGTAGGAAAGGCCTACGCGGGTTCGGGAGAGAGGATTCGGCAGATTGAGGCAGGTTTAGGCTGGGTTTGGGCCGGGAACACTCCGACCCCATGGATCGCGACCCCCGCGAGAACGGCGACGGCGTCGTCGCACTCACCATCCCTGCGCGCGCCGAGTACATCGCGCTCTGCCGCCTCGCGCTCACGGGCATCGCGCGCACCCGGGCTCTACAGGAGGACGTGGTCGCCGACCTGAAGCTCGCCCTGACGGAGGCCTGCTCGAACTCGGTCCGCCACGCCTACGAGGAAGGGCGGGACGGGATCGTCGAGGTGTCCTACCGGCTCGCCGAGGACCGGATCGTGGTCGAGGTGACCGACGACGGAGCCGGCTTCGACCCCGCCGTGCTCGAGCGCGCGCAGCAGGAGCTCGACGAGGGCGGGCTCGGCATCGCGATCATCCGGGCGGTCACCGACGAGCTCGACATCGGGCCGAACCCAAACGGCGGAGGCTCGCGTCTCCGCTTCGCGAAGTACCTCAACTGATCCGCCGAGCGCGCCGATATCCTGCGGCGCCGTGGAACTTCAGCAGGTAAACGTCGGCCACAAGTCCCTGGCGGACTACGCGACAATCGTCAGCCGGGGGCTGATGGAGCAGCTGAAGGCGCTCGCCGAGCCGCTCGCGGGCAAGCGCGTCCTTCATCTCTCCGCGACGGCTTTCGGCGGCGGCGTCGCCGAGATCCTCTACACGCTCGTCCCGCTCATGCGCGACGCGGGCCTCGACACCGAGTGGCGCGTCATCTACGGCCAGGACGAGTTCTTCGACGTCACGAAGGCGATCCACAACGCCCTCCAGGGCGCGCCGCGCTCGCTCTCGGACGAGGAGAAGGAGATCTTCCGCCGCTACAACCTCGGCAACGCCGAGGCGCTCACGGACTCCTTCGACTACGTGATCGTCCACGACCCGCAGCCGGCCGGCATGATCGACCACGCGCGCGCCTGCGGCCGCCACTGGATCTGGCGCTGCCACATCGACCTCTCGACGCCGAACGAGGACGTCCTCGACTTCCTCCTCCCGTGGCTTCACTCCTACGACTCGATGGTGTTCCACCGCGAGGAGTACGTGCCGCGCCACGAAGGCCTGCCGCCCGCGTACATCTGGCCGCCGGCGATCGACCCGCTGACGCCGAAGAACATGGCGCTCTCGCCCGAGGACGCGTCCTACATCGTCGACCAGTTCGGGATCGACGTCGACCGCCCGCTCGTCACCCAGGTGTCCAGGTTCGACCCGTGGAAGGACCCGCTCGGCGTCATCGAAGCGTGGCGAACCTTGCGGGAGAGCCACCCGCGCACGCAGCTCGCCCTCGTCGGCTCGATGGCGCACGACGACCCGGAGGGGTGGGACTACTACAACCAGACGGTGGCCGCGGCGGGCGGCGACCCGGACGTCTTCATCCTCTCCAACCTGAACAACGTCGGATCGGTCGAGGTGAACGCGTTCCAGGTGCACTCGGAGGCTCTCGTGCAGAAGTCCATCAAGGAGGGCTTCGGGCTCACGGTCACCGAGGCGCTCTGGAAGGCGAGGCCGATGGTCGCCGGGCGTGCGGGCGGGATCGTCGATCAGATCCAGGACGGCGAGACGGGCTTTCTCGTCGCTTCCGTCGCGGAGTGTGCGCAGGCGCTGCAGTCGATCCTCGACGATCCGCCGGAAGCGCGCCAGATGGCGCTTCGCGGCAAGGAGTACGTGCGACGCAACTTCCTCTCGCCGCGGCTCCTGCGGGACTGGCTCGCGCTTTTCAACCGTCTCGACGGAAACGATCTCGGCGGCGCCGAGCTCGTGACCGCATCGACGACGGTCTAGTCCCATAGCCGCCGGTAGGGTGTCCCCATGGCGGGTCGGCGCAAGCTCATCGTCGTTGCCAACCGGGCTCCCGTCACGTTTTCACGTGAAACCGACGGCACGCGCACCGCGCGCAGGGGCGGTGGCGGCCTCGTGACCGCCCTGCGGAGCCTCATCACGCGACCAGGACGTGACCTGGGTCGCAAGCGCGATGAGCGCCGAGGACCACGTCGTGGCGGCCGAGGCCGGCTCCGAGCCCGTGGAAGAGGCGGCGGGCGACGGCTCCCCCTACCGGCTCCGGCTGGTCTCGCACGACCCGCAGGCCTACGACCTGTACTACAACGTCGTCTCGAACCCGGTGCTCTGGTTCGCGCAGCACTACCTCTGGGGCCTCGTCGAGGCCCCAGACATCGACAACGGGCTCCACCTCGCGTGGTCGGAGGGCTATCTGGCCGTCAACCACAGGTTCGCGGACGCGGTCGTCGAGGAGCTCGCGCGCGAGCCGGATGCGGACGTCTTCTTCCACGACTACCACCTCTATGTGACGCCCGGTCTCGTGCGGGAGCGCGTGCCGGACGCGACGATGAGCCACTTCGTGCACATCCCGTGGCCGCAGCCAGACTACTGGCGTGTGCTTCCGGAGAGCATTCGCCGCGCCGTGCACGAAGGGATGCTCGCCAACGACCTCGTCAGCTTCCACACCGAGCGCTGGTGCCGGAACTTCCTGCGCTGCTGCGAGGACGTGCTCGGCGCGAAGAGCGACTTCAGCGCCGGCCGGGTCACGTACGAGGGCCGCACCGTCGCCGTCCACCCGCGTCCCATCTCCGTCGACCCTGCGGAGTTCGCCGACCTTGCGGAGAGCGAGCGCGTGCGCAAAGAGGAGGCGAAGCTCGAGGCCGAGCGCCCGGAGCTCCTGATCGTCCGGGTGGACCGCACTGATCCGTCCAAGAACATCGTTCGCGGCTTCCGCGCCTACGAGCTGCTCCTGGAGGACCATCCCGAGCTGCACGGCCGCGTAGGGATGCTCGCGCTCCTCGACCCGTCGCGCCAGGACATTCCCGAGTACTCCGAGTACCTGGGCGCGATCCAGCGCGCCGCGCGCGTGGTCAACGACCGCTTCCGCATCGAGGGCTGGCTTCCGCTCGAGGTCCGGATCGAGGACAACTTCCACCAGGCCGTCGCCGCGTACAAGCAGTACGACGTCCTGCTCGTGAACGCCATCTTCGACGGCATGAACCTCGTCGCCAAGGAGGCGCCCCTCGTGAACGCTCGCGACGGTGTCCTCGTCCTCTCGGAGAACGCGGGCGCCCACGACGAGCTCGGCGAATGGGCGCTCACCGTGAACCCGTTCGACCTGTCCGGCCAGGCGAGGGCGCTCTACGAGGCGCTGACCATGGGCGAGGACGAGCGGCGGCGGCGGCTCGGCGCGATCCAGGCCCAGGTCGGAGAGCACGACATCGCCGCCTGGATCGATGCGCAGCTCGCCGACCTCGACGCCGTCGAGCACGGGTCGGGAACTAGACTCTCTGTCTGAAATGCCTGGAAATCAGGGTCTAAGCCACGTCGACGCCGAGGGCAGCGTCCACATGGTCGACGTGGGCGGCAAGCCCCACGAGCGCCGTCGCGCGGTGGCGTCCGGCCGGGTGGCGATGAGCCCCGAGACGGCAACGGCGCTGCGCTCGCTTCCGAAGGGTGACGCCCTCGCAACAGCACAGCTCGCCGGGATCATGGCCGCCAAGCGGACCTCGGAGCTCGTTCCGCTCTGCCACCCGCTTCCGTTGACGAGCATCGGCGTCGAGCTCGAGGTGGGCGAGGGCGGGGTGGAGATCGTCGCCACCGTCGAGACAACCGCGCAGACCGGCGTGGAGATGGAAGCCCTGACTGCGGTGAGCGTCGCGGCTCTAACGGTCTACGACATGGCCAAGGCAGTCGACCGCGACATGACGATCGAGGACGTCAGGCTCCTCGAGAAGACGAAGGGGTGAGAGCGGCCGTGCTCACGGTCTCCGACGGCGTCTCCGCGGGAGAGCGGGAGGACGAGAGCGGGGACCTGCTCGCCGGGGCTCTCGCCGAGAACGGGTGGGAGGTCGAGCGCCGGACGGTTCCCGACGATCGCGACGAGATCGCCACGGCTCTTCGCGAGCTGGCCGGGACGAGCGCGCTCGTGCTCACGACCGGGGGCACTGGGTTCGGTCCGCGCGATGTGACGCCGGAGGCGACCGCGGAGGTCGTCGAGCGCGGGGCGCCGGGGATCGCCGAGGCCGTGCGGGCGGACGCCGTCGCCAGGACTCCGCACGGGATGCTCTCCCGAGGCACCGCCGGCATCGTCGGCTCGACGCTCGTCGTCAACCTTCCGGGCTCTCCGGGTGCGTGCCGCGACGGTTGGGCCGTGCTCGCGCCCGCGGTCGGCCATGCCGTCAAGCTGTTGGCAGCGGAGACAACGGAGCATCGCCAGACGTGACCGAGGCAGCGCTCCGCTACCCGCGGCTCTTCGCCTCGCTGGTGAAGATCGAGCACACGATCTTCGCGCTTCCGTTCGCCTACATCGGCGCGTTCCTCGCGGTCGACGGGGTCCCGAGCGCATATGACCTTCTCTGGATCACCGTGGCCATGCTCGGAGCCCGGAGCCTCGCGATGGCGCTCAACCGGCTCATCGACGCGCGCATCGACGCCCGGAACCCGCGCACGGCGGGAAGGGAGCTCCCGCGCGGCGCCCTCACGCCTCCGCAGGTCGTTCTCTTCTGCGTACTCTCGCTCGCCGTCTTCCTCGTGGCCGTCTTCCAGCTCGCGCCGATAGTCCACTGGCTCTGGCCGATCCCGGTCGCCGGCTTCGTGCTCTACCCCTATCTGAAGCGCTGGAGCGCGTTCTCCCACTTCTGGCTCGGCGCCGTGGACGGGCTCGCGCCGCTCGGTGCCTGGGCCGCGATCACGAACACGCTTCCATGGGAGGCCTGGGCGCTCGGCGGCGCCGTCGCTCTCTGGGTCGCGGGCTTCGACCTCCTCTACGCGCTCTTCGACCTCGACGTCGACCGCGCCCAGGGACTGCACTCCGTGCCGGCCCGCTACGGCGTCCCGGCTGCCTTCTGGGGGGCGCGCGCCTGCCACGCCCTCACGGTTCTCCTCCTCGTCCTGACCGGCCTCGGCCTGCCGGTCGGCGCGTTCTACTGGACGGGCGTCGCCGCTGTGGCCGCGCTCCTCGTCTACGAGCACTCGCTCGTCTCGCCGCGCGACTGGAAACGGCTCGACATGGCGTTCTTCACGATGAACGGCGTCATCAGCGTGACGTTCTTCGCCTTCGTCCTCCTGGACGTGCTGGTGTGATTCAGGCGCGGGATCTCGGACGGCGGTTCGGCTCGAAGCGGGTCATTCGCGACCTCGACCTCGAGGTGCGGGCCGGCGAGCTTCTCCTCGTCACGGGCCCGAACGGCTCGGGGAAGTCGACGCTCCTCGCGCTCATGGCCGGCCTCCTCGCGCCGACGGAGGGCGAGATCGAAGTCGACCTCCCGCGTGGGCGGATCGGCTACCTCGCACACGAGGCTCTGGTCTACAAGGAGCTGACCGCGCTCGAGAACCTCGACCTGTACGGGCGGCTCTACCACGTGGCCGAGCGACGAGAGACGATCGGGGCGCTTCTCGAGCGCTTCGGGCTCTGGGAGGTACGGCACCAGCGCGTCGGCTCGTTCTCCCGCGGGATGCAACAGCGGCTCGCGCTTTGCCGCGTCCTTCTCCACGGGCCCGAGCTCCTGCTTCTGGACGAGCCGTACTCCGGCCTCGACGCTTCCGCCCGGAGCCTGGTCGACGACGTGCTCGCCGAGGCCGCAGGCGCGAAGACGCTCGTCGTCGCCAGCCACGAGCCCGAGCATGTGCGCCCGCTCGCGACGCAGGCGCTCGCCCTCGCATGACCTACTTCGCCGACGTCGCCGCCCTCGCGCGTAAGGACATCCTCCTCGAGCTGCGCTCGCGGGACACCCTGCCGGCGATGCTCCTCTTCGTCGTCTCCGCGCTCGTCGTGTTCCACTTCTCGCTGCCCTCGGATGCCTCCGCGACGGCCTCGACGGGGCTCCTCTGGATCGCGCTTCTCTTCACCGCGCTCCTCGGACTCGGGCGCGCCTTCACGGCCGAGCGGGAGCAGCGCGTGCTCGACGGTCTCGTTCTCGCTCCATGCGACCGAAGCGCGATCTGGCTCGCCAAGAGCCTCGGCGTGCTGGTGTTTCTCGGAGTGGCGGAGGTCGTCGCCCTCCCCGCGTACGCCCTCTTCTTCGAGCCCGTCGGCTGGGAGCTCGTTGCCGCCGTCCTCCTCGCGGACCTCGGGCTCGCCGCCGTCGGGACACTGCTCGCCGCGATGGCCGCCGCCAGCCGGGCGCGGGAGCTCCTGCTGCCGCTGCTCTTCCTGCCGCTGGTCATCCCGGTCGTCGTCGGCGGAGTCGGGGCGACCGTGGTCGACGACCCCGGGCGCTACCTCGGCTTCCTCGCTCTCTACGACCTGATATTTGCGATTCTTTCCTGGGCGAGCTTTGAGTATGTCGTTGCGGAATAACCGGGCCGTGCTGCTCGCCGCGGCAGCCTCCGTGCTGCTCGTGGCAGGTCTCACGCTGGCTCTCTTCTGGGCTCCCGAAGACGCGGACCAGGGCTTCAGCCAGCGCATCTTCTACGTCCACGTCCCCATCGCGCTGACCGCGTACGCGTGCTTCGGCTGGGGCGCGTGGAAGGCGCTCCGGCTCCTCTGGACGCGGGAGTCGCGCTACGACCTCGAGAGCTACACCGCGGTGCACATGGGTGTCATCTTCGGGATCCTGACCCTCGTCACCGGCTCCATCTGGGCCAAGATCTCCTGGGGGGTCTGGTGGACGTGGAGCGAGCGGCAGCTGACGCTGTTTCTCGTCCTCTTCCTCTTCTACTGCGCGTACTTCATGCTCCGTTTCTCCGTCGAGTCGGGGCCGCGCCGCGCGAACCTGTCGGCGGTCTACGCGCTCTTCGGCGTCGCGCTGATCCCGGTCAGCTTCCTCGCCATTCGGCTGGCCGAGAACTTCATCCATCCCGTCGTCTTCACGCGCGACGGGCCGCAAATGTCGGGAAGCATGTTCTTCGTCTTCTGCGTCTGCCTCGCCGCGATGCTCGGCCTCTTCGCCTCGCTCTACACGAACGAGCTCACGGGGAAGCGGCTCGACGCACGGCTCCGCGAGCTGCGAGAGGCACTCGAATGACGACCTCCGAGAAGTACGTCACCGCCGCCTACCTCGTCGTCCTCGCGGTCGTCCTCCTCTACGTGATCCTCTACTCGTTCAAGCTCTCGCGGCTCGAGCGCGAGGTGGCCGAATTGACCGAGCTCGCGCAGCGGCGCAGGGCGGCCTGATGGGCGAGCTGGCGGTGATCCTCGTCTGGCCTGCGCTCGCGGGCTACCTGGAGGCGGCGGTCGCCTATGTCGGCGACGGAGTGAGGCCCGGGCGGCTCTCGCGCTTCGCGATCTGGGGGGTCCGAATCGGCTGGCTGGCGCAGACTGCGCTCCTGGTCGTGCAGGCGACCCGCGCCGAGGGCTTCCCGTGGGGAACCTGGGCCGGCTCCCTCAACCTCTTCGTCTGGCTCGTCGTCGGTGCCTACCTCATCTGGGGTTGCCGGGCGCCCTTCCGCCTGCTCGGCCTGGTCGTCATGCCGCTTGCGGCGGCGCTCTTCACGGTCGCCTGGCTCAGCGGCGGGGCGGGGGACGAGGGCCGCAGCGAGCTCGGCGACATCTTCCTCGCCTTCCACGTCGGGCTGATCCTCGCGGCTTTCGCGGGCTTCACCCTCGCTGCCGGCCTCGCCGGCCTCTACCTCTGGCAGGAGCGGCGGCTGAAGAGCCACGCGCCCGGAGTCCTGCGCCAGCGTGCGCCCTCGCAGCTCGCGCTCGACACCCTCACCGGCCGGACGATTCTCGTCGCGCTGCCGGCACTGACTCTCGGGCTCGCGGTCGGCCTGGCCCGGCTCGGCTCGGAGGGCGGCGGATTCGACGCCGTCATGGCCGTCGCGCTGCTCACCTGGGTGGCCTACGCTGCCTTCCTGTTCCTCCGCTACGAAGCGGGCTGGCGCGGCCGCCGCACGGCGTACCTCGCGCTCGCCGCCTTTGCCCTCGTCGCCGTCGCCCTCGTCCCGGTGGCCCACTTCTAGCCATGCACCTCGTCCTCGTCGGCACCTCGCACCACCGGGCCCCCGTCGAGCTCCGCGAGCAGCTCTACGTCAGCGCGCCGGAGAACCCGGAGCTCGTCCGCCGGCTGGCCGGTGAGGAGGGCGAGGCGGTCGCGCTCTCCACCTGCAACCGCACCGAGCTCTACGTCGTCGACGACGATCCCGAGGCCGCCCAGGAGCGAGCCTTCGCGGAGCTCGCAGCGCTCGGGGAACTGAGCGAGAGCGAGATCGCCCCGTCGCTCTACACGCTGACCGACGAGGCGGCCGCGATGCACCTCTTCCGCGTGGCGGCGAGCCTCGACTCGATGATCCCCGGCGAGGCACAGATTCTCGGCCAGGTGCGCGGCGCCTACGAGACTGCGAAGGAGGCGGGAACGGCGAGGCAGCTGGTGCACCGCCTCTTCCGCCAGGCCCTCCGCGTGGGCCGCCGGGTGCGGAGCGAAACGGCCATCGGGGAGAACCCGGCCTCCATCTCCTCCGCGGCGGCCGAGCTCGCCGAGCGCGTCTTCGGGACGCTCGAGGGACGGCGCATCCTCGTGCTCGGCGCGGGGAAGATGAGCGACCTCGCCACCGTGAACCTGATCTCGCGCGGGGTTGAGAGCGTCTTCGTCGCCAACCGCTCCGTCGAGCGGGCCGAGCGGCTCGCGCGCCGCTTCGGCGGCCGCGCTGCGGGCCTCGACGCGGTGGAGGCCGAGCTCGAGCACGTGGACATCGTCGTCGCCTCGACGGGCTCGCGCGGCCACGTGCTCTCGGCCGAGCAGGTGGAGCGTGCAATGCGCACTCGCAAGGGGCGTCCCATCTTCTTCGTCGACATCGCCGTCCCACGCGACGTCGATCCGGCGGTGAACGAGATCGAGGGCTGCTACCTCTACGACGTCGACGACCTCGAGCGGGTCGTCGAGGAGAGCGTGGCGGGCCGGCGCGAGGAGGCCGTGCGCGCCGAAGCGATCGTCGCCGAGGAGGCCGAGGGTTTCCGCGCCTGGCAGCTCTCGCTCGACGTCGTCCCGGCGATCGCATCTCTCCGGGCGCGCGCCGAGTCGATCCGGACGAGCGAGCTCGAACGTGCCGAGGGCCGCCTCGGTTCCCTGAGCCCGAGCGAGCGGCGCGCGGTCGAGTCTCTCACCGCGCAGATCGTGAACAAGCTCCTCCACGCGCCCACCGTTCGGATGAAGCAGGCGGCAGCGGCCGCCGACGGTGTCCTCTACGCGGACGCGGTGCGCCACCTCTTCGACCTCGACGACCGTGATTCTTCGGCTCGGCAGCCGGGGGAGTAGGCTCGCGCTGACGCAGGCGGAGATCGCCGCCGACGCGCTCCGCTCCGCCAATCCCGAACTCGATGTCGCGCTCGTCCCGATGACGACCGCGGGAGATCGCGACCGCTCGAAGCCGTTCGGCGAGATCGGCGAGCGCGGGGTCTTCGTGAAGGAGATCGAGGAGGCGCTCCTGGCCGGCCGCATCGACGTTGCCGTCCATTCTGCGAAAGACATGACGTCGACGGACGTGGACGGGCTGGCGGTCGCGGCCTTCCTCGCCCGCGAGGATCCCCGCGATGCACTGTGCGGCGCGGACGGGCTCACGCCCGGGATGCGGATCGGGACGGCGTCGGTGCGTCGCCGCGCGCAGCTTCTCGCGCTCGAGCCGGAGCTCTCGATCGAGCCGCTGCGCGGGAACGTCGACACACGCCTGCGGAAGCGCGGCGAGCGCGGGCTCGACGCGATCGTGCTCGCGGCGGCCGGGCTCGACAGGCTGGGTCTCTCGGACGAGATCGGCCATCGCTTCGACCCGGACGAGCTCGTGCCGGAGGCAGGGCAAGGCGCCGTTGCGCTCCAGGTGCGTGCGGGCGAGGAGGAGCTCGCCGCGGGTATCGACGACCCGGAGACGCGGCGCCGTGTGACGGCCGAGCGCGCATGCGTTGCACGGATCGGCGCCGGCTGCCTCGCTCCCGTCGCGGCCCATCACGACGGCGAGGCGCTGACCGCGCTGATCGCGGCCGAGGACGGCGCATGGATCGAGCGCAGGCGCGGCGACGATCCACTTGCTCTCGCTGACGAGCTCCTCGCCGCGGTGCCGTGAGAGTCGCCGTCACGGGCACGGACGAGCGCCTGGTCGAGCGACTGCGCGCGGACGGCTTCGAGGTCGTTGCGGTGCCGCTGATTCGCATCGAGGAGATCGACGGGCCAGGCATCGAGCCCGAGCGCTACGACTGGATCCTCGTTACCAGCCGGAACGCAGTCGAGCCGCTTCTGCGGCGACTCCAGGGCTCGCCCGGCCGGATCGCGTCGATCGGCCCGGGGACCGCAGAGGCGCTCAGGGCTCACGGCATCGAGCCGGCCCTCGTCGCCGAGCGCTCGACCCAGGAGGGGCTCGTCGACGAGCTCCCGAAGCCGCCTGGCCGCGTCCTGCACGCGGCCGCCGAGGACGCCCGCGACGTGCTCGTCCGCGAACTCGGCGCCGAGCTCGTGCCGCTCTATCGCACCGTCGAGCTGGAGGTCTCGTCGTTCCCCGACGCCGACCTGGTCGTGCTCGCCTCGGCGTCGGCCGCGCGGGCACTCGCCGCGCTTCGGAGAGACCTCGCCTGCGTGAGCATCGGGCCGGTCACTTCGGCGGAGGCGCGCGACGCGGGTCTCGAGGTGGTCGTGGAAGCCGAGAGCCACGACCTCGACGGTCTCGTCGCAGCCGTTAAGCTCGCCGCATCGCACGCCAGTTCATCACCCTCCTGACCGACTTCGGCCTCGAGGACGACTTCGCGGGAACGTGTCGCGGCGTGATCAAGCGCATCGCGCCAGACGTCGAGGTGATCGACATCACGCACGGGATCCCGCCCCAGCACGTGCTGCAGGGCGCACTCGTCCTCGCGAACACGCTTCCCTACATGCCCACAGGGGTGCACGTCGCGATCGTGGATCCAGGTGTCGGCAGCGAGCGGAAGCCGATCGCTCTGCGGGGAGGCGACGATCGTCTCTACGTCGGGCCCGACAACGGGCTTCTTCTTGTGGCCGCGGACCGGTTCGGCGGCGTCGCAGAGGCGGTCGAGATCGCGGAGGCCGCCTACATGCTCGAGCGAATCTCCCACACGTTTCACGGGCGCGACATCTTCTCGCCGGCCGCCGCGCACCTGGCGAGCGGCGTCGAGATCGCGAAGCTCGGGCCCGCGCTCGACCCCGCCGGGCTGCACCGGCTCGAGTTCCCCGAGCCGTCGATCGGCGAAGCGCGGATCCGGGCCACCGTCCTCTACGTCGATCGCTACGGCAACGTGCAGCTCAACCTCACCGCCGAGCACCTCTCCCGTGTCGGAATCGACCCCGGCACGCGCGTGGAGGTCGAGGTCGGCTTCGAGCGCTACTTCGCCGTCGCCGCGCGCACCTTCGCAGACGCACGCATGGGCGACATCGTGCTCTACGAGGACGCCTACGCCAACATCGCCCTCGCCATCAACCGCGGGGACGCGGCGCGGATGTTCGCCGTACGGGTCGGAGACGAGCTGCGCCTCACGCCGGCGTGAGACAGCGGCTGGAGGCGGCCGGACGGCGGTTCGCCCGGCTCACCACGCAGGTCGTCGTGGCGCGGCCGGTTCTCTGGCGGCTCTTTCGCAGGCCCATGCGCCGGCAGTTCGGCTCGCTGGCGTCGACCTGGGACGGGCGCATCGGGCCGGAGGGCCTCGTCCCGCTCGGCGCCGCCCTCGACCGGCTCGGCGAGCCTCCGCGCAAGGTGCTCGACCTCGGCACGGGAACGGGGAAGGCGGCGCGCGTCGTGGCGAAGCGGTTCCCGGACGCCGAGGTGGTCGGCGTCGACCTCGCGCCCGAGATGGTCGAGGAGGCGCAGCGCCTGCTTCCGTCCGAGCTCGCCGGGCGCGTCTCCTTCCAGGTCGCGGACGGGGCGAGCCTGCCCTTTGCGGACGGGTCGTTCGACCTCGTCGTCCTTCAGAACATGATCCCGTTCTTCGAGGAGCTCGGCCGGGTCACGGCGCCGGGCGGCCACGCCATCTTCGCGTTCTCGCGCGGGGCGGAGACGCCGATCTGGGTCCCGCCCGACAAGCTCCGCGCCCGCCTCGGCGAGGTCGGCTTCGAGGACGTCCAGGAGCTCGCAGCGGGAGCGGCGTCGCCGTCCTTGCCGCCCGGGCCGACCCCGTCTAGGATCCTGGGCCAAGCGACGTCCGCGGCACGGTAGCACCGGCCCGGACGTCGTTTTTCGCGTTCTGCTGACGGCAGGGCCGAGTGGCGAGGGCCGGAATCGAACCGGCGACACCACGGTTTTCAGCCGTGTGCTCTACCAACTGAGCTACCTCGCCGCGCGGGGGACAGAGTATCGGACGCCGCCTCGTCCCTTGGCAGGCGCGCGCCCGCGCGGTCAAGGGCACGCTTCGCGGCACTGGCTGATTAGCTTCCTCTCCGTGCACAAACGAAAGCTCGCAGTCATCGGCGGCGCGCTCGACCTGGGCGCCGGCCGTCGCGGCGTGGACATGGGGCCCTCCGCGATCCGCTACGCGGGCCTGGACGACCGCCTGACGCGCCTCGGGCTCGAGTGCTCGGACTGGGGCAACGTCGAGACGGTGGTCCCGGAAGCGACCGCGTCCGGAGACCCGAGTGCTCGCTTCCTCACCGAGATCAAGAACGCCTGCGAGCGCATTGCCCGTCGTGTGGCGGCGGTGGCCAAGGAAGGCTCCGTCCCGATCGTCCTCGGCGGCGACCACTCGATCGCGCTCGGGACGCTCGGCGGGCTCGCCGCGACCCACGGGGCCGGCGGAGTGCTCTGGTTCGACGCGCACGGCGACCTGAACACGCCGGAGACCTCGCCGAGCGGAAACGTCCACGGGATGCCTCTCGCCGCCGCGCTCGGCCTGGCAGACGACGCCTTCGGCAGCGATGCGTGGCCGCTCCCGGCCGTGAAGCCGGAGCACGTCTTCCTCATCGGCGTGCGCTCCCTCGACGACGGCGAGCGCGAGCTGGTGCGCCGGCTCGGAATGTCCGTCTACACCATGACCGACCTGGACCGGCGCGGTGTCGAGCCCGTCGTCCGCGAGGTACTCGAGCGCGTGGCCGATGCGGCATTCGTCCACGTCTCCCTCGACATGGACGTGGTCGACCCCGACGTCAGCTCCGGGAGTGGGCACGCCCGGTGCGCGGCGGCTTTCTCCTATCGGGAGGCGCACCTCGCCATGGAGCTCGTCGCCGAGTCAGGCGTCCTCGGCTCGATGGACGTCGTCGAGGTGAACCCGATCCTCGACCGCGAGAACGCTACCGCCCAGCTCGCCGTCGAGCTCGTGGCGAGCGCCCTCGGCGAGACAATTCTCTAAGCCTCGAGGAAGGCGTCGATCGCGGCTGCGGTCTCGTCGAACGCGTCCCAGAGGACGCTGTGCCCGCCGGGCACGACCTCGAGCGTGAGCAGGTCGCCGAGCGCGCGCCGGTAAAGCTCGGCCTCGCCCGGCCGTCATGACGACTCGAGAGGGATCCGACGACGACGAGGGTCGGGAATGCGCAACGCGCCGAACGGCGGTGGCGGCGTCGCCCATCTGCAGGTAGGCGTCGCCGACGCAGATCGCAGGAGTAGCGCAGGTGCAGCCGACCCGTCCTCGGCCGGTGAACGCATGCTGGCTCGACCTCCTCCTCGAGAATCTCCCGCGGGCGTGTGGGCGAGCCCGCTGCGGAGCATCCGCGCTTCGATCGCCTCGTCCACGGAGGCGTAGGTCTCCTCCTTGCGAGCTTCGCGGCTGAGGTCTGTCGAGTGCGGGCGGCGGGATGAAGACGGCCGGGTCGAGGAGAACCGCCCGCCGGACGAGCTCGGGCCGCACCGCGGCCACCTCCATCGTCAGCCGGCCGCCGAAGCTGTGTCCGATCCAGTAGGCGGGCCGGTCGAAGGTCTCGAGCAGGTCGGCGACATGGGTGGCGATGTCCCACGGCTCGTCCCAGGTGGAGTGCCCATGGCCGCGCAGGTCGGCGGCGACCACGTGGAACCGGTTGGCGAGCCGTTCCTCGGCGAGCTTGCGGAAGCGGAGCCCGTGCCCTGTGACGCCGTGGAGACAGACGACGAGCGCTGCGCTCTCGTCGCCCCACTCGTAGGTGTTCAGCTTCACGCGTCTTCCTCGGACTCGTAGTACGTTCGCCCCTTGAGCTCGTCCGGGAGGTAGTCGGCGTCGTAGCCGGACGGGTCGTTGGGCGGATACACGTAGCCCTGCCCGTGGCCGAGCTTCTTCGCGCCCGGGTAGTGGGCGTCGCGAAGCGCCTTCGGCGGCTGGAGAGCGCCGTGCTCGCGCACGTCCTGGGAGGCCGCGCCGATCGCCTTGATCACGGCGTTCGACTTCGGCGCCCGCGCGAGATAGATCGTCGCGTGCGCGAGGTTGAGCCGCGCCTCGGGCAGGCCGACGTGCTCGACCGCGTGCGCCGCCGCGACGGCGACGAGAAGCGCCCGGGAGTCGGCCATGCCGATGTCCTCGGAGGCGTGCACGATCAGGCGCCGCGCGATGAAGCGCGGGTCCTCGCCGCCTTCGAGCATGGACGCGAGGTAGTAGAGCGCGGCGTCGGGATCGGAGCCGCGGATCGCCTTGATGAACGCCGACGTGAAGTCGTAGTGGGCATCGCCGCCCTTGTCGTAGACCACACGGCGACGCCGTGCCGCGTCCTCGACGTGCCGTTCCTCGAGCGCGACGCCTTCGGCGCCGGCGGTCTGGGCGGCGAGCTCGAGGGTGTTGAGCGCGGCGCGGGCGTCACCGCCCGCCCGGCGGGCCACGAGCGCCACGAGGTCGTCCGAGAGCTCGACGCCGAGGTGCTCGGCTCCCCTGCGGACGATGACCTCCAGGTCCTCGTCCGACAGAGGCTCGAGCTCGTAGATCTGCGAGCGCGAGAGAAGAGCCGAGTTGACCTCGAAATAGGGGTTCTCCGTCGTCGCGCCGATCAGCGTGATGAGCCCGGACTCGACGGCAGGCAGGAGCGCGTCCTGCTGGGCCTTGTTGAAGCGGTGGATCTCGTCGAGGAAGAGGATCGTGCGCGTCCCGCTCGTCCCCAGCCGCTCGGTCGCGCGCTGGAGGACGGCGCGTACGTCGGAGACCGAGGCCGACACGGCCGAGAGCTCCTCGAAGTCCGCGCCTGTCGTCTCGGCGACGATTCGAGCCAGCGTCGTCTTCCCGCTTCCGGGCGGCCCGTAGAAGATCGCCGACCCGATGCGGTCCCCGGCGATTGCGAGGGCGAGCGCCGAGCCATGGCCGACCACGTGCTCCTGCCCGACGAAGTCGTCGAGCCTCCGCGGCCGCAGCCGCGTGGCCAGAGGCGCGAAGTCGTCGAGACGCCCGCGCGCTGCGTCGGAGAAGAGATCGCTCACGGTGGGAAGTATGCTCACGCGATGGCCACGGCCCCGGTGCGCGACGAGGCGACCGAGCTCCTGCAGGGGCTTCTGCGCGCCAACACGGTCAACCCGCCGGGGAACGAGACGCTCGCCGCCGAGCTCCTCCGCGCGTATCTCGAGGACGCAGGAGTCGAATGCGAGCTCTACGCCAAGGTGCCGGAACGGGCGAACCTCGTCGCGCGGATTCCGGGCCGCGGCGGCCCGACGCTCGCGCTCATCTCGCACACGGACACGGTGCGCGCCGATCCCGAGGAGTGGACCCTCGACCCGTGGTCGGGCGAGCTTCGTGACGGGGAGATCTGGGGACGGGGAGCCCTCGACATGAAGAGCCACGTCGCGGCCGCGGCCGTCGCCGTCGCCACGTTGGCCCGGGAAGGCTTCGTGCCCGCCGGCGACCTGATCTTCGTCGCCTCTGCCGACGAGGAGGTCGGCGAGGACTTCGGTCTCTCGTGGCTCTGCGCCAACCATCCGGACGCGGTGCGCGCCGACTACTGCGTGAACGAGGGCGGTGGCGACCGGCTGGTGATCAACGGGCGCCCGGCCTACCTGTGCGGGACCGCAGAGAAGATGAGCTCGCCATTCGTCCTCCGCGTGCACGGCCGGAGCGGGCACGCGTCCATGCCGGGAATCGCGGACAACGCACTCGTGCGCGCTGCGAGGCTCATCCAGCGGCTGGCGGAGTACAAGCCGAAGACCCGGGCTCTGCCCGAGGCCGATGCCTTCCTCCGGCTCGTGGGGACGAGCGACCCCAACGAGCTCGAGCAGCCGCTCCGCGCGGTCGTCGAGCCGATGCTCTCGCACGCGATCTCGCCGACGATCATCGAGGCGTCCAAGCAGACGAACGTCATCCCCGCGCTCTGCACGGTGGTCTGCGACTGCCGTCTGCTGCCGGGCGAGACGCAGGCCGAGGCCGAGGCCGAGATCCGGGCGGCGCTCGGCGAGGACAACTACGACTTCGTCTGGGTCGAGGGCGTCGGCGGCACGGCATCGCCGCTCGATACTCCACTCTGGCGTGCGATCGAGAGCTTCGTCGAGGCGGAGGAGCCGGGCGCCGCGCTTGCACCCATCGTCAACGCCGGATTCACGGACAGCCACTTCATGCGCTCGGCCTTCGGGACGGTCTGTTACGGGTTCTTCCCCATGCGGGCAATGGAGTCCGAGGTCGCGGCGGCGCTGATCCACTCCGCCGACGAGCGCATCCCGGTGGACGACCTCGAGCTTGGAACCCGCTTCCTCATGCACGTGGCACGTACACTCGGAGAGTGAGCAGGGACAAGGTTCGGCTCGGGGGGATGGCTCTCGCCAACGGGGTTCTGGTGCACGGGCCCCGCTACTGGGCCTGCGCCGTCCGCCTCGAGGACGGTGGCGTGGAGGTGGCCTCCGGGCTCAAGCCGCTGCGCGCGTCCGAGATCGAGAACCGCCTGATCCGAGGCCCCGCGCGGATGGCGGAGATCTTCGCGCTCCTGCCCGAGATCCGGCGTCGCCTTCCCGCGGCGCAGCTTCCGTTCCAGCGCCCCGCGGTGGTGGCGGCCATGGTCGGGAGTGCGGCTGCGGTGCGCCTCGTCCGCGGCAGCAGGCTCTCCATGGCTGCGCAGGAAATCCTCGCGGCCGCCCTGGCCGTCGGCCCGGCCGCAGTTGCGATGCGCGGCTCGAACCTCGCCTCCTACCACGGAGCAGAGCACATCTCCATCGGGACGTACGAGCACGGCGAGAAACGCGCGAAGGAGCACGAGCGCTGCGGCTCGCACCTACTCGGACCGCTCCTCCTCACCTCTGCGGTCGGAAACGCGCTCACCGCGCGGGCGCCGTCGTCTCTGCGTCCCGCTGCTCGCGTGGCGGCGGGCGTCGGCGCGCTCGCGGCCTCGGTGGAGCTCTTCTCCTGGATGGTGCAGAACGAGAAGAACCCGCTCGCCCGCGCACTCGCGATGCCGGGCCACGAGCTCCAGCACCGCTTCGTCACGGCCGAGCCCACGCCCGAGCAGCTCGAGGTCGCGAACCTCGCTCTAGACGAATGCGTCCGCCTAGAATCTGCTGCAAATGGCGACAACGGAGCAGCGGAGGAAGCGCCTCCCACCTGAGATCTTCGACCTCCCCGTCGAGAAGATGCGGGAGGGCTGGTACACAGACGCCTACTTCAACCACGCCCGCGACACGCTGCTCGCGGACGGCCGGCATCCGCGCGTGGTCATGCAGGTCTTCCAGAAGAACGAGGCCGTGCTCGGCGGAATGGACGAGGCGCTCGCCGTCCTCAAGCTCTGCTCGCACGACTGGGAGGCGCTCACCGTCCACGCCCTGTACGACGGCGACGAGGTCGCGCCCCGCGAGACGGTGATGACGATCGAGGGCGACTTCACGCTCTTCGCCCACCTCGAGACCGTTTACCTCGGAGTTCTGGCGCGCCGCACGCTCGTCTCCACGAACACGCGCCGCGTGATCGAGGCGGCGAGCAGGAAGCCGATCATCTTCATGCCCGCCCGCCACGATCATCACAGCATCCAGACCGGTGACGGATACGCGGCCCACGTGGCGGGCGCGGCCATCGACTTCCCCATCGGAATGACCACGGACGCCCAGGCGTCCTGGTGGGGCGGACGGGGCGTCGGCACCGTGCCGCACGCGCTCATCTCGGCCTACGGCGGCAACACCGTGCTCGCGGCGACGAAGTTCGCCGAATGGGCCGCTCGCGAGTCGCCCGACATCAACGTCACCGTCCTCGTCGACTTCGAGAACAACTCCGTCGAGACGGCGCTCGAGGTCGCCCGCGCGCTCGGCGACCGGCTCTGGGGAGTGCGGCTCGACACCTCGGAGACCCTCGTCGACCAATCCCTCTGGGAGGAGATGGGCGACTTCAGGCCGACCGGGGTGAACGAGCGCCTCGTGTGGAAGGTCCGAAACGCGCTCGACGAGGCCGGGTTCGAGCGGATCAAGATCGTCGCCTCGGGCGGCTTCGACGCGGAGAAGATCCGGTTCTTCGAGGAGCGCGGGGTGCCCGTCGACTCGTACGGAGTCGGCTCGGCTCTCATCCGCGGTCAGAACGACTTCACCGGCGACGTCGTCCTCACGGACGGCCTCCCGTCCGCGAAGGTCGGGCGTCGCTACAGGCCGAACGAGCGTCTCGAAATCGTGGTTTAAGGTTTTGCACCCTCACGCCGATGACCGTCGGGGTGGAGCTGATCGTGGACTTTCTGAGTTACCTCAAGGACCAGCTGTTCACCTGGCTGCCCTTGATCTTCCTCGGGCTGCTCGTCTACTTCTTCTGGCGGATGCTCGCGTTCATGCCGCGGGTGAAGCCGACGGAGGTCGAGCCGGACTCGAAGTCGGCCGTGGGCTGGGAAGACATCGCGGGCGTCGACGAGGCCGCCGCCGAGCTCCAGGAGGTCGTCGATTTCCTCCAGAACCCGAAGCGCTTCTCCGTCCTCGGCGCGCGCGTCCCGAAGGGGATCCTCATCTACGGGCCTCCCGGGACCGGCAAGACGCTGCTCGCCAAGGCTGTCGCCCATGCCTCGGGCGCGACCTTCTACTCGCAGAGCGCCTCCGCCTTCGTCGAGATGTTCGCCGGCCTCGGCGCCGCCCGAATCCGCAAGCTCTTCGACAAGGCGCGCAAGAACGCGCCGGCGATCGTCTTCATCGACGAGCTCGACGCGGTCGGGATGCGCCGCTCTGGCACGAGCTTCAACCGCGAGCACGACCAGACCCTGAACCAGCTCCTCGTCGAGCTGGACGGCTTCCGCGGCCCTGACGGCGTCGTCATCATCGGCGCGTCCAACCGCCTCGAGGATCTCGACCCTGCGCTCCTTCGCCCCGGCCGGTTCGACCGGCAGGTGCTCGTCGCTCCGCCCGATCTTGCCGGCCGCGAGGCGATCCTCAAGGTGCACACCCGTGGAAAGCCGATGGCGCCTGACATCGACCTCGAGGTGATCGCGCGCCAGACCGCGGGCCTCACCGGCGCCGACCTCGCCAACATCTGCAACGAGGCAGCCATCTTCGCGGGCCGCGCGGAGCTCGGTCACATCCGCCAGCTCGACTTCGAGAACGCCATGGAGCGAGTGGTCGCCGGCCTGCAGCAGCGCCGCGTCGTCACCGAGAAGGAGAAGCGCATCCTCGCCTACCACGAGGGCGGGCACGCGCTCATGTCCCACCTCGTCGGCAGCCCTCAGCCCGTCCAGAAGGTCACGATCGTCTCGCGCGGGCGTGCCCTCGGGTACACGCTGAACACGCCGCAGGAGGACCGCTACCTCCACACGAAGGAGGAGCTCCTCGACCTGATGAAGGTGCTGCTCTCGGGCCGCGCCGCCGAGCAGATCGTCTTCGGCGCCGTCACGAACGGGGCCGCCAACGACCTCGAGCGCGTCACCGATCTCGCCCGCGAGATGATCTTCGAGTTCGGAATGGGCGACGAAGTGTCCTCACGGACGATGCGCGCGGACAACTACGCGCTCTCCGAGCACACGAAGCGCGTGCGCGACGAGGAGCAGGCTCGCCTCTGCGACCACGCCTTCGAAGAGGCCGTCCGTCTGCTCACGAAGCATCGCCGTTCCCTGGACGTCCTGGCCGCGGCGCTGCTCGAGAAGGAGACGCTCATGCGTCCCGAGCTCGAGGCGTTGCTGGTCGACGTGCGGCCGGAGTCGGACGCGTCCGAGCGCGTCGGCACCCCGCAGGTCATCTCCCAGGCCGAGTCCAACTAAGCACCCCGGCGGATAGGATCGGGGCGTGGACGTCCGTTCCGTCCATCACGTCGCGTTCGCCGTCTCCGACCTCGACGAGGCCGTCGGCACGTACCAGCGTCTCTTCGGCGCGGAGGTCGAGCTGCGCGGGCGCATGGAGGACCAGGGCGTCGAGGCCGCGTATCTGCGCGTGGGGTCCGGCCGGGTCGAGCTCATGAGCGCGCTTGCGGAGGACACGCCCGTCGGGCGCTTCCTCGCCAAGCGCGGCCCGGGGATGCACCACGTCGCCTACGAGGTCCCCGACGTCGCTGCGGCTGTCGGCGAGCTCGCCGCGGCCGGCGCCGACGTGATCGACCCGGAGCCCCGCACCGGGCTCGACGGCCACGCTGTCTCGTTCGTTCATCCGGACTCCGTGCACGGAGTGCTCGTGGAGGTGATTGGTGGCTGAGAACGACCAGATCCGGCTCGAGATCGCCTTCGAAGGCGGTCAGATCATCGGCGGAACCGTGACTCCCGCCGTCTCGAAGGCGTTCCACGAGGCGATGGCCGGCAACGGTCCCGTCTTCGAGCTCGAGGCGCTCGAGGGCAACTTCCTGGTCGCGCTCGGGAAGGTCGTCTACGTCAAGCGCAGCGCGCGCGAGACGCAGATCGGCTTCGGCTCGACGTCGTAGCTTGCCGCCCGAGACCGACGACGTCCGCGCGCTCGTCGAGCGCGCGAAGCAGGGTGACCGCGAGGCCTTCGAGGAGCTCTACCTCCTCCACTTCGACCGGATCTACAGCTACCTCCAGCTCAGCGTCGGCAACAAGCACGATGCGGAGGACCTCACGAACCAGACCTTCGTGAAGATGATCGAGTCGATCGACCGCTTCGAGTGGCGCAAGGTCCCGATCTCGGCCTGGCTCTTTCGCATCGCCCACAACCTCGCCATGGACCACTTCCGCTCGCGAAGGCGCTGGCAGCCCGAGGAGGAGCCTCCCGAGCCGCCCGGGAGCGAGGAGCGCTCGGCGGAGGACGAGGCCTTTCGCGCAATCGGACAGCAGAGCATGTTCGAGCTGATCGAGAGTCTCTCCGAGGACCAGCAGCAGGTGCTCACGCTCAAGTTCGCCTTCGACTTCTCGAACGCGGAGGTCGGCACGATCCTCGGCAAGAGCGAGGGCGCCGTGAAGTCGCTCCAGCACCGTGCGCTCGGTTCACTGCAGCGCCAACTGGCCGAAGCAGGCTGATGGCGGTCGAGGTCGGAATCGTCGGCCTGCAGAACGCGGGCAAGACGACGCTCTTCAACGCGCTCACGCAGGCCGGCGCTGGGGTGTCCGGCAAGGAGCACGTGGGCATGGCGCCGATCGCGGACGACCGCCTGCCCCAGCTGGCCGAGGTCGTGAAGGCGAAGAAGGTGACGCCGGCCGCGATCCGCGTGGTCGACGTCCCCGGAACGGGCGCCCAGCTCCTCGGCAACCTGCGCCAGGTCGATGCCCTGCTGGCCGTCCTCGACGACTGGTCGGGTACCCGTGATCCCGCGGACGACCTGGAGACGCTGAAGCTCGAGCTTCTCGTCGCCGACCGCGATCATGTCGAGCGGCGCCTCGATCGGGTACAGAAGCAGGCGAAGTCGGGCGACGCGAGCCTTCGCGCCGAGGTCGGCGAGCTGGAGCGCGTCCTCGCCCACCTCGAGGCGGGACGGTCGCTCTCCGAGTACGAGGGCGAGCTGCCGCCGGAGCTCGAGCCGCTGACGACGAAGCCGCTCGTCGAGATCTGGAACGGGGCTTCAGGGGTCGACGTAAAGCTCGAGGCGGAGCTCGCCGAGCTTCCCGTGGAGGAGGCTGCGGAGTTTCGCGACGGGCCTTCGGCGCTCGAGGACGTGGCGCTCCGGGTCTTCGAAGCGGCGGGCCTCCTGACCTTCTTCACGGCCGGCGAGACGGAGACGCGGGCGTGGACGCTGCAGCGCGGCCGTTCGGCTCTCGACGCCGCGGCCAGCATCCATTCCGACATCGCACAGGGGTTCATCCGCGCCGAGGTGATCCGCTGGAACGATCTCGTCGAGGCCGGCTCGCACGCGGAGGCCGCGAAGCGCGGCCTTCAGCGTCTCGAGGGAAAGACCTACGTCGTCGAGGACGGCGACGTGCTGAACGTCCAGACTTCAACGTCTGCAGCTACCAGGGAATCGGCTCGCGGTTCCGGAAGAACCCGCCGCGCGGGCCGTCGTCCGGAAGCGTGGCCAGCCAGACCGGCGTGTCGGCGCCCTCCTCGACGGAGAGCCGCGCCGACTGCGTGCCCATGTCGGTGCGCACCCAGCCCGGGCACACCGAGTTGACGAGGATGTTCTCGTCGCCGAGCTCCGCCGTGAGCATGCGGGTGAGGACGTTGAGCCCGGTCTTCGAGACCCGGTACCCGGGCGAGTGGCCGCCCATGTCCGAGAGCTGCCCCATGCCGCTCGAGATGTTGACGATGCGGCCGTAGCCGTTCCTCCGCATGAGCGGCAGCGCCTCCTCGGTCAGCCGCCAGGCGCCGAAGAGGTTCGTCTCGAGCGTGCGGCGCACCTCGTCCAGGTCGGCGTCGACGGCGTTCGTGCTCCAGCCGCCGCCCGCGATCCCCGCGTTGTTCACGAGGACGTCGAGGCGGCCGAAGTCCTCGGCGACCGAGGCGACGCAGCGCACGATGCTCTCCTCGTCGGTGACGTCCAGCTGCCGCGCGGTCACGTTCTCGCCGAGCTCGCGGGCGACCTCCTCGCCGCGTTCGAGAGCGCGCGACCCGATCACGACCCGGTAGCCCTCTCCGGCGAGCCGGCGTGCGACCTCCCGGCCGATGCCGCGGTTTCCGCCCGAGACGAGCGCGACGCGCTCCATCGCGCCATTATCGCCTGAGCTCAGGCCTCCGGATCCACCGATCGCGTAGCGGCGACGGCGTCGAGCTGGTTCGCGTGGTAGAGGACGGCCGCTTCTGCGGTCCTCGCGGCCCGGGCGTCGTGGTGTGAGCCGACGGCGTGCAGAATCTCGGCGAGAACGGCCCGGTCGAGCCCTTCGGCGCGCTCCTCGATCAGGCGCAGGCCGAGGTGGACGTGGCCGAGGAGCTTGCCCTCGGGGGTCGGGAGGAAGAGCGGGCCGCGGTCGAGCTCTCGCACGCGCCCGGCATCGTGAAGGAGCGCCGCGGCGAGAAGGAGATCCGAGCGCAGGCGAGGGTGGAGCTGCGCGGAATCGCGGCTCAGGGTCGCCACTGCCACCGTGTGCTCGAGGAGGCCGCCCGAATAGGAGTGGTGCGAATCGGGCGTTGCCGGCAGCGTGCGCAGCCGCTCGCGAAAGACCGCATCGCCCACGAAGCGGTCGACGACAGCGCGCAGGCCGGGATGCGAGATCTCCGCGGCGAGGAACTCGAAGAAGCCGTCGAGCTCCTCGACGTCGCGCCGCGCCTCGGGGACGAGCGTCGCGGGATCGGCCTCCGCGGGCTCGAGCGAGCGCACCTCGAGCTGAAGCCGGTCGCGAAACCGCTCCACCCGCCCGAGCACACGAACCGCGTCTCCTTCCCGGAAGCGCTTGTCGAGAAGATCGACGTCGTTCCAGACGCGCGCGTCGATCCGTCCGCTCGAGTCCACGAGCTCGAGCGCGAGATACGGGTTCCCGCCCCGCGTTCTCAGGCGCTGCTTGCGCGCGACGGCAAAGAGGCCGTCGACCACGCGATCCTCGGCGAGCTCGGCGATCACGAGGCGATTCTAGGTCCGCGGACGGATGGTAACGTGCCGCGTCGTGCCGCATTTGAAGCCGTTTCGGGCGCTTCGCTACGACCCTGGAACGGTGGGGCCGCTGGATGCGGTCGTCTCGCCTCCCCACGACGTCGTCACGCCCGACCGGCGCGAAGCTCTCGTCACGGCGAGCCCGTACAACGCGGTGCGCCTCCTCAATCCGGAGTCTCCCGCAGAGGCCGCCAGGTTGATCGGCGCCTGGCAGGACGAGGGCGTGCTCGTCCGCGAGACGGAGCCGGCGGTCTGGATTCTCGAGGAGACGTTCCCGGGCCTGGACGGGGGAACGCGGACGCGACGCGGCCTGGTCGCGCGTGTCGAGCTCTTGCCCTACTCCAACGGCCAGGTCCTTCCCCACGAGCGCACCTTCGAGCGACAGAAGGACGCGCGCCTGGAGCTTCTGCGCGCCGTGCGAATGAAGCTCTCGCCCGTCTTTCTCGTCCACGAGGGCGCCTCGCCGGCGATTCCCGAGCGCGCGCCGGACATGGAGGCGACGCTCGACGGAGTGACGAGCCGTGTCTGGCGGATAGCGGGCGACGATGCGATCGCGGAGGCGCTCGGCCGCGTCGACGGGCGCCTGCTCATCGCCGACGGCCACCATCGCTACGAGACGGCGCTCGCCTACCACGAGGAGCAGGGAACGGAGGAGTCCGGTTACGTCCTTTCGACCCTCGTGAGTCGCGACGACGACGGGCTGGAGATCCTGCCCACGCACCGGCTCGTCTCCGGCGAGCCGCCCGAGCTCGACAGCTCCTTTCGGCTCACCGACATCGAGCCGAGCGCAGAAGCCGGCACCGCGGCGCTGGCGGGACTCGACCGCGACCATCCCGCGTTCGTCCTCCTTCGCCGAGACTCGGCCCAGCTGGCGGAGAGCGACGGTGCCGAGCTCGACACCGCGGTGATCGACCGCCTGCCGCTCGAGGACGTTCGCTACACGCCGAGCGCGGTCGCGGCTGAGGAAGCGGTGCGTGGCGGCCGCGCGGATGCCGCATTCCTCGTGCGTGCGCCGACGCTCGACCAGGTCACTGCCGTCGCCCGTGCGCGGCGAGCTGCTGCCGGAGAAGACGACCTACTTCTTCCCAAAGCTGACGAGCGGCCTCGTCTTCTCGCCCTTCGACGAATGACCGACTGGCTGGCCTTCGCCCGGCAGATCACCGCCGACCTGGACGTCGTCCTCGCCGAGCACCCCACGAGGCTCGAGCGGGAGCCCGTGGTCGGCGCGGGCGAAGGAGGGGACGAGACGACCGCCATCGACGCCGCTGCCGAGCGCGCCGTCGTCGCGCGCCTGGAGGAGCTCGCCGCGACCGGCGTCGAGTTCACGCTCGTCTCCGAGGAGCTGGGCGAGCGGTCGTTCGGCGCGGAGACGCCGCGGCTCGTCCTCGACCCGATCGACGGAAGCATGAACGCGAAGCGAGGCGTTCCGTTCTTCTCCGTCTCGCTCGCCGTGGCCGAGGGCCCGACGATGGCCGACGTCCTCTTCGGCTACGTCTTCGACTTCGGCGCACGCGAAGAGTGGACGGCGCATCGCGGCGAGGGAGCCTTCCTCAACGGCGCGCCGCTCGCTGGCCCCGGGCCGAAGGAGGACGTGGAGATCCTGTCCTTCGAGGCGACCCTGACCGACTCGATCGCCGAGCAGATCGGGGACATGGTCGGGTTCGCCCCGCGGACGCGGGTGATGGGATCGCTTGCTCTCACCCTCTGCCACCTGGCGGCCGGGCGGGTCGACGCCGTGTGCTCGCTGAAGCCGGCCCGAAGCGTGGACATCGCCGCGGCCCAGCTCCTCGTCCTCGAGCGTGGGCTGGCCATCGACCTGCCGGACCGGCCGCCCTATGCAGAGGCGCCGCTCGACGTCAGCCCGCATTCGCGGGTGGTCGCGGCCGCAACTCCGGAGCTCTGCGCAGAGCTCTACCGCAGGCTCAGCGCAGGTCGCTGAGCCGGTCGAGCAGGTTCTGCCGAACGACGGGCCATTCCTCGTCCGTCACCGAGTACCAGGCCGAGTCGCGCAGGGCGCCGTCACGGACGAGCATGTGCTTGCGGAAGATGCCCTCGAACCGGGCCGGCAGCGCCTCGAGCGCCGCACGCGAGCGCTCGTTCAGCGCGTCCGTCTTGAACTCGACGCGCATGCAGCCGAGCTCGTCGAACGCATGCCCCATGAGGAGAAGCTTGGCCTCGACGTTCGCGCCTGTCCCCCAGGCCGCGCTCGAGAGCCACGTCCAGCCGATCTCGAGCCCGCGGTGCTCGGGACGGAGAGCGAGGTAGCGTGTGCTCCCCAGCGGATCTCCGCTCCTTGCGTCCACCACCGCGAAGGCCTGATCGAGCCCGACGGCGGTCCTCTCCCGCGCCTCCGCGAACCACTCGGCGAACGTCTCGCGCGACTCGATCGCGTTCACGGGCATCCACCGCCAGATCTGCGGGTCGGAAGCCGCCTGCCAGAGACCGTCCTCGTGCTCGGGTGCGAGCGGCTCGACGACGACGATCTCGCCCTCGAGTCGCGGCGCGATCCGCTCCCAGCTCACGCGGGGACGATGAAGACCGGCGTGCCGACGGAGACGTGCGCGAAGACCGTCTCCGCGTCGGGGATGCGCATGCGGATGCAGCCGTGCGAGGCCGAGTAGCCGATCGACGCGGCATCAGGGGTGCCGTGGATCCCGACGCCGGGCGCGGAAAGGCCCATCCAACGCGTGCCGAGGGGATTGCCGGGCCCGGGCGGCACCGGGGTGAGGCCGGCTGCCCAGGGCGAATCGGGCGGATACCACCACGGGTTCTCTTGCTTCGTGACGATCGCGAACTGGCCAAGGGGTGTGGGGTAGATCGCCTGTCCGGTGGCGACTCCGAAGGTCCCCCAGCGATGCTTTCCGTCCCAGACGACGAGGCGGTTTGAGCTTCGCTCGATCACGATCACGGACTTGAAGCTCGACGCGGTGACCGCCGGCTTCGTGTGCTTGAACGGGATGCGGACCGGCGTGCGGTCCCCGGCGGTGAGCGCGGTGTCGAGCTCGGAGAAGAGAGCGCGCTGCCGGACCGAGAGGCCCTTTTCGTCCGCTTTGACGACCGGCCGAAGCTTGACCAGGACGACCTTCGCATCGCGCGCCTCGCGCGCATAGCGCCTGTTCAACGAGGCGATATAGCGCTGCAGCCGGGCGTGGTCGACGTCGACGGCCAGCTCGACGTTCTCACCGGGCTTCGCGCGGAGGGCGCCGGCGACGGCATCGGCGACGAGGGCGTGCGCACCGAGCTTCCCGGGCGCGACGAGCCTGATGCGGCTGTCGGTCGTGAGCACGAGGCGCTCGGCGAACGCGTCCTCCGTCGCGGAGGCCGCCTGGTGGGCGGTGTAGCCGCCGACCGGGACTCCGGCGATCGTGACGCCGTCGGCGATCACGCGCTCGCCGCTCCCCTTCGTGTTTCGCCCCAACGGGTCCCCCGCGCGGGCGACCGCGACCGCGGCGACGAGCCCGACGAGCACGAGGACGAGCGGCGCGCCGGCTCTCAGCCAGGGGCGGCGCGTGCGGTATTTCCGGTAGCCCATGTTTTCGGTCATATCACGAAGACGGCGTCAGAACGACCGGGATCCGGACCTCGTGCGGGGGCGTTCCGGTTCCCGCCGCGTCGTCGTCGTGAACGATGATTAGACCACGCGTTGCCGACGTGACCTCATACGGGACCCGGACGAAAAAGGTTCCACGGCAGCCGGTCCCGCACGTGGCGGTCGTGAAAGCGCTGCCGACGACCTTGCCGCTCGCGTCGACGACCTCCACCTGCACGTTCGCCTCGAACACGTTCGCGGTGCCCTGGACGACCACCGGGTTGTGGACGCGCACACCGATCTGCGGGTCGACGACGAGGATTGCGGGCAGGAGATCTCTGTAGTCCTTGCGGGTCACCGGCTCGTCCACGACCACGCCCTCGCCGCCCAGCACGTCGACCCGCTGGCCGTCGAGCTCGAAGAGGACGCCCTTGACCGTCGGGAACTGGGTCAGCGTGTAGACGACCTGTGCGATCCGCATGTTCATCGACGCGGAGCCGCCGCCGGACTCGAACTCGGACGTGAGGTCGACCGTCGCGACCCCGTCCTCGATGGTCAGGCCGAGCAGCTGGGAGCCCGCCGGGATCTGGGAGCCCACCGCGGCCGCCTGCTCGCGCGAGCTCGGGCCGGAGAGGAGAGATTCCATGGCCGCGGTGGCGATCCGCGGAGTGGAGGGCTCTTCACGCCTCACCACGAAGAGCGACTCGCCCCGGGTGAACCAGACCTCGTAGGTGACGACGGTCAGCGTGCCGCTCGAGGTCGAGGATCCGCCTTCGCTGACGACGCTCGTCGTCCCGGCGGAGGTTCCCGCAACCTCTCCGCCCGGTGCCGCGGTCGGGACCGGGCCTGCGGACTCGGCGCCACGGCCGACGCCGCAGCTCGCGGCGACGATGCCGAGGAGGGCTGCGACGATGACTGCGAGTGCTCCGATCACGACCTTCATGGCGTCTCCTTGGTGGGTACGCCCTGGATCGTCGACGTCCTGCGCAACCGGCCGCTTGCCGCCGGGTAACGATCAGGTCACGGGGATTCGCAGTGCAGCGCGCCCGCAGACCGGATCGGGGTTCAGACAGTGGTCGTTTCCGTCCCCGCCATCGTTCGTGTTCGCCCCAGTTCCGCCGTTGAGGTCGTCCGCACCGGGCCCGCCGAAGATCGTGTCGCCTCCGCCCCGGCCGACGCCGGTGTCGTTTCCCTTGCCGAGCTTGAGGACATTGTCGTCTTCGTTGCCCTTGATCACGTCGCCGAACTTCGAGCCGACGACGTCCAGGACGGCGTAGAGGAGGTCGGTACCGAAGCCGTTGGCCTGTCCGCTTTCGAGGTCGATGTTCATCGGCCCGGGGCGTTCTCGTAGTGGACCCACTCGTGGCCTCCGGTGCCGCCTCCGCTGACGACGTCGTTTCCGGCCCCCGGCCAGAAGGAGTCGACCGAAGGGCCGCCGTAGAGCCAGTCGTCGCCGGCGCCCCCCTTGAGCACGTTGCGCCCGCTGCCCCCGTCGAGCTTGTCGACGCCGGCGCCCGCGACGAGCTTGTCGTCCCCGCCGTTGCCGCAGATCCGGTCGTCGCCTCCGAGGCTCGAGATCGTGTCGTTCCCGCCCAGCCCGAGAATGACGTCGCGGCCGCTCGTTCCGCGAATGTGGTCGTTGTGCTTCGTGCCGACGACTGTCGCGGGGAGGCCCTGGCAGCTGGCCGCCGCAGCGGCGCCGGCATTTGCGAGCAGCGCGCCTCCGACCAGCGCGGCGACGAGCAAGGTACGCATGCTCGCAGCGTAGGCCCGCCGACCGGATGCGCTATCCACCGAACGGGTCACGCGGGGAGGCGCAGCGTGAACCGCGTGCCGCGCCCGACCTCGCTCCAGACCTCGATGTCTCCGCCGAGCAGGCGCGCGTTCTCGATCGCGATCGCGAGCCCGAGCCCGCTTCCCGGGCCGGCGCGCGCGGTGTCCGCCTTGTAGAAGCGGTCGAAGACGTGCGGCAGCCGGTCGGGCGGGATGCCGGCCCCCCGGTCGCTCACCTCGAGGAACGCGCCGACTCCGTCGCGCCCGACGCTCGCAGTGACCTCGCGGCCTCCGTGCTCGAGCGCATTGCCGATCAGGTTCGACGCGATCCGCTCGAGGCGGCGATGGTCCGACTGCAGGACGACCTCGTCTCCTTCGACTCGCACCCGGTCCTCCCAGGCGCGCGAGCGCACGGCGGAGCGGACGAGCGAGGCCAGGTCGACCCGCTCGTCTCGCACCTTCGCCTCGCCCGCATCGAGACGCGAGATCTCCATCAGATCCTCGACGAGGTCCCGGAGCCGGGCGACGTCGTTCACCAGGAGCTCGGCAGGGCGACGCGCCTCTGGAGGCATGCGGTCGAGCTGCTCGGCCAGGAGCGACGCTTCGGCGACGAGGGCCGTGAGGGGGGTGCGGAGCTCGTGGGAGACGTCGGAGGTGAAGCGCCGCTCCCGCGCCTGAGCCTCCGAGAGGGCGCGGATCTTCCCCTCGAGCGCCTCCGCCATCTCGTTGAAGGATGCGGCCCAGACGCCGAACTCGTCCCCGGACTCGACCGGAAGACGGGTCTCGAGCAAGCCTTCGGCCAGAGAGTGCGCCGCCTGGCTCGCTCTCCCGACGGGCGCGAGGATCCGCCTCGCCAGGAGCGCGCCGACGAGCGCGCCGAGGAGCGCGACGACTCCCAACGCGGCGAGGAGGACGTTGCGGAGCTGGGCGAGCTCGTCCCAGAGCCGCTCCTCCGAGTAGAAGTAGTAGAGCTCGGTGTCGGCCTTCTTCACCTGGCCGCCGACGACGAGGTAGGGCGTTCCGCCGACGTCGACACGCTCGTAGCCGAGCTTGCCCGACGCCACGAGCTCGCGCAGGGCCGGCGGCACCTCCTGGATGCTCAGCGACACGGTCGAGGAGAAGCGGCGCGGCCCGGCGGTCCCCACGGTCTCGAAGCCGCCGCGGCGCTCGTACGCGGCGAGCAGCTGGCCGATCTCCTGCGTGCTCGGGTTCGGCGTGAGCGTCTCGTTGGCGAGGACGAGGTTGAAGCGGCTCTGCTCGACCGACCGGTCGACCGAATCGGAGAGGCGCGCCTCCCGGACGATGGCGTACGAGGCGACCGTGAGCGCCGCAGCCGACAGGCCCGCGACGAGCAGGAAGGCGATCGTGAGGCGCCGTCGCAGTGATCCCGGCCGGATCGCGGGTCGGTCGGGCAACGCCTACTCCGCGTCGAAGCGGTAGCCGACTCCCCGCACGGTCTTCACGTGCTTCGGCTCCTTCGGATCGTCCTCGACCTTGGCGCGGAGGCGCTGGACGGCCACGTCCACGAGGCGCGAGTCGCCGAGGTATTCGTAGTTCCAGACCCGTTCGAGGAGAAGCTCGCGCGTGAAGACCTGCCCGGGCCGCCGCGCGATCTCGAGCAGGAGCTTGAACTCGGTCACGGTCAGGTTGACCTCCTCGCCGTTCTTCCGCGCGACGAAGGCGGCCGGGTCGATCTCCAGGTCTCCGCGCGTGAGGACGGGATCCTCCGGGACCGCCGACGCGCGCCGGAGGGCCGCCCTGGCCCGTGCGACCAGCTCGGGGAGCTCGAACGGCTTCGTCACGTAGTCGTCGGCTCCCAGCTCGAGCCCGACGACGACGTCCACGGTGTCGCTCTTCGCCGAGAGCATGATGATCGGCACCCGGCTCTCGGCCCTGATCTGCCGGCAGACCTCGTACCCGTCGAGCTCGGGGAGCATGATGTCGAGGACGACGAGGTCGAAGCGCTGGTTCCGGAACTGGATGAGGCCGTCCCTGCCGTCCCCGGATGTCGTCACCCGGAAGCCCGCCTGCGAAAGCCCCAGGCCCGCCACCTCGCGGATCGACGGATCGTCCTCGACGAGCAGTACGCGTTCGTCCATGCTTTCATCCTGACGGACGGAAGGGTCGGATTCCTGATCGAGAGGCTTGGTAGCCTTGATTCCGTGGGGGTTTCGCGCGAAGAAGTACTGAAGGCGCTCGAGGGCGTCATCGACCCGGAGCTCGGCCGTTCGGTCGTCGAGCTCGACATGGTGCGCGACATCGAGATCGACGGTGGGCGCGTCGACGTCACCATTGCGTTGACCGTCCCCGGCTGTCCGCTTCGGGCCAGTTTCGAGGAGCAGGTGCAGACCGCACTCGCGCCGGTCGCGGGTGTCGAGTCGATCGGCCTCGGCTTCGACGTCATGTCCCCGGAGGAGAAGACCGCGCTGACGGATCGCCTGCGCGGCGGCGTCACCGAGCGCACGCCCGGGATCTCGGTCGGTGCATCCACGCGGGTGATCGCGGTGGCGAGCGGCAAGGGAGGCGTGGGCAAGTCGTCCCTGACCGCGAATCTGGCAACGGCGTTTGCGGGGCTCGGGCACAAGACCGGCGTTCTCGACGCCGACGTCTACGGGTACTCGATTCCGACGATGCTCGGGATCAGCCAGCGTCCGGTGGCGGTGGACAAGATGATCGTCCCGCCGGTGAAGGGCGACCTGAAGGTCATGTCCATCGGCTTCTTCCTCGACGAGAACACGCCGATCATGTGGCGCGGGCCAATGCTGCACCGGGCGCTCGAGCAGTTTCTTACGGACGTCCACTGGGGCGACCTCGACACGCTCGTGGTCGACATGCCGCCCGGGACGGGGGACGTGGCCATCTCGCTCGGGCAGCTTCTGCCGCGCGCCGAGGCGGTCGTCGTCACCACTCCGCACCGCGCGGCGCAGCAGGTCGCCGTGCGCGCCGCGCAGATGGCGCGGAAGACGAACATGCGCCTCCTCGGCGTCGTCGAGAACATGTCCTATCTCGCCGGGTCGGGCGACGAGCTCTTCGGCTCCGGCGGCGGAGAGGCGCTCTCCCGCGAGGTCGAGGCGCCCCTGCTCGGCAGGATCCCGTTCGACCCGCGCCTCGGCGCCCGGTCGGACGAGGGGGAGGCGATCGTCGAGACCGATCCGGAGACGGAGGTCTCGCAGGCGATCGTCGCCCTCGCCCAGGCGATCGCGTCCACCAAGCGCGAGCAGGGAGTAGGCATCCTGAAGCCCCTTCCGCTCGTCTCGGCCTGAACGCGTACGACCGCCTGCGCGGGCTCGGCTTCTCGGAAGCCGACGCACGGACGCTCGCGGACCACTTCGAGGAGGCCGACCGCCGCAACCGCCCGGGGCACGGGACCTCGCGCCTCGACTGGCTCGCCGAGCTGCCCGACCTCGATCCAACCGCCGCGCCGCAGCGCGCCGTCGTCGAGCACGGCTACGAGCGCTGGGAGGGAAACGGCGCACTCGGCTATCTCGTTCTGGCGCGGATCGTCGAGTCGCAGCTCTTCGACCCGCCTGCCCGCGCACGCCTCATCGTCGCCTCGAAATGCTTTCCGACGGGCTACCTCGGCTACTGGGTGGGGAAGCTCGCGGCGAAGGGGCTCGTCGCGGCGCTGACGGCCACCTCGCCGCCGCGGCTCGCTCACCCGGAAGGGGGCGAGCCACTGGCCGGCACGAACCCCCTCGCCATTGCCGTGCCGAGCTCCGACGGGCGCCCCCTGGTCGCGGACGTGTCCATGGGGAAGGTGACCTACGGCGACGTCCTCGTGGGCGCGGCTCCGCCCGAGGAGCTCGTCCCCTTCGGCGACGAGCAGGCACACAAGGCCTTCGCTCTCGCCGTCGGGCTGCACATGCTCGTCTCGTCCCTCGCCGGGGAGGAGCACGGCGCGGTCATGCTCGTCGCGCGGCCCGAGCACGACCCCGTGCCCGGCCTGCGGGCCCGCGCCGGAGGCGTCAGACTTCCGGGCGATGGCTAGCGAGCTCGGGCCGGTCCTCGAGGCGCTCTACAAGGGCGAGCGCGATCGTGCCGGAGAGCTCGCCGCCGAGGCCGGGTCGCTGAACGTCTTCGAGGCCGCCGCGTTGGGCGACGCCGAGCGGCTCGAAGAGCTGCTTCGCGAGGACTCGCGGCTCGCGAAGGTGCCGAGTCCTGACGGGTTCACCGCCCTCCACTACGCGGCGTTCTTCGGTTCGCCCGACGCCGTGCGCGCCCTGGTCGCTGCAGGCGCCGACCTCGAGGCCCGGTCGACGAACCAGGAGTTCGCGCCCGAGGCGACGCCGCTCCACAGCGCCGTGGCCGCCGGGCGGATGGACAACGCGGAGGCCCTGCTCGAGGCGGGCGCCGACCCGAACGCACGCCAGCACGGCGGCTTCACGCCGCTGATGGAGGCCGAGCAGCGCGGTGACCTCGACCTGGCCGAGCTCCTCATTCAGCACGGCGCTTACGCCGGCGGCGGCGCCTAGGGGAGCTTGCGTAGCTCGCGCGAGGACGACGGGGTCGATGCGGTCGATCCCCTTCACGCGTTCTTCGAGGTTCTCCGTGCCCGCCCAGTCGAGGAAGGCGCGCTCGAGGTCCTCGCCTCCGTAGCCGAGCGCGTCGAGCCGCTCTCGGAGCTCGAGTGCGATCTGCTCGTCCACGTCGAGCCACTCCTCGTCGGGTGTCTCGCCGAAGAGGAGGTCGTGCATGGCGTAGATCCGGCGAAGCTCCTCGATCGGCGTGGGGTGATCGTCGACGCGCAGATCGGCAACCGCGTCCGTCGTGCCCATGTAGCCGCCGTCCTTGCGGACGACGAGGAGCGCGGCCGACTGCTGCCCCCGGCGGTCGCCTCCCGCTGCCTGCGCTGCCGTGAGCGCGTCGAGGAGGCGTTCGGCGAGCGGCTTGCCGGCCGTTGTCTCGAACGTTCGCCCGAGGGCGGTGACCGTCTCCTCCGAGACGAGGATGTTGCCCTGGGCCGCGTAGCCCTCGCCGGTGATCCCCCCTGCCCAGTCGAGGCAGCTCTGCCCCGTGTAGGTCGCCGCGCGACCCTGGGCGTCGACGACGCCGAGCTGCCGGTCGGCGCGGCCTTCGTCGGCCTCGGTCAGGCGCTGGACGACCTCCTCGGCGGAAAGCCCCTGGCGCAGGAGCGCCAGCCCGTCGGGCCCGTAGCGCATGTTCGCAAGCGCCTGGGTGGCAACCGCGCCGACGTGGGGCTCCGCCGCGGGGACGCCGGCGCCCACGGCGAGGAACTTCGACTGCACCGCCACTCCCCACTCGGCCGCCTCGAGGTCGCAGGCGACGATCGAGTAGGTGGAGGGTTTAGCCATATTTGAGTTGGCGGAAGTCGAGCTCGCGCAGCTCGCGCTGCTCCGGCGGGACGAGCACGCAGGCGACCTCCGGGCGTTCGAGCGCCGCGCGTACCGCCTCGGCCGTCGCGGCGCGGACGACCACCGGGACTCCCTTTGCGTGTGCCTCCTCGAGGCGGCCCACGTCATCCACCCCGTCGACGACGAGCGCGTCGTCGAGCGGGATGTCGTCCTCGCCCTCGACCGCGATTTCCGGGACGCGCCGCCCCGTTGCGCCGAACCAGCGCTCCCTCACAGCTCGTACGTCGCCCCGGGCGCGATGTCGACGATCTCGCAGTTGGTCGTCAGCGCCTCGCGGCAGGCCTCGGGGGTTCCGGTCAGGAGCGGGAAGGTCCCGTAGTGGCACGGGACGCAGCGGCCGACGCCGAGGAGCTCGAGCGCCACGGCGGCCTCCTTCGGCCCCATCGTGTAGTGGTCGCCGATCGGCAGCACAGCGAGGTCGGGCTCGTAGATCCGGCCGATGAGCTGCATGTCGCCGAAGACGCACGTGTCGCCGGCGAAGTAGATCTTCTTGCCGTCCTCCAGCTCGAGGATGAGGCCCGCAGGCTCTCCGAGGTACTGGAGATCGTTCGAGCTCGAGGAGTGGAAGGCGTGCGTGAGGGTGATCTTCACGCCCTCCTTCTCGATCGTGCCGCCCTTGTTTCCGCCCTCGGACGCGTCGTCCGGAAGGCCTTGCCCGGTGAGCCAGTCGCGTAGCTCGATCATCGCGACGACCGGGCACCCGAAGCGCTTGGCAAGCTCGACGGTCGAGCCGACGTGGTCCGAGTGGCCGTGCGTGAGTGCGATCAGGTCGACGCGCTCGGGCTCCTTCTCGGACTCGGGGCACTTCGGGTTTTCGAGCCAGGGGTCGATGTAGACGCGCTTGCCTCCGGGCGTGTCGAGCCTGAAGGTCGCGTGACCGAGCCAGGTCAGTGAGCCGTTTGCCATCTTCCTCCTCCGGGTCGCTGGGTCGAGCGTAACGAAGGACTTCTTGCCGCGGGCGCGAACCCGGAAAACATGTGGGAGTCCCGTACGGGCGCCTCGGCCATGGCGGTGGAGCTCGCCGCCGTCCTCATCCTCGCCACCGCCGTCTCCGACGCGTTCGGGTTCGCCTCGATCTCCTTCTACCTGCTCGTTCTCGGGGTCCCGATCACGGCCGCGGCCGGCCTCGTCTGCTTCGCGCGGGTCGTGGACGCGGTGAACGGCGGGCGCATGGACGCGCTCGGCCGGCTGCAGGCGACGCTCTCAGCTCTCCTCGTCGCCGGAATCGTCATCGGCGCCGCCGTGCGCGAGCCCTTCATCGCGGCGGGCACGGTTCCGCCGGAGGCGAGCGGCGTGCTCGCGCTCTGCTTCGCGCTCCTCGTCCTGCAGGCGCTGATCGCGCTCGTCCCGTCTAGGCCAGGCCGCGAAGAACGAAGGCCCGCACGGCCTCACTCTTCCCTTTCACGCTGAGCGGCTCGAGCTCCTCGACGTCGGCTCGGCTCGCGAGACCCGCGTAGGTCGTCTCCGACACGACCACCTCGCCCGCTCGGGCCTGGCCTTCGAGGCGCGAGGCGAGGTTGACGGTGTCGCCCGTGGCCGTGTAGCCGCGCTTCCCCGGGGCATCGATGACGCCGAGGACGGCGTCGCCCGAGTTCACGCCGGCCCGGAAGCGGGGCCAGCCCGGGTGCGCGTCCGCGATCCGGGTCATCTCGCGCTGGAACTCGAGGCCTGTGCGTCCTGCACGAAGCTCGTGCTCGGGCCCGCGGAAGACGACCATGAGCGCGTCGCCGATGGTGTTGTAGAGCTCGCCACCGTGTGCCTGGAGAACTGCGGCCGCGGTCGGAAAGTACGTGTCCAGCATTGCCTTGATCTCGGGCTCCGGAGTCCGCTCCGAGAACGCGGTGTAGCCCTGCATGTCGGCGAAGAGGACGCTGACCTCCTCCAGGTGGCCGCGCGTCTGCTCCTCGTAGATGTCGCTGAAGATCTCCGCCGAGGAGCCTTCGAGCCGCCATTCGCGCCGCGCGGCGAGGCCGACCACCCCGAACGCGACGAGCATGAGGAGGTGCCATTCCCACCACGTGGTCTCCCAGTTGCGTGCAAAGGCGACCGCGAACATGGCCTCCGAGAGCAGGACGAGCGCGACGAGGATCGCGAGCGGGAGCGGACGCCTTCGCTCGCGGTAGAGCTTCCAGTAGCGCCAGACGCCGAAGCCGTAGGCGAGAAGCCCGACCACGGCGAGCGCGGCGAGCGGCCCGCGGGTGTCCTCGGGGGTGACGGGGTCGTCGAGCGGCGGCAGGGTCGAGAGCGACACGGCCGCCCAGGCAGCCATGTGCAGGATGAGCAGCCCGTAGATGACTCCGCGGTAGCGGACGAGGAACGCAGAGGTCTCGGGGTGGAAACGGACTGCCGAGGCGGCCGCGAAGAGCCCCGCTTCGAGGAGGCCGATCGCCGAGGCGATCTGGAAGCCGGCGTTCTTCCCGGCGAGCAGGACTCCCGGCGTGGCGAGCGCGTGCAGGACGAGGTAGCCGGAGGTGGCGAGAAACGCAAGCCCGATCAGGAGCACGCGGGCGTCGGCGCGCCGCGCGGCCGCCTCGGCGAGCAGGAAGCCGAGCGCGAAGGAGAGGGCGCCGACCAGCACGACGAGCCAGAAGTGCGCCGGATGGTTCTCCCAGATGAGGTCGTAGCTCGGCTCGGCGAGCAGGACGAGCAGGCCCACGAGCGGGATGACGCAGAGCGCGCCCCAGCCCGCGAGCCGCCTCACAAAAGGCTCTCCAGCGCGGCTCGGTACTCGGTCCCGCCGAAGTCGTTCAGGGCATGCGGCGCCAAGTGGCGCTCGTCGATCTCCTCACGCGCGCGCACGTACGAGACCGGGTAGATCTCGCCCTCCGCGTTCATCTCGATCGTGATCGCGATCGATCCGTGCTCGCAGTGGTCGAGGAAGTGTGCGAGGGGGACGATGCCCGTGCTCCCGTCCGGATAGACGGCCCGCGCGAGATATCCCTTCTGCGTCCAGATCTCGGGCCCACCGCGGAGCTCGGAGAGCAGGAACGGGACGATGTCGTCGCGGCCGAGCTGTTGCCACTCCTGCTTGTGCCCGAGGCGCTTGGCGATCTCCTGGGCGAGCAGGCGGGCGTTGTAGCGAAATCCGCTCACGGTGCCCGAGGCGCTGCCGATGCCGTTCTTCCGCAGGCCGGCGGCGCCCTGCGTCGTGTTCCCGGCGAAGTAGACGCCTGCGAGCGTCGTGCTCTCCCAGTACGGCGTCAGTGCGGGGATCCGGCCGTCAGCGACGGTGCCGAGGCCGAGCTCCCGCAGGTCCTGGAGCGGCGTGCGGAAGCCGGTCGCCGCGATGGCCGCGTCCGCCTCGATGGTGATCGGCCCGGGACGAGTCGTGCCGGTCGCGTGGAGCCTGTAGCCGCCGCTCTCCGTCCGCTCGATCCGCTCGACGGCGGCGTCGAGCGCGAACGTGCCGCCGCCCCAGGCCGCGTCCTCGAGCGGCTCGAAGTAGCGCACGCGGACGGTTGCGTTGGCGAGGACGGCGGTCTGCACCGGCCGCGGCGAGACGAGGAAGATCTGGCGCGCCCACGGCTCCAGGCCGTCGGCGATCTCGAAGCCGGAGTTGCGCTTGCCGATGACGAGGACGCTCTTGCCCTCGAACTCGCGCGCGGCGGGGGTCTCCGCGTAGTGCGGGACCTCCTCGATTCCGGGGATGGGCGACTTCCACGGGTCGGTGACGCCGAGGGCGAAGACGACTGCCCGGCAGCGGTACTCGCCGTCCGATGTGACGAGCACGTAGCCGCCTTCCTCCTTGCGCGTGGACTCCCACCGGCAGCCGTACCGAGCCTGGACGCCGCCCCGCTCCGCGAACGCAGCGAGCCCGCGCTCCATCTCCGAGCACGACGGAGTCATGTAGGTGCGGTCCATCTCGGCCGCGACGGTCGCCCGCAGCTCGGGCTCGTCGGCGATCAGGCTGTTGTGGTCGTACCACTCGTACTCGCGGGCGGTGCGCTCGTACGGCGCGTCCGGCTTGGTCCAGGAGAGCAGACGCTGGTAGATCGGCCACTTGCGGAACATGCCGCCGGGCGAGTCGTCCTGCGAGATGACGGCGTGCTCGACGCCGAGCCGCGAGAGTGCGTAGGCCGTCTGCAGGCCACCCGGCCCGCTGCCGACGACGACGACCGGATACTCGCCGGGCGGGTGGGCTCCCTCTAGGACCGCCAAGCGAGGACTTCCTGCAACCGTCGCGCCTCCGTGACGAGCATCCGCAGCATGACCTTCGGATAGCTGAGCAGGAAGGCTTCGAGCCGCGGGCCCGGGATCTCGAGCACTCGCACCGGTGTCTCCGCGGTGACATCCGCGGTCAGCGGCTCGTCGAGCAGCGTCGAGATCTCGCCGAAGAAGTCGCCCTGCCGGAGGCGGTTCAGCTCCTCGCCGCCGAGCGTGACCGAGGCTTCGCCGTCGAGGATGACGTAGAAGCCCGACCCGCTCATGCCGCGCCTGAGGATGCGCTCGCCGGCCCCGAAGCTCCGCTCGCTGTCCGGGTCGGCGATCGCTTCGAGCTGGGCGCGGTCCAGGTCGGCGAAGAGGTTGAAGCGCCGGAGGGTCTCGACCAGGTCTTCGCCGTTGGTCATTCTGGGGCGACTTTACAAGTCGAGCTCGCGTGCGGCGAAATAGACGACCTCCGAGAAGGTCGGGAAGGGTTGGATCGTGTCCCGCAGCGTGGCGACGGGGACCTCTGCGCGGATCGCGAGCGTGATCTGCCCCATCCATTCGCCGGCCTCGGGCCCGACCGCCACGGCGCCGACGACCACCTTCCGCTCCGGGTCGGCGAAGAGCTTGAGGAAGCCTGGCCGCTTCGGATCCTGGAACGTCGACGTGCGCGAAATCTTGTCGACCCCCCACTTGCCGACGACCGCGCCCTCGCCGCTCGTGTCACCGACGCTCGCGACCTGCGGGTCGGTGAAGACCGCGGCGGGAATGGCGTTGTAGTTGGCGACGAGGTCGCGCCCGGCGATGTTCGCCGCCGCGACACGACCCTGGTACTTCCCGACGTGCGTGAACTGGGCGATGCCGGTCACGTCTCCGGCCGCCCAGACGTGCTCGGCCGCGCGCAGCCGCTCGTCCACCTTGATTCCCGCCTTGCCGATCTCGACGTCGAGGTTCTCGAGCCCGAAGCCGTCGACGTTGGGCTTTCGGCCCGTGGCGATCATCAGGTGCGTCGACTCCAGCGGCTCGTGGTCCTCGATCTCGAGCCGGTAGCCGCCCGGCCCGCCTTCCACCTTCTTCGCCCGCGCGTTCAGGCAGAGCTCGATGCCTTCGTCCTGGAAGAGCTTGCCGAGGAGGTCACCCGCCTCCCGGTCGCTTCGCGGCAGGATGTACTCGCCGCTCTGGACGATGGTGACGCGCGCTCCGAGACGGGCGTAGAACTGCGCGAGCTCGCAGCCCACGGCACCGCCGCCAACGACGACGAGACTCTCGGGAACCTCGCTGGCGCTCGTGCCTTCGCGGCTCAGCCAGGGCTCCACGGAGTCGAGGCCCTCGATCGGCGGCAGCGTCGGCCGGGATCCCGTGGAGACCATCAGCTCGTCGTACGCGAGCTCGCTCCCGTCCACGTCGATCTTGCCCGCCTCCCTGACGACACCCTTGCCGCGCACGAGCTCGGCGTCGAGGTCCTCGACCCACTTCACCTGGCTCGAGTCGTCCGGCCCCGCGTTCTTGTCGCGCCACCAGAAGATCTGCTCGGGGTCGAGCGTCGCCTCGACTCCATGGGCGCTCTTCGCGCGGAACGCGATCTCGACGGGGCGCAGCAGCGTCTTCGAGGGGATGCACGCCCAGTAGGAGCACTCGCCGCCGACGAGCTCGTCCTCGACGAGCGTGATGCGCACCTCCTTGTCGAGACGGCGCAGCGCGGCGATGAACGCCTCGCCGCTGACTCCTGCACCGAGGACGACGACGTGCTTCGGCATCAGTGCGGGAAGGACAGGACGGAGACGGCGTCGGTCGCGATGTCCAGGAGCGGCTGGGCGGCTACGAAGCTTCCGATCGTGACGACGACGGCCAGGAGGACGGAGGTTCCGAGCGCCAGCTCGCGCGGGGGCGAGCCGCCGGCCGACGCGACCCCGACTGCGGCGGGCTGGAAGTACATCGCCCGGACGACGCCGAGGTAGTAGTAGATGGAGACGACCGTTGCGATCGCGCCGACGACTGCGAGCCAGGCCCACCCACGGTCGACCGCCGCCGAGAAGGCGTAGAACTTCCCGATGAAGAGGCCTGCGGGTGGCAGTCCGATGAAGCCGAACATGAAGAGCGTCATCGCCGCTCCCATACCCGGGCGCTCCCAACCCATCCCGGCCATGCCGTCGAGGGTGACCGGGCGGGCCAGCTCGCGCTCCCTTGCCGCGACGATCGCGAAGGCGCCGATGCTCATCGCCGCGTAGGAGATCAGGTAGTACATGAGCGCGCGACCGCCCAGAGGGCTGGCGACGGCGATCGGCATGAGCAGGAAGCCCGCGTGCGAGATGCTGGAGTACGCGAGCATCCGCTTGACGTCGGTCTGGACCAGAGCGCCGAGGTTCCCCCAGGCGAGCGAGATGCAGACGATCACCGCGAGCGAGATCGTCCAGAGGTTCTCCTCCGAGGGGAACGCGGTCACGAGCAGGCGCATGGTCAGGACGAGGGCGGCGATCTTCGTCGCCGCGGACATGAACGCGGTCACGGGCGTGGGCGCGCCCTGGTAGACGTCGGGCGTCCACATGTGGAACGGCGCCGCCGAGGCCTTGAACCCGAGTCCGACGATGATCATGGCGAGCCCGGTGACGAGAAAGAGCTGGTCGGCGTCGCCCGAGGCGGCGGCGATGTCCGCGAAGCCGATCGCGCCGGTGGCCCCGTAGACGAACGCGCTTCCGAAGAGGAGGATCGCCGAGCCGAAGCTCCCGACGATGAGGTACTTGAGGCCGGCCTCGAGTGACGCAGGCTCCTCGATCGCGATCGCGCAGAGGATGTAGAGCGAGATCGAGAACCACTCGAGCCCGAGGAACATCGTCATCAGGTTGTTGGCGGCGACGAAGAAGCACATCCCGGCCGCCGCGGCCAGAAGGAGGGTGTAGTACTCGCCCATCCGCTCGCGAAGGACGTACGCGTAGGAGACGCCGACCGCGAGAAGGCCCGAGCCGGCGATGAGCACCTGCGCGAGCTCGGCGAGGCGGTCGCGGTTGATGGCATCCGCGACGATGGCCGTGGCGGTCTCGTCCATCTGAAAGAGCGCGATGGCGGCTGCGCCCGCGCCGACGAAGGACAGGATCGAGACGAACGCGCAGAAATGCCTGCGCCAGCCGTGCGGCAGGAAGAGCGGGACGAGGAGGCAGACCGCCGCGCCGCCGAGAAGGATCAGCTCCGGCGAGAGCGCGGCCCAGTCGATGGACGGCGTCGGGAACTTCGTCACGGCGCCGCCTCGAACCGGGAGCCGAGAGAGTCAGCCGGCCTCCCGCCGAAGGAGTGGTCGGTGATCGCCGCCGGCCAGAACGAGAGCGCAAGCAGGACGGTGACCAGCGGGACGATCACGCTGATCTCGGCCGGGCGAAGGTCGAGCGCCGCGTCGGTGACCGCGGGGCCCGGATCCCGGTGGAGGACCGCGGAGATCAGACGGAGCATGTACATGGCCGCGAGCACGATCGCGACTGCGCCCGCGACGGCCCAGCCCCAGCCGCGCGTGAAGATCCCGTTCAGGATCAGGAACTCGCCCGCGAACACGCTCGACCCGGGCACTGCGAGGGCGATCACTCCCGCCGTGATGAGCGTCGTCGCGAGGATGGGGCGGCCACGAGCCATCCCGCCGAGCCGGCTGAGATCGCCGGTGGCCGCTCGCCGCTCGACCGCCCCCGCGAGCAGGAAGAGGACCGCGGAGACGAGCCCGTGCGTGACCATCTGCAGGAGCGCGCCCGAGAGGCCGGAGTCGTTGACCGCAAAGAGGCCGATGACGATCAGGTTCACCTGTGCGAGGCTCGAGTAGGCGATCACGCCCCGAATGTCGGGCGCGCGGAAGGCAAGGAGCGACCCGTAGACGAGCCCGATCGTCGCGAGCACGAGGATGACCGTCCGCCAGTCCGCCACCACGCTGGGGAAGAAGACGAGCCCGATGCGCAGGAAGCCGTACGTCGCCGCCTTCGAGATGACGCCGGAGAGGATCGCCGAGACCTCCGCCGGCGACTCGCGGTAGGTGTCCGGCAGCCAGCCGTGGAAGGGCCAGATCGGCGCCTTGACGGCGAACGCGGCGGCGAAGCCGAGGAAGATCCACGTGCTCGAGCTCTCGCCGATCTCCCTCATGTCGAAGGTGCCGGCCGAGAGCCCGAGCGCGATCACCGACACGAGCATGAGCAGTGAGCCCGCGAGGGTGTAGATGACGAACTTGATCGTCGCGCCGACGCGGCCGGGCCCGCCCCAGACTCCGATGAGGATGTAGAGCGGGATCATCATCGCTTCCCAGAAGACGTAGAAGAGGAGGAGGTCCTGGGCCGCAAAGACCCCGACCGTCGCCCCTTCGAGGAAGAGCAAGAGGCCGAGGTAGACGCCCAGGCGCTCTCGTCCCGACCAGAAGCCGTAGGCGACAGCCGCCGTCGTGACGACGACCGTCAGGCCGACGAGCCAGAGCGAGAAGTCGAAGAGGCCGACCGTGTACGAGACGCCGAGGTCGGAGAACCAGGAGTGCGAAGCCTCGTCCTGCAGGCCCGGGTTCCCGTAGTCGAAGTTGAGCGCCCGGTTCACCCAGACGATCAGCTCGGCGAGCGCGACGAGGAGAGCTGCGCCTCCTGCCGCCCGCGGCGTCGGCCAGGGGACGATCCAGACGAAGAGCGCGCCTGCGATCGGAAGGAAGATGAGGATGGAAGTGAGCACGGCTACGTCACGAGGATGAAGACGATGGCGAGGACGGCGAGGCCGGCGGCGAGCGCGAAGGCGTACTCGCGGACGTAGCCGGTCTGCAGGGAGGAGAGGCGCCGTGAAGCCGCGCGAACGCCCGAACCGAGCTCACCGAGCGAGGCGAGGAAAAGCGGCTGCTCGACGTACTGCGTGAGGAAGATCGCCTTGCGGGAGGCGGGCTCGTAGAACGCGAGGTCGTAGGCCTCGTCGAAGTAGAACTTGTGCTCGAGTGTCCGGGCTGCCCAGGGCAGGCGTTTGCGCGTTCGCTCGGGCACGTCGCTCGGCCGCCCGTACCAGCGCCAGGCGAGGCAGATGCCCGCGACCGCGAGGGCAAGGGACGCGAGCACCGAGAAGAGGAGCGTCGTGCCCGTGGCCTCGGCCGCCGACTCGGCGACGGGGTCGATCCACTCGTTGACGAGATCCCAGCCCCACGGCACCTGGAGCCAGCCGCCGAAGAACGAGAGGACGGCGAGGATCGCCATAGGCCACGCCATCGCCAGCCCGCCCTCGAAGCGCTTCAGGTGCAGGTGCTCGCGGGCGAAGGGAGTCATCTCGCCCCAGAAGACGATGAAGAGGAGGCGGAAGGTGTAGAGCGCGGTGAGGAACGCGCCGATCGCGCCTGCCGTCCAGAGGATCCAGCCCAGCGTGCCGGCGTTCGCGGCGGCGCCGAGGATCGAGTCCTTGGAGAAGAAGCCGGAGAAGGGCGGGATCGCCGCGAGCGAGAGCGCGCCGACGACGAAGACGCGGTAGGTGAACGGCATCGCGCGCCCGAGGCCGCCCATGCGCCGGATGTCCTGCTCGTCGGAGAGCGCGTGGATGACGATGCCGGCCGCCATGAAGAGGAGCGCCTTGAAGAAGGCGTGCGTCATCAGGTGGAAGAGGCCGGAGCCGTACGCGCCGAGCCCGACGGCGACGAACATGTAGCCGATCTGGCTCATCGTCGAGTACGCGATGACGCGCTTGATGTCCGTCTGTACGAGGGCGATGAGCCCGGCGAGGAGGATTGTGACCCCGCCGAGGATCCCCGCGAGGTCCTGGATGTCGGGCGCGAGCTCGAAGAGGACGTTCGTGCGCGCGATCAGATAGACACCGGCGGTCACCATCGTCGCCGCGTGGATGAGGGCGGAGACGGGTGTCGGGCCCTCCATCGCATCGGGGAGCCAGGTGTGGAGCGGCACCTGCGCGGACTTGGCGACCGCACCGCCGAGCAGCCCGAGCGCGATCAGGACGGCCGCGGTGCTCCCGTGCTCCACGACGTCCGACCTGAAGACCGCGTCGAACTCCACCGAGCCCGTGCGCTGGATGAGCAGGAAGATCGCGAGCACGAAGGTGGCGTCGCCGAACGCGTTCATGATGAACGCCTTCTTGCCCGCCGCCACGGCGGTCGCGCGCTGGTGCCAGAAGTTGATCAGGAGGTAGGAGCTGAGGCCGACCATGCCCCAGCCCGCCAGCAGGAGCACGAGGTTTCCGGCCTCGACGAGGAGGAGCATCGAGAAGACGAAAAGCGCCTTGTAGGCGTGGTAGCGCCGCTCCTCGGCGTCACCGTTCATGTAGCCGACGGCGTAGGCGAGGATGAGGAAGCCGACGCCGCTGACGACCAGCATCATGAAGACCGAGAGCGGGTCGACCTGGATCTCCGCGCCGATCTTGAGGTCGCCGGCCGAGAGCCAGGTCCAGAGCGTCGAGGAGTGCGTCCGCTCCTCCGGATTCTCGCCGAGCAGGACGGCGAAGACGACCACGGAGCAGGCGAAGGAGACGAGCGCCGACCCGGCCGCGAGGAAGCCGGCGACCGAGCGCGTGATGCCCGTCCCCGCGAGGGCGATCGCGACGACCGCGGCCGCCGGGGCGAAGAGCGCGATCCAGGCGGCGGCGATCATCCGCGCAACGTGGTGAGCTTGTCGACGTCGAGCTCGACGTGCCGCCGCGAGACCGCGACGATGAGGCCGAGCCCGACGACCGCCTCCGCCGCGGCGACGACCATCACGGTCAGCGCGAAGATCTGGCCGGTGCCGGTCCCGGTCTGGCGCGCGAAGGCGATCAGGGCGAGATTCCCCGCGTTCAGCATGATCTCGAGCGCGAGGAGGACGATCAGCGGGCTGCGGCGGATGAGCACGCCGAAGGCGCCGGTGGCGAAGAGGATCACCGAGAGGATCAGGTAGGCAGCGACGCCGGGCCCGGGCACTTAGGAGCGGCTTTCTCTGGGGACGGCGCTGCCGAGGATGACTCCGCCGACGGCTGCGACGAGGAGCACGATGGAGGTCACCTCGAACGCGAGCAGGTGGTCGCCGAGGAAGAGCCGGCCGATCTCCGCCGGCGTGCCGAAGCTGTCTTCGATCTGGGCGGGAGACGAGAGCTGGTCGCCCGCCTTCAGGGCGATGACGACCACGATCTCCACCGCGATCGCCGCCGCGGCCACGATCGCGGCGAGGGACTGTGGGCTTGGCTTGCCCGCCCAGGGCGCATCCGCCCTTCCGCCGAGGTAGGCGATGACGAAGAGGAACATCACGACGACGGCGCCGGCGTAGACGAGCACTTGCGCGGCGGCGACGAACTCGGCGGCGAGGAGCAGGTAGAGCACCGCGAGCGAGGCGAGGTTCCCGATCAGCGCGAGGGCGCTGTAGAAGGGATTCTGGAAGAGGACGACCGCGATTCCCGAGCTGAGCAGCGCGAGCGCCGCCAGCACCCAGACGACCCAGACGATGAATTCTTCCATCAGTGTCCCTTCCAGTGATGCTGCCCCGAGAAGCAGGCGTGTATTGCTGGATGGGGCACTAAGAGTCCGACCTCCAGACAGGGATCGGCGTGTCGTAGAGCTCGCGGTCGGCAACGGGCACGCGCTTGACCGGCGGGGCGAGCAGCATGTCCTTCGTGTAGATGAGGTCGTCGCGCGAGTACTCGGAGAGCTCGTACTCGGCCTCGAGCGTGATCGCGTCGAACGGGCACGCGAGCTCGCAGTAGCCGCAGAAGATGCAGCGCGAGAGGTTGATCTCGTAGATGCGCGCGTAGCGCTCGCCCGGCGAGACGCGGTTGTCCGCGGTGTTCTCGTCGGCGACGACCCGGATGCAATCGGCCGGGCAGGCCGCCGCGCAGAGCGAGCAGCCCACGCACTTCTCGAGCCCGTTCTCGTGGCGCCAGAGGCGGTGCCGTCCGCGGAAGCGCGGGTACACCGGGCGCTTGTACTCCGGGTACTGCTGCGTGATCGGCTTCTTGAAGATCTGCCGGAACGTGACTGCGAATCCCTTGAGGCTGTCGAAGGGCTGCGGGCTCATACCAGCGCCACCAAGATGGCCGTTACAAGCGCGTTCAGGGTCGCGACGGGCAGGAGGACCTTCCAGCCGAAGCGCATGAGCTGGTCGTAGCGCAGGCGCGGCAGCGTCGCGCGCAGCCAGATGAAGGCGAAGAGGAAGGCGCCGAGCTTGAGCAGGAACCAGATCGGCCCGGGCAGCCACGGCCCGCCCCACCCGCCGAAGAAGAGCGTCACGGCGAGACCGGAGAGCGTGATCATGTTGATGTACTCAGCCGTCGAGTAGAGGCCGAAGCGCATGCCGCTGTACTCGGTGTGGTAGCCGGCAACGAGCTCCTGCTCGGCTTCGGGGAGGTCGAAGGGCGGCCGGTTCGTCTCGGCGATTCCGGCGACGAAGAAGACGAGGAGCCCGACGAACTGCGGCGCTGCGAACCAGATCGTCGCCTGCTGCTTCTCGGCGATGTCGACGAGCGAGAGCGACTGGCCCATGATCACGACGCCGAGCACCGAGAGGGCGAGCGAAACCTCGTAGGAGACGAGCTGCGCTGCGGTGCGCATCGAGCCGAGGAGCGAGTACTTCGACTCGCTCGCCCAGCCGCCGACGAGGAAGGCGTAGATGCCGATCGCGCCGAGGGCGAAGATCAGCAGGAGGCCGATGGACACGTTCGCGATCCAGCCGGTGACGTCGTAGTCGCCCACATGCCAGACGCCGCCGAAGGGGATGACGCTGAACGCGGCGAGCGCGGTGAAACAGGCAACGGCGGGTGCGGCGATGTAGAGGAGGTCGATCGCGTTCGCGGGGAAAAAGCTCTCCTTGCGCAGCAGCTTCACGAGATCCGCGATGGGCTGTAGGAGCCCGAAGGGGCCTGCCCGGTTCGGCCCGTAGCGCTGCTGCATGCGGCCGAGCAGCTTGCGCTCGAGCCAGGTCGAGTAGGCAAACGCGGCCATGACGAGGTTGATGACCACGAGCGCCTTGATGACGTCGATCCACCACGGCTGGTTCAGGCTCTGGTCCATCAGCCCGCCTTCACCTCGACGCGGTCGTGCAGGCCCTCCGCGTGCTCGGACGGAATGCGGACGACCCCTTTGCGCAGGCGGCGGCTCACCCGGGCCCGGAGGGAGCGGCTCGTGCCGTTCGAGGAGACCGTCACCGTCGAGCCTGCGGCGATCCCGCGGGCCGACGCGTCTTCGTAGGAGAGCTCGACCTCGTCGGCCGGGCGCTGGAACTGGAGCTGCTGGACGCGCTCGACCGCCGGCCCGCTGAACAGGGACCGGTAGCGCACGAGCGCGAGGCCCTGCCCACGTTTCGGGGCGGCTGCTTTAGGCGCCGCCACGGCTGCGTCCGGTTCCTCCACCTCCGGCAGCGCGGCGTGGTCGTCGGGCAGCATCGTGGGCCAGGGGTCGACCTCGACGCCGAAGCGGCGGGCGAGCCCGGCGAAGAAGGCCAGCTCGTCCTCGGCGGGAGGCGCGACCGCGCGCCGCTGGCGCTGCGGCCGGCCCTCGAGGTTCACGGTGGTCCCATCGCGCTCGAGGTAGCTCGTGCCCGGGAGGACCAGATGCGACCAGAGCGTTCCCTCCGACTCGAACATCGCCGTCGTGATCACGAACCTCGCGCGCTCCGCGAGGTCGCGGACGTCCGGGTTTCCGGCGGCCTCGTCGCCGGAGACGATGAGCGCGCCGATCTCGTCTTCGGGGACGGTTCCGGGGTCGCCCCAGGCGGCCGCGACGCCACGTCCGTTCGGCGTGCGCGGGATGAGGTAGACGGACGCCTTGTCGCCGAGGCTCTCCGCCAGGGCGAGCGCGTGCGCTCCGCCCGTGGGATCGTCCTCCGACCAGACGATCGCGACGCGCCCTGCCTCGTCGAGGCTGCGCTTCGCGTCGCGGAGCTCCTCGACAGGGCTTTCGGCCTGCAGCTGGGCGGCCGCCCAGGCGGCGCTTCCGGGCTGAAGTGCGGCGGAGCCCGCCGGGTTCAGGGTGATGACCTCGGCGCCCGCGCGGCGGGCTGCGCGGAGCCAGAGGTCGAGAACCGGGGCTCGCTCGACGACCGGCTCGTCCCCGAAGACGAGGCAGACATCCGCATCGCGAATCGCCGAGATCGGCGCGCGGAAGCGGTCGAGGGCGGGATGGAAAGTGTCCGGGAGCAGTGCGCTGCCTCCTCCGAGCCCTTCCTTCGACGAGCCGCGCGATCGCGGTCGCGGTCTCCACGGTCTCGCCTCCCGAGAAGGCGACGACCACCGGGCCGCCGGCCTCCTGCAGGCCGCGCTCGGCCTCGTCCAGAGCCTGCTCCCACGAGACCGGCTCGAAGCCCCGTCGGCGCACCCGGCGCCGCGGGACCGAGATCCGGTCGTCGGCCCTCAAGTGTCCGTAGGCGAAGCGGCCCTTGTCGCACAGCCACCCTTCGTCCACCTCGGCGTGGTTTCTGGAGAGGATCCGCGCCACCTTGCCCTCGCGCGTCGTCGCCCAGGTGTTGCACCCGACCGGGCAGAGGCCGCAGACCGTGGGGACGTTCTGGATCTCCCAGGGGCGGGCGCGGAACCGGTAGGTCGTCGAGGTGAGCGCGCCGACCGGGCAGAGCTCGAGGACGTTGCCGGAGAAGTGCGCCCGATAGGGCTCGTCTTCGAAGGTGGCGATGACGGAGCCCGCGCCGCGGTTGATCGCCACGAGCTGCCCGTCCTCGGCGACGGTCTCGGAGAAGCGGGTGCAGCGGTAGCAGAGGATGCAGCGCTCGCGGTCGAGCGCAATCAGCGGCGAGACCGGGATCGGCTTGTCGAAGGTCCGCTTTTCGAAGCGCATGCGGGTCGCGCCCGGCCCCCAGCGGAACGTGAGGTCCTGGAGCGGGCACTCGCCGCCCTTGTCGCAGTCCGGGCAGTCGAGCGGGTGGTTCAGGAGGATGAACTCGAGGACGGCGTTCTGGCCCTCCGCGGCCTTCGCGCTCGTCTGCGCGGTCGAGAGGACGAGGCCGTCCTGGGCGGTCATCGTGCAGGCTGCCTGGAGCTTCGGCATGCCCTCGACTTCGCAGAGGCACATGCGGCAGGCGCCGACCGGCGCGCCGAGCCTCGGCTCGTAGCAGAAGACCGGTATCTCGATCCCGGCCTCGAGCGCGGTCTCGATCATCCCCTGGCCCTTGGGGACCTGAATCTCGCGGCCGTCGACGGTGACCGTGACGAGCTCGGGGCTGCTCACGCCGGCACCTCGATCTCCGCGCGGATGCGCGCGTGGTGCTGGTCGACCGGCGCCATGACGTGGTCGAGCGTGGAGTCGCCGTGGAACGGGCACCCGCCCTCGTCGATGTGGCGCTGGTACTCGTCGCGGAACTTGGCGACGTAGCTCGCCACCGGCATCGCGGCCGCGTCGCCGAGCGGGCACAGGCAGTTGCCGAGGATCCGGTCGCAGACGTTCAGGAGGAGATCGAGCTCTCCCTGGGAAGCCTCGCCGTCCTCGATCTTCCGGAGGATCGAGACCATCCAGCGCGTCCCCTCGCGGCAGGGCGTGCACTTCCCGCACGACTCGTGCATGTAGAACTGGGCGACCCGCAGGCCGAGCTGCACCATGCAGCAGCGCTCGTCCATCACGATGACCGCGCCGGAGCCGAGCATCGTCCCCCGCGCCGCCATGGAGTCGAAGTCGAGCGCCGTATCGACTTCGTCGGCGGTGAGAACCGGCACCGACGAGCCGCCCGGGATGATCGCCTTGAGCTCGTGCCCGTCCGGGATCCCGCCGCCGATGTCGTAGATCAGCTCGCGCAGGCTCGTGCCCAGCTCGACCTCGTAGTTGCCGCCGTTGATCACGTTCCCGGAGAGCGAGAAGAGACGCGTGCCGCGGGAGTTCTCGACACCGAGCTTCGCGTAGTTCTCCCCGCCGAGCTCGAGGATCTTCGGGACGGTCGCGAGCGTCTCGACGTTGTTGATGAGCGTCGGCGAGGCGTAGACGCCGGAGATGGCCGGGAAGGGCGGCTTCGAGCGCGGCTGCCCGCGCTTGCCCTCGAGCGACTCGAGAAGGCCGGTCTCCTCGCCGCAGATGTACGCACCGGCCCCGCGGTGGACGACAACCGTGAGGTTCCAGCCCGAGCCGAGGACGTTCGCTCCTACGAGACCCGCCCTGCGGGCCTCCTCGAGCGCGTCGCGCAGAATCTCGAACTCCGCGAGGTACTCCCCGCGAATGTAGATGAAGGCCGTGTTCGCCCCGATCACGCGCGAGGCGATCACGCAGCCCTCGATGAACATGTGCGGGAGCCGGGCGAGGATCTCGCGGTCCTTGAAGGTGCCGGGCTCCGACTCGTCGGCGTTCGCGACGAGGTAGATCGGCTTCGTCGTCTGGTCCGGCTTGGGCAGGAAGCTCGCCTTGCGACCCATGGGAAAGCCCGCCCCGCCGCGGCCGCGCACGTCCGCCGCGAGCAGCTCGTCGAGGACGGCCTGGGGCTCCATCTTCATGGCTTTCTTGAGCGACTCGTAGCCGCCGACCTTCTCGTACTCGGCGAGGCGCGTGAGATCGCGCCCCTCCGCGTCCGCGAGGAGAAGCTTCTTCAGCGCCTTCTCACTCGGAGCCATTGCGGAGCTCCTCGACGATGGCGGGGACGTCCTCGGGCTTCACCGGCTCGCGATAGCGGTGGTCTACGGAGACCACGGTGCCCCAGCCGCAGCCGCCCGCGCACTCGATCGTGCGGAGCGTGAACTCGCCGTCCTCGGTCGTCTCGCCGGCGTGGACGCCGAGCTCTCCCTCGAACGCCTCGAGCACCTGCTGCGCACCGACGAGCGCGCACGAGATATTCGTGCAGACCTCGATCATGTGCCGGCCGACGGGCTCGAGGTGGAACATGTCGTAGAAGCTCGCGACCGCCTTGCAGTAGGCGGGCGTCAGGTCGAGCGCCTCTGCCACCTCGCGGAATGCGTCCGGCGGGAGCCAGCCGTATCGCTCCTGCGCGAGCCTGAGCGCGGGCATGACGGCCGAGAGCCGCTCGGGGTAGCGCGCGGCGATCGTCTGGATCTCGTCGTAGAGGGCCTCGGGCGCCATTAGCGGTCGCAGTCGCCCATGACCGTGTCGAGGGAGCCGAGGATTGCGATGAGATCGGCCACGAGCGAGCCCGCGACGGTCGTAGCCGTCGCCTCGAGGGCGACGAAGGAGGGGGCGCGGAACTTCACGCGCCAGGGCTTCGATCCGCCGTCGGAGACGACGTAGCACCCGAGCTCGCCGCGTGCGGACTCGACGGCCACGTACACCTCGCCCGCGGGCACGCGGTAGCCCTCGGTCACGAGCTTGAAGTGGTGGATGAGGCTCTCCATGGACGTATGCAGCTCGTGGCGAGGAGGCAGGACGATCTTGCGGTCGTCCACGGTCCACGGTCCCTCGGGCATGCCGTCGAGGCATTGCTGGACGATGCGCGTCGACTCGCGCATCTCGTCCATGCGCACCTTGTAGCGGTCGTAGACGTCTCCGTTGGAATAGACCGGCACGTGGAAGTCGACCTGGTCGTAGGCGAGGTAGGGCTGCGCCTTGCGCAGGTCCCAGTCGACTCCCGATGCGCGCAGGACCGGGCCGGACTGGCCGAGCGCAATCGCGTCCTCCGCGGAGAGCAGGCCGATGCCCTTCGTCCGCTCGAGCCAGATCGCCTGCCGGTCGAGGAGCGCCTCGTACTCGTCGACGCGGCCCGGGAAGATGTCCGCGAACTTGCGGCACTCCGTGAAGAAGCCGGGCGGGATGTCCTCGGCGAGCCCGCCGGCCTGGAAGTAGCGCGTGTGCATGCGGACGCCGGTGACGAGCTCGAAGAGGTCGAGCACGGCGTCGCGCTCGCGGAAGCAGTACCAGAGGAGCGAGATCGCCCCGAGCTCGAGCGCGCCCGTGCCGAGCCAGATGAGGTGCGAGTGGATGCGCGAGAGCTCGGAGAGGAGCGTGCGCATCCAGGTCGCCTTCGGCGGCGGCTCGACCCCGAGGAGCTTCTCGATCGCGAGGACGAAGGCGAGCTCGTTGATCTGGAACGAGAGGTAGTCGATCCGCTCCGGGTACGTGATCGCCTTCCACCAGGTCTTCTGCTCCATGTTCTTCTCGAAGCCCGTGTGGAGGTAGCCGATGACGGCCTCGACGCCCTCGACCCGTTCGCCGTTCAGCTCCACGATGAGGCGGAGGACGCCGTGTGTGGAGGGATGGTTCGGCCCGAAGTTGACCTCGAGGATGTCGCCTTCCTCGCGAAGAGCCGGGTCGACCTGCAGGACCGACGGGATCGGGCTCGGGATCCTGGTGCCGGTGTAGATCGGCGCCTTCCCGCGCGCAGCCGTAGTCGTCGCCATCAATGCCCCGTCCAGTGATGCTGCCCCGCTTCTCGGTTGCGCAGTGTGATCGCGAGCGAGAAGTAGGCGTGTATTGCTGGATGGGGCATTACTCGGCTCCCGAGAATCGCACCGGCTCGCCGCCGATCGGGTAGTCCTTGCGGAGGGGGTGCCCCTGCCAGTCGTCGTCCATGAGGATCCGCTTCAGGTTCGGGTGGCCCTCGAACTCGATCCCCATGAGGTCGTACGCCTCGCGCTCGTGCCAGTCGGCGGTCGGCCAGACGGAGACCACGCTCGGAACCGACTCTCCTTCGTCGCACCAGACCTGGAGCCGGACGCGCGGCGCCCCGCGGGCGCCGGAGACGACTGCGACGAGGTGATACGAGACCGAGAAGCGCTTCGCTTTCGGCTCGGGCTTCTTCGCGAGGCCCCAGGAGCCGGGCCGGTTGATGTCGCGCCCGCCGCGATGTCCCCAGTAGCCGGCCACGGTGCGCTCGTTCCAGCCGAGGTAGTCGGCAGCAGCGATGTCGGCGAGGAAGTTGAAGCCGCACTCGTCGCGCAGGTACTCAGATGCCTCGCGAAGCTGCGCCGTCTCGACGACCACGGTCGTCTCGCCGCGTTCCTCGGTCACCGCTGCGAACCCCGGGACGTCGGCGAAGTTCACGATGCGACTCCGCGGATCTCGTACGCGGGCGGGACGCCGGCGAGGATCTTCTCCTGCAGCCGGACGATGCCCTCGAGGAGCGCCTCGGGCCGGGGCGGGCAGCCCGGCACATGCACATCGACTGGCACGACCTTGTCCACGCCCTGGAGGACGGCGTAGTTCGAGAACATCCCGCCGGAGCTCGCGCAGGCGCCCATGGCGATCACCCACTTCGGCTCGAGCATCTGGTCGTAGATCTGCCGGAGGGGTGCGGCCATCTTGTGGGAGACGCGCCCCGAGACGATCATCAGGTCGGCCTGGCGTGGCGAGGAGCGGAACACCTCTGCGCCGAAGCGCGCGACGTCGTAGCGCGCGCCGACGATCGCGATCATCTCCATCGCGCAGCAGGCGAGCCCGAACGTGTCCGGCCAGATCGAGTGCCCCTGCGCCCAGGCGACCGCCTTCCCCACGGTCGTGAGCCCGATCTTGGACTCGAGGTCGCCGAGCTCCTGCTCGAAGACGCCGGGCCCCTTCTTGCGCATGAGGGTGCGCTCCGAATGGAGCCCGTAGTCGGCGAGGCGCTTCTTCCGTCCTACGTCCGCCAATCCAGCGCCCCCTTCTTCCAGACGTAGACGTAGGCGACCGCCAGGATCGCGATGAAGAAGCCGAACTCGGCGAGCGCGAAGCTCCCGAGTGCGTCCAGCCAGAGCGCGACCGGGTAGAGGAAGACGATCTCGATGTCGAAGACGATGAAGAGCATCGCCGTCAGGTAGAAGCTGATCGTGAAGCGCTGCCGCTTCGGCGGGCCGACCGAGACGCCCGACTCGAAGGGGATCGTCTGCTGGCGGGCCTTTGTCTTCGGACGGGTCGCGAGGATGAACGAAGCCGCGATCAGCGAGGCCGGGATCGCCAAGGCGAAGAAGCCGTAGACGAGGAACGGGAACCAGTCGTCCAGGACGGCCAGCGGCACGCCCGCATACTAACCGTCCTCAGGTCCGTGAGACTTGTCACGAACTCCGCGTTCTTTCCAGCGTTTTTCGGCGGCTTCCGTGTCACAAGGTCGGGGGGTGTTTGACCGGTTAGGCCGTTGGTACACTGAGATCGATGGTCACCGTCACCGAGTCTGCGGCCACCAAGATCCGCGCCCTCATGGCCGAAGAGCCCGAGGGCGACGTCTCCGTTCTCCGGATCGCCATTCAGGGCGGCGGGTGCTCGGGCTTTCAGTACGCCCTCGGCTTCGACCGCGGGCCCCAGGACGGTGACAACGAGATCGAGATGAACGGCGTCCGCGTCGTCATCGACCCCTTCAGCGCTCCGTATCTCGCCGGTGCCGAGATCGACTATGTGGACGCGCTCATGGGCGCCGGCTTCGCGATCAACAACCCGAACGTCGAAGCCGCGTGTGGATGCGGCTCGTCCTTCCAGGCGAAGGAAGGCGCGGCTGAGGGCGAGGCCGTGCAGGCGCATGCGGGCGGCGGTTGCGGCTCCGGCTGCTCGCACTAGCGTTTCCTGACCCGGGGTAGCATCGAGCCAGGCGTGAGCGAAGCCGTCTGCGATATCACCGTGATCGGCGCGGGCCCGGTGGGCCTCGCTGCCGCCTACTACGCGGGCCACCGCGATGCCACGGTCCGCATCGTCGAGAGCCTGGGCCAGCTCGGCGGCCAGGTGGCCGCGGTCTATCCGGAGAAGCACGTCTACGACGTCGCGGGCCATCCGAAGATCAAGGGCCAGGATCTCGTCGAGCTCTGCGTCGAGCAGGGGCTCCAGTTCGGGGCCGACGTCCACCTCGACGAAGAGGTCGCCGACCTGGAGAGACTTTCCCAGAACGGCGAGGAGCTGCTCGCGTTGACGACCAAGTCCGGTAAGCAGTTCCTCTCTCGGGCGCTGATCGTCACGGCCGGCCACGGCGCCTTCGAGCCGAGGAAGCTCGAGCTCGAAGGGATCGACGACTGGGAGGGGCGCGGGCTCCACTACTTCGTCACGCGCAAGGACGTCTTCAAGGGCAAGAACTGCGTGATCGTCGGCGGCGGGGACTCCGCCCTCGACTGGACGCTCGGCTTGCAGGACACCGCGGATCTGCCGATCACGCTCATCCACCGCCGCGAGCGCTTCCGCGCGCTCGAGACCTCGGTGAACGAGGCGCGTAGGCTCGAGGGCGAGGGCAGCGTCCGCATCTGCGCTCCCGCCGAAGTGCGCGAGATCCACGGTGACGGCTCCATCCAGGCGGTGACGGTCGAGGACACCGGGACCGGCGAGACCACCCGTCTCGACTGCGAAGCTCTCATCCTCCTCCTCGGCTTCCACTCCCACCTCGGGTCGATCGCCGACTGGGGCCTCGATCTGCACGGGAAGCGCCAGATCCTGGTCGATCCGATGAGCATGGACACGTCGATCCCGGGCGTCTACGCGGCCGGAGACGTGGCGGGCTACGAGGGCAAGATCACGCTGATCACGATCGGCTTCGGCGAGGCTGCGATCGCGGCCAACAACGCCATCGCCCGCATCCGCGGCGAAAAGGTTCAGCCGAAGTACTCGACCGACTGAACGGGACTCCCCGGAAGGGGGAGAACCAGCGGGCCGCGACAGCCGAAGAAAGCTGTGTGAGCGAGAAGCACGCTGTCGAGTGCCTCCATTGCGGCACGTTCCGAACCGTCGAGCGCGAGCGCACCCAGCGTCTCGATCCCGGCGAGTGCGCCAGGTGCGGCTACCTGGGCTGGGCCCTGGTCGCCGACCTCTCAGAGCCTGTACGAAAAGGCCTCCGGGAGCGCTCTTTCGAGCGCCGCAGGCTGCGCGTCGTCACGTAGATACACTCGCCGGAAATGCGCAGCATCTCCGGCGAAGAAGAGCTCTGGGGCACGGAAACCCGCAAGGCTGTCGAAAACTTCCCCGTCTCCGGCGAGCCCATCCCGGCCTCGGTGGCGCGCTGGCTCGGCCGCATCAAAGCCGCAGCGGCGCGCGTGAATGCCGACCTCGGCCTCCTCGACAGGGAGAAGGCCGACAGGATCGCAGCCGCCGGCGACCGCATCGCGAGCGGCGAGTTCGACGACCAGTTCCCGATCGACGTCTTCCAGACCGGGTCGGGCACGTCGTCGAACATGAACGCGAACGAAGTCATCGCCGCGCTCGCCGGGGAGGACGTGCACGCGAACGACGACGTGAACATGGGCCAGTCCTCGAACGACGTCTTCCCCTCTGCCGTGCATCTCGCCGCGCTCGACGAGCTCGTGAACGGGCTCCTGCCGGCGCTGGGCCAGCTGGCCGAGGCGCTCGACGGCCAAGGCCAAGGAGTTCGACGATGTCGTCAAGTCGGGCCGGACACACCTGATGGACGCTGTGCCCGTCACACTCGGGCAGGAGTTCGGCGGCTACGCCGCCCAGGTCCGCCAGGGGAGCGCGCGGGTCGAGGCGGCCCTCGGCCGCGTCGGCCAGATCCCGCTCGGCGGCACCGCGACCGGGACCGGCCTGAACACGCATCCCGAGTTCGCGGAGCGCGTGCGGGCGATCCTCGGCGAGCAGACCGGCCTCGGGATCTCCGCCCCGGCCGACCCCTTCGAGGCGCAGGCCGCCCGCGATGCCCTCGTCGAGGTCTCGGGCGCTCTCAAGACCGTCGCGGTCTCCCTCACCAAGATTGCGAACGACATCCGGCTCATGGGCTCGGGCCCGCGCGCCGGCCTTGCCGAGATCGCGCTGCCCGAGCTTCAGAAGGGCAGCTCGATCATGCCGGGGAAGGTGAACCCGGTCATCCCCGAAGTCGTGACGCAGGTCTCGGCGCAGGTGATCGGGAACGACGCCGCCATCACTGTCGGGGGAATGCAGGGGCACTTCGAGCTGAACGTCTTCGTCCCGCTCCTCGCCCGCAACCTGCTCCAGTCGATCCGCCTTCTGACGAGCGCATCACGGCTCTTCGCGGAGAAGTGCGTCGAAGGCATCGAGGCGAACCGGGAGACGTGCGAGCGCTACGCCGAGCTCACTCTTTCCGCTGCAACCGCGCTCAATCCGTACGTCGGCTACGACAAGGCGAGCGAGATCGTCAAGGAGGCGGCGGCGTCCGGCCGCTCGCTGCGTGACGTAGCCCGGGACGCCGGTGTCGACGAAGACGTGCTACTCAAAGCGCTGGATTACCGCGCCATGGCCAAGCCGCAGGACTCCGGCTAGACCGGACGGCTTGACAAGAGGCGGGGAAAATGGATTGATGCCCGCCGGAAACTTTCGGTTTTCGTCCGGACTCAGGGAAACAGGGAAAGGGGAGCCCGCACATGCACCACCGTCAGTCTCTTGGACGTGCTGCGCTTGCAGCCGTCCTCTTGTCGTTGCTCCTGGTCGTCGCCGCGGCGGCGCCCGGCGCCGGCGGCAGTCTCCGAAAATCTTCGCGCCCGCAGGCGGTCAAGTCGAAGTCCGACTCCGCCCGCGCAAAGCTCGACAAGGGGCTGCCGCGCCCTCGTCGAGAAGGGCGCCACGAAGCGCGTCTTCGTCTACGCAACGGCGAAGAGCGACGCCGCGGCCGACTGCCGCCGCGCTCATGCGCAACGGCCGGTACGCGAATGCGGGCGACATCTCGCTGGTAGTCGGCTCGCTCCGCGTCGCCGCAGGCGACGAAGCTCGCCGGACTGCCGGGGGTCATCTCGGTGAAGCTGGTCCAGCTGAAGCAGACAGCTTCTCCGCTCGGGATCCCCGAGCCGAACCTGAACCAGGCACCTTCGAAGTCCTCGCTAGCAGTCGTCCATGAACGACCTGCGGCAGCAAGGAAGTGCCCTACTCGGCCGCGCCCGCTCCGCGGGGCGGCAACTTCGACCAGCCTGAAGCAGCTCGGCGTCCTCGACGCGAAGACGCACAAGTTCGCCGACGCCTGGAACCAGGGCTTCGCCGGCGAAGGCACGACCGTCAGCATCCTCGACGGCGGCACGGACTGGGCGCATCCCGATCTTCTGAACACGTGGCAGACGTGGTCGGGCGCGACGGACAGCGATCGTCACCGACGACGGCTGGAACGGGTGGCCGAAGGCCTTCGACCCGTACGACACGCTGGTCTGGCTCCTCGCCCCGGACTTCGTCGACCAGGGGCTCACCTGGTACACGCCGACGACGGCGAAGAGCTCGTTCACCCAGAACTCTCAGGACAAGAAGGCGAATCTTCTGCGCGTCAGCTTCGCGACGCGCGTCGGCCCGTCGCGCAACTTCAGCGCGCCGGACGCGACGGCCTCGCACTCCTACACGTTCCCGAAGGCCTGGACGAAGTCCGGGACCGTCCGCATGGCGAGCCATCCGGACGACCATCTGCTCCAGCTCTTCGGCGAGCGCCCTGCGATTCTCGTCACCGACCCGAACACGGCGGGCGTCTACGACACGGTCTACGTCGACCTCGACGACGACTACCAGTTCGGCGACGAGAAGCCGGTCACGAAGGCATCGCCGGCGTCGTACCGCGACATGAACGGGGACGGCTACAACGACCTCTCGGGTGGCCTTCTCTACTTCATCTCGGACGGCGAGACGGCTCTGCCGGGCGGCATCATGCGCTTCACGGACGGCTCGCAGGAGTTCCGTGACGCGTTCACGTTCGGCCCGGGCGAGATGCTCGCCTGGACCGGCGACTACGACCCCGGCGATCGAGGGGCACGGGACGCTCACCGCGTCCAACGTCCTCGGCCAGGGCGTCGTCAACGGCCTCGCGCCGTGCTTCGCCGACCTCGCCGGCCGGCCGGGCGCACAGCCCTGCTCGGGCGGCGGAACGTATCCTGGCGCCGTCATCGGCGGCGCGCCGAAGGCGAAGGGTGCTCCGTTCGGAGACATCTACTTCTCCTTCGAGTTCTCCACGCAGTTCGGCTACCTGCTCGCCACGAGGCACGGGATCGACGTGACGTCGAACTCCTACGGCTCCTCCGGCGGCCGACAACGACGGCTACGACGCGGCGAGCCAGGAAGCCGACCTCATCTACAACGGCACGCGCACGACCCCGGTCTTCTCGACGGGCAACGGCGCGCCCGGCTTCGGCACGGCCACCGCGCCGCAGCCTCTGGCCGGCATCGCGGTCGGCGCCTCCACGCAGTTCGGCGGCACCGGCTGGGACTCGATCAAGAACGAGAGCCAGATCACTGACAACGACGTCATGGTCTGGTCGAACCGCGGGCCGCAGGCCACCGGTGGCAACGGCGTCGACGTCGTCGCCGACGGTGCCTTCTCGCCCGGCGACCTGACCCTGAACTCGGCCCTCGACGGCCGCATCGCCTGGGAGACGTGGGGCGGTACGAGCCGCTCGACCCCGGTGACGGTCGCCGCGACTGCGCTCGTCTACCAGGCGTGGCGTCAGTCGCACGGCGGTACGATCCCGGCCGAACTTCTTCACGACCGCGAAGCGGCATCGTGAAGTCGTCCGCCCAGGATCTCGGCTACGAGAGCTGGATCCAGGGCAGCGGTTCAGTGGATGCGGGCCGGGCCGTCCGGGTCGCCTCCGGGACCGACGCGTTCGTCGCCCCGGACAACTGGCGCCCCGGCAACTACCGCGGGACCGAGTACCCGGTCTTCACCCGGACGCTCTCCCCCGGGCAGAGCGACTCGCAGGCGTTCACGGTCAACGGGCCGGGGACGTGGACGGTCTCCGACCGCTACATGAAGCGGACGGCGTCCCAGTCCATGTCGTTTACGAGCTCCAACCTGAACAAGGAGTCCACGTACAACTTCAACGCGCCGGATTACCTCGTCGACCTCACGTCGCTGGTGCAGTCGCACCCGGACGCCGACCTGATGGTCGTGAGGGCGAACTATCCGCGCAACGAGTTCGATCCCAACGGGGACTACACGGCCGACCAGGCCTGGCGTCTCCTCACCTACAACTGGACCGACGTCAGAACGGCGACGGCAACCTCTGGACGGATGCCGACGGCGACGGCGTCGTCGACCACACCGTGCTCTCGAAGAGCTCGAAGATCGACGGCGATCTCGACCTGAACTTCGCCGGGTCCGAGATGGACAAGGGCGAGTACATCCGCTTCATGTACCACCGGGCAGGCTCGAACACGCTTCAGTCGTTCGTCCGCGACCCGGCGGCACGCACGGCGGACGGCATCTTCCTCGGCCTGCAGCACAGCGAAAGGACGAAGGCGATTCCGGTCACGCACTTCAAGATCCGGATCGACTTCTACGACAACGTCGACTGGCCGTGGGTGACCACGACCCCGGTCGCGGGCGGTGCGTTCACGGCGACGATGAACGTCCCGGCCGACGCTCCGTACGGCATGTACGACGGCGCGGTCGTCCTGAACGGCGGCGGCGAGAACATCGTCGTGCCCGGTCTCGGTCACCGTCGGCGCGACCGCCACGCAGGACGCGGACGGCAAGCTCACAGGCCAGCTCCACTTCGGTGGCGCGGACACGGCGGCGAGCCAGTCCGACCTGCTCTACAACAACGGCTCCTTCTTCGGAGCCAACGACTGGACGTGGCGAGAGGAGTCGGGCGACTGGCGCTTCTACTACGTCGACGTCCCCGACGAGCCGGCTGAGGGCTCGCGTCTTCCTCAGCGACACGACGTGGGACGACGCTGCGCCGTACACCGACCTCGACACGCTCGTGTTCGGTCCCTCGGCCAACTCGTACCAGCTGCTCGGCGGATCGGCTCCGTTCGGCGGGCCGTACATCCTCGACACGGTGGGCGCGAGCGCACGGGCCTATCTGGGCTCGGGCACGTGGGCGTTCAACACCGCCACGGGCGGCGCCGAGGACGTCGTGACGGCACCGGTGCAGGAAGGCCTGCACGCGGTCGTCCAGCACGGCGTCAGCTACGACGGCGGCAAGTTCGACGTTCCGTTCGAGACGACGCTCGGCTCTGCCGTCGTCAACCCGACGGAGGTCGAGCAGACCGTCTCCGGCGACAGCGGCTCGTTCGACGTCACGTTCGAGTCGACGGTCGACCTCTCCGGCCTCGACGCCGAGGGCTTCGGCCTCAGCCAGCCGGTGACCAGCACCGAGACGGCTCACCAGGACGACCCGAACGACCCGGCGACGGCGAGCGTGAAGAAGACGTTCACGATCGCGCACGCGTCGCGGGCCACGTTCGAGGTGCACCTGCCGAGCAACGACATCGACCTCTACGTCCTCAAGGACGGCCAGGTGATCGGCTCCTCGACCAGCGCGACCGGCGACGAGTCCGTGACCCTGATCCGGCCCGCCGACGGCACGTACGAGGTGTGGGTGCACGGGTTCTCCGTGGCAGGCACCCCGACCTTCCCGCTCACGTTCGACGCGGTGCAGGGTTCGGATCTGTCGGTGAGCGGAGTCCCGTCCGGAGCGGTTCCCGCCGGCACGCCGGTGACGCTCCACGTGGACTTCGCCAAGTCCATGACCTCCGGTCAGGACTACTTCGGCGAGCTCCTGCTCGGGCCGGACAGCGCTCCGACTGCGCTGCACGTCCCGATCACGATCCACCGCAACTAGCAAGCACGACAAGCGAGTGACGAGAAGGCCGCCTCCGGGCGGCCTTCTCTTTTGGGGAGGAGAGTCGCGGAAGCGGCAGAAAACGTGCTGGCGTGACGACTGTTACGAGACCGCTCGTGCTCGCGGCGGTGGTTCTGGCCGCGTTTGTCTTCCTCTATCCGCAGGTGCGCGACCGCCTGCCCGAAACGCTGCGCTACGAGCGCTCATCGGCCGCGCAGAGCTCGTCGCAGCTTTCGCCGTCCGAGTTCGACCAGATCGACTCCTATTTCACGCCGGACCGCCTCGGCAGCTTCGCCGGCGAGCCTGCGACGAAGACCAACGCGTCGGTCGAGGGCGTCGCCCTCGAGTGCTGGTACTACGGCGTCGCCGGAGCGCGCGGCGCGTACCAGATCTGCTTCGAGAACGGGAAGCTCAGCACCAAGGCCCGCTTCGGTCAGTAGGCGACGGCGCCGCGGCCCGTCTCGGCCGCATGGCGCTGCTCGTCCGCCCGGTAGGACGAGCGCACGAGAGGGCCTGAGAAGACCGAGCCGAACCCGAGCTCTTCGCCCTGCTCGCGAAACCAGCGGAACTCGTCCGGGTGCACCCAGCGGTCGATCTGCGTGTGCTTCGAGGACGGCTGTAGGTACTGGCCGATCGTGACGACGTCGACGCCGTGCTCGCGCAGGTCGCGCATTGTCTCGACGACCTCGTCGTTCGTCTCGCCGAGGCCGACGATGATCCCCGACTTGGTCAGCACGGGGTAGTCGGCGAGCTCCTTCGCCCGGGCGAGAAGCCAGAGCGCCTTGTCGTAGGAGGCCTTCGCGCCGCGCATGCGCCGGTGGAGCCGTCGCACGGTCTCGATGTTGTGGTTGAAGACCTCGGGCCGGGCGGCGAGCACCGTGCGCAGCGCCTCCTCCTCGACTCCGAGGAAGTCGGGCGTGAGCACCTCGACGGAAGCCTCCGGCACCTTGTTCTTGAGCGCGCGGATCGTCGCCGCATAGTGGCCGGCGCCGCGATCCGGTACGTCGTCCCGGTCGACGGAGGTGACGACGACGTGCTTCAGCCCCATCTGCGCGGCGGTCTGGGCGAGGCGCAAGGGCTCGAGCGGATCCGGCGGATGCTCCGGCTTCCCCGAGTTGACGTAGCAGTAGCGACAGGCGCGCGTGCACGTGTCGCCGAGGATCTGGAAGGTCGCCGTCCCGCGTCCCCAGCACTCGGAGATGTTCGGGCAGCGGGCTTCCTCGCAGATCGTGTGCAGGCTCTGCCCGTGAATGAGGTCTCGCACCTCGAAGTAGCGCGAGTCTGCGCTCGGCGCGCGCACCTTCATCCACTCGGGGCGGCGCGGCCTCTGTGCGACGGGCAGGGAACGCTCCATCTCTCTTAGTCTATGGACGATGGTGCCCGAAGCCCCGCTCGAGGACACCGGCGAAGGGGTCGTCCCCGCCGGTGAGGGCTGGTTCGTCCTGAACACGAAGGACGCGCGCTGGCGCGACGATGGCCCGCTCGGGAAGCTCACGTTCTTCGAGGGCACCGGAGAGTTCTGGGAGATCGGCTTCAACGTGGGCGTCCTCGAGCCCGGGCATCCCATGGCGATGTACCACTACGAGACCGACCAGGAGGATTTCCTCGTCCTGTCCGGCGAGGCGCTCCTCATCGTCGAAGGCGAGGAGCGCCCGCTCCGTGCCTGGGACTTCGTCCACTGCCCGCCCGGGACGGATCACATCATCGTCGGCGCCGGGACCGGGCCCTGTGTCGTCGTCTCCACCGGCTCGAGGGTCAACGCGGAGGGAGACTGGGGCGGCTACACCGTCGACGAGACCGCACTCCGGCACGGGGCGGGCGTCGAGACCGCGACCAAGGATCCCAAGGAGGCGTATGCGCCCTTCCCGGAGCGGCGCTTCACGCGTTATCAGGAGGGTTGGCTGCCGTGACCGGGGTTCCCGAGGCGCCGCTCGACCGCACGGAGAACGGGCTGCAGGCGGCCGGAGACGGCTGGTTCGTCGTCAATGCCCGCGATGCCGTCTGGGGCGAGTCGGAGACGATGGGCGTCTTCACGCGCCTCGGTGAGAGCAAGGCTGCTCGTTTTCCGCAGCTCGGCTTCAACATCGGCGTCCTCTGGCCCGGCCAGCCGGCCTGCATGTATCACCGTGAGCCGAACCAGGAGGGCTTCCTCGTCCTCTCCGGCGAGTGCATCCTCCTCGTCGAGGGTCGAGCAGCGGCAGATGAAGCAGTGGGACTACTTCCACTGCCCGGCGGACACCGACCATCTTCTGATCGCGAGCGGAGACGAGCCCTGCGTCGCCGTCGCGGTCGGGTCGCGGGCGAGTCGGGATGTCGTCTATCCGGTGTCCGAGCTCGCCCGGAAGTACGGGGGTTCGGTCGAGAAGTGAAACCGCGGATCCAGAAGAGGCCTACGAGGGCCTCACCGTCGAGGACACGGCCTACAAGGACGGCTGGCTCCCGGATCTCTAGCGCGTCGAAAGCGTGGCGTGGACGGGCTGGGCCCAGAGGCCCGCGCCGTCTTCCGCCGGTAGCTCCGACAGCTCGAGATCGAAGACCTCCGCGAGGGCAGCCGCCGCGTGCGGCCGCACCTCGTCCACGGTCACCTCGCGCCCGAGCTCGCGGGCGAGCGTTGTGAAGGCCGCGTCCTCGAGCCCGCACGCGGTGATCCAGTCCGTGAAGGGAGCGGGGTCGAGGTCGACGTTCAGCGCGTAGCCGTGCGTGGTCACCCAGCGCGAGATGTGGACGCCGATCGAGCAGAGCTTCCGCGGCGGGCGCTCGAGCCACACGCCGGTGAGGCCCTCGATCCTCGTCGCTTCGACGTCGAAGGCTGCGGCGGTGCGGATGACCGACTCCTCCAGGTCGCGGCAGTAACGCTTGACGTCGCGCCCGTGGCGGTTGAGGTCGAGGATCGGGTAGCAGACGAGCTGGCCGGGCCCGTGGAAGGTCGACTTGCCGCCGCGATCGGTCTCGACGACCTCCACCGCGGCGCCCTCGGGCACGTGCAGCTCCTCCTCGTCCGTGCGCCGGCCGAGCGTGACGACAGGCGGGTGCTCGAGCATGATCACCGTGTCCGGGACCGCGTCCTGCGAGACGGCCGCGGCGATGGAGCGCTGGAGATCCCAGGCCTCCCGGTAGGGCGTCAGGCCGAGGTTCAGCAGGTAGCCCGGCCGGGACACGCTATTCCGTTGATTCGTCCCAGGACTGCAGGCGCTCGCGGAGGTCGCGCAGGAAGCGGCCGGCGAGGGCTCCGTCCACCAGGCGATGGTCGTACGTGAGCGTGAGGTTCATCATCGAGCGGATCGCGATCGCGTCCTGGCCGTCCTCGTCCTGGACCACCCAGGGCCGCTTGACGACCGCGTAGGTCCCGAGGATCGCCGCCTGGGGCTGGCTGATCACGGGGGTGCCGTGGAAGGTGCCGTAGCCGCCGGGATTGGTGATCGTGAAGGTGCCGCCCTGGACGTCGTCCGGAAGGAGCTGCTTCGACCGCGCGCGCTCGGCCATGTCGGCGATCGCCTTCGCCATCCCGAGCAGGTTCAGAGTCTCCGCGTTGCGGACGACCGGGACGATGAGGCCCTTTCCGTCCGTGAGCTCTACCGCAAATCCGAGGTTGACGTAGTTCCGGGTGACGATCGAGTCGCCGCGGAGCTCGCCGTTGATCCACGGGTAGTCCTTCAGCGTGTCGACGACGGCGCGCGCGACGAAAGCGAGGAAGGTCGGATTGACGCCGTACGAGCCCGCCCAATCCTTCTTCAGCTTCTGCCTGAGCGCAGCGATCTTCGTCATGTCGACTTCGATGGAGCTCGTCACGTGTGCGGAGGTGTCGAGGGAGCGGCGCATGTGCTCGGCGATGCCCTTGCGCATCGCGCTCATCGGCTCGACGGTCTCGCCCTCCTGGGCCTGTGCGGCGGGAGCCGCCTGCGGAGCCGCGGCGGGCGCAGGTGCCGATGGCGCCTCCTCGAGCCGGGGCTTCGGCCGGCGCTGGAGCCTGCCCGGCCTGGCCGGACTCGATGTAGCCGAGGATGTCCTTCTTCGTAACGCGGCCGCCACGGCCGGTGCCCTCGACGCTCCCGACGTCGACGTTGTGCTCGGCCGCGATCCGCGCGACTACCGGGGAGACGAACTTCGCCTCTCGACGGCCGTTGTCGTCCTCAGCCGTTGGCGCCGCGGGTGCCGCGGGGGCAGCTGCCGGCGGTTCCGGCGCGGCTTCGTGCTCGGGCTCGGGCTCGGGGGCGGGCGCCTCCACGGCCTTCGCGGCCGCCGGGCCCTCGCCCTCGGCGCCGGAAGCCGCCTCGGCTTCCTGAGCGGCCTCCTGGGTCGGCGGCTCCGGCGGAGCCTCGGCCTCGACCTCGGCGCCCTCGGGGGCGATGACCGCGATCTTCGTCCCGACAGCGACCGTCTCTCCCTCCTGGGCGAGGATCTGCTGGAGGACTCCGTTCGCCGGGCTCGGCACCTCCGTGTCGACCTTGTCCGTCGAGATCTCGAGCAGCGACTCGTCCGCGGCGATCGCCTCGCCCTCGGACTTGAGCCACTTCGTGATCGTGCCCTCCGAGACGGAGACGCCCATCTGGGGCATGACGACGTCGACTGCGGTTCCGGTGGTTGCCATCAGTGAGCCACCTAGTACTCCGCGAGCTCCTTCAAGCCTGCCACCACGTCTTCGACCTGCGGGATGAAAGCCTTCTCGAGCGGTGGCGAGAACGGAACCGGGGTGTCGGGCGCGGCGATGCGGCGCACAGGCGCGTCGAGGTTCTCGAAGGCCTCCTCGGCGATCGTCGCTGCGATCTCGGCGCCGAAGCCGCCGGTGAGCGTGTCCTCGTGGAGGACGAGCGCCTTCGACGTCTTCGCGACGGAGCGCAGCACGGCTTCCTTGTCCCACGGGGCCAGCGTGCGGAGGTCGAGGATCTCGACCGAGACGCCGTCGCCCTCGAGCTTCTGCGCGGCCTCGTCGGCGGTGTAGACCATCGCGCCCCACGTGATCAGCGAGATGTCGTCGCCCTCGCGGTGCGTCCGTGCCTCGCCGAAGGGAACCGTGTAGCGCTCGTCCGGCACCTCGTCCTTGATGCGCCGGTAGAGGTGCTTGTGCTCGAAGTAGAGAACCGGGTTCGGATCGTGGATCGCCTCGATGAGGAGCCCCTTCGCGTCCGCCGGCGTGGCCGGGCAGACGACCTTGAGCCCGGGGATGTGCGCGAAGCTCGACTCGGGATTCTGCGAGTGGAAGGGCCCGCCCGAGAAGCCGCCGCCGGAGGGGAGCCGGACCGTGATCGGCACCGGGGTTCCCGCACGGTAGCGCTGCTTCGCCGCGACGGTGACCAGGTGGTCCCAGGCACACGAGATGAAGTCCGCGAACTGCATCTCGGCGACCGGGCGCATGCCCATGATCGCGGCGCCGGTGCAGCCGCCGACGATCGCCGTCTCGGAGAGCGGCGCGTCGATGACGCGCCAGGGGCCGAACTCCTCCTGGAAGCCCTGCGTCACCTTGAAGGCCCCGCCGTAGACGCCGACGTCCTCGCCGATGATGAAGACGCGCTTGTCGCGCTGCATCTCGGAGCGAAGCCCGTCGGAGATTGCCTGCAGATACGTCTTTACGGCCACGGCGCTATTTGTGGTGGGGAGTCTCGAGGTCTTCCGGAGTGGCGTAGACGCCGTCGAGGAGCGTGTCGAGGTCCGGCATCGGGCTTTCGTCGGCACGTTGCACCGCGTCGTTCAGGATCTTCTTGACGTACCCGCGGATCTCGTCCTCCTCCTCGTCCGTGAAGTCGGCGTTCTCGCGGAGCCAGGTGCGGTAGCGCTCGAGCGGGTCGCGCTTCGCCCACTCCTCGAACATCTCCTTCGGGACGTAGGAGGCGTCGTCGTGGACGGCATGCCCTTCCATCCGAAGCGTGAGGCACTCGATCAGGGTCGGGCCGCCGCCTTCGCGCGCCTTCTCGATCGCCGCCTTGGCCTCGCGGTAGACGGCGAGAACGTCGGTGCCGTCGACGACGACTCCGTCGAAGCCGTACGCCTTGGCGCGGTCGGCGAGGTGCTCGCAGGCGTACTCGAGATGGGTCGGCGTCGAGTAGGCCCACTGGTTGTTGTCGCAGATGAACACGACCGGGAGGCGGCGGACGCCGGCGAAGTTCATCCCCTCGTGGGTGTCGCCGCGCGCGGAGGCGCCTTCGCCGAACCAGGTGAGCGCGACGCGCTTCTCCTCGCGGATGCGGAAGGCGAGCGCGCAGCCGACTGCGACCGGCAGCATCGCGGGCAGGTGGCTGACCATGGCGATCAGCCCGAGGCGGTCGTCGGCCATGTGGACGTTCCCGTCCTTGCCCTTGGTCGGCCCGTCGGCGCGGCCCATGAACTGGGCGAAGATCCGCCATGGCTCGACTCCGCGGACGATGTGCACGCCCATGTCGCGGTGCAGCGGCGTGCCCACATCCTCCGGGCCCATGGCGGTCGCGATGCCGACCGACGCGGCTTCGTTTCCGCGGCCGGTATAGAAGCTTCCGGGGATCTTCCCCTGCTTGTAGAGGATGTGGCCGCGCTCCTCGATCCCGCGGGTCAGGAGCATGTGACGGTAGATCCCGAGCAGGTCCTCGCGGTCGAGGCCCGCCTCCTTGATCTCCGTCAAAGAGCTGACTGGCTCTGCTTCCCTGGCAACGGCCATGCCGGATCGAACTGTAGCCGTTCCCTTAGTCTGAAAGCGTGGGCAAGGCCTCCGACTGGCTTCGGGAAGAGCGGCGCAAGACCCTCGGCGACTGGGTCTCGTTCTGCCTCGCCTGCGGGCACGCGCAACGCTACTTCGAGGAGCTCGAGGCGGAGTTGCCCGCGTCGTGCCCGGCGTGCGGCGGCGAGATGCGGGCGCGTTGCCCCGAGTGCGGCGCACGGTTCTCGTCCGCCTTTGCGGTCGAGTGCGAGGCGTGCGGAGGCGCCCTGCGCCCGCCCGAGGCGTTCGGCGGGCCGATTCGCAAGCCGGGCCGCTAGGTCCCTGAGATCTCGGAGAAGCGGATGAGCGTGACGACGTCCTCTTCGGTCACGTCACGGTTGTAGAGGTGCCCGAGGAAGCTCGCCATGTCCTCCGGGCGGCGGATCTCCGGGTTGTCGTGCTCGATCTCCCGCGGTGAGAGCTCCATCAGCCGCTTCACCTCGACCTTGTCGATGACGGCGTCGAAGATCTTCTCGCGCGGCCCGTAGCGCTGGCCGACGAGGATCTGCACGACCATGCCCTTCCTGTACTTGCCGGACTTGTCGCCCAGGCGGATCGTTGCGGTCTTCCGCCTGCTCCGCAGCTGGTCGGCGACGATCGACGAGTAGAAGTTGAGGGCGTACATGGCGCTGGGATCGAGCGGCACGAGGCCGCCGCATCATACGGCCCGTTCGTCGATTAGTTGAAGAGCCTTCGCGGCCATCTCGCGCTCGCCCTTGTACGTGAGGAGGCGCGGAGCCTCCTCGAGCGGGAGCCAGCGCGTCTCCGCGACCTCGTGGCGGAACTCGTCCGTGATGTCGCCGAGCCGTCCCGCGGAGTAGCGGACGAGGTAGAAGCTGACGATCTTGAAGACGCGCTCGCCCTCCCAGACGTAGACGTAGCGGACGTCGCCGAGCTTCTCGACGAGACGGCCGCGGACCCCCGTTTCCTCCGTCACCTCGCGGAGTGCGGTGTCGGCCGGCGGCTCGCCGTCCCCGACGAGGCCTTTCGGCAGAGCCCAGACCTTCTCGCGCCCGCCGGGCCGGATCGCGGCCAGGTGCCAGGCGCCGCGGATGCGGCGGACGACCACGCCGCCTGCGGAGAACTCTCGCCGCACGAGGTGAAGCTAGCATCGGCCACGTGCGCCGCCTGCTCCTGCTCGTCTGCGTGGTCATCTTCGTCGAGACGATGCTGTACTCGGCGCTCGTCCCGCTTCTTCCGCACTACAGGGACGAGTTCGGGCTCTCGAAGTCGGCCGCCGGTCTCCTTGTCGCGGCCTACGCGGCGGGAGCCCTGGCCGCTGCGTTGCCCGGCGGAATCGCGGCCGCCCGTTACGGTCCTCGGCGCGCCATGCTCATCGGCATCGCGCTCATGGGCATCGCGAGCCTCGCCTTCGGCTTCGCCGGCGACGCCTGGACGCTCGGAATCTCGCGCTTCGCACAGGGCGTGGGCGGCTCGCTCGCCTGGGCCGGCGCGCTCACGTGGCTCATCGCCGCCTCGCCCGTCACCCGGCGAGGGGAGATGCTGGGGACGGCGGTCGGCTCTGCGATCTTCGGAGCCCTGTTCGGGCCCGCGATCGGCGCGTTCGCCGACCGCGTCGGGCCGCGCGAGGTGTTCGTCGGGCTGGCCGGCCTGACCGTCGTGCTCGCTGCGTGGACGCTGCGGACGCCGGGCGCCGCCGCCGAGCCGCCGCGTCCCGGGGCGATCAGGCGCGCGCTTCGGAACGTCGAGATCCGCCAGGCGCTCTGGCTCATGAGCGTCCCGGCGCTCGTCTTCGGGATCGTCGGCGTCCTCATCCCTCTCAAGCTCGACCAGGCCGGCTGGAGCGCGACGGCGATCGCGATCGCCTGGGTCGTCTCGGCGGCGATCGAAATGGTGATCGCGCCGCTCATCGGCCGAGTCTCGGACCGCCGCGGCCGACTCCTCCCACTCCGCATCGCGCTGATGGGTGCGATCGCCGTGCTCGTCGGCTTTGCCTTCGCCAACCGGCCCGCCGTGATCGTCCCCATCCTCATCGTCTCGGGGATCACGTTCGGCGGCTTCTGGGCGCCGGCGATGGCCCTCCTCTCCGATGCGGCCGATCGCATCGGCCTCGCGCAGGGGCTCGCGTTCGGGCTCATGAACATGGCGTGGGGCGCGGGGAACGCCCTCGGGCCTGCGATCGGCGGGGCGATCGCCGACGCCGCCGGGGACGCCGTCCCCTTCCTGATCATGGCGGTCTTCTGCGCGGCCACCCTCGCGAGTCTCGGCGTCGCTGGCACTCGGCGCATTCGAGTGCCGGAAAGTCCTTGATCCACTCCTCCGAGATGCGCTAGCATGGCTTCTGGCACTCCGCACCGGAGAGTGCCAAGTTCTTACAGTCAGACAGCTGCAACGCAAGGAGGAACGCTGAATGGACCTGCAGCCATTGGGTGATCGGCTGATCGTCGAGGCCCTCGAGGAGGAAGAGACCACCTCGAGCGGGATCGTCCTGCCGGACACCGCGAAAGAGAAGCCCCAGCGCGGCCGTGTGCTCGCTGTCGGCCCCGGCTCTCGGGACGAGGGCGGCAACTACGTCGCGATGGACGTCGTCGAGGGCGACGAGGTCATCTACTCGAAGTACGGCGGCACCGAGATTCGGCTCGGCAGTGACGACTATCTGATCCTGCGCGAGTCCGACATCCTCGCCAAGGTCGTCACGACCGGCAAGAAGGGCTCGAAGAAGAAGGAGATGGCAGGCGCAGCCGCTTAAGGCCCCTGCCGGAAAACCAACGGAGGAAAGCTGAATGGCACACAAGGAAATCCTGTTCAACGAGGAGGCGCGGCGCGCTCTCGAGCGCGGTGTGAACGTCCTCGCTGACGCGGTCAAGGTCACTCTTGGCCCCAAGGGTCGGTACGTCGTGCTCGACAAGAAGTTCGGCGCACCGACGATCACGAACGACGGCGTCACGATCGCTCGCGAGATCGAGGTCGAGGACGTCTTCGAGAACCAGGGCGCACAGCTCGTGCGCGAGGTCGCGACGGAGACCAACGACAAGGCCGGCGACGGCACGACGACCGCGACCATCCTTGCCCAGGCAATCGTGCGCGAGGGACTCAAGAACGTAGCCGCGGGCGCGAACCCGATGGGACTCAAGCGCGGGATCGAGACAGCCGTCGAGGCCGTCGTCGAGAACCTCCAGAGCCAGTCGAAGGAGATCTCCGGCAAGGAGGACATCGCCCGCGTCGCCACGATCTCATCGCGCGAGCGCGAGATCGGCGACGTCATCGCCGACGCGATCGAGAAGGTCGGGAAGGACGGTGTGGTAAACGTCGAGGAGGGCCAGACACTCGGCCTCGAGCTCGAGTTCACCGAGGGCATGCAGTTCGACAAGGGCTATCTGTCCCCGTACATGGTCACCGACGCCGAGCGGATGGAGGCAGTGCTCGACGACCCGTACGTCCTCGTCGCCAACCAGAAGATCGGCGCGGTCAAGGATCTCCTGCCCATCCTGGAGCAGGTCATCCAGGCCGGCCGGCCGCTGCTCATCGTGGCCGAGGACGTCGAGGGCGAGTCTCTCGCCACCATCGTCGTCAACAAGCTGCGCGGCACCTTCCAGGCCGTCGCCGTCAAGGCGCCGGGCTTCGGTGACCGCCGCAAGCGAATGCTCGAGGACATCGCCGTCCTCACCGCCGGCGAGGTCATCACCGAGGAGATGGGCCTCAAGCTCGAGAACACCAAGGTCTCGCAGCTGGGCCGCGCCCGCCGGATCGTCGTCGACAAGGATTCGACCACGATCATCGACGGTGCCGGCAAGTCCGACGCCATCAAGGGCCGGATCAAGCAGCTGAAGGCCGAGATCGAGAACACCGACTCGGACTTCGACCGCGAGAAGCTCCAGGAGCGCCTCGCGAAGCTGTCCGGCGGCGTCGCCGTCGTCAAGGTCGGCGCTTCCACCGAGACGGAGATGAAGGAGAAGAAGCACCGGGTCGAGGACGCTCTCGAGGCGACTCGAGCCGCACTCGAGGAGGGGATCGTCCCCGGCGGCGGCGTCGCGCTCATGAACGCCGTCGCGGCGATCAAGCTCGACTCCTATGAGGGCGACGAGCGGACCGGTGCCAGCATCGTCTCGCGTTCGCTCGAGGAGCCGATTCGGCAGCTCGCGGACAACGCGGGTCTCGAAGGCTCCGTCGTCGTCGACACGATCCACCGAGGCACAAAGGGCCACGGTCTCAACGTCGAGACCGGTGTCTACGAGGATCTCGTGAAGGCCGGGATCATCGACCCGACCAAGGTCACGCGCCTCGCGCTCCAGAACGCGGCGTCGATCGCGAAGAACATCCTCACCACCGAGGCTGTCGTGGCGGAGGTGCCTGAGAAGCAGCCCGCAATGGCCGGCGGCGGTATGCCCGACATGGGCGGGATGATGTAAGGAGCCGAAAGGCTTCTGGCAGTACGGAAAGGGGCGCCTCGCGGCGCCCCTTTCTCGTTACCGGGGTTCGGTTTCGCTACGGCGTGTAGTCGCCGTAGATGTTCTGGTCGATGCCGCCGTCGCGCGGGCAGCGGTCGCCGCTCCACGCTCCGCTTTCGAAGACGCGGCACTGGTGGACGTCAGCGGTTGCTCCGTCCTCGTCCTCCGGGTCTTCCCGCGGGTCGGTTCCCTGGACTGTGTTACGCCAGTCCGTCCAGACGCCGTACGAGAAGTCGTTCACGGAGCTGACGTAGAGGTAGTCGCCCGCGAACGGCACGGTGCGGTCGGAGAACTGCTCGAAGTTCGGGTTGGACGTGACGTTGCTCACGCGCGTCGCCGTCCAGCTCCCTCCGGAGTTCGTCGACCTGGCAGCCCACGCGTCGAGCGAGGGCACCGTGGTCCGGTTGGCGCAGTTGCCGATGGGGCGCGTCACGCTGTAGCACCCGTCGTTGCGGCTGTCCCACCAGATGGTGTGGATCGTGCCGCGCGTGGCGGCCGACGGATTGTCCGCCGAGATGTCCGGGAAGACCTGGTGCCCGGTCGTCTCGTTGTCGATCAGCGACGGGCCCACCTTCGCTCCAGTCGCGCCGTTGACGCGCAGGAAGAAAATGGCCGCCTGGCCGGCAGTGCCGGACTCGATCGTCCCATATGTCGTGCCGGTGCTTGTCACCGTGCCGGGCTTCGTCGCGTCGTAGACGACGTAGAACCGATCCGGATTCGCGGTGTCGAACTGATCCGCCGTGGCTCGCGGCTGCGTGTCGCGGCGGAAGAACGTGTAGCCCGACTCGCAGTGGGCGTCGAAGTCGCCGCAGTCGCGGGCATTGCCCTCGGCCTCGGGCTCTTCCTCGCCGCCCGGATCGTCGGGCTGCGACTGAGCCGGGGCCGCCTCGGGCTCGCCGACGTCCTGCGCATCGTTCTCGATGAAGTTCTGAAGGAGCTTCGGCCGAGAGAATGTCGCTCCGCAGTCCGTCGACTTGACGTAGTAGATGGAATTGCCCTCCGGCCCGCGGCCGGACTCGAAGCTGCGGAAGACGAGGTAGATGTTGCTGTTCCCCGTCACCGCGATGTCCGGGAACTGCACATCCGAGATCGTCTGCGAGAGCTTCTTCGGCGTCGTGAACGTGACGCCGTGATTGGTCGAGCGGGAGAAGTAGATCCCCACGCCTCCCGCGTTGCCGCTGAAGCGCGACCACGAGAAGTAGGCGTTGTTGTCGCAGCGGCCGTCGGAGTTGTGGTCGGCCTCGATCGTCGTCTTGTCGTTGAAGATGCCGAGCAGGTTCGGCGCCGACGAGCCTCTATTGACGACGACCGTCTGGCGATACCGCTTGCCGTCGTTCTGCGGATTGCCGCTCTGTCCGCCCGGGTTGTCGTAGGTCGCAACCCAGACGTCGCCGAAGGTCTTCGGCGTCCCCGCCGGGTCGTCCGAGCTCTCCGAGCCGAAGAACGCACGGCCCTGGGCGTCCCAGGCGATCACCGGGTCACCGGCGCTCGCCGTGCGCACCTGCTGCTTCGCGATCTGGCCGTACGGCGAGGTGTCGTCCGGATACCCTGGGATGAGGGAGCTGACGAAGCTCCCGCCTGCGTTCTCCGACCGGTAGTACCCCATCCAGATCGGTCCGACCGGGATCGGGTTCCCGTCGGCGTCGTTCGTGTTGTAGACGCCGCAGTAGTCGTTCGAAGAGCCCAGGATCACGTTGGTGTTCCTCGGGTCGACGGCTATTGCCGGTTCGTTCTGGCGGCCGCGCGAGCGCGAGCACTCAGCGAGTGTCGCGTCCGTGTACGGCGTCCCGGTTGCCAGCGTGTAGGAGCTGACGTAGCCGGGGTTGTTCGCGTCGTTGGTGAGCCTCACGTCGGCCCCCGGCGTCGATGCGGCGGCAACGCCGACCAGCACGCCGAAGGCGAGGGCGAGCGCCCCCACTAGTGTCCATCTCCTCATTAGGTCCTCCCCTATGTCCGCGGACGTCGAAGCGCGGCGACTATACGCCTCGCGCGGTCCTTCTTGCGGCGGCAACCGATCAAGAAACCGAGCAGGGTCCGTACACTGAATCCGATGAGCTCACGCAGCGCCGAACGGCAAGGCTTTTCGGGTGGACAGAGGCTATGTCGAGGTCTCGGGTCCGGACGCCGAGGACTTCCTCGAGCGAATGCTCTCGAACGAGGTCGCGACGCTCGAGCCCGGCTCCTCGAGGCCCGCGCTTCTCTTGACTGCGAAGGGGCGCATCATCGCGCCGGTCCGGGCGGTCAGAACCGCCGAGGACGCGTTCCTGCTCGTCACCGACTCGTCCGACCTCGCGGGCCCGGTCGCGGAGTCGCTCCTGGCTTCGCGCTTTGCATCCAGGTGCGAGATCGAGACACGCCCCTGGGTCGGCTTCGTCCAGGTCGGCAGCGAGCCTGCGGAGCCCGCGGTCGCGATCCCCGACTTCGGCGTCGAGGCATGGGAGGCCTGGCGTGAGCGAGCGGAAGACGGCGCGGACGCGACGGAGCTCGAGCGCCTGCGGATCGACGCCGGAACGCCCGCCTGGGGCAAGGAGCTCGACGAGACGGTCCTGCCCGCCGAAGCAGGCCTCGACGAGACCCACATCTCGTTCACGAAGGGCTGCTTCCCCGGCCAGGAGCCGATCGCGCGGCTGCGGCACCGCGGGCACGTGAACCGCCGCCTGCGCAGGCTCGAGGCCCCGGCGGCGAAGGCGGGCGACGAGATCGTCTGGAACGACAAGGTGGTCGGCCGTGTGACGAGCGCCGTCGAGGGCCGCGCGCTCGGGTACGTGCGCACCGAGGTGCCGGAGGACGGGCTCCTGGTCATCGGCGGTTCGCAGGCGAAGATGCGCCCGGCATGATTCGAACATGCGACCTCTGCCTCCGCAGGGCAGCGCTCTATCCCCTGAGCTACGGGCGCGGGGCTAGGCGACCAGTGTAGCCGCGCTCGTCAGGCGGCCGAGCCGAGCGACGCGATCACGTAGTCCACGCGGCCTTCGCGGACGAACTCCCACATCCGCGGCCCGCCGACTCCGGCGCGGCGGTCGAGGAACGCGTTGAGCGCGGAGTTGTCCATCCCGGCTTCGCGAGCGGCGGAGAGGAGGTGCTCGACGGCCGGAAGAGGCTCGCCGTCCGGGCCGAACTGCCAGGCGGGATAGACGTGCTCGAAGCCTCCGTCTCTGGGGACGCCGAAGAGCTCACCGGCGCGGCGGCGAGCTTCGATCCGGGCGGGGTCGGCGCCGAGGCGCGCCGCCAGCCAGGAAGTCGTGAAGGAGTTGGAGTCCGATCGCATGGAGCTGCACTACGGGCGGCCCGCTGGGCGAGCCGCCCGTAACGTGGACTCAGTTTGACGCATCAGGCGGCGGCAGTCGCAGCCTGCGGAGCCGCCGGAGCGGGAACGTACTGTGGCGTGTAGCCGACCAGGCGGCCCATCGCGGCGCCGGCCGAGAGTGCGGCCTTCTGGATGGCGCCGGGGACATGCGGGGCGCGGACGTCGTCGAAGTACTCGTTGGCGATGACGGCCATGCGTACCGGGTTCGGCATCCCCTTCTTGTTCGTCTTGCCATCGGCGGCGAGGGCGAACATCGTCTCGAGGAAGGACTCGAACTCGAGCGCGGGGCTGACCTTGGCGGTGAAGCGAGCCTCGTCGGCGCCGACGTTCTTGAAGCGGTGGATCGTGCCGGGCTCGACGGTGACCGAGTCGCCCGCGTCTGACCACGACCTTGTCGCCGTCCTTCCGGAACTCGACCGAGCCGCTCTGGATCTCGAACTCCTCGGTCTGGTACGGGTGCACGTGGCTGGCGACGCCGCCGCCGGGGGCGACCGCGGCCTCGATCAGCACGTACTCGCCGCCGGTGTCGCGCGAGGTCTTGTGGAACGTGATGCGCTCGCCGGTGACGGGATTCTCGATTGTCTGTCCGGTGGAAATCACTTCGGGTTCCTCCTTAGTGCCTTGGGGGTCGTCCTTGACTCGCTCAATCTCGCGGCTCGTGGCCCTCATGACGATGGAGGCACCCTGCGTCTTCCAGTGGGGCTGGCCGCGTCGGCCGGGGTGGGGGTAACGCGAGGCCGCTAGTGTGGCTGGGTGCGCATCTGCTCACTCGTCCCGGGGGCCACCGAGGTGCTTTTCGCGCTTGGCTTGGGGGAGAGCGTCGTCGGCGTCACCCACGAGTGCGACTGGCCGCACGAGGCGGAGTCGCGCCCGCGGGTCACGGCTTCCCACCTTCAGAGCGGCGACCTCTCGAGCGCCGAGATCGACGCGGCGGTGGCCGAGGCCGCCCGCGAAGGGAAGGCGCTCTACGCGGTCGACGAGGGAGTCTGGGAGGACATCCAGGCGGACGTCGTCGTCGCGCAGGAGCTCTGCGACGTCTGCGCGGTCTCGGCGGGTGAGGTGCGCCGCCTGGACGTCGAGGTGATCGACTACTCGCCGGCGACGCTGGACGGCGTGCTCGGTCACATCACCGCGCTCGGGTGGAGGCTCGACGCGGAGGCTGCGGCCGACGAGCTGACCAACGGCATGCGCCTGCGCCTGGAGCGCGTGCGGGCTGCACTAGCGGAGACGGAGACGTACCCCCGCGTCTACGTGTCGGAGTGGCTGGAGCCGCCGTATGCCGCCGGCCACTGGGTGCCGGACATGGTCTCGGCCGCGGGCGGCATGGAGATCGCGGGGATTGCCGGCGAGCCGTCGTTCCGGATGCGCTGGACGGACGTTGCCGGCCTCGAGCCCGACACGGTCGTCCTCGCCCCGTGCGGCTTCGACCTCGACCGGACGCTCAGCGAGGTCGTCACACTCGACCTCAGCGCCCACCTCCTCGGCACGGCTGCTCGCCAGGAGAGCCGCGTCTTCGCCGTGGACGCGAACGGCTACTTCTCCCGGCCGGGCCCCCGGCTCGTCGACGGTGTCGAGCTGCTCGCCTACCTCCTCCACCCGGACGCGTACTCCGATCCGGGCATCCCGTGGTCGCGCGTCAGGGTGTGACGACGACCTCGTCGCCCTGAATCTCGACCCGGAACACCCGGGCGGGCTCCTCGCCGGAGAGGCAGGCGCCGGTGCCGAGGTCGAACTTCCACCCGTGGTAGGCACAGGTGAGCGTGTCGCCGAGGATCTCGCCCTCGTGCAGCGGGTTGCCCTCGTGGGGGCAGGCGTTGGCGAAGGCGTGAGCGCGACCGTCGACCACGAAGACGGCGACTTGCGTGCCTTCGACCTCGACGAGCGCGCGGCCGTCCGCATCGAGGCTCGAAAGCGGGATCCGAACGGGCTCCACGCTGCCTAGACTACTGCGCCCCGATGCCCCTCTATCTCCGTGAATCCGAGGTTGCCGAGCTGCTTTCGCCCGAGGAGGCGGTGGAGGCAGTCGAGGCCTGCTTCCGCCGGATGGCCGCCGGCCGCGTCGATCTCCGGCCGCGGTTCCGGCTCGGGCTCAACCCCGGCGTCATGAACGTCATGGCCGCGTCCGACCTCGACCTCGGTGTGGCCGGCCTGAAGACGTATGGCGTCTCCGAGGGCGGCGCCCGCTTCGTCGTCGTTCTCTTTGCGGCCGATCGCGCTGAGGTGCTCGCGATCATCGAGGCGGACAAGCTCGGCCAGCTCCGGACCGGCGCTGCGAGTGCCGTCGCCGCGCGGCACCTCGCCAAGCCGGGCGCGAAGTCCCTCGGGATCCTCGGGACGGGCTGGCAGGCCGAGAGCCAGGTGCTCTCCATGCGCGCTGCCCTGCCGGAGCTCGAGCGCGTGGTGGCGTACTCCCGCAATGAGGAAAGACTCGCCCGCTTCTGCGAGCGCTTCGACGCCGAGGCCGGCGAGTACAACAAGGACGCGGCCGAGATGGACGTCGTCGTGACGATGACGAGCTCCAAGGACCCTGTTCTCCGTGGCGAGTGGCTGAAGCCCGGTGCGCTCGTCTGCGCCGTGGGCGCAAACCGCATCCAGTCGCGCGAGCTGGACAACGCGGTCCTCGAGCGGGCCGCGTTCGTCTGCTGCGACTCGAAGGAGCAGGCGAAGATCGAGGCCGGCGATCTCGTCGAGCCGGTCGAGCGCGGGGTGCTCGACTGGCTGGAGGTGCACGAGCTTTCGGAGGTCGTCGGCGGCGAGGTGCAGGGCCGCGCGCAGGACGACGACATCGTCCTCTTCAAGAGCCTAGGAATAGCGGCCGAAGACCTCGCCGTTGGCGCTCTCGTCGTCGAACGGGCGCGCGAGCGGGGCGTGGGGACCGAGCTCTAGCTCTCGCGGACCTGGTAGGCCGCCATGTTGGCGACGTCCTCGCCGACCGCGCGGATGACGTCGGGGCGCTCGAGCAGGCGGAGCCGCTGCTCGTCCGTTGCGCGGTTCTTCAGGTACGGGTCCTCGAGGATCTCCTGGAGCGGGCGGCCGGAGCGGTGCTCGCGGATGACGTAGGCCGCGAGGGAATCCATCTTCGTGAGCGACTTGTGCTGGTCGGAGTCGCCCTTGCCGCCGAAGATGCGCGCGAAGAACCCGGGCTTCTTCGGCTCCTGACCCTCGGTCTCGGACACGGGGCGATTGTATCCTGGCGTCTGTGCCGTCCGAGCCAGCGGGCACGCGCTTCGCCGAACGGGTCTTCCACGGAGTTGGGGAGGACGGTACCCGCGAGGAGATCGTGATCTGGATCGAGCGGCGCCAGGGAGCCCTCTGGGCGGTCGGCCGCGCGATCGACCCGAAGAACCGCTCCATCCCGGCCGCGCGCCCGGACGACTACATCTTCGAGGGCTACGAGCTCGGCGACGCGCTCGAGGCGGCGAACAACGCGCTGTCGGACGACCTCGAGGTCTCGGCGGAGGACGGCGTGGAGGAGCGCGTGAAGCGCTTCAACGAAGAGGAGCTACTGAAGCCGCTCGAGCGCTGGTTCTTCGGCCACAGCCCTTAGGCTCTGCAGGCGTCAGGAGACGCCGATGCGCTCGGCGAGCTCGCGTGAAATCGCGTGCTCGCTGCCTTCGACGTCCACCGTGAGGGGGCCGCCGAAGGGCTCCGACTTACGCATCGTCACGCGCTGGCCGGGGACGAGCGTCAGGCCGGCGAGGTAGCGCAGGAGGTCCGCGTCGCCGTCCGGGACGCGGCGCACGGTCGCTTCCTCGCCCGGCTCGAGGACGTCGAGTGAGCGGAGGTCCTGCAGGGCGACGTTGAGGCGTGCGTCCGGGATGGGGTCGCCGTGCGGGTCGTGCGTGGGGTAGCCGAGCTGCTCGTCGATCCGCGCTTCGAGCTTCTCCGAGATGACGTGCTCGAGCCGGTCGGCCTCGTCGTGCACCTCGTCGATCGGGACGCCGAGCGTCTCAGCGAGGTACTGCTCGAGGAGACGGTGGTGGCGGATGACCTCGAGGGCGATCCTCGTGCCGGCATCCGAGAGCTCGACTCCTCGGTAAGGCGCGTGGTTGGCGAGCCCGAGCACCGCGAGCTTCTTGACCATGGAGGTAACCGAGGACGGGGCGACGCCCATCTCCTTGGCGATCGCCGTGGTCGTCGCGCGCTGCCCGGACGACTGGAGCTTGTAGATCACCTTCAGGTAGTCCTGGATCGCGACCGAGAGCTCAGGTTTAGGCACGTCTCAATTTTAGGCGAGTAAGATGAGACCATGCTGGAACGGGTCACGACCAAGGCTCTGCCGCTCGCGAACCGTTACGCGGAGCAGGCTCCGATGGCGGCGACATGCTGCAACGCCTGCCGGACGTGCGTGCAGACGAACGCGCTCGCTGCGGTGGCTGCCGGCGGTCTCTGGCTCCTGTCCTTCGCGGGCCGCCTGGTCAAGCGTTCGGGCTGACGGCACCCGGCACACGGGGACGGCCACGTTGTTACCCTCGCTCCCTTGCTCATCCGACTGGGGCATAGTCCGGACCCGGACGACGCGTTCATGTTCTGGGGTCTCAGCGCAGGAGTCGTCGACACCGGCGAGTTCTCGTTCGAGCACGTCCTCGAGGACATCCAGACCCTGAACGAGTGGGCTCTCGAGGGCCGTCTCGAGGTGACCGCGATCTCCCTGCACGCCTATCCGTTCGTGCAGGACCGCTACGCCATCCTCCCGCACGGCGCGAGCATGGGCTCGGGCTACGGGCCGATCGTCGTCTCGAACGAGCCGCTGACCCGGGACGACCTCAAGGAGATCGAGATCGCCGTGCCGGGCCGGATGACGACGGCGTTCCTCGTCCTGCGCATGTTCCTCGGCGGCGACTACCGCTTCCGCGAGGTTCCCTTCGACGAGATCATCGACGAGGTGAAGTCCGGCGGCGCCCAGGCAGGCCTCCTGATCCACGAAGGCCAGCTCACGTACGAGTCGCACGGGCTCCACAACGTCGTCGACCTCGGCGAGTGGTGGCTGCTCGAGACGGGCCTGCCGCTTCCGCTCGGGATCAACGTCGCGCGCCGCGACCTCGGCGACGACATGCTCCACGACCTCTCCGAGGTACTCCGCGCGTCGATCGCCGCCGGCCTCGAGTCGCGCGAGGAGGCGCTTTCCTATGCCCTCCAGTACGGACGCGGCCTCGACCGGCGCCTGGCCGACCGCTTCGTCGGCATGTACGTGAACCGGCTCACGGAGGACTACGGCGACGAGGGCCGCGAGGCCGTCGGCGAGCTCCTCCGCCGCGGCGAGCAGATCGGCGCGTTCGCGCAGCCTGTCCGCGTCGATTTCGTGAGCTAGGCCGCCGGTAAGCTGGCCTCGTGGCTGAGGCAGTCATCCTTTCCGCGGTCCGGACGCCTATCGGGCGCTACGGGGGCGCGCTCTCGGACGTGCGGCCGGACGACCTCGCCGCTCTCGTCATCAAGGAGGCCGTGGAGCGGGCAGGCGTCCCGCCGGCAGAGATAGAGGACGTCTACTTCGGCGCGGCTAACCAGGCCGGGGAGGACAATCGCAACGTCGCGCGCATGGGCGCGCTGCTCGCGGGGCTTCCGCAGAGCGTCGCCGGCGTCACTGTGAACCGCCTCTGCGCTTCGGGGCTCTCGGCGGTCGTCGGCGCTGCGCATGCAATTCGGGCGGGAGACGGCGAGCTCTTCGTCGCCGGCGGCGTCGAGTCCATGTCGCGCGCGCCGCTCGTCACGGCGAAGCCGGAGTACGGCGACGGCACGACCTGGGACACGACGCTCGGCTGGCGCTTCCCGAATCCGCGCATGGAGGAGATGTTTCCGCTCGAGTCGATGGGCGAGACCGGCGAGAACGTGGCCGAGCGCTACGGGATCACCCGCGAGGATCAGGACGCCTTCGCACTTCAGAGCCACCGTCGCTGGGCGGCCGCCCAGGAGGCCGGGCGCTTCGCCGACGAGCTCGTCCCGGTCGGCGAGGTCGACCGCGACGAGCACCCCCGGCCGGACACGAGCCTCGAGAAGCTCGCGACGCTCAAGCCGGCCTTCCGGGAAGGCGGGACGATCACGGCCGGGAACGCGAGCGGGATCAACGACGGAGCCGCAGCGCTCGTCATCGCGAGCGAGAAGAAGGCGCGCGAGCTCGGCGTCGAGCCGCTCGGCCGCTTCGTTGCGAGCGCCGTCGCCGGCGTGGATCCCCGCTATCATGGGGGTCGGGCCGGTCCCCGCCGTGCAGAAGCTTCTGGCCCGCGCAGGGATCGACGCCGCCGACCTCGACCTCGTCGAGCTGAACGAGGCCTTCGCGTCACAGAGCCTGCAGGTGATCCGCGAGCTCGGGCTCGACCCCGAGCGCGTGAACGTGAACGGCGGCGCGATCGCGCTCGGCCATCCACTGGGCATGAGCGGCGCGCGCCTCGTCGTCAGCCTGCTGCACGAGCTGCGCCGCCGCGAGGGACGCTACGGGCTGGCTACGCTCTGCGTCGGCGTCGGCCAGGGCCAGGCGGCCATCTTCGAACGAGACGGAGGGAACTGATGGCGATCGCGACCAAGGACTACGGGCTCTTCATCGGGGGAGAGACCGTCGAGGCAGACGAGACACGCGAGCTTCAGGAGCCTGCGACCGGGGCGGCACTGGGCCGCGCCGCGATGGCCTCGCCCGCCGACGTCGACCGCGCCGTCGAGGCGGCCCGAGCCGCGCTGGAAGGGCCGTGGGGGAAGACGCCGCCGAACGAGCGCTCCCGCCTCATCCATGCCCTCGCCGACGCGATCGTCGCCAACCGCAAGGAGCTGACGGAGCTCGAGACGCGCAACGTCGGCAAGGCGGTCACGTCCGTGAAGGGGGAGGTCGCCGTCTCGGCCGAGTACTTCCGCTGGTACGCGTCCGCGATCGCGACCATCGCCGGCCGCGCCGTGCCGATGGGCGGCTCCGTCCTCACCTACACGCTGAAGGAGCCCGTCGGCGTCGTCGCCCAGATCGTTCCCTGGAACTACCCGTTCATGATGACCTCGTGGAAGCTCGCGCCGGCCCTTGCCGCCGGCTGCACGGTCGTCCTCAAGCCGGACCCGGCCACGCCGCTCAGCGCACTCCGCCTCGCCGAGCTCGCCGTGGAGGTCGGCATCCCGGCCGGGGTGATCAACGTCGTCCCGGGTGACGGCCCGACCACGGGCTCGCATCTCGTCACGCACACGGGCATCGACAAGGTCGCGTTCACGGGCTCGACGAGGACGGGCTCCGAGATCATGCGGCTCTGCGCGGAGCCTGTGAAGCGCGTCTCGCTCGAGCTCGGCGGCAAGAGCCCGAACATCTTCTTCGCGGATGCCGACCTCGACGCCGCGATCCCGAGCTCGGTCTACGCCGATCTACTACGCGGCCGGCCAGAGCTGCGACGCGCGCTCGCGCGTCTTCGTCGAGAAGACGCTCTACGACGAGGTCGTCAACCGCTTCGCCGAGACGGCCGGGCGGATGAAGACGGGCGACCCGCTCGACGAGGAGACGCAGATGGGCTCCCTCATCTCGCAGACGCACCGCGACAAGGTGCACGGCTTCGTCGAGGCGGGGCGCGAGGAGGGCGTCGAGGTCGTCACCGGCGGCGCATCCGCTCGACGGCGACGGCGCTTTCTACCCGGCGACGGTGCTCGCGAAGGTCGACAACACGATGAGCGTCGCGCAGGAGGAGATCTTCGGCCCCGTCGTCTCGGTCATCCCGTTCGAGGACGAGGCCGAGGCGGTCAGGCTCGCGAACGACGTCCAGTACGGCCTCGTTGCGACGGTCTGGACGGGCGATCCCGCCCGCGGCCACCGGCTCGCGCGCCAGATCAAGGCGGGCACGATCGGGATCAACTGCCCGAACACCGCGTTCCCGGGCCTTCCCTTCGGCGGGTACAAGCAGTCGGGCTTCGGGCGCGAGAATGCGCTCGAGACCCTGGAGATGTACCTGGAGACGAAGAGCGTTCTCACGTGGACAGGCGCGAAGCCCGTGAACCCATGGGGCCTCTAGCCCGCGCCGGCCTCCTGCTCTGCCTGCTGGCGGCAGCGGGCTGCGGGTCGAGCACGGGCGGCGGCGACGCGGCCGAGCCGCCGTCCCAGCCGCGCTACGACCTCCAGATCACGTACTGGCCCGAAGGCAAGGACGGCGAGAGCCGCACGGCCACGCTGACCTGTGACCCCAACGGCGGCACGCACCCCGATCCGGCGAAGGCCTGTGCCGCGCTCGACGCCCATCCGGAGGCGCTCCACCCGGTTCCCGGGGACATGGCCTGCACCCAGATCTACGGCGGCGACCAGGTGGCCAGGATCGAAGGGCCCGGACTGACTGCGAACTTCAACCGCTCGAACGGCTGCGAGATCGCGCGGTGGGATGCGCTCGCGCCCGTGCTCGAGCTCCCCGGCTAGCGCTTCAAGACGAGCAGCGCGCCGCCCGCGAGGAGCACGAGGCCGACGACCCGTGCGGCCGAGAGCGGGATCTTGTCGAGCCCGAAGAGGCCGAGGTAGTCGATCAGGACGCCCATCGCGAGCTGCCCTGCGATGAGGAGGCCGATCGTCGCGAAGGTGCCGATGCGCGGCGCCGTGAAGGTGATCGTGAGGATGACGACCGCGCCCATGACGCCGTTGAGCCAGAGCCATGCCGGCTCACGGAACCCGGCCACGACGCCGCCGAACCCCTGCCGCGTGACGAGCACGATGGAGCAGACGATCAGCGCCGCGCCGAGCGAGCCGAAGGCCGTCGCCTCGAGGACGCCGATCCGCTTGCCGAATGCGCCGCTGACGGCCACCTGAACCGAACCGGCCACACCGGCCACGAGGGAGAGGAAGATGGCGACGCCGCTCGCGGACACGGCGGCGAGCATAACCGCGCCGTTTCCGCCACGGGGGCCGAAGAAAGGCATTTCCAGCAGTTGTAAACTCCGCGAATGTCGCTGCAAGAGCGGAACGCGACCGAGAAGGTCCTGGACGCGCGGGAACGCTACGTCGCCGCGGGCGTGTCCACTCCGCCGCTCGTGGTCGCCCGGGCCGAGGGCGCGCGCATCGAGGACGTCGACGGCAAGACCTACATCGACTTCGCCGGCGGGCTCGGCTGCCAGAACACCGGCCACGGCCTGCCCGCGGTGGTCTCCGCCATCCACGAGCAGGCCGACCGCTACCTCCACCAGTGCTTCATGGTCGGGATGTACGAGCCGTACGTGGAGGTCTGCCGACGCCTCGCGGAGCTCTCGCCGTGTCGCGGCGAGCAGCAGAAGAGCATCCTCCTGAACTCGGGCGCGGAGGCCGTCGAGAACGCCGTCAAGATCGCGCGTGCCGCGACCGGGCGGCCCGCGGTCGTCGTCTTCGACCGCGCCTTCCACGGCCGCACGCTCCTGACCATGACGATGACGAGCAAGGTCGTCCCCTACAAGCGCGGGTTCGGGCCGTTCGCGCCCGAGGTCTACCGCGCGCCGGCGCCGTATCCGTACCGGGGTGTGACGACCGAGGACGCGATCCACGAGCTCGAGACCCTCTTCAAGGCCGACGTCGACCCGCAGTCCGTCGCCTGCGTCGTGCTCGAGCCGGTGCAGGGCGAAGGCGGCTTCGTGGACATGCCGCTCGACTTTCCCCCGCGGCTGCAGGAGCTCTGCCAGCGGCACGGGATCCTCTACGTGGACGACGAGGTGCAGGCCGGAGTGGGACGTACGGGGCCGGTCTGGGCGATCGAGCACTACGAAGTCGAGCCCGATCTGCTCGTGTCCGGCAAGTCGCTCGGCGGCGGCCTTCCGCTGGCGGGCGTCACAGGGCCGGCGGAGATCGTCGACGCCGTCCCGGCCGGCGGCCTCGGCGGCACCTTCGGCGGGAACCCGCTCGCCTGCGCGGCGGCGCTGGCCGTTCTGGACGAGGTCTCGAGCGAGGACTTCCGCCGGCGCGCCGACGAGGTCGGTGAGCGGATCCGGGCGGGCCTCGAGGCGATTGCGGGACGCGTCGACTCCGTCGGCGAGGTCCGGGGGCTCGGCTCGATGCTGGCGATCGAGCTCGTGGAGGACCGTGGGACGAAGGCGCCGGCCGGCGCGCTGGCGAGCGCCACGACTGCGGCCGCCCGCGAGCGCGGGCTCATCCTCCTTTCGTGCGGCCTCTACGGCAACGTCATCCGAATTCTCGTCCCGCTCGTCGTATCCGACGAGGATCTCGACCGAGGCCTCGAGCTCCTGGAGGAAGCGCTTGTCGAGGCGGGCACGAGAGCGGCCTAGCGAAGCTTCCGCTTCGTCACGTTCCCGCATCCCGGTGTATTTCGCTCAGCGGCTTTCGCGCGAATCGGGAATCCTTCGCAGGCGATGATCAAAGCGTTCGTCCTCTACGAGCAGGAGCCGGACCCTGCCCGCTACGAGCAGCACGCCGAGCTCTGCAGCCGGGTCGAGGGCGGCACCTTCCGCCACGGCAAGGTCTTCGGCGCGCCGACGGGCCAGCGTTACGCGTACTACGCGGAGTGGGAGTTCCCCGACATGGAGGCCTTCAAGGCGGCCGCGCGGACCGACGAGTTCGCGGCCACGGGGCGCGACGCCGCCGAGATGGGCATCCCCTTCCACGTCCACTTCGCCGAGGTCGAATGACGGAACCGGACCGGCCGACCCCGGTCGACCCCGCGGAGCTCGGCTTCGAGGCGATCGTCTACGAGAAGGCGCCGCCCCGGGCGACGATCACGCTCAACCGCCCGGAGGTCCTGAACGCCTTCGACTTCCGGATGCTGCGCGAGATCGCCCGCGCGTGCGAGGACGCCTCCTGGGACGACGAGATCCGCGTCGTCGTCGTCACCGGCGCGGGGCGCGCCTTCTGCGTCGGCGCCGACCTCAAATCCTGGAGCGAGGACTACCTCGGCAAGCCGGGCGAGTACTGGAAGTGGTTCGGCGCCTTCAAGGACATGCACGACCGGCTACGAGAGGTCGGCAAGCCGACGCTCGCACGCATCAATGGGATCGCAGTCGGCGGCGGTAACGAGCTCCAGATGGCGTGCGACCTCGCGGTCATGGCCGACGATGCCTTCATCCGCCACGTCGGCCCCGAGCACGGCTCCGTTCCGGCGGGCGGCGCGACGCAGTGGCTCCCGATCATGGTCGGCGACCGCCGCGCCCGCGAGATCCTCCTTCTCTGCGAGGAGATTCCGGCGGCCAAGGCGGCCGAGTGGGGCCTCGTCAACTCGGCCGTGCCACGGGACGGGCTCGACGCCGAGGTCGACCGCCTCGTCGAGAGCCTGACCGCCAAGCTGCCGCAGACCGTGCGCTACACGAAGCAGCAGCTCAATTTCTGGCGCGACCTCTCCTGGCACGAGACCGTCAACCATGCGCGCGACTGGCTTGCGCTGTCGATGGCGACGGACGAGCCTCGCGAGGCGATGGAGAAGTTCCTCTCCCGGAAGAAAGACGATGACTGAGGAGTTCCAGGGTCTCGAGACCGAGTGGGCGGGGATCGTCCAGCGGCAGGACAAGGCCGCCGCCGAGCGGTTCCTCGCCGACGACTACGTGCTCACGAGCGTCGGCGGCGTCTCGCGCCACATGCCGCGGGAGAACTGGATCGCTTCGCTTCCCAGCATCGAGACCGAGCTTTTGGAGGCCGACGTCGAGGACGTCCGGACCTACGGAGACGTCGCGATCGTGAAGGCCCGGCTCCGGTGGCTGGCGCGCACCGAAGGGCGCAGCCTGAACGGCACGTATGCCGTGACGGACGTGTTCACCAACGACCAAGGGCGCTGGAGGGCGTCCTGGCGGATTTCGGTCCGCCTCACCGACCGGTGACCGTCCTCCTCGAGCGCGAGGAGCCCATCGCCGTCGTCCGGCTGAACCGGCCGGAGGCCCTGAACGCGCTCTCGAACCAGCTCATGTCCGAGCTCGTCGGCGCGCTCGAGAACCTCGACGACGACGAGACGGTCCGCTGCATCGTCATCGCCGGCGACGAGAAGGCCTTTGCCTCGGGCGCGGACATCGGCGAGCTCTCCGACTCGGCGCCGCTCGAGCTCTACTTCGGCGGGCGCATCGACAAGTGGGACGCGATCCGCTCCGTGCGGACCCCGATCGTGGCCGCCGTATCCGGCTACTGCCTCGGCGGCGGGTGCGAGCTGGCCATGGCGTGCGACCTCATCGTCGCCTCGGAGACCGCCCAGTTCGGACAGCCGGAGACGAACCTCGGCGTCCTCCCCGGTGCCGGCGGGACGCAGCGCATGACCAGGGCGATCGGGAAGTCGAAGGCGATGGACGTCATCCTCACGGGCCGTTTCCTCACCGCGCGGGAGGCGGAGGCGGCAGGCCTGGTCGCGCGGGTGGTCGCCGCCGAGGCGTGGCTCGACGAGGCGAAGCGGGTGGCACAGGCGATCGCGGCGAAGAGCCCCGTCGGCGTGCGGCTCGCGAAGGAGGCGGTCAACCAGGCGTTCGAGACGAACCTCCGAGCCGGGCTCGACGCCGAGCGCAAGGCGTTCCACCTCGCGCTTTCCTCCGAGGACGCTCAGGAGGGGATGAAGGCGTTCCTCGAGAAGCGCAAGCCGGAGATCAAGGGGAAGTAACTAGACCTCGAGCTCGATCGGCACGAGCTCCACGCGTGAACGCTTTCCGTCGCGCACGGTCTCGAGCGCCACGGATTCGCCGATCAGCTCGCCCGCCATCAGACGCTGGAGGTCGTCCACTCCTGCCACGGCAACACCGTTCAGCTCGACGATCAGGTCCTCGGCGCGGAGGCCGGCTCCCGCGGCCGGGCTGCCCTCGACCACTTCGACGATCTCGACGCCGGTCTCGCGGCCGAGCTCGCGGGCGAGTCGCGGAGGAAGGGGACGTGGGCCGCCGGCGATGCCGAGATAGGCGCGGCGGAAGCGGCCCTCGCTCATGAGCGCGCCGATGATCTTCCTCGTCGTCTCGTTGATGGGGACGGCGAGCCCGAGGCCGACTCCTGCGACGGCAGTGTTGATTCCGACCACGTGGCCGTGTCCGTCCGCCAGCGCTCCGCCGGAGTTGCCCGGATTGAGTGCCGCGTCGGTCTGAATGACGTTCTCCACGATTCGCCCGGCGGCGCGAGAGCGAACCGGCAGAGAGCGGTCGAGAGCGGACACCACGCCCGCGGTCACCGAGCCTGCAAAGCCGTGTGGGTTTCCGATCGCGACGACGAGCTGGCCGACGCGGAGGTTTTCCGCGTCTCCGAGCACCGCCGGCGTGAAGCCGTTTCCTTCGGCCCGCAGCACGGCGAGGTCCGAGAGCGGGTCCGTCCCGACGACCTCGACGCCGACCTCTGAGCCGTCCACGAAGGAGGCGCGGACACCCGCGGTGCCGCTCGCAACCACGTGCGCGGAGGTGAGCATGAAGCCGTCGGGCGTGACGACCACGCCGCTTCCGCCCCCGTCCATACGCCGGCCGCCGCGAACCCGGCGCGAGACACGGAGATTGGCGACGGAGGGAGAAAGGCGCTCCGCGACGGCGATGACGGCCCGGGAGTACGCGTCGAGGACGTCCTCTTCCTCATGGGCTCCAGTAGAGGAGATAAACGTAAGATCCACCACCGTTCCAAGCTAGCAGCGGCGGGGAGGTCTACCGAGTGGCCGAGGTCGAGACGCAGCGCGACGGAGGCGTGATGACGATCACGCTCAACCGGCCGGATGTCCTGAACGCGTTCGACCGGGCAATGCAGGACGGCTTTCGTGCGGCGCTCAAGGAGGCGGGCGATCCGGAGGTGCGCGCAGTCGTCTTGACCGGCGCTGGTCGCGGCTTCTGCGTCGGCCAGGACCTGAAGGAGTTCCATGAGGGTGCGGGCGACATCGGCGAGCGTCTCCGCTCGACCTACAACCGCAACGTCCTCTCGCTCCGCTCGCTCGAGAAGCCCGTCATCGCAGCGGTGAACGGGCCGGCGGCAGGTGCCGGCCTCGCGCTCGCGGCCGCGTGCGACATCCGCCTGGCTGCGGACACCGCGGTGTTCGTTCCCGCGTTCGTCACCATCGGTCTCGTCCCGGACACGGGCGCGAGCTTCTTCCTCTCGCGTCTCCTCGGCTACGGGCGCGCCTTCGAGTGGCTCGCTTCAGGCAAGCAGTTGACTGCCGGCGACGCGCACGCGTGGGGCTTCGTCACCGAGGTCGTCGAGTCGGGGAAGCTGGCGGAGCGGGCGGCCTCCGTCGCCGGCGAGCTCGCGGCACTGCCGACGCGGGCGATCGGGATGACGAAGCGCCTGCTCGACCGGGCTCCCGACGCGACCCTGGACGAGCAGCTCGAGCTCGAGGCGCAGCTTCAGGCCGCGGCAGCGTCGAGCGAGGACTTCGCCGAGGGCGTCGCTGCCTTCCTCGAGAAGCGCGAGCCCCGCTTTACGGGGCGGTAAACCGGCGGCTCAACCTTTACAGGAGTCCAGCCCGAGCTGCGTCGCGATCTGATCGGCCTTCTTGCTGGCCGCATTGCCCTCGTCGAGCGCCTTCTGCACGGCTGCCTGGTCGCCGTCCTTCGCAGCTTGCGAGAGGTCGTTGGCCGCAGCCTTCGTGTTGTTCGAAGCCTCGATCATGGCGTCGAACTCGGTTTGCATGTCGGCCGGCGGGTTGAGCGCGGCGATTTCGGCGACTTCCTTGTTCAGGATCGCGAGCGCCTGCTCGACCAGGTCGGGGATCTCCTCGACGCTCGAGGGGGTGCCGATCGCGTCGAGCTGCTTCTGGTACTTCGCGCAGATCGCGTTCGCCTGGCTTTCGAACTCCTCCCTGGACAGGCGCGTGTCGCTCCCACCGCCGCCGCAACCGGCCGCGAGCAGGACGAGGACGCCCACCAGCACTGCAACTGAGCCCCGCATCGCGCCGAGTCTAGCCGGGCTCGCGGTCGAGCAACTCGATGTGGAGGTCGGCGTCGAGGGCGTTCGCGATGCGAAGAAGCGTGTCGATCCGAGGAGGCCGCCCGCCGCTCTCGAGGCGGGCGATCGCCGACTGGGTGGTGCCCACGAGCTCGGCGAGATCGGCCTGCGAGAGCCCGCGCTCCTTCCGGCGATCCGCGACCTGCCCGGCGATCTGCGCGAACAGCCAGCCCTCCTCGGCGCCGGCGAGCCGCGCACGGATTCGCTCCACGGGTTGACTCATATCTCAATCATGCTATACATAGCAGTAGTGCGATACAGGCGAAGCATAGCGATTGGAAGTGCGGCCCTCTACCTCGGGTCGCTTATCGCCTTCATCGCCTACTGGTGGCACGAACTCGATTCGGACGCCAACTTCTACGGAGCGCTCGTTGCACTCCTCGCCGTTCAGTTCGTGACGGGCTTCGCCATCGGTCGTTGGCGTGCTCTCTTTCTCCTACCCCTGCTTCCGCTGATCTCGTCCCCGTGCCGGTACCCGACGGATGCGTACGAGCCGCTTCCGCTTTGGTTCGTGATGCTCGCCTACATCGGACCGGTCGCCGCCGTGCTCATGTTTGCCGGCATCGGTCCCGCAAGCTCTGGAATCGGTCGGCGATCACCGGTGGTCGAATGACGATGCGGCTGGCGCGTCGCGACATCCCGGTTCTGATCCTCGTCGGCGCCCTTGCCACGGCAACGGTCTGGATGGTGCTGATCGACGTCGAGGCCGTCTCACCGGACGGCCACTGGATACCAGTTCAGATCGTCTTTCTCGCCGTTCTGCTCATCCCGCTCGCCGCCGTCTGGCAGCTCGTCTCCGGGAAGCCAACGGCACTGTTCGCCCTTCTCGCACCGCTGGTGGGTGCGTTTCTCGTCGCCAACTACTACGCGTTCGACGTGTACGACGGGCCTCCGTACTATCGAAACTCAGAGGCCGGCGACATGCCCGCGCTGGCCATCTACCTCGGGACTCTAGGGGCGCTTGCCACAGGCTTCTTGACCTGGGTTCGCCGGCGATTCGGGGTGGTGCTGACCGTGCCCGTGTGCCTCGGCTGCGCCGTGCTCGTCTTTTTCTCGCACGTCTTCCACTGAGGCCGGCGCCTCAGAGCGTCTTGAACTGCTCGAACGGCTGGCGGCAGGCGTTGCAGTAGCGGATCGAGCGGCACGGGGTCGGGCCGAACAAGTTGTCGAGCCGCGTGTCGGTCGAGCCGCAATACGGGCACGGATGCGTTCCCGTCTGGATCTGCACCAGCGTGGCGGGCGCCCTGCCCGACGGAGGCGCGAAGCCGGAGTCGCGGAGCTTGCGGTGCCCTTCCTCGGTGATCCAGTCGCTCGACCAGCCTTCGCTCAGGACCTCGACGTCCGGCTCGGCGCCGAGCTCGCGGATCCGTTCCGCCATCTGGTCGCGCATGACCTCGAGCGCCGGGCAGCCGAGGAAGGTCGGGGTGAAGCCGACGTGCACGCGCTCGCCGTCCACCTCGACATCTCGCACGACGCCGAGGTCGACGAGCGAGAGGACCGGGATCTCCGGGATCGGGGATCTCGGCGAGCGCCTCCCACACGCGCTCGGCGGTCACCATGAGGCCCCCGGCACCGAGCGGCGCACCATCGTCATCTCCTCCCAGAGCGGCCGAAGGTCTTCGGTATGTCCGCTGCGCTCGATCGCCTCGCCCTCGTCCCGTTCGACCGCCTCGCAGAAGAGGGACCGTTGCTCCTCGGGTAGGACGCCGAGCGCGTACGGCCACAGCTCGTCGACCGCCTCGCGGAACGTGGGCTCGTCGCGCAGGCGCTCGGCCCACATCTCGGCGTGCATGCGGTGGTATGTCTCCTCGCGGTCGATCTTCTCGGCGAGGCCCGCCACCTCCCGGTCGATCGAGTTCAGCAAGACCTGAATCCGGATGCGGTCGGCGGTCTCGTAGAGCCAGTGGCGGGCGATCGTCCGCGCCCAGTCGTCCGCCATGCGCATCTCGACGAGCGGAGCGCACAGGTACTCGTCCGGCTCGCGGTCGAAGGCGAGCGAGTCCGCATCCGTCTCGAGCTCCTTCGCGGCGAGCTCGTACCAGGCCCGCGCGTGGCCGATCTCGGTCTGCGCGATCGACGAGAAGGCGACGTCCTCCTCGAGGAACGGCGCAATGCCGGTCCACTCGGAGTTGCGCCAGCCGAGGATGAGCTCGTCGTCAGCCAGCCGGAGAAGTTCCTGCGCGTTCACGTGCCTCCTTGAGCTTCACCTTGAGGGAGTAGCCGTCCACCCGGCGATAGTCGCGGTCGAAGACGTCGGCGACGTACGGCTCCCGAACCTCCTCGACGGACTCGCGCGGGACGATCCAGAGCGCGAACGACTCGCCGCGGCGGCCGTAGAACTCACGCGCGTAGGCCTCGGCGAAGACGAGATTGGGCGCCTCGAGCGAGCCGCCGTGCTGAAACGGCTGCCCCTCCCGCTCCTGGCGGAAGACCTCCCAGATCACGCCGCGTCCGCGAGCACCGCGCGCCGAACCCACGCGGTCTCCTCGCGCGAGGCCCGGCGGAAGCCGAGCCGGCGCTCGGTCTCGGGCCCGTGCCCGGTGACGACCCACTTGAGCTCGTCCCAGTCGGGCTCGGAGTAGGCCCAGACGCCGTCCTTCCCCTTGCGGAGATCTCGGGTCGGGCACGGTGAGGCCGAGCTCCCAGATCTGCGGCACGTAGCCGTCGAGGAACTGCTGGCGCGCCTCCTCGTTCGCCTGGCTCTTGATCCGCCAGCGGAACATCGGGTCGTCGTCGGCCGGGATCGGGTTTCCGTGGAACTGCATGAGCGGCCCCCACCACCTGTTCAGGGCCTCCTGCACGAGCTCCCGCTGCTCGTCGGTCCCGTTCATCATCGTGAGGATCACGTCGCGCCCGTGGAGGATGTGGAACGACTCCTCCCAGCAGATCTTCTTCATGATCCGCGCGTACGGGGCGTAGGAGCACTTGAGGAGCGCCTTCTGGGAGATGATCGCCGCGGCGTCGACGAGCCACGCGATCACGCCCACGTCGCCCCAGGTCTTCGTCGGGTAGTGGAAGACGTTGTGGAACTTCGTCTTGCCCGCGACGAGGTCGTCGAGGCAGGCCTCGCGCGGCTTCCCGAGATCCTCGACGACGCGGTAGATCAGCTGGGCATGGCCGACCTCGTCCTGCACCTTGGAGGTCAGGGCGAGCTTCCGCTGCAGGGTCGGCGCGCGCAGGATCCACTCGCGCTCGGGGAGGACGCCCATGAGCTCCGAGTTGCCGTGCATCTCGATGAACTTGACGAGCGCCTTGCGGTAGTCCTCCGGCATCGCATCGCCGGCCTCGACCTGGCCCCCGTTCTGGACGTACGCTTCGAATTCGGCTTCGTTCATACCCAAACGATCGTTAGGGTAACGGTACACGATGTCACGGAAAGAAGAGCTTTCCCGCCAGGCGGCGCGCCTATTCGCCGAGAAGGGCTACCACGGCACGTCGATCGGCGACCTCGCCGATTCGATGGGCGTGCAGAAGGGCTCGCTCTACGCCCACATCGAGGGCAAGGAAGACCTGCTCTACGAGACGATGCGCGGGGGCGCGGCCGCGTTCCACGGCGCTCTCGACTCGGTGCCCGACGACGCTCCGCCTGCCGAAAAGGTGCGGCTCGCTCTTCGCGCGCACCTGCGAGTCGTCTCGGAGCAGCTCGACGTCGCGACGGTGTTCGTCCAGGAATGGAAGTACCTCGAGGGAGAGCGGCTCGAGGAAATCGTTTCCGAGCGGCGCCGCTACGAGGAGCGCATCCGCGAGCTCTTCCGCGAAGGCCGAGACCTCGGCGAGCTCCGCGCCGACCTCGACGTGACCGCGGCCGCGCTCGCGTTCCTCTCGGCGGCGAACTGGGCCTACACCTGGCTCGCCCCGGGCGCTGACACGGACGCGCTCGCGGACCGTTTCTACGCCCTTTTCCTCGACGGATTTCGGGGCTACTCGACGCCGACGTAAGCTCGGGCCGTGCCGCGCGCCGTTCTGATCGTCAACCCGAACGCCTCGGGCGTGACACCGGACCTCACCGTCGCGGTCGAGGACGTTCTTCGGGCGTCGGGAGAGTTGGAGACCGTCCTCACCGAGCGGCCGCTCCACGCCGCGCAGATCGCCGAGGCGGTGAGCCGCGGGGATGCTGAGCGCATCTACGTCTTCTCGGGGGACGGCGGCTACAACGAAGTCGTCAACGGCCTCGAGGCCGATCTTCCGGTCGGGTTCATCCCCGGAGGCTCGACGAGCGTCTTCCCGCGCGCCCTCGGCATGCCGCGCGACCCGGTCGCTGCAGCTCGTGCGCTCGCGGCCTCGCCCGCCGAGCGGCGCATCTCGCTCGGCCGCGTCAACGGCAGGCGCTTCACCTTCAGCGGTGGCTTCGGGATCGACGCAGAGCTCGTCCGCCGCATCGACGCGCTCGGCCGAGCCAGCGGCAAGCGGGCGAACGACCTCGCCTTCGCCCGGACGCTCGCGGGGATCTTCACCGAGAGTCGTGCGCGCTTCGCGCCGGCCATGGAGGTGGAAGGGCTCGGCCGCGTCGCCTTCGCGCTCGTCGCCAACGGCCATCCGTACAGCTACGTCGGCCGGATCCCGCTTCGCATCGCGCCGAAGGCGAAGTTCGAGCTCGGGCTCGACCTCGTCGCCCCACGGGAGATCAAGGCGAGGAGGCTGCCCCAGGTCGCCGCCTGGGCCCTCGCCGGGAAGGGGCAGCAGCGTTCTCCACACGTCCTCTACGTGCACGACGCGGACGAGCTGGTCGTGCGCGCGGACCGGCCGATGCCGCTCCAGGTGGACGGCGAGGACCTCGGCGACGTGGAGGAGGCGCACTTCGAAGCGGAGCGCTCGGCGCTCAGGGTGCTCGTGCCGGAATAATCCCGGCATGGCCCAGGTGGTTCCCGCCGAAGGGGACATGCGGAGGGTGATCGGGGACGGGGAAGCTCAGCCGGACGGGGAGGTCGACGGCCTCACCGACCAGGATCTGCTCGAGCTCTACCGTGCGATGGTGCTGCTGCGGACCTACGACGAGCGCTCCGTCGTCTACCACCGCCAGGGGCGCATCGGGACCTACGCGATCTTCTGGGGGCACGAGGGAATGCAGGCGGGCTCGTTCCACGCGCTCGACCGCGGGGACTGGATCTTCCCGTCCTACCGCGAGTCCGCGATCGGCCTCCTCCGCGGCATGCCGCCCGAGACGGTGCTCGCCTGGTGGCGAGGCCATCCCGCAGGCTGGTGGGACCCGCGGGAGTACGGCGTCGCCTCCATCGCGGTGCCGATCGCGACCCACGTGCCGCACGCGGTCGGCTTCGCCTGGGGGAAGAAGCTCCGCGGCGAGCCCGCGTGCGCGATCGCGTACTTCGGCGACGGGGCGACCTCGGAAGGCGCCTTCCACGAAGGCGCGAACTTCGCTGGCGTGATGCGGGCGCCGGTGGTTCTCTTCTGCAACAACAACGGCTGGGCGATCTCGACGCCGGTCGAGGCCCAGACCCGCGCCGCGACCCTCGCCGACAAGGCGGCTGGGTACGGGATGCCGGGAGTACGCGTGGACGGCGGCGACGTGCTCGCCGTCTACGAGGCGACGCGCGAGGCGGTCGACCGCGCGCGGGCGGGAGAGGGGCCGACCCTCATCGAGGCGGTCACCTACCGCTGCGCGCCGCACGCGACCGCGGACGACCCGAGCGCCTACATCGACCCCGAGCGGGTCGAGGCCGAGCGCGCCAACGAGTGCGTCGGCCGGTACGAGCGCTACCTGCGTCGGCTGGGGCTCCTCGGCGACGATCTCGTCGAGTCGATCGCCGCCGACGCGAAGGAGGCCATGCGGGCAGGAATCGCCGCCGCGGAGGCCCTACCCGAGCCCGATCCCGACCTGGTGACGAGGAACGCCTATGCCGAGTAGGACTCTGGTCGAGGCGGTGAACGATGCGCTCCACGTCGAGATGGGGCGCGACGAGAGCGTCATGGTCATGGGCGAGGACGTCGGCCGCGCAGGCGGAGTCTTCCGGGCGACCGCCGGCCTGCTCGACCGCTTCGGCCCGGACCGCTGCGTCGATACCCCGCTCGCCGAGGCCGGGATCCTCGGGACCGCGGTCGGCCTCTCGATGGCCGGCTGGCGGCCGGTCTGCGAGATGCAGTACGAGTCCTTCAGCTACCCCTGCCTCGACCAGCTCATCTGCCACGTCGGCCGTTACCGCTGGCGGACGAACGGGGCCATGGAGTTCCCGATCACGATCCGCATGCCGACGGGCGGCGGCGTCAAGGCGCCGGAGCTCCACGAGGATTCGCCCGAGACCTACTACGTGCACACCCCGGGGATCAAGGTCGCGATCCCGTCGACGCCCTCCGACGCGAAGGGCCTCCTGGCGGCGGCGATCCGCTCGCCGGACCCGGTCGTCCTCATGGAGCCGAAGGTGCTCTACCGCAGCCCGCGCGAGGACGTGCCCGACGGCGAGCACATCGTGCCGCTCGGCAAGGCGCGCATTGCACGCGAGGGCGACGACGTCACGCTCATCGCCTACGGCGGCATGGTCTCCGTCGCCGAGCAGGCTGCGGACGAGCTCGAGGCGAGCGCGGAGGTGGTCGACGTCCGCACGCTCAAGCCGCTCGACGAAGAGACGCTCCTCGCCTCGGTCGCCAAGACCGGGCGGGCGGTGATCGTGCAGGAGGCGCCGCGCGTCGCCGGCTTCGGCGCCGAGATCGCGGCGCTGCTCGCGGAGAAGGCGATCCTCGACCTGCGCGGCCCCGTCCTTCGGGTGACGGGCTACGACGTCCCGTTCCCGTTCTGGTCGATCGAGGACGAGCACATCCCCTCGCCCGCGCGGGTCGTCGAGGCCGCCGAGAAGCTCCTCGGCTTCTGATGGCCTACGAGTTCAAGCTTCCCGACCTGGGCGAGGGCGTACGCGAGGGCGAGATCGCCCGTTGGCTCGTCGAGGTCGGGCAGGAGGTCGCCGAGGACGACCCGCTCGTCGAGATCCAGACCGACAAGACGACCGTCGAGATCCCCTCGCCCGCTGCGGGCAAGGTCGCGCAGATCCTCGTCGGCGAGGGCGAGCTCGTCCCGGTCGGCACTCCTTTGGTCCTGATCGGCTCGGACGGCGAGACGCCCGCTCCCCCTCCCGAGAAGGTGCAGGCGACCCCGCTCGTCAGGCGAATCGCGGAGGAGCTCGGCGTCGAACTGGGCACGATCAGGGGCACAGGCCCCGGCGGGCGCATCACCGAGGACGACGTGCGCGGGACGGCAGGCCCGGCCGAAGGGGAGCGGCGCGAGCCGCTGCGAGGCATCCGGCGCCAGATCGCCGAGCACCTGACCCGCTCGCACCGCGAGGTGCCTTCGGTCACCGTCGTCGAGGAGTGCGACTTCACGGCGCTCTCGCAGGCACGCGGCGAGCGCTCCTACCTGCCCTACCTGCTCGCGGCGGCCGTCGAGGGGCTGAAGGCCTACCCGGAGCTCAACGCGACTCTCGCCGGGAACGAGATCGTCTACTGGGAGCGCTATGACATCGGGCTTGCCGTGCAGACCGACGAGGGGCTCGTCGTCCCGGTCCTGCGCGCGGCCGACGACAAGTCTCTCGACGAGCTCGGAGCCGAAGCGGCGCGCCTGGCCGAGGGCGCCCGTGGGGGGACGCTGCCCGCCGAGGAGCTTCGCGGCTCCACGTTCACGGTCACGAGCGCGGGGCGGCTCGGCGGGCTCTTCGCGACGCCGCTCGTCAACCATCCGGAGGTCGCGATTCTCGGCCTTCACCGCATCGGCCCGCGTGCCGCCGTCGTGGACGGACAGGTGGTGCCCCGCGAGCTCGGCTGGCTCTCCTGCACGTTCGACCATCGTGTGGTCGACGGCGCGCGAGCGAGCGAGTTCCTCCTCGCGGTCATCGAGCGCCTCCAGTCCGCCTGAATCCGTTTCCGCTGCGACCGCGTAGGTCCGGCAAAGGTCTTTCACCGCCGCAGCGGGAAGGGAGGCAGGCATGCACAGAGGGATTCGGCTGTGGGTCGCAGCGACCGTCGCGCTGCTCGTCGCGACCGGGGTCGCCATCGCCGCCGTCTCGATGAACTTCAACTCGCCGATGGAGGGCGCACAAGAGGCGCCGGTGCCGAGGGACACACAGGCGCGCGGGAACGCCGTCTACAAGCTCTCGGCCGATGGCACTCGCGTCCAGTACAAGGTCATCGTCGCGAACATCGAGAACGTCTTCATGGCCCACATCCACATGGCGCCGCGAGGAGTCTCCGGCCCCATCGTCGTGTGGCTCTACCCGAGCACCACGCCGGGCATCATGGCGCCGCTCGGCGGGGGCCGGATCGACGGCGTGATCGTTCAGGGATCGTTCGGGGCGTCCGACCTGGTCGGTCCTCTGGCTGGCCATCCGCTCTCCGAGCTCGTCGATCTCATGCGGAGCGGAGGCGTGTATACGAACGTCCACACGAACGACGGCGACCTGGTCGTGAACGAGGGCCCGGGCGACTTCCCCGCGGGTGAGATCCGCGGTCAGATCAAGGAGAACGGGCCCAGCTGAGGAGCTGAGCCCGAAGCGCGTAGATCAGGAGAGATCGCGCTCCGGGCTCGGGAGAGGGGCCGAGGGGCGGCGGGGAGAGGGAGGGGCGTGACCCGCCGCCCTAGGGTCCGCTAGGCGACTGCGGGTTCGGCCTCCTGCGGGTCGAGATAGGGGGCGAGCATGCGCTCGATCTGGGGGGCGCTCACCCGTCCTTCCAAGCGCTCGACGGGCCGCCGGTCCTTCAAGAGGACGAGCGTCGGAACCTGTGTGACGCTGAGCCGCTCGACCCACTCGGGCGATGTGGCGACGTCGATTCGGGAGATCCGCAGGCGCTCTCGCTCCTTGCGGGCGAGATGGGCGAGAAGGCTCTCCATCCGCCGTGCGGGCCCGGACGTCTCCTGGGTGAAGAAGAGCAACGTGGGGGTGGGGGTGGTCTGAGGCAAGAGCGCTCCGGTTCCTGGTGCTGGAAGGATTTCCCTCCTCATGAGCAGGAGAAACCCCGGAGTTGGGTATTGGGCGGGGTATTACGTCGGCCGCGTGGGCTGCGAAGGCGTCTGGCTCGGCGGTTGCGGCGCCAGCGGAACGTATTGCACACTCGGCCGCCTTCGCCCCGCCTGGGCGAAGAGCGCCATAAGCTCGTAGGCCTCTTCGGGGAGGCCTGTCTCGACGGGCAGGCCCAGCCCGCGCGCCTCCTCGACCGTGATCGGGTCGTCGTGCGTGTAGTGCCCGCCGGCGAGCTCCTCCGCAAGCGAGTCCGCGTCCTTCGTGCCCACGCGTTCGGTGACGAGCTCGCGGACGACCTGCTTCATGTGGCGTACCGCCTTCTCGGCCACATCCGCCATGACGAGCGTACGGTCATCCAGGCGCTCGAGCGGCTTTTTCTCGACCACCCGGACGAGAGATGCCGCGGGCATGTCTCCGAGCTGCGGGTCGACGGGGCCCAGCACCGCGGCCGCGTCCATGAGGATCTCGTCCGCCGCGAGCGCCAGGAGCGTCCCGCCGGACATGGCGTAGTGCGGGACGATCACCGTCACCTTGGCCGGGTGTCGCCTGAGGGCGTACGCGATCTGCTCCGACGCGAGGACGAGCCCGCCCGGCGTGTGGAGGACGAGGTCGATCGGCGTCGCGTCATCGGTCAGCCGGATCGCCCGCAAGACGGCTTCCGAATCCTCGATGTCGATGAAGCGGTAAAAGGGCACGCCGAGGACACCGACCGTCTCCTGCCGGTGGATCATGGCGATCACCCGCGTCCCGCGCTTCCGCTGCAACGCCGAGAGGGCCCGCGCACGGCGCATGTCGAGGAGGCGGTGCGAGAGGACCGGGAAGACGAGGAGCAGGAGGAACAAAAGCCAGACGATGCTCCCCAGATCCACCGCGCGAGGATAGCCGAAGGGTGGTGGCTAGACTGGGTGCGATGGAGCTCTTCGACTGGTACTGGCTGGGCGTGAGCGCCGGTCTCGGCGTCGCGGCCGGCACGGCAGCGGCCTGGATCCAGTCCGCCGGCCCACGCGTACTCGGCGCGATCGCGTTCGCGATCGCCGCACTGGTCGGGATCTTCGTTGCGTTCTTCGTCGCCGGTTGGGGCCCGGCGGTCTGGGCGGCGGCGGCGACGGCCGCCTGGATCGCGCTGCGGCGGCTCGTCCGCGCTGCGTTCCCGGCCGCGTTTCTCGCGTTCGCGTTGCTCGCGTTCATCCCGTTGGTCGGCTACCTCGAGGCCGTGACCGCCCCGCTCGTGGGCGGGCGGCTCCGGCGCCGCGCGGGCGAGAAGTACGCCGGCCTCCGAGTTCTCGCCAAGGACTAGCCCCGATGAAGAAGCTCGTCCTCGCCGTCATCGACGGCCTCACCCCGGCCATGCTGGAACGGGCGCTCGGGGAGGGCCGGCTTCCGGCTCTCTCGTTCCTGCGGGAAGCCGGGTCCTATGTCAGGGGCACGACGACCTTCCCCTCGGTCACCCCGGTCTGCCTGACCTCGATCGCCACGGGTGCCCACCCCGATACCCACCACATCCCGCATCTCGTCTGGTACCACCGGCGGGAACGCCGCGTGGTCGAGTACGGCTCGTCGTTTTCGGCGGTTCGTGCGGCCGGAGCGCGGCGCTCCCTCCGGGACTCGGTCTTCGCGATGACGCACGAGCACGTCTCGCCCCGGGCGCTGACGGCCTTCGAGGCCCTCGACGACGCGGGGCTCGAGACCGCGGCGATCAACTTCACCTGCTACCGCGGCCGTACGCGGCACCCGATCAAGCTTCCGCTTCGCGCCGGGCGCAACCGCTGGTACGAGGCCGTGTACGGGCCACGCCGGTTCTTCTTCTTCAACCTCTTCGAGTCGGACGTGACCGGCGCGCCGCTGGCGATTCGCTCGAGGCCGGAGGGCTCCGTGGACGCGTACGCGGCGACGATCGGCCGCTGGCTCGTCACGCGCGACGGCTTCGACTTCCTCGTCTTCTACCTCCCGGACTACGACTACGCGTCCCACATCTCGGGACCGGACGCCGCTGTGCAGGCGCTCGAGCGCGCCGACGCCGCAGTCGGCGAGCTGATCGCAGCCGCCGGCGGCCACGAGGCCTTCCTCGACCGCTATGCGATCGTCGTCTGCTCCGACCATGGCCAGACGCACGTCGACCGGGTCGCCACCCTGCAGGACTCCTTCGCCGACCTCGCCGTCTTCACGGGCAAGCGCGGCACCGTGGCGGACGGATGCGACGCCGTCGTCACGGCATCGAACCGCTCCGGAATGGTCTACGCGCTGGACGGCCGTCCGGCGCGGGAGCTGGCCGAGCGCCTCGACGGCGCCGCCGGTGTCGACCTCGCGCTGTTCCTGGAGGACGGCGAGGCGGTCGCCCGTGGGAGCGGAAACGAGGTCCGGTTCGCGCCCGACGAGAGCGGCGGCTGGGCGGTCTCGGGAGACGCTGGACTTCTCGTCGGGGATGAGTACCCGAACGCCTACGAGCGCGTCTGGTGCGCCCTCGCGTGCCCGAACGCCGGCGAGGTGATCGTCTCGGCGGCGGAAGGATGGGAGTTCGAGGACCTCGGCGGCCGGCACCATTCGGGAGGCGGAAGCCACGGCTCGCTGCTCGCCGGCGACTCGACAGTGCCAATGCTCTCGGCGGGGTTCGACGACCCGCCTCTGCCGCGGGACGCGCGCATCACGGATCTCGCTCCGCTCGCGCTGTCTCATTTCGGGGTGCAGCCGCCGCCGTCCATGCGGACGCGCGTCTCGGCCGGTGTCTGAGCCGGCCGAGGAGAGGCAGGCCATGGTCGACGAGCAGCTCGCCGGCCGCGGGATCACAGACGACCGCGTCCTCGAGGCGATGGGCCGCGTGCCGCGCGAGCTCTTCGTCGGAGACCGCGACCGCCGCAAGGCCTATCGCGACATGCCTCTGCGGATCGGCCACGGCCAGACGATCTCGCAGCCCTACATGGTCGCCGTCATCTGCCAGGCGGCGGAGGTGCGGGAGGGCGACAGCATCCTCGACATCGGCACCGGCTCCGGCTACCAGGCCGCTGTCCTTGCGGAGCTCGGCGCGAACGTCCACACGATCGAGCGGATCCCGGAGCTCGCCGAGCGGGCACGGGCACGTCTTGTCGGGGCTGGCTACGAGAACGTGGACGTGCACGTCGGGGACGGGTCGCTCGGCGTCCCGGAGCACGCGCCCTACGACGCGATCGTCGTCGCGGCGGCGGCGCCGGCCATGCCCGAGTCGCTGTACGAGCAGCTCCGCGCGCGCGGCAGGCTCGTCGTCCCCGTCGGCGGGCAGGAGGGGCAGCGCCTCGAGGTGATCGTCCGGAGTCCCGAAGGCCCCGCGGTCGCCCGCTCGGTTCCCTGCCGGTTCGTGCCGCTCGTCGGGGCCGAGGGCTTCTAGTTTCGTCCTCCACCGTGGGGGAATTCACTCGGGCGATGGAAGGGGGTCTTCGCGCGAGCGCGGTCGAATCACGACCCGTTTGCTATGCCGACATTCGCCTCGGCGTCGTCGTTGACGTTCTCCTCGACGACGAGCTCCAGCGCGTCCTCGGCTTCGACGTCCTCTGCGGCGACCGTGCCCACCGGTACCTCCCGCTCCCGGCGTGCGAGATCCTCGAGAGCTCGATCGCCGTCCCGTCGGCGCTCGTCCTGATGCGGCAGGAGCTCGACTTCTACCGCCAGCGCGCGCGGGCTCTCACCGCCGTCCGCGGCTTCCCGGCGCGACGGAGAGGCCGGGCGCTCGGCACGGTCGTCGACCTCGTCTTCGCGCCGAACGGAGAGCTGGTCGAGCTCGTCGTGGAGACCGAGGAAGGCCAGGCGGTCGCCGAGGCAGGGCCCGGGCTCCTGGTTGGGCCGGATGCCCTGCGGCCAGCCGTCTAACCTTTCTCTGCGTGGCGACGCAGCCGGACACTGTGACGGGACGAGCGAGCGCGATCTCGGATGCCGCCGGCGGGGCGCTGCGGCGCCGAGCCAACTGGTACCAACTCGTCAAGTTCTGCATCGTCGGGGCGACGGGGTACGTGATCAACCTCGCCGTCTTCGCGGCGCTCGTCCACTGGGCGGACATGCACTACATCCCTGCGGCGATCTGCTCGTTCCTCGTCGCCGTCACGAGCAACTACACCTGGAACCGGGTCTGGACCTTCCGGCACCAGCGGGGGCACATCGCCTACCAGGGCCTTCGCTTCCTGGTCGTCTCGACGATCGCCCTCGCAGGCAATCTCGTTTTCCTCGCGATCCTCGTCGGCATCGGCGTGCCGAAGATTCCCGCTCAGGCGATCGCCATCGCGCTCGTCACGCCGTGGAACTTCGTCGCGAACAAGCTCTGGAGCTTCCGACGCCAGCCGGCCGCCTAGGTCTCCTCTTCGCGCTCGCGGCGCTCGTCGTTCCGACCTCGGCCGCCGCCGTGCAGAAGGCGCCCGTCTACGACTCGCACGGCAATCTCACCGGGACGCCGTTCGTCCCCCAGGACGAGCCCGGCCCGGCCGAGCTGACCGACAAGGAGGCGATCGCCGCTGTCCTCGCCTACCCGAAGGTCGCTGACTGGGTCGAGCGCTATCCCACCGATGGGCTGACGAAGCAGGCGACTCTCGACGAGGACGCCGGTTCGTGGTCGGTGAAGATCTGGTCCGACCTCCCCGACGCGGGCCAGATCGTCGACGCCAAGGTCGACGACCAGACCGCCGAGGTCACCGAGGCGTGGACTGGGCCGCAGGTCGCGTGGAAGATGGCGCGCGGGTACGACGGGGCTTTCGGCCGAGGGATCAACCGGCTGTGGGTGTGGCTCACTTTCTGCGTCGTCTTCCTCGTCGGGCTGGCCGACTTCCGGCGCATCGCCTCCGTGCGGAACCTCGACCTGCTCGTCCTCCTCTCCTTCTCGGCGTCTCTCTACTTCTTCAACATCGGCGACGTCTTCACGGCGATGCCGCTCGTCTACCCGGCGCTCGCGTATCTCCTCGGGCGGATGATCTGGGTCGGTGTGCGCGGACGGGGCGGGTCGTCCCGGCCGGTCTGGCCGGTGTGGGCCCTGCTCGCGGCCACGGTCTTCCTGATGGGCTTTCGCACCACGCTGAACGTCGTGGACTCGAACGTGATCGACGTCGGTCTCGCGGGGATCGACGGCGGCCAGCGCATCGTCCAGGGCGAGATGCCGTACGGCCACATGCCGACGGACGACGGCAAGGCCTGCGGGCTCCCGGACTCCGAGGGCTACGTCCGCGAGCACGTGCAGACGAACGGACGCTGCGAATCGGCGAACGAACGCGGCGACACCTACGGGCCGGTCAGCTATCTCGCCTACGTCCCCGGCTACCTCGCGGTCGGCTTCGGCGGGAAGTGGAACGGCGGCTCGAGCACGTGGGCCGGCCTGCCCGCCGCGCACCTGACCTCGCTGCTCTGGGACCTCCTCGCGCTGGTCGGCATGGGCGTGCTCGGGCTTCGCTTCGGCGGACGCATGCTCGGGGCGACGCTCGCATTCGCGTGGGCGGCCTACCCCTTCACGCAGTACGTCTCGAGCTCGAACTCGAACGACGCGATCATGCCTGCGCTTCTCGTCTGGGGCCTCGTGTTTCTCACCTCGCCACCGGCCCGCGGGCTCTTCCTGGCGCTCGGCGCGTGGACGAAGTTCGCCGCCCTCCTGCTCCTGCCGCTCTGGGCCTCGTATCCGGACTGGCGCGGCGCCCTCCGGAGCAAGGTCACGTACTTCCTCGGCTTCGTGCTCGGCACCGCGATCGGGTTCTGGATCCTCTTCCTCGAGCCCGATCCGCTCCACGCGGCGCGCGTCTTCTGGGACCGGACGTTCGGCTGGCAGCTCTCGCGCTCGTCCCCGTTCTCGATCTGGGACTGGGACCAGTACCCGGGGTACCCGAACCTCCATCATGTCCAGACCGGGCTCAAGATCGTTCTCCTCTTCGGCGCGCTCGCGGTCTACTTCGTGCCTCGCGTGAAGAACGAGCTCCAGGTCGCCGCCCTCTCGGCCGCGCTCCTGATCGGCTTCGAGCTGGTCCTGACGCACTGGTTCTACCTCTACATCCCATGGTTCTTCCCCTTCGTCGCCTTTGCCCTCTTCGCGCCGGCTCTCCTACCGGTCCGTGCGGCGGAGCCGGCCGAGCCGCCCCCCGAGCTTGAGCACGAGCCGAGAGCACTCGTTCCCACGAGCTGAGTCGAACCGCGTCGGGCAAGCGGTCGCGCTTGGGATCGTGCTCGTGACCATCTCGTGGGCGCTCCTGCACACCGGCTTCTGGAGCCGGACGCAGATCATCGATACGCCGGTCTACGAGCGGTACGGCGAGGCGATCCTCGACGGGCAGGTGCCCTATCGGGACTTCGACCTGGAATATCCGCCGGCCGCCCTGCCGGCCTTCGTGCTCCCCGCGCTCGCGCAGGAGGACGACTACGGCTCCGTCTTCGAGGTCTTGATGTGGGCCTGCGCGGTCGCGGCGATCGTTGCTCTCGGCCTCGCGCTCGCAGCGGTCGAGGCGGGCACCGCCCGGCTCTACTCGGCCATTTGCTTCCTCGCGCTCGCGCCGCTCGCCCTGGGCACGGTGCTCCTCTCGCGGTACGACCTGTGGCCGGCTGCCCTCACGATCGCCGCCCTCGCCGCGTTCGTCGGGAGGAGGGAGCGGATCGGGTTCGGAGTGCTCGGGCTCGCGGTCGCAGCGAAGATCTATCCGCTCGTGCTCCTCCCGGTCGCGCTCGTCTGGATGGCGAAGCGGCGCGGGACGCGAGAGCTCTGGATCGGTCTCGGGTGCTTCGCCGCCGTGCTCGCTCTCTGCTTCGTCCCGTTTCTGATCCTCGCCCCGGGCGGAGTTGCCCACAGCATCGGCACGCAGCTCGGGCGGCCGCTCCAGCTCGAGAGCCTCGGCGCGTCGCTTCTCCTCGCCGCCGAGCAGCTCGGCATCTACGACGCGACGGTGACGAACTCGCACGGCTCGCAGAACCTGGCCGGCTCGCTGCCAGACACGATCGCCTCCCTCCTGACCGCGTTCCAGTTCGTCGCTGTCGGGCTCGTCTGGGCGCTCTTTGCCGCGCGCGACCGGGGGCGCGAGGGCCTGCTCACCGCGGGCGCTGCCACGGTCGCAGCCTTCGTCGCGTTCGGGAAGGTGCTCTCGCCGCAGTTCCTGATCTGGCTTCTTCCGCTCGTCCCCGCCGTGGCCGGCGCGGGCGGGCTGGCGGCGTGCGCCGTGCTCCTCGTCTCCCTCGTCACCACGCAGCTCTGGTTCCCGTTTCGCTACTGGGACGTGGTCGCGCTCGAGCCGGTCGGGTGGCTCGTCCTCGTCCGCGATCTCCTGCTCGTCGCGCTTTACGCGATTCTCTTGGTCGCGCTAACCAGAGCCCGAGACCCGACGAAGACCTGAGCCGCCGTACCGAGCTGAACCGAGCGATGCGCTGCTTCCTGCGTCCTTGCCTCTCGCACTTCATCTCGGCCCGCCGGCGAGGCTCCGTCGAGTCCCGGGCTCTAGTCGACGGGGACGCGAAGCGGCTCGCATCGCGTAGCGCGGCCCTCGGCGTCGCACTCGACCACTGCGCCCTCGATGCGCACGCCCCCGTCGGCGGGATGGAAGCGCACCGGCATGGCCGTCCGCATCCGCTCGATCGCGAGCTCGGCGCGGACGCCGATGACGGAGTCGTGCGGGCCGGTCATGCCCGCATCCGTGATCGCGGCGGTGCCTCCCGGCTGCACGCGCGCGTCGTTCGTCTGCACATGGGTGTGCGTGCCGATCACTGCGGTCACGCGGCCGTCGAGCATGCGGGCAAGGGCGACCTTCTCGCTCGTCGCCTCGGCGTGGAAGTCCACGACCACGATCTTGGCCTGGCGCCGGGCCTCCTCGACGAGATCGTCGACGATGAGAAACGGGCTCTGCGGCGGCGAGAGGAAGAGGGCGCCCTGGAGATTGACCACAGCGACCGGCGTGCCGTCGGCTGCCGGCTGCACGGTGAGGCCTCGTCCCGGTCCGCCGAGGTTCTCCGGGCGGATGACGGGCCCCTCCCGCTCGAGCACCGGGATGATGTCTTTCTGGCGCCAGACGTGGTTGCCGAGCGTGATCACGTCGGCGCCAGCGGCGAGGATCTTGTCCGCGAGCTTCGCGGTGATCCCCACGCCGTCGGCGGCGTTCTCGCCGTTCACGATGCAGAAGCCGACGCCGAGCTCCTCCTTGAGCGAAGGCAGCCGAGCCTCGAGCGCTCGCCGGCCCGGTGGGCCGAAGACGTCTGCGATGAAGAGGATGACCAGCTCGGGCCCGGCTCTAGGGCACGGCGAGCGAGCCGGCCGCGTGCACTTCGATGTGGACGTGCTGGCCGCGGTCCTGCGTGTAGCGGGCGAGCGCGGCCTGCTCGACCGAGGAGAGGTCGATGATCCGGCCGATCTTCGTCCGCCCTGCCGAGACGGTCATCCCGACGGTCAGCGCAGGGTCCGGCCGGAGGTTGGTCAGCGTGACGACGACCCCCGGGTTGCCCGACGGCTGGATGTCGATTCGGACGCCGTACGGCTTCCCGTTCACGATCTGGTCCGAGACGGCCATCACGCTTCCGTCCACCGGCGTGTAGACGTCGGTGCCGGTCGGCGCGCCGACGTCGAGCCCGCCCGTCTCCGGTCCCACGCCTCCGCTGATCTGGTAGTAGCGGATGCCCGAGCTCGAGTCGCCGAAGAAACGGTTGACCATCCGCTTCAGGAGGCCGGCGTTCGCCTGCGTCCCGATCGGGTCGAGCGCGAGCGTGCTCGCCCCCGAGGAGTGGTAGCCGATCGCGGTGACCCGGCTCTGGTTGATCGGGAGCTGGAGGCGGAGGGTGTCCTGCAGGGCGACGATCTGCGCCCGCGGCGGGCCCGCCGGCAGGAGCCGCGCGGTCGGCGCCGGGCCGGTGTTCGTGACCTCCGCGGTCTTGCCCGAGCCGAACGCCGTGAGCATGAGCACGACGAGGCAGACGCACGCCACGACCGCCAATGCGGCCGTGCGTCGCGCCCTGCGAACCCTCGCGCGCATCGCTTGCCGTTCAGCGGCGCGGTAGGCAAGCCCGGGAGCCTGGGGCTGGGCCATCCGCGGCACGCTAGCGGAGGTGCCCACTGCTTTCAAACGGATACCGCGGTCCTCGTCGGGCTCCGGCAGGAGGGCGAGGGAGCCGTCCGTCTCGAAGGACCAGTCCCAGGGTGGAGGGCGGAGCCCGACCACATTCCCAGGGTTTGCAGGGATTTCATCCACCTGATCGTAGGGAACGGGCGCTCTGGGCATGGTGAGCTAGCCTTGCGGCGTGGTAGCCGTCCTTCGCTCTCACCCTGCCAGGGGCGTCGGACGCTGAAAGCGCCGCTCCTCAGCGCGAACGGGGTGTCGCGGAGGTACGGGCGCATCGTCGCGCTCGCTCCCACGAGCCTCGAGGTGCACCCGGGAGACGCCCTCGCGCTCATCGGGCCCAACGGCGCCGGCAAGTCCACGCTCCTCTCCATTCTTGCGGGCGCGCTCGACCCGAGCGACGGCTCCGTGGCCGCCGCGTCCGTGAACCATCGCGGCCCCAAGGTCGGCTGGGTCCCCCAGAAGCCGGCGCACTACCAGCGTCTCTCGCCGCGCGAGAACCTCGAGCTCTTCGCCCGGCTCGAGGGAGTCTCCGAGGCGAAGGAGGTCGCTGACCGCTACATCGGCCTGCTCGACCTCCCGGACGACGGTCGCCTGACCGCCGAGCTCTCGGCCGGGAACCAGCAGCGCCTCAACGTCGCGGTCGCCCTCCTCGCCGGCCCCGAAGTCCTCCTCCTCGACGAGCCGACCGCGTCGCTCGACCCGCGCCAGCGGCGCCTTCTCTGGCAGGTGGCTGCCCAGGTCCGCGAGCGCCAGGGCGCCGTCGTCTTCGCAACACAGAACCTCGAGGAGCTCGAGCGCTTCGCCACCCGGGTCGCCGTCCTCGTCGGCGGAGAGCTGGTCTTCGACGGCAGCCTCGAGCAGTTCAAGGCTTCCCCCGAAGCGGATGTGTTCGCATGAAAAAGGTCAGCCTCCTCCTGAAGAAGGACCTGCGGATCCTCGGCCGCTCGCCGGTGCTCGTCGCGGCGCTGATCGTCTATCCGCTCGTCTTCGCCGCGCTCGTCGGCGCCGTCGTCCGGTACGCGGGCGATCGGCCCACCATCGCCTTCGTCGACCTCGACCACCTCCCCGAGCAGCTCACCGTCGGCGGCCAGACCTTCAACGTGCCCGAGGTCCTCGACCAGGTGAACGAGAACGCCGAGCTCGTCCCGATGGACCAGGAAGAGGCCGACCGCAAGCTGGCGAACGGGGAGGTGAACGCGGAGATCATCGTGCCGCGCGGGTTCGCGTCGCGGCTCCGCGGGATGGTCGAGAGCCCGCAGCTCGAGCTGAAGACCGCGCGCGGCGGAATCGCGAGCCGGGTCGAGCAGCAGACACAGGCTCTCGTCTACGAGCTGAACCAGCGGCTGCAGGACGCCTACATCGACGCGAACCTCCAGTACGTGAACCTCATCGTCGAGGGCGGCACCGGCACGTTCCTCGGCAACGAGTTCGACGTGGTCGGGCTCCAGCGGGCGGGGGAGCTGCTCGCGGAGATCGAGCAGACGACGAAGGATCCCGCGATCGCCGAGCAGGCGCGGGAGCTCTCGACCTTCGTCCGCCAGGCGCAGCTGGCCCTCGGCGCCTCGGACGAGTCGCTCCGCGCGACGGCGAACCCGATCAAGCTCGAGGTCGACACCGAGGCCGGTCGCTCGTGGCTCCTCTCCGCGCAGCTCCAGGCGTACGCGCTTGCGCTCACGCTCGCGTTCATCTGCGTCCTCCTCGCCGCGGCGGCGATCGCGTCCGAGCGGGACGAGAACGTCATCGGCCGGCTGGCGCGCGGCCTCGTGGGCCTGACGAACCTCGTCGTCGTGAAGGTCGTGCTGGCGGCGCTCGTCGCGGTCGTGCTCGGGCTCGTGATCGCGCTCGTCTTCGGAGCCCTCGCAACCGTCTTCGACGTCACCGGCGGAGAGCCGTGGGAGAGGCTGCCGCTCCTCGGCCTCGGCCTCGTCATCGCGGGCGCCGCGTTCGGCGCCTTCGGCGTCCTCGTCGGCGTCGTCGCGCGGGAGGCGCGGACGGCGGTGCTCGTCGCCTTCCTCGTCGCGCTTCCGCTCGTCCTGCTCGGGCTGCTCCCGGAGGGAACCGTCGAAGCCGCGCACGTGATCTCGAAGGCGTTCCCGTTCTCGCATGCCGTCGACTTCTTCCAGTCGTCGCTCTACGACAACGACCCCTGGTCGACCCTCGCGCGCGAGGCCGCCTGGCTCGTCGGGCTCGCAGTCGCCTTCGGGGCGGCGGCCCGGCTCGGAATGCGAAGATTGCTGGCGTGAGCGCCTTTCCGGCCACCCGCCTGCGACGCTTTCGGCGCACCGGCGCCCTCAGGGAGCTCGTCCGCGAGACGCGTCTCGACCTGCGCGACCTCGTCTACCCGCTCTTCGCCTGTCCCGGCTCCGGAGTCGAGAAGCCGCTCGAAGGCCTGCCCGGCATCGCGCAGCGGTCGGTCGACCGCCTCGCCGACGAGGCCGAGGAGCTCCTGGGGCTCGGCATCGGCGCCGTCCTCCTCTTCGGGATCCCGGAGGAGAAGGACGATGCGGCCTCGGGCGCCTACGACGAGGACGGCATCGTCCAGCAGGCTCTGCGTGCCCTCTCGGAGCGCGCGCCCGAGCTGGTGCTCCTCACCGACGTCTGCCTCTGCGAGTACACGTCGCACGGCCACTGCGGCGTCGTCGAGGGCGACGAGATCGTGAACGACCTCTCGCTCGAGCTGCTCGCGAAGACCGCGGTCAGCCACGCCGACGCGGGCGCACATGCGGTCTGCCCGAGCGACATGATGGACGGGCGGGTCGGCGCGATCCGCGGCGCGCTCGACTCCGACGGCTTCGAGCAGGTGCCCATCGTCTCCTATGCGGCGAAGGCCGCCTCGGCCTTCTACGGGCCCTTCCGCGAGGCGGCCGAATCGACGCCGGCGTTCGGCGACCGGCGCAGCTATCAGATGGATCCCGCCAACGCCCGCGAGGCGCTGCGCGAGTGCGAGCTCGACCTCCAGGAGGGCGCGGACGCGCTGATGATCAAGCCGGCGCTCCCGTCGCCTCGACGTCATCGCTGCGGCGAGGGCGCGCTTCGACGTCCCGATCTTCGCCTACAACGTGAGCGGCGAGTACGCGATGGTGAAGGCCGCCGCGGCGCGCGGCTGGCTCGACGAGCCCGCCGCCGCGATCGAGAGCCTGACGGCGATCAAGCGCGCGGGGGCGGACGTGATCGTCTCCTACTGGGCGAAGGAGCTGGCGGGCTGGCTGTAGGGACCAGTCTTTTCAGGCGAGCCCGGGGCCTCATTCCGGGTGGCGTCAACTCGCCGGTGCGTGCGTGGAATGCCGTCTCGGCCGGCGAGCCGTTCTTCGCGCGGCGCGGCGAAGGCGCCTACATCGAGGACACCGAGGGCCGCCGCTACGTCGACTGGGTCATGTCGTGGGGGCCGCTCGTCTTCGGCCACGCCGACCCCGAGATCGTCGAGGCCGTGCAAGAGGCGGCCGCAGACGGGACGACCTTCGGCACGCCGACCGAGCGGGAGGTGGACCTCGCCGAGGAGATCGTGGACGCGGTGCCGTCGGTGGAGAAGGTGCGGCTGGTCTCGTCCGGCACGGAGGCCGCCATGAGCGCGATCCGACTCGCGCGCGGCGCGACCCACCGCGACCGCATCCTCAAGTTCGCGGGCTGCTACCACGGCCACGCGGACGCGCTCCTCGCCGAGGCCGGCTCCGGCCTCGCGACCCTCGGGCTGCCGTCCAGCCCAGGCGTGCCTCGCGGCGCGGCGGGCGACACGATCGTCACCGCCTACAACGACGTCGACGCCGCTGCCGCCGCAGTCGAGCGCTACGGCGAGGGTCTCGCGGCGGTGATCGTCGAGCCGATCGCGGGGAACATGGGCGTCGTCCCGCCCGCGCCGGGGTTCCTCGAAGCTCTCAGGACCCTGTGCGACGCTTCCGGCGCCCTCCTCGTCTTCGACGAGGTGATCACCGGCTTCCGCGTCGCGCGCGGTGGGGCGCAGGAGCTCTACGGGATCACGCCGGACCTCACCGTGCTCGGGAAGATCGCGGGTGGGGGCCTTCCGCTCGCGGCCTTCGGCGGACGCGCGGACGTGATGGACGAGCTCGCGCCGGCCGGGCCGGTGTACCAGGCGGGCACGCTCTCCGGGAACCCGCTGGCGACGGCCGCCGCCCTCGTCGTCCTGCGTCGGCTTCGCGATCCCGAGGTGTACCGGCGCCTCGAGGAGACCGGCGCCGCCCTCGAGGCCGGCCTGTCGGCAACCGGCGTCACCGTGCAGCGCGTCGGCGGGATGCTGACCGCCTTCATGCAGGACGGGCCGGTCTGGAACTTTGCCTCCGCCCAGGGCGCCGACACCGCGCGCTACGGAGAGCTCTTCCGCCACCTGCTCGAGCGCGGTGTCTACGTCGCCCCGTCCCAGTTCGAGGCCATGTTCGTCTCGACGGCGCACGGCCCGGCCGAGGTCGAGCGCACCGTCGATGCGGCCCGGGAGCTCCTTGGCGCCTAGCGGGTCCTCGCTCTGGGAGACGATCGCCGTCGAGGCCGGGCGGGAGAGCGAGCTCTGGGCCGCCGCGCTCCGGCCCGAGCCCGAGCGCGAGGAACAGGCGGTCTTCTCGCCGCTCGCGGAGGAGCGCTTCGCCGTCGGGCTCGAGACCATCTACGAGGGCTATCTCCTGCACTACGGCAAGCCACGGCTCTTCCGCGCCGACGACCGCGACACGCGCATCCTCCTGGGCGACTACCTCTACGCGCACGGCCTCGTCCGCGTCGCCTCGCTCGGTGACGTCGAGGCCGTCGGGGCCCTTGCCGAGCTCCTCTCCCTCTGCGCCCACCTGCGCGCGCAGGGCCTCCCCGGCGACGGCGAGGCCTGGGCCGCGACCGTCGCAACGCTCGACGGGGGCGCCGAGGGGAGCGACGAGGCTCGCGGCCGTGCCCTTGCCCTCCACGCCGAGCGAGTGGAGTAGGATCCTGCCCGCATGAGCGCGCTCGCCACAGCGATCTTGCTCGCAGCGGAGAAGACCCCGGCCGAGGAAGGTCGGGACGTCGTCCTCGTCATGCTCGCGACGGGCGCCGTCTTCCTCGGCGTCATCCTGGTCGGCCAGCTGTTCCGCTACATGGGCCACCGCCGCAAGGAACGCCGCGCCGCTCGCCGGGCGTACTAGGGCGCAAGACCTACCCGGATAGACTCAAGTCGTGCCCGCGGCCGACCTCCGCTCCTGGATCGACGAGCTTCGCCGAGCCGGCGAGCTGGTCGAGATCGAGGCCGAGGTCGACCCGTATCTCGAGGTGACCGAGATCGTCGACCGGACGGTCAAGTCCGGCGGCCCGGCACTCCTCTTCAAGAACCTCAAGGGCTCCGAGCACCCGCTTCTCGCCAACCAGTTCGGGACGGAGCGGCGGATGGCGATGGCCTTCGGCGAGCCCTCCCTGGACGCCGTCGGCCAGAAGCTCGGCGACGTGCTCGAGATGCAGCCGCCGCAGGGCATCGTCGAGAAGGTCAAGGGCCTCGGGAAGCTGAAGCGCCTCGCCGACTCGATGCCGAAGTCGGTCCGGAGCGGCCCGGTCCAGGACGTCGTCCTCGAGCCCGACCTCGACGTCCTGCCGATCCAGCACTGCTGGCCCGGAGATCCGGCGCCGTTCATCACGCTGCCCGCGGTGATCACGAAGGACCCGCGCACAGGGACGCGCAACGTCGGCATGTACCGGATGCAGAAGATCGACTCGCGCACGACCTTCATGCACTGGCAGATCCACAAGGACGGCGCCGCCGACTGGCGCGGCATGGGCGACCGGCTCGACGTGGCGGTCGCGCTCGGCTGCGACCCGGTGACCACCTACTCCGCGAGCGCGCCGCTCCCGAAGCACATCGACGAGTTCATGCTCGCCGGCTTCCTCCGCGGCGAGGCCGTCGAGCTCGTCCCCGCAAAGACCGTCGACCTCGAGGTGCCCGCGAACGCGGAGATCGTCCTCGAGGGCTACATCGAGAAAGGCGAGCTCGGGACCGAGGGGCCCTTCGGCGACCACACGGGCTACTACTCGCCGGCCGAGCCCTTCCCGGTCTTCCACCTCACCTGCATGACGATGCGACGCGACGCCGTCTACCCCTCGATCGTGGTCGGCGTGCCGCCCGCGGAGGACGCCTGGCTGGGCAAGGCGACCGAGCGGATCTTCCTGCCGGCCATCAGGATGACGGTCCCGGAGATCGTCGACTACGACCTTCCGGTCGCGGGCGCGTTCCACAACTGCGTCATCGTCTCGATCCGCAAGGGCTTTCCGGGCCACGCGAAGAAGGTCATGCACGCGATCTGGGGGCTCGGGATGCTGTCGCTCTCGAAGTCGGTGGTCGTCGTGGACGACTTCGTCGACGTGCACGACTACGAGCAGGTCTTCTTCCACGCCTGCGCGAACGTCGACCCGGGCCGGGACCTGGTCATCTCCGAGGGCCCGACCGACCAGCTCGACCACGCCGCGTCCATGTACTGCTACGGCGGCAAGGTCGGAATCGACGCGACCCACAAGTGGGAGAGCGAGGGCGCCCGCGAGTGGCCGGAGCGCATCGAGATGAGCCAGGAGGTTCGTGACCTGGTCGACCGGCGCTGGGGCGAGTACGGCCTCGCGCCCTCCGAGGCTCAGAACGGCGGAATTTCCCAGGTCTTGCGGCAAACGGTACGTCGTTGACACATGCGCGGAAGGCCGGGAAGAATGCCGGAGCTTGTGACAGGGGCCGCACTATGAAGGGAGCTGGGTGGCGGACGATCTAGAGCGGCCGGCTGAGCCGGCCCACGAGGATTCCGAGCAGCACCTCCCGGCCCCGTCGATCCTCCCCTTCGCCTTCGCGGGCGGGATCGCCCTCATCCTCATCGGGCTGATCATCAACTGGTGGCTCGCGGTCGCCGGGGGCGTCCTCGCACTCCTCTTCGGCTTCGCCTGGATCCGCGATGTGACCCGCGACGTCCGGGCGGCTCCCGAGCCCGAGCCCGTCGTCGCGGAGGAGCCAGTCTCCGAGCTGGCGGCCGAGGAGGAGGAGGGCCCCGAGGAGCCCGAGCGGTATCCGCGCAGCGTCTTCCTCGAGCTCTCGACGCTCGGCATCGGCGCGGCGATCGGCGCGCTCGTCACGGTCCCGGCGCTCGGCTTCATGATCGCGCCCGCCTTCGTCGGCCAGGGCGACGACGACGTCGACCTCGGGCCGCTCGACAACTTCCCCGAGCAGCAGTACGTGATCGCGCAGTTCAACTCGAAGAAGGACGAGCCGCAGGACGTCGGCCGGCGGGCGGCCTTCATCCGGAACAACGGCCAGCAGAACGGCGTCCCGAGCTTCACGATCATCTCGAACCGCTGCGCCCACGTCGGCTGCCCGACCCAGCCGCAGGGTCTTCCCGGCGACGCGAAGAAGATCGACGACCGACGCCGGGCCGGTGACGATCACGCCGGTCGCGAGCGTTTCCGGCTTCCAGTGTCCGTGCCATGGAGGCGCCTACGACGCCGAGGGGAACCGCGTCGCCGGCCCGCCCGTCCGCGCGCTCGACCGCTACGAGTTCATGATCAGGAACGGCAACCTCGTCCTCGGCACGCGCTACAGCGTCGGCAAGGTCACCGGGCAAGGCGCCGACGCGAAGATCTATGCGTACAAGCGCTACGACCCGGGCCAGCACGTGGACGGGCTCGAGCAGTACCTCTGGCCGGTCCCGCCGTATGAGGGCGGCAGCTAGTGGCGAGGACGAAGTCGAAGCGCCAGCAGCAGCTCGAGCAGGCCGTGATGATCCCGGTCGACTGGCTCGAGGAGCGCTCCGGCCTCGTCGGCGGGATCAAGTACTTCCTCTTCCGCAAGGTTCCGGCCGAGACCAACTGGTTCCACACGCTCGGCTCGGCGACGCTCACCGCCTTCCTCGTCCAGGCGGTCACGGGCGTCATCCTCGCCATGTACTACAAGCCGGCGCCGGACGAGGCCTACGCCTCCATCCAGCACATCACGAACGACCTCACCCTCGGCTGGCTCGTGCGCGGCATGCACAGGTGGGGAGCGAGCGTCTTCATCATCCTGCTCTTCCTGCACATGGGGCGCGTGTTCCTCTTCGGCGCCTACAAGTACCCGCGGGAGCTCAACTGGCTCGTCGGCGTGATCCTCCTGACGATGGCGCTCGGCGAAGGCCTCACCGGCTACCTGCTGCCGTGGGACCAGACCGCGTACTGGGCCACCGTCGTCGCGATCAACATCAACGCGAACGCCCCGATCGTCGGCCCGTACCTCGGCGAGTTCCTCCGCGGCGGCGCCGAGATCGGAAACGACACGTTAGCCCGCTTCTACTCGCTGCACATGCTCGTGATCCCGGGCGGCTTGTTCGCGCTCATCGGGCTGCACCTCTATCTCGTCGTGCGCCTCGGGATCACCGCGCCGCCGTGGACGAAGGCTGCCGGCGGCTACGAGGAGGTCGGGGACGGCCGGGCGCTCCGGAAGGGGCTCGTCGACCCGAAGCCGCGCGGCAACGGCGCGATCGCCCCGCGAAGGCCCGAGGCCTAGCCCATGGCCAGGAAGGACGACAACCAGACCCAGTTCAAGCTCTACAAGGAGGACGTCCAGCGGCGCGGGAAGCCGTTCTTCCCGTACGCGATGTTCCACGACACGGTCATGAGCTTCGTGGTCGTGGCCGTGATCATCGCCCTCGCCTCCATCTGGTACTTCACGTCGGGCCCCGAGCCGGGCGACTCGGGCGTCCTCGGCCCGCGGTACGCGGAGCAGGCCGACCCGGGCACGACGCAGTTCATCCCGCGGCCGGACTGGTACTTCTACTTCCTCTTCTATCTCCTCCGGATCTTCAAGTGGCCTGAGACGGTCATCCTCGCCACGATCGGGATCCCGACCATCCTCCTGATCCTCTTGATCATGGTGCCGTTCTACGACCGGCGGCGGGAGCGGAGGATCGCACGCCGGCCGGTGGCCGTCGTGGCGGCGCTTCTCGTCGTCGCCTCGATGGGCGTCCTCACCTACAAGGGCGCGACCGCGAAGGAGTCGCTCGGCAGCGAGAACGTCGGGCTCGTCCCGCAGTGGGTCCAACAGCAGAACCTTTCCGCCGACGGCGAGAAGGGAGCGACGATCTTCGCCCTGGCCGGCTGTATGGGCTGCCACACCTATCTCGGCGCAGGCACCCCGAACCTCGGCGCGCCCGACCTCTCCGCTGAGGGCGCAAAAGGCCGCGGCGAGGAGTTCCAGATCAACCACCTCAAGTGCCCGAGCTGCGTGAACCCGGGCTCGCCGATGCCGCCCTTCACGAACTTCACGGACGAGCAGTACCACCAGCTCGCCACCTTCCTCGAAGAGTCGAAGGGCCCCCAGGGCGGCGGCGGGGGCTAGCGCTCCCGGAGCGGGAGAGATGAACGTCTTCCTCGGGATCACGGGCGCCTCCGGCGCCCCGTATGCGGCACGCCTCCTCGACGCGCTCGTCGCCGCGGACGTGGAGGTCGGGCTCTGCGCCTCCTCAGCGGGGCTCGAGGTCGTCGCCACCGAGCTCTACGGGGATCCCGACCTGGATCGAGACGAGGTGCTGCGCCGCTTCGTGGGCGACCGGGCGGGCGTGACGGTGCACGCCCCCGACGACTGGCGCGCGCCCTACGCGAGCGGCTCGGCGAAGGTCGACGCCTACGTCATCTGCCCGTGCTCGATGGGCACCGCGGGGACGATCGCCTCCGGGACGATGACGAACCTGATCCACCGGGCCGCCTCGGTCGCGATCAAGGAGGGACGGAAGCTGATCGTCGTTCCCCGCGAGACGCCGCTCTCCGACATCCACCTGGAGAACCTCCTGCGGCTGCGCCGGGCCGGAGCCGTCGTGCTCATGGCCGCGCCCGGCTTCTACAACGCGCCCCAGAGCATCGACGATCTGATCGAATTCGTGGTCGGGAGATGCCTGGACCAGCTGGAAATCGAGAACAGGCTGACGAAGCGATGGGGGCAGGAGTGACCGAAGGCGTCCTCCCCCCGTCGGAGGTGCGGGCGATGTTCGACCGCATCTCGCCCGTCTACGACGTCATGAACCACGCGATGACGGCCGGGCTCGACCGGCGCTGGCGGCGGCTTGCCGCCGAGACCGTCGTTCGCCCGGGCGACGCGGTGCTCGACGCGTGCTGCGGCACTGGCGATCTGGCGATCGCGGCAGAGCGCGCCGGGGGGCGCGTGACCGGCCTCGACTTCTCCGAGCAGATGCTGGTGCGGGCGCGCGGCAAGTCGGACAGCGTGGAGTGGGTTCTCGGCGACGTCACTGCGCTTCCGTTCGACGATGCGAGCTTCGACGCGGTCACCGTCGGCTTCGGCATCCGCAACGTCCCCGACCTCGAGGCCGGTCTCGCGGAGCTCGCGCGGGTGCTCCGGCCGGGCGGCCGCGTCGCGTGCCTCGAGATCACCCGTCCAGAGGGGATGCTGAAGCCGTTCTTCCGGCTCTGGTTCGACGGCCTCGTGCCCCTCGCCGGCAAGATCCTGCCCGGCGGGCGGGCGTACTCCTACCTCCCGGCGAGCGTGCGGCGGTTCCCCGGGCCCTCGGATCTGGCCGCGGCATTCGGTCGCGCAGGCTTCGACGGCGTAGGCTGGAAGCTCATGGGCGGCGGGATCGTCGCTCTGCACGTGGGAACGAAGCGATGAACGCGCTGGCGACCATCAGGCAGGCTCCCGGGCTCGACCGCTACCTCGACCTGCTCGAGCACCGGCTCGAGGACGCGGTCGGCGCCTTCCCAGGCCGCCTGGGCGATGTCGGCGCGGACACGCTCGCGGCGGGCGGCAAGCGGCTCCGGCCTCTGCTCGTCTTCCTCTCGACGCCGGTGGAGGAGCGGGACGGGGAGCGTTCGGTTGCCGGGGGTGCCGCCGTCGAGCTCGTGCACATGGCGACGCTCGTCCACGACGACCTTCTCGACGGGGCCGACCTGCGCCGCGGCCGGCCGACGGTCTGGGCCGAGCACGGCGAGGCGACGGCCAGGGCGGCCGGCGACTACCTCTTCGCGCGGGCGTTCGCGCAGCTCGCGGCGACCGGCGACGCGGAGGCGGTCGCCATTCTTTCGGAAGCCACGCTCGCCCTCGCCCGCGGCGAGGCGCTGCAGCGGCGGCAGGCCTTTCGGCCCGAGACCTCGGTGGACGACTACCTCGCCCGCTGCTCCCTGAAGACCGGCAAGCTCTTCGAGGCGGCGTGCCTCCTCGGCAGCGGCACGAACGGCGCCGGCCTCGGCGCGTTCGGCCTCGCGCTCGGAATCGCCTTCCAGATCGCGGACGACATCCTCGACTGCTGCGGCGACTTCGACACGACCGGGAAGGTCGCCGGGGTCGATCTCCGCGACGGCACGCCGACCCTCCCGCTCATCCTCGCTGCGCGGCGGGACGAGTCCGTGGCGAGGGCCCTCGCCGGCGAGGACGTTCCCGATGCGCTCGACCGCGTGGCTGCCACCGGCGCGCTCGACGAAGCCCGCGAATTCGCCCTCCGCTACGCGTCCGAGGCCCGCGCGGCGCTCGACGGCCGGCCGGACCGCGCCTCGCTGGAGACCCTGACGCATATCGTTGTGGACAGGGAGGGATGAGGATGGCCGTCGCCACCGGACAGCGCGCGCTCGATGCGATCTGGGAGAAGGTCGAGGAGAACGAGCGCCTCGACTTCGAGGACGGGCTGGTCCTCATGGAGTCCGACGACCTCCTGCAGCTCGGCGAGCTTGCGGACGCCGCGCGGCGCCGGCGCGGAGGCACGGACGAGGTCTACTTCGTCCAGAACCTCTATTTGAACCAGACGAACGTCTGCCGCGTGAAGTGCAAGTTCTGCGCGTTCGCGGTCACGCAGAAGCAGGGCGACGCCTACACGTACACGCCGGCCGAGATGGTCGAGGACGCGGTCGCGCAGCGCGAGCTCTCGCGTTTCACGGAGATCCACATGGTCGGCGGCGAGAACCCGCACGTCGACTTCGACTACTACGTGGACATCGTCCGGAGCCTGCACGAGGCGTTGCCGGACGTACACCTGAAGCTCTTCACGGCGAGCGAGATCCACCACATGACGAAGCTCTCCGGTCTCTCGCACGAGGAGGTGCTCGTCCAGCTCAAAGACGCTGGGCTCGGCTCGCTTCCGGGCGGCGGCGCGGAAGTCTTCGCCGATCGAGTCCGGCGGCTGATCGCTCCGGGCAAAGAGCACCCGGACTTCTGGTTCCACACGCACCGGACCGCCCACGGGCTGGGGATCCCGACACACTGCACGATGCTCTACGGCCACGTCGAGACCTACGAGGAGCGCGTCGACCACCTGCTTCGCCTCCGCGAGCAGCAAGACGAGACCGGCGGCTTCCTCGCCTTCATCCCGCTCGCGTTCCATCCCGAGAACACCGTCTTCGAGCGGCGTGGCTGGACCTTTACGCCCGGCTCCGACGACCTGAAGATGATCGCCGTCTCGCGGCTCCTCCTCGACAACATCGCGAACGTGAAGGCCTACTGGATCATGATGGGCCTGCCGCTCGCCCAGGTCGCGCTCCATTTCGGCGCGAACGACGTGCAGGGGACGGTCGTCCGCGAGCAGATCTTTCACGCGGCGGGCGCGGTGACGGAGACCGAGCAGAAGATCGACGAGCTCGTCCGGGTCGTGCGCGCCGCCGGCCGGATCCCGGTCCAGCGCGACACGCTCTACAACGAGGTGCGCCGGTGGAACGGAGCCGCCGCGTGATCCGCCTCGGCCGCATCTCCTACGTGAACATGGCGCCCGTCTTCTTCGAGCTCGAGGCCGAGGTGGAGGAGGTCAGCGGTGTCCCCACCGAGCTCAACGAGCGGCTGGTCGCCGGCGAGATCGACCTCGCGCCGATCTCCTCGATCGCGTACGGCCGGCACGCCGACAGCCTCCGGATCCTTCCGCGTCTCTGCGTCTCCTCCGAAGGAGCCGTGGACTCGATCCAGCTCGTCTCGCGTGCGCCGGTCGACCGCATCGACTCCGTCGCTGTCACCCCGGAGAGCGCAACCTCGGCCGTGCTGGTGCGCGTCCTCTTTCCCGATGCCGAGCAGGTGCCGCTCGCAGAGGCGCACGACGCCGACGCCAAGCTCCTCATCGGCGATGCCGCGCTGAAGAGCATGTTCGAGGATCCGACGCCGCACCACGACCTCGGGCGCCTGTGGCTCGAGCGCACCGGGCTGCCGATGGTCTATGCGGTCTTCGCCTGCGCCGACCCGCCGGCCGAAGGAGTCGCCGAGCTCGAGACGGCCCTCCTCGACGCACATCGCCGGGCCCGCGCCGAGCCCGAGCGCCTCGCCCGTGAGGCCAGCGAGCGCTATGGCTACCCGCCCGGATTCCTCGCCCGTTACTTCGAGAAGCTCCGCTATCGCTTCGGCCCCCGCGAGCGCGCGGGCCTGCTGACCTTCTTCGAGCTGGCCGCCGACGTCGGCGCCCTCGACAAGGTGCCCGAGCTCCGCTTCCTCGTCTCCGAGGCGGTGGAGGCGTGAGCCAGAACGGCAGCTCGAACGGCGTCGCCTCGATCCTCGACAAGGCGCTGTCGGGGGAGCGGATCGAAGACGCCGAGGCGATGGCGCTCCTCGAGAGCCACGACCTCGTCTCGGTCGGCAGGGCCGCCGACGAGCTCCGCAACCGCAAGGTCGACCGCGGTCGCGTGACCTTCATCATCGACCGGAACGTCAACTACACGAACATCTGCCACACGGACTGCGACTTCTGCGCGTTCTACCGCCGGCCGGGCGACCGCTCCGAGGGCTACCTGCTGCCGAAGGCGGTCATCTTCAAGAAGATCGAGGAAACCCTGTCGATCGGCGGCACCGCGCTCCTCATGCAAGGCGGCCACCACCCCGATCTCGGCGTCGACTACTACGAGGATCTCTTCAGCTCGATCAAGGCGCGCTACAAGATCCACCTGCACGCGCTCTCGCCGCCGGAGGTCCAGCACATCGCGCGCCGCTCGAAGCTGACGATCCCGCAGGCGCTGACCCGGCTTCGGGACGCGGGCCTCGATTCGCTCCCCGGTGGCGGTGCCGAGATCCTCGTCGACCGCGTACGCGACATCATCTCCCCCAAGAAGACGAAGTCGGCGGAATGGCTCGGCGTCATGCGCGACGCGCACCGGCTCGGGATCTCCTCGACGGCCACGATGATGTACGGCCACGTCGAGACTCTCGAGGAGCGCGTCGAGCACATGCGCCGCATCCGCGAGCTCCAGGACGAGACGCACGGCTTTCGCGCCTTCATCTCCTGGACGTTCCAGCGCGACGGGAACCGGCTCGCCGACCGGGTCACCGACGAGATGCGCCCGACCTCCTTCGACTACCTGCTGACGCAGGCGGTCAGCCGCATCTACCTCGACAACGTCGACCACATCCAGTCGAGCTGGGTCACGCAGGGGATGAAGGTGGGCCAGGTCGCGCTCGGGTTTGGAGCCGACGACATGGGCTCGGTCATGATCGAGGAGAACGTGGTCTCCGCGGCGGGGACGACGCACCGCGCGACGGCCGACGACTTCATCCGCGCGATCAAGGCCCTCGGCAAGACGGCGGTACAGCGCGACACGCTCTATCGCGACGTTCGCGTCTGGAACTAGCCCGGTTTCCAGGGTTAAGACGAGGTAAGCAGGCCTTGTAATCGGGGTCGGACTTTGTTTCTCTGCTGGAAGGGGTGTTGAGGAAAGCTGTCTTTCTCGCGGTCGTCGCGGCGGCCGCGTTTCCATCTGCGGCACCGGCCGTTCAGCTCGCGCCGCGAGTCGTCTACAAGCGCGAGGTACGCACGATCGGTGGGGAGCGCGTCGTCGTGCACGTGCTCAAGGCACCGAAGCCGGGCGGTCTCTACGACCTGAAGCCCGTCCTCTCCAACGGGCTCGTCACCGGCCGCGAGACCGTGTCGTCGATGCAGCGTCGGTTGTCGAGCCGCGCGACCCTCGCGGGGATCAACGGCGATCTCTTCAACTGGGGGAGCGGGCGCCCGAGTGGCATCTTCCTTCGCAGGAATCTTCTCTCGACGCGGGCCTTGCCCAACCGCTCGAGCCTCGGCATCGGGGTGGACGGGCTCCTCCGCACCGGCTTCATCCGCTACACCGGCACGTGGCAGTTCGGGTCGAACAAGCTCCGAACCCTGCGCGAGTTCAACCATCCGCTCGAGCAGGACCGCGGCGTCGTCCTCTACTCGCCGACCTGGGGGCCGAGGACGCCGCGCGTCCGCGGCGCGCGCGAGATCGTCCTCTCGCATGTGGCGCCGGTCCGCCCGAACAAGGATCTCGTCGGGAGGGTCGTCCTGCGCTCCTGGAGCACCCATCACCAGATCCCTGCTGGAGGCGCGGTGCTGCAGGCATCGGGCGACCTGCGCAAGATCCTTCTCGAGGACGCCAAGCTCGGCCACTGGGTCAAGCTGCACGTCAGCCTCACACCGTGGTGGTCGGACGTGAAGGACGCGATCGGTGGCGGCCCCCGGCTCGTCACCGGCGGCGTGCCCGTCTTCCAGGCCGGCGAGGCATTCCTCTCCTCGCAGCTCCTTCCGCGGAACCCGAGGACTGCGATCGGCCAGCTCTCGAACGGCCGCATCCTCATGGTCGCAGTCGACGGCCGTGCGTCGTGGAGCGCCGGAGTGACGAACTCGCAGCTGGCGCGACTCATGGCTGACCTCGGCGCGCAGACCGCGATGGGGCTCGACGCGGGGGGCTCCACGACGATGGCCTTTGACGGCCAGGTCCTCAACCATCCGTCGGACGGCGGCGAGCGCGCGGTCGCGCGACTCGCTCATGGTCTTCTACTACGGCATCTACGCCCGGAAGCCGCGGCTTCCGCTCTACTCGCCGAACGGCGACGGGGTCGCACGACCTCCAGCGCCTCTACGCGAAGGTCGTTCGCCGCTCGCAGGTCAGCCTCAGGCTCGTGCGCGCGTCGGACGGTCACGTTGCCTGGAGCTCGACAGGGACGCGGCGACGCGGCACCGTCGTCAAGAGCCTCACCCGGAACCTCGCCGACGGCAAGTGGCGCTGGGTCGCGTCGGCGACGGACACCAAGGGACGCACGAGCGAGATGAGCCGCACGTTTGTCACGAACTCCACGCTTGGCTACCTCAGGCTCTCGCGCAGCATCCTGCGCCCGACGCGTCACGGGGGCAGCCTCGGCATCTCCTTCCGCCAGGCGCGAGAGGCGGACGTCAAGGTGACGATCCGGACGGCCTCGGGACGGGTCGTCCGCCGTCTGCGCTCCGACCACCTCGGCACGGGCCGGCACTCCATGGCCTGGAACGTGAAGAACGACAGCGGCAAGGTCGTGCGTGACGGGCGCTATCTCGTCCGCGTGCGAGCGGTGAACTCCATCGGTCCGGTCGCGCTCGTGAAGCCGGTTACCGTGCGCCGCCGCTTCTAGTCCAGGCGCTCGGCGGGCGCAACTACACTCGCCGGAATGACCGAGACGATCACCTCGGCGATCGGCGATTACGGCCTCTATGCCGTGTTCGGCCTCATGCTCGTGGACGCCGTCTTTCCGGCCGCGAGCGAGCTCGTGATGCTCTATGCGGGAGCGGTGGCTGCGGGCGCCTTCGCCGGCCACACCGTCACGCTCTTCGGAACGGAGATCGAGTCGACCTTGTGGGCCTACATCGCCATGGCGACCGCCGGCACGCTGGGCTACCTCATCGGCTCCCTCATCGGGTGGGCGATCGGCTTCTACGGAGGGCGGCCGTTCCTGGAACGGCGCGGAAGCTGGGTGCACCTGACGCCCGAGCGGCTCGACCGCGCCGAAGCGTGGTTCGCCCGCTACGGAGACTGGGCGGTGCTCCTCGGACGGGTCATGCCCGTGGTGCGGTCATTCATCTCGATCCCGGCCGGCGTGCTCGAGATGCCGGTCGTCCGCTACACGGTGCTGACCGCGATCGGCTCCGCGGTCTGGTGCTTCGGCATCGCCGGCGCCGGAGTCGCGCTCGGGTCGAGCTGGGAGCACTTCCACGAGAACTGGCGCTATGCCGACTACGCGGTCGTCTTCCTCGTCGTTCTCGGAGTCGGCTACGGGGCCTTCAAGCTCCTGCGCAGACGGGCGCGGCGCAGGGCAATCCAGAGCCCCACCGAAGGGTAGAGTGGCCCCGTGGCGATCCCGTTGACGGACGTGAGGGCGCAGTATGCGCCGCTCCTCGACGAGCTGAAGGACAGGATCGCCGAGGTCCTCGACTCCGGCAGCTTCATCCTCGGGCCCGAGGTGAAGGCGTTCGAGGAGGAGGCCGCGCGCTTCCTCGGCGCCGGAGACGCCGTCGGCGTCGCCAACGGCACCGACGCGCTCGTCATCGTCCTTGACGCGCTCGGAGTCGGCCCCGGCGACGAGGTCGTCTGCCCGTCCTTCACCTTCTACGCCACGGCCGAGTCGATCGCCCGCCGCGGCGCGACGCCCGTCTTCGCCGACATCGACCCGGCCACGCTCAACCTCGACCCAGCGGACGTAGGCACGAAGATGTCGGAGCGGACGAAGGCAATCCTTCCCGTCCACCTGTTCGGCCGCCCGTGCGATCCCGCGGCGCTTCCCGACGGCGTGCCGGTCGTGGAGGACGCGGCGCAGGCCTTCGGCGCGAAGGTGGGAGACCGCCGCGCCGGCTCCCTCGCGGCCGCGGCGACGTTCAGCTTCTACCCGACGAAGAACCTGTTCGGGCTCGGCGACGGCGGGCTCGTCACGACCGCCGACTCCGAGCTCGCGGATCGCGTCCGGCTCCTCCGCTTCCACGGGTCGCGCGACAAGCAGACGTTCGACGCGGTCGGCTACAACTCGCGCCTGGACGAGCTCCAGGCGGCGGCGCTCCGCATCTTTCTCCGTCACGTCGACGAGTGGAACGAGGGCCGGCGCGCCGCGGCGGCGCGCTACGCCGAGCTGGGTCTCGGCGACGTCTGTGAGCTGCCCGCCGACGAGCCCGGCCACGTCTACCACATGTACGTCGTCCGCACGGACGAGCGCGAGCGGCTGACCGCTGCGCTCGACCAGGCCGGCATCGGCTGGGCCGCGTACTACACGACGCCCCTCCACCTCCAGCCCGCCCTCGCCGAGCTCGGCTACGAGCAGGGGAGCCTGCCCGAGACCGAGCGGGCCGCCCGGGAGACCCTCGCGCTCCCGATCTGGCCCGCCATCTCGCGGGAGCAGCAGGAGCGGGTCGTCGAGTGCCTGCGGGCGGCCTCGACCGAGAAGGCCGCCTGATGCGAACGCTCAACCGGCACCGGCTGTGGCAGGCGGTCGTGGACTCGGGGCTCGTCGCCCTGGCGTGGATCCTCGCCTTCAACATCCGCTTCGACTACGGCGTTCCGCCGCGCTACCAGCCGTTCCTCGACTTCGACGTGATCCTCGTCGTCGTCGGCGTGAAGATCCTCACCTTCATCGTCTTCGGCCTGTACGACCACTGGTGGCGCTACGTCTCGATCCGCGACATCTGGCGCTCCCTGCTGGCGGTCACCGTCGCGTCCGTCATCGCGGTCACCGCGCTCTATTTCTGGAACCCCGTGCCGGGCTTCAGGCTCCCGCGCGGGATCATCGTCATCGACTGGCTGATCCTGCTCGGGCTCGTCGCGGGCACCCGCCTCGCCGCGCGGACGATCTTCGAGCGCCCGGGCCGGCGGCGGCTCGTCTCGCGGGGGCGAGACGTGCTCGTCGTGGGAGCCGGCGACGCGGGCCAGCTCATCCTCCGCGAGATGCTGAAGAACCCGAACCTCGGCTACTCGCCGACCGGGCTCGTCGACGACGATCCCCGCAAGAAGAACCTGCGCCTCCACGGGGTCCGGGTGCTCGGCACGACCGACGACCTGGCGCACCTCCTTCGCGACAACCGCCCGGACGAGGTCATCATCGCGATCCCTTCCGCGGCGGGCGAGACGCGGCAGCGGATCGTGAACGAGTGCCGCGACGTCGGCGTCCCGGTCAAGACCCTGCCCGCCGTGCACGAGCTCATCTCCGGCGACCTCAACCTCGCGCGCCAGCTCCGCGAGGTGCAGGTGGAGGACGTGCTCGGGCGCGAGGCCGTCGAGCTCGACCTCGCCTCGATCGCCTCCTACGTCACCGGCGAGACCGTCCTCGTCACCGGCGCGGGCGGCTCGATCGGCTCCGAGCTCTGCCGGCAGATCGCAGCGCTCGGCGCCGACCGCATCATCCTCGTCGACCACACGGAGAACGCGCTCGTCGACATCGAGCGCGAGCTCGCCTACGAGCGCCGCTTCAACTCCACGGTTCCCGTCCTCGCCGACGTGAAGAACCGCCCCAAGATGCGGCGCACGTTCGACCGCTTCCGGCCCGGGGTCGTCTTCCACGCGGCCGCCTACAAACACGTGCCACTGATGGAGGCAAACCCGGTCGAGTCGGTCCGGAACAACGTGTTCGGCACCGGCGTGGTCGCCGAGGTCGCCTCCGAGTTCGGCTGCAAGCGCTTCGTCCTCGTCTCGACGGACAAGGCGGTGAACCCGAAGAACGTCCTCGGGCAGACGAAGGCGCTCTGCGAGTGGATCGCCGAGGCGGCTGCCGCGCGCGAGCACAACGGCACGCAGTTCATCTCGGTCCGCTTCGGCAATGTGCTCGGCTCGTCGGGAAGCGTGATCCCGCTCTTCCGCCGCCAGATCGCGCGCGGCGGCCCGGTGACCGTGACGCACCCCGAGATGACGCGCTACTTCATGACGATCCCGGAAGCCGTCCAGCTGATCATCCAGGCCGGCGCGATCGGGGAGAGCGGCGAGATCTACGTGCTCGACATGGGTCCGCCCGTCAGGATCATCGATCTCGCGCACAACATGATCCGCCTCTCCGGCAAGGAGCCCGACGTGGATGTCGAGGTGGACTTCATCGGCGTGCGCCCGGGCGAGAAGCTGCACGAGGAGCTATGGGCGAAGGACGAGGAAGTCGAGCCCACCACTCACCCGAAGATCCTGCGCTGCAACAGCATGCCCGTGGATCCGTCCTGGCTCGAGGACGAGCTCGCCGAGCTCGAGCGCCTCGTCGAAGCGGGCGAGACACTGGACGTCGTCAACCGCCTCGGGGTGATGGTGCGCGCGCCGCAGCGTGTGTCGGCCGAGGCGCCGGCGCCCGAGCCGGCCTAGAGACGACGAGGGCCGGCGGTGGCCGGCCCTCGCATCGTTCGCTTCGATCCGCTGCTAGCGGTCGTACGGCTGGTTGAAGTTCCCGCCCGTCCGCTGGATCGCGATCACCCTGCTCTGGAACGGCGGGTCGGCCTGCACCGAGAGGTACATGATCCTGTTGTCGTTCGAGAACCACATACCCGTCGGCTCGAACCGGTTCGGGAGCGTCGCGAAGAGCTCCAGGTTCTCCGCGCCGGTCTCGCCGCGCGGAAGCAGCCAGACCTCGTTCGCGCCACCCGTGCCCGGCTGTGCGAAGTCGGCCGAGCCGTGGTCTTCCATGATGAAGAGGTCGCCCGCATCCGTGAAGCGGATGTTGTCGGGACGCGCCATCCGGGCGAAGCTGCCCGCGACGATGATCTGCCCGTGCACCGTTTCCTGGCTGAGGTCGGTGAGCTTCCAGACGTTGCCCGGATTGGGCAGGGCGCCCGACTCGGTGAAGACGACCGCATCGCCGGAAGCGGCGGTGAGCATTCCCTCGGCCTTCTCGAACGAGTTCGCCGCGGTCGCCGGCCCGGCACGCGCGACCATGTCCGCCTCGGCGTTGAACGGGTCGAGCGGGCCGACCCAGTGGCCTGAGTTAGTCGCCCGGTCGAAGACGAGGCCGTACAGGCTTCCGGTCGTCAGGTCGTTCGCCCGGTCGGGCACGAACTTGAACAGGTACTGGTAGTTCCCACGATCGTTGGTCAGGTACCAGTTCTTGCCGACCCGGGCTTCCTGCTCGTGGCTGAAGCGGCCCATGCCCGTGAGCCGCGTCTCGGCTCCCGTGGCGGGGTCGATCTCCCAGACCCAGCCGGAGAGCTTGTCGGGGTCGTTCAGGAACGGGAACTCCTCGTTCGTCAGGTACGTGTTCCACGGCGTCTTCGCGCCGGCACAGTTGTCATGAAGGCCGGTCGTGATCAGCTCGCGCCTGAGGACAGTGACCCCGTCCTTCGCCAGCACGATTCGCGAGACCGAGCCCGAGCCGTCCGAGTCACCGTCGCCGGCGGTCTGCTCCGGGACGGCGCATTTGCCCGCGTCGCCCTGAAAGTCGCCGGGCCGCGGTTGCGTCAGCTCGTGGTTCGAGATGAGCCACGTCTCGTCGCCGGCGCTGAAGACGACGTTCGCGTCGAAGTCCTCCGGCATCGGGAACGTCCCGCCGCTCTCCGTCGAGGTGACGGAATCGGTACACCCCGTCGAGATGATCGTGTACGTGAAGCCACCGGCCAGGTTGATGACCGGGTCGCCGGTCCCGACCGGGCCGGGCGGGTCTGCCACGGCTGTGGCTGTCGCCATGAGCACGGTCGCGACGGCGGCCAGTGCAAGCAACGCTCGTCTCATGCCTACCTCCCCTGTAGGTCGAAGTCCCAGCGCGGCAGTCTAAACGGGCATCAGCAGTTCGAGCATCTGTGCCGGGTCGCGCCGCACGCGCTGCCCCTCGCCGCTCCGCTTCACGAGCTCGAGCGCGCGCGGGTCCGTGAGCGGACGGAGCCTGCCCTCGCGGATCAGCGCCTCGTCGACGCCCCCGAGCCGGCCTCCGTACGTGGTGTAGACGGGGATGCCGAGCGCGGCCGCCTCGCGGTTCATCGTCCCGCCCGCGGAGACGACGAGATCGGCGAACGCGATCAGGCTCTGCGCGTCCACGGCGCCGTCGGGGACGATCACGGACGGGAGCTCGAGGCCGCGCACGTAGTCCCGCTGCTCGTCCGTGCGGGGGAGGACGACCGCATGCACGTTCTCGTGGCTGCCGAGGAACGTGAGCACCTGCGGGAAGAGCGGGTTCGACTTGCGGTGGTAGAGCGAGACGTCCGGCGGCGTCCGCACGACGACCAGGATTCGCTCCAGGTCGACCCCGAGCTCGGTGAGGACTTCCGGGCGAGGCTCGAAGTCCGAGAGGTAGTACTCCTCCTTGAGCCCCGGGTACTGCCGCAGCTTCGGCGGGTGGACGCCGTAGCGCTCGAGCCGCTCGGCGGGGATCGCGTCGGGCACGACGACGAAGGTCGCCGCGCGGCAGCCCAGCTGGTGCTGCACGGTCGCGAACTCGTAGTCGAAGGTCGTCGAGCTCGGGATGCCGAGCGCGCGCGCGGTCAGCGTCAGGTGGTGTGAGCCGTGGGCGAGCGCCGCGTCGAAGTGCCTGCCTCGCGCCCAGCGCCGCAGCTTGGACATGCGCGTCACCATCGTCGCGAGCTTGCCGACGCGGGATCGGCCGCCGTGGTGGCCGATCAACTCCGCCTCGATGCCGTGCTGCTCGAGGAGCTGGACGGTCTGCGCGTAGTCGCGGGCCGTGACCTCGACCTCGTCACCGCGCTCGCGCATGAGTGCGATCAGCGGCCGGAACACCAGCACATGGGCCGGTGCCGTGATGTCCACCCAGATCTTCACGCGGCGACGGCTGCGGGCTTGGCGGCCACCTGCTCGTGCCAGAGCGTGAACGTGAGGAGGCCCCAGAGCTGGCGGGAGAGGTCTTCTCGCCCGGCCACGTGGTCGTCGAGCAAGCGGCGCACGGTCTCCGGCCGGAAGAAGCCCTGGCGGCGGAGCGTCTCCTCCGACAGCACCTCGCGCGCGAAGGGAACGAGCGGTCCCCGAAGCCAGGCCGCCGCGGGGATGGAGAAGCCGCGCTTCCGTCCCGAGACGACCGAGTCCGGGAGGAGCGGCGCGACGGCCTTGCGCAGCAGGCGCTTCTTCGAGAAGCCGCGGACCTTGAGGCGCGTCGGGAGGGCGAGCGCGAGGGTGGCGACAACGGGGTCGAGATAGGGGACGCGAGCCTCGAGGGAGTGCGCCATGCTCGCCCGGTCGGTCTTCACGAGCAGGTCGTCGACGAGGTAGATGCCGAGGTCGACGTCCTGCAGGCGCGCGAGCTCCTCGGCGCCTTCCGTCTCCGCGTAACGCGCCCGATAGACGTCGAGCGGGTCGGAGCTGCCGCGTCGGTCGGGCTCGAGCAGGGCCGCGCGCGCCTCTGGCGAGAAGATCTCCTTCCAGCCGTGGTGGCGCTCGAGCGGTGGGAGGTGCGCCGCCCGGACGAAGCGCTTCGCCCGGTAGTCGAGGCTCGCCCTGGCGGAGGAGCTCGGCAGGCGCTCGACGAGCGGCCGTGCCGCTCGAGCCAGCGGCCCGATCTTCGGCGCCAGCAGGTCGGCGACGTAGGTGTGGTAGCCGCCGAAGAGCTCGTCGCCCCCCTCGCCGGAGAGCGCCACCTTCACATCGCGCGCGGCGAGCTCCGAGACGAGATAGGTGGGCAGCGCCGAGGAGTCCGCGAACGGCTCGTCGAAGGCCTCTGCGAGCTTCGGCAGGAGCTCGGTCGCGTCGGGCCGCACGACGAGCTCGTGGTGGTCGGTGTCGTAGAGCTCGGCGACCTTGCGCGCATCCGCGAGCTCGTCGAAGGAGCCCTCTTCGAAGCCGATCGAGAACGTCTGCACCCGCTTGCCGCTTTCGAGTGCGGCAAGCGCCGCGAGCGCTCCCGAATCGACGCCGCCCGAGAGTAGGACGCCGACCGGCACGTCGGCGAGGAGATGCGCCCGCACCGAGTCTCGCAAGCGTGCGCGCAGCTCTTCGGCCAGTTCGTTCTCGTCTTCCGTCCGCACGTCGCCGGCCTGGACGGGGGCCGGACGCGCGTAGCGCTCCACTGTCGGCTCGCCCTCGCCTTCCCAGACGAGCATGTGGCCGGCAGGAAGCTTCTTCGTCCCCTCCCAGATCGAAAGCGGCGCCGGAATCGAGTTGAAGGCGAGGAAGGCCTCGAGGGCGTCGAGGTCGACCTCGCCGCGGGGGAGAGCCTTGAGCTCCGACGCGAAGGCGAGCGTGCCGCCTTCGGTCGAGTAGTACAGCGGCTTGATCCCGAAGGCGTCGCGGGCGAGCACGAGCCGCCGGCGCTTCGAGTCCCAGAGCGCGACCGCGAACATCCCGCGCAGCTCGCGGACGTAGTGCGGCCCGTACTCCTCGTAGAGGTGCAGGTGGACCTCGGTGTCGCTCGCCGTTCGGAAGCGATGCCCGCGCCGTTCGAGCGTCGCGCGCAGCTCGAGGTGGTTGTAGATCTCGCCGTTCTGGACGACCTGAATGGAGCCGTCCTCGTTCCCGATGGGCTGGTCGCCGCCGGCGAGGTCGATGATGGAGAGACGGCGCGACGCCAGGGCGACCGGGCCGTCGACGAGCGTGCCCGCGCTGTCCGGGCCGCGGTGGCGCAGCGTCTCGTTCATGCCCTCGAGCGGCCCCGAGTCGACGGGGCTTCCGTCGAGCGAGGCGAGTCCGCAGATCCCGCACATGGCTCCTGAGTCTAGTGACGCCCTCCGCGCAGGAGCCCCCACACAGCTGCGGCGGACTGCTTGATCACGCGCCAGGCCGTCGTCACGACCACGCGGAGATAGAGGCCGACGGAGCGGTCGGCGATGTACTCGAGATCGTGCGCGAGCTTCTCCGCCCACGACTCCTCGCGGCCCATGCGCGTTTGCGCGAGCCCGGTGAGCCCCGGCCTGACGACGAGACGCTGCCAGTACTGGGGGATCTCCTGGGCGAGCTCCTCGAAGAAGGTCGGGCGGATCGGCCGCGGCCCGACGATGGACATGTCGCCGCGCAGGACGTTCCAGAGCTGTGGCATCTCGTCGAGCTGCGACGCGCGGAGCCAGCGCCCTAGCCGCGTCACCTCCGCCGCGGTGCGGATGGAGAGCTCCTGGCCGTAGTACGGGCCCAGGCGCGACTCGGCGTCGCGTCTGAGCGTCCGGAACTTGAACATGTGAAAGATCCGGCCGTATCGCCCGACCCGCAGGCCGCGGTAGAAGAGCGGCGTGCCCGAGGTGGCGAGGAAGACGATCGTGACGAGGACGAGGATCGGCAGGGCGACGATGAGCACGCTCGCCGAGATGAGAATGTCGAGGGAGCGCAGAGCAGCGTCCACCCCACGGCGGTCGGCTCCCTCTCTGGACAGCCGCGCGTAGCGCTCGGCGAGCGACTCGGTTTCCGGCGAGAGCGTCATCGGCTTAGTCGCTGCATAATGAATGCTTATGGATACCCGTCAGCTCGCCGCCTTCTGCGCGGTCGTCGAGAAGAGCAGCTTCTCACAGGCCGCGGAGAAGCTCGGCGTCACGCAGCCCGCGGTCAGCCTCCAGGTTCGCGCCCTCGAGGAGCGCCTCGGGCAGACGCTGCTCGACCGCTCCGGCCGCCGCGTCGAGCCGACGGAGGCGGGCCTCCGCCTGTACCGCAGCGCGCAGCGGATGCTGGCCCTCGAGGAGCAGCTCTACGACGAGGTCGCCGCCGAGAGCGGCGAGCTCCAGGGCACGCTCGCGATCGGCGCCTCCACCGGCCCCGGCGCACACCTCGTCCCGCTTCTCCTCTGCGAGTTCCAGCGCGACCACCCCGAGCTCCACGTGGCCCTCTTCATCTGGGACACGCAAACGGTGAGCGAGAAGGTGGCGCAGCGGGAGCTCGAGCTCGGCGTCGTCGGTGCGCTTCGCCGGAACCGGTCGCTCGAGTTCGAGCCTCTGGTCCGGGACGAGATCGTCCTCGCCGTCCCTCCCGGGCACCCGGCGGCCGGAGGCTCGGTCACGGTGGACGACCTGCGGGAGGAGACGGTGATCTCCATGCAGGAGGGCGCGGGGGTGCGGCAGGTCGTCGACGAGGAGCTCCGCCGCGCCGGCCTACGGGTGCGCGACCTCGGGCCGAAGCTGGAGCTCGGCCTGCAGGAGTCGGTGAAGAGCGCCGTCTCCGCCGGCTTCGGCGTCACGTTCATCTCGCGCACGGCGATCGAGGGCGAGCTCGCCGCGGGCACGCTTGCCATGGCCCGCGTCGCCGGGCTCGAGCCCGCAAGGCAGATCTACGTCGTGCGGGCGAAGGGACGGCCGCCGACCCGCGCCGCCGACGGCCTTCCTCGAGTTCGCGCGCGAAAAGACGTCGTGATCGTCCGCTGGGGCCTCGACGCGCTGCCCTCGGTGCTCGCCGAGGTCGGCAGCGAGCGAGCCTCTCCTGGTCACGACCGAGCGCTGGCGTGGGCTCGACCTTCCCGCGGCGAATGCGTTCTACGGAGTCGAGTCACACGGCTCGCCCGAGTCGGTCGCCGAGGCGACCGCCGCGGCCGAGGGCGCCGACGGCCTGCTTGCGGTCGGCGGCGGCAGCGCGATCGACACGGCCAAGGCGGTTTCGGCGGCCACGGGCCTTCCGGTCGTCTCCGTCCCCACGACCTACTCCGGGGCCGAGTGGACGCGCGGCTTCGGGATCCGCGACGAGGCCCGCCGCGTGAAGGGCGGCGGCGCGGGAGCGCACGTCGCGGGCATCGTCTACGAGCCGGAGCTCACGTACGACCTGCCGCCCGGCGAGTCCGGCGGAACGGCGCTTGAACGCACTCGCGCACTGCGCCGAGGCGCTGTACGTCCAGGGGAAGAACGACCAGGCGGACGCGGAGGCGCTCGCCGGGTGCGCCGCTCATCTCCGACAACCTCCCGCTCGTCCTCGCCGACGGCCGCTATCCCGACGGAAGGCGGGCGCTTCTCGAGGGCGCGATGCACGCGGGCGCCGCGCTCGCCGGCGCGGGCCTGGGGCTCGGGCATGCGATGGCTCAGGCGGTCGGCGGCCGCTACGGCATCGCGCACGGTGCCGCGAACGCGATCTGCCTGCCGCCGGCGCTTCGCTTCAACCTGGAGGTCGCCGCGGCCGAGATCGAGCGCTTCGGGGAGGCGATGCGCACGCACGACCCGATCGGGCGCGCCGAGGAGCTTGCGCGGCTCTCCGGCTTCACCCTTCTGCGCCACCTCGGCGTTCCGCGGGACGACCTGCCCGCGCTGGCCGAAGCGGCCGCCGAGCGGGGCGGCGCGAAGGCGAACCCGCGCCCTGCCTCAGCCGACGACGTTCTCGGGCTCTTCGAGAGCGTCTGGTGAAGGCACCGCGACGATCCTGAGCCCGACCACGGCCAGGTCGTCCGGGTCGTAGCCGCGGAAGCGCGGGTCGAGGTCCTCGGGCAGAGCGGCGTTCGGCCGCCACGGCTTCTCGGCGACCACGGTGAGGCCCGCCCGCTCGAACGCGGACACGTAGTCCGGCCGGCGAAGGCGGTTCTGGTGCAGGAGCTCCGAGTTGACCAGGCCCCAGGTGCGGTCGGAGTAGCGCAGGAAGTTGTAGGGCGAGAGCGAGTGGTCGAAGTGCGAGAAGTGGTCGCTGAGGTCGATGCGCGAGCTCACGGCTCCGTCGGGCCGCAGGAGCCGGCGGCACTCGGCGCAGGAGCGGAACGAGGTCATCCTCGGGGATGTGCTCGAGCGTGCTCGTGCTCGTGACGAAGTCGACGGAGCCTGCTGGAAGCCCGGTCGCCCGCGCGTCCAGCGGTGCGAGGTAGCGGATCCCGAAGCGGGGCTCGAGCTCCTCCACCGACGCGATCGGTCCGCCCGGGTCGCGCAGGCCGCGCTCGGAGGCGAGCCGCCCGAGCCGTTCGATGCTCGTGTTGACGAGATCGGCTCGCACGTTCGGCCGGAGGTCGACGAGGACCTGCCGCTCGACGCCGAGCGCCCAGAAGGAGAGAGGCACGGCGAGATCCCAGCCCGCGCCGAACTCGTAGAAGACCGCTTCGCCGAGGGGGCGATCGGGCCCGTGCTCTGCGTACGCCTCGACGTGGCGGGTGGCCCGCTCGAACCGTCGGCGAAAGCCGGCCTCCGGCCCGGGCAGCGAGCGCGTCACGTGTCGTTGCAGCAGGTAGTTGGCGCGCTCGGCCTGCGGGAGCGCGCTGAGGCTCTTCTGCAGGAACGCCTTGGCGAGCCATCGCATCGTCGAGCAGATTAGAGACCGATAGGCTTCCGACCGCGATGGCCGACGACTGGCGGGTCACGATCGATTTCGACGACGAGGGCGACGGCACCCAGCTCGCCGAATGGCTGGCTGCGGTCGACCTCGAGGGCGAGGAGCGCTCCACGCTCGGCGACCGCGTGATCGTCAGCCGCGACGGGCCGCGTGTCTACCTCTATTCGGATTCCGAGGAGCCGGCGCGCGAGGTGCTGCGCACGGTCAGCGCCCGCATCGAGCACGAGGGCCACTCGGCCGTCACCGCGCTCGAGCGCTGGCATCCGGTCGAGCAGGCCTGGAAGGACGGCTCCATCCCGCTTCCGGACACCGCCGAGGAGATCGCCGAGGAGCACGAGCGGCTTCAGGAGCGCGAAGCCGCCGAATCGGCGAAGACCGGGGCCGCCCAGTGGGAGGTCCGCATCGAGCTCGGGAGCCACGAGGACACCGAGGCCCTGGCCGAGCGCCTCGAATCGGAGGGAATCCCGGTCGTCCGCCGGCACACCTTCCTGCTCGCCGGGGCGGCGAACGAGGACGACGCCCGGGCCCTTGCCGAGCGGCTTCGCGGCGAGGCGCCCGACGGCGCGAAGGTCGAGGTCGAGCCGGGTGGCGGGATGGTCTGGGAGGTCGCTCCCAGGAACCCGTTCACCTTCTTCGGCGGCCTCGGCGGCTAGCTCTACCGCGGGCTGGCCGCCCGCCAGCGGCTCGGGTAGGCTGGTCCGGTTGAGCTATGACCTGATCGGAGGCCGCAGCATGGAAATGGAACCGCACCCAACTTCCGGCGGCCTTCGCCTGCCCGGCTAGCTCCGCACTTCAGCGCGTCTCTCCGGGCCGGCCTGCCGCCGGCTCGTGCCCATCCCTGAGGAATGAGAGACGTGAACCCTGAAACGACAACAGGCCTGCGCCACCTGAAGATCCTGCGCCCCCTGGCGATCAGGGACTTTGCGCTGCTCTGGACCGGCGCGGCCGTGTCGCTCCTCGGCGACGGCGTCTACATCGTCGCCATCGCGTGGCAGGTCTACGAGATCTCCGACACGCCGACGGCGCTTTCGCTGATCGGCGTCGCGTGGACCCTGCCGATGGCGGCGTTCCTGCTCGTCGGCGGGGTGGTCAGCGACCGCTTCGACCGGCGGCGGATCATGATCGCGACCGACCTCGTTCGCGCGCTCGCGGTGGCCGTCATCGCGGTGCTCTCGCTCACCGGAGTGCTCGAGCTCTGGCATCTCTTCCTGCTCGCGATCGTCTTCGGGACGGGGGACGCCTTCTTCGGCCCTGCGTTCAACGCGACCGTGCCGCAGATCGTCCCGCAGCGAATGCTCGTGCAGGCGAACTCGCTCGACCAGTTCATCCGCCCGTTCATGATGGCCCTCGCCGGCCCCGCGATCGGCGGGCTGACCGTGGCGGCGCTCGGCGCGGGCGCAGCGTTCGCGCTCGACGCGGGCTCGTTCGTCTTGTCGGCGCTCGCGATCTCGCTGATGTCGGGAGTCCTCCGCGTCGACCGCGGCGGCGAGGAGCCGCGCTCGGCGCTGGCCGACCTCCGTGAGGGATTCAGCTTCGTGCGCCGGCATGCCTGGCTCTGGGGCACGCTGATCGGCGCGGCCATCTCGCTGCTCGCGTTCTGGGGCCCGGTGGAGGTGCTGGTTCCCTACCGGATCAAGAACGACCTCGGCGGAGGCGCAGACGACTTCGGACTCGTCCTTGCTGCCGGAGGCGTGGGCGCGATCCTCGCGGCGGTCGTGATGGCGCAGCTCGGGCTTCCCCGCAAGCACATGACGTTCATGTACGTGGCCTGGGCGGTCGGGTGTCTCGGCATTGCCGGGCTCGCCTTCGCATCGGTCCTGTGGCAGGCGATGGCGTCGTCCTTCGTCCAGCAGGCGCTCTTCGCCTCCGGCCTGGTCGTCTGGGGGACGCTGATCCAGACGCTCGTCCCCGCGCGCCTGCTCGGCCGCGTCACCAGCCTCGACTGGCTCGTCTCGACCTCCCTCGTGCCGATCTCGTTTGCGCTGACCGGCCCTGTCGCCGCGGCCATCGGCGCTGAGGCGACGCTCGCCGGCGCGGGTGTGATCGCGTGCGCGGCCACGCTCCTCTGCCTCCTCATCCCTGGGATGCGGGACACGGAGCGGGACGACCGGCTAGGGGTGCTCGCCGAAGAGGCTCGCTAGCAGGGGCCCGCGACGGGCGCGTTCTCGTTCGGGCCGTTCATGTGCTGGACGTTCGCCCCGCTGCCGGCCTGGAGGCAGTACGAGAACTTGTCCGCGCGGACGAGCGTGACGCCGAACGACGGCGGCAGCTGCGACTGGGCGCCGACGTACGTGCCGGTGGCGCTGAACCACGCCTCCATCGCCGGAGTCGCCTGCTGCAGGTTGATGGAGGCGCTCACCTGGTTCGCGGAGTCCTCCAGCTGCTGCTGATTGGCAGACGTCGGCCCGGTGTCCTGCGCCGCCTTGAACACGAGGTACCCGCCCACGGCGAGCGCCGCGAGCATGAAGACATAGCCGAAGAGTCTGCCCACGGGGCCTTTATCGGCCTTCGGAGGGGCCAGGTTGAATAAGAAGTCAAAATGCTTGCCATTAGCCAAACGGTGGTATAGTCCCGCCGTGGCGGAAGCGCTCCAGTTCGACGTGCTCGTGATCGGAAGCGGGGCCTCGGGCCTCGCGTCGGCCGTGGCCGCCGAACGGGCGGGCGCGCGGGTCGCGGTCGCGACCAAGGCGGCCCTCCAGTCCTGCAACTCCGCCAAGGCGCAAGGAGGCATCCAGGCCGCGGTCGGCGAGGACGACTCGCCGGAGACCCACGCCGAGGACGTCTGGAAAAGCTCGCACGAGACCGCCGACATGCGCCTCGTCGAGATCCTCACCGCCGAGGCGCCCGAGACCATCCACTGGCTCGAGGAGTCCGGCGTCGAGTTCACGCGGGAGAACGGCGGCTACCGCATCGCCCGCTGCGGCGGCGCGAGCCGCAAGCGGCTTCTCCAGGTCGGCGACCGCACCGGCCATGCGATCACGAAGGCGTTGCGGAAGGTCATCGAGGGCTCGACCGCGGAGACCTTTCCTCACTCGCCGCTCACGGAGCTCGAGCCGACGAGCTCGGGCTGGCGAGCGCGCTGCGGCGAGCACGTCATCGAGGCGGGCGCGGTGATTCTCGCCGCCGGGGGCCGCTGCTTTCGCGAGGCCGAGGAGCGCGGCGAGCTCTCCACCAACCATCCCGGTGCGACCGGCGAGGTGACGCAGATCGCGCTCGACCTCGGCGCCGAGGCCCGCGACCTCGACGCGCTCCAGTACCACCCGAACGGAGGCGCCTGGCCCGAGAACATGCAGGGCTATTCCATCCCCGAGACCACGCGTGCCTACGGCGCCGTCCTCCTGAACGCCGACCGCGCGGAGTTCACGGATTCCCTGGGGCCCCGGGACGAGGTCTCGCAGGCGATCGTGGACGAGGTTGCCGAGCGGCGGCGGGGTCGAGACTCCGGACGGCCGGCCCGCAGTCTGGCTCGACACGACGCGCATCTCCGAGGCGGACGCCGAGGTCTCGCTCCCGTACATGCTGCGCCGCTACCGCGCGGGCGGCATCGACCCGCTCCGCGAGCCGCTCCTCACCTATCCCGTCCTCCACTACCAGAACGGCGGCCTCGTCATCGACGCCCACGGCGAAACGACGGTGGAAGGCCTCTTCGCCTGCGGGGAGATCGCAGGCGGGACGCACGGGCGCAACCGGATGATGGGCAACTCGCTCCTCGAATGCTGCGTCTTCGGCCGGCGCGCCGGCAGGGCCGCGGCCGAGAGGGCGGCCGCATGAGCACGGTTGCGACCGACATCCAGAAGGCCGTCGAGGATGCCGCCGCATACCTCTACGTCTGGGCGCTCAAGGACATCCCGCAGGATCTCCGCGACGCCATTCGCGACGCCCGCGAGCGCGAGACCTCGATGCCCGGGCAGCGCGTGCTCGACACGATCATCCGCAACATCTCGATCGCGGACGACCAGACGACCCTCGTCTGCCAGGACACCGGCATCGCCGTCTACTACTGCCGGGTCGGCGAGCATTTCCCGCTGCATCCGGCACGGATCTACGAGGCGCTCTACGACGGCACCGAGCGCGCGACCGTTGAGCACCCGCTGCGCTCGAACACCGTCCATACGCTGACCCGCGAGAACACCGGGCAGAACGTCGGCTACCGCGTGCCGATCGTCCACTGGGACTTCGTCCCCGACTGGGACGGCCTCGACGTCAAGTGCGTCCCGAAGGGCTCGGGCTCCGAGAACATGAGCTTCCTGAAGATGTGCGTCCCGGCCGACGGCGTCGCCGGGATCAAGCGCTTCGTCCTCGACTCCATCGTCGGCGCGGGCGGCAAGCCCTGCCCGCCGGGAATCGTCGGCGTCGGCATCGGCGGCTCGGCCGACTACGCCATGCACCTCGCCAAGGAGGCGATCGCGCGACCGATCGGCACGCGCAACCCCGACCCCGAGGTGGCGAAGCTCGAGGAGGAGCTCTACGAGCTTCTGAACGAGACCGGGATCGGGCCGATGGGCCTTGGCGGCGACGTGACCGTCCTCCAGTGCCACATCGAGCACGCGGACACGCACATGACCCTGAACCCGGTCGCGGTGAACTACCAGTGCTGGGCCGCGCGCCGCGCGACCGCGCACATCGCCGCGGACGGGACCATCGACTACGACCGGGAGGCGTGACCGTGGCGGACCGACGAATTCAGTTCCCTGCCGACGAGGAGACGATCCGCTCGCTTCACGCCGGCGACTCCGTGCTCGTCGACGGCCACATCATCGGCATCCGCGACCGCACGCAGATCCGCATCTTCGACCAGGGGGTCGAGCCGCCGATGGACCTCCGCGGCGCCTTCCTCCTGCACACGGCGCCGGGCGTCCGCAAGGTCGGCCCGGGAAGGTACGAGCCGGTCTCCATCGGGACGACCACGAGCGCGCGGATGGTGCGCTTCACGGAGCCGCTCGGCCGCGACTACGGCGTGCGCGCCATCTGCGGCAAGGGCGGGCTTCCCGACGAGGCGATCGAGCCCATGAAGAAGCACGGCATGGTCTACTTCGCGATCGTCGGCGGGGCGGCGGCGCTCGAGACCACGCAGATCGAGGAGATCGAAGAGGTGGCCTGGGAGGAGCTCATGCCCGAGTGCCTCTGGAAGTTCCGCGTCAAGGATTTCGGCCCGCTCACCGTCGGCATCGACGCCCACGGCACGTCGCTCTTCCACGACGTGCAGGAGGCAGCGAAGAAGCGATTGGAGGACCTGTATGCCCGGCTTTAATGGCTTTCTGGACCTACCGGCCCGGCCCCCGAAGCCGCGCACCAAGGGCCTCACGCACGTGATCGACAAGGGCCTCAACCTGCGCGAGATCGAGGGCCTCTTCGACACGGCCGGCGACTACGTCGACATCGTCAAGCTCGGGTGGGGCACGTCGTACGTGACCCGGAACCTCGAGAAGAAGATCGCGCTCTACCGCTCGTTCGACACGCCGGTGGTCTGCGGCGGCACGCTCTTCGAGGCCGTCGTCGCGCGCGGGAAGCTCGACGAGTACCGGCGCTGGCTCGAAGAGAACCGGCTTCTCGCACGTCGAGATCTCGGACGGGACGATCGACATCCCACGCGAGCGCAAGCTCGAGCTCATCGCCGAGCTCTCCCAGGACTTCACCGTCATGTCGGAGGTCGGCTCCAAGGACTCCGAGGTCGTCTTCGCCCCCTACCAGTGGGTGCAGTGGCTGAAGGAAGACCTCGAGGCGGGCGCCTGGAAGGTGATCACGGAGGGCCGCGAGGGCGGGACGGCCGGGATCTTCCGCTCCACCGGCGACATGCGCACCGGCCTGATCGACGAGATCGTCCACGAGCTCGACCTCGCCGACATCGTCTTCGAGGCGCCGACGACGCGCTCGCAGGCGTGGTTCATCCAGAAGTACGGGCCCGACGTCAACCTCGGGAACATCCCGCCCGAGGAAGTGATCCCGCTCGAGACGCTTCGCCTCGGGCTCCGATCCGACACGCTGAAGGAGCTGCTGCTCGAGTGAGCACGCAGCTCTCACGGACTGACGCCCGAGATCGAGGCGCTCCCGGCCGAGGACGTCCTCGTCTGGGCGGCCGAGGAGTTCGGCGAGCGGCTCTGCCTCAGCTGCTCCTGGCAGAAGCAGTCGTCCGTGCTCGTCCACATGGCCTCCGAGCTCGGGCTCGACATGGACGTGGTCGAGCTCGACACGCACCTCTTCTTCAAGGAGACGTACGAGACGCGCGAGCGCCTCGTCGAGCGCTACGGCCTCACGCTGATCCGGCCCGAGGTGCTCACGATCGCCGAGCAGCACAAGCGCGAGGGGCCGAACCTCTGGGAGTCGAATCCGGACCGCTGCTGCCACATCCGGAAGGTTGAGCCGCTGATCGAGACGCTGCGCCCGTACGATGCCTGGGTCTCAGGCATCCGGCGCGACCAGTCGCCCTCGCGGGCGACCGCCCGGAAGGTCGAGCGCTCCGAGCGGTACGGCGTCTGGAAGATCCAGCCGCTGGCCGACTGGAGCGAGGAAGACGTCTGGGCGTACATCATGGCGAACGACATTCCGTACAACCCCCTCCACGACGCGGGCTACCGTTCGATCGGGTGCATGCCCTGCACGCGGCCGACGCGGCCCGACGAGGAGGAGCGGGCCGGCCGCTGGGCCGGGTCCGACAAGCTGGAATGTGGCATTCATCTCGGAGAAGAAAGGAACGCATGACGGAACACATCTACGGCCACGAGCACCCGGAGTCGGGCGAGACGCGCGGAGGCGGCTTCTGCCTCTGGTTCACGGGTCTCTCCGGCTCGGGCAAGACGACGATCGCGCACCTCGTCGGCCCCGAGCTCGACCAGCGCGGCGCGATCGTCGAGTACCTCGACGGCGACACCGTGCGCACGCATCTCTCCAAGGGCCTCGGCTTCTCGAAGGAGGACCGCGACACGAACATCGAGCGCATCGGCTGGGTCGCCTCGCGGCTCGTCCGCCACGGCGCCGCCGTCATCTGCGCCGCCATCTCTCCCTACGAGGAGACGAGGCGCAAGGCGCGCGACATGGTGCGAGGAGCAGGGCCCGTTCGTCGAGGTCTTCGTCCGCGCCTCGGTCGAGGAGTGCGCGCGCCGCGACGTGAAGGGCCTCTACGAGAAGGCCTTCGCCGGCGAGATCAAGGGCTTCACCGGCGTCGACGACCCCTACGAGGAGCCCGAGAACGCCGAGATCGTCATCGACACCGAGGGCCAGACGCCCGAGGAGAGCGCGCAGGCCGTCGTCGCGAAGCTCGAGGAGATGGGTCTCGTGCCGGCCGGGGTGAACGCGTGAGCACCGTCACCACAGACCAGCTGATCAAGCCGCACGGCGGCGAGCTCGTCGACCGGATGGGCGAGCGGCCCGACGACCTCGAGTCGCTCGAGACCGTCCGCCTCTCGCCGCGTGAGCTGGCCGACCTCGACATGCTCGCCTCGGGCGCGCTCTCGCCGCTCACGGGCTTCATGTCGTCGGCCGACTACGAGCGCGTCGTCGAGGACATGCGCCTTGCGAGCGGCCTGCCGTGGGCGCTGCCCGTCTGCCTGGCCGTCGAGAACGAGCCGAGCGGAGACCGGATCGCGCTCGCAGACGAGAGCGGCCGGCCGCTCGCCGTCCTCGAGGTCGAGGAGGTCTACGGCTACGACAAGGAGCGCGAGGCCGAGCACTGCTTCCGCACGACCGACGACGCCCATCCCGGCGTCGCGCGGCTCTACGGCCAGCCGGATCTCTACGTCGCCGGGCCGGTGACCGTCTTCGAGCGGCCGGAGCCGTCGTTCCCCGAGCTGCACAAGGATCCGCGCGACACGCGGGCGCTCTTCGCCGAGCGCGGCTGGAAGCGGGTCGTCGGGTTCCAGACCCGCAACCCGATCCACCGGGCGCACGAGTACCTGACCAAGTGCGCGCTCGAGACCGTGGACGGGCTCCTCATCCACCCGCTCGTCGGCGAGACGAAGTCGGACGACGTGCCCGCCGCGACGCGGGTGAGGGCGTACGAGGTCCTCATCGACGGCTACTACCCGCGCGACCGCGTCGTCGTCTCGGCCTTCCCGGCCGCGATGCGCTACGCCGGCCCGCGGGAGGCGATCTGGCACGCGATCTGCCGCAAGAACTACGGCTGCTCGCACTTCATCGTCGGCCGCGACCACGCGGGTGTCGGCGACTACTACGGCACCTACGACGCGCAGCTCATCTTCGACGAGTTCGAGCCGCACGAGCTCGACATCGAGCCGATGTTCTTCGAGCACTCCTTCTGGTGCAAGGTCTGCGGCCAGATGGCGACGCCGAAGACGTGCCCGCACTCCGGCGACGACCACGTGTTCCTCTCGGGGACGAAGGTGCGCGAGCTGCTCTCGCAGGGCGAGCTGCCGCCTGCGGAGTTCTCCCGCCCCGAGGTCGCGCGAGATCCTCATCGAGGCCTACAGGAACAGCTAGCCCGTAGCATCCGTTCTCGAGTGGGGCGGACTGCGCTAATCGTGCTTGCCGTGGCGCTCCTTGTCGGGAGCGCCGCGGCGTTCACGCGGACCGAGCGCCTCAAGCTCGCGGCCTCGCCCGTGGCGAAGCCGCTGTTCGAGCGCCACCTCTCGCCCACATGCGGCTGTTCGCACGCGAGCTCGACGCTGTCGCTCCTGCTCCGGCGGCCCGAGCGTCTGGACGTCTCGGTGGTCGACTCGGACGGAGCGCACGTCGCCACGCTCGCCGACGCGCAGGAGTCGAAGGCCGGCCGCGTCTCCTACGAGTGGAACGGCCGCGATGACGACGGCCAGGTCGTCCCGGACGGGCTCTACCGCCTCAAGGTGCGGCTCGAGCACGACCGCCGCACGATCCTGATTCCGAAGACGATCCTGGTGGACACGACGCCGCCCCACGTGCGAATCCTCGAGGCGGTGACGACCGACGAGGGCCTCGCCGTGCGCTACAGGACGAACGAGGGCGTACGGCTGCACCTTCTGCTCGACGGCAACAAGGTGGCGCACTCCGCCAAGCGTACTGCCGGCATCGGGCGCATTACCTGGGCGCCGCCGGGGATCGTGCCTACGAGCGGCCTTACGCTCGCCGCCGTCGACAGGCCGGGCAATCGGTCGGAGCCCGTGCCGGTCTCCGTGGCGACTCCCTAGGCCCGCCCGGCGGATCTCGCCGGGAGGAAGGTCAGCGCCGCGGCCGCCACGCCGGCGATCCCCCAGACGAACGGATCCTCGAAGAATCCGCCGTAGAAGAGGGACTGCACGACGAGCGCGGTGAGGCAGCCGGCGAGCGCGAGGCCGAGCGCCCGGTAGCGGCGCCACGCTTCGAGGATCGCCCGCGCCGAGGGCCGCGAGGAAGACGAGGTAGGCGATGAGCCCGATCGTTCCGAGCTCGGCCGCGACGGTGAGCGGCGTCGTGTGCGAGACGTTCTTGCTCTTCCGCCTGCGCGCGTCCTCCTCCTGCCGGCTCATGAGCGGCTGCGAGCCGATGCCCACGCCGACGACCGGATGAGCAGCGTAGACCGGCCAGGTCACCTGCAGGAGCGGAACCCGGTCGCTCGTCACCTGGCGCGCCGAGTCGCCGCCGCCCTCGGCGAGGACGACGACTCCCGCGGCGAGGACGAGCGCCGCGGAGACGCCCACGACCACGCGGCGGGTCAGCCGGTCGCCGGCGAGAAGCGCCACGACGAGCACGCCGCAGAAGAGCGAGACGAAGCTCGTCTGCGAGTAGGAGAAGTAGAGGCCGAGCGTGAGCAGGCCGAGCACCGGAAGGCCGACCGCGGGTCGCACCACGTCCGAGCCAGAGCACGGTGAGGAGCACGACGATCCCGAGGACGAGGTGGCGGCCGTAGACGCTCGGGTCCTGGAAGACCGACGTGACCCGGAAGAACGCCGAGTAGGCGTTCGCGAGCTGGACGTCCTGCTTGGCGAGGATCTCCGTGTGCGACCAGGCCTGGTAGACGCCGATCGCAGCGAAGAGCGAGGTCACGGCCACGAGCGCGGTCGCGAGCGCGCGCCACGTCCAGTCCCGCGGCCGCGTGAGCGCGAGGATCGAGAGCAGCACCGCGAACGGGAAGTAGAAGAAGACGAGCTCGATCGTCCCCGCGCGCGAGGTCCTTCGCCCAGAGCAGCGAGATCCCTGAGAGCGCGACGAGCGCCGCGGTGGGCCCGGCGATCAGGTACGGGACGGCCGGGAACTCGCCGCTCCTCGAGGACCCGGTAGGCGAGCGCGACGGCCGCCGCCGCGAGCACGGCGTAGAGGGGGAGAAGCAGGAAGGCCTCCTGGCTCCCGAGCCCGACCGAGAGGCGGAACGGCGCGACGACGAGGAGCGCCACGGGCGCGGCGGCCGGGTAGCGGACGAAGGCCGCAGCGAGCGCGAGCCCGAAAAGCGCTCGCGACGGCGAGCGCGCCGAGCCGCGCCGCGGACGCCGTCAGAAGGCTGGGCGCGTCCGGGACGAGGGCGTACGCGAGCCCGGCTTCGGCCGCGACCAGGGCCGCGAGCCCGCCGAAGAAGAGCAGCCGCTCGCGCGCGAGCAGGAGCCCGCAGGCTCCGAAGGCCCCCACCACGGCTGCGGCGTGTGCCAGGGCCTCGTGCTCCACGACGTCAGGCGGTCAGCTGGCGGATGAGCCGCGCGCCGAAGTCGCCCCGTTTGGCCGCCATCTCGGGGAGGACGGTGGAGCGGACGTGCTCGATGACATGGACGCCCTCCGGCGCCTCGACGGAGATGACGTCCTCGGGCGCCTCCGCGCCGTGGGCGAGGGAGTTGAAGACCTCCCACTCGCGCCGCTTCCTGCGCGTGCGCGCGCTCTGGCCGAAGTCCGTGTGCGACCAGTGCGAGAATTCGTCCGCGTCGAGCCGCTTGAGCTCGATGCACGACCAGTCGGGGAGGACGAGAGTGGGCAAGGTCGCGGGCCAGAGCGGCTGCTCCCACTCCATCGCCTTGACGAAGCTGTAGCCCGGCCGGTTGGGCCAGGCCCAGGGCTCCGTGTTCGACATGCCGACGTCGAGGAAGGCGTGCCGGTCGTCGACGACGTAGAGCGGGTAGCGCGGGATCTTCACGACGACCTGGTCCGCCTCGAGCTGCCAGGCGAGGTCGCGGAGGACGCCGGCGGCCGCGTCGGTGAGCACCATGTCCGCGTCCCACTTGAGCGCGTAGCCGGTGCGCACCTGCGAGAACGACCAGTTGTAGAAGTAGACGAGGCTGTGCACCGACTCGGGCGGAGTCCCGAGGTGCTCCTCGCCGCAGCGCGCGACCGAGAAGGGATAGGAGTGCACCTCGAGGCGCTCGGCGGCGCCGCACTCCTCGGCCACGCGGCGCGCGACCTCGGGCGTGCCGTCGGTCGAGCCGTTGTCGACGAGCACGATCCGCTCGACGGCGCGGAGGAGCGGCGGCAGGACCCAGGGCAGCGGGTCGGCCTCGTTCTTCGCGCGGACGACAGCGGTGAAGCCCGGTGTCGTGTCGGCCTCCGACCAGCCCCAGACGACGTTGAAGTCGGTGTGGTTCTCGAGGTTCGTGAGGATCGGCGAGTTCGCGTGCCCGACCTGGCGCGAGGATCGGTTCTCGAGCCGTTCCTCCAGGAACTGCACGCGCCGTGCGACCTGGTGGAGCTGCCCGATGCGGGCGTGCTTGTCGATCGTGTCCTTGATGATCGGGAGCAGTGGATGCCACCCGCTCGCTCCATGTCTTCATGGCGGCCGCGTCCGCTGCGGGAGTCGACCGGCTCGTAGCCGTAGCGCTCGAAGTCCTCCGCGTAGTGGCCGTTCAGCGCGGCCGCCGCCTCCTCGTCGTACGCGGCGGGAGGCAGAGGGACCGGCGTGCGGTTCTCCTGGCGCTGCTCCGTCGGCCAGTTGGCCCCGCCCACGTGCTCGCGCAGGAGCGCCAGCGTCTCGTCGAGCTTCTCGAGCCGCCCCACGTGCTCGATCGGCAGACGGTCGAGGAGCTCGCTCTGGATCGCCCAGTGGACGTCCACGGCATCGCCGGCGGCCACCGCGGCGGCAAAGCGGCGGAAGTCCTCGACCATGTCCTCGGGCTGCTCGGGGATGCGCGGGAACCACGGCTCCTCGCCAGAACATCTCGAAGAAGCGCGGCTCGCGGAGGAGGAGCTTCGACTGCCAACCCGACCAGAGCCGCGGCGACGGGTTTCGTACGACCGAGAACCGGAACCAACCCTCCTCGGTGAGGATCCGCTCGCGCTCCTCGCCCTCGTAGTCGGCGAGCCGATAGCCGGGCCCCCAGAGGTTCATGTCGTGGATGGTCAGGGACGTCGAGACGCCCGGGAGCATCGAGTGCTCGAAGAGGTCGGAGGGAAGGCCGGCCACCTCGGCGAGGATCCAGCCGATGGTCGTCCACCCGGCCTTGGGAACCGGGAGGTAGAGGACGCGCTGCTCGGCGAGGACGATCGTCCTCTGCTCGATGTGGTTGGGGAAGGGCTCTTCTGGCTCGGCGACGAGCGCCGAGGCGTCCGGCGCCTCCAGTCGTTCGGTCACGCTCACCTCCCGAGGGTTCCGGCGACGCAGTCTACGCAAGCCGACCCGGCCGACCCTGGGGAAGGCGCCGGCCGAGCCCTGTCCAAGTCCCTCTCGATAACCTTCCGAACCGGGCAGCCAATGGCGCATCTCTGAGGAAACCGAAACCACGACGACCGACGTCGACCAGCCGGCCGCGCGCAAGGCCGAGCGGTCGCTCGTCCTCGTCGCCGGCTCCGGACGGAGCGGCACGAGCCTTTTCAGCGGGATCCTCCAGCGGCTCGGCTACCACGTGCCTCAGCCGGAGGTGCCCGCCGACGCCACGAACCCACGCGGCTTCGCCGAGTCCCAGTGGGTGGTGGACTTCCACACGCGCCTCCTGGCGAAGGCGGCAGTCCAGGTCTCGGACGCGCGGCCTGCCGCCTGGGCGCACACCGCCGACGCCGCTCTCGACGAAGGCGCGCACGACGAGCTCGCCGACTGGCTCGGGAAGCAGTTCCGGGCCGCCGAGCACGTGCTCGTCAAGGACCCGCGCCTCTCCTGGTTCCTGCCGCTCTGGAGGCGCTGCGCCGAAGAGGCCGGCGTCTCGCCGCGCTTCGCCACGTTGCTGCGCCACCCCGCGGCCGTGGTCGACTCGAAGCAGCGCTCGTACGGGCATTGGCAGAGCGACGTCAGCCGCACAGCCGGCTGGCTCAACCAGACGCTCTTCACGGAGCGCGCGACGCGGGAGGGCCCGCGCGTCTTCGTCCGCTACGAGGACCTGCTCGACGACTGGACACGCATCCTCGGGCACGTCGGCGAGACGCTCGATCTCTCCGTCGTCCGCGACGCGCCCGCGGCCTCGATCGTCTCCATCCACGAGTTCGTGGACAAGGGCCTGAGCCGGTCGAAGGCCGAACTGGGAGGACTTCGCCATCCCGACCGCACTCCGCGAGCAGGTCGACGTCGTCTGGGACCTCGTCTCCCAGCTCGCCGAGGAGGACGTCGACGACATGGACACCGTCGTCCAGGAGCTCGAGGCGGCCCGCGCCGCCTACATCTCCCTCTACGAGGATTCCGAGGCGATCGCGCAGTCCTCGATCGCCGCCGGCCCGCGCAAGCGCGCGACGAAGGGCAAGTCCGGCGGAACGCTCCTGCGCCTCGGCGGACAAGGTGCCGCGGGACTACCGCGAGAAGCTGCCGCTCAGCTGGCGCAAGGCCGCCTACCGCGCGAAGCACGGCCGCCGGAAGCGCTGATCAGCTGGGCGACGAGGAGCGGGCCGGGACAGGCCGCTCTTCGATCGAGTCGAGCTCGGGGTCGACCACCGAGACCTCCTCGAGCGACTTCTCCGGCGGCACGTCGAGTGCGATCTCGATGTGGCGGATCCGATGCAGCGCCCGCTCCGTGAGGATCCGGTTCGAGCGAAGGAGGTCGCTGATGATCCCGAGCATGACGAGCAGGAACGCGACGATCAGGAACGCGGCGCCGAGCACGAGCGACTGGACGTGGCCAGTGGGCCCGGTCGAGTCGAGGTAGTGCCAGAGGAAGCGCCCGACGAGCACGGAACCGCCGAGGGCGAAGACGAGCGCTGGCCAGAGGAAGGCCGGCAGCGGCCCGTACATCGTCCAGATTTGGAAGATCGTCCCGACCGAGCGCTTGAGGTACTGGAAGGTGGACTTGAAGAGGCGTGAGTCGCGGCTCTTCGGGTTCGTGCGGATCGGGACGCTCGTGACGGTGATGTCCGACTTCCCGGCCTGGATCAGGGTCTCGAGCGTGTAGCTGAACCGCGAGACGACGTTCAGGCGCAGGGCCGCGTCCCGCGTGTACGCGCGGAAGCCCGAGGTCGCGTCCGGGACGTCGGTGCCCGAGGCGCGCCGCACGACCCACGAGCCGAGGCGCTGCAGGGTCTTCTTCGTCCGCGTGAACTCCGGGTGGTGCTGCACCTGCCGGTCGCCGACGACCATGTCGGCCTGGTGGGCGAGGATCGGCTCGACGAGCCGGATGATGTCTTCGCCGCGGTACTGGTTGTCGGCGTCCGTGTTGACGATGACGTCGGCGCCGAGCTTGGCGGAGGCGTCGATCCCGGCCTGGAAGGCGAGCGCGAGCCCCTTGTTGGCGTTGAAGCGGACGACGTGGTCGACGCCGTGCTCGCGGGCGACGCGGGCGGTGCCGTCCGTCGAGCCGTCGTCGATGATCAGCCACTCGACCCGGTCGAAGCCGGGCACGTCGCGCGGGAGATCGGCCAGCGTCGCCGGCAGCGTCTCCGCTTCGTTCAGGCACGGAATCTGGATGATCAGCTTCATGGGTGTTCGCCTATCCGCCTCATACGATGGCACACGTACGATCTGCGGTCATGGAAGCGGCCGCAGACGACCGGCTCACCGTTCTATACCTCATCGCGAAGGGCCGTAGCGGCAGCAACATCCTCGCCCACTTCCTGGGGCAGCTGGACTCTTACTGCAACACGGGGGAGCTGCACCACCTCTGGCAAGTGGGGGCTGCAGGACAGCGGGCGCTGCGGGTGCGGGCGCACGGTGCCCGAATGCGAGCTCTGGAGCAGGGTCGTCGCCAGTCCGCATCTGGCCGGTGCGGATCCGGCAACCGTGGAGACCTGGCAGGAGGAGATCCTCGCCTGGCGCGCGGTGCCGCGCCTCCAGCGCCTGAAGCCGGCCGAGCGGGCGAGCTGGGAGGTGCTCGACCGCTACTGCCGTGTGCGGGCCGCGCTCTACCGTGCGGTTGCCGAGGAATCGGGCGCGAAGGTGGTCGTCGACGCCTCCAAGTGGCCGTGGGACCCGGTCGTTCTCGGGCTCGTGCCGGAGGTGAGGCCGGTGGTCGTGCACCTGGTCCGCGACCCGCGCGCGGTGGCCCACTCGTGGCGGCGGCGGAAGAGCTGGGGCGACCACGAGGACGGCGCCGACCGAGATGCCGCGCTTCGGCGCCGGCTACAGCGCGCTCAGCTGGCTCGCGCGAAACGCCGCCACAGAGTGGACGCACCACAAGAGCCGCGACGTGCCGTGGATGCTCGTCCGTTACGAGGACTTCGCGGCCCGGCCGCGCGAGACCCTGAACTGCGATCGCCGAGCACGCCGGCCATCCGGCCGAGGCGCCGTTCGTGGACGAGCACACGGCCAGGGTGCACCCGACGCACGGGGTCGGCGGAAACCCGAGCAAGTTCTCCCTCGGCGACGTGGCCATCGTTCCCGACGAGGAATGGCAGACGGCGATGTCCGGTCTCGACCGGTGGGTGACGACGGCGGTCAGCGCGCCGCTCCTCTCCCGGTACGGCTACGCGTTCACCGCGTCGGGATGAGCAGGGCCCGCGTCCTGGTCCTGGCGACCACGCTTCCTGCCGTCCGCGACGACGGGACTCCGCAGTTCGTCCTCGACCTCTCACTCGGCCTCCAGGAGACCTTCGACGTCCTGATCGTCGCGCCGCGCGTGCCCGCCGGGAAGCAGGAGGAGGAGATCGACGGCCTGCGGATCGAGCGCTTCGCCTATTTCCCGCGCCGCTGGGAGTCGCTCGCCGACGGCGCGATGCTGCCGAACCTGAAGGCGCGGCCTTCGACGGCGCTCCAGGTCCCCTTCCTGCTCGGCTCGTTCCTGTGGTCGTCCTTCCGTGCCGGGCGGCGCTTCAGGCCGCGAGGTGATCCATGCGCACTGGCTCGTGCCGGGCGGGTTCGTCGCCCTCCTGGTCTCGCGGCTTCTCTCCGTCCCCTACGTCGTGACGGTGCACGGCGCGGACGCGTTTGCCCTGCGCGCCGGCGGCCTTCAATGGCTGAAGCGCGTGATCATGCGGAACGCCGCCGTGGTCGGCCTGACGAGCTCGGCGCTCGCCGACGCGGTGCCGGAGGTCGATGCCGTCCCGCAGCCGGTCATTCCGATGGGCGTGGACGTGGAGGGCTTCGCGGAGGGGGTCGGGGAACGGGAGCCCGGTCTTCGGACAGCTCCTGTTCGTCGGCCGGCTCGCGGAGAAGAAGGGCGTGGACGTCCTTCTGAGCGCGCTCGCCGAGGTGCCGGACGCGACCCTCGTCGTCGGGGGCGACGGGCCGGACGCCGAACGCCTGCGCGCACTCAGTGGAGAGCTGGGCATCGCCGGGCGCGTCCGCTTCGCGGGCCGGCTCTCGCGCCCCATGATTCGGGACGAGCTCCGGAGCGCCTACGCCGTCGTCATCCCCTCGAAGGTCGCGGCCGACGGCGACCAGGACACGACGCCGCTCGTCATGTCCGAGAGCATGAGCGCGGCCGTGCCCGTGATCGCCTCGCGCCTCGGCGGCCTGGCCGAGCAGATCGAGCCCGATGTGACGGGGCTCCTCGCCGAGCCGGATTCCGCCGGCTCGCTGGCGGAGGCCCTGCGGCGCGCGCTCGCGGACCCCGAGAAGCTCGCCGGCTACGGGCGCCAGGCGCGCGACCGGATCCGCGGCAGCGCGCTCGACCTGCGGACGACGGTTGCCCGGTACACAGAGATCCTCGGCGACGTGGTCTCGAAGCGCGCCCGCTAGGCGAGCCAGTGCGAGAGGTCGCGGTCGAGCCGCGTCTCGAGCCGGCCGACCTCCTCCCGGAAGACGCCGCGGAGCCGGTCGCGCTCGGGCTCGGGCATGGTCTGGCGCTGGAGATTGCGGTTGACCATCTTCGTCTGCGCGTCGAGCAGGCGTTCGCGCGCGAAGCGAGGCGTCACGTTCCAGATGCGTCGCTTCATCGGCGCCGAGGGGTTGAGGAGCCGGTGCATGAACCGGTTCTTCGGGACGCCCGAGCGGTTGTACTCGCCGGACATGTCCGGGACGAAGTCATCGTCGACGCCGAGGAAGGAGAAGATCCGCCGGCACGTCCCTTCGGGGTCGCTGCGCAGGTCGTCGTAGAGGAGAACACAGAGCTGGTTCTCCGGGAACGTCTTCTCGTAGCGGTCGAGCTGCTGGGAGTAGAAGCCCATGTCGGTGTAGCGGTAGAGGTAGGCGTAGTGCTCGGCGATTCGCTGCGGCTCGACGTCGAGGGCGGCACCGAAGTCGAGCGGCTCGAGATCGTCGCGGACGAGGTGCTGGTAGCTGGAGAAGGCGCGGTCGACGGGGTTCCTGAGAACCGCGATGAGCCTCGCGTCCGGAATGAGCGCCTTGATCCGGCCGGGTGACTTCTCGACGTAGAGGTAGTGCGTCGAGGCCTCGCCCCGCGCGAGCTCGCCGTCGCGAGCGTCGTCGAAGAGCTCTTCGTACTCGGCCTGGTCGAGGATCACGCTCGCGTTCACCGGCGCGTCGCGCCCGTTCGCCGCGCGAAAGCCGAGGTCCGCCTCGGACTCGAAGGCGAAGAACTTCGGCTCCTTCCACGGGCTCATGTAGACCTGCGGGTGCTGGCGCAGGTAGTGGTAGAGCGCGTTCGTTCCCGCCTTCGCGGCGCCGATGATGAGGAAGTTGGGGAGGCTCACTCGTCCTCGACTTTCGGCCGCGGGCCCCAGCCGAGCGCGAGCACGCCGGTGATCGGCGCGAGCACGACGATTCCCATGACGCGGTTGATCGCCGTCGCGGCGAAGCCTGCGGACGCGGGCAGGCCGACGAGCGGGGCGAGCGCCGCCGCGATGAGCTCGCGCAGGCCGAAGCCGCCCGGGAGGATCCCCGCTGCCGCCGCGAGGGAGCTCGAGACGGCGAGGACGAGCGCCTGGTCGATGTCCGCGTCCACGCCGAGCCCGATGAGGATCAGGACGAGGCGGCCCGCGTTCGTGAAGACGGCGAAGAGCTCGACGGCAATGAGGAGACCCGCGAGCCGGCGGCGCTCTCCTGTCTCCGGAACGGCGCGGCGCAGCCACGCGTGCGCGCCGATGAGCGGCGGGATACCGGCCACCGCCAGGACGGCCGCGGCAACCCAGCGCTGCCCGACGGCCAGGAGGATCGCCGCCATCACGGCCGACACGCCGATCCAGACGAGCCCGACCACGGCGGTCGAGGCGAGCGCCCTGCCGTAGCGCGAGCCCATCGTCCGGAGCCCCTGTACGCGCACGAGAAACGCGCCCGGAATGGGCAGCAGGTTGGCGGCGGTGGACATGGTCGTCAGCTGGAGCGCGGGCATGAAGCGCATCCGGTGGTGCAGCATCCGCGCCGAGAGGAGGTACTCGAAGGTGTTGGCGACGAGCGTGAGAGGGACGCCGACGAGCGCCGCGATCAGCATCGGCACCCAGCGGATCTCGGCCAGGGTGACGTCGAGGGACTTGAACGCGAACCAGCCGCCGACCAGGAAGACCACGGTGGCGACGCCGAGGAGGATGCGCTGCGTGCGCTTCGAGGGCGGCCGCCGCGTCAGCGCATAGATGCGGCCCAGGCGCCCGCCCGGGAGTGACCGCGGCCTCGTCCGCGACGGCCGGCTCGCTAGTTGGCCGTGGAGCCACTCTGCTCGGCGTCGATCCGTGCGATCGTCGCCGGGTCGATCGGGTAGAGAGCGAAGACCTTGTCCTCGTACACGGGCGTGTACTGCTGCATGAACTCGCGCGGGTACGGCAGGTCCTTGCGCACGAGGATCCACTGCGGGTCCCAGCGCTGGAGGATGGCCTGGAGCTCTGCCGGGTCCTTGGAGTCGAAGAACGTCTTCGCGTCCAGCCGCCGCTCCGCATGGTGGTTCACCGTCGTGTCGCCGCCGTGCCCGCCTGCCGCCGCGACGATGTAGACCGGGGCCAGGGCGCTCAGCCGGTAGGCCTGCTTCGGCAGGGCGAGGATGACGTCGTCCTGGGCCACGTACTGGTTCACCGCGGCGACGACGTTGTCGTTGATCCTCGCGGGCTCCGGCCGGTACGTCTTGATCCCGTGGGCCCCGACCGACGGCGGTCGGGAGGACGAAGGCGATCACGATCGCGAGCGACCAGCCGTTCCCGTAGCGGACGTTGACCTTGCGCGTCGCGGCCAGGCCGATGGCCACGAGGGCGCCGGCCGCCGCGACCCACGCGAGCCAGCCGGGCCCGGGGTCGCGCAGCATGTACTTGAAGTCCCCGGGCAAGACGTGGTGGAGCCACGCGCCCGCGAGAAGCGCGCCTGCGACCGCGAACCAGCGGAAGCGCGCGAGGACGAGCGCGCCGCCAGTCAGCGCGAAGGCGAACGGGAGATAAAAGGCGAAGCGACGACCCTGCGAGATCGACATCACGTGGGCGAACGGCGTGAAGAAGTAGGGGACGATGAGGATGAGGATCACGGCCGCGGACGTGCCCGCGATGAACGCCGCCGCACGGGTCCGGCCTGCGGCCGCGGCGATCGGGATGCACGCGAGCGCCGCGATGACGATCGGCCCGCCCCTCGTCAGCCAGTCGGCCTTCATGCTCACGAGGCTCCCGTCCATGTTCACGAGCGACACGAAGTGCTCCCCCGCCCTCGAGACCGTCGAGGCGGAGGAGTCGGCGGCCGGGAAGAGCCAGACGAGGAAGAGGAGGAAGGGGACGGTGACCGCGCCGAGCATCACGGCGAGCCGGCGCAGGTCGTCCGTGCGATCGCGGGCCATGATGAAGCGCGCGACGAGGAACGCACCGAGCAGGAGGATCATGAACGGCGCATAGCTCGGGTGGGCCGCGCTGACCACGAAGGACGAGGCGGCAGCCGTCCAGATCGGCTCCCGGCCCCCTTCGCGCATGTAGGTGAAGGTGCGGTCGATGATCAGCGGCCAGAACAGGAAGATGCAGATGTAGCCCGGGTACGAGATCTGGCTGAAGTAGCCGACGCCGATCGGGAAGGCGAAGGCGCCGAGGTAGCCGATGCATGTGGCCAGGCCGGCCGCGCGGCAGCCGAACATCTGGCGGCCCGCGTTGTAGACGGCGGCGGCGACGAACGGGATCAGGGCCGTCGGCCAGAAACGGAACATGACCGTCTCGTCGAGGCCGGTGAGCCAGACGATCGCCGCGCCCGTCGCGTGCCAGAGCGGGAAGGCGTAGCCGGGGTGCAGGCCGGTGTCCGGCGGCAGAAGCCCGAGCTGGTCGAGGTGGTGCGCGGCCGGGTCGAGGTCCGTGATCTTCCGCATCCGCGCGATGTGCTCGACGGCGTCGCCGACGTTGTTCCAGCTGCCGATCCACATGAGCGCCGCGAAGCCGGCGACGCCCGCGGCGAACCAGAAGAACGTGGGCGTGAGCCGGAGGTCCATCGCCACCGGCTTCCCCCGGCCGACGAGCAGGCCGGCGCCGACGACGCCGAGGAGCCAGAGGATGATCACGGGCACCCCACCGCCGGTCGCGAGCATGAGCACGAAGCCGGGTGCGAGGGCGGTGACGCTCCAGGCCGCACAGGCGGGGAGCGCGGCGGCCGGCGAGGCCGGCCAGCCGAGGAGCCGGAGGATGACGGCACCGGGCAGGATCAGCACTCCCCACGTGCCGATCGCGAGCTTCACAGCCGTCAGCGGCCCGCCGTTCGGGAGGAGCGAGGCGAGGGCGCAGACGGCGAGCCCGGCAAGGACGATCAGTGCGAAGGGGATCGGCCGGGGCGCCGGCTCGTCGGCGTGCTCGCGGGGTGCGACGACGGCGCGTCGCCCTCGGGCTAGGACGTCACTGAGCAGGACTCGTCGCCCCTTCCGGACGAGTGGGGGAGGGCCTCACTGCGGCGACACTTTAGTGACGGCGGTCGCGGGCCTGCGCCGATGCCGCCTCGCCTTGCGCCGTCCATTCGAAGTCCCGCCCGAGCAACTCGACGAGGCGCGCGTTCGGCTCCGCGTAGCGGCTTTCGAGCCCGACCCGGGTCTCTGCGCACATCGGCTCGTAGGAGCCCTGGTTGGCCACCGTGTCCCCGGGCAGCTCGAGCGGCCGCACGCCAGAAAGTCGAGCACGTTCCGAAGAGTCTCGGCTCGCCTGGCGGCGAGATCCTCCACGGGCACGACGAGCAGCTGCTCCCGAGAAAAGTGCGCGAGCCAGCGCTCGAGCTGGTCGGCGTAGAGGCCGCGCGCGAAGTAGGAGTGGTGGCGGTGGTGATAGTGCTTGCGCCGCTCGCCGGTGCCGATGCGGAACCGGGTCGTTCCCGCGTCGAGCTCGACCTTCGCCTCGGATGCCAGGCGGCCGGCCTCGGCCTCGAGCGCGTCTTCGAAGGACAGCTCTTCGCGCTGCGAGCGGCGCATCATCTGGTAATGCGAGTAGGCGCGCTCGACGGGATCGCGGAGGACTGCGATGAGCCTGACGTCAGGGATCGTGGCCGCCACACGCTCCGGTACGAGCGGGTGAAAGATGTAGTACGGCGTCGCCTCGCCCGCAACGATGTCACCGCCGCGCGCGCGGGCCCACCGCCGCTCCAGCGTCAAGGGGAAGAACGAGCGGTACCACGTCGGGCCGAGCAGGAAGCGCTCGTCGAAGAAGTGGATCTCCTTGTCCGCCCACGTGACCTCTCCGCGGCCGCCGACCGGGCCGTGGAGATCGGGGTGGAGGAGGAGCTGGTCGAAGAGCGTGGTCGTTCCCGCCCGTTGGGCGCCGATGACGAGGAACGAGGGCAAGATCTTCGCCCTGCCGGTGACTCGCCGAACATTGTCGCTCCGTGCGAGGCGTCCCCGGATTCCGCCACTCTTCCGGCCCCGCTGTTTGCTCACGTCGAGGAGCTACGAGCGCTCTCGGCCCAGCCGAACTGGCGGCCGAGGAGGCGCTCCAGGCGCTCGTTGGGCTCTGCGTAGCGCTCCTCGAGGCGCGCCCGGACGTCCGGTTCGATCGCCGAGTACGGCTTCTTGTTGTGCTCGGGGAAGTCGTCCAGCTGCCATTCGCGGAGGCCGAGGAAGCCGAGCACCTCCGCGTAGATCTCCTGCGGGCGGGCGAGCAGGTCCTCGGTGCCGACCACGAGCAGCTGCTCGCGGTCGAAGTGCTCGAGCCAGCGCTCGAGCTGGTCCGCGTAGAGGCCGCGGGAGAAATAGGCGCGGTGGCGGTGCTGGTGGTGGGCCCGGTGACCGCTCGGGAGGACCTGCTCGGTCTCGCTCATGAGCGCCTCCTCGACGCCCGCGAGGCGCTCCGGCTCGGCGGCGAGCGCTTCCTCGAAGCCGAGCTTCTCGCGGCCGGTGCGCGACATCATCTGGTAGTGCGAGTACGCGCGCTCGACGGGGTCGCGGAGCAGCGCGATGAGCCGGACGTCGGGGAGCGTCGCCGCGACCCGGGCGGGAACCGCCGGATGGAACATGTAGTACGGCGTCGCCTCGCCGGCCTGGAGGTCGTGTCCGCGCTTGCGGTAGCGCTCCCGCGTCGCCGCGAGCGGGAAGAAGGAGCGGTACCAGTCGACGCCCTTCGTGAACTTCTCGTCGAAGAAGTGCGTCTCCTTGACCCACCAGACCGCCGCGTCGCCGCCGCTCGGGCCGGCCACGTCCGGGTGAGCGAGGAGGTAGCGGAAGAGGGAGGTCGTGCCCGCGCGCTGCGCTCCGATGATGAGGAACGAGGGCAGGATGCGGCGCTTGCGCGGTCGCGTAGCGGAAGCGGCGCCGCGCCGGTCTCAGGACGCGCTTGACGGGCGAGGGCAGCGACACCATTCGGAGATGATAGAGGGCCGCGAAGGGCCCTCAGACGTCGTCGTCCGAGCCTTCCCTCTTGAGGTGGAGGAACTCCTTGTACGCGTCGACGACGGTGTCCGCGTCGTCCCGCATCGAGATGCGGCCCTCGTGCATCCAGATCGCCTCGTCGCAGAGCTCGCGGATCGAGCGGAGGCCGTGGCTGACGAGGACGATCGTCCGCGCCTTGTCCGTGAGCTCGCGCATCTTGTCGAACGACTTCTCCCGGAAGCGGGCATCACCGGTCGAGAGCGCCTCGTCGATCATGAGGATGTCCGGGTCCATGTTGATCGCCACGGAGAAGGCGAGCCGCCCGTACATCCCCGAGGAGTACGTGCGCATCGGCATCTCCATGAAGTCGCCGAGCTCGGCGAACTCCGCGATGTCCTCGTACTTCGCTGCCACCTGCTCGCGGGAGAGGCCGGCGGCGAGGCCGCCGAGGACGACGTTCTCCTGGCCGGTGAGCTCGCCCTTGAAGCCGACGCCGAGCGCGAGGAGCGTGCTCACCCGGCCGAAGACCTCCACGCGGCCGCGGCTCGGCGGGAGGATCCCCGCCATCGTGCGGAGCAGCGTGGACTTGCCGGCGCCGTTGACGCCGACGACGCCGAGCGCGGTGCCGTGCGGGATCTCGAAGGAGACGTCGCGCACCGCCTTGATCTCGCGGATGATCCGCTCCCGCCGGCCGAGGCGGATGAGCGTCTTCTTCAGCGTCGGCTTCTTCTCGACGGCCGTGCGGTAGGTGACCGAAAGGTCTTCGACCTTGACCGCCCACGGTGTGGCGTCGGGCGTCGGCTCGAGCGTCACGGCCGGGTTCTCAGAGGCGGATCGCAAACTCACGCTCCCTGGAGATGAAGAAGAGGGTTCCGGCCATGACGGTGGCCACGGCCCAGACGAGGCTCGCTGCCAGGAGCCCGGCCGGCGGCATTCTTCCCTCGATGACGGCGTCGTTGAGCGAGCCCAGCATCGGGTACATCGGGTTGCAGTAGAGGATCGGGCGCAGCTTCTGGGGCACGTCCTCGGCGTAGAAGAGGATCGGCGAGGTGTAGAGCCAGATCCGCGTGAAGTACGGGAGAAAGTTCGTCAGGTCGCGGAAGTAGACCTGCGACGTTGCGGTGAACATCGCCGCGCCGGCGCCGAAGACCGTGATGAGCGCGATGATCGGGATCGCCCAGAGGAGCGAAGCCTTGATGGGCAGTCCGACGGCCATGTGCACGACCGCGTAGACGGCGAGCGTCGGCAGGAAGCGCATGAAGGACTCGAGCACCGACTCGAGCGGCAGGAGGAGCCGCGGGAAGGCCGTGTTGAGGATGAGCTTCCCTCCGCCGACGACCGAGCGGGCGCCGCGCGAGACCGAGGTGCTCACGAGCCGGAAGGCGAAGAGGCTGAGCATCAGGTGGGCGAGGAAGATCGGACCCACGTCCGCCGCCGCGAATGATGTAGACCAGGGTGAAGTAGACGATGCCCAGCATCACCGGGTTGAGGATCAGCCAGAGCTGGCCGAGCGTCGTGTTGAAGTGCTGCGCGCGCAGGTTCGTGCGGGCGAGCTCGTAGAGGAACTGGCGGCGCGCCCAGAGCGCCCGGAAGTACGGGCCGAGCGGCGGCAGCCCGACCTTGTGCGGCTCGTAGACGTGGTGGTCGCCGCTGAACTCGTCGCTCGGCCGAGTCTGTGCGACCGCGCTCACAGTGGGCGCTCCTGAGGATTCATCGCGTCCAGATTAGTCGCTCGGGACGGCGTTCCTTCACTTGAGGCGGCCGGACGCGAGGATCGCGGCCAGGTGGCCGACGACGGCGACCCCTGCGGCGACGGCGAGGGCGACGACGAGAATCCGGCTTCCGTCGAGGCCGTCCGCGAGCGAATCGACGACCGCGGCGGCGAGCGCGAGGATCGACGCCTCGACCGCCTGGAAGGGCCGGATCGCCGGCAGGAGCGCGCGGAGCTGCGGCCGCCGCCGTCGCGTCCGGCTCGCGGCGAGGGCGCGGGCCGGTCGGATCGCCCGAGCGCGTACTGGACGAGGTGCGTCTCCGACTTGAGGAAGAGGATGAGCACCGAGGCGAGGAGGCCGAGAGCGGTCCAGCCCCCGATCGAGTCCCAGCCGCCGTCCGCGCGCACGCCGATTGCAGCCGGGATGGCGGCCTCGGTCGAGTAGTGCGCGAGCTGGTCGAGGTAGACGCCGACCGGCGAGAACTGCTTCCGCCAGCGCGCGACCTCGCCGTCCGAGCAGTCGAGGAGGAGCTGGAGCTGGATCGAGGAGCACGCCGAGCACCGCCGGCCAGATCCCGGCGAAGGTGAGCGAGAGGGCGCCGAGCAGACCGGCCGGGATCATGAGTGCGGTGACCCCGTTCGCGCGGCAGCGGCGTTCGCAGGACGAGCCGGGTCAGGTAGGGCGAGAGCCGGCGCATGTAGAGCCGTCCGGCCCAGTGCTCGGCTCCGGGGCGGGCGAGCAGCCAGTCCGGCTGCGTCTCGGCGCGGAGCTCAGCGATCGACGGCATCGACGTAGCGGCCGACCCGGTCGCGGATCTCGTCCTCGCCGAGGTCGAGGCGCTCGAGGATCGTGTACCGGTCGGGCCGCGTCGACGGGGCGTGGGCGACGGCCGCGGCGAACTCGCTCGTCCGTGAGGCCGAGGTCGTCGGGAAGGCGGGCGACGCCGTGGCGGCGCAGGGCGGCGTCGAGGAGCGTCGAAGAAGCCCGTCCTCGCGCAGGAACGAGGCGAAGAGCGCGCCGACCGCGACCTGCTCGCCGTGGCTTGCGCGGTCGGGATAGAGCGCGTCGATCGCATGCGAGATCTCGTGGCACGCGCCGCTGCACGGGCGGCTCGACCCGGCGACGGCCATGGCGAGCCCGCTGAGGACGAGCGCCTCGGCGAGGGTGCGCTGAGGAAGGAGTCCGAGCCGAGGTCGTCGGTGCGTCAGGACGAGCGACTCTGCGCCCGAGCGCGCGAACGTGGCCGCGAGCCCGTCGATCGGCTCGCCGCGATCCTCGGCGGCGAGCTCCCAGTCGGCGAGCGCGCTCAGGTTGCTGAGGGCGTCGCCGATCCCGGACGCGGACCTGCTCCTCGGGCGAGCGGCGCACGTAGTCGAGGTCGACGACGACGGCGATCGGGATGTGGACGCCGTAGGAGCCCTTGCGGCCCTCCTCGTCCTCGAGGGAGGCGACCGGCGAGGCGATGCCGTCGTGGGCGAGGTTCGTCGCCACGGAGACCATCGGCAGGCCGGCCTGGCTCGCCGCGTACTTCGCGACGTCGAGCGTGCGGCCGCCGCCGATCCCGACGACGGCGTCGTGGGAGCCCTCGCGGAGCTCGTCGACGAGCTCGAGCGCCGCGGCCGACGCTGCCGCCGCTCACGGAGTGGACGACGCAGTTCTCGAGCGCCGGCTCGACCTCGGCGACGACCTCCTCGCCCGAGCCCGGGGCCGACGACGACGGCCACGTGCCCGCCCGCCGAGATGCGCCCGTCGCTGAGAAGGCCCGGCAGCGCCGTCGACGGCGCCGCTCCGCACCTCGATCGCGAGCGGGCAGGCGACCATGCGGGCTAGTAGCGCCATGCGATCTCCCGCGCCCGCGCGAGGTCGGCGTCGTCGTCCACCTCGACCCAGTCCACGCTCCCGATCGGCGCCGTTCGCACCGTCCCGCCTCGGTCGACGAGCTCCTGGAAGCCGTCCTCGTAGTAGAGGGACGGGTCCCGCCGCCAGGTCGCTTCGAGCGCGTCGGCGAGCGGGGCCGCGGCGGCCGGGCCGATGAGGGCGACGCCGATGTACTCGCCGTCGCGCCCTCCGAGCTCCTTGCTGATCCGCTCCACCGCGCCGGCCTCGCCGAGCGCGACCTTCATCGCCTCGCCGCCCGGAGGCCTTCGAGCTGTCGACGGCGAGCACGAGCCCGTCGCCGCCGTCGGCGAGCAAGGTCGTCTCGACGCTGGGGGGATGCACCGTGTCGCCGTTCACGAGCAGCGCGCCCTCGGCGAAGGCGTCCCGCGCGAGCCAGAGCGAGTGCGCGTTGTTCCACTCCTCGGCGCGGTCGTTGAAGACCGGGCGCGAGCCTGAGGCCGTGGCGCTCTTCGAGCTCGGGGACGAGCTCGTCGACTCGGCCGGCCGCGAATCCGGTCACGACGGCGACCTCCTCGACGCCCACCGCGGCGAGGTTCGCGAGGACGAGGTCGAGGATCGTTCCGCTCTCGCCGAGCGGGAGAAGCGTCTTCGGGAAGCTCGCGGGTCAGCGGCCCGAGGCGCCTGCCGGGGCCCGCCGCCAGCACGACTGCCTTCACGTCACGTCCGGGCGCATGGGACGACGGTTCTATCATGGCGCCTCGTCCGATGAGCGCAGCGAAGGCCGAGAGAAAGCGGGCCGGCTCGTCCTTCGTCATCGCGACGAGGAACAGGCCGGACTTCCTCCGCGACGCGGTCGAGAGCCTTGCGGCGCAGACCGTCCTCCCGGAGGAGCTCTGCATCGTCGACTCGAGCGACGAGGCCCCGGCGCGCTCGGAGATCGAGGAGCTCTGCGCGTCGGCGGGCATCCGCCTCGACTACGTCCACCCGGCGGCGCGCGGCCTCACCGTGCAGCGAAACGTCGGCATCGACCGGACGAGCGGCGACCCCGTCTTCCTGATCGACGACGACGTCTGGCTCGACCCGGACGTGCACGAGGAGATCCTCGCCGAGTACGAGCGCTGGGGCCCCGAGCTCGGCGGCGTGCGCGGGTCGCCGGTCCACCCGCCCAACCCGGCCAAGCCGACGATCCTCTGGCGCAAGCTCTTCGGCATGGGCGGCTGGTGGCCGGAGGCGAGCGGGCAGCATGCGCGGCGGGTTCTTCGTCGAGGGTGTCTCCGCGTCCAAGGACGTGCGGCGGCTCGAGTACATGAACGGCTGGTTCATGTCCTACCGGCGGGAGGTGTTCGACAAGGTGCGCTTCGACGAGAAGCTCTCGGGCTACGCCTGGAAGGAGGACATCGACTTCTCCTACCGCGTCGTGCAGCAGGGCTACGTCCTCGTCCAGACGCCGCGCGCGCGGATCGACCACAGAAAGAGCGACGTCGAGCGCTTCACGCCGTTCGACCACCAGCGCATGAACCTCGCCAACCAGTTCTACCTCCACCGCAAGAACATGCCCCAGACTGCCAAGAACCGCGCCGCGCTCTGGTGGGCGCTCGTCGGCATGTTCGTCCTGAACGCGGGCAAGGCGGTGCACACGCGCGACCGCGGCTACATCACCGGCCTGACCGTCGGAGCCTGGGAGCAGGCGCGCGGCCGTGGGCTCATCGATCCCGCGGCCGAGCGGGCCGACTCGAGCTAAATGCCCTGCAAATCGGCACGGGTACGATCCGCTCCGCGGTGATCATCCTCGAGATCCTCTTCTGGGCCAGCCTCGGCGCGATCCTCTGGACGCATGTGGGCTACCCGCTCTTCGTCGCGGCGCTCGCCGTCGTGCGGAGGATGCGCGTGGCGAAGGAGGACATCGCGCCGAGCGTCGCTGTCGTGATCGCGGCGCACAACGAGGAGGGGGTTATCGAGCGGCTCGTCGAGAGCCTTCTCGCGCAGGACTATCCGGGTGGGCTCGAGGTCGTCGTCGCCTCCGACGCGTCCACCGACGGCATGGACGCACTCGTCGAGCGGCTCGCCGAGCGGGACGGCCGCGTGCGGCTCGTCCGCTGTCCGCGCGGGGGCAAGGTGGCGGCCCAGAACCAGGCCGTCCGCACGGTGGAAGCCGAGGTCGTCGCCTTCGCCGATGCGGGCGCGGTCTGGGAGCCGGATGCCCTCCGGAAGCTCGTCCGCAGCCTCGCCGACCCGAAAGTCGGATACGTCGCCGGCAAGGTCTCCTTCGGCGAGCCCGAGGGGACGAATCGCGAGGGCCTCTACTGGCGCTACGAGCTCTGGCTGCGCGGGCGCGAGTCGGCGGCCGGCTCGATCACGGGCGGGAACGGCGCCATCTACGCCGTGCGCCGGGCCGACTACGTCGAGGTCGACCCGCGCTTCGGACACGACCTCACCTTCCCCTACGTGACCGTGCAGCAGCGGCATGCGCGCGGTCTACGACGCCGGAGGCACGCGCCTGGGACCGCCCGGCTCGCGACCTCGAGGACGAGTACGGCCGCAAGGTGCGCATGTTCGAGCATTGCTGGCTCATCCTCGTTCGGGGCGGGATGCTCCGCGGCGTGGGGCCGCTGTATGCCTTCGAGCTCTTCGCGCACCGCGTCCTTCGCTACGCGAGCGGCGCTCCTGCACGTCGTTCTTCTCGCGACCAGCCTCGCCCTCGTCACGAGCGGGCTCGTCTACGAGCTCGTGCTCGCCGCCCAGCTCGCGCTGCTCGTGCTCGCGCTCGCCGGCCGGCTCCGGATTCCGATTCCGGGCGCGGCGATCGCCTACTACTACGTGCTCGTCACCTGGGCGACGGTCGCCGCGCTCTTCCGCTACGCGCGCTTCGGCGTGCCCCCCGTCTGGGAGAAGGTCGAGGGCACGCGGTGAAGCGGGCGGTCGACCTTCTCGGCGCGGGCGTGGGGCTCGCGCTCGCGAGCCCCGTCGTCGGCATCGCCGCCGCTCGCGATCAAGCTGGACGACGGCGGCCCGGTCTTCTACCGCCAGCGGCGGGTGGGGCGCCACGGCGAGGAGTTCGACCTGCTCAAGCTGCGCACGATGATTCCCGGCGCCGAAAAGGAGGGGGCGGGCTGGGCGGTGGACTACGCCGATCCGCGCATCACCCGCGTCGGGCGAGTCCTGCGCCGGCTCTCGGTGGACGAGCTGCCGCAGCTCTGGAACGTCCTCCACGGCGAGATGAGCCTCGTCGGTCCGCGCCCGACGCTCGCCTACCAGGTCGAGCAGTACACGCCGCGGCAGCGGAAGCGGCTCGACGTGAAGCCCGGCCTGACCGGCTGGGCGCAGGTGAACGGCCGCGCGAAGCTCCTCTGGACGGACCGCATCGAGCTCGACCTCTGGTACGTCGAGCACCGCTCGGCCTGGCTCGACCTCAAGATCATCGCGCGGACGCCGCGCGTCCTCTTCAGCGGCACCTACCGCGGCGACACCGGCGGCTGGCGGCACGGATGACCGCCGTCCTCTTCACGTGCGCGGGCCAGCGTGTCGACATCGTCACCGCCTTCGGGCGCGCCGGGGGCGAGACGGTCGCGGCCGACCTGAACCCGCTCGCGCCCGCGCTCTACGCGGCCGACCGGTACTTCCTCGCGCCACGCATCGACGACCCGGGGTATGTGCCCGCCCTTGCCGCGGCCGTCGCCGAGCACGGCGTCGAGCTGATCGTTCCCCTCACCGACCTCGATATGACGGTCCTGGCGCGAGCATCGCGACGAGCTCGGCGCGCTCCTGCTCCTGCCCGGCGCCGAGGTGGCCGAGCGGACGAACGACAAGTACGTGACGCACCTCTTCCTGCAGGAGCGCGGAATCGGCTCGCCCGCCGCCTGGCTTCCGGACGAGCTGCCCTCCGACTTCCCCTTCCCGGTCCTCGTGAAGGCCCGGCGCGGCTTCGGATCGCGCAACATCTTCCGAGCCGAGAACCGGGATGAGCTCGACTTCTTCCTCGCGCGCACCCCGGCGGAGTCGTTCGTGCAGGAGGTCTGCCCCGGCGAGGAGTTCTCCATGGACGTCTTCTGCGACCTCGAAGGCCGCTGCCTGAACGCGATCCCGCGAACGATGATCGAGTCGAAAGGCGGCGAGTCGATCAAGGGGATGACGATCGCCGACGACGAGCTCATCGCACTCGGGCGCGACGTGAGCGAGGCCCTCGGCGTTGTCGGCCCGGCGACGGTGCAGTGCTTCCGCGCCGCGGCGGGCGACCTGCAGGGTGACGGACGTGAACCTGCGTTTCGGCGGCGCCTTCCCGCTCCCCTCGCGGCCGGGAGCGAGTATCCGGCGCTCGCGCTGGCGCTCGCACGCGGGGAGACGGCCCGAGCCGCGGGTGGGCGAGTTCCGGGAAGGCGTCGTCATGACGCGGTTCTTCTCCGAGACCTGCCTCGTGCGCGGCGCAGGACGGCACGCTCTCGCGGTTGTCGCAGTAGGCCTTCGGGCGCCCGCGGTACCCTTCTCTCCCGGGTCAGGATGGTTCATTTCTCTCGCTTTCGTCTCGCCGCGGCGCCTGTGCTGCTGGCCGCGCTCGTCGTGGGCGCCTCGGCCTGCTACGGCGAGGGCGACGAGCCCGTGGCAGCGGACACGGCTCGCTACGCCACTACGGAGAGCGCTCGCGCCCGTGCCGCCGCCACCTCCCGCCACCGCCGTCCACGTCGTGGACGGGGATACGGGCAAGCCGGTCCGGCGAGCCCGCGTCGTCGCCCGCGGCGCCGCGGTGAGGGCGACGCCGAAGGGCGTGGCGGCTCTCGGCGTCCCGCGCCACCGCTACGAGGTCCGCGTCTCCGCTCCGGGCTACGCCGCGCGCACCGTGAAGCTCGATTTCCGGAGCCGGCTCGACCATCGGGTCGAGGTCTGGCGCCCCGCTCTCCAGTGGCCTCTCTATGGCGCGAACCCGGCCCGCACCCAGGCGCAGGGTGCGATCAAGGTGCGTCCGCCGTTTCGAATTGCATGGAGGCGGGAGCTCGGAGGGTTGATGGAGTTCCCCGCCACGACCTGGGAGGGAGTCGCGTACGTGCACACGATGGGTGGCGCGCTGCGCGCGATCTCGATGCGCACCGGCCGCGTCCTCTGGAAGCGCGACGTCGGCTCGCTCATGGCGTCGTCTCCGGCCATCGATCCCGAGCGCGGCGTCCTCGTCTCGACCTCGATGCAGCCCGGCTACGTGACGGTGCGCTCGCTCGAGACCGGGAAGCTTCGCTGGCGCTACTACACCGGGCTGACCGAGCCCTCGCCGGTCATCAGGGACGGAGTGGCGTACTTCGGGGCGACGAACGGGAACGTCTACGCGCTCGACCTCGACACGCACAGGCCGCGCTGGGTGTTCCACGGCGGCGTGAAGATCACGTCGAGCCCCGCGCTCGTCGGCAACCGGCTCTACTTCGGCGACTACGCAGGCCGGGTGTTCGCCCTCGATTCGCGGAACGGCCGCGTCATCTGGCGCGGAAGCGCGGGCGGCCGCGTCTACGGGACGGTCGCGGTCGCGGGCGGACGCGTCTTCGCGCCTTCGGTGTTCTCCGGGCTCTCCGCGCTCTCCGCGAAGCAGCGGCCGCCTCCTCTGGCGCATCTCGGCGGGCTCGTACGTCTACTCGTCGCCCGCCGCCTATAGGGGACGGGTCTACTTCGGCGCCTACAACGGGCTCGTCTACGCGGTGTCGGCCGGCTCGGGCCACGTCCTCTGGACGCGCGCCCGCGGGCGGCCGTGTCTCCGGGGCGGTGCAGGTCGTGGACGGTCTCGTCTACGCCGCGAGCCTCGAGGGCCGCACGACGGCCTGGAACTGGAAGACCGGCAACACGGCCTGGACCTTCCCGCACGGCAAGTACGTGCCGGTCTCGGGTAGCGGCGAGCGGCTTCTTCTGCACGGGGCGACCGAGCTCTTCGCGGTCGAGCACAAGCGCCGCCGATGACCAGACGGCGCTGGATCCTCGCGATCGTCGCGCTCGCTCCTGGTGCTCGGCGCCGGAGTGGCCGTCGCCGGCTACGTCGTCTGGAAGAACCGACATCCGGGGACGATCCGCGGCTCGAGCACCGTCGAGTTCGAGACGACGGAGGAGCCCGGCGCGACGACGAGGCCGGAGGAAGTCGTCCGCAAGGTCCCGTGGCCCACGTACGGCTACGACGAGCAGCGCACGCGCTATGCGCCCGGTTTCGACCTGCGCCCGCCCTTCACGACCACCTGGGACAAGGGAACCGGCAGCCTGCTCGAGTTCCCGCCCGTGGTCGCGTACGGCCGGGTCTACGTCGGGACGAACGACGGCCGCTTCCTCGCAGTGAACGCCAAGACGGGCCGCGTCGTCTGGCAGAAGAACTTCTCCCGCTGCATCGCGGCCTCGCCGACGATGGGCGAGGACGTCATCTACCAGCCGCTCATGGACCCGTTCCCGTGCCGGGAGCACAAGCAGGATGCGGCCGGCTACGTCGTGGCGATCGACCCCGACACGGGGCGCGAGCTCTGGCGCTTCGAGGCCGGCGTCGTCGAGACCTCGCCGCTCGTCGTCGGGAACCTCCTCTACTTCGGCTCCTGGGACAAGAAGATGTACGCGGTCGACGTGAACACCCACAAGGCCGTCTGGACGTTCCCGACCGGCGACCAGGTGAAGGCCGGCCCGGCGTACGCTGGCGGCACGCTCTTCTTCGCGTCCTACGACAACAAGGTCTACGCCGTCGACGCGCGCACCGGGAAGCTCCGCTGGTCGGCGAGCGGGACCGCGAACTTCTACGCCACGCCGACGGTCGCCTACGGACGCGTCTTCATCGGGAACACGGACGGGCGCGTCTACGCCTTCGGCCAGGACAGCGGCCACCTCCTCTGGGCGAAGGCAACCGGGGGCTTCGTCTACTCCTCGGCCGCGGTCTGGCAGAAGACGGTCTACGTCGGCTCCTACAGCAAGCGCTTCTATGCGCTCGACGCCGGCGTCTGGCGACGTCAGGTGGTCGTTCGACGCGGGCGGCGAGATCTCGGGTGCGCCGACCGTGCTCGACGGCGTCGTCTACTTCTCGACGCTCGAGGAGAAGACGTTCGGCCTCGACGCCCAGACTGGGAAGAAGCTCTGGGAGTTCGACGACGGCAAGTACAGCCCGATCGTGGCCGACAAGGAGCGCGTCTACCTCGCCGGTTACAAACGCCTCTACGGGCTGACGCCGAGCGGCTAGGCGTTCAGCAAGGCGTAGCCGTCGTGCAGGAACGGCGTGCGGTCGATCAGCGCCGCGATGTCCAGCGGCGGGAACTCGCCCTCCTCGGTGACGTAGAGGTCGATGTGTTTCGGTGACAGTGAGGTCGAAGCGGTCCTCGCCCGGGTGGCGCGGATCCTCGGGCGCGAGCTTGATCACCTCGCACGCCACGATCACCGGCACGCCCGCCTTCTTCGCCGCCTTGGCGAGGCCCGATGTGCCGACCTTGTTCACGAGGGAGCCGTCGCGGAAGACCGTGTCCGCTCCGAGCAGGAGGAGGTCGACGGTGCCGACCGCGTGCTCTGCGTCGGAGTCGTCGACGAGATCGACGGCGAGCTCGTTGCCGCGGAGGGCCTCCACGAGCTCGCGCCCTTCCTCGCCTGGCTCCGAGACCGTGCAGACCATTCGTTCGGGCGGCGTGTGCTCGACCGCCTCGCGCACCGTCGCCGAGTTCGAGTGCGTCATCACGGTGCCCTGGATGTGCGGTGAAAGGAGGACTGCGATCGCCTTGCTCGCCCGCTCGCGGCCTTCGATGACCGCGCGCGCCTCCTCGATGATCTGCTCGTCGCTTCGCCCGGAGACGAGGACGCGTCCTAGTGCCCCGGCGATCGCGCCCATTGCCGGACGAGCGCGCACGATCCGTTGCGCGAGCGCGACCGGATCCTCGCCCATCTGCACGGCCTCGCACACCGCCTCGACCGCCTCACGAGCGAGCCAGCTCGCCCCGTGACGGTCGTCCTGCTCGATCAATTCGACCCGTTCCGCCAGCCTGGAGTCCATAGCCTCCCTTTGGGTTCTCCGAGATCGTGCTGATGGTAGCCTGCTGCGCGATGGCAGATACAGAGCTATATCCGCGCCCGCTACCCGATCTTACGGAGGACGATCGCCCTGACGTCTCCCTCGTCGTGCCCGTCTTCAACGAGGAGAGAACCATAGAACAGGTCGTGTCCCAGGCCATCGAGGTCCTCGAGCGCGACTCGCGCACGTTCGAGGTGATCGTCGTGGACGACGGCTCGCGCGACGGAACCTGGGCGACGATCGAGCGACTCCACGCGGGCGACGCGCGGGTCAAGGCTGTGCGCTTCAAGCGCAACTTCGGCCAGCACCCGGCGATGCACGCGGGACTCGTCCGCGCGCGCGGCGACATCGTCGTCACGATGGACGGAGACCTGCAGAACCAGCCGTCGGACCTCCCGAAGCTGATCGGCGCCGTGGCGAACGGCGCGGACGTCGCATCCGGCCGGCGCAAGGGGCGCGAAGACTCCTGGGGACGCACGCTCCCCTCGAAGCTCATCAACGGGATGCTGCGCCGCTTCACGTCGGCCGACATCTCCGACTTCGGCTGCGCCTACAACGCCTACTCCCGCGATGCGCTCACTCCCGTCCTCGGCGTCATCGGCAAGCAGAAGTTCACCAAGGCGCTCGTCCTCGCCGCAGGCGCGCGCGCCGTCGAGGTCGACCTCGACCACCGCGCCCGCGAGGACAGCTCGCGCTACTCGCCGCTTCGCCTGACGAGGCTCGCCCTCCACGTGCTCGCCGGCTTCTGGCCCCAGCCGATCCAGTGGGCCGGGGTGCTGCTCGGAATGCTTTGCGGGACGCTCTCGCTCGTCGTCGGCGTGTGGGCGACGGTCGTCTGGGTGCTGAACGGCGACTTCCCGGGCCAGCTCTACCTCGGCGGCCTCGTCCTCGGAGTCCTCGCGGTGCAGGGATTCATACTCGCGCTCGTCGGGGAGTATCTAGGGCGGATCCAGCGGGACGTCGAGGGGCGCCCGCTCTACACGATCGAAAGGGAACTGGTTTGAGAAGCGCGTTCTGGTCACCGGCGGCGCCGGGTTCATCTCCTCGAACCTCGTGCGCCACCTCCTCATGTCGACCTCGCACGAGGTCGTCTCGCTCGACGCCCTCACCTATGCGGGGAACATGGACAACCTCGCCGACGTGATGGGGCACGAGCGGCTGTCCTTCGTGCACGGCGACATCCGCGACCCGGAGCTCGTCGGCGAGATCGTCTCCGACGTCGACGTGATCGTGAACGCCGCGGCCGAGTCGCACGTCGAGAAGTCGATCGAGGAAGGCGCCTCCGAGTTCGTGACCACGAACGTCGAGGGCACGCAGATCTTGCTCGACGCGATCAGGCGCACGCCGGTCGAGCGCTTCATCCTCTTCTCCTCGAGCGAGGTCTACGGCACCGCAGAGTGCGCACCCATGCACGAGGAGCACCCGCTCAACCCGCGCAGCCCCTACGCGGCGACGAAGGCGGGCTCCGACCGGCTCGCGTACTCCTACTTCGTCACCTATGGCCTTCCGATCACGATCGTGCGCCCGTTCAACAACTACGGGCCGCACCAGCATCCGGAGAAGGTCGTGCCGCGCTTCATCACGCAGGCGCTCAAGGACGAGCCGCTGACCGTGCACGGGGATGGGCATGCGAGCCGCGACTGGGTCTTCGTGGAGGACGTCGCCGAGGCGATCGACGCGGTGATCGAGTCGGACGTGGATGCGGTTGCGGGCGAGGTCGTCAACATCGCCACCGGCCGGGACATCTCCGTCGAGGAGATCGCCGACCTCGTGCTCGAGCGCCTCGGGAAGCCCGCCTCGCTCAAGGTGCACACGCCCGAGCGCCCCGGCCAGGTGGACCGCCACATCGGCTCGACCGACAAGGCGCAGAAGCTGCTCGGCTGGCGAGCGCGCACCTCCTTCGAGGAGGGCCTGGAGCGCACCATCGGGTGGTATGACGAGAATCGGGCCTGGTGGGAGTCTCCGCTACGCAGCGACAGCGCCGTCTTCTCGTCCTAGGGGCGGGCCCGGCACAGCTCGGGCTCTTACGCGCAGCGCGCGAGCGCGGGCTCTTCATCGTGGCCTGCGACCGCGACGCGCAGGCGCCCGGCTTCGAGTACGCGGACAAGCGCGCGATCGTGTCCGCCGAGGACGAGCCCGCGATCGGGAAGCTCGCCGAGGCGGAAGGGATTGACGGCGTCATCGCGCCGGGAATCGACTGGCCCGTCGCCATCGCCGCGCGCGTGGCCGCGCGCTTCGGCCTTCCGCACCCGCTTGCTCCCGAGACCGCGTCGCTCGCGGTCTCCAAGCAGCGCCAGCGCGAGCGGCTGAGCGAGGCGGGAGTCCCTCAGCCCGAGTGGCGGATCACGACCGAGGCAGCGGGGTTGCCCGTTCCCTGTGTGGTCAAGCCGCCGGACCGCCAGGGCCAGAAGGGCCTCACGCTCGTGCGCGACGCGTCCGAGCTCGAGGCAGCCGTCGAGCTCGCCGTGGCGGAGTCCCGCGCCGGCTGCGCGCTCGTCGAGGAGTTCGTCGAAGGCCCCGAGGTGACGGTCAACGCGTTCTCGGCCGGCGGCGTCTTCCATCCGCTGACCGTGACCGACCGCCTCACGGCCGATCCTCCGGCCTTCGGCGTCGCCCTCGCACACGCATGGCCGAGTGCCCATGACGTGACCGAGGCTGTCGAGGTCGCCCGGGCGGCCGCGGAGGCGCTGGGGATCGAGAACGGCCCGACCTACACGCAGGTGAGGCTCGCGGACGGCGGGGCCACGGTGATGGAGCTCGCCGCACGGCTCGGCGGCGGCCACGACGCCGAGGTCTGCCGCGAGGCGCTCGGCATCGACCCCAACGAGCTCGCACTCGCGGCCGCTCTCGGAGAACCGGTCAGCGTGCCCGAGCCGACGCCGTCAGGCGGCGCCTGCGTCCGCTTCCTGGTTCCCCCCGAGGGTGAGCTCGTTGCGCTCGCGGGGCTCGACGAGGCGCGCGCGGCCGAGGGAGTCGTCGACGCGCGGGTCTACCGGCGGCCGGGTTTCGTCTTCGGACCCTTCTTGCGCGGATCCGACCGCGCCGGATTCGTCCTCGCAACTGGGTCGTCGCGCGACGATGCCCTCGCGAAGGCCGGCCGCGCGGCCGACTCAATACGCTTCGAGACCGAAGATGCAGCTGTCCTCCAGCAAACGTAAGACCTTCCTCTCCTTCCAGCCGCCGGCGATCGGCCCGGAGGAGATCGCCGCGGTGACGGAGACGCTCGAGAGCGGCTGGCTGACGAGCGGCCCGCGCGCCGAGGAGCTCGAGCGCCGGCTCGCCGAGCTGACGGGCGCGCGCCATGCGCTGGCCGTCGCGTCGGGCACTGCCGCCATGCACCTCTCCCTCGTCGGCCTGGGCCTCGGGCCCGGCGACGAGGTGATCACGACGCCGATCACTTGGCCCGCCACGGCCAACGTGGTCGTCCACACGGGCGCGACCCCGGTCTTCGTGGACGTGCGCGACTCCGACCTGAACATCGATCCGGACTTCGCGGCCGCGGCGGTGACCGGACGGACGAAGGCGATCCTTCCCGTAGACCTGGCGGGCCAGCCCGCCGACCTCGACCCGCTCCTCGCGCTCGGGCTGCCGGTGGTGGAGGACGCGGCCCATTCCGTCGAGGCGCGTTACCGAGGCCGGCGGATCGGCTCGATCGCGCGCGCGACGTGCTTCTCCCTCTACGCGACCAAGAACGTGGCCGCGGGCGAGGGCGGCGCGATCACGACCGACGACGACGCGCTCGCCGACGAGGTGCGGGAGCTCCGCCTGATGCGGAGGAGCCACGGCTCGCTCTACGACGTCCGCACCGCAGGATTCAAGGCGAACCTCTCCGACGTCCTCGCCGCGATCGCCCTCTGCCAGCTGGACAAGATCGACGCGCATGCCGAGATCCGCCGTCGCCACGTCGAGGCTTACGACGCCGCCGTGGCCGACCTGCCGGGTGTCACGCCACTCGCCCGCGACCCGCGCGACCGGCACGCGCTCCACCTCTACGTCGTTCGCATCGACCCCGATGACGCGGGCGCCGACCGCGACGCCTACCAGCGTGCTCTTGCCGAGGAGAACATCGGCACGAGCATCCACTTCCTCCCGGTGCACACGCTGACGTACTACCGCGAGCGCTTCCCCGACCAGGCGCCGCTTCCCGTGGCGGAGCGGGCCGGGCGCGAAGTGCTCTCCCTGCCGCTTTCGCCGGCGCACTCGGACGAGGACATCGCGGACGCGGTGGACGCACTGCGCCGTGTCCACGCCCGCTTCACCACCTGATGCCGTGAGGATCAGCCGGCCGGTTCGCATCGCTCTGCAGGTGCTCGTCAGCGCGGGCGTCCTCGCCTACCTGATCTGGCAGATCAACCTCGGCGCGACGATCGACCTGATCGGGTCGAGCAACGGCTGGTACCTGCTCGCCTCGTACGTGATCTTCCTCGTGACGACCGTGGGGATGGCCTGGCGCTGGAAGGCGCTTCTGGCCTCGAAGGGGATCCACGAGCCGCTCTCCTGGCTGACGAAGCTCTACTTCGTCGGCTATGCGGCCGGGCAGGTGCTGCCCACGTCAATCGGAGGAGACACCGTGCGCATCGCCGCACACGCGCGCCGCAGGCCCGACGCGAAGGCGGAGGTCGCGGGCGCGGTTCTCATGGAGCGCGTCGTTGGCTCCGCGGGGACGCTCGTCCTCGTCGCGATCGGTCTCGTGCTCGCGATCGGGCGCTACAACAACATCCAGGAGATCCTGATCCTCGAGATCGCGCTGTCCGTGGGGCTCGCCTTCGCGCTCGCCCTCATGTTCTCGCGGCGGACGAACGCCTGGCTGCAGGAGCGGGGCGGCACGCGGGCCCTCGCGCGCGGGTTCCGAAGCCTCTGGGAGGCGCTGCACGGCTACCGCGCGCAGCCACGAGCGCTCCTCATCGTCCTCGGCGCGACCGTCGTCTTCCAGTTCGTCCGCATCCTCTCGATCTGGCTTTGCGGCGAAGCGGTCGGGGTCGACGTCTCCCCGCTCGTCTACGTCATCATGGGCCCGCTCCTCTTCCTCGTCATGCTCATCCCGTTCACGATCAACGGGCTCGGCGTGCGCGAGGCGTTCTTCATCGCCTTTCTCGGGCGCTTCGGGGTGGACGCCGACGCGGCCTTCGCCACGGGCTTTCTCTTCTACGCGGTCACTGTCGCCGCCTCGATCCCGGGCGGCGCGATCATGATCTGGGACAGCTTGCGCCCCGCGCTCATGCGGCCGCGCGAGGGATAGCGACCCGTAGAATCGGGCCGGTGAGGGAAGAAGCGGCCGGGTGGCTTCCCTGACGGCTCCGCTCGCGCTCCGGACGCGCGGACGGTTCGTCGGCTTCGTCGCGCTCGCGCCGGCGCTTCTTCTCCTCGCCCACCTCCTGCCCACGACCGGCCCCGGGCTCGCGCTTCGCCTCGCCGCGGCAGCAGCGTGCGTGCTCCTCGTCCCAGGGGCGCTCCTCCTCCGCGCGATCGGCTGGCCGCGCCTCGCCGGGGATCGCGCTCGCGGGCTCGTTCGCGCTCAGCCTCGCCGTCGACGCCTTCGGGCTCGCGCTCGTCTTCGCCGCCGGCGGCTCGATTCTCCTCATGGGAATCGTGATCGGCTCGGTGAGCGTGGTCGTCGCCGTGCCCGCCGCCTTGCGGAACGGCGTTCGCCCGGTCGTGCCGGCGGAACGGCGCGCGCTGACCGCCGTCTTCGCCTCCGGCGTCCTGTTCTCGGCCGTCGTCTGGTGGGCCGCCGGCCCCGTCAACGGTGACGGGTTCTTCCACCTGGCACGCGTTCGGAAGCTCGCGGAGCTCGACGTCCTGAACGGCCTCTCGAGCGTCGACGAGTTCAAGGACGGCGGCCTTCACCCGGGCTACGTCTTCCCGCTCTGGCACGGGGTCGATGCGCTCGTCGCTCGTCTCGCAGGCGTCGATGTCGACCGAGGTGCTCGTCTATCTCCCGGCCGTCCTCGTCCCGCTGGCGCTCCTGCTCGCCTATGCGGCCGGCAATGCTAGTCTTCCGCTCGCCCTACGGCGGGCGTCGCGCTCGCGGCCGTCCAGGTCGCGAATCTCGGCCTCGCCAGCCGGGAGGATAACCTCGCGGCGACCGGGTTCTTCGAGACTTTGACGCAGCCGCAGGCGGCGAGCCACTTGCTTTTCATTCCCGCGGTCGTCGCGCTCGCCTTCGCCTTCCTCCGCGGCGGGGGAGGTGTCGCGCTCCTCTGCCTCGGCGCGGCGAGCATGGGCCTCACGCTCGTCCACCCCTCCTACACGCCCTTCGTCGCCATGCTGCTCGTCGGCTTCATGCTCGCGCGGCTCGTTCTCGTCCGCTCATGGGAACCGCTGCTCACGCGGGCGGCGATCGTCGTCGGGGCGGTCACCGCTCCGCTCCTCCTCTTTCTCGCTCTCTTCTACCCGGTGATCAGCGAGCCCGAGGTCCGTCACTCCTTCGATCTCCCTTCGTGACCACGAGCTCGCGAACTACGGAAGCTTCGTCAGGCATCTTGGGCCCTGGTTCGGCATGTCGCCGGACGCAATCGCGCGCGCGGGCCCGGTCGTCGTTGCCGGGCTAATTGCGATCCCGCTCGCTGCGTTCGCATCGCGGAGGCTCTGGGCCGCCCTCGTCCTCGGCGGCTCCGTCGCGGTGCTCGTCGCCGTCCTCGTGCCGCCCATCTTCACCACTCCTCGCCGACGTGTTCTCCCTCTCTCAGGCGCGCCGGCTCCCGCAGTTCCTGCCCATCTCCGTCGCGGTGGTCGGAGGCTGCATCGCGCTCTCCCGCCTTCGGTCGTGGGGAATCGGCATCGCGGGCGTGGTCGGCGCCGCGCTCGTCCTCCTCTACCCGGGAGAGTTCACGTCGGTCTACGTCGACGGCGGCCCGAGCTGGGCGGTCTGGCTAGCGATCGTCGGCGGGCCTGCGGCCCTACTCTTTGGAGCATGGCGTCCGCTCTGGGGCCCGGCTCCCGGCCGCTTCGCGCTCGCGGCCGCGCTCGCGTTCGTCCTTCCCGTGGCGGTCGCGGGCCTGTCGCGTGTGGCGAAGGCTCAGCCGGACGCGTTCCTCACTCGCGGCGATAGTCGACGCCGTTCGCGCTGACGTCTCGACCGGCGAGGTCGTCTTCTCTGACCGCAAGACGGCGTACAGGCTCGTCGCTTACGCGCCCGTGTATGTGAACGCATCGGCGCCCGGTCACGTCGCGGAGGTGCGAGCGAACCATGTCTTCGCGCGCGCCCGCGACACTCGGCATTTCTTCTGGGACACGGGCGTCTCCGACTCGGAGCGCGAGGCCATCCTCGAGCGCTGGCACGCCTCCTGGGTTCTCGTGAACAAGGAGCGGAGCGCACCCGGAGGCATTTCCTCGACCGTTTTCCGCTCGTCTACGAGGACGCCCGTTTCGCCCTGTACGACGTCAGGTCCTGACCGACCCGCGAGCTAAAGTCGGCGCGATGTACGACGGGAAGAGCGTCGCCGTTGTCGTGCCCGCATACAACGAGGAGGCGCTCATCGCCTCCACGGTCTCGACGATCCCTGCCTTCGTCGACCGGATCATCGTGGTCGACGACGCCTCCACCGATGCCACGGTCGAGAAGGTCAAGGGCGCCGATCCGCGCGTCGACCTGATCGAGCACGAACGGAACCAGGGCGTCGGCGCGGCGATCGTCACCGGCTACAAGCGCGCGATCGCCGAGGAGATCGACGTCACCGCGGTCATGGCAGCCGACGGGCAGATGGATCCCGACGACCTGGAGGCGCTCGTCCAGGGCGTCATCTCCGACCAGGTCGACTACGCCAAGGCGAACCGGCTCTTCACCGGCCAGGCGTGGGAGCTCATCCCGCGCACGCGCTACCTCGGGAACGCGGTGCTCTCCTTCCTGACGAAGATCGCCTCCGGCTACTGGCACGTCGCCGACTCGCAGTCGGGCTACACCGCGATGAACCTCGAGACGCTGAAGCTGCTCGACCTCGACCGCATCTACAAGCGCTACGGCTTCCCCAACGACCTGCTCGTCCACCTGAACGTCTGGAACCGGCGCGTGCGCGACTACCCCTCGCGTCCCATCTACGGCGTCGGCGAGCGGAGCGGCATCCGCCTGCGCCACGTCGTCCCGAAGATCTCCTGGCTTCTGACGAAGGGCTTCTTCTGGCGGATGAAGGAGAAGTACATCATCCGCGACTTCCACCCCCTCGTCCTCTTCTACTCCCTCGGGATGCTGCTCTTCGGCGCGGGCTTCCTGCTCGGCTGGCTCGAGGTCGGGCCTGCGCATCGCGGGGAACCCGATCACGAGCGCCTCGATCGTCCTCGTCGCCCTGCTCGTCATCTCGGGGCTTCAGCTGCTGCTCTTCGCCATGTGGTTCGACATGGAGTCGAACAAAGAATTGCGCTGACGGCGGGAACAAATCGGCCGCTCGCCCGGTCGGAGCGGACATGACCATTCAGCGAACGACCCGTTTTCTCGCCCTCGCTCTGCTCGTCCTCCTCGCTCGCCCTCGCGGCCTGCGGAGGCAAGAGCGCCGAGGTCAGTGGAGGCGCAACAACCGAGGTGAGCGGAGGCGGCGTCGCCTCGGCCAGCTGCGCGATGCTCGTCTCCTACGACGGGCACACGTACCTCGGCACCGCCGTCGAGGCGGCTCCCGTCGCCGGCGACTCGATCGGCAACGGCACGATCCCTCCTTGCAACGACACGGGCGGAGCCGGGACGACGATTCCCGCGGAGCAGGTCGAGGTCACCTCGGTGCAAGGCGTGCCCCCGTCGGTGGCGATCATGCTCGCCGGCAGGAACGACGTCGTCCTCGTCCGCGACGACGTCAAGCCGCACGACCTGCAGGAGTACTTCCCGCGCTAGACGGTGCGGCGGCGGGCCGCGGCGAATCCCAGCGAGACCGCGGTGATCGCCAGAAGCGCGACGAAGAGGCCGACCATGCGGCCGTCGCTTCCGTCGGTGATCGCGCCGACCGCGGCGGAAACGGCTATGGGCGAGCTCGCGGAGTTCTCGGACAGCGAGCCGCCGGGGGTCGGCGCGCCGTAGCGCGGCGAGGTGGCGATCTCGCGAAGGGTCTTGGCGTCCTTGCCGCCGTCCTTGTTCAGGTTCGAGGGGAGGACGATGCTCCCGGTCGGCCCGGGGGTGGACGGGCCTCCGGAGCCGGGCCCGCCGGCCGTGCCGCTGTGCTGCGAACCGCCGGCCGTCGGGATCTGCTCGGTGTACTGGTCGTAGACGCCGCTGTCCTGCGGCGACCCGGCGGCGGCGGCCGCCGGCGCGAGGACGAGCACGCAGGCAGACGCGAGAAGACCCACGCCCCCGATCAGCCGCAGAAACCGTCCCCGAACCACGAACTCAAAATGATACCGGCGCCGGGCCCGGGGGGCCACCCAGCCATGAAAGCACCACATCCGCTGGTTCCGAGACGGGTTGAAAGCTTCCATAGATTGGTTTAGAGTCATCTTCCCTACGGGGATGACCATCGCTGACATAGGCCGGGAGACCTATCGATGGTTCTTTGCCCGAGGGGAAGCACCCCGGGACTGGCGTCGAAACACGAGTAGGGGAGAGGAGCGGCATTGAAGTTTGCGGCTGCCGCGGGCATGGCCGAAGGGGAGCGGCCGGCTCGATGAGGCGAACGAGCATCGTCGTCGCCGACCCTGGACCGATCTTTCGGGCCGGCGTCAGGCATCTGCTCGGGCGCGAGAGCGACTTCGAGGTCTTCGAGGCCGCCACGTTCCCGGAGCTCTCGCAGACGCTCGAGGAGCGGCAGCCGGACATCGCGCTGATCGACCTCGAGCTCCCGCCCTCGGGCGGCGTCGCGGCCGTTGCGGGCCTCGCGCCGCTCTACGAGACGCGCATGATCGTCTGGGGCTTCGAGGCGTCGAGCGACGCGGTGCTCGCCGCGGTCACAGCGGGCGCCAAGGGCTTCTTGCCGAAGGAGATCTCGCCGGCGGGGCTCATCCGTTCGCTCCGCGGCGTCGTCCGCGGGGAGGCGCCGCTCTCGCGCGGCCTCGCCACGCTCATGATCGACGCAGTGCACGGGCTCGAAGAGCGCGACCGGGCCCGCGAGCGCGCGGTCGCCCTCTCCGCCCGCGAGCGTGAAGTCCTCGCGCTCGTTGCGAGGGGCGCGCGCAACCGGGAGATCGCGCAGGCCCTCTCGATCTCCGAGTTCACGGTCAAGCGCCACATGCAGAACATCCTCCACAAGCTCGACCTGCCCTCTCGCAGGGCGGCCGGGCTCTTCTACAGGTCGGCCTTCGAGTCGTCCGGGGTCTTCGAGATGGAGCGGACGGCGTGACCGCGGAGGCTCGCATGGCGGCGGAGCCGGCAATCCCGCTCGTGGCGGTCGTGTCCAGCTATCCGCTCCTCGCCGAAGCGGTCGAGGGAGCGCTCGAGGGAATCGCCGAGGTGCGCGCGTTTCCCGCGGTCAAGGCGACACCGCCGACTTCCTTCGGCTCCTGCAGCCGGCGGCGGTCGTCGTCGACAGTGCGGAGGAGGCCGAGGCGGCGGCCGAATTCGCTCGCGAGGCGCGCGCCACGCTCGTGCACGTGTCTCTTCGCGAGGATCGTCTTCGTTTGCTGCACGCCGGCCGCTGGCAGAACCTCTCCGACGGCTCGGCGTCACCGGAGCGGATCCGCAGCGCAGTTGCAGCCGGGATCTACCTAAGGGGGGTACGTACGTGAACGCTGACAGATCCGCTATTGCGGCGCCGCTCGTCCTCGACGAGGCCGAAGGGCTCACCGTCGCCGAGCTCCTGGAGGAGCCCAGCGACGCACGGTGGGCGGCGGCGCGGATGGGTCATCCGGAGGGCGCTTGCCGCCGCAGACATCGCCGGGCTCACCCTTGCTTTCGTTCTTGCAGAGGCCCTGATCGGGGCGGGCGTAAGCGCCGGCCGGGTCCTCTTCTTCGCGGCGACGCTCCCGGGGTGGGTCGTCGTGGCGAAGCTCTACGGGCTCTACGACAACGACGAGGAGCGCGCCGACCACTCGACTGCTGACGAGTTCGTGGGCGTCTTCCACCTGGTCACGATCGGCGCCTGGATCCTGTACGCATGCGCCTGGCTGACCGGCTTGTGGTCGCCGGAGCTCGCCGAGCTCGTCTTCTTCTGGGGAGCCGGCGTCGCGTTCGTCACCGCCGGCCGCGCGACGGCTCGCGCGGTGTGCCGCCAGACGATCTCGTACCTCCAGAACACGATCATCGTCGGGGCCGGAGACGTCGGCCAGCTCGTCGCCCGCAAGCTCCTGAAGCACCCGGAGTACGGCATCAACCTCGTCGGGTTCGTGGACGCGTCGCCGAAGGCGCCAGCGCCCGGATCTCGAGCATCTGACGCTTCTTGGCCCTGCGGAGGAGCTCGCGGACATCGTCTGCGCCTACGACGTGGAGCGGGTCGTGATCGCATTCTCCAACGAATCGCACGAGGATCTTCTGCGCCTCATCCGCTCGCTCAAGGGCCTGTCCGTGCAGATCGACATCGTCCCGCGGCTCTTCGAGCTCGTCGGCCCGAGGCGTCGAGATCCACACGGTCGAGGGGCTGCCGATGATCAGCCTGCCGCAGCTGAAGCTCTCGCACTCGTCCAGGCTTCTCAAGCGGACGCTCGATCTCGTTCTGTCGGGAGTCGCGCTGCTCCTGCTCGCGCCGGTCTTCGCGTTCATCGCGATCAAGATCAAGCTCGACTCGGCGGGGCCGGTCTTCTTCCGCCAGCTGCGCATGGGCTGCAGGGACAAGGCCTTCCTGATGTTCAAGTTCCGGACGATGGTCGCCGACGCCGACACACGGCGTGAGGAAGTCGCCCACCTCAACATGCACGTGACGAACGGCGATGCCCGGATGCTCAAGGTCCCGAACGACCCACGGGTCACGAGCTTCGGGAAGACGCTGCGGCGGCTCTCGATCGACGAGCTCCCGCAGCTTCTGAACGTGCTCAAGGGGGACATGAGCCTCGTCGGCCCGCGGCCGCTGCCGCTCGACGAGGACGAGCGCGTCGAGGACTGGGGCAGGCACCGGCTCACGCTCAAGCCCGGCATGACGGGGCTCTGGCAGGTGTCCGGACGCAGCAACATCCCGTTCGGCGAGATGCTCAACCTCGACTACGTCTACGTCAGCGGCTGGTCTCTCTGGGGCGACCTGAGACTCATCGCCCGCACGATCCCTGCCGTGTTCAGGGGGCGGCAGGCTTACTAAGACGACCGTGGCTGAAAAGACGGTCGGGCTGGTCGCGCCGCTCCCCCCGCAGGTCGGCGGCGTCGCAGGTTTCGCAGAATGGCTCCTGGCTCACGAGGGGGAGATCGGGTGCCGCTTCGACGCGTTCGATCTGTGGCGCCCGGAGACCGGTGAGGTCGGCGGCCGAATGTCCCTCGACGCGGTCGGGATTCAGGCGCGCGTGCTGCCGCGCTTCCTGGGCTGGGCCCGGAAGGCGCCGAGGCTCGTCCACTACTCCGTCTCGCACACCGCCACGGGGCTCGCACGTGACCTGCTCTTCCTGTCCGTCCTCAAGGCCGGCGGGCATATGGTGCTCGGCCATATCCACGTGATCCCGGACTCGCACGGGCGCTCCCGCGCCCTGCGCGCTCTCGACCGGTTCGTCGACCGTTGGGTAACCCTCTCGCCGACCTCCGTGCGGGCCCTCGCGCAGATCGGCATCGAGGCCGACTGGATCCCGAATCCGATCCGCATCGTCCCGAACGGCCACGCGCCCAACGCGGTGGGCGGACCTCTGCGCCTTCTCTTCGTCGGCCGCTACGGTGAGCGCAAGGGCTGCTACGAGCTGATCGCCGCGCTGGCCCAGGCCCGCGCAGCGGGGACCGAGGCGACGCTTCGCTTCGTCGGCCGGGAGGAGTACGACGGCGAGGAGCGTGTCCTCCGCGACGACGTGGAGCAGTTCGGCGTCGCCGGCGCCGTCGAGTTCGCGGGCGTGAAGGACGGGCCCGCGCTCGCCGAGTGCTATGCCGAGGCCCAGGTGCTGTGCCTCCCCTCGCGGCGGGAGGGTGTGCCGCTCGTCCTGCTCGAGGCAATGTCCTTCGGGTTGCCGGTGATCGCGACGCCGGTGGGCGGGATCGCGGACTACGTGGCGCACGAGGGCAACGGCCTCCTCGTCCCGCCCGGCGACGTCGACGCGCTGGCCGTGTCCATCGCGGTGCTCGCGGCGGACCCCGAGCTCCGCACTCGTCTCGGCGAGGCCGCCCGCCGACGTGTCGCCGAACAGGCCGGCCCCGACACAATCGCCCGTCGCTGGCGCGAGACCTACTCCGAGCTCGGAGCCGTCTGACCATGCGCGTCGCCTTCGTCTACCGAAACCTGAGCCGCTCCGGAAGCCTCGAGCGCGACAGCGTCTTTCTCCTCGAGGGCCTCGCCGCCCGTGGCCTCGAGCTCCACTGCTATTGCGACCCGGGAACGAGCATCGACGTCGACGGTGTCGTCCGCCACGACGTCGTGCCACTCACGCGCTCGCCCTCCCGGATCGGCCTCTCGCTTCTGCGCGCCAGCTTCGCCGCGCGCGCGACGAGGGCTCTGCGCGCAGACCGCGACCGGTATGACCTCGTCCACGTGCTCGGCGTTTCGGCCTGGGAGCACGACATCGTGCACGTCCCAGCCGTCATGGCCGCCGAGCAGGCCCGGTGGCCGGAGCTCGCGGGTAGGGGCTACCGTGGCGCCGCTGCGCGTGGGAAGCTCGCGCCCGTCCTCCGCCCCGAGGTCGCGGCCGTACGGGTGATCGAAAGCCTCCAGTTCCGGCCGGGCCGCTACCTGCGCACGACGGTGGTCACCGAGCAGGTGCGCGACGACCTGATCAGGGTGCACGGCGTCCCCGGCGAGCGCATCGACGTGGTGCCTCCCGCGGTCGATGTCGCGCGCTTCGCCGAGGCGAAGGACGGGCGGCTCCGCCGCGAGCTCGCGATCGAGCCCGATCGCAACGTCCTCCTCTTCGTCGGGCACTCCTTCGAGCGCAAGGGCCTCGCCGACGCGCTCGCCGCGCTGGCGCGCTCCCGGACGGATGCGCATCTCGTCGTGGTGGGCGGTGGAGACGCCGACGCTTACCGGCGCGAGGCGGAGGCCCTCGGCGTCGGTCGCCGGGTGCATTTCACGGGCTCCGTCGACATCCCCGAGGATTACTACGCCGCCGCCGACCTGCTCGTCCTCCCGACGCGGAGCGACCCGTGGGGGATCCCCGTCATCGAGGCGATGGCGGCAGGCGTGCCCGTCGTGACGACGGCAGCGGCCGGCTCGGCATCCACTGCCGAGCGCGCCGGCGCCGCGGTCATCGTCCCCGCCCGCTCCCCCGAGCGCCTGGCCGACGCGATCGGCGAGCTCCTGCGCGATCCCGACCGGCGGCGCGAGATGGGCGAGCGCGGGAAGGCCGAGGCGATGCGCTTCGACGTCTCTTCGGTGTTGGACGCCACCCTCCGCGTCTACGAGCGTGCTCTCGCGGACAAGAGCGCATGACCGAGCCGGGTTTTTTCATCGTCTGCGTGTCGCGCCAGGAGTGGCACGCCGGGCTGCCCACGAACCGCCAGCAGATCATGATCCGGGCGGCGCAGCGCGGCCACCGCGTCCTCTTCGTCGAGAGCGGAGGGCACATCGGCCGGCACCTTCGGCGGCTCGTCACGGGCCCGAACCGCCGCTCGGTCGCGCGCAGGCTCTTCAGCGGTGAGCATCCCACCGAGGCGATCACGGTCGAGAAGGCACTCACCCTCGTTCCCTGGGGCCAGAAGTTCCGGTTCGCCAACCGGATCAACTCCCGCTTCACCGGAGCCCGGATCCGTCGGGCGGCCCGCGGCCTCGGTGGGCCGAGGATTCTCTGGCTGTACGACCCGACGGCCTTCGAGCTCGTCGGACGGGCGGGCGAGGACCTCACCGTCTACGACGTCGTCGACGACTACGCCGAGCAGGTCGGGCCGGACGCGCGCCGCCGACGCTTCGTGGCCGCTGCCGACGAGGCTGCCGCGTCCCGCTCCCAGATCGTCTTTGCGACCACGACCGGGCTCTACGAACGCCAGCTCCAGCGGAACCCGGAGACGCACCTCGTCCGGAACGGCGCTGACTTCGCGCACTTCTCGCACACGAACGGGACGGCGCCCGAGGTGCGCTCCCTCGCCGCGCCGGTGGTCGGCTTCGCCGGGAACCTGACCGCAGAGAAGGTCGACTTCGAACTGCTCGAGGCCGTCGCCCGCGCTCGTCCCGACTGGACCTTCGTCCTCGTCGGGCCTCCGGCGGAGGACGCGCGTGGCGGGCTCGACCGGCTAGGGGCTCTCGACAACGTGTGATGCTCGGCTTCAGGCCCTACGACGAGCTTCCGGCCTACGTCTCCGGATTCTCGGTCGGCGTGATCCCGTACCGCACGACCGCGTATACGCGGAACTGCTCGCCGCTCAAGGTCTTCGAGTACCTCGCGGCCGGCAAGGCCGTCGTCGCGAGCGGAGTCCCGGAGGTCGGAGGACTGGCGCCGGACGTGTCCCTGGTGGACGGGCCTGAGGAGTTCGTCACAGCCATCGAGTCGGCGCTCGCGGCCTCCTCGCCGGAGGTGGTCGCCCGCCGGCGCGCGCTCGCGGAGGAGAACACTTGGGAGGCGAGGACGGAGCGCCTGCTCGACCTCGTCGGCGGGAGGCTGGCCGGCTAGCCGTGCGCATCCTCGTCGCAATCGACCAGTGGTTCCCGGACCGGCAGGCCGGATCGGCGCGCCTGGCCGCCGCGTCCGCCGCCGGGCTCGCCGCGCGCGGCCACGACGTGACCGTGCTTGCGCCGGAGAACGGATCCGTCGGCGAGTCGAACGAGGCCGGAGTCGTCGTGCGCCGCGTCCTCGCGCGGAACGCTTTGCCGCAGACGCTGACCGACCCCGTCGAGACCTGGCGGCATGCCCGCGAGCTCCCGGACGACGGCTTCGATGTCCTCCTCGCTCACGAGTCCACAACTGCCCTCGGCCTAAGGAGCCGCGCGAAGCGGACGCCGCTCGTCCTCATGTTCCACGCCTCAGCCGCCCGCGAGCAGCGCTTTTTTCGATGAGCTTCGACCCGGCCTCAGGAAGCTCTCCACCTACGCGCTCGCGCCGCCGCTCGGCGTGCTGGAGCGACAGGCTGTCGCGGCGGCCGACCGCATCCTCGTCCTCAGCGACTTCAGCCGTTCACTGCTCCTCGAGGATCACGTCCTGGACGGTGCCGGATCAGCATCGTGCCCGGCCTCGTCGACACCGAGCGGTTTACCCCCGGCGACGGGAAGACTGCCGCCCGCAGCGCCTCGGGCTCGACGTCAGTGGCCCTGTCCTCCTCACAGTGAGGCGCCTCGAGCCGCGCATGGGAATCGACCGTCTTTTGCGCGCGCTGCCCCTTCTCGGCGGGGACGACGCCACGCTGGTCGTGGTCGGCTCGGGCTCCCTGGCCGGGGACCTCCCGCGCCTCGCCGCAGACCTCGCCGTCGCCGAGCGCGTCCTCTTCGTGGGCCCTGTCTCCGACGACGTCCGCCTGGCGGACTGGTATCGCGCCGCCGACCTATGTTCTGCCACGACGGCTAGAGGGCTTCGGCATGGCGACCGTAGAAGCGCTCGCCTCGGGGACGCCGGTCGTCGGGACGGCGATCGGCGCGACTCCAGAGCTCCTCGCGCCACTCGATCCGCGTCTCGTCGCGCCGACGGCGGAACCGGAGGCGCTCGCCGCCGCGATCGCCGACGCCCTCGGCTTCGCCAGCACGGAGGACTTCGCCGCGCTCTGCCGCGCCCAGACCGAGGAGCGCTTCGGCCTCGCCAACGCCGTGGCGGCCTGGGAAGAAGCGCTCGAGGAGGCTCGCAGGTGACTGATCTCCTCGTCGTCGCCGGCGCCCGCCCGAACTTCATGAAGGCCGCCCCGATCCTGCGAGGCCGCCGGCCGCGCCGGGCTGTCGTGCCGTGCTCGTCCACACCGGCCAGCACTACGACGCGGAGCTCTCGCACGTCTTCTTCGACGAGCTCGGCCTGCCCGAGCCCGACGTCCCCCTCGGCGTCGGCTCCGGGCACCCACGCCGAGCAGACCGCCCGGATCATGCTGGCCTTCGAGCCCGAGCTCCTGCGCTCGACCCTGCGGTCGTGGTCGTCGTCGGCGACGTCAACTCGACGCTCGCGTGCGCGCTGGTCGCGGCCAAGGAGCACCCCGGTCGCCCACGTCGAGGCGGGGCTCCGCTGCTACGACCGTCGATGCCCGAGGAGATCAACCGCCGCCTCAGCGACCATCTCTCCGACTATCTCTTCACGACCAGCCGCGATGCCGACGAGAACCTCGTGCGCCGAGGGGATCCCCGCCGAGCGCATCGTCTTCGTCGGCAACACGATGATCGACACGCTGCTGCGCTCCCGCGACGCGGCGCGCGCCCGCGGCGCGGCCGACTTCGGCGTAAGCCGGGCCATACGCGCTGGTCACGCTGCACCGCCCGAGAACGTCGACGACCGAGCGGATCCTCTGCGGCCTCCTCGAGGCCGCGTGGAGACTCGGCCGCGGTTCCGGTCGTCTTTCCGCTCCATCCGCGCACGCGAGGCCCGGCTCGACGCGTCGGGCTCGAGCATGGTCGACCGGTCGCGGATCCACTGCAGCCCGCTCGGCTACCTCGACTTCGTCGGGCTCGTCGCGGACTCCGGCTCGTCCTCACCGACTCGGGCGGCGTCCAGGAGGAGACGACGGTGCTCGGCGTGCCGTGCCTCACGCTCCGCGAGTCGACGGAGCGGCCCATGACCGTGACCACGGGACGAACACGTCGTCGGCACGCGGCGCGAGGACGTGCTCGGCGCGAAGGACGCCCTGACGTCTCGAGGTGCCGCCTGGGCGATCCCCGAGTTCTGGGACGGCCACGCCGGCGAGCGGATCGTCGAGCGCCTCGCCGAGGAGATCTTCGACCTTCAAGGGACGGCGACGGCGAATGCCTAGCCGTATCCATCTCCTCGGCGCACCGCTCGACCCGGTCACCCTGGACGACGCGGTCGCGCACGTGGACGAGGCGGTCGCCTCTCG
>CAVYBK010000002.1:0-25648 GCA_963766725.1 uncultured Actinomycetes bacterium
CTCCTCCGCTCTAGCCTCTGCCCGTGATGATCTGTCCGAGCTGCGGTCACGAAAACCCTGCAGACGCAAAGTTCTGCAGCGAATGCGGCGCGTCGCTGGCCGCTGCGGCTCACGCGACCGAGCAGCGCAAGGTCGTCACCGTTGTCTTCTCGGATGTGACCGGATCGACGGCGCTCGGGGAGCGCCTCGACCCGGAAAGTCTCCGCCGGGTGCTCGCGCGCTACTTCGAGCTCGCGAGCCAGGTCGTCGAACGCCACGGAGGAGTCGTCGAGAAGTTCATCGGCGACGCCGTCATGGCCGTGTTCGGCGTCCCGCAGGTGCACGAGGACGACGCCCTGCGCGCGGTGCGCGCGGCGGCGGAGCTGCGTGAGGCGCTCGAGGCGCTGAACGCCGAGCTCGAGCGCGACTACGCGACGAGTCTCTCCGTGCGCATCGGGGTGAACACGGGCGAGGTCGTGACCGGCACCGAGGAGCGCCTCGCGACGGGAGACGCGGTCAACGTCGCCGCGCGCCTGGAGCAGGCTGCCCAGCCCGGGGAGATCCTCGTCGGCGCGGACACGGTCGGGCTCGTTCGAGATGCCGTCACGGTCGAGGCTGTCCCTCCGCTCGACGCGAAAGGGAAATCGGAGCCCGTGCCCGCGTACCGTCTGCTCTCGCTGGACACGGAGGCGCCGGCGTTCGTCCGCCGGGGAGACGTCGCCATGGTCGGCCGAGACCGCCAGCTGAAGCTCCTCCGCGACGCCTTCGACAACGTCGCCAGCGAGCGCTCCTGCGATCTCTTCACCGTCCTGGGCCCGGCCGGCGTCGGGAAGTCGCGGCTGGTCTCGGAGTTCCTGACGACGATCGACGGGGCGACGGTCGTGCGCGGCCGGTGTCTCTCCTACGGCGACGGCATCACCTACTGGCCGGTCGTCGAGGTCGTCAAGCAGATCCCGGACGCGAACACCCTCGTCGAGCCCGCCGCCTGGAAGGCGCTCGAGGCCATGCTGGGAGAGGGAGACGGGACGGCGACACCCGACGAGATCGCATGGGCTTTCCGGAAGCTCCTCGAAGCGAAAGCCGCACAGGAACCTCTGCTCTGCATCTTCGACGACATCCAGTGGGGCGAGGAGACCTTTCTCGAGCTGATCGAGCACGTCGCCGATCTCTCGCGCGGCGCTCCCATCCTTCTCCTCTGCATGGCGCGTCCGGAACTCCTCGATCGCCGGCCGGCCTGGGCCGGCGGCAAGCTGAACGCGACGACGGTCTCGCTCGAGCCGCTCTCGGAGGACGAAACGGATGAGCTGATCGCCGGACTGCTCGAGGGCTCCGCTCTCGCGGAAGGCCTGCAGACGAGAATCCGCCGCGCGGCCGGCGGCAACCCGCTCTACCTCGAGGAGATGCTCGCGTTCGTCGGCCGGTCGTCGAACGGCGACGAGATCGAGGTTCCGCCGACGATCCAGGCACTGCTGGCCGCACGCCTCGACCAGCTCGATCCCTCAGAGCGCCACGTGCTCGAACGCGGCTCGGTCGAGGGCGAGGTCTTCCACCGGGGCGGCGTTGCAGCGCTCGTCCAGGACGAGACGCCTGTCGACGGCCGGCTCGTCGCTCTGGTGCGCAAGGACCTCGTCCGCCCCGAGCACGCGCAGCTGGCCGGCGAGGACGGCTACCGCTTCCGCCACCTCCTGATCCGGGACGCGGCGTACGAAGCGTTGCCCAAGGCGACCCGCGCGGATCTGCACGAGCGCTTCGCCGCCTGGCTGGAAGCGCGCGGCATGGAGCTGGTCGAGCTCGACGAGATCGTCGGCTACCACCTGGAGCAGGCGTTCAGCTACAGAGGGGAGCTCGGACCGCTGACGGTCAGCGACCGGACTTCGGGCGGCCATGCCGGCGAGCTCCTTGCGCGCGCTGGACGAAAAGCGCTCGAGCGGGGTGACCGGCGAGCGGCTGCCAACCTGCTCGATCGTTCGGTTCAGCTCTTCCCGGAGGAGGCCCCAGAGCGCGTACGCGCGCTCACCGACCTGGGACGCGTCCTCCTCGAGGCAGGTCACGACTACGCGGGCTCGCGCAGCGCGCTCGAACGCGCCCTAGCTGGAGCCGAAGCCCTCGAGCGCGAGGATCTCCTGGTTCGCGCCCGGATCGAGCTCTCGTTCCACGCGATGCTCGTTTCCGACTTCAACCCGGATGAGTACGAAGCACTTTCGCGGCGAGCAATCGAGGTGCTCGAGCGCGTGGGCGACGAGGAGGGTCTCTCCCGGGCGTGGTTCGCGGTCGCCCTCATCGGGTGGGCCGGGGCAATGTGGGATTCGATGCGCGAGCCCCTGATCCGGTCGATCGAGCACGCCCAGCGCGCCGGCAACAAGAGCATCGAGCGCGACGTGCTCGGCATGGTCCTCGGAACGATTCTCTTCGGAAGCACGCCCGCCGCGGAGGGCATCGCCGAGACACGCGAGATCCGTGAGCAGCATCCGGACAGCCTGGAAATCCAGGCCTGGACGAACCGGGTGATGGGGTCGCTCATCGCATTGCAAGGGGATGAGGACACCGGGCGAGAGCTCCTGGATGAGGCCCGAGCGATGTTCGCCGAGCTGGGCCACGACGAGGCGCTCGCAGTCCACCCGTTCTCGATGGCGCCGCTCGAGCTCAGGGCGGGCAATCCGGACGCGGCGGAGCGCGAGCTGCGTGCCGGTCTGGAGATCCTGGAGGGAACGGGGGAGCGGGCGCGCGCCGGACACCTCGCCGCCATGCTGGCCGGCGTCCTTGCCCAGCAGGGTCGACTCGACGAGGCCGACGAGCACCTCGCAGTAGCGCGGGAGACCATCCAGAAGATCGACGTGAGCGGCCGCTCCCAGCTGAAGATCTCCACGGCCCGGGTCCTTGCCCGTCGCGGTGAGCTCGAGGAGGCGGTTCCCTCGCTGCGGAGGCAGCTGCGCTCATCGAGGGCACGCAGGAGTTGCTCAACATGCCCGACCTGCTCATGTGGCAGGCCGAAGTGCTCGAGCTGGCGGGGCGGCTGGAGGACGCGAAGGCGGCGCTCACGAAGGCCGTCGACGCCGCCGCGCGCAAGGGGTCGGTCGTCGGCGTTGCGTTGGCTACGGAGCGCCTGGCCGCCCTGGAGACATCCGAGCAGTAGGCGAGCACGAGTGCAACCGCCACGTGGCACCGTCACCCTCCTCTTCACGGACATCGAGGGCTCGACGGTCCTCGCCGAGCGGCTCGACGAGGGCTGGCCCGACCTCCTCGCCGAACACAACCGTCTCCTGCGCACGGCCTTCGCGGCGCACGGCGGAACCGAGCTCGGCACCGAAGGTGACGCGTTCTTCGTCTCGTTCACCGCCGCCGGCTCAGCGGCGGCAGCCGCGGCGGAGGCGCAGCGCGCGCTCGCGTCTCATGCGTGGCCGGACGACGAAGTCATCCGCGTCCGGATGGGGCTCCATACCGGTGAGCCCACGCCGACTGCCGACGGCTACGTCGGCCTCGACATGCACCGGGCCGCCCGCGTGACGGCCGCCGCACACGGCGGGCAGGTCCTGCTCTCACAGACCACCCGCGACCTCCTCCCCGAGAACCTCGACGGCCTCACCTTCCGCGACCTCGGCGACCACCGGCTGAAGGACCTCACCGGGCCGCAGCGCCTGCACCAGCTTTGCATCGAGGGACTCGCGGTCGATTTCCCGCCCCCACGGACGATCGAGGGCCGCGTGACGAATCTCCCGGCTCAGCCGACCCCGCTCGTCGGCCGAGAAGCGGAGCTCGAAGCGGTGCGCACGCTTCTCGCTGGACGAGAACACGCGGATGGTGACGCTCACCGGGCCGGGCGGCACCGGCAAGACGCGCCTCGCCCTGCAGGTCGCCGCCGACCTGGTCGGCGAGTTTCCCGACGGCGTGTACGGCGTCCTCCTCGCGCCCATCAGCGATCCGGAGCTCGTTCCGCTCGAGCTCGCGCGGGTGCTCGGCGTCGAGGAGAGCTCGTCGCTCTCACTCGTCGAGGCGCTCAAAGCCGAGCTCCGGAACCGCCGCGTGCTCATCGTCTTCGACAACTTCGAACACGTCGGCGCGGCGGCGGAGCTTCTCGCCGTCCTCCTCGGCGCATGCCAGCGGCTCAAGATGCTGGTGACGAGCCGTGAGCCCTTGCGGATCTCGGCCGAGCGCCAATATCCGGTGCCTCCGCTGGGCTGCCCACTCGCGAGGCGTGATGCTGCCGTCTGCGATCCGACGCGGTCATGCTCTTCGGAGCGCGCCGCGCGCTTCGCCGGACTTCGAGCTGACGGACGCGACGGCGCCGATCGTCGCCGAGATCTGCGAGCGCCTCGACGGGCTGCCGCTCGCCATCGAGCTCGCGGCGGCCTGGACGAAGGTCCTCCCGCCCGCTTCTCTGCTTCGCCGGCTCGAGAATCGGTTGGAGCTCCCTGCCGCGAGAGGGCGCGAAGTCCCCGCGCGACAAAGCACCCTGCGCCAGGCGATCGCCTGGAGCTACGACCTACTGGACGACGAGGAGCGCCGCCTCCATCCCCGGCTGTCGGTGTTCATGGGCGGATTCACCCTCGAGGCGGCCGAGCGCGTCGCCGGTGCAGGCGAGCTCGACGTCCTGGAAGGCATCGCCTCGCTGGTCGACCGCAGCCTGCTCCGCGAGGCCGAAGAAGCCGGCGGCGAGCCGCGGTTCTCGATGCTGGAGACGATCCGCGAGTTCGCGCGCGAGCAGCTCGCGCAAGCGGGCGAGGAGGATCAGCTGCTCAATCGCCACGCGCTCGAGTTCGCGCACTTCGCAGAGGAGGCCGATGCCGGCCTGCGGGGCGACGATCAGCTCCTCTGGTTCGAGCGCCTGGAGTCGGAGCACGACAATCTCCGCGCCGCGCTCGACTCGTCGCTCGCCGCCGGGGATGACGAGACGGCGCTTCGCCTCGGCGGCGCGCTCGGCTGGTTCTGGTACGCCCACGGTCACGCACTGGAGGGCTGCAACCGGCTGACCGAGCTGCTGGCGGCGACCGAGGGCGCGCCGGAGGAGCTACGGGCTCGCCCGCTCTACGCCCTCGGCGTCCTGGTCGATCAGCGTGGCGAGCCGGAGCGGGCGGCCGAGCTGGTCGAGCGGAGCCTGACCATCTTTCGCGAGCAGGGTGACCGCGAGCGCGTCGGCGCGGCGCTGAACAGCCTCGGCTCGATCAAGCGCGCGTTGGGTGACCTCGATGCGGCTCGTTCTCTCCTCGAGGAGGGCCTGGCAATCCGCCGTGAGCTCGGCGACGAGGCCCGCGCGGCGTCATCGCTCGGGAACCTCGGCATCCTCGCGTTCGAGCGGGGAGACCTCGACGACGCGGAGTCTCGCTTCCTCGAAGCCCTCGAGCTCGACCGGATGCACGGGAACGAGTGGGGAGCGTGCACGGGGTTGGACAGCCTGGTTGCGGTCGCGATCGAACGCGGGGATCACGAGCGTGCGCGCGAGCTCAACCGCGAGATGCTCGCTTCCGCGCAACGGGTGCGGGATCAGGAGCTGATCGCCTTCGGGCTCGAGAAGGCCGCGATTCTCGCCGCAGCCGAGAACGAGGCGGCTCGGGCTGGCCGGCTCGCAGGAGCCGCGGACGCCGTGCGCGAAGCGGCTGGGATCGACCGCAGCGACTTCGATCGCGGATGGCTCGATCGTCACCTCGGCCAGGTCGCCGGCGACGAGTTCGAGACCTCTCGCGCCGCGGGGAAGGCGATCGAGCCCGAAGAAGCGCTTCGCGAAGCTCTGGAGGGCTGAGGTGATGAGCGACGTCTTCCTCTTCCTCGGCGCCTTCGCGGCCAGTGCGGTCGAAATGGTCGAGGCGCTCACGATCGTGCTCGCGGTCGGGGTCACTCGCGGCTGGCGATCGCCGCTGATCGGCGTCGCCGCGGCGACTGCCGCTCTGATCGCGATCATCGCCGCGCTCGGCCCGGCCCTGCAGCTCCTGCCCATCGACGTGCTCCGGCTCGTGGTCGGCGCGCTCCTTCTCTGCTTCGGGCTGCAGTGGCTGCGGAAGGCGATCCTCCGGTCGAGCGGGTACAAACCGCTGCACGACGAGGAGGAAGCCTTTCTCGCGGAGCGCGCCGAAGCGGCCGCGGCCGGGAGAGACGAACGCATCGGGATCGACTGGTACGGGTTCACGATCGCGTTCAAGGGGGTGCTGCTCGAGGGCCTCGAGGTCGCGTTCATCGTGATCACCTTCGGAAGCACACAGGGGCGGCTCGGGCTCGCGGCAGCGGCTGCGGGAGCGGCGCTCGTGCTCGTCGCAACCGTCGGAGTGCTCGTGCACGCGCCGCTCTCGCGCGTCCCCGAGAACACGATCAAGTTCGCCGTCGGCCTCTTGCTCACGACCTTCGGCACCTTCTGGGCGGCCGAAGGCGCCGGCGTCAGCTGGCCCGGCGACGAGCTCGCGCTGCTCGGCCTGCTCGGCTTCCTCGCGGCGCTCGCCTTCCTCCTCGTGGAGCTCCTCCGCCGCCAGCGGCTTTCGCTCCAGCCGGGTGAAGCATGAGATACGTGCGGTCGTTCGCCGCCTTCTGGTGGGACTTCATCGTGGGGGACGACTGGCGCGTGGCGGCGGGAGTCGTGATCGCGCTGGGCCTGACCGCGGCGCTCACCGACTACGGCTGGAGCGCGTGGTGGCTGCTACCGCTCGCGGTCGCCGTCCTGCTCGGACGCTCGCTTCAGCGCGCGACGAGATCCGGGTAGCGGCCTGCCGTCGAACTCGCGGACGAAGTCGCCGAGCCCGTGGTCGAACGAGAAGCCGCGGCCGTGCGCCTGCCGGTAGTCGACCACGAGCACGCCGAGATCCTCGAATGCGTGCTCGAGCACGCAGCCGCCGCCGTCCCAGGCCGTGCAGGCGGACGGCAGCTCGTACAGGGGATCGACGCCACGCGTGGTGCGGATCAGGTTGACGCGGCGGAGCACGTCGTCGAGCGGGCTCGACGGCGGGACGGTGATCTCAGGCGCGTCCCGAACCGGTGTCGCCATGCTTCCGAGTCTATCCAGAGATTCGTGGATCGCTTGTGAGCGAGGAGATAGGATCGCCTCCTCATGGCCTGGGAGCCGATCGCCGTAGACGGCGAGGTCACGCTGCACCACGACATGGTGGACGGGCTCTCCACCTACTGGGTGGCGAACGGCGGCCCGTTTCGCGCCGTGTTGGTGTTCCGCGTCGGCATGGCCGACGAGACGTTGCCCACCCATGGGATCTGCCATCTCGTCGAGCACCTGGCGATCGAGCCGCAGCCGCGCCTCTATGCCCACAACGGATGGTGCTCGATCGACTCGACCGGATTCTGGGCCGAAGGCGATCGCGACGAGGTGCTCGATTACCTGTCGGGCGTGGCCCGTCGACTACATCCGCTTCCGCGCGACCGAATGGTCGCCGAGCGCCAGATCCTCGCGACGGAGGGCAGTCAGCGGGGCGGGTCGATCGTCACCACGCTCCTCAGCTGCCGCTGGGGTGCGCGGACGTACGGCACGGCCAGCTACGACGAGTTCGGGTTGTTCCGCATTAGCGAGGACGAGGCGCAGGCATGGGCCGATCGCTATTTCGTCGCCGACAACGCAGTGCTCTTCATGACGGGCGAGCCTTCCGAGGGCTTCCGCCTCGAGCTGCCTCGCGGAGAGCGGCAAGCCCTACCCGTCGCCGAGTCGATCAGCGGGCTGCAGCTTCCCACCGGCATCAGCCTTGGGCAGGGCGGCGTCGGCGTCGGCATGGAGGTCGACCGTTCTCCCGGCACAGGGCTCGCGCTCGCCTTGCTGGCGTCCGCCGCCACTGCCCGGCTACGACACGAGCTGGGCGTCACCTACCACGTGGGCGCCGACTATCAGCTGGCGGGCCCTGACCAAGCCCACCTCACGATTGCGGCGGACTGTCTCGACACGAATGCCGAGCAGGTCGCGAGCACGCTGCTGGCGGTGATCGACAACCTCGCCTCGCACGGTCCCGAGGAGGCGGACATGGAGCTCGAGCGCGAGCGGTTCCGGCGCGCAGTCAAGGCACCCGCGGACGCGGTCGAGTGGTTCGCGACCGGCGACCTGATCGGTGTCACCCGCGAAAGGTTGCTCGAACAAGTGACGTCGGCGGACCAAGTCGGCGGGGACGACGTGGCTGCAGTCGTCCGGGGCGGTGCGGACAGAATGATCATGATCGTCCCGTCGCACGTCGCGCCGCCGGATCGATGCCGGCCGTATCCACATTTCAGTGAGCGGGCCGTCAGCGGACGGCGCCTCCGAGTGAAGGGAATGTCGGGGTGGCTATCCGCGCGCCGGGCCGGGGTGATCCTGGGCGAGGAAGGGCTGACCGCGATCTACGGTGACGAGAAGTTCAGCACGGTCGATTGGAGCGATTGCGAAGTGGTGCTCCACTGGTCGAACGGGAGCGTGGTCGTCATCGGGCGAGACGGCGACCGGGTACCGGTGCTGGTCGACTCGTTCGGGCGGAATGGGGCGCAAGCTGCGCTTGACGAGCTCAAGCGCCACGTCCCCGCGGATCGCTTCATCCTGATGCCGGACTGATCAGCGACCGCTAGAGGGAAGGTACGCCTGCAACGGGCGCGCAGGCGGCTCCTCGTGGTCGGGCGGTGCATCGGGGGCACGAAGCCTGCCTTGTGAGAGAGGCTCCTTGTGCCAGCGCTTTCGCTCGATCCATGCTTTCAACGTGCTCATGGTCACATGATACCCATGGGCTCCGCGATGCAAGCTTGAAATGCCACGTGCAGCTCGAAAACGGACGAGGTGGGCTAGCAGTCCGACCGGGGGGCCGCCACGTCCACGAGCAGGCGGGCGAGCACGCCGGGGTCGCTCGGGAGCTCGAAGTGATTGACGCCGGGACTGTCGGTGAGGCTGAAGTGGAAGCACGGCATGGCCGTCCAGACACCGACCGCGTCGTTGGTGATGTCCTCCTGGTTGATGTCGCCGTCGCGCGTGAAGAAGGTATTCGACCCGTCGAGGACCTGGCCGACCGAGAGGTCGTCGAGCCCGAGCCCGACGACCGTTTCGAGCCCCGAGCCCTTCTCGGCGTAGACGTCCACGTTCGGGAACGACGCCGGGTCGGCGAACTCGACGAAGCCGATGTAGTGGTCTGCAATCGGTTTCACCCAGGACAGGCCGGCGTCGTCGAAGAGCTCACGGTAGTCCTCGGGCGTGTACGTCTTGCCCGTCGAGAAGTCCTCGACGACGGTCTCCTGGTCGCCGAAGATGCTCGGATCGGACGCGCTCATGTAGCTGGACGGGTTCCGGAGCATCATCTCGGCGCCGGAGAGCGCCGTCTCGGGAGTCGTCGGGAACGTGAAGTCGGTGACGTCCAGGCCCGTGAAGAAGAGCGGGTAGAGGACGCCCTGGCCGGGGAAGTTGCCCGCGAACGGCGTGAAGCCGTGGATGTACTTGTCCTTCCAGCGCTGTGACGTGTGCGTGAGCAGGTACTGGATGTAGAGCGGGCCGTTCGAGTGGCCGACGAGGTGCACGGGCGTGTTCCCGTTGTCGCGGTACGTGTCCTCGACCAGCGCCCTCGTCCGGTTGAGGAAGTTGCGCATGTCGGGAGTGAGGCGCGAGTCGTAACCCGCCACCCGGATGTCGCGGTCGCGGACGTAACCCGCGCCTTCGAGCGCCTCGTACATGGGCTCGTAGAACGGCGCGCTCTCGGTCTTCCCGTAGTTCTCGATCTGGACGTCGACACCGTGTTGATCGCGGAACCGCAGGCGCATCGGCTTTGCCGGGTTGTCCTCGTAGCGAAGCGTGAGGAGCTTCTGCTGGCAGACCTTGGAGAACGCGCTCGGCTCGTCGTTCAGGAAGAAGACGCGGAACGAGCCGGAGCTCGGACACTCCGGGGCCACGGTCTGGTGGTGCACCGTGACGCGGAGGGTCGTGAAGAAGTACGCCGGGAACATGACGACCGGGGCGCCGGCGGCCTCGCTCTCCGGGCCGGCCCGCTTCGCCGCCCCGGAGGACGGAAGGAGCAGAGCCGCCGCAACGGCCAGGCCCACGAGCATAACGAGTAGCTTTCTCATCCCTCTCCCGGTGGACCGCGCGACTCTACTCGCGCTTCCCAAGCCTGGCAAGCCGCACGCTACGACGGGCGGCGCGCCGCCAGACGTGAAGCAGGCAGCCCGGCCATCAGCCGGCCGGAGCGCACTCAGCGGCGATCGCCTTCAGCTCCTGCGCCGCCTCGTCCAGCTGGTCTTCGAGGTTGTCGCTCGCGTAGAGATCCTGCAGGACGGTCGCCACCGCGCCGAGGCACGCCTCCGCCAAATCCGCTCTCGCGCTCTGGGCGTCGGCGCGATCTCTCGCAGTTGCAGTTCTACGCCTTGCTTTTGCGAGCTCAGCGTCAGCTTCGTCGGCGAGCCGCTCCAGCTCCGCTTGCAGGTCGGCTAGCTCCTGGCCTTTGGCGCCGAGCTCGTTCGAGGCGGTCTCGACTTCTCCGCGCGCGGCCTCGAGCTGCTTCTGGGCTTCCTCCGAGGCGACGCCCGCGGCCGCCTTCTCCGCCTCGAGCTGCGCCTCGAGGTCTTTCACGAGCATCTCGAGCTCCGGAACCCGTTGGTTGAGCTCTGCCTCTGCCTGTTCGAGCTCGTCGATCCGGGCAGCCGACGCGGTGCTGGCGCTCTCGTGGCCGGTTTCGAGGATCACGACCCAGATGCCGAGCCCAACGACCGCCGCGCCGAGGACGCACGTGAGCACGATCCACGTCGTCGCCCCACCCCATCGAGACACTCCACACCTCCTGCCGAGACGTGTGAGTCTAATCCGCTGCTAAGGGCTCAGCGGCCGACCGTGGTGACCTTCGCGCGCCACTTACCCTGCGGCGCCGCAACCACGATCTTGTCGCCGACTTTCGCGCCGAGCAGCGCCTTGCCGAGCGGCGAGTCGGGAGAGACGCCGCCCACGCTCGAGATCTCCACGTCCATCGTCTCGCCGTCGTCGAGCTCGATCGAGACGCGTGAGCCGACGCGCGATCTACCGCGCTCGCCGCAGCCGCTTCTTCGTCGACGAGGACGGCTCGCTGCAAGCGGTCGCGCAGGATCGTGATCCGGCGCTCGAGGAGTCCCTGCTCGTTCTTCGCGGCGTGGTACTCGAAGTTCTCGGAAAGGTCGCCGAAGCCTCTGGCCGTTGCGATCGCTTCGACCATCTCGGCCCGCTTGGGCCCTTCTAGCGTGGCGAGCTCAGACTCCAGCTGAGCCTTCTGCTCGCGGGTGAGATGTTCGGCTTTGTCCGTCACGGCCGAGACACGCTACCGGCCTCCGCCGGAGCATCACAGGCGGTGTCGACAGACCTGTTCAAGAGGCGCGAATCGAGCCCTGTGCGGACCGTCGCCCAGAACGTCTGCCTAGCTACACCCGGTGTTCTGGCCGCAGTCGCGGCAGGTGTAGCAGCTGCCCGTCCGCACCATGCGGCCGCCGCACTTGGCGCACTCGATCGCGTCTTCCCAGGAGTTGAAGAGGGCCGTCTGGCCTGGCGGTGAGGCGGGCGCGTCGTCGGCCTCGGCGAGGTCGCCGTTCCCCTCCAGCACCGAGTGGGCCTGCGCGAGGCGCGCCTTGACCTCCGGGCTCATGATCCCGAGCTCGGCCTGCTTGTCGGTGTCGAGGAAGCGCTTCCCCATCCAGCGGAAGACGTAGTCCACGATCGACTTGGCGACGCGGATGTCGGCGTCGTTCGTGATGCCCGACGGCTCGAAGCGCATGTGCGCGAACTTGGAGACGTAGACCTCGAGCGGCACGCCGTACTGGAGCCCGAGCGAGACCGCGATCATGAACGAGTTCATGAGGCCGGCCAGGGTCGTGCCCTCCTTGGCGATGTCGACGAAGATGTCGCCGGGCGTCCCGTCGTCGTAGAGGCCGACGTGGATGTAGCCCTCGTAGTCGCCGACCTTGAACTTGCGGCCGATCTCGGTGCGGTCGTCGGGCAGGCGCCGGCGCTCTTCCTTCGGAGCGGGCGGAGGCGCCGCGACCGCTGCGCCGCCCTTCTTCGAGAGCGGCTGGGCGACCTTGCAGTTGTCGCGGTAGATGGCGATCGCCTTGACGCCGAGCTTCCAGGCGTCGGCGAGGAGGCCGGAGACGTCGTCGACGGTCGCCGTCTCGGGCAGGTTGACCGTCTTCGAGATCGCGCCGGAGATGAAGGGCTGGACGGCGCCCATCATCTTCACGTGACCCATGTAGTGGATCGCGCGGTCGCCGATCGCGCAGTCGAAGACCGGATAGTGCTCGGCCTTCATGGACGGCGCGCCGACGACGGTGTTGCGCTCGTCGATGAACGCCACCATCTGGTCGATCTCGTCCGGCGAGTAGCCGAGCTTGTCGAGCGCCATCGGGACGGTCTTGTTCACGATCGTGATCTCGCCGCCGCCGACGAGCTTCTTCGACTTCACGAGCGAGAAGTCGGGCTCGACCCCGGTCGTGTCGCAATCCATCATGAAGCTGATCGTCCCCGTGGGCGCGAGCACGGTCGCCTGCGCGTTCCGGTAGCCGGACACCTCACCGAGATTGAGCGCGTCGTCCCAGGACTGCCGCGCGGCCGTGAGCAGGTCGGTCGGCACGATGTCGGAGTTCTCGATGTTCCCGACCGCGGCCCGGTGCTGGGCGATGACGCCGACCATGGCGCCGGCGTTCGGCTGGTAGCCCGCGAACGCGCCCATGCGCGCTGCGATCTCGGACGACTTCCTGTACGCGCGGCCGGTCATGAGCGCGGTGATCGCGGCTGCGTAGGAGCGACCCTCGTCGGAGTCGTACGGAAGCCCCCGCGCCATGAGAAGCGCGCCGAGGTTCGCGTAGCCGAGGCCGAGCTGGCGGTAGGCCTTTGCGTTCTTCTCGATCTCGGGCGTCGGATAGCTCGAGTAGCCGACGAGGATCTCCTGCGCGAGGAAGACCGTGTCGACCGCGTGCTCGAAGGCCTCGACGTCGAGCTCGCCGTCCTCGCGGCGGAACTTCATCAGGTTCAGCGAGGCGAGGTTGCACGCGCTGTCGTCGATGGACATGTACTCGCTGCACGGGTTCGACGCGTTGATGCGGCCCGTGTTCGGGAGCGTGTGCCACTTGTTGATCGTCGTGTCGTACTGGACGCCCGGATCGGCGCAGCGCCACGCCGCCTCGGCGGCCTGCTTGAGGAGGTCGCGCGCGGGAAGCGTCGCGACGACGGCGCCGTCGGTGCGCGCGGTCAGGTTCCAGTCCTCGTCGCGCTCGACCGCCTCCATGAAGGAGTCGGTGACGCGGATCGAGTTGTTCGCGTTCTGGTACTGAATCGACGCCCAGTCGGGCGAGTTCAGCGACATGTCGTAGCCGGCCGCCTCGAGGACGCGCACCTTGTCCTCTTCGTTGGCCTTGCACCAGATGAACTCCTCGACGTCGGGGTGGTCGATGTCGAGGATGACCATCTTGGCCGCGCGCCGGGTCTTGCCGCCCGACTTGATCGTGCCGGCGGAGGCGTCGGCGCCGCGCATGAAGCTGACCGGGCCGGAAGCGTGGCCGCCCTTGGAGAGCTGCTCGTGCGAGGAGCGCAGGCGCGAGAGGTTGATGCCCGAGCCCGAGCCGCCGCGGAAGATGATGCCCTCGCGCCGGATCCAGTCGAGGATCGAGTCCATCGAGTCGTCGATCGAGAGGATGAAGCAGGCCGAGCACTGCGGCTTCTCCTCGAAGCCGACGTTGAACCAGACCGGCGAGTTGAAGGCGGCGAGCTGGTTGACGAGGATCGCCTTGAGCTCGGCCTCGAAGGTGGCGGACTCCTCCTCGTCGGCGAAGTAGCCGCCGTCGTTCCCCCACTTGACGACCGTGTCGACGACGCGGCCGATCATCTGGCGCACGCTCGACTCGCGCTCGGGCGAGGACATGCGGCCGCGGAAATACTTCTGCGCGACGATATTTGTCGCTGTTTGCGACCAGAACTTCGGGAACTCGACGCCCTTCTGCTCGAAGACGGGCTTGTCCTTGCCGGGGATGAAGGCGTCGCGGATCTCCCACTCGATCTCGTCGAACGGGTCGCGGCCCGGAATCGTGAAGTACCGGCGCACGCCGAGACGCCGCTCGGGCGCTGAGACGTTGTTCAGTAGAGCCTCGTCGGCGATTGCGGGAGCTTCATCGGTGCGTGCGGACGCCATCTCTTCCCTCCATCGTATCTGTAGCCCAGCCCTCGAAAAACGCGGGGTCCGTAGGGTAGAGCGGTCCTCGGACGGTGCCTATTTGCAGGGATTTTATCAGTCCTGCAGGAGCCCTTTGGCCCGCAATTCGGCCAGTGCGGCCTCGTTCTTCTCGAGCCCGTCGAGGCCCATGCCGCGAAGGACGTTCTCGGCCTTCGTGAACTGGATCTCGCGGTAGTCGACGACCTCGACGTGGTTCCCCCAGGGATCACGGAAGTCGAGGCGGCCGCTGCGAGGGACCTCGACGCCGGCCTCCTGGAGAGCCTGGCGGGCCGCCTCCTTGTCGTCCACGACGAGCCCGAAGTGGCGGTGCGCGTCGGGCGGCTGCGTCCTCCCCTGCGCGAGCGCGACGAACTGGTCGCCCATGTCCACGAAGGCCATGCGGCCGGAGCGGCCGCGGAGCTCGAGCTCGAAGATGCGCCCGTAGAACTCGAGCGCCTCCTCGACGTCGCCGACCTCGAGGGCGACGTGGTTCAGGCCGACGAGCCTGGCGCGGGCCACGCTAGTCGGCCGCCCAGGGAAGGCCGTCAGTCGCGGGACGCCCGGGCTGCCAGTGTGGATGGGGCGCATACGCCTCGTGCGGCGAGGACGTCTCGGCCGCGGCGGCGGCGCCGTGTCGAGCGGCCGCCTCGGAGAGCGGGTAGAGGATCGTGCCCTCGTCCGACCGCGCGCCGGTCATGAGGAGCACGCACGGCCGCGTCCGTCCCGACGAAGACGTGGCGCGTGCCGGGCGGGCAGTGGACGAAGTCCCAGGCGCGAAGGTGCCGTTCCTCCTCCTCGACGACGAGGAGGCACTCGCCGGCGAGCACGAGGAAGTCCTCCTGCTCCGACTCGGCGTGATAGAGGCCGCTCGGCTTGCCCGGCTCGAGGACGTGGAGGCGGAAGCCGAGCTGCGGGAAGAGGACTTGCTCCAGCTCCGGGCTCTCGCGCAGCGCGGGACCGTTTGCCTCGAAGGAGCAGCGCCAGCCGAAGTCGGCATTCGCCACCCAGGCGGCATCGGCTGCGTTGACGACGAACCAGCCCTCGCTCGCGGGCACGAGGCCGGACGCCGCTTCGGCGAGAGACGCCTCAGGCACAGGAAAGCGCCTCCTCGACGTCGCCGACCTCGAGAGCGACGTGGTTCAGGCCGACAAGGCGGGCCCGGGAGGCCATCTCGTCAGTCTACGAAGTCTGGTCTGCGATATAGATCGCGACGTCCGCGATGAGCGCCATGACGCCGAGCAGGATCGCCCCGGTGGCAAGCCCCGAGGGCTCCCGCTCGCGCGCGAAGTAGCCGAGCAGGATGCCGGCGAACGCGAAGATCGGAGGCGCGCCGCTCCAGAAGACAATCACCGTCAGGAGGCCGAGGATGCTGAGGATGAGCCCCGTCCTCGCCATCGGCCAGATCCCACGCGCGGCGCGTGGCACGACGAATCCATAGACGATCGCCGCGAGCACGCCGATGATGACGAGCACGAAGACGTAGTCCCCGGTGCTGTTGCCGTCGCCGCCGAAGGTGCCCCAAGCGCCGAGGATCGCCGCGACGGCAATCGCAACAGCCGCGGTGAGCCAGATCGTGCGGGGTGGAAGGGGCTGCGGGTTCAGGCTTACCTGCTCACCGGTATCCATGGTTCTCCTCTCCGAGCGGACGGGACCGCCGGAACGTAGAGAAGCCGTCGGCTAGAGGGAAGGCCGCCCCGCACGCGATTCCCAGCGATGCCAGCTCGGTTACCCGGACGGGCCGACGAGCGGAGGGCCTGCGAGGCGACCGCAGACGCCTCGGGAAGGCCCCCCACTCCTCACCCCACCCGGGTCGCGAAGACGCCGGCGTGCATCGCCTCCCAGACGCGCAGGTAGCCGTCGAGCTCGTATCCGGAAGCCGCGTCTTGAACCGGCCAGCCGCAGCGAATCTCGAGAGTCCCCAAGGCCGTGCGCACGACGACGCAGCCCGTGCCTCGCAGGGACTCAGACAGGGCCTCGGTGAGGCTGGGATCGCTGACTTCGACTTTCACTGCCGCAGGAAGGCGCCCGGAGTGGCCGCAGCGGTCGCCCTCTATCTCACTGTCGTCAGAAACAGCTCGACGTCAAGCCCCAAACGCCCCGTTAAAAGCGAAAGAGGCGGTTGCGGCCTCCGCCTCCTTTCGCCGGATCGTTACGAAGGAGTGCGCTGCGGCCACACACGCTCTTCGCTCGATGAACTCACGTTAGTTCGCTGCTCACCACACACATCCCTCTATCGGGGGGTCAGACTCAGGACGGTCGACCCCGCGAGCGGCCGCAATCTGCCGAAATCAGTCGCGAACGGCGGCGAGCAGCTCGTCGGCCTGCTTCCGCGCCGCCGTATGGTCCTTCTTCGCGGTCTCGAGTGCCTCGGCAGACCACGATTCAGGCAGGTCGTGGACAAGCCAATGAACGCTCGTGAGCGTGTTCGAGACGTCGGTCGCGAGAGCCCGGGCGAGCTGCTCGACGTGTCCCGACGGATGAGCGGCACCAAAAGCAAGGACCGGATCGCGAAGCATCCGCCAGCGTTCCCAAAGCTCGTTCATGATCGTCATGGTTCGCGTGTCGGGAACAGACGTGAGCCGCTGTGGCTCGATCTCGTCGAGCAGGGACAGGACAGGGGCGACCGCAACCGCGGCGCGTTCCCGCTGGCGAGCCTTGTCGGCGGCTCTCCGGCCTTGAGCCGCATGCCGAAGCTGGAGCCGCATGGCGATGAGAACAGCTGCGGCGGCAACGGCGGCGCTGCCCAAGGTCAGGGCGACGACGGCCCAGGGGGGCATCACGGCGGAGGGGACGACATCGGCGGCAGAAAGCTAACGCCTGGCTGGTCGCCTGTACAGGCCTCCCACGAACTCCCGCGCGCGCGCGCGCAACGTCGCGTCGACCGTGCCCGTCTCCTCCTCATCGGGTGGAATCACGTCGGGCACGCCGTCGTCTGCCGAAGCCCGGTCGACGACGGCAGTCTTCAGGCTCCAAAGCTCACGCTCGAGGCGCTCGACTTCCGCGGAGAGAAGAACGATCGCCTTCCCGGCTGCGCTGATCTCTTCACGAGGATCACCCTGCAAACCCTCGCCCCATTGCCTGACCGCTTCGAACTGATCCTCGTCCATGCCCGCCATCATCTCATCGAGTCGCGTACTTCGCAGCCAGCGCGGTGACGCGTCCCTCTCTTGGACGATGCCGAGTGGCCGACGGCTAGATGGAAACGGAGCCGGGAGCCGAGCCCAGAACCATCAGGCGAGGAGGCGCTTGAGGCCCTCGTCGAGCTCGATCTCGGGCTCCCAGCCGAGCACCTGGCGAGCGCGCGTGATGTCGGGCTGGCGCACCTGCGGGTCGTCGACGGGCAGGGCCTCGAAGACGATCTCCGACTTCGAGCCCGTCACGCGGACGACCGCCTCGGCGAGCTCGAGCAGCGTCATCTCGTGCGGGTTGCCGATGTTGACCGGGAGGTGCTCGCCGCTCGTGGCGAGGAGGTAGAGCCCGCGGATCTCGTCGTCCACGTAGCAGAAGGAGCGGGTCTGCGAGCCGTCGCCGAAGACGGTCAACGGCTTGTTCTCGAGCGCCTGGCGGACGAAGGTCGGGATCGCGCGCCCGTCGTGGGGGCGCATGCGCGGGCCGTAGGTGTTGAAGATCCGGGCGATGCAGGTGTCCACGCCCTGCTGGCGGTGGTAGGCCATCACGAGCGCCTCGGCGTAGCGCTTCGCCTCGTCGTAGACGCCACGGGGGCCGATCGGGTTCACGTGGCCCCAGTAGGTCTCCGGCTGCGGGTGCACCTGCGGGTCGCCGTAGACCTCGCTCGTCGAGGCGATGAGGAAACGAGCTCGCTTGAACTTCGCCAGGCCGAGCATGTTGTGCGTCCCATAGGAGCCGACCTTGAGCGTGTGCAGAGGCAAGCGCAGGTAGTCGATCGGGCTGGCCGGGCTCGCGAGGTGGAAGACGAAGTCGATGCGCTCATCGATGAAGAAGGGCGCGGTGACGTCGTGGTTGACGAAGAGGAACTCGTCGCTGTTGTGCAGATGTTCGATGTTCTGCAGCGACCCCGTGTCGAGGTTGTCGACGCAGATGACGCGGTGGCCCTTCTCCAAGAGGTAGTCGCAGAGATGCGACCCGAGGAAGCCCGCCCCGCCGGAAACGACCGCAGTGCTCACCGTGCCCATATTAGTTCGGCCGCGACATTTTTTGGTCTTGACATGTCTGTAAGTGAGTAGTAACTTACAACCCGTGGCAACGGAGACCCAGACCAGAAAGAGCGCAGACGTCCGCCGCGACGAGATCGTCGAGGCGGCCCGCGTCGAGTTCGCGATCGGCGGCCTGCACGGCACGTCCACCGAGGACATCGCCCGCCGGGCCGGCGTCTCGCAGCCCTATGTCTTCCGCCTCTTCGGCACGAAGAAGGAGCTCTTCCTGGAGACCGTCCGGCGCGGCTTCCGCCACGTGCTCGAGGTCTTCCAGGAGGCCGCAGCGGCAAACCGCGAGGACGACGTCTTCCTCTCCATGGGACACGCCTACGGCGACGTGCGCCGCGACCGCGCTTCGCTCATGTTCCAGATGCAGGCCTACGCGGCCTGCGAGGACCCCGACGTGCGCAAGGTCGTGCGCGAGGAGTTCGCGCAGATCTACAAGTTCGTCGAGAGCGTCTCGGGCGGCGACGACGAGAAGGTGCAGGAGTTCTTCAAGACCGGGATGCTGATCAACGTCGCCGCGGCGATGGACCTCGGCGCCCTCGACTCTCCGTGGGCCCACAGCTTTCTCAAGGGCTGCCTGCAGGAGCAGTAGCAGCCGTGTTTTTTTCGATCCGTAGTGAGTGACTACTTACTAAGACAAGGAGGTAGGTGAGATGAGCGCAAGGACTCAAACCATCTGGACATTCGTGATCACCTCGGTCGCGCTGTTCATGGTCACGCTCGACAACCTCGTCGTCACGATGGCGCTGCCGAGCATCCGACTCGACCTCGGGGCCTCGATCGAGGACCTCGAGTGGACCGTCAACGCCTACACGTTGACCTTCGCCGTGCTGCTCCTCACCGGAGCCGCTCTCGGCGACCGCTTCGGCCGGCGGCGGCTCTTCGTCATCGGGCTCGGCATCTTCACGGTCGCGTCCGCGGCAGCTGCGCTCGCGCCCAACGTCGAGACGCTGATCGCCGCGCGCGCGGTGCAGGGGCTCGGCGGCGCGATCGTGACTCCCCTCACCCTGACGATCCTCTCCGCGGCCGTGCCGCCCGCGAAGCGCGGGCTCGCGCTCGGCGCGTGGGGTGGCATCGGCGGGCTCGGCGTCGCGCTCGGCCCCGTGATCGGCGGGGCAGTCGTCGAAGGGCTCTCGTGGCAATGGATCTTCTGGCTCAACGTGCCCATCGGCCTCGTGCTCGTGCCGCTGGCCTGGAACCGCCTGAAGGAGTCCTACGGGCCCGACTCGCGGCTCGACCTGCCCGGCCTCGGCCTGGCCAGCATCGGGCTCTTCGGAATCGTCCTCGGCCTCGTCCGCGGCAACGCGGTCGGCTGGGGGAGCTTCGAGATCCTCGGCTCGATCACTCTCGGGCTCGCGTTCCTCGCGGCGTTCGTCCTCTGGGAGCTCCGCACGGAGGCGCCGATGCTGCCGATGCGGTTCTTCCGGAACCGGACGTTCGCGGCGACCAACGTCGCGTCCCTCTTCATGTTCTTCGGGATGTTCGGCTCGATCTTCCTGCTCGCGCAGTTCCTGCAGACGGTGCAGGGGTACTCCCCGCTCGACGCCGGGATCAGGACGCTGCCGTGGACGGCGATGCCGATCTTCATCGCGCCGCTGGCCGGCGCGCTTTCCGACCGGATCGGCGGCCGGCCGCTGATGGCGACGGGTCTCGGGCTGCAGGCGATCGGCCTGGCCTGGCTCGCGTCGATCACGAGCCCGACGGTCGCGTACTCGAGCCTCGTGCCCGCGTTCGTGATCTCGGGGATCGGGATGGCGCTCTTCTTCGCGCCGGTCGCGAACGTCGTCCTCTCCAGCGTGAGGCGCGAGGAGGAGGGCAAGGCCTCCGGCGCCAACAACGCCATCCGCGAGCTCGGCGGCGTCTTCGGAGTCGCCGTCCTCGCCTCGATCTTCTCGCACTACGGCGGCTACGAGTCGCCCGCGACCTACGTGGACGGGCTCACGCCCGCGCTCTGGGTCGGCGCGGTGCTCGTCGGAGCGGGAGCGATCGCGGCGCTCTTCGTCCCGCGCAGGACGCGCGCGGACGAGGCGGTGGCGGCCGAGCCCGAGCTCGCCTTCGAGCAGGCGGCGTAGGACCAAACGAACGGCGTCGTCTACCGGGTGAGCTTGCGCTCGGCGAGGGCGCGGTAGGCGGCGTCGACCTGGTCGGTCGCCTCCTGCGTCTCGAGCCAGGCGAGGAGGTCGCGCATGCCGTCCTCGAAGGCGACCTCGGCGCGGAACCCGAGGAGCTCCTCGGCGCGGCGCGTGTCCGCGTAGCAATGGCGGATGTCGCCGGCACGGAACTCGCCGAGGATGCGCGGCTCGATGTCGACGCCGAGGCCCTTGGCCAGTGCGTCGGAGACGTCGAGCACGGAGGTCGGCTTCCCCGTGCCGACGTTCAGCGCGCGCCCGTCCGCCTTGTCGCTCTCGAGGGCGATCGTGCAGGCGCGCGTGATGTCGCGGACGTCGATGAAGTCCCGTGTCTGGTTCCCGTCCTCGAAGACGAGCGGATCCGCGCCGCTCATCAGCCGTGAGGCGAAGATCGCGGCCACGCCCGTATACGGGTTCGACAGTGCCTGGCGCGCGCCGTAGACGTTGAAGAAGCGGAGGGCGACCGCGGGGATCCCGTAGGCGGCGCCGACTGCGAGCGTCAGCTCCTCGTGGTCGCGCTTGCCGACGGCGTAGACCGAGGTCGGCCGGAGCGGCTTGTCCTCGGAAGTCGGCTCGGGGACGAGCGGAGTGCCGTCCTCGGCGAGCACGTCCCACTCGCGGCGCGCGAGCTGCGCCTCGGGCCGAAGGCCGGGCGCGAGGCCGTGCTCCCCGGTCTCTCGGTTCGCGTGCTGGCCCTCGCCGTAGATGGACATGGACGACGCGACGAGGACCTTGCCGATCCGGTCGCGGCGCGCGACGACCTCTTCGAGGAGGGCCGCGCAGCCGAGGGAGTTGATCGCGGTGTAGCGCTCGATCTCGTACATGGACTGCCCCACTCCCACCGCAGCCGCGAAGTGGACGACGGCGTCGGCGTCGTCCATCGCCTTGCCGAGCGCGTCATGGTCGCGGACATCCGCGACGACGAGCTCGACCGCGGGGTCGAGGTAGTCCGGGCGCTCCCCGCCTTCGTGCACCTGCGGGTCGAGGTCGTCCAGCGCGCGCACCTCGTGTCCCTCGGCCAGGAGCCGGTCGGCGAGATGGGAGCCGATGAACCCGGCTCCTCCGGTGATGAGGACGCGCATTCCGCGAACGCTATCGGCGCTTTCGGACCCCGGCCTGAAGGCGAACGTGCAGCGGCTCGACCACCGCCGCGGGCGCGAACGCCTCGACGGCGCGGCGGTAGGCGGCCTGGCGCAGAGTCCAGACGCGGTCGCGGTCGGCGATCAGCCAGCGCAGCGCGTCGGCGAGCGCCTGGGGGTCGCCCGGCTCGACGAAGCGCGCCGCGTCCCCGAGCGCTTCCCGCTGGGAGACGCGAGTCCGAGGTGACGATGGCGCAGCCGGCCGCGGCGCCCTGGAAGACCTTGTTCGGGATCACGCGCATCCCCTTCGCGCCGGGGCTGAAGATCCCCAGGCAGATGTCGTGCTCGAAGACGAGCGCCGGGGAGCTCGTCGCGCTCGACCCAGTCGATCCACTCCACGGCGGGCGAGTCGCCGGCGAGCTCTTTCGTGCGCGCGAGATCCTGGCCGCGGCCGGCCATCGTGAAGCGCACCTTCTGCGGGGTCGGGGTCGAGGAGCCTGATCGCCTCGCCGATCACGGGCGCGCCCTGGAGCGGCGTGTAGATCCCGAAGAAGACGACGCGGAGCGGGGCCCTCCGCACGCGGCTCGGGCTCGTGGAACCACTCCTTCGGCGTGCCGATGTACACGGTGAAGGCCTCCGAGCGGATCGGCTCGGGCAGGAGCTCGCGGTGCCCCTCGGAGTCGACGAAGACGAGGTCGGCGGCGCGAATCGCGGACTTGTCGATGCGGTCGAGCGCGGCGAGCTCCGGCTTGAAGGTCGTCCCGCGGTCGATCGCCGTGTCCTTGAAGAAGAGGTAGTGGTCGAGCACGATCGGCTTCGACTTGAAGCGCCGCCGCGCGAGGTGGACGTCGAACTGGCCCATGTAGGGGACGAGGACGACGTCGGGCTCCGGCGCCTCCTTCGCCTTGCGCCAGAGATCGCGCCAGGCGCGCGCGACCCGGGCCGCGACGAGGGGCGCGCGGAGCGGCTGCCGGGCGGCCTTGACCCGTTCGGCCGTGTCTACCTGGAGCGGCACGTTGCACTCGACGAGCTCGTGCCCGTGCTCGCGCAGGCCTTCGAAGAGCACCTGCACACGCGGCTGCTCCCAGAGGCGGTAAGTGCCGAAGGCGACGATACGCACCGCGGCGATTCTAGGATCACGGCGTGGACGCACCGCCTTTCACCCTCAACGCCTGGCTTCGCTACGACCTGATCGAGCGCACGCTCGCCGGGCTCGACGGGATCGAGTCCATCCTCGAGATCGGCGCGGGACGCGGCGCGCTCGGCGCCCGGCTGGCGACGCGGTACCGCTACGTCGGGGTCGAGCCCGACGAGCTCTCCTGCGAGGCGGCGAAGGACGTGCTCGGCCGCCTGGGCTCCGGGGAGATGGTCTGCGGCGACGTCTCCGCGCTGCCGCGCGGACGCCGTCTTCGACGCCGTTTGCGCCTTCGAGGTGCTCGAGCACATCGAGGACGACGCGGCCGCCCTACGCGCCTGGCGCGAGCGGCTGCGGCCCGACGGCCGCCTCCTCATGAGCGTCCCGCTCTACCAGCGCCGCTACGCGGCGGCAGACCGCTTCGTCGGGCACTTCCGCCGCTACGATCCCGAGCCGCTCGGCGAGCTCCTGCGCGAGACCGGCTACGCGGACGTGCGCCTCCAGACCTTCGGCTTCCCGCTCGGGCACGTGCTCGAGAAGTCGCGGAACCTGCTCGCGCGCGTGGCGAAGCCGGACGAGAGCCAGGAGGAGCGCACCGGCGCGAGCGGCCGGCGCTTTCAGCCTTCAGGCCGCGCGGGACTGGCGACGCAGGCGCTGTCGGCGCCCTTCCGCTACGCGCAGCGGCCGTTCTACGACACGCGCCTCGGCGCGGGGCTCTTCGCGGTCGCGCGCCGGGAGGGCTAGTACGGCTGCCCGTTGGGCTTGCACTTCGGCGTCGACAGACAGCCGAACGGCAGGACGCTCCTGTCGCGGACCTTCTTGAGCGAGAACGGAACCGAGTCGATGGACCCGAGCCGCGCCTGGTAAAAGCCGCTCGTCCACGAGGACCTGTAAACGCTTGCCGAAGACGCCCCCGCCGCTCTGAGCGTAGTCACCTTGCTGCCAGTTCCCGGTCGGACGCCGACGCCAGATCTGGACGCTGCCGGTCACGCCTGCGGGCCGCTTGCCCCAGATCTTCACCTTGCCGTTCCCTGAGTAGGCGACGAACGGGAAGCGGAAGGCATTGAAGATCGGCTTCCGGGCGTCGTTCTGTGCTGTTGTAAGGAGCTGTTTCCACAGTGCTGCCGTCGTCGGAAAGGCCGACGGTGCCGCAGTACCAGAAGCCCGACTGCGTCTGGATGTATCCAAAGGGCCGGTCACGCAAGCCGAACCAGAGGAGCGTGCTCACGCCCGCCTTGTTCAGCCGGTAGACGGTCTCCGAGATCCAGCGGGAAAGAAGGTTCATGGGGACGCCCCGCTGGTCGGGACCCTTCGAGTCCCAGCTGAACTCCGAGGCCCAGAGCTGCGGCTTGTGCGCGCCGAGAATCTTGCCCGCGCTCCTGGCCTTGTTGAGGATTTTGCGCAGCTCGCCCATGTCGCCGAGCGAGACGTCTTGCATTTGGCCGCGTGGTGCGTGGGCCCGCCGTAGGTGTACGGGTGGGTCGACCACGCGTCGAACTTCGTCTTTCGGGAGACGACCTTGCTCAGGAAGGGCTTCGGCGCCGGGTTGCTCGGCGTGGCCGAAGGGAGCGGTGTTGCCGGCGATCACGATCGCGTGCGAATCGACGCTGTGGATTCCGCTCGCGAAGGCATTGACGAGCGCGCGGTAACGCGCTGGCGAGACGAACTTGCCGTCCTCGACTGCGGGGTGAAGAAATACGGGAGGTTGGGCTCGTTCCAGACCTCGTAGTAGTGGACCCTAAGAGCCTTGTAGTGCTTCGCCAGCGCGACGGCGAAATCGTGGAATTTCGACGCATCGACCTGGTTGCGGCCGCGGTAGCCGTTGATCGCGCAGCTTCGGCCCTGAGGCCCAGTCAGGTGCCTGGAAGACTGTCAGGACCGGCTGGAGCCCTTGCCGACGTCGCCTCGTTGACGAACGCGTCCGGCACCGCCCAGTTGTAGCTCGGACGTTCGGGTTCGTCGGGGTTCGCGGGCTGACCGCGCCGTGACGATGTTGCGCCAGTACAGGAGGTACTTCGCATAGGTCGAGCCCGCGTCGCGCGTCTTCTGCAGCGTGTCCGCCCGCTGACTCGAACTCGGGAACGTGAAGAGGTCGTAGATCCCCGTCTGGATCGATGCCGATGCGTTCCGGCCGTGCCGGCGAGAGCCGCCACGAGAAGGACGGCAGACAGCACGAGCGAACGCTTCAGGGTGACAATGAGCATGATTGGGCGATACCGCAGAGCCTGGCCGGATTTCCCCGGGGTGTGTGGGCCAGGAATCTCAGGGTAGCTGGCCACCGGAGATAGCTCAACCTGAACAAACAAATCCTTACTTCTCGCGGCGCCGCCAACGTCGCGGCCGTCCTGGTCGTCGCGATCGCCATCTTCGCCATCGGGGCGGACGGCGGGAGCTACACGCTCACCAACAGGCACACGATCGCGATCATCGCCCTCTGGGGAATCGTGGTCGCTGTGGCGGTTCGGCTTTGGCCGGTAGCGCGAATCCCCACTGGAGCGATCGTGGCTGGGGGTTTCCTGGCTGCGTTTGCCGTCTGGACCGGACTCTCGATCATCTGGTCCGACAGCGCCGAGCAGAGCTTCAACGAGGCCGACCGCGTCGTCCTCTACCTGGTCGTCTTCGGGCTCGCTGTGCTCGTCCCGGGTCGCATGTACCGGCGCTGGATGGACGGAATGGCGGCCGGCATCGCGGCGGTCGGGGTCGTTGCTCTTGTGAGCCGGCTCTTCCCGCACCTCTTCGGCCAGACCGAAACGCTTGCGCAGCTCTTCCCTGCCGCGCAACGGAGACTGAGCTTCCCGGTCGACTACTGGAACGGCCTGGCCACGTTCATGGCCCTCGGCCTTCCGCTCCTCCTCCATGCGGCCGCGACGCTCCGAAGCTCGGTGCTCCGCGGCCTTGCCCTCGCCCCGGTGCCCGTGCTGGTCTCGGTCATCTACCTGAGCTCTTCGCGAGGCGGGTCGCTCGCCGCGTTGTTCGCAGTGGTCGTGTTCTTCCTCTTGACGAGCAGGCGCTGGGCGGTTCTCGGCGCAATTTCGGTCGGAGCTGCCGCGTCCGCCCTCGCGC
>CAVYBK010000003.1:0-85171 GCA_963766725.1 uncultured Actinomycetes bacterium
ATTCGATATGCCGCCGTTCCCCGTACGTCATCGATCGGAGACGCATCGCGGGCGACCAGATCCGGGAGCTCCCATACATTCCCAAGTCCAACTCGGACGAGCCCCGGCTTCGGCCCCGCAGACCCGTACGAGACGCGAATCTCGTCCGCCTCGCGGTCGACCACCAGGCAGAGCGAGACGACCGCGATCACCATCGCGTTCCGCGGTCCCACCTTCATGAACGTCTGCCGCATCTCGCGCGGCTCCAGGCGCACCGCGACGATCAGCTCGTCGGGAAGAAGCGCGTTCTGCTTCGGGCCCGTCAGGAAGCGCGACACAGGAACCACGCGCACCCCCCGCGCAGCCGACGCGACCACCACCTCCGCCTCGTAGACGAGCAACGGCGGCAAGGCGTCGCCCGCGGGCGAAGCGGTGCCCAGATTTCCGCCCAGCGTGCCGCGATTCCGGATCTGCGGCGAGCCCACCGTTCGCGACGCTTCCGCCAGAGCGGGCAGCACCGATGCGACCCCGTTCCCCATCGCCTCCGCGTACGTGAGGCCCGATCCGAGCCGAAGCGTGCCGTTGTCCCTCCCCCAGCCGCGCAGCTCGACGACCTCGTTCAGGTTCAGGATCGTCTCGGGCCGGGAGCGGTCGAAGTTCAGTTCGACCATGACGTCGGTCCCGCCCTGGATCGGAACCGCGTCCTTTCGCTCGGCCTTCAGCGCCAGCGCCTCGTCGAGCGTCTGCGGGGTGAGCACCTCCACGCGCCAAGCCTAAGAGATCGTGTCTCGAGACGGTTTCTCTCCAAGGTGAAGCGGGGCGGTGAACCACCTAAAGCGGGATGGAATCAAGTGGCCTGCGCCCTCGATACTGCGAAGCGGCGGTAAGGCAGGTTCCGGTAGACGGCTCCGATGCGGCGGGAGCTGGCTCCCGGAGAACGGATGGGGCGGAAACCCTTGCGGCGGTTTCCGCCCCACACTTTTTAGGGCTCGGAGCTCTCCCCCACCTGTTCGAGGGCGCGCTCGAAGATCTCGTGTGGCTGGGCGCCGAGCAGGAGCAGCCGGCCGTCGAGGACGAAGGCGGGAATGGCATTGATGCCTGCCTGCTGCGCCTGGGTCGTGGAGGCGTCCACACGACCGGCGTGGCGCCGGTCGGCGAGCGCGGCGGCGGCTTCCTCGCGGTCGAGCCCAGCTTCGGCCACGAGGTCGAGCAGCGTGTCCGTGTCGCCGATGTTCCTCGCTTCCGTCCAGTACGCGTGCATGAGCCGCGTGTGCACCTCGTCGTGGAGCCCCTTCTCGCGCGCGAGCTCCGTCAGCTCGAGCGCCTGCCGCGAATTCGGGACGACGTCAGGCGGAGGGTTGTAGGTGAGGCCCGCGGCCTCCACCATCTGGCGCGTCCGCTCGTGCACGTCCTCCGGATAGCGGCGGCGAAGCTCCTCCCGTGGGATTCCCTCGGGCGGGTACTCGGGATGAAGGTCGAACGGGAGCCATTCGACGGTCGCTCCGTGCTCCCGCTCGAGCCACGCGGCCCGCTCCAGGGCCACCGAGCAGAACGGTCAGATGTAGTCGCTCCAGATCCAGACGGACAGCGGACTCACCCTTTCACGCTACCCATCTATCACCGGGTTGAGGGATAGGAGCGGGCGGCGGGCCAGAGATGATGAGAATTGAGCGTTTTTCGGACGGCGTAGCGGTCACGCCGATTGACCCAGGAGGTCGCGTGACCACGATCATCGAACGCACGCCTGCAACACGAGCGACGACCGTCAAGACCTCGCTCCTCTACCTCGCCTTCACGACCGCGTGGGTGTACGGGTTCGCCAACGGGCAGCACGACCTGCCCGGCATCGTCGTGCTGGCGTTCTTCCTGCTCCCGCTCGGCGTTCATTTCCTGCTCGGATTCGCACTGGCGAAGCAGGAGGCGTGCGCGCTCCTCGCCTACGCGCCCGTGCTGGCGCTCGTCGGGCCCGGGCTTGCGAGCTCGCTTTTCGTGCCGCTCGCGATGCTGGCGGTCTTCCCGGGCGCTCCCCTCGTCCTTCTCGGCATGTTCATCCGCCTGCGGATGGAGCCGCGGGAGGTCGAGGACCACTGGTTCTGATCTGATCAGGTCTTCCCGCGCCGCACGGACACGATCTCGGCCGCGACCGCCACGGCGACCTCGGCCGGCGTGCGTGAGCCGATGTCGAGCCCGATCGGCGCCCTGATCCGCGCCAGGTCCTCGTCCCCGACGCCTTCCTCGCGGAGCGCGGCCGCGCGGGCCTCGGTCGTCCGCCTGCTCCCCATCGCGCCGATGTAGCCGGCGGGCGAGGCGAGCGCCGCCTTCAGCGCGGGCACGTCGAGCTTGCGGTCGTGCGTGAGGACGCAGATCGCCGTCCGCTCGTCCAGGGGTGCGTCGCGCAGGACCTCGTCGGGCCAGCCGACGACGAGCTCGTCGGCCTGCGGGATGCGCTCGGGAGTGACGAAGCGCGCCCGCGCGTCGGACACGGTCACGTGGTAGCCGAGCATCCGCCCCGCCTCGGCGAGGGCCGCCGCGTGGGCGACCGCGCCGAAGACGTACATCCGCGGCCGCGGCAGGAGCGGAAGGTGGAAGACGTCGCCCGCGAGCTCCGGCTCCGCCCTTTCCCCGCCGGCGACGACGCGCGCCTCGCCCGAGGCGCCGACCTCGAGCTCGACAGCCCGCTCCTCGGCGACCGCTGCGGCAAGCTCGCGCACGACCTCGAAGTCGACCGGGCCGATGAGGATCCGCACGGTGCCGCCGCACGGGAGGCCGACCTCGAAAGCGGTCTCGTCCTCGATCCCGTACTCGACGAGGCGGGCGGGGCCGCCGGCGAGCACCGCCTGGGCCTCCTCGACGACCGCGGGCTCGACGCACCCTCCCGTGACCGAGCCCGCGACGTCGCCGCGCTCGTTCACCGCCAGGGCCGCTCCGGGCTCGCGCGGCGTGGAGCGCTCCGTCTCGACGACGATCGCCCAGGCCGCCCGCAGGCCCTCCTCGTCCCAGGCCGCGCAGCGTTTCGAGGATGTCTCTCATTCGTAGAAGGTAAGCACGGCGAGGATCACGTAGAAGCCGACGAGCGCGAGCCCCTCGAAGGGCGCAGCTTCACCGTCCTGCGTGGTCTGCCAGACGGAGATGGCCATCAGGAACAGCGCGGCGATGTAGACCGTCGGAAGCACGAACGTCAGCCGCGTCTCGAGGAAGAGCGAGAGCAGGACGAGCAGCGGGAAGAGGAAGACGGCGATCTGGGCGACCGAGTTCTTCACGACCGAGATCGCGAGGTCGCTCTGGCCCTTGTGTGCGAGGACGACGCCGACGACGTTCTCCACCGCGTTCCCCGCGATGCCCACGATCACGAGTCCGGTGAACTCCTCCGAGATCCCCAGCGACTCGATCGCCGGACCGAGGGACCCGACGAACCAGTCCGAGACGAACGCCGCCGCAACGCCTGCGACCGCGAGCAGGCCGACCGAAAGCCTGAGCGGGACGCGCGGAGTCACCGGCTTCCCGCCCTCCGCGTCCCTGAGGTAGAAGAAGAGCCAGACGCCGTAGACGGCGAGGAGCACAACGGCTCCGATGGCTGAGATCTCCACCTGGTGCTGGCTCGCCCGGTCGCCCGCCTGGTCCGAGAATCCGAGCAGCGAGATGATGAAGACGGCGAGGAGAAGCAGCGTCGCCGTGTCGTTGGGCAGCTTGCGACCGAAGCGCATGACCCCGCCCGCGGCTCGCGCGCCGGCGAGGATCACGAGGCCGAGGACGAGCAGGGCGTTCGCGAAGATCGATCCGAGGATCGAGTACTGCGCCACGACAAGCTCGCCGGCCGAGAGCGCGAAGAGGACGACGAAGAGCTCCGGCAGGTTCCCGAGCGTCGACTGCAGCACTCCCGTCAGCGCAGGCCCGAACCGCTCCCCGACCGCCTCCGTCGAGAACGAGACCACCCAGGCGACGCCGGCCAGCGCGAGCGCCGCCACGACGAATACTGCGACATCGGAACCGCCCCCGTACTCGAGCGCGGCGGTCGCCGCTACGACGAGGCCAACGACGCCGAGCAGCACGCGCTCGCGTGTGGTCAGGCACGCCAGCATGAAAGGATCCTTACATGCGGACCCTGTTCGCGAACGCCTACGTCGTCACGATGGACGACGCCGGCACCGAGCTCTCCAACGGCTGGATCCTGGTCGACGACGGCTTCGTCGTCGAGGTCGGCGAGGGCAATCCGCCGCACGCGGAGGCCTTCGAGAACCTCGGCGGCGCACTGATCACGCCCGGCCTCGTCAACACGCACCACCACCTCTACCAGACCCTCACGCGGACGAGGGCGCAGCAGGCCGACCTCTTCAGCTGGCTCCGCGAGCTCTATCCGCTCTGGAGCCGGGTCGACCGCGATGCCGAGTACGCCGCCGCCCGCACCGGTCTCGCCACGCTGGCCCTCGGCGGCTGCACGACCGCTTTCGACCACCACTACGTCTTCCCGCGCGGCCAGAAGGGGCTCGTCGAGGCGGAGATCCAGGCTGCGCGCGAGCTCGGCGTCCGGCTCGTCGCCTCGCGCGGCTCGATGGACGTGGGCGAGTCCGACGGCGGCCTGCCGCCGGACGACCTCGTCGAGGACGCCGACGAGGTGCTCGCCGACACGGAAGGCCTTTTCGCCCTCCACGAGCCCGGACCAGGCGCGTGGACGCAGATCGTCGTCGCGCCCTGCTCCCCGTTCTCGGTCTCGAAGCGGCTGATGCGTGAGTCCGCCGAGCTCGCGCGGCGGCTCGGGCTGCGCCTTCACACCCACCTCGCCGAGACCGTCGAGGAGGAGGAGTACTGCCAGGGCCTCTTCGGCTGCCGCCCGGTCGAGTACCTCGAGCAGGTGGGCTGGCTCGAGGACGACGTCTGGTGCGCGCACTGCGTCCACCTCTCCGGAGAGGACGTGAGCCGCTTCGGCTCGGCGGGAACCGGTGTCGCGCACTGCCCCACCTCCAACATGCGCCTCGGCGCGGGCATCGCCCCCGTCGCGGAGATGCGGCAGGCGTCGGTGCCGGTCGGACTGGGGGTCGACGGATCGGCGTCGAACGAGCGCGGCGATCTCCTCCACGAGGTCAAGCAGGCGCTCCTCGTCGCCCGTGCGCGGGGAGGCCCGGACGCGATGACGGCCCGCGACGCCCTTCGGATCGGCACGCGCGGCGGCGCCCAGGTGCTCGGGCGCACCGACATCGGCTCGCTCGAGCCGGGCAAGTGCGCGGACTTCGCGGTCTGGCGGACGGATCGCCTCGAGTTCGCGGGGGCCGACGACCCGGTCGCCGGGCTCGTCCTTTCCGCGCCCCACCGCGTCGATCGCCTCTACGTCGGCGGCGAGGCGGTCGTCCGCGAGGGGCACCTCACGCACGCCGAGGAGCAGGAGATCGCCGCCGAGCACCGCCTGCAAGCGCAAAGATTCCTCACGTGAGCGCCTCCCTCTCCACCCACGTCCTCGACACCGGCCGCGGGCAGCCGGCCAGCGGCGTCCTCGTCGAGCTCTTCCAGGGCGCCGAGCTCGTGGCCACCGGCGTCACCGGCAGCGACGGACGCATCGGCGACCTCGCCGACGAGCTCGACCCCGGCTCCTACCGCCTCGTCTTCCATCCGGAAACCGACTTCTTCGCCCGCGTCGAGCTCGAGGTCGCCCTCGCCGACGGCCATTTCCACGTCCCGCTCCTCGTCTCCCCCTACTCGTGCACGACTTACCGCGGCAGCTGAGCGAGAACGAGCTCGCCGAGCTCTTCGAGGGCCACACGCGCCTCGTGGCGCAGCTGGCCCAGCTCGAGGATCCCCTCGGCCAGGCGCGCAAGGTGCTCGCCGACGCGCCCGAGGACGAGCAGATCGAGGCGCTGGGGACGCATCCGCGCATCGGCCAGCGCGTGAACATCTCCGAGCAGGCCGCGCTCGAGCAGGGCTCCGACGAGGATCCTGTGCTCCTCGCCGCCCTCGCGAAGCTGAACAAGACCTACGAGCAGAAGTACGGCTTTCGCTTCGTCGTCTTCGTGGACGGGCGGCCGCGGGCCGAGATCCTCTCCGTCCTCCGCCAGCGCCTGCAGCACTCCCGCGACGAGGAGCTCGCGGCAGGCCTCGACGACCTCGTCGCAATCGCACTGGACCGATGGCGAAAGCGGTAGCCCACTCCTACGGGAAGGATGCGATCTCGGTCTACCGGATCGCGGGCGACAGCCTGTTCGCGTGCGAGGCGCGGGTGATCGTGCGCGGCGATGCCTTCGAGACCTCCTACACCGAGGGCGACAACTCCATGGTCGTGGCCACGGACTCGATGAAGAACTTCGTGCACGCGATGGGACTCGAGTACGAGGGCGACACGCTCGAGGGCTTCGTCGAGCTCGTCGGAAGCCGCCTGCTCGCCCGCTACGACCACATGGAGGGCGTGCAGGTCTTCGCGAAGCAGGTGCCGTTCGAGCACGTGCGCGGCAACGTCATGCGCCGCCGCTACGACGACTTCGCCGTCGCCGAGCTCGACCTCGACCGCTCGGGCGTCGTCTCGGCGCGCTCCGGCTGGCACGGTCTCCACCTGATCAAGCTGACGGGAAGCTCGTTCGCCGGCTTCGTCCGGGACGAGTACACGACGCTGCCGGAGGCCCATGACCGTCCGCTCTTCGTCCACATGAACGTCGGCTGGACGAACGCCGACCTGAGCCGCTGCGCGCCGTGCGAGGACGTCCGCGACCTCGCCGTCTCGACGTTCTGCGACATCCGCTCGGCGTCCATTCAGGAGCTCGTCTACCAGATCGGCGTGCGCGTGCTGGAGAGCTTCGAGCAGATCGCCGCGGTCGACTTCTACGCCGAGAACCGGCTCTGGGACAGCGCGCAGACCGGCGACGGCGCGGCCGTCTACACCGACGCCCGCCCGCCCTTCGGCGTCATCACGCTGACGCTCGAGCGGTGATCATCCCGGCCCGCTTCAACGGGCCTCCGGGCTCTGCGAACGGCGGCTACGCCTGCGGGCTCTTCTCCGAGGCCCTCGGCGGCGGCTTCGAGATCACGCTCCTCCACCCGCCGCCGCTCGACACGCAGCTCGACATCGCAGGGGACGAGCTCCGCCACGGCGACGTGGTCATCGCGCGGGCGCGGCGTGCGGCCCACTCCGACGCAGACGTGCCGGAGCCGGTGGGGATCGGAGAGGCCGAGGAGGCATCGAAGCGCTACCCCGGCTTCGAGCACCACGCCTATCCGACCTGCTTCACGTGCGGGCCGGAGCGGGACGACGGGCTCGGCATCTTCGCCGGGCCGGTGGCAGGACGGGAGGGCGTCGTCGCCGCGACGTGGACGCCGAAGCCAGATGTCCGCGCGGAGATCGTCTGGGCGGCGCTCGACTGCCCATCGGGCTGGGCGGTTGACGACTTCCAGCGCGAAGGCGTTCTCCTCGGCCGCATGGCGGCCTCGATCCACGCGCGGCCCGAGCCGGGCGAGGCCCACGCCGTCATCGGCTGGCGGATCGGCGAAGAGGGGCGCAAGCGGTTCGCCGGCTCAGCCCTCTACACGGCGACCGGAGACCTCGTCGCCCACTCGCGCTCGACCTGGATCGTGTCCGCTACGGAAACAGATCCCGCTCCGGAGGCATGACGAGCTCCTGCGCCGAGCCGTCTCCGGGCGGCACCGCGTAGCCGCGCACGATCGCTGCCGGCACGCCGTTCGCCTTCCCCATCACGAGCTCGGCCGCACCGGCGAGCTCGTCCGCGACCGCGATCATCGTCGAGGAGAGCTCGTAGCCGCGCGCGTCGTGCTCTCCGCGGAGGTCGAGCAGCGGCCGCATCCCCGCGACGCCGATCGCGACATCGGTCGTCCCCTGCCGCCATGCCCGTCCGAAGGAATCGCTGACGATCACCGCCGGTTCGCGGCCGAACCGCTCGCCGAGCGCGGCGCGGATCCGGGCGGCGGAGGCGTCCGGATCTTCGGGGAGCAGCACGATCCAGCCCTCGCCGGGAGCGTTCGACCGGTCCACCCCCGCGCTGGCGCAGACGAAACCGTGCTTCGTCTCGGCGATGACGAGGTCGCCCCGCCGCCTCCGCACCGCCCGCGCCTCGCGCAGGATCGCCGCGACGACGTCGTCCGTCTGCTCGACGCGCCCTTCCGCCTTCGACACCGCCTTCTGCGCGACGACGAGCACGTCGCCGTCCTCGAGCCCGCCTGCCCGCTCGACCGCGTCGCCGAGGAGCGCGGCGAGGTCGTCCCCGGGCCGCACCTCCGGGAGCCCGGTGAGCGGAATGACGGAGACCACTAGAGCAGCCGCTGCCGGCGCAGGTAGTAGACGAGGAGCGCAGCCGCGGCCACGGGCAGGGCGAGACCGAGGAGAAGGAACGCCGTGAGGCTGCCGACGTGGCGGACGAGCCAGCCGAAGTTCTGCCCGAAGAAGCCCGTGAGCACGATCAGCGGGAGCAGGATCGTCGAGAGGACGGTCAGGCGCTCGACGACGAGGTTCAGGCGGTTCGAGACCGTCGAGAGGTAGACGTCCATCGCGCCGGTGAGGAGATCCTTGTAGCTGTCGATCAGGTCGGCGACGCGGATCAGGTGGTCGAAGATGTCGCGGAAGTAGCGCTCGGCCTCGGCGTCGCTGCCCGGAAGCACGGCCGCTCCGCCGAAGAGCTGGCTCGCCACGTCGCGCTGCGGGCCGACGACGCGCCGCAGCCGGTTCAGCTGCCGCTTCATGCGCACGATCTCCTGCAGGTGCTCGTCCTTGGGGTCGCGGAAGATCTCGTCCTCGACACCGTCGATGCGCTCGTCGTAGTCCTCGAGCGCCGGGAAGAAGCTGTCCGAAAGGCTGTCGATCAGGCGGTAGAGGACGACGATCGGCCGCTCCAGCTGGCCCGGCTTGCGCGTGTAGCGCTCGCGGAGCTCATGGCAGGCCGGCGCGTGCTCTCGCCGCACGGTGACGAGGTAGCTCTCCGAGTAGAAGATGTGCATCTCGACGAGGCGGTCGGCGTCGGGCGGCGGCGCAGCCCCGTAGACGACGAAGAAGACGTAGTCGTCGTACTCCTCGAGCTTCGGGCGCTGGCCGAACTGCTCCGAGTCCTCGAGAGCGAGCGGATGGAAGCGGAAGACGTCGCGGAGAAGCGCGAAGTCGTCCGGCCCGGCGTCCTCCAGGTCGAGCCAGAAGAACTCGCCGCTCGAGAGGCGCGACTCGATGGCCGCGCGGTCGGCGTCCGCGTGCTTCTCGGCGCTGCTGTCGAGGAGCACGGCCGTCACGGCAGCCCGGTGACCTTGACCCCGCTCGAGACCTTGTAGCGGCGGTTCACGTTCAGGAGCACGGCGGTGAGCGGCTCGAGCCAGCGCGCGACCTCGAGCCTGCCGGCGTCCACCGCACGGCCTTCCACGAGACGCTCGGCGAGGGCCCCGACGACCGCCTTCGCCTCCTCGTCGTCGCCGCAGAGGATGACGTCCTCGTCGAGCGGCTCGTCCACTTTGGCCAGGGCCTTCGCGCTCACCGTGTGGAACCCGGCGACCATCCGCGCGCCGGGCGCCGCCTGCGCTGCGAGCTCGGCCAGCGAGCGCTCCCCCGGCTCGGCTCCCGGCTTGCCGTCCTTGAACGCGACGGGGCTCGCGACGCTGACGACAATCTTCCCCTCGAGGTTTGCGGCCAGGCTCGCGCACATCTCGGCCAGCCCCTCCGGCGGCACCGAGAGGAAGACGATGTCGGAGTCCTGGGCGCAGTCGCGGTTGGAGACGAACTCGTCGTGGGGAGTCCGCGAGCCGAGCTCGACCTCCTCGCCGAGCGCGCCGCAGGCGCTCCGCCAGCCCCTGGCCGAAGTCGCCCGTGCCGCCCACGATTCCGATCATCCGATCGCCTCCAGAAGCCCGCGGCCGACCTCTGCCCGCCGCTCGGGCAAAACCATAACCGTGTCGGAGACGACGGCTCCGGGGACCTCGTCCGCGAGCGCTGAGTCCTCCCGGTCGAGCACGAAGACGGAGACGAGGTCGCCGTAGAGCGCACGGACTCCGGCCGCGCCCGGCTCGTGCCCGAGGCTTGCCATCATCTCGGCGAGCGGGCCGCGCAGCGCCTTCCCGCCGACGAGCGGCGAGATCGCAGCGACGCGCTTCTCGCGCAGCGCCTCCTCGATCCCGGGCACGGCGAGGATCGGCCGGATGGAGACGAACGGGTTCGACGGCGCGATGACGACGACGTCGGCCTCCGCGATCGCCTCGACGACTCCGGGTGCGGGCCGCGACTCCTCGGCGCCCTCGAAGCGAACGCCGTCGACGCGGTCGGCATGCCGGCGGCGCACGAACCACTCCTGGAAGTCGAGCTCGCCGTCCGCGGTCTGGATCTTCGTCCGCAGGCGGTCGTCGGTCGCCGGGAGGAGGCGGACGCCCACCTCGAGGCCCTCCGCGAGCTTCTGGGTCACCGTGGAGAGCGGCTCACCTTTCTTCAGCATTCTCGTGCGCAGCATGTGCAGGCCCGCGTCCTGGTCGCCGAGCGTGAACCAGGTCTCTCGCCCCGCCTGCTCGGCCACCGCCATCGCCTGGTACGTGTCGCCGCGCACGCCCCATCCGCGCTCCTCGTCGAGGAGGCCGGCCAGCGTGTACATGATCGTGTCGAGGTCCGGGGAGACGTGCAGATCCCACATCTCCAGGTCGTCGCCGACGTTCCCGATCGCGGTCACGTGCTCCGGGACCGGCAGCGAGGGAAAGCGCGTGGACGCAGCGCGAGCCGCCGAGACCCCCGGCCAGCACGGCTATCCTCACGGCGTGCTGGCGGTCGTCCCGGTGAAGGGCCGCGACGGCGCGAAGACGCGCCTGGCGCCCCTGCTCGAGCCCGAAGAGCGAACGCGGCTCGTGCTCGACATGCTCGAGCGGGTTCTCGAAGCGTGCGCCGGGGCGGAGAGCATCACCGGAACGCTACTCGTGACGCCGGATCCGGGCTTCGCGCCTCGCGGCGTCGAGCTCCTCCGCGACGCGGGCACGGGGCACGCGGATGCGATCGCCCTCGCCCTTCGGGACGAGCGCGCCCTCGCGGGAGCCCTCGTCGTGATGGCCGACTGCCCGTTCGTGCGCCCGCAATCCCTCGACGCGCTCGCGGCGGCTGCCAGGCCCCTCGCCCTCGCCCCCTCGCGCGACGGCGGCGTGAACGCGCTCGCCCTCCAGGCGGTCAACGGCTTCGTCCCTCCGTTCGGAGTCCCGTTCGAGGAGACGATCGGCGCCGCGCGCGCGGCCGGGCTCGAGACCGCGGTCGTCGACGACCCCCTGCTCGCCCTGGACGTGGACCGGCCCGAGGACTACGAGGCGATGCTCGCATGCCGCTGATCACCTACTCGCCGAAGGTCTTCGTCCCGCTGACGAAGCTCTGCCGGGACGTCTGCCACTACTGCACCTTCGCGCAGCCGCCCCGCCGCGGCGAGCGTGCGTACATGCGCGCGGACGAGGTGCTCGAGGTCGCGCGCGCGGGGGCCGAGGCCGGCTGCCACGAGGCGCTCTTCACGCTCGGGGACAAGCCGGAGCTCCGCTATCGCGCCGCGCGCGAGGAGCTCGCCGAGCTCGGCTGCGAGACGACGATCGAGTACCTCGCCCGCATGTGCGAGCTCGTCCTCGCCGAGACGGGGCTCCTCCCCCACGTGAACCCCGGCGTGATGACGCGCGAGGAGCTGGCCCTCCTCCGGACGGTCTCGGCCTCGCAGGGGATCATGCTCGAGACGGCATCGGCGCGGCTCTCCCAGAAGGGCATGCCGCACCACGGGTCCCCGGACAAGCTCCCCGAGCGGCGCCTGGAGACGATCCGCCTCGCGGGCGAGCTCCAGATCCCGTTCACCACGGGGATCCTGATCGGGATCGGGGAGACGCGCGAGGAGCGGGTCGAGGCTCTCGAGGCGATCCGCGACCTGCACGAGCGCTACGGCCACATCCAGGAGGTCATCGTCCAGAACTTCCGCGCGAAGCCGGGAACGAAGATGGCCGGCGCGCCGGAGCCCTCCCTCGACGACCTCCTCTGGACGGCGCGGACCGCCCGCGAGGTGCTCGGGCCCGAGATGCACGTCCAGGTGCCGCCGAACCTCTCCTACGACGATTTCCCGCGCCTCCTCGAATCCGGGATCGACGACTGGGGCGGCATTTCCCCGGTCACGCTCGACCACGTGAACCCCGAGGCTCCGTGGCCCGAGATCGAGCGCCTCCGCGAGGCGACCGAGGCAGCGGGCTTCGCGCTCGCGCCGCGGCTCCCGATCTATCCGGAGTACGTGGCCGACCTCGACCGCTGGGCCGACCCACGCATCGCGCAGGAGGTGCGAAAGCACGCAGACGCCGACGGGCTCGCGCGTGACGACAGGTGGGCCGCCGGAATCGAGAGCCGGCCGCCTCGCCTGCCGCGGGCCGAGCCGCTCCCACTCGCCGATGAGCTCGACGAGGACGCGGTCACGGCGCTCTTCCAGGCGCGCGGCTCCGACCTCGGGGCGGTGCTCGCAGCCGCCGACGACCTGCGGCGCGAGACGAACGGCGACGAGGTCACCTACGTCGTCACGCGCAACATCAACTACACCAACGTCTGCTACTTCCGCTGCGGCTTTTGCGCCTTTTCGAAAGGGAAGCTGGCCGAGAACCTGCGCGGCGCGCCCTACCTCGTGCCGCTCGACGAGGTCGTCCGCCGCTGCCGCGAGGCGTGGGAGCGCGGCGCCGTCGAGGTCTGCCTGCAAGGCGGGATCCACCCCGCGTTCACCGGCGACTACTACGTCGAGGTCGTCGAGGCGATCAAGCGTGAGCTCCCCGATCTGCACGTGCACGCCTTCTCCGCGCTCGAGGTCTGGCAGGGCGCGGCGACGCTCGGGCTCCCGCTCGCCGACTACCTCGCGCGCCTGCGCGACGCGGGCCTCGCCTCCCTCCCAGGCACGGCCGCCGAGATCCTCGACGACGAGGTGCGACGGATCCTCTGCCCGGACAAGGTCACGACGGAGCAGTGGCTCGAGGTGCACGAGACCGCGCACGAAGCCGGCCTGCGCTCGACGGCGACGATCATGTTCGGGTCGGTCGAAGGCCCGCGAAGCTGGGCGAGGCATCTGATCGCCGTGCGCGACCTCCAGAAGCGGACGGGCGGCTTCACCGAGCTCGTCCCGCTCCCGTTCGTCCACATGGAGGCGCCCATCTATCTCAAGGGCGGCGCGCGGCCGGGGCCGACCTTCCGCGAAGCGGTTCTGATGCATGCCGTGGCCAGACTGGCGCTCCACCCGCACATCCAGAACATCCAGACGTCCTGGGTGAAGATGGGCATCGAGGGCGCGCAGGCGTGCCTCCAGGCTGGAGCGAACGACCTCGGCGGGACGCTCATGAACGAGTCGATCTCGCGCGCGGCCGGCGCGTCACACGGCCAGGAGATGCCGCCCGAGGGGATGGAGGAGGCGATCCGCGCCATCGGCCGCACGCCGAGGCAGCGGACGACGCTCTACGGCACTCCTCCCGAGGAACGCCGACAGCTCTCCTACGGCGCGCCGCCGCTCGCCGAGCCGCTCAACCCGCACGTGAGCGACGCAGGGCTGAAGCGACCCCAGCGACTCGTGCGGCCCGGGGTGATGTGAAGCATGCCGAGCCCGCGGGATGTGTTCGGATATATGAGAACGGTCTCGCGTGGAAGTCCGGTCGACGAGGCATGGTCCGTCCCGGGCATGCTCCTCTCGCGCCTTCGGCATGGTCGTGGCATGGCGCCGCCCGATTCGCCATTGACGCTCCAGGACGTCATGTCCCGAGCCGACTACAGAGACCTGCGGACCGCCAAGGTGGCGGTCGGCGACCTCGCTCCGGACTTCCAGCTAGCGCGCGTCGACGGCAACGGGACGATTCGCCTCCGGTCGCTCCTCGACGAGCTGCCTGTGGCGCTCGTCTTCGGCTCCTACACCTGACCACCGTTCCGCGCCCAGGTTGGAGCGCTCGAGGAGCTCGCGAGGAGTCAAAGGGGACGCGTCCACTTTCTCGTCGTCTACATTCGTGAGGCGCACCCGGAGGAAGGATGGATCCTTCCGGAGAATCGTCGCTCGCAAGTCGCGGTGCACGAGCCGAAGACGGAGGAAGAGCGAGAGGCGGTCGCCTCCACCTGTGCCGCCAACCTCCGGCTGCGAATGCCCATGGTCGTCGACGGCGTCGAGAATGCAGTCGCTTCGGCGTATGGCGGCTGGCCGGATCGCCTCTATCTGATCGGCAAAGACGGTCGGATCGCCTTCCAGGGCGGCGAGGGCCCCTTCGGCTTCAAACCCGAGGCCCTTGCGCGCGCGATCGAACGCGAGCTCGAGTGACTCACCGACGACTTGCCGTCGAGCTCAGTACCAGCGGCCGCGGGCGAACCCTCCGAAGGCGAGCAGGCCGAGCACGATGACGATGATGCCGAGGATCACGCTCCAGAAGAGCAGGATCAGGATCCCGACGATGACGATGATGCCGCCGAGCGTGATTCCCGCTCCGGGGCCGTAGCGACGCTCCGGTGTAGCCAAGTCCGCCTCCTTGGAGTCAGGCCGCGGTCTCGACCGCGGTGAGTTGCTCTCCGAACCGTGCCCGCTTGACGAACTGCCCAATCCCCGGCTCCGCGACGAGCTCGCCGCCCTCGACGAGCACGTTCCCGCGCAGGAGGACGGTCTCGGGAGTGCCGGTGACCTCGGTGCCTTCGTAGAGGTTGTAGTCCGTCTTCGAGTGCTGCGAGGCGGCGGTGATCGTGTGCTTCTTCGTCGGGTCGAAGACGACGATGTCGGCGTCGGAGCCGACGGCGATCGTGCCCTTCCTCGGGTAGAGGCCGAAGAGCTTCGCGGGGTTCGTGGCGAGGAGCTCGACCATGCGGTTGAGGCCGATCCGGCCCTGGCGGACGCCGAACTCGTGGATCATGTGCAGCCGGTTCTCGAGCCCCGGCCCGCCGTTCGGGATCTTGGAGAAGTCGTCCTTCCCGAGCGACTTCTGCCCGTCCCAGAGGAAGGCGCAGTGGTCCGTCGAGATCGCCGAGAGGACGTCGTTGCGCACAGCCGCCCAGAGGATCTCCTGGTTCGCCTTGTCCCGCGGCGGCGGGGTGTAGACGTACTTCGCCCCCTCGAAGTTCGGCTTCTCGAGGAACGTGTAGTCGACGAAGAAGTACTGCGTGCAGGTCTCGCCGAAGACGTTCCAGCCCTTCTCCCGCGCGAGGGCGATCGGCTCGACCGACTCATGGCACGAGACGTGGACGACATAGAGCGCGCAGCCGGCCACGCGGGCGAGCTGGATGGCACGGTTCGTCGCCTCGCCCTCGGTCTCGGGCGGGCGGGTGAGCGCGTGGTACTTCGGCTCCGTCTTCCCTTCGGCGAGCGCCTTCTTGACGAGGACGTCGATGGCGTCGCCGTTCTCGGCGTGCACCATCACGAGGGCGCCGGTCTCGGCGGCGACCTCCATGGTCTTGAAGAGCGTCTCGTCGTCGACCATGAGCGCGCCCTTGTAGGCCATGAAGAGCTTGTAGGAGGTGATGCCCTGGTCGGGCAGCGAGGCGAGCTCCTCGAGGGAGCCGCCCTCGCGGAGATCGGTGACCGCCATGTGGTAGCCCATGTCGATCACCTGCTTGCCATTCGCCTTCGACCGCCAGTCGTCGAACGCATCGGCGAAGGACGAGCCCTGCGGCTGGATGATGAAGTCGACGTGGCAGGTCGTCCCGCCGAAGGCCGCCGCGATCTGCCCCGACTCGACGTCGTCGATCGTGGTCGTGCCTCCGAAAGGCATGTCGAGATGGGTATGCGGGTCGACGCAGCCCGGTAGGACGTACTTGCCGCTCGCGTCGATGACCTTGTCGGCCTCGACGTCGAGCGACTCGCCGATCAGCGAGACCCTCTCGCCTTCGACGTAGACGTCTCCGACGTAGTCGTCCGCGGCCGTGATCACGCGGCCGCCCTTGATCAGAACGGACATCGTTCTCTCCCCTCCTTGGAGCGGGTGGCCGCCGAAGTATCCCTCCGGCGGCCACCGCGTGCATCTACTGGGCTATTCGCCGCCCGCCGTGACCTCGACGGTCGGCGCCTGCCAGCTCGCGCCGTTGACGTCGGCGCCGTCTGCCTTGAGCGCCTCGACCGCCGCCTTTGCGTACGTGTCGATGTAGGCGTCGCTCGACGCCTCGTTCTTGATCACGCCGTAGTCGATCGCGATCTGCGCCGTGGTGTCGAAGTCGTCCGGATTCATGACTCCGATGCCGAGATCGTTCGGCCAGATCAGCTTGTTGATCTCGTTCAGCTGCCAGTTCTGGTGCCCCTCGCCGAGCGTCGGCCCGTTGTCGAGCACGATCTGGAGGCACTCGTCCGGGTTGTCGCGACAGAAGATCCAGCCCTTGAAGCTGGCCTTCAGGAACCGCGTCGCGATGTCCTGGTTGCCTTCGTCCTGGATCCAGTCGCCGCGGACGAACACGCCGTCCTCGAGCGCCCCCGTGCCCTGGTCGGACATCTTGAGGACGTTGAGGTCGTCGAGCGTGTAGAGCTCGCCCGTGTCCGGGTTCTCCTGCTCGAGCACCTGCGCGAGCTCGTTGTAGGTCATCGCCGCCGCGGCGTCGACCTCCCTGTTCAGGAAGAGGTTCATGTCGAACGGCTGCGCGACCACCTCGACGTCGGACTGCGGGTCGATGTCGTTCTTGTTCAGCGCGGCGAAGAGCTTGTGCTCGTTGCCGCCGAGCCAGACGCCGACCTTCTTGCCCTTGAGCGAGGCGATCGAGTCGAGGCCGCTGTCCTTCCACGTGACCTCGGTCATCCCGCTTCGCGCGAAGACCTGGGCGATGTTGACGATGTCGCCGTTCTGGTCGCGCGTCGCGAGCAGGTTGTCGAGCCAGTCGATGCCGAACTCGGCCTGGCCGCCGAGGACGACCTGCTCGGGGACGATGTCGGGGCCGCCGACCTTGATGTCGACGTCGAGGCCCTCGTCGTCGTAGTAGCCCTGGGCCTTCGCCGCGTAGTAGCCGGCGAACTGCGCCTGCGTCACCCATTTGAGCTGGAGGGTGACCTTGTCCTTCGCGCCGCCGCTTGTTCCCGTCCCGCCGCTGGACTCCTCGTTCCCGCCGCCACAGCCCGCGCCGACGAGCGTCAGCACGAGGACGGCGGCCAGCCACAACCACCGAGCACGCTTCATCCGTTCCCCTTCCCTTTCGTAGTACGTCGTGTCATTCGCGGCCTCCGCGCACGGAGGGGTGCCAGCTCAGGACGACCCGCTCCGCGAGCGCGACGGCTCCGTAGAACGCGATGCCGAGCACGCTGGCGACGAAGATCGCCGCCCATGCTTCCTCGAACGCAAAAATTCCTGCCGACCTCCTGATCTGGATCCCGAGCGCATCCTGGGAACCGCCGAAGTAATCCCCGACGATGGCCCCGATCATCGCGAGGACGGTCGCAACCTTCAAGCCCGTGAAGAGATACGGGAGCGAGGTCGGGATGCGCACGCGGCGGAAGATGTCGCGCTCGCGCGCCGCGTAGGAGCGCATGAGCTCGACGGATTCGGGGCGCACCGAGGTCAGCCCGCGCAGCGTGTTCACCATCACCGGGAAGAAGACGATCACCGCCGCGATCGCCATCTTCGAGGCCGGCGACAGGATCCCGAACCAGTTGTTCGTGATCGGCGCGAAGGCGATGATCGGCACCGCGTTCGCCGCGATCGCATACGGCATGAGCGCGTTCCCGAGCGGGCGCCAGCGGGCGAGCACGAGCGCCACGAGCACCGCGAAGGCCGACCCGATGAGGAAGCCGCCGACGGCCTCCTTGAAGGTGAAGAGCCCGGCGCTCACCAGCGTGTCGCGCTCGTCCCAGAACGTGCTGAGGATCTCCGACGGCGCGGGCAGGAGGAACCGTTGCACGTCGAGGCCCCGGACGAGCCCCTCCCAGAGCGCGATGCCGAGGACGAAGATCGCGACCGCGGGCGCCCAGTCGCGAGCGCCCCGGCCCATCATCCGCCCGAAGCTACGCGGAACCGGCTGAACGACGGTGGTGCTCACGCAGGGAGCTCCTCGCCCGAGCGGTCGCCCGTCCGTAGAAGCTCGCGCACCTCGGTGACGAGCTCGAAGAACCGCTCCTGCTCGCGCGTGTCCGTGTTGCGCGGCTGCGGGAGGTCGATGTCGACGATGCCCGTGATGCGGGCCGGGCGGGGCGACAGGACCACGACACGAGTCGAGAGAAACACCGCCTCGGCGATCGAGTGCGTGACGAAGACGATCGTCGAGCCGCTCTCCTGCCAGATGCGCAGGAGCTCCATGTTCATCCGCTCGCGCGTCATCTCGTCGAGAGCGCCGAACGGCTCATCCATGAGGAGGAGAGGCGGGTCGAAGGAAAGGGCCCGCGCGATCGACACGCGTTGCTGCATCCCCCCGGAGAGCTGCCACGGGTAGTGGTCCTCGAAGCCCGCGAGCTCGACGAGCTCGACCATCTCGCCGATCCGCTCTGAGCGGCGCGCACGGTCCCAGTCGAGCATCTCGAGCGGAAGCGCGATGTTCTTGGCCACCGTGCGCCAGTCGTAGAGGACGGCGTCCTGGAAGACGATCCCGTAGTCGCGGTCGAGCCGCGCCTGGTGCGCCTGCTTGCCGTTGACCACGACCTCGCCAGAGGTCGGCGGGACGAGGTCGCCGATGATGCGAAGGAGCGTCGACTTGCCGCAGCCGGAAGGGCCGATCAGCGAGACGAACTCGCGCGGGCGCACCTCGAGGTCGATCTCCTGCAGCGCGCGGACGCCGCCGCGCGCGAAGTCCTTCGTCAACGACTTGAGCGAGACGACCGCAGCCTGCTCGTTCATACGAAATGCTCCGGGGCGCGCCTGACGACGAGCTTCTCGGTGAGGACGATGAGGAGGAAGAAGGCGATGCCGAGGAGCGCGGCGATGATGTTGGTCGCCCAGAGGCTCTCAGGCGAGCTCGCGTAGTACTGGTTGAAGTTGAGGATCGCGCCGCCGAGCCCGTCCTGGATCGAAGCGGGAAGCTCGCCGATGATCGCGCCGACGACGCACGCGGTGGCCGCGATCTTGAAGGCGGCGAAGAGGTACGGGAGCGAGGCGGGGACGCGAAGCTTCCAGAGCACGGTCCACCGGCTCGCCGCGTACGAGTTCATGAGCTCATGCGCACGCGGGTCGGCCGACTGGAGGCCCCGGAGGGCGTTGATCGCCACCGGGAAGAAGGTCAGGTAGGCGGCGATCACCGAGACCGAGAACCAGCCGGGCAGCCCGCGTCCGCCGAGCCAGACGACGACCATCGGCGCGATCGCGAGGATCGGGATCGTCTGCGACGCGACGATGTAGGGCAGGAACCCGCGCTGGAGGAGCGTCGAGTGCACGAGCGCGACGGCGATGAGAAAGCCGACTCCCGCGCCGAGCGCGAAGCCCACGGCGGCCTCCTTCGCGGTGAAGAGCGCTGCCTTCCCGAGCACCTCGATGAGGAGCGGCCCGTTCCGCCGCGACGGCTCGAAGAGCTGGCCGATCATGTCGTGAATGTGCGGCATCGTCCGTTCGTTCACCTCGAACGGCCAGGCCAGGCTCACCGCGACGCCGAAGGCGCGGTACGCCTCCCACAAAGCCCACAAGCCCGCCAGCACTGCGGCGAAGACCAACCCCCTGCGCAGCATCGCTATTCAGTACCACATCGGGAGCCGAGTTTGGTCAGCGATTCGCAGATCACCGCCTCGTTCAGCTCGAACCAGCCGGCGAGGGCGGCCGGCACCGGCGGCCGGAGCTGCGCCTCGGCCTGCGCGAGAGAGCGATCTACCGCCCGAAGCACCGCCTCCTCGTCGTTGAAGGGCCCCTCTATCCGGATGAGAAGCCAGCTCCCGAAATCCTGGCCGTTCTCGACCGCCCCGACGTCGGTTGTGCCGACGGGCACAGCGACGAAGACATCCCCTGCGGGATAGTCCACGCGCTCGAGCGCGGCGAGAAGCGACTGGACCTGCGCCCTGGGAAGCCCCCGAGCCTCTCCCGTCTGGGGAAGGGCCGCCAGGTAGACGGAGGAGTACGGGTAGAGAACGTCGTTGTTCTCCACTTCCCCTTGCAGCCACGCCGCCGGCTCGGACACCGCGCGCTCACCGCCCAGCGCAGCCGTGTAGGTGATCGAGCGCGGATCGTTGATCCCCTGCGTCGAAAGCGCCGCGACGACCGCGAGGCCGACAAGGGGCAGCGGCCGCCCGGGAATGCGTGCGACCGCCACGCCGACGAAGGCGGCGAAGAACGGCAGCGCGAAGATCAGGTGGCGCGGCGAGAGGTCGGGCGCGCGGCCGGTGCGGACGAGAGTCGAGAGGAGCGGCGGCCCCGCGAAGGCGATGAGGCCCCAGGCGACGAGCTCCGGCCTCCGGCGGAGGAGAATCGCGATCCCCCAGGCCGCGAGCGCGAGGAAGACGACGAAGGTCCAGCCGCTGCCGCCGCCGAAGCCGCGGACCGCGTCCTCGAGCTGGTGCCGCGCCTCGGTCCAGGTCGCGAGGCGGTCCTGCTGCTCCGAGCTCAGCTCGAAACGGTCGGCCAGGCGCAGGTCGGCTACGGCGAACGGGATCATGGCGAGGACCGCGACCGCGGCGGGCCAGGCGGGACGCAGGGGCCGCCCGCGCCAGAGGAAGAGCGCGACCGCGGCTTCGACGGCGACGACGATTCCTCCGTACGGGTGCACCGCGGGGAGAAGCCAGGCGGCGGCTGACGCGGCGGCCACGGTACCCGTCGTCGGGCGCTGGACGCAGCGAACGAAGAGGTCGACGGCGAGAGCCGCCGCGAAGGCGAAGAGCGCATACATGCGCCCGAAGCTCCCGTACACGGCGAGCATCCCCGAGGCCGCGGCCACGACGGCCGCGGCGACTCCGGCGACACGGCCGTCCAGGCGCCGGCCCAGGTCGTAGCAGAGGACGACCGCCGCGACGGCGAAGACGACGGAGATCCAGCGCAGGGCCTCCGGCGAGGAGTCGAAGAGGAAGGCGAGGTGGACGAGGACGAAGTGGAGCGGCGCGCCGCCCCGGTCCCACATCGTCGTGGCGATCATCTCCCCGAAAGGCCGCGCGGAGATGAGCCCGGAAACAGCCTCGTCCTCGAAGAGCGGCTTCGAACGGACGTCGGGGACGAGCTCGACGAGGAGGTAGGCGCACGCGCCCACCACCGCCCCCCACGCCGCGAGGCGCGGGAGGCTAATCCGCCGATGCACCGGCGCGGTAGACCTGGCCCGGGAGGGCGCGGCCGAGCACTCCCTCGAGCCACTCCGAGACGCCGATCAGCGCGTCGAGGTCGATCCCCGTCTCTACGCCCTCTCCGTGGAGGAGGAAGACCAGATCCTCGGTGGCGATGTTGCCCGTGGCGCGCGGCGCGAACGGGCAGCCGCCGAGCCCGCCCACCGACGACTCGAAGACCTCCGCGCCGGCTTCCAGGGCCGCATACGCGTTGGCGAAGCCCGTGTTGCGGGTGTTGTGCAGATGAACGCCCACGGGGACGCCCAGCCCCTTCCCCCGCTCCACCAGGTCGCGCGCCTGCCGCGGCACGCCGACTCCGATCGTGTCCGCGAAGACGATCTCCCCTGCGCCCGCGGCGACGCAACGCTCGCCGAGCGCGATCACCGTGTCCGCCTCCACCTTCCCCTCGAAGGGACAGCCGAACGAGACGCTGATCGAGACGCTGACGGGGAGCTCCGTGTCGATCCGCTCCAGCTCCGCGACGGACTCGTCGACGGTGCGGTTCGCGTTGCGCCGGTTGAACTCGTCCGTCGCAGCGAGCGTGAAGTGGACGGCGTCAAGGCCGCACGCAGCCAGCCGCTCGTAGCCCTTCTCGTTGAGGACGAGCCCGGAGTACGTCACGCCGTCCTGACGCTCGATCCCGGCGACGACCTCCTCCGCGCCGCCCATCTGCGGCACACTCTCGGCCCGGACGAAGCTGACCGCCTCGATGCTGCCTAGACCCGTGGCCGCAAGCCGGTTCACGAGCTCCGCGCGCACCTCCGGAGCGAGCGTCTCGGCCTCGTTCTGGAGCCCGTCGCGCGGGCCGACGTCGCAGATCGTCACGGGGGCTGCCATAGTCTCGCGCCGTGAGCGTACCGTTCTTCTCCGGCGAGCACGTGCGCGCGGCTGTCGCCCCCGACGAGGCGCTCGAGGCCGTCCGCGCCGCCTTCGTCGAGCACGTCCAGGGGAACTGGTTCATGCCCTCGAAGGTCTACGTGCCCGCGCCGCCGGACGGTGATTTCCGCGCCATGCCCGCCCTGGGAGCGGGCCACACGGTGCTGAAGTGGGTCACGTCTTTCCCCCGGAACCCCGAACGCGGCCTGCCCACGGTCTCCGGTGTCGTCCTTCTCTCGGATGCGACCACGGGGGAGCTGCGCGCGCTCCTCGACGCGGGCGCGGTCACCGCGCTGCGGACGGGCGCCGCGGCGGTGCTCGCCGCCGAGACGCTGGCGCGGCCGACCGTTGCGCCGGCCACCGTCGTGGGCACGGGCGTGAACGGGCGCGCGGTCGCGCAGACCTTCCTCGCCCGCGGACGTGAGGTCTCGCTCTGGGATGCACGCCGCGAGGCGGCCGAGGCGGCCGCGGAGGAGCTGGGCGAAGGCGCGGAGGTCGCCACGGACGCGGCGGAGGCCCTCTCGGCGGACATCGTCGCCACGGTCACGCCCGGATTCGAGCTCCTCTTCGACACCGGTTCCCTCCACGCCGGCCAGCACGTCAGCCTCATGGGCGCCGACGGGCCGGGCAAGGCGGAGATCGCCGTCGACGAGCTGCTGCGCGCCCGCGTCGTCTGCGACGAGTGGGAGCAGGCGAGCCACAACGGCGAGATCGCGCGTGCCCTCGACCACGGGCTGAAGCGGGAAGACGTGGCCGAGCTCGGCCGCGTCCTCGCCGGCGATGAGGAGGGGCGCCGCGACGAGCACGAGATCACGCTCTTCGACTCGACCGGGCCTGGCCGTGCAGGACCTGGCCGTCGCGCTCGCCGTCTACGAAGCCTGGCGGGCTAACCCCGAAGCAGATAGCTTCGTCGGAGTTACCGAGATCACTGCGTAGGAAAGGAGCAGGCATGCCGCGGGTGACACACGTGGAGTGGCCGGCAGGGGACGCCGACCGGCTGCAGGGCTTCCTCGAAGGGCTCTTCGGCTGGCAGTTCGACTCGCCGATGCCCGAGATGGACTACCGGATGGCGCGCACCGCCGACAACGAGGGCGCCGCGGTCTACCCGGCCGAGAAGCGCGGCCTGCTGGTCTACTACGACGTCGACGACATCGACGCCCACGTGGCCAAGGTGCGCGACTCCGGAGGCGAGGCAGAGGACAAGATGCCGGTGCCGAGCATGGGCTGGTTCTCGCAGTGCAAGGACCCCGAGGGCAACTCCTTTGGTCTCTGGCAGACGGATTCGTCCGCGCCCGTCCCCGAAGGCTAAGCCGCCGAGCCCTTCTGGAAGATCTCGTAGGTCCGCTCTTTGCGCATCCCAGCCCGCTCGTAGAGCCGCCACGCGTCGGTCGGGTTGTTGGAGTCCGTCTTGAGCGTCACGCGTGGTAGCTCGCGGCGCTTGAACTCGCCGAAGGTCTGGTAGACGAGCGCCTTCCCGAGCCCGCGCCCGCGCCAGTCCGGGTGGACGACGAGATCCTTGATGTAGCCCTCGTCCCAGTTCAGCGCGGCGCCCACGATCTTGCCGTCTGCGACCGCGAGGAACCACACCGTCGCATCGAACATCGGATCCTCGAACATGAACCGGCTCCAGCTCTCGAACGTGGCCGGTTGGTGATGAAACTCCTCCGCATAGGCGAGGTCGAGGAGCTCCTTGATCTCCCTCGCCTCGGCTTCCTCCCCGCCGTACGTCCGCACTGACACTCCCTCCGGCCACTCCGGCTCCGGGATCGCCTCGGGGAGGTCGATGCCCATGAGCCAGACCTCCCAGGCCTTCTCGTAGCCGTTCGCCTGTGCAAACGCGGCGCCGGGCGCGTCGCTCTGGAGTGCCATCAGCAGCGTCGGCTTGGCGGTCGCGGTGCCTTCCGCCGCCTGCAGGAGAGCGGTGCCGATCCCGCGTCGTCGCACCGAGGGCTCGACGCCGACGTCGATCCAGCCGCCGCTCGCATCCGCCTCGCCGACGATGCGGCCATCCACCTCGGCGACGAACGAGCCGTCGGCCGAGGCCAGGATGGTGTCGTACATCTCGCGTCCGATCTCGACCTGGCCGTAGTTCGACCTCTGCCAGTCGGCGTAGAGCTCGAAAACGGCTTCTGCATCCTCGGCCCGCGCGGGCCTGATCGTGAACTCAGCCACGCTCGACCGCCAGTCCGCGGCTCGACCACTCGCTCCACGAGCCGGGATAGAGCTTGGCCTCGACGCCGGCGCGCTCGAGGGCGAGAACGGTCACGGCGGCCGTGATTCCGGAGCCGCAGTACACGGCGACCTCGGCATCAGGGTCGACCGCGGACGGCTCGGCGGTGTACGGCATGTTGACGGCGCCCGGGATATGGCCGGCGACCGGGTCGATCGGCTCGACCTCGCCGCGATAGCGCTCCGCCGCACGTGCGTCCACGAGGACGAAGCCCGGCTTCCCGAGGCGCTCCTCGATCTCCTCGGCCGACACGACGTCGTCATCGCGCGGTTGCAGACGGAAGTCGGCCGCCTCGATGTGCTCCTCACCGGTACGGAGCGGCCCGAGCCAGTCGTCCAATCCTCCGCGAAGGACGGCGACGTCGTCGTGCCCGAAATGGCGGAGGAGCCACCAGAGCCGCGCGGCGCCGCCGTTCATTCCCTGGTCGTAGGCGACGACGAGCGAGTCGTTTCCGATCCCGGCCGCTCCGGCCGCGCGGGCGAAGTCCTCCGGAGCAGGAAGGGGGTGCCGCCCTCCGTCGGCACCTCCGGGAGGCGCCGAAAGCTCCGTCTCGACGTCCAGAAAGGACGCGCCGGGAATGTGGCCGGCCAGATAGAGCTCACGCCCTACTTCGGGATGGCCGAGTTGCCACCGGCAATCGACAAACTGCACCCTCATGGTGCGGGAGACTAGTTGTCGACGAGCTTGTAGACGGGCCCGGCGCCTGAGATCACGTAGAGCTCGCCCTTCGAGTTCTCGCCGAACGAGTAGAGGCCCGACACCGTGAAGCCGAGGGTGTGGCGGTTCTTCAGCGTCCGCGCGTCGGCGGTCTTGATCCAGCTGCTGCCCTCGTCGCCGAAGAAGTAACGGCCGCGCTGCGCCGGCATGTGCGAGCCGCGGTAGACAAAGCCGCCGATGACCGTCGACCCGACGCCGCGGCCGTACGCGTACTTCGGGAAAATCAGTTTGCCGGGGCCCTTGATGCCCTCGTCCTCCGAGCCGCACGTGCCGCTGAGGTTGCCCTCGTAGTGGTTCCAGCCGTAGTTCTCCGGAGTGCCGCGGGCCCTCGAGGCATCCAGGAAATCGACCTCTTCGCGACTCGACTCGCCGACGTCGCCGATGTAGATGTCGCCGGTCATGCGGTCGAACGACCAGCGCCATGGGTTGCGCAGTCCGTAGCCGACGATCTTCCAGCCGTTGGAGTCGTGGCGGAGAAGCTTGCCGAGCTTCGTATTGAGGTTCTGGGCGCTCTTCGCCGTGTCGCAACCGCCGCCGCCGTCGCCGAGGCTGAGGTAGAGATGGCCGCCGCGGAACTGGAGCGTGCCCCCGTTGTGGTTGCTGAACGGCTGGTGCTGCCGCAAGATCGTTGTCCTCGAGCCGGGCTGTACGTGGCCCAGGCCGCTGTTCAGCCTGTAGCGGACGACGCGGCTGTCCCCGCCTCTGTTCGTGTAGTAGACGAACAGCTTCCGGTCCGCGATGACGGCCGACAGCAGGCCCTGTTCGCCGCCGCTCGAAACGCGGCCGTGGATGTCGAGGACGACGTTCCGGTGCCCTCCGCTCCGGCGGCGGATGATCTTGCCGCCCTTCTGGACGACGTACAGCGTCGAGCCGGGCACGCTCCGGGGGGCGAACACCTGGATCGGCGTGTCGAAGTTCCCGACGAGCTGCGTGTGCACGGCAGCGCCGGCCGCGGCCGGGAAGACGACCACGAGCATGCCGACGAAGAACCCCTAGGACTGAGCGGCGCATCCGCGTCAGAGGGTAGCGGCTCGTCCGGCCGCCGCTTCCCCCTTCTTGGCGAAGTAGCGAACGAGTCCCGCGTGGGACTGCCAGAGCGGCCCCGCCTGCGTGTAGGCCGCGGCGGTCTCGGGATCGGTCGCCGTTTCCAGCTCCTGCTCGGCCGCACGAACGAACTCCTCCTCGCTCGCCCCGTCGCGGACCCGCCCGGCCCAGGTCCGCAGCCGCTCGCGGGTGCGCGCGATGTGCCCGGCCGGCTCCTCCACGACTCCGAAGTGCGGGAGACAGAGGCGCTCGGGCTTCCGTTCGGCGATCGAATCGAGCGAGCGCTCCCAGGCCTCGAGGTCGACGTCGGGCGGCGGGCAGACAGGCGCGATCAGGGTCGAGGGAGCGATGACGACGCCGGTGACGTCGCCCGAGTAGCACGTCCCGTCCTCCGAAAGGTAGGAAACGTGGTGCGAGGCGTGCCCGGGAGTCGGCCACGCCTCGAGCCCGAGCACATCGCCGCCCACGACGTGGACGTTTTCCTCCGGCACAGGCACGAGCTCGCCCCAGAGCCGGTCGAAGTCGTCCGCGTAGAGCCGTCGCACGCTCGCCTCCAGGCGGGACGGGTCGACGAGGTGCGGCGCACCGACCTCGCTGACGTGAACCTGGAGCTCCGGGTTCCGGCGGACGAGAGCGCCGGCCGCGCCGGCGTGGTCGAGGTGGATGTGCGTCAGGACGAGGTGGCGGAGGTCCTCGACCGCGAGTCCCTGCCCGGCGAGGCCTTCCTCGAGCGCGCCCAGGCACGTCGTGGGGCCGCAATCGACCAGCGCCGGCTCGTCACCGGCGAGGAGGTAGGACGCGATCACCCGCGAGCGCCCGAGGTGCTGGAGGTCGATCAGAACGGAAGCCAAGTAACAGTCTGTTACTTGCTAGTTGACGGTGAGCGTGCCCTCCATCCCGGCTGCGCGATGCCCGTCCACCGAGCAGAAGAACGTGTAGGTCCCTGGGTCGAGATCGACGGTCGTGCTCGTCGTCGAGTCCGTGATCTGGTCTGTTGCACCGCTCGCGCCGTTTCCTTCGATCGTGACGTCGTGCGGAAGCGAGGACATGTTCGTGAAGTCGATCGTGATCGAGCCCGCGGTCGCGGACACGTCGGTCTGTTCGTACTTCAGGGCTCCGCTCGGGTCGGCCGAGATCTTGAACCGTGGAGCCGCCCCCTCCACCGCCGCCACCAGTCGTGGCCGGAGTGGTCGAGGAGGAGCTGCTTCCGCCGCCGCAAGCAGAAAGGGCGAGAACGAGAGCCGCGAGGACGAGCACGAGCGGCAACGCGCGTCTTGTCATCGAATCACTCCTTCGGGTCGGTTCACTCTACCTACGCGGAAGAGGACGAAGTAGATGGCCACGGCTCCGAGCACGATGCCCAGCCAGGCCGGGCTCAGATCCGGCCGGATGACGCTCGGAAGCTTGGCGTCGAACGTGCCGCGCTTGACGAGCTGCTCGTTCCACCCGTCCTGGAGCGCATTCGCCAGCCCGTACGTGAGGAGGAGCGCGACGTAGACCGCAAGCCCGGTCCCCTCGGCTTTCCGCGGCATGCGGGACGGGACGCGGGAGAGCAGGAGCGCCGCGACGGCGAGGAGGATCCCGTCGAGCCCGTGGTGGTGTCCCAGGTGGACGGCGTGGAGCGACGGCTCGCCGCCCAGCGACGGCGTGACCACCTTGGCGATGAACGGGTCGCCGATCACCGGCGTGTCGTCGACGTAGAAGCCGAGCTCGGCCCAGATCCAGGGCAGCGCGGCGAGGACGAGCACGGCGGCGAGAACGACCCTCGCGTAATCCCAGCGGTTCAAGGGCTGCGAGTCGCCGCGGCCGCCGCGCCGGAGGGCCCACACAGTCAGCCCGAGAGCGACGAGCGCTCCGATTCCCGCGAGCGCGTTCACCGGCCTCGCGTCGAGGTCGCCCTGGTCGATCACGCCCGGGAACCCCACGGTGGCACAGAGGATCGTGGCGAGGGCTCCCGCCGCGACCGAGAGCCTCGTGCGGATGCGCGCGACGGCGATCCATGCGAGCGGAATCGCCACGAGCGCGACCGGGAAGCCCGGCAAAGACGAGCGCGCGCGAGGCGCCGGCTTCGAGCCCCTCGCCGCTCGTGTGGTAGAGCGACTCGGGCGGAAGACGCGAGTACGTCACGAGGATGGCCAGCGCGACGAGTGCGAAGAGCGACCAGACCCCTATCGCTTCCAGAAGGCCAGGCCGGCGCCCTTGCTCCATTTCCCGACGAGCCTAGACTAGCCAGGCCATGTCTGCTTCCTCGTGCGCGGCCTGCGGCTTCGCCAACCCCGCGGGCGCGCTCTTCTGCGGGAACTGCGGCAGCGCGCTGGGGCGGTCGTGTCCCTCCTGTGGCACCGTGGTCTCGCCCGAGCTCGCCTTCTGCACCTCCTGCGGAGCGGCCCTCGGGGTGGACGAGCCCCTTCCGAGCGCCGAGGAGCGGAAGGTCGTCACGGTCGTCTTCGTCGACCTCGTCGGCTTCACGAGCCGCGCAGAGCTGCTCGACCCCGAGGACGTCGGCGGGCTGCAGACTCCCTACTACGCCCGCGTGCGGAAGGAGATCCGAGAACTACGGCGGAACGGTCGAGAAGTTCATCGGCGACGCGGTCGTCGCGGTCTTCGGCGCGCCCTCGCCCACGAGGACGACCCGGCGCGCGCCATGCTCGCCGCGCTCGCAGTCCGCGACGCGATTGCGGACATGAACGCGGACGACCCGAGCCTCGAGCTGCACGTTCGCGTCGCCGTCACCACGGGCGAGGCGCTCGTCCGCCTCGACGCCCGCCCCGAGCAGGGCGAAGGCATCGCGGCGGGAGACGTGCTCAATACCGCCTCGCGCCTGCAGTCGGCCGCGCCGGTCGGACGGGATCCTCGTCGACGACGCGACGCGCCGGGCGAGCGAGCACTCGTCGAGTATCGCGAGGCCGATCCGGTCGTCAGGCCAAGGGAAAGGCGGAGCCCGTGCAGGGCGTGGGAGGCCGTGACGCCGCATCGCGCGCCTCGGCGTGGACATCGCGTTCCGCGGCGGCGCCTCGCTCGTCGGACGAGAGACGACGAGCTCGCAACGCTCCGCGATGCGGTCGCCGCGCGCGCAGCGCGCCCGCGCCCCGCAGCTCGTCACACTCGTCGGCGTCCCCGGGATCGGCAAGAGCCGACTGGTCTGGGAGCTCTACGAGGCGCTGCACACGGACCCGAGCGTCCTCGTTGCCTGGCGCCAGGGTCGCTCGCTTCCCTACGGCGAGGGAGTCGCATTCTGGGCGCTCGGCGAGGTGACGAAGTCCCACGCAGGAGTGCTGGAGAGCGACGACGCGCAGGCGGCCGAAGCAAAGCTCCGCGCGGCGGTCGATGGGGTGATCCCCGACGAGGTCGGGAGGCTCGCTGGGTGGAAGGTCACCTGCGGCCGCTCGCGGGGCTGGGCGGGGGAAGCGAGCCGGGCGGCGACAGGCCGGAGCGAGGCGTTCGCGGCCTGGCGGCGCTTCTTCGAGGCGATCGCCGAGTCGAACGCCGCTCGTCCTCGTCTTCGAGGATCTCCACTGGGCCGACGACGACCTGCTCGACTTCGTCGACTACATGGCGGAATGGACGAGCGACGTTCCGCTCGTGCTGGTCTGTACGGCTCGACCCGAGCTTCTCGACCGCACGCCCGGGTGGGGCGGCGGCAAGCGCAACGCGACGACGATCTCGCTCGCGCCGCTCTCGCGAGGCGGAGACCGGTCGTGCTCCTCTCGTCCCTTCTGGCGAACGGACGGCTCTCGGCGCGGAGGGCCGCAGCAGAGCTCTCTGACTCGCGCCGGCGGCAATCCGCTCTATGCGGAGGAGTTCGTGCGCATGCTCGCCCAGGCCGAGGAGGAGCTGCCGCTTCCCGGAGTCCGTCCAGGGGATCATCGCCGCGCGGCTCGACACGCTCCCGCCCGACGAGAAGGCACTGTCCAGGCCGCTGCGATCGTCGGCAAGGTCTTCTGGCCCGGCGCGCTCGGCGAGCTGCGCTCGATCTCGATCGCAGCGAGAGTCGAGCAGTGCGGTTGCACGCGCTCGAGCGCAAGGAGTTCGTGCGCCGAGAGCGCCGCTCCTCGGTTGCCGGCGAGACCGCCTACGTCTTTCGCCACGTGCTCGTTCGCGACGTCGCCTACGGCCAGATTCCGCGCACACGGCGGGCGGACATGCACCGGCTGCGCGGCCGGATGGGTCGAGTCGCTCGCCGGCGACCGGCCCGAGGACCTCGCAGACATGGTCGCGCACCACTACCTGAGCGCGCTCGATCTCGATCGGCGCATCGAGGCGCGCGAGGATCCCGAGCTTGCCGCGCGTGCGCGCACGCGCGCTTCGTCGACGCGGGCGACCGCGTCGTCCGCCTTGAACGCTTTCGCCGCCGCCGCCCGCTTCTACGAGCAGGCACTCGAGCTGTGGCACGGAGAGAGACGCCGACAGGCCACGCGTCCTCCTCGCCTACGGACGGGCTCTCTTCCACGCCGAGGGCGGCGGAAAGGACGCCTTGCACGAGGCGGCCGACGCATTCCTCGACGCGGGCGAAAGGGAGCAGGCAGCGCCTGGCCCTGGTCTCTCTGGCGGACTTCCTTCATTTCATCGAAGGGAATAGCCCGGAAGCGAGCGCGAAACCTCGACTTGGCCGTCTCACTCGTCGAGGACGCCCCTCCGTCGCCGGTCAAAGCCGGCGTCCTCGCGAATCGGGCTCGCTTCCACATGATCTCCGACGAAACGGATCAGGCCATTCGCCTTGCCGACGAGGCCCTCGCGCTCGCCACGAGGCTGGAGCTCGAGGATCTCCAGGCACACACGCTGAACACGCGGGGCGTCGCGCGGACGCTGAACGGTGACTTCGGCGGCGTCGAGGATCTCGAGCGGGCGGTCGAAATCGCTCCACCACTCTCGTTCGAGTTGATGCGGGCGCTGAACAACCTCGTCTCGACTCTCGTGGAGCTCGGCGACCTCGAGCGCGGCTTCGCGCTCGATGGACGCGGTCCCTCGAGGCGGCGCGCCGACACGGACATGTCGTTGCGATGGCGTGGGTCGAGACGCAGCAGCTCGACCGGCTCTACTGGATCGGTGAGTGGGACGAGCTTGCTCTCCCGCGCCGAGCGCATGCTCGACGAGACGTCCTCGACCACTCCGACGTTGATGGCGATCGACGCCTACATCTTCCGAGCCCGCGTGAGGCTCGCCAAGGGGAACGTCGCGAGGCTGCGCTCGAGGACTCGGCGCAGACTGCTCGAGTTCGCACGGGCCCAGGGCGACCCTCAGGTGGCGTTCCCCGCTCTCGCCACGCGCGCGCAGGTCTTGCACGAAGCCGGCCAGCACGCGGAGGCGACCGACGCCGGTCGACGAGCTCCTCGCACGCTGGCGGGAGAGCCCAACATCTGCGGCGGGCCCCTGGCTCGCCGAGGTCGCACATGTGCTGGAAGGGCTCGGGCGAGGCACCGAGCTCGCGCAGGCAAGCTCTGCGTGTACGCCTGCGGACGCGGTGGCTCAGCGCCGCCGCAAGCCTCTCGCGGGCGGCGATGCCGTTCGGGCCGCCGAGCATCTACGACCGAGATCGGACGCGCACGCCGACGCGGCGAAGACACGCCTGCGCGCCGCCGAGCTGCTCGTTGGCGCGGGTCGGCGCGAGGAGGCCGAGAGCCAGCTCGAGCTCGCGCTCGAGTTCTTCCGCCGGCGGGCGCCGAGCGCTACGTCCGCGCGGCCGAGGCGCTGCTCGCGGTCAGCTAGTCGTCGTCCCGGTCGAGATCGTCGTCTTCGAGCAGAGGATCGCCTCGGGATCCGGCTGCTCGTCGCACACAGTGACCGCGAACTTGCGGTTTCCGTGCTTGCTCTTGAACTTCGTGACGACCTTCTCGCCAGGCTTCATGGGATGAGGATCGGGGTTGAGTGGCCGGAACCAATGGGGGGGCACCGCAGACCTCCTTCTTCGACTCAGGCGCCCCGATCATCCTCCAACGGGACGGCGAGAGCAACTGAGCCTATATCCCCCTTTCCAGGGAGGGGAGCGGCCCGGAAAGTCGCAAGAATTGAGGTTTAGGCAGCTTTTCGGGAAGGATGCCGCGGCCAATGGGAGTACTGCGAGAACACGTCGCTCGAGACGACGCGTCCATGACGCCTCCAACCCCCCCTGCCCTGACCCGGGTCGACACGCTCGTCGATTCCTACCGCCGTCTCGCGGAGGTCTTCCACGACGTTCTCTCCGAGCAGCAGCTGGACGCAGTCCTCGAGCGAATCGCGGACACGCTGGGCGATCTCATCCCCTTCGACGCGTTCACGATCTACCAGGCAGACGAGGCCCGGCGCGTCCTCATCCCCCTCATGTCGAGAGACAAGTGGGCGGACGAGATCATGGGCGACCAGCCGATCTACGGCGAAGGGATCACGGGGTGGGTCGTCGAGAACCGCGAGGCGCAGCTCGTCAACCACGCGCATCTCGACCCGCGCGTGAAGGTCGTGCCCGGCACTCCCCCGGACGAGCCCGAGGCGCTCATCTCCGTCCCGCTCGTCGCGCGCGGCACGGTCAAGGGGACGCTCAACGTCTACCGCCTCGGCGACGACGCGGTCTTCACCGAAGAGGAGTTCGAGCTGGCCCAGCGCTTCGGCGACGCGGCCGCGCTCGCGCTCGACAACGCGCAGGTTCGCGCCGGCCTCGAGCTCGAGGCGCAGACCGACTCCCTGACGGGCCTCTACAACCACCGCTACTTCCACGACCGCTTGCGCGCCGAGCTGAACCGCGTCAGCCGCGCGCACGACTCGATCGCCGTGCTCATGCTCGACATCGACGACTTCAAGCGCGTCAACGACATCTACGGCCACGGCACGGGCGACCAGGTGCTCGTCGCGCTCGCGGACATCCTCCGCCAGACCGTGCGCGGCTCCGACGTCGTCTGCCGGCTGGGCGGCGAGGAGTTCGGCGTCATCATGGCTTCCTGCGACGCGGGCGACGCGATGGGGCTCGCAGCGCGCCTGACCGAGCGGATGCTCACGGAGGAGTTCGAGCAGGCGGGCCGGCTCACGCTCTCGATCGGCATCGCCCAGGGCCCCGAGCACGCGATGAACCCTCGCGAGCTCGTCGCCTGCGCGGAGTCCGCCATGATGGCCGCGAAGGCGCGCGGCAAGAACCAGAGCGTTTTCTTCGACGACACGGCCACCGAGCGCCCCGGCGTGAACGGGCGCGAGGACGTCCGCTCGATCGCCCACCTGAAGATGCTGCAGAGCCTCGCGGGCCGCCTCAACCGCCTGAACGACGTGCGTGAGATCGGCTCCGTGATCGTGAACGAGCTCCGCGGCCTCATCGACTACCACAACTGCCGCGTGTACATCGCCGACGGGGACACCCTCTTCCCGATCGCCTTCAAGGGCACCCTCGGCCAGTACACGGAGGAGAGCGCCGAGGACCTGACCTGCAAGTTCGGCGAGGGCTTCACGGGCTGGGTGGCCGAGACCGGCCGCTCGCTCCTGCTCGCCAACGCGATGGACTGCGAGTTCGCGGTCACGATCCCCAACACGGAGGACATCGACGAGTCCGTCGTCGCCGTCCCGCTGAAGTACGGCTCGCGCGTGAGCGGCGCGGTCGTCATCTCCAAGCTCGGCGTGAGCCAGTTCGACGAGGACGACGTCCGGCTCCTCGAAGTGCTCGCCGGCCACGCCTCGGTCGCGCTCGAGAACGCGCGCCTCTACGAGGCCGAGCGCAAGGAGGCCGAGCTCGCCAAGGAATCGCTCTGGATCGCCAACGCCCTCCTCGACTTCAGCCGCGAGGTTGCGACCGTGGAGGGCATGGACGACGTCCTCGACCGGATCGTCGACCTCACCGCGCATTCCCTCGGGTCGCCGCGGGTCTCGGTCTGGATGGAGGACGTGGCGGGCGGCGACCTCACCCCCCGCGCGTTCTCGGGATACAGCGACGAGCTGCGCGCGCAAACCGAGGCGCTGAGCTATCCGCACTCGCTCTCGAGCACGTTCCTCTCCGCCTCCGAGCCGTTCACGATGGGGCCGGATCAGCTCTCAGCCATCGACGGCGTCCCCGAGCCCGGCGCGGTCTATGCCGTCGCGCCCCTCCACTTCGAGGGCGCCCGGGTCGGCTGCATCGTCGCCATGGACACGCAGAGCTTCACGCCTCGGACGATGCGCCTCTTCGCCGGCATCGCCCACCAGGCGAAGCTCGCGATCCAGAACGCGGGCGCATTCGACAACCTCGAGGAGACCTTCTTCACCACCGTCGAGGCCCTCGCGAACGCTCTCGAGGCGAACGACGAGTACACGTCGTCCCATGCCCGCTGGATCACCGACATGGCCCTCGACGTCGGCCGCGAGCTCGGCCTCGACTCCGTCGCGCTGAAGCGCCTCGAGCTCGGCGCGCTCTTCCATGACATCGGCAAGATCGGCATCCCCTCGACGATCCTCCTGAAGCCCGGCCCGCTGACGAAGCAGGAGCGAGCGGTCATGGAGACGCACCCCGAGCTCGGCGAGCGGATCCTCGCGCCGATCGCGCGCCTGGAGGCCGTCCGCCCCATCGTGCGCCACTGCCACGAGCGCTGGGACGGCAAGGGCTATCCAGATGCCCTCGGCGGAAGGGACATCCCCATCGAGTCGCGCGTGATCTTCGTCTGCGACGCCTTCCACGCGATGACGACCGACCGGCCGTACCGCCGCGCGATGCCCTTCGAGGACGCCTGCAAGGAGCTCGAAGGCGGCGCCGGGTCGCAGTTCGACCCCGACGTCGTCGCCGCGTTCCTGCGCCTCGCTCCGGCAGCGCTCGAGACGCACCCCGTCTAGTCGCATCCGGCTTTAGGATCGGCGGCGTGTCCGAGCCGCTGAACACGTGGGACTTCGAGCGCCTCGCCGAGGCCAAGGTCGAGGCCGGCCCGTGGGGCTACTTCGTGGGCGGCGCGGGCGACGAGCGCACGCTCGCCGAGAACCTCGCGGCATTCGGGCGCTGGCACCTGCGGCCGCGCATGCTCGTCGACGTGACCTCGGTCACCACGACGACGACCGTCCTCGGTGGTGAGATCTCGATGCCCATCCTCGTCGCGCCGACGGCCTTCCAGTACCTCGCCCACCCGGACGGCGACCTCGCCATGGCGAGAGGCGCAGCGGAGGCCGGAACGGTCATGTGCCTCTCGACTCTCGGAGGCGCGTCCGCAGCGCAGCTCGCCGAAGCGGCGCCCGGGGGGCGGCAGTGGTTCCAGCTCTACTGGTCACGCGACCGCGGCTTCACCGAGTCGCTCGTCGAAGCGGCCGCGGATGCCGGCTTCGAGGCGATCGTCCTCACCGTCGATCTCCCCGCGGCAGGACGACGGGAGCGCGACATCCGCGCCGCGTTCGAGATTCCCACAGACCTCCCCCTCCCCAACCTCTCGGACCACCTCGGACGCGGGGACTTCCACGCCACGCTGAGCGAGGTCGTCGATCCGTCGGTGACCTGGCGCGACCTGGAATGGCTGCGCTCGGTCTCGACCCTCCCGCTCCTCGTGAAGGGGATCCTCACAGAAGAGGACGCGCAACTCGCCTGCGAGCACGGCGTCGACGGCGTCGTCGTGTCGAATCACGGCGGCCGCCAGCTCGACGGCGCGCAAGCGAGCCTCGATGCTCTTCCGGAGGTCGTGGAGGCTGTCGCGGGGCGCTGCCTCGTCCTCATGGACGGGGGAGTGCGCCGGGGGACGGACGTCGTCACGGCGCTCGCCCTCGGCGCCCAGGCGGTGCTGGTCGGCAGGCCCGCCCTCTGGGGGCTCGCCGTCGACGGAGAGGACGGCGTCCGCCGGGTGCTGGAGCTCCTGCGCGCGGAGGTCGAGCTCGCCCTGCGCCTCCTCGGCTGCGCGAGTCCGAGCGCCGTCACGCGCGCGCACGTGGGGCGAACCACGCCCTAGGGGGGATTGTCCGTCGTCGTCCTCCGGGCGTCGTAGTGCCTGAACGCAGGCAGAAGCAGCGCGAAGATGCCCACCCCGGCGACGCAGAGGACGCCGCCCGAGACAACCGAGGTTCGGACGCCGAAGAGCGCCGCGACAATGCCTGATTCGAGGTTCCCGAGGAGGGGTCCGCTCGAGTAGCTCACCTGCTCGATTCCCGCGAGGCGGCCCCGGAGGCGGTCCGGGATCGTCTGGTTCCAGAGAGTTCCGCGGAAGATGCCGCTGATCATGTCCGCGGCGCCCGCGAGTGCGAGGAAGAAGAGGGCGACCAGGAGGTTTGTGACGAGCCCGAATACCGTGATCGCGAGGCCCCAGGACGCGGCCGCCCAGATGATCGCCATGCCGTGGCGGTGGACGCGCGCCGCCCACCCGCTCGTCAGCGACGCGACGAGCGCGCCCACCGATGGAGCCGCGTAGAGAAGCCCGAGCACCTCTGCCCCGCCGTACTGCGTCGCGATTGCCGGGAAGAGCGCCATCGGCATCCCGAAGAACATCGCGACCATGTCGACGCCGTAGCTCCCCAGGAGCTCCTGCCTGCTCCACGCGTACTTCATGCCCTCGACGATGCTGCGGACGCTCGGCGGCACGGCGTCCTTCGGCGGCGGAACGGCGCGCATGAGCGCGAGTGCGAACACCGAGGCTCCATACGTGGCGATGTCGATGCCGTAGGTCGCGGGCAGACCGATCGTGGCGATGAGGACACCGCCCACGGCCGGCCCGGCGATCATGCCGAATTCCCCGCGCAGAGAATCGAGCGCCGAGGCCGCGGTCAGCTCGTCGCGGGTGACGAGCCGCGGCACCATCGAGTCGAGCGCCGGCCGCTGGAAGCCGTCGATCGCGGCCATGAGCGGCGTGACGACGAAGAGCACCCAGACCTTCGGCTCGTCGAGGAGCGAGTTGAGAAAGAGGATCGCCGTCGCGAGCCCGAGCGCGAGCTCGGCGAGCTGGAGCATGCGCCGACGATCTACGGCATCGGCGAAAGCGCCGCCGATGAACGCCGTGAAGAGCAGGGGGACGAGCGCAGCCAGGCTGAGAAGCCCGACCGCCAGCGACGACCCGGTGAGATGGTAGACCTGGTACGGGATCGCGACGTACGTGAGCATCGCGCCGAAGAACGAGAGCGCTTGCCCGGCGAAGAGCAGGCGGTACTCCCGGTGCCGCCGGAGCGGCGTGAGGTCGATCGTCGCCAGCCCGACCATCCGGCGAAGCGGGCCTCTGTCCTCGGTCGCGACCGCAGGAACGGGCGGCACCGGGCCGAGGCGCTCGCCCTCGTGAGATCCGCGCGGCTCGTCCTCGCTCACGCGGGGAGCCTACGAGGCGGGCTGGCCGGAAGAGCCTAGGAGATCGCTACGGAGGTCGTGCCCGTGGCGGCGCCGAACGGGTCGACCACGATCGTGTAGGTGCCGTTCGCCGGGAAGAAGACCTCGAAGTCGTTGCCGGCGGGTCCGGCCGTGCCGAAGGCGACCTGGTTCGCCGGCGTGGTCGTCGTTCCCTGGTAGACCGTGAGCGAGACGCTCTGCGTCTGGCCGGCCGGCGCGGGAACGTTGGTCGTCACCGTGACCGTGTGTGTCCCCGAGTTGACCGTAGAGGCGTGAGCTTGCAGTTCTGCCCAGGGACAGTGTTCGCGCAGCTCGTCGAGCCGGTCGCGTCGGCGGGGACGTTGTAGAACGTCAGCGTCACGTTCCCGTCGATGCGTCCTGCGGGTCGATCGTCACGGTGTACAAGCCGGTACGGCCCGCGGGCAGCGTTACCGGGTCGACGAAGTCGCCGTCCGTCCCGAAGGTGCGCTGGAGGACCGTCGGGGGGCTCGTTCCCGGCGCCTTCACGATCACCTTGACGCTCGCCATCGTGACGCCGGTGAAGTTGAAGCTGATCCGCTGGCCCGCGGTCCCGTTGAAGGTGCGCGTCGCGTTCTGGCCCGGCACGGTCGTCGAGACCGTGAGCGGCGTGCCGAGGACCAGCGTCCCGGTCGTGTCGGCCGGGACGACGTAGAGGCCGACCGTCACGCTCCCGTAGAAGGAGCTCTGCGGGTCGACGAAGACCTTGTACGTGCCGCCGACCGGGAGCTTCACCGGATTACCGAAGCCGCCCGAGGTGCCCACGGTCTTGACGATGAGATTCGTGCCGTCGGGCTTCAGGACCGAGACCTTCAAGTTCTCGATCGACACCGCCGTGAGGTTGAGGCTCACGCGCGTGTTGATCGTGCCCGGTGAAGGTGTAGGTCGCGTTCTGGCCGGGAGCCGTGGTCGTCACCGTCAGCGGATTGCCAGGCGTGATCGGGCCACTCAGGTCGGCGGGCACGATGAAGAGCTGGACGTCCGCACTACCGGTGTTCGCGAACTGCGGGTCGAGCAGGATCTTGTAGACGCCGTTGACGGTCAGGGTCACGGTCTGCATCCACGCGCCGGCGCTCGTCACAGTCACGGGAGCAGGGATCGCGTGGGATCCGTTGGGCTTCAGGAGATCGAGCTCGGCTGGGGTCGACGTTGACGACGTTCGAAACGAGGACGCTGACCTTCTGGCCCGCGGTGCCGGTGAATGTCGCGTAGGCGTTCTGGCCCGGCGACGGTGGTGGTGAGGGTCACGGCCGGGCCGCCCGCGGTGATCGCGGGAGAGGGGTCAGCCGGTACGTCGTACGCGGTGAAGCTGATGGATCCGGTGGTGGCGCCACTCGGGTCGACCACGAACGTGTAGGTCCCGGCCACCGGGAGCACCGTCGTGTCGAGGAACCCGCCGGCGGGACCGACAGGAGTCGAGGCAAGCACGGAGAGGTCGGGCTTCAGAAGCGAGATCGTGCCGCTGAAGTCCGAGGAGAGGACACTCAGGCTGATCCGCTGGTTCAGTGCCCCGCTGAAGGTGAAGGTGTTGCGCTGGCCCGGAACCGTCGTCGTGCCGGTGGCCTGCGATCCGAGAGTCAGTGCCGCCGACGTGTCGGCGGGGACGTCGTACCCGGTCAGCGTCACGCTCCCCTTGGCCTTGCTCTTCGGATCGAGCACGAGCGTGTAGACACCGGTCTGGGTCAGCGTGATCGGGTCGATGAAGGTCGGCGCCGTCGCGAACGCCTGCGGGCCCTTGAGGACGCTGTTGTCGGGGTTCTTGAGCGTGAGGCTCCCCGAGGAGATGGTCACGCCCGTCATGCTGAGCGCCAGGCGCTGCCCCGCGACGGCCGAGAAGGTGAAGTTCGCGTTCTGGCCGGGCACGGTCGTCGTGACCGTCGACCCGGGCGCGCCGATGGTCATCGAGCTCGAAGCGTCCGGCGGCACGTTGTAGAGCTTCAGCGTGACCTTGCCCGGTCTTGTCCAGGTTCGGGTCGACGACGAGCTTGTAGGTGCCGTTCACCGGCAGCGTGTTCGTGTCGACGTACTTCGCGGTCTTCGTCGCGGAGACCGTGAAGACCTGTGACCCGTTCGGCTTCAGGAGCGAGATCTTCATCGACGCGATCGTCGAGTTCGTGATGTCGAGCGAGACTCGCTGCCCCGCCGTTCCGCTGAACGTCGCCGTCGCCTTGTCGCCCGCGTTCGAGATGTTGACGGTGACGGCCGACCCGCCCGGCGTGATCGAGAACGAGACCGCAGCGGCACTACCGCCGAGGAATGCGGCGACGAGCACTGCGAGAAGGGCAGCGCAGAAGACCCGTGTGGAAGTGCGGCGGCCCACCGCATCTCACGGTAGGCGGCCTCCGTTTCCTGTCCTTCCCCCTAACGGGGTTTCTTGTGCTTCCCCCTAACGGGGTAGCGCGCGTCCTAGTGGACGACCACGTCTCCGCTGCCGAGTCGACATCCCTTCGAGTTCATGCCTTTGTCCGTTTCGGGTCTCGCTGTTCTTATGCGAACATATGTTCGTGTGGAGCGAGGCGACGATCCTGCATGCCGACGCCGATGCGTTCTTCGCGTCGGTGGAGCAGCGGGACGACCCTCGCCTCCGCGGCCGCCCCGTGATCGTCGGCGGGGGTGTCGTGCTCGCCGCGAGCTACGAGGCCAAGGCTCGGGGCGTGTGCACGGCCATGGGCGGCGCCCGGGCGCGTCGCCTCTGCCCCGAGGCGATCGTCGTTCCGCCGCGCATGTCCGCCTATTCGGAGGCGAGCAAGGCGCTCTACCGAGTCTTCGAGGACGCCACCCCGCTCGTCGAGGGCCTCTCCATCGACGAGGCGTTCCTCGACGTCCGCGGGATGCGCCGGATTGCGGGCACGCCCAGCGAGATCGCCGAGCGCCTGCGCCGAGACGTCCGCGAGCGGGTCGGGATCCCCGTCACCGTCGGGGTCGCGCGCACCAAGTTCCTCGCCAAGGTCGCAAGCGGCGTCGCCAAGCCGGACGGGCTCCTCCGCGTCCCGCCTGGTAAGGAGCTCGACTTCCTCCACCCCCTTCCCGTCGAACGCCTCTGGGGAGTCGGGCAGGTGACGGCACGGAAGCTCCGCAAGGCCAGGATCGAGACCGTCGGCGAAGTGGCGGAACTGGAGGAGGCGGCCCTCGTCTCAATGCTTGGCCGCGCCTCAGGGCGCCACCTTCACGCGCTCGCCCACAACCGCGACCCACGGCCTGTGCAGGCTCGGCGCCGGCGCGGATCGATCGGCTCGCAGCGCGCATTGGGACGCAGGCGCAGGTCGCCCGAGGAGATCGACACGGTTCTCGTCGGCCTGGTCGACCGCGTGACGCTCCGCATGCGGAAGGCCAAGCGCGTCGGCCGCACGGTCGTCCTCCGCCTGCGCTTCGACGACTTCACGCGCGCCACCCGGTCGCACACAATGCCCGGCGCGACGGCGCGCACCGAGGCCATCCTCGTCACCGCCAGGGGCCTCCTCGCAGAGGCGCGCCCGACGATCGAGCGTCAGGGCCTGACGCTGCTCGGGATCTCCGTCGCGAACCTCGAGAACGAGGACGCGGTCCAGCTGACGTTGCCGTTCGACCGCGGCTGGAGCAGCGCACTCGACTCAGCACTGGACGAAGTCCGCGCGCGCTTCGGGACGGCGGCGGTGACCCGGGCCGTGCTTCTGGGGCGCGACCCGGGTTTCACCGTTCCGTTGCTTCCGGACTAGGCCTCGGTCGGCTCGGGCCGTGGCTCGACGCGCGGCTCGACATCGCGATCGTGCGGCGGCTCGATCGTGATGTCCGGCAGCAATCGATCGAGCCAGCGCGGGATGTACCACGCCTTCTCGCCCATGAGAGTCAGGAAGGCAGGCACGAGCGTCATGCGCACCACGAGCGCGTCGGTGAGAATCGCGACCGCGAGCAGGATGCCGAACTCCTTCGTGATTCGATCGGGCGTCAGGATGAAGGCGGCGAAGACGGAGGCCATGATCAATGCGGCGGCCACGACCACGCGGCCGATCGCGGCGATGCCGTGCTCCACGGCCGCCCGGGTGTCGAGCCCGTGGACGTGCTCCTCCCTGATCCGGCTCATGATGAAGACCATGTAGTCCATCGAGAGCCCGAAGAGGATCGCGAACGCGATCGGCGGCACGAACGTCTCGATCGGTCCCGTTCGGTCGAGCCCGGTCAGGCCGAGCAGGTGGCCCTCCTGCACCACGAGCGTGAGCACACCGAATGCGATGAACGCGGAGAGAATCGTCGTGATCGCCGCCGTCAGCGAGATGACGATCGACCGGAACGCCATCGTGAGCAGGACGAACGTGACGCCGATGATGTAGAGCAGGAAGATCGGCAGCCGCTCCATGATCCGGTCGGCAATGTCCTTGAACGCCGCCGTCTGGCCGGAGACGTACGCCACGGCTTCGCTACCTGCGGTCGCCTTCGGGACGACGTCGTTGCGAAGGCGATCGACGAGTGCGTCCGTGGCTTCGTCCTGGGGAGCCGATGTCGGCTTGACGAAGACGATCGCGACCGTCTTCGCGTCGTTGAACTGCGGCTTGTCCACCGATGCGACGCCTTCGATGCCCTGGACGCCTTCGTAGATCCGCTGCGGCGCTTGCTGGTCCCCGTTGACGTCGACGACGATCGGGATCGGGCCGTTGAAACCGGGCCCGAAGCCCTCGGCGAGCAGGTCGTACGCCCGCCGGGCCGTCTGCTCCTTGGGCTGTGTGCCCTGATCCGACGCGCCCAGATGGACAAGCGCCGAGGTTCCCGCGAGCGCGAGGCCGGCAATGAGCAGGACGATGAAGACGATCTTCGCGTGGGCTGTCACGAACCGGCCCCAACGCGCGATGGGCGTTCTCGCCCGGGCCGCCTCGGAATCGTCGGCCGGCCGCGCGAACGGCACCTTCAGCCGATCGATCCCGCAGGCAAGCTTCGGTGCTTCAGGATCTGCCTCGCCGTAGATGTTCAGGGCGGTCTGGACCTTCCAGAACCAGACGATCGCCGGAACGATGAGAATCCCGAACGGGAAGAGCCAGAGCCCGGTCAGGGTGCTGACTCCCGTCTCCATGCCCGCGCGGTCGTACATCTTCCTGATCGCCCGGGGAACCAGGAAGGCGCTGACCGGCAAGAGCAGGATCCAGAGAAGCATGCCCAGGACGCCGCCGGGGCCCTCCCCGGTCTTCTGCTTCTCGGTCTTATAGAGCTTGTACGCCCAGTACCAGCCGTAGATGCCGAGCGTGAAGACAAAGAGAACCATGTGGCGGATGACTCCGCGCGGGCGACCCAGCCGAGCGAGCCCGGCGATGAGGATCGTGTTGGCAATCACCACGGTCGTGAGAACACCGAGCGCCGAGCCGATCCCGAGCTTGGTGACGAAATCGAGCCCGAAGAACGCGAGTCCCGTCACCGAGATGGCGACCGTCGAACCGGCGAACAGGACCGCGCGGCCGGCTGACGCGCCAGCTTCAGCGGCTGCCTCGTCGGGACGTCATCCCGTCGTGCAAGAACTGTCTGAAGCGCGTGACGATGAAGAGCGAGTAGTCGATTCCGACCCCGAGGCCGATCATCGACACGAGGAGCGGTGTGATCGTGTTGATGGCCGTCAGGCCTGCGAGGAGGAAAAGCAGGAAGAACGCCGTGACGACCGCCGTGACCGCGAGGAAGATCGGAATCGTCGTCGCCACCAAGTTGCGGAACAGAACGAGCAGGAGGATCAACGCGACGAGAATGCCGATGAGCTCTTGGGGGCCCTGCTGAATGGGCGGGAACTCGGCGTCGCCGTTGAACTCCGCGGTGATCCCTGCCGGCGCGACCGTGTCGCGCACCGCGTCCTCGACCGCGACCACCGCCTGGCGATCCTTGTCGTAGATCACCCGGTCGAACTGCGCCTCCGTGTAGCCGATGCGCCCGTTGTCGGAAATCGTGCCGTCTGCGAACGGATCGCCGACGCTTTCGATGCCGGCCTTGTCCTCGGTCGCTTTGAACTCCTGTGTCTTCAGCTTGGCGAGAGCGTCCTCGATGGCCGCCTTGCGCTCTGGGGTGTCGAGCTGCTCACCCGGCGGCGCCGCGAAGACGAGGTTCAAGACGCCACCCTGTTCGGAGGCGAACTGCGTCTCGATCAGGTCAATCGCCTTCTGCGTGTCGGAGCCGGGGATCTCGAACTGGTCGCGGAGGCTTCCGCGGAAGAGGACAGTCGCCGCGAGGAGCGCGAAGAAGGTGAGGGCGCCGACGAGCATCACGCGCCCGGATTGGTTCGCGCACATACGCGCCCACCGGGCGAGCGTTCCTGTTGAGAGCCGCTCGCCGGCGGAAGTCCTCTGGTTTCCGTTCGACTCGATCTGGTTCTCGCTCATGCCTGCTCGGTCAGGGTCGCAATTGCTCAAGACGACCGCAGTACGGGAGTCCTCCCTTTGATGGTTCGGTTATCCGTACCTACCGTCGAACGCCTGAGATCAGCAGATATTCCCGAGTGTGCACGATTTCCCCGTCCTCGGAGTAGTTCGTTTCGAAGAACTCAATCCAGTCTCGGTGCAGCTCATCGCGCCGGTCCCCGAGCGACTCTGCGAGCGTCTTCGTCGGCCCGTAGCTCGTGGAGAAGAGCTCCCAGTAATCCTCGGCCGACGGCACCCGAAGCGGCGAGACATATTCCTCGATGTCCAAGTCGAACGCGTCGCCGAGAAGCTCCCGTACGCGGGGCTCGTCGCCCCAGTCGAAGGGGCTGCTCGGCGGAGGCGCAGGCTGGTAGGGCGCCATCACCTTGAACATCTTCCCGAGGCCGCCCTGAGGGGTCCAGTTGGCGAGCACGAGCCTCCCGCCCGGCTCCGTGACGCGCGCGAGCTCGCGGGCGACCGCCTCGTGATCCGGCGCGAACATGATCCCGAACGTCGAGGAGACCTTGCCGAAGCTCCCGTCCTCGAACGGCAGGTTCTCGGCATCTCCGACCATGTACTCGATGTCGAGGCCTTGCTCGGCCGCACGCTCCTGGGCGGTCTCGATCAGCGCCGGCGCGAGGTCGAGCCCGGTCACGTCGGCGCCGGCCGCCGCCGCGCGCTCGGCAATTGCCCCCGTACCGCAGGCGACGTCGAGCCAGCGGTCGCCCGCTGCGGGTGCGAGGGAGCTGATCACCCGCTCGTGTATGTCCGTGAGCGTCTCGGTGACTCGCTGGTAGGGCCCGTTCCCCCACATGACGCTCTGCCGCTGCTTCAGCTCTTCATAGGCCATCAGGAACTCCTTTTAGGTGGAGGGTCAGTCCTGCCTCGCGACCGGTCGTGCCACAACGACGTCGAACGCCTCGACGCGGTCGATCTGGACGACTGCGACGGAGGCGATCCGCTCGAGGAACTGCATGCGAAGCGGGAGGGCGCGTTCGGCCACCTCGCGTCCTTCCCAGAACGTGAGCCCGACCGTCGTGCCCGGCTTGTAGAGCATGAGCATCCCTTCGAAGCCGTCGACGCCCCGCAGCCAGCCGGACATTTCCTCTCCGACCATGCCTGCGTTCTCGGCCGGCTCGTCGCCGGTCGCGGCGGTGGTCATGCTGACGTGCACGGCACCGCCACTATCTCAGTGACGCGCCGACGGTCGCTACGAGGAGCGCGTCGGCGTGCCCGGCTGCGGCTCGAGGTCACGAGTGCTCGTGCCAACGCTCGGGCTCGATGAAGGCCGTGACGCGCTTACGCTCCCGATTCCAGTACGGCGTCCCCCGGTAACGGACCGAGAGCCGGTCGATGTCGGCCAGGCCGATGTCGTCGCGAATCTCGACGACGGTCCCGAGCACCGTGACCGCCCGATACCAGTCCCCGATGTCCAGCACCGTGACCGCGACGCGGGGGTCGCGGCGCATGTGGCTCAGACGCAGCCGCTCGAAGTCCATGTTGACGAGGATCCGGCCGTCATCCCAGTCGTACCAGGTCGCGGCCGAATACGGCGCCCCGTCGGAGCGGACGGTCGAGATGACTGCAGCATGCGGCTCCTTCAAGAACTCGACGACCTCGTCTGGCAGCGGCGCGAGCGGCATGAACGAAAGTCTAGGACGTGAGCGAGACCGGACGGCCCTCGTCGGCCGACCGGTAGAGGGCCTCGATCGCGCGGGCTTGTCCGAGCGCGTCGTCACGGCCGAGCAGCGGCTCCGCGCGACCGCGAACAGCAGCGCTCATGTTCTCGAGCTGCAGCCGGTACGAGTCCACCGGCTCGAGCTCGATTCGCTCGGTGCCGTCATCCCTCCGCACTTCGAGCACCGGCGTCCGGCAGTGCCAGGGGTCGTCCAGGAAGATCGACCCCTCCTCCCCGATCGCCTCGAGCTCGTCGCGCACCGGCAGGACGAGCCCGCAGTCGATCTCGGCCAGGACGTCGCCCGGAAACCGCAGCGTTCCCGTGAAGAGCTCGTCCACGCCGGAGGTCGCGGCCACCTGCTCCCCGTAGACCGACTCAGGCTCGCCGGCGAGGAGCCTCGAGCCCGAGACGCAGTAGCAGCCGACGTCCATGAGCGCGCCGCCTTCGAGCTCTGCGTTGAGGCGCACGTTGGACGCATCGTCGAGCGGGAAGCTGAACGCCGCACGGACCAGCCGCAGGCGCCCGATGGCGCCGCCCTCGACGAGCTCGACGAGGCGCTTCGTCTGCGGGTTGTGCCGGTACATGAAGGCCTCCATGAGAATGCGGCCGGCCTTCTCGGCGGCGTCGAAGGCCCGCTCGACGTCCTCCGGATGGCGGCTGAGCGGCTTCTCGCAGAGCACGTGCTTGCCCGCCTCGAGCGCGCGGATCGACCACTCGACGTGCATGGAGTTCGGCAGCGAGATGTAGACGGCCTCGACCTCCGGGTCTGCGAGCAGCTCCTCGTAGCTGCCGTACGCCCGCTCGATCCCTCTCTCCCGTGCGTAGGCCTCCGCGCGGCCGGCGTCGCGGCTCGCCACCGCGACCACGTCGACGTCTGGAGATGCCTCGGCGCCCGGCAGAAGCTTGTCGTTGATGTTCGCCGTGGAGAGGAAGCCCCACTTGACCGGACCGTCTACCCCCATGACGGCTCCGCCACCGGCCTGAAGGCCGTCTCGAGAATGCGGTGGTTCCGTGGGCGCGTGAGCACGAAGAGGACGACTTCGGCCACGTCCTCCGAGGTCATCATCCCTTCGAGCTCCGGCATCTCCGGAGTGCGCCCGCGCCCCATCGCGAAATCGGTGGCGACTCCGCCGGGGCAGACGTTCGTGCAGCGCACGCCCTTCTCCCTCAGCTCATGGTCCATCGCGCGCGTGAAGCCGACCTGGGCGAATTTTGACGCGCAGTAGACGGCCTCGTAGGGAAGCCCGCGCCGGCCGGCCTCGGACGCGAGCGTGACGATGTCGGCGGCGTCGCTCTCCAGGAGATACGGCAAGGCGGCGCGGACGGCGTAGAGCGTGCCCTTCACGTTGACGTCGATCATCTCCTCGAGCTGGTCGGGCGGCAGGTCGAGGAACGGGCCGTACGCGCCGACCCCGGCGTTGGCCACGAGGATGTCGATGCCGCCGAAGCGCTCGGCCGTCGCGGCGGCCAGCGACTGGAGGTCTCCTGGGCGGCGGACGTCGCACGGGGCGGCGACGGCTCCTTCGATGCCGAGGTCGTCTCCGCTCCGCGATGCGAGGCCGAGATGAGCGCCGTGCGAGGCGAGCGAGTGCGCGACCGCCGCGCCGATGCCGCGGCTCGCGCCGGTGACGAGAGCAACCTTCCCTTCGAGAGAGATCATTCGTCCTCCAGAGGTCGTAGAGCGGGATACAGAGAGCGAAAGCGCCGGTAGCCGTCAGCGTAGGGCCGAACCCATTCGGGCTCGGGCTCGACGGTGTCTTGAACCCGCACGGTCGCGGCGACGGCCTCGTGAACGTCGGCGAAGACGCCTGCGGCGACTCCGCCCAGGAGTGCCGCGCCGTACGCCGCGCCCTCCTCTGCCGCAGTGCGCTCCAGCGGCAGCTCGAGGACGGAGGCGACGATCCTGAGCCAGAGGTCGCTCCTCGCCCCGCCGCCGGAGACGCGGGCCGAGGCCGGCTCGACTCCGAGTGAACGCAGGAGCTCGAGGGAGTCGCGGAGCCCGAACGCCACGCCTTCCAGCACGGCGCGGACGAGCGCGCCGCGGTCGTGGCGAAGCGAGAGGCCGGCGAAGGCGGCGCGGGCATTCGGGTCGACGTGCGGCGTACGCTCGCCGGCGAGATACGGGAGGAACGTCAGCCCCTCGACGCCGGGAGGCCACGGCTCCGCTTCGGCGACGACCTTCTCGGGCGGTTCGCCCGGGGCGACGACGCCGCGCAGCCAGCCGAGCGAACCCGCCGCGGAGAGCATCACCCCCATCGCGTGCCAGCCGCCGGGCACGGCGTGGCAGAAGGCGTGCACGCGGCCGTCCGGATCGGCGGCGAAGCCGGGGAGCGCCGCGAAGACGACGCCAGAGGTTCCGAGCACGACCGAGAGCGGGCCCGGCCCGTCCACCCCGACGCCGAGCGCACCCGCGGCCTGGTCACCGCCGCCCGCGGCGACCGGCACGCCGTCCGAGGTCTGGCCGGAGACGGCTGGCGACTCGAGCGCCGTGGGAACCCACTCCCGCGGGATCTCGAGCCCGTCCATGACCTCGTCGCTCCAGCCTCGGGCGGCGACGTCGAAGAGCAGCGTGCCGGACGCGTCGGCGACGTCTGTCGCGTGCTCGCCGGTCAGCCGCAGGCGGACGTAGTCCTTGGGCAGGAGAACGCGGGCGATGCGGGCGTAGACGTCGGGCTCGTGCTTGCGCAGCCAGAGGAGCTTCGGGGCGGTGAAGCCCGGCAGAGCACGGTTCCCCGTCAGCCTGACGAGCTCGCGGAGCCCGAAGCGTTCCTCGATCTCGGCGCACTCCTCCCCGGTCCGCTGGTCGTTCCAGAGGATGGCCGGGCGGAGGACGCGGTCGGCGTCGTCGAGGGCGACGAGCCCGTGCATCTGGCCGGAGAGCCCGATGCCCGCGACGCCGTCGCCTCCGACCTCGGCGAGCGCCGCCTCGGACGCGCGCCACCAGTCCTCAGGGTCCTGCTCCGCCCACCCGGGCTCAGGGGTCGCCAGCGGGTAGGGCTCCTCGGCGCGCGCGAGCACCTCGCCCTCCGAGGAGATCCGCAACGCCTTGACGCCGGTCGTGCCGACGTCGAGGCCGACCAGGTCGGTCATTCGAGGTCGAGGCCCGCCCGCGCGATCGCCTCGCGCGCGATCCGGTCGTCCTCTTCCCCGGGCAGCCCGCTGACCCCGATCGCGCCGACCCGCACTCCGCCTTCGAAGGCTGCCACGCCGCCCTTGAAGAAGGTGAAGAACGGGTCGAAGCTCGCGAGCTCGGCCGGCTCAGCGGAGACCTTCGCGGCCAGCTCCGCGGTCGAGCGCGCGTCGCTTCGGGCTGCGGTGTAGGCCTTGCGCTGGGCGTTCAGGCGCGTGTCGGGCGCGGCCCCGTCCATCGTCGCCGCGGCGACGACCTCGCCGTGCTCGTCCGCCACGAACACGGACACCGGGCCGGACGCCTCGGCGACCACGGCGTCGACCATCGCCCGCGCCTGGTCGAGCTTCACTCGGCCCCCAGCGCGGCGTAGACGAGCTCGTAGGCGCGGACGGCGTCCTTCTCCTGCTGCGCCTGCCGGAGGGCGGCATCGTCGATCCGGGCGGCCGCCGAGTCGATGAAGTTCCACTGGAGAACGCTGCGCCGGACCGCGGCCACCTGGTCCTCCGTGTACGGGTAGAGGTCGAACCCGAGCCGCTCGCCGTTCTCGCCGTACCCGGCCCGGCGAAGCTCGACGGCGAGCTCGAGGGTCTCCATGAACGCGGTCGCGCCGACCATGTTGTCGTCGTCGAAGGTTCCCCAGCCGGAGTTCGCGTGCTGGTGGCCGAGCAGGCCCTCGGCGGCGAGCATCGCTGCGTACTCCGCCAGGTTCTCGCCGTTCATGATCAGGTGCTGCCAGTCCATGTTCACCTTGACGTTGTCGATGCCCTCGGCCCGCAGCTTGTGGATCACGTGCAGCGTCATGCCGATGTTCCGCATGAAGATCTTCATCGCCGGCTCCGAGTTCTTGTGCTCGAGGAAGAGGAGGACGCCGTGCTCGCGGCAGCGCTCCGCCGCCTCGCCGATTCCCTCGACGAGCCACTTCCAGCTCTCCGGATACGGCGTCTGGAACGGGTAGTTGTAGCCCTCGATCCCCGGCCAGACGATGAAGTGCGCGCCGAGCGAGCCCGCGAAGTCGGCGGCCGCAACCGTGCGGCGCCGGGCTTCCTTCCGCGTGTCCTCGTCGGGTGACGTGAGGCCGCCGCGGCCGAAACGGGGATCGAGATGGAGCCCCGTCGCGATGCAGTAGATGTCGCGGTCTCCGAGTGCCGCACGCACCTCGTCGAGGTTCTCCTCGGAAAGCTCCTGCGGATAGTGGAACTCGTAGCCGTCGATGAGGTCTCCGAGGCCGTCGACCGCCCGCTTCACCCGCTCCACTGTCGTCTCTCCCGCCCACTGCGGCTGGTAGCCGCCGGGCACGAAGCGCGTGGCCATCGCGCCGAACGCCCAGATGCCGAGGCTGGTCTTCATCGGTAGCTGATCTCCTCCCGCTTGCCGCTCTCCGACGAGCGGATGATGGCATCGCAGATCTCCGCGCAGCGGTAGCCGTCCTCGAAGGTCGCGCCGTGGGGAGCGACGGTGCCCTCCCCCGCGATCGCGGCCAGGAGGTGATGCACCTCGTGCGTGAAGGTGTCGCCCCAGCCGACGATGTGGCCGGGCGGCCACCAGAAGCCCATGAAGGGATGGTCGGGCTCCGTGACGAGGATGCGCTCGAACCAGCGCCCGCGCGCCACCTGGAGCTCGTTCAGGCGTTCGACGTCGAAGACGACGGAGCCGCGCGACCCGTTGATCTCGAAGGTGTTCTGGTTGATCCGCCCGGTGGCGAGACGCGACGCCTCGAGCGTGCCGGCGACGCCGTTCTCGAACTCCACCGTGGCTGCGAAGCTGTCGTCCACCTCGTGTCCCTCGATGAAGGTGCGGACGACGGCGCTCACCGCGGTCGGTTCGCCGATCAGGTAGCGGCCGAGATCGACGATGTGGGCGCCGAGGTCTCCAAGAGCTCCGGAGCCGGCGGCTTCCTTGTCGAAGCGCCAGCTCGGCGGTGCGTCGACTCCCCAGGACTGGAGGTAACGGGCGCGGAAGTGGAAGAGCTCGCCGAGGTCGCCGGACTCGACGATCTCGCGCGCCAGGCGTACGGCAGGCACGAAGCGGTAGTTGAAGCCGCACATGTGCACGACCGCCGGCCTCCTCCGCCGCGCGCCAGATCGTGTGCGCTTCCTCAGCCGACCTCCCGAGCGGCTTCTCGCAGAGGACATGCTTGCCGTTTCGCGCCGCCTCGATCGTCGGCTCGGCATGGAGGTCGTTCGGGCCGCCGTTGTCGAAGAGCTGAACGCGCTCGTCGGCCACTTGCTCGCGCCAGTCCGTCGTCGCCTCCTCCCAGCCGTGAGCCGGCGGGCCTCCTCCACCTTCTCGGCCGTCCGCCCGGAGATGGAGACGAGGCGCGGCTGGAGCGCGGGCTCGAGGTAGGACGCCTCGCGGAATGCACGGGAGTGCGCCTTGCCCATGAAGGCGTAGCCGAGCATCGCGACGCCGATCGTGTCCGTCACGCGGGTGCGGCGCCGTCGAGGTCGTTCATCTTGAAATGGTTACGAGGCGATCGACCGCGACATCTCGGAGACGGGTCGCACCGCCGCCAGAATAGTGCACGACCAGCCGACGGACCCTGGTCGCGGTGCCCAGGCCGAAGTGGATGCGCGGATCCTCGGAGGACAGGTAGCTGCCCCCCGCGTGCACCTCCCTGACAAGCCGGCGCCCATTCGGGAGGATCGCCGTGACCTTCGTTCCCGGCGAAAAGTCGGCCAGCTGCACCTCGAGCCAGTGTCCCTCGGCGCCTGAGTTGCGAAGGAGAACGAGCTCGCCGGCGATCGACGCGACGGCCAGGTCGAGGTCGCCGTCGTTGTCGTAGTCCGCCGCCGCCAGGCCCCGGCCATTGACGAACGGGCCGTCGCCGAGCCCGACTCCGGCGCTCACGTCCGCGATCTCGCCGTCAACGCTGCCGAGTACCTTGATCGGCTCCGCATCCGCGTCGAGATTCGTGACCGGGATAGCCCCGTTGGCGAAGACCAGGTCGAGGTGCCCGTCGAGGTCGAGGTCAGCCCAGGAAGCGCCCCAGCCGGCGAGGGTCGTGTCGAACGCCTGGGCAAAATCCGGCCTGGCATCCGCAAAGTCGGCACCCGGCCCACGGCTCCGGAAAACGCCGTGCAACTGGCGGTGCGAGTTGGTGACGAAGAGATCCGGTCGCCCATCGCCGCTCGCATCGGCGGCGGCGATGCCCATGCCCGCGTTTCGGTCGGCCACGCCGAGGGCTGCGCCCCGCTCCTCGAGGCGGAACCCGAGGCCGCCACGGCCGGGACGTTCAGGTAGAGCCGGTTCGGATCGAGGTCGTTGGCGACATAGAGATCGACGCGACCGTCACCGTCGACGTCGGTGAACACCGCGCCGAGCCCGTGCTCCACGCGCTTGGCTTCGAGGCCGAGCTCCTGAGCGACCTCCCGGAAGCGCGAGCGGCCGTTCGCGTCGGGCCCCAGGTTCAAGTACAGGCGGTCGCGGACGCCCGCATAGGTGAGCGGGAAGCCGCCCGCGGCCTCGGGGACAGGAGCGTTGACGTCGGTGTAGCCCGCGACGAACAGGTCTGGGCGGCCGTCGGCGTTGACGTCGCCCACAGCGGCCGCCGTGTGCCAGCCGTAGGTGTCGATCCCCGCAGCGCGTGCGCCCTCCACGAACCTCCCGCCGCCCTCGTTCCAGAGGAGGGCGTCGTAACCAACAGCCGTGACGTAGAGGTCGGTCCGCCCATCCATGTTGAAGTCGGCGGCGACGCACCCGTTCCCGCGGAGCTGGAGGTCGGCGCCAGAGCCGCGGCTCACGTCGGTGAAAGAGCCCTTGACGTTCCGGTAGAGGGCGTTGCGCGGAAGTCCGCCGCGCTCCTTCCAGCGGGCGACGTCGACAGCGATGGAATGGGAGTTGACGGCATAGAGGTCGAGCCAGCCGTCACCGTCGTAGTCCAGCCAGCAGACGCCTCCGCCCATCATCGCCACCGGGTCAGGCGTGGTCGCGAAGCGGAAGGCCCCGTGGCGGAAGTCGAGCCCGACATAACTGGCCACGTCCGCGAGGTGGACGCCGCCGAGGCCCACCCCGGCCGGCGCCGCCTCCGCTTCCGGAAGCGCGGGGTCGTCGCCGCGCGAGCCGACGATCAGGTAGCGGCCGTGTTGCAGCTCGAGCTCGAGTGTCTGCCCGAAGGGGCCCGGGTCACCGCGCTCCTTGATCGCGAGCGGTGAGCCTGAGTAGGTCACGAGCTCTCTCGTGCCCGAAATCATGGCAACGACGACGGGCGGCGCCTGCCCGTCGCCGCGTTCAAGGGTCAGCGCCACATGCTCGACGCGGTAACCCGGGACGATCCGCTCGCCGCCGGAGGAGTCGATCTGCCTCCAGAGGGCAGCCAAGCGAGCGCCGGCCGCAGCCTTGGTCGCCCCTTCCCGATCTCCTTGGACCAAGGCTTCGCCTTCGAGTCGGAGGTTCGTGACGAGGTCGCTTGCGATCGCGCGGGCCGTCTCCGGCTCGATCTGGGTTGAGACGTCCTCCGCCGGGACGATCGTGATCTCTGGGAGGTCACCGACGGCAAGCGCATGCGAGCTGGCGGCCGCCGTGTCGCTCCTGGCGGGCAAGCCGGCGATTACGACCAGGCCAAGGAAGCCCGCCGCCCCCCCGAGCGCGAGCGCACTGCGTACGCGACGGCCGGGCGCCAGCCGGAGGCCGACCTTGGCGCTGAGAATCTCGCCCGCAGGCCGTGCGGCGCAGGCCAGCGCGAGCGCCGACAGCACGGCGACCTTTGTCGCGAACTCGGTCGTCTGGGGCGCGATCAGGAGGGTCGCGAGCAAGGCGATCCCGACGGCGTAGAGGCGACGGCCGCTGCGCCCAGCCGGGATTGTCTTCGGGTCGGTGATCATGAAGAAGAGGAAGACGAGAATCTCGGGCGAGAAGACGAGAACGCGCCAGAACTCCCAGCCGGTGATGGGGCCGAGATGCCAGCGCGCCGTCATTGCATGACCGCTGGCCGCGAGCACGGCGACACCGGCGGCGAACGCGATCCAGAAGAAGACCGCGATCTCCAGCAGCCGCAGGCGCGAAAGGATGGCGAGTCCGCCGACGACGATGATCGCGAGCGCGAGCGCCATCCACGTCGACATCGGCCCCCACCAGAGATCCAGCGGGTCGGCTCGCGCCGGCCCGAGCAAGAGGAAGCAGAGGACGAGGCCGAAGTTCGAGGGGTTGAAGATGTGCCGACCACGGAAAACGATCACGTACTTCGAGAGCAGCGCGACGGCGGCGGTGCCGGCGAAGATCCACCACCCGTGCAGGCTCCACCAGTCCCCGTGCTCCGTCCCGGGAACACGCAGCACGAACGCGACGCCGTTGCCGGTGAGGAGGGCGCTCGCCGGCCACATGAGCACCCTTTGGCGCCGGACGACGAGAGCCACCTCGAGCACCGCGCACGTCAGGAGGGAGACGAGGATCTGCGCGATCGAAAGCTGGAAGCCGAACGCCGTCTGCCCGAGCACCTGAAGCGAGACGATCACCGTGGCCAGGTGCAGTCGTGGATCTCGCACCGTCGGCAGGAGCACGGGGTACTCCGTGCCGCGGATCCGGACGGTCGGCCGGCCGGCAACGACGGCGGGCGCGCTCATCGAGCTTTCATGCTACTGCGGTCGTGCCGGCCCGCTCATACGACTCCGCGCGCGGCGCGGCGGCGCTTTGCGTACGCGTCCACGAGGACGGCCGCGAGCAGGACGAGCCCCGTGATGACGAACTTCGTGCCCGACGCCAGCCCGAGAAGGTCCATTCCGTTCTGGATCGACGCGATCACGAGCGCCCCGAGCAGGGCGGACACGACCCGGCCGACGCCCCCGAAGAGGCTCGTGCCGCCGATGACCGCCGACGCGATGACGAGCAGAAGCAGGTTCCCGCCGCCGCTGTTGGTCGCCACCGAGCGGAGGCGCGAGGCGAGCATGATCCCGCCCACGCCGGCCATGAAGCCGCTGATCATGAAGACCAAGATGCGCACGCGGTCGACGTCGATTCCCGCGCGCCGCGAGGCTTCTGCGCTGCCTCCGACGGCGTACACGTGGCGTCCGAAGCGCGTCCGCGAGGCGATGAAGGACCAGAACACGAGGAGCGCGAGCAGGATCACCGTCACCTTCGGAACTCCGCGGTCCTTGTTCACGTACCAGACCGCGGCGCAGGTGACGGCTGCCAGGCCGACGGTCTGCAGCACGGTGACGACGATCGGCTTGGCATAGAGCCCGCTCGCGCGGCGCGTCCGCGCGTTCTGGAGCTCGGACAGCGCATAGCCGATCACGACAAGGCCTGCCACCACCCACCCCGCCGTGGAGCTCAGGAAGTCGTTGGCGATGCCGACAGCGGTCTCGTCCTGAATCCTGATCGTGCCGACCGATGAGGCCTGAGTCGTGAGGATGAGGACGACTCCGGACCAGATCAAGAGCCCCGCCAGCGTGACGACGAACGACGGTACCCCGGCCTTCGTGATCACGAGCGCCTGGACGAAGCCGATCGCGGTCGTGCACGCGAGCGCGACGAGGATCGCCGCCCACCAAGACCAGCCTGGGTCCTCCGGCCGAAGAAGCAGCGTCATCACGACCCCGCCGACGGCGCTCACGAATGCAACGGAGAGGTCGATCTCCCCGATCAGGAGCACGAACACGACGCCGATGGCGATCGTGGCGATCGCCGACATCTGCAGCAGAAGATTCGTGAAATTCCGCTCGGTCAGAAACGTGTCGTCGAGGATGCCGAAGACGATGACGATGACCACGAGCCCGACGATGATGGGCAGCGACCCCAGCTCGCCGGCTCGGATCCCCTGCCACCAGAGGCGCAGGTAACCGCCGAAGCTCGCCGCGGAGACGTCGTCCGCGAGCGCATCGGCTGCGACCGGCTCCACCCGCGCAGCCGTCGGATCGACGGTGGGATCGACGTCGACCGGCCGGTCGCTCATGCCTCGGTTCTCTCTTCCTCGAGCATCCCGGGCACTTGGTCCAGCGTGCCGGCGGTGATCGCCTGCACGACCTCCTGCTGGGTGGTCTTGGCTCGCTCGAGCAAGGCCACCCGCTGGCCGAGCCGCAGGACGGTGATCCTGTCGGCTACCTCGAAGACGTCGTGGAGGTTGTGGGTGACGATCACGACGCCGAGATCCCGTTCCGCCAAGCGCTTGACGAGATCGAGCACCTGACGCGTCTGGGCGACGCCGAGCGCCGCGGTGGGCTCGTCGAGGATGACGAGCCGGGAGTCCCACATCACCGACTTCGCCACGGCGACGGCCTGTCGCTGGCCCCCCGAGAGCCCGGCGACCGTTTGCCGAACCGATTTGAGCGTGGTGACGGAGAGGCTGTCCAGCGTTTCCCGCGCGGAGCGCTCCATGCTCGACTCGTCGAGTATGAAACGGACGCGGGCCCGCTCCCGCCCCAGGAACATGTTGGCGACGACGTCGAGATTGTCCGCGAGCGCGAGATCCTGGTAGACGACCTCGATGCCGAGCTTGGCGGCGTCACGCGGGCCGTGGACGTTGACGTGGGCCCCGTCGTAGCGCACCTCGCCTTCGTCGAATGGATAGATGCCGACGACGCTCTTGACGAGCGTCGACTTGCCGGCCCCGTTGTCGCCGACGAGAGCCATGACCTCGCCGCGGCGGACCTCGAAATCGACCCGGTAGAGCGCCTGGACGGCGCCGAAGGCCTTCGAGACCCCCCGAAGCTCGAGGAGCGGCGTGTCAGCAGTGGCCATTAGGTAGGGGGAGGTGGGAGGCGCCGAGGCGCCTCCCACACTCCGTGCCTGTTTCCTCGATTAGCTGTTCTCTTTGCAGAAGTCCGTATCGGAGGTGTCGCCGGTACAGATCTCCTCGATCGTGCGGAAGTTGTCGGCGATGACCGTGTCGGCGATGTTGTCGACCGTCACGCCGATCGGGGTCAGCGCCAGGTACGGGACGACGCCGTCGCCGGTCGGAGAATCCGCCGGCTTGCCGTCGGCCGCCTTGATGCCGACCGTCTGCAGGTCCAGGAGCCCGACCGTTCCGTCAGAGAGCGATCCTGAGAAGTCCGGCTGCACCGCGGACGGATCCTTCCCTTCGCACAGGGCGATCGCTGCCTGCACCGCGGTCTCGGCCTCCGCCTGGATCGGCTTGTAGACGGTCATCGTCTGGTTGCCGAGCAGGATGTTCTGGATCCCCGCAGCGGATGCATCCTGGCCGCTCAGGGGGACCGGCCCGACGCCGGCCGCGTCGAGGGCGTTGATCGCCTGCTGTGCGAGGTTGTCGTTGGCGGCGAACACCGCATCGACCTTGTTGTTGGCGTCGGTGAGGATCTGCTCCATGATCCCCTGACCCTCGCCGTTGGCGCCCCACCCGGGCACGAACTGGTCGGCGACGAGCTTCCAGCTGCCGTCGCTGACGTGCTTCTGGACAACGGCGTCGTAGCCGTCCTTGAAGAGGAAGGCGTTGTTGTCCTCCTCGCCTCCGTTCAACTCGACGACGTTCGCCGGGTCCTTGCCGAGCTTTTCGATCGCCGGCTCCAGCACCTCGCCCATCGTTGTGCCGACCTGGACGTTGTCGAAGCTCACGTACGCGGATCCGCCCGAGCTGCCGGTGTTGAAGCGGTCGTACTCGATCACGTCGACCCCGGCTTCCTTCGCCGAGTCGATGATGGCGCCGCCGGAGCCCGTGTCGATGCTCGTGAGCACGATCACGCCTGCGTCGGCCGCGATCGCCTGCTCGGCCTGGGACTGCTGGGTTGCAGCGTCACCTTCGGCGTTCACGATGGTGTGCTCGATTCCGGCGTCGTTGAACGCCTTGTCGAAGTACGGGCGGTCGTCGCTCTCCCAGCGCGGCGAGCTGGCGCTGTCCGGGAGCAGAACCCAAATCTCCTTGTCGCACGCACCGCCGGAGGCTGAGGTGCCCGTGGCAGCGGCTCCTGTGCTCGTGCTGTCGTCACCGCCGCACCCGGATGCAACGGCGGCCAGTCCGAGCACGAATGCCAGGAGGACGAACTGGAGTCGCCTCCGTGTCTTGCCCTCTGTCTTTCCAAACAGCAGTTCCCTCACTTGGTCCTCCTAAATTCGTCGGTCCGAGCCGCTTGATGGCGCAACGCTACGGGGGTTGGGGTCCGAATTCAAGGTTCCGAGCCGGTTTCGGACAGGCCGCCGACCCTGATACGGTCGCTCAGGTGAGGCCCCGCTCAGCCGTCCGCCTGGGCGCACTGCTCGTCGCGGCAGCGCTCGTCCGGCTACCTGCTCGGCGGATGCGCGGGCGACGGCCTCGAGGGCCTCTCCGGCGCCACGGAGCTGCCGACGCTCTCGCTTCCGGAGGTCACCGTTCCCGAGGTCACGGTTCCCGACGTGACGCTTCCGGAGATAACGGTTCCAACGCGTCCCGAGCCGGAAACGACGACCTCGGAGCCCACGACGACGACGAAGCCGCCGATCACGACCGAGCCGGCCACCACGGTGGTGAAGACGGAAACAGAGACGGCGACGGAGACAGAGACGGAGGTGGAGACGGTCACCGAGACCGTGCCCACCGAAACTGCCGTCGCCGCGCCAACGCTGGCAGAGACGACCCCCGCGGAGCCGTCGGACGAAGACGACACGCCGTGGGGCTGGATCGCGCTCGCCCTGGGGCTTCTCATCGCCGGCGTGACGCTCGGCATCGTCCTGTGGCGACGACGGAATGACGAGGGCAGCGAATGAGCGAGGAGCGCGAGGTGATGGCCTGGGACGAGCTCGGCGAGGGAGCGCGCGACCTCGCGGAGCGGATCCACGCCGACGGCTTCGAGCCCGATGTCATCCTCGCCATCGCACGCGGTGGGCTTCTCGTCGCCGGTGCGCTCGGCTATGCGCTCGGCGTCAAGAACACGTACACGATGAACGTCGAGTTCTACACGGGCGTGGACGAGCGCCTCCCGGCGCCGATGATCCTCCCGCCCGTTCCCGAGCTCGTCGACCTCGCCGAGGCCAGGCTCCTGATCGCGGACGACGTGGCGGACACCGGCCGGACACTCGCGCTGGTGCGGGACTTCTGCGCCGGGAAGGTGGGCGAGGTTCGCACCGCCGTTCTCTATGAGAAGCCGACCTCGGTCGTCGCGAGCGACTACGTGTGGCGGCAGGACGTCGGCCTGGATCACCTTCCCGTGGAGCGCTCTGCCGCCGGTCACGGAGGCACTCGCCCAGTCGGGCCGCCCGGTCAACGGCTGAGGGCTAGAGCAACGGTGAGAGCACGGCGAAGGCCGTCGCCTTCGCGCGCGGCTTGAAACCGGTCAGCGCGCTGCCGGGCCGCGACACCGCTTCCGCCGGCGCACTGAACCGCTCCTCGAACTGCGCCGCCAGGGCCTCCGAGCGGACCAGGAGATCGATCTCGAAGAACCGCTTGAGGCTCCAGGCCTCGAGGTTGCACGTCCCCGCCAGGACCTCCTCGCCGTCCCGCACGAACGCCTTGGCGTGCAGCATCGTCGGGTACTCGAGGATGCGCACGCCGGCGTCGAGGAGCTTCGCATGGTGGAACTGCTGCGCGGCGGCGCAGGCCCAGTTGTTCGCGTTCGCAGGGACGAAGAGCCGCACGCGCACCCCGCGCCGAGCCGCCCGCTCGATCCGGCCGATCATGCCGCGATCGGTGACGTAGGGGTTGACGACGTCGAGGGTCTCGCGCGCGCCGTCGAGCATCCGCGCGATCTGGTCGGTGATCGGGCGGTACTTGCCCGGCGCGTTGTGCAGGACGACCGCAGGGATCTCGCCCGTGGCGGCTTCGGGGAACAAGCCGTCGAGCTCTTCGGACGGAATCTCGCCGCCGAGCCAGCGGAAGCTCGCGACGAAAACGAGCTGGAGCTGCGAGACCACGGGCCCCGTCACACGGAGGAAGAGGTCATGGAAGCGGCCGTCCTGGAAGTGGTCCTCGATCCCGGCGCCGCCGACCCAGCCGATACGCCCGTCCACGAGCACGACCTTGCGGTGGTCGATGTGGCCCAGGCCGGAGAGGTTCCACTTCAGGCCGCCGTCACCCCCGAGTAGGCCGGGGACCGCCCGCGGCTTGGTCGCGCGGACGACGCCGACTTCGACGCCCGCCGCGATCAGCCGCTCGTAGTGCTCGCGGGCCGCCTCCTCGGGCGCAGAGCCTTGCCGGTCGACCACGAGGCGCACCCGTACGCCCTCCTTTGCTTTGCGGATCAACGCGTCGGCGAAGCGGTCGCCGACCACGCCAGGGCGGAAGCCGAACTGGTTGATGTGGACGGAGGTCTGAGCGGCCTCGATGTCCGCCAGCATCGGTGGATAGAAGGACTCTCCCTCGACCAGGACCTCAGCGGAGGCCGCGCTCGCCTCGTCGAAGGCGAGTGCGAGGTCGTCCAGGGCGACCGGGCGCGCCAGCAGCTCCTCGGCATGGCGCCGAAGGGCCTCGTTCGAGACCGGGACTCCCGTAGCGCGTCCCATCCGGGCGACCCTACCGTTCGAGAGGTCGGCTAGCGGCCGAGCCGCGTCTTGCGACGGATGCCCAGGCGCTTCTGGAGCGCGCGGTCTTCCTCACCGTCCTTACGTGCTGCCCAGACGAAGAAGTAGCCGACTACGACGATGGGCAGGACGAGCAGAACGACGGCGAGCACCTCGGCGGCGAGCCGCACGGCTCAGCTCACCGCTTTCTTGTCAGCCATTGCGCGGCACCTCCACTGAACACCTCACTTCACGTAGCGTGCCAGAGCGGACGAAATCCGACGGGAGGGAGATCAGATGCCCGAGCACAAGACTGGAACTCGCGAGGAGTGGCAGGCGGCACGCGATGAGCTCGCCAAGCTCGAGGCCGAGCAGGCGAAGCAAAACGAAGAGGTCAAGGCAAAGCGCCTCGAGCTTCCCTGGGTCGAGGTCGAGAAGGAGTACGAGTTCGACACCCAGGACGGCAAGAAGACGCTCGCCGAGCTCTTCGAAGGCCGCTCCCAGCTACTCGCCTACAACGTCATGTTCGGCCCCGATTACTCGCTCGGCGCGTGCCCGGGTTGCACCAGCCTCGCGGACGGGCTCGACGGCACGCTCGTCCACGTGAACCACCAGGATGTGACCCTGATCTGCTTCTCGCGAGCGCCGATCGACCGGCTGAACGCCTACAAGGAACGGATGGGCTGGCAGTTCCCGTACGTCTCCACCTACGACACCGACTTCGCCTTCGACTTCGGCCTCGCGATGACCGAGGAGCAGGCTATGCAGATCCCCGAGGTCAAGGATCTGATCGACAACCCGCCCGACTGGCTCCAGGAATGGGCCGGGCAGGTCGGGGCCGAGCTGAAGGACGGGCTGCGGGAGAATCCGAGCTGGATCGCGTTCGCGCGCGAGAACGGAACCGTCTACCACACGTACACGGTCTCGGCGCCCGACCCGTTTGTCGCGCCGTACTTCAGCTTCCTCATGGAGCGGACGCCGCTGCCCCAGCCGCCCGAGCCGGGCGGCATTCTGCGGAAGGACGAGTACCCGGCTGCGAGCTGAGCGGCGTGCCTACTCCGCCTGAGCGGTAGCGGGCTCTGTCATCGCATGCCCGGGTGCCGCGACCGGACGGAGCAGCGTGGCCGCGAGCACGCCTGCGGCTGCGGCAAAGAGGGCGCCGACCATGAACGCCGCGTGGTAACCGCCGGTGAGCGCCTCGGCCTGAGAGTCACCCAAGGCGAGCAGGCTGTCCGTGCGAGACGTCGCGATCGCGGCGAGCACGGCGAGGCCGAGCGCGCCACCCATCATGAACGCGGTGTTCACAACTCCCGAGGCCAGACCCGAGTCCTGTGGTTCGACGTCGCCCATAGCCGCCAGCAGGAGCGGATTGAATGTGATGCCGCCGCCGATGCCGAAGAACAGCATCGGCAGGAGAACATCCATGGTGAAACTCCCGTCCACCGGTGCGCGGGCGAAGAGGAGCAGGCCCACGATGAAAAAACCGAGGCCGATGACCAGCGGCGGCTTGATGCCGAACCTCATTACGAGGCGATCGGAGAGGAACAGCGACGAGAGCCCCCAGACCAGCGTCGAGGGCAGGAAGGCGAGGCCGACCTCGAGCGGGCTGTAATCGAGCACGAGCTGTAGATAGAGCGCCGAGAAGAAGAACATCGCGAACATCGCGGCCGCCATCAGGACCCCGACGATGTTGGCAACGGAGAGGTTCCGGTGCCGAAACAGGCCGAGCGGCACGAGCGGCGCAGGATGGCGCGCCTCGATCACGACGAAGGCCGCGAATAGGGCGAGGGACGCGCCCAGGAAGCCGAGGGTTCGCCCGGAGGTCCAGCCGACCTCGTTGCCCTTCACGATGGCGTAGACGGCGAGCATCAGCGCCGCAGTCACCGTGATGGCGCCGCCTATGTCGAGCCGCCGGTCCCCGGGCGGCGCCTGCACGGTCGGGCAGAGGTAGACGGAAAGCACGAATACCGCGATGCCGACCGGGATGTTGACGAGAAAGATCCAGTGCCAGCTCAAGAAGGTCCGTGAGGATCCCGCCGAGAAGCACACCAGCAGTCCCGCCTCCCGACAGCACGAAGCCGACGACACCCATGGCTTTCGCCCGTTCGGCCGGCTCGGTGAACATGATCATGATCAGCGAGAGGACGACGACCGAGACGATCGCGCCGCCGAAACCCTGGACTGCGCGAGCCGTGATGAGGAACGTCTGGGAGGTGGCAAGTCCGCACGCGAGCGAGGCCATCGTGAAGACCGAGATCCCGATGAGGAAGAGGCGCCGGTGCCCGTAGAGGTCACCGAGACGGCCACCCAGAAGCAAGAAGCCGCCGAACGTGAGCAAGTACGCGTTCACGACCCATGCCAGGGAGGTCTGAGAGAAGCCGAGATCGTCGCGAATCGACGGCAAGGCGACGTTCACGATCGTGCTGTCGAGGACGATCATGATGTCGCCGAGACAAAGCACGTACAGCGCGAGCCAGCGGCTGCGGCCTTTCACCGGCACGCTTCCACCGTACCCGCTCGCCCCGTCGGTACGCCCCGGCCCATGTAGCGAACCATCCAGACTCTTCCAGACTCTTTACAACTTCGAGCCGCGAGACTACGCCTGCCGGTCTGCATAAGCCACAAGTCTCACCACTCGGACACAATCGCCCAGTGTCAGAGCCCACCTCCCGCGTGGCCAGCCGCACGCGAGCGTGCCTATACCTCCTGAGACGCGGCTCAATGCTGGTGTGGGTGACCTACTCTGAAGCGCGCTCGTAGCTGACCCGGCGGCGCAGATTGCCCTCGTCAGCGGGGTCGAACCAGATCGAAATCAACACGGCGCCGCGCGTCGCCGGGGACTCCACCATCTCCGCATACTCGAGAGCCACGGCGTTTCCTCGATCCGCGATCGCGGCAAGAGCCTGAGCGTTTGCGGCCCGTTCGGCGGCGGCGTGCGCCTTCTCCCAACAGCGGACCTCGGCGTGGATCTCCTCCCCGTCTTCGCGTCGAATCCGATAGTCGACCGCCCAGCCGGCTTGTGAAGGCGCCGTGAGGTCATACGTCTCGACCAATTCCGCCATGGCCCACCGTCATTAAACAGGAGGCGCGTCAGCGCACCGGGCTTGCGAGATTCCGGGAACCGGCGAACTTGGAGCGGGGCTTACTGAAGCACAGCGGTTTGAGCCGCGCTCGACCGTTCTACGCGGCCCCAGCTGGCGTTGGCCGCATGACAGCGCCGATGATCCAGAAGATCGGGAGGAAGATTCCAAAAAAGAACATCCATCCATGTCCGTTTCTCAGCGTCATCACCCCGAGGGTGATGAGCAAGACGAGATACAGCAGACCGCCAAAGCCAATGCCCCACCACATGTTTTCTCCTGACTGTCGTTTTCTGGAATCGAGCATACGTGGCGATGGAGCCGACGAGCCGGCAACCGGGGTTCAGAGGCGCGGCTCAGGGGTTCCAAACCACGTCGATACGTCGCTCGACGCCTGGAAGCGGTAGGGCGCTTGCCTCGGCCTCGATCGCATCGCGCAGCCCACGCGAGAGCCGACTCCAGGCGTCGATTCGCACGATGTGCTGCGCTCGTCGCCAGGTTCCGCGGATCTCGCCTTCGACGAGGAGCGCGCCTGGCCAAACGCGGGGCGTCCAGAGCCGCTGCCGCTGCTCCGACCGCGGGAGGAGAAGCTCCCGCTCTGCTCCGTCGAGCAGGAAGTAGGAATCGCCGCTTGGCAGCAGGCGCGCGAGCGCGGGAGCCGTCGCTGCGGCGCGAACGGCCGGCTCGTCGTCTGCGAGCAGCCACTCGTGGCCGTGCGGCGATCGGACCGCCAGAAGCGCTCCTACCAGCGAGGCGAACGCTTTGCCCGCCGCGCGTCGCGAGATCCCTGCCCACCGGGCGAACCCGTCAGCGGTCGCCGGCCCGAAGATGTGGAGGTAGCGTCGAGCGAGCTCGCGGCAGGCGTCCGCCGGGTCGACCTCGAGAGCGTCGACCGTCCAGACTGTCGGCGCACGCGCGCCCTCCCAGCGGATGGCAACCGTGCCCGTCGTCGCGGCGTACCTGATCGCGTTGCCGATGCCGAGCGCGCCCGCAGCCTCGCGGTCCGTCATCCGCCTGCCGTCGAGATGGGCGTGCAACCGCTCAGCGATGCTCTCGGCCCGAAGCCGGCTCTTGGCGTCATCGGGAAGCCTCCCGAGCGAGAACAGCGCGAAGTCGCGCTTTGGGACGACGTAAGTGTTGTAGCGAGGGCCCCACAGCTGGGCGAGCGACGGATGCTCCCAGGTCGACGGCTCGACCCCGTCTATCCGCGCGTGCAACGAGAGCAGCGCGGCTCGCGGCATGCTGTCCTGCAGGCCGCCCCACGCCGCCCGCCGCAGCGATTTCGAGCCCAACGGCATTCGCTCCTCCAGCGCGCCGACTCGTCGCCGGAAGGCGAGGATCTGCTGTCGCGTGACCTTGAGTCGCGGTTCCACCGAACCCGCCATGAGCTCAAGGAGCCTAGGTCAGTCTTGGCCGGCTCGCGTGTGCGAGTTTTCAGGAATGTCACATGAAAACAGGATCAGGGGCGAATCAGTGTCGCGCGCTGCATCTAGACGCCCGCTCTGACCTCAGCAGAAATTCCTGCTCGCTTGGCAGAAGAGAGAAACCCTCTCAATCACGCCGCGCATTGCGCGTCACCATGACATTCATCGAGCCGTCCCTGCGCGTCGCCGGCGAGCGCGCCTCTTCGCGAAACCGGCATGCAGACGCGGTTCTTCCAAGCTTCTGCCTGCGCCAACGGCGACGCGCGTCAGAGGCTCTTCGGCGATCGTGACAGCGAGGCCAGTTTCCGCCTGCAGGCGGCGATCGATGCCGCCCAGAAGCGCGCCGCCGCCGACGAGCACCAGGCCTCGTTGCATCACATCCGCAGACAATTCCGCGGGTGCCCGCTCGAGCGTCCCCCGCACGGCTTCGACGATGCGCTCGAGCGGAACCGTGAGTGCGTGCCGTACCTCGTCGGCGGCGATCACGGAGCGCCGCAGCAAGCCAGAGGCTAAGTCGCGTCCGCGAACCTCGGCCGTTTCGTCGTCGGCGAGGGGCCATGCGGATCCGATCCGGATCTTGACCGCCTCGGCTTCTTCGCCGCCAACAAGCAGTCCATGAGACATCTTCACGTGCCGGACGATTGCTTCGTCCATCTCGTAGCCGCCCACACGAACGGATTCCGCAACGACGAGTCCTCCGAGCGACGTGATTGCGACCTCGGTCGTTCCGCCACCGATGTCCACGACCATGCTTCCGACCGGCTCCGCCACGGGTAGATCGGCACCAATAGCGGCCGCCATCGCCTCCTCGATCAGCGAGGCTTCGGCCGCGCCGGCGGCGAGCGCAGCATCTTGGACGGCGTCGCGCTCAACTCCGGTGAGCCCGCTTGGGACGCAGAGGACGACGCTCGGCCGTCCTCGTCGCTTGCCGATTGCTTTGCCGATGAAGTAATGCAGCATTTTCTCGGTGACCTCGAAATCGCTGATGACCCCGTGGCGAAGCGGGCGCATCGCTCGGATCGATCCAGGCGTGCGACCGATCATCTCTTTCGCCTGCGTCCCGGCCGCGAGGACTTCTGTCGTGTCCTCGTTGATTGCGATCACCGATGGCTCGAAAAGCACGATTCCCTCGCCCTTTACGAAGACGACCGTGTTCGCAGTGCCCAAGTCGACGGCGAGGCTGCCGTGTCGGTTCCTGAGCAGGCGCGAAGAAGTGAACGGCAGAGGGACCCCTTTTCAACTGGAACGGTAACCATTGCTCGAGCTGGTCAGGCCGCTCGAACACTGCGGACTACCGGGCTGGACTGCAATCGGCATCCTGCCGGAGCGAGCGGCGTGCCCGATCGGAGGGGCGCATCTGTCCGGCGATCGTTCGCTAGCGCCGACCCGCTGGTGTGAGCCGCCGCGAGAAGAGCGCATGCGGAGAAAGCGTCTTCTGCGCGATCCACTCGTCGAGCGCTTCGAGGACTCGCTCTCGCGTCGGCCCCGATGGCCACTTCTCGACGCGCTCGCGCTGCCGCCTGAGATCGTCGACGGTACTTTCGGCCGTGACCCGCTCCATGATCCACGAGTTGCCCGTTCACGGAGTAGCCGTAACGTCTGGTGCCAGATGCGGTGGCGGGCGTCGTCCTCCTCGCGTTTCGGATCTGTCGAGCGAGCGCCTCAGAATGGCCGCGCGCGCCGCGACGCATGCCGAGGGCCGCGCGCCCCTTTCGCCGGTCGTGCGACCGCTCTTGCCGGTGCAATCTCTGGCTGTGCCCTTGACGCGCTCGATTTCGTGAGCACAGTGAGAGAAGGCGACTTCGTTGCGGCAACTCCGGAGCGCCTCTGCGGCTTGTACGTCATCGTCGATAAACCACGCCTTGTGAGCGACCTGCAGGAATTCCTGCGGGAGCTTGGCTTTGTCGCAGCCCACCCGCGCGGCGAGGGTCTCGACGTGTCCATTCCCGGATCGCCGGATACGGCCCAGGCGAGGCGGGTCGTCAACGTCTATCTGGCGATCTGGCAAGCGATTCATCCCGGTGCCCACGCGTCCATCGCCGAACGCAACCCGCGCGTGTCCTCGGCGGCCTAGGCGCTGTCGAGCGGTCCTCTGGGCTCGGTGGCCGATGTACGTGACGCTGCGATTGACTGACCCCGACGAGCGAGACGCCCTCCGCACGTTTCTCGAAAGGCGCGAGTGCCAGGTCGAGGAGCTAGCGGACGACCTGCTGCGTGTCGGTCTGCCACACGAACTTCACGAGCAACAAGCCCGTTTGGAAGTCGATCTCTATCTGCGCGTCTGGGAGTCCTTGCACGACAGCCGCATCGACATCGTTTCGTAGGTGGGAGACCGTTTGCACTTCGATCGCGACCTCGCCTTCGCCCCCAGGCTGGCGAACCGATCCGCGACGATCTGGCACCTCTGAGGGTCTGCATCACCTCAGGGGGCGGCCGGCCGCATTCATCTTTCATTCGAGGGCTTGGGCGCGCCTTCTCCCCGGACGGGGGATGCGATACGGGGGTTTGCCGCGCTTCCTGCTTAGCCAGCGACCGTCAAGTAGAGCGCGGCGAGGCGGTGGATGTTTGCCTCCGCGGTGAGCTCAAGGCGTGCGTCCGCGATGCGGGAGCGCATCGCTACCACGTCGGCCGCACCTAGTTGAGCAAGAAGGTCATCGAGCGTCGCGAGGCTAAGGCCGAGGTGCCCGTCACCCACCAGTCGTGCGAGCGCACGATGGCCCAGCGTCAGAACCGGCAGTCCGCAACCAACATACTCGTATGCCTTATTCGGGAGACAAGTGTCGAGGTGGGCCCCGTTCAGACGGGAGTTGAAGCCGGCCCAGCCGAAGTCGTAGCTTGGCAGCGCGGCGAGCAACCGCGAGGGCGGAAGCGTCCTGTGCACGCGCAAGCCGTCCAGTTCGACCGCGAGCTCGGCATAAGCGGGCACGGCGCGCGACGGATAGACGTCGAGTGAGACCCCCTCGCTCACGATCGAGCGAAAGATTGCCCGCAGGTCGTAGTGACCGCCGTTCGTTGAGAGGGTTCCCTGGTAGACGAGTCGGGGAGGATGGCCGTTTCGGCGCTCTGCGGGCGGCAGCACTGGCGGCAGGTCGCGACGGAGCGCGTAGTTTGGAAATACGAGCGCCGGCGCTGTGGGGTGGTAGCGGCTGCGGATCTCCTCCAAGAGCTCATCCGAGACCGTGACCAGGGCGGAGCATCCCTCGATCGCGAGTTGCTCCAGCGCGAGCGCCTCGACCGGCTCTGGGAAGCCGTGCTCGTAGGGCGTTCGCCGGAGGCTTTGGAGATCGTGGACGTCGTGAACCACCGGCACACGCCCGGCGAAGAGCTCAAGTGCGATCGCGGTCAGGGAGTCGGGGAGGTTGTGGCTGTGGATGAGGTCAGGACGAAACTCATCACCGACCTGCCGAAGGCCCTTGAGCGGCTCAGAGCCTAAATTCCACCAGCGCTCGAAAAGCTCGTCGCCCGTGCCGTACCAGCCGCTCAAAGTCTTGCCCTGGTAGGCAAAGCCAAGCTGGATTCCCGGGAACGCCGAGCGTAGCGCGGCAGCGTACTTGAGCGCGCGAACGCAGGGCTGCTGCTGCAGGAACAGGACGCGCATCAGCGGCGCTTGATCGCACGGGCAGGGTTGCCGACAGCGATGCAGTTCGGCTCGAGCTCGCCGACGACGACGCTCCCACCGCCGACGACGCACCCGTCCCCGAGACGCGCACCCGGAAGGATGCAGACGCCCATTCCGATCCAGCAGTCAGCGCCGATCTCGACCGGCTTCTTGGTCCAGCTCTGGTCGACAATCGGCCGCTCGGTGGACATCTGGTGGTTGGCCGTATGGATCATCGCGTAGGGGCCGACAATTGTCCGGTCGCCGATCCGGAGGCCACCGTAGCCGTTCACGTAGCACCCGTAATTGAATCCGACCCGTTCGCCGAGTTCGATTCGGTCGCCGTTCAGCCAGACGATCAGGTCGAGATAGAAGCAGCCCTCGCCGACAAGCTTCGCGTCGTGCGGACCAAACGGAATCACTTTCTTCGAGCTCTCCGTGATCATCATGAAGACCTCCCTATTGCGGACGTCGGCAGCCGCGGAGCGAGCTTCCGCCTGTTTGCGCTTACAGCGCGCGGTCCCTTTCAACCTACGGCATCATGTGGACCCCTATGGCCTAAAGACGGGGGGTTGAAGGGCGACATGAACCAGGTGTCGCAGATCCTTGAGGAGAAGGGTGATGAAGTCCTCCAGATTGAGGCGGAGGCATCGGTGCACGAAGCGGTGAAGCAGATGGTTGCGGCGAACGTTGCGTCGCTGCTCGTGTCGGAGGGCGGCGAAATCACAGGGATCATCACCGAGCGGGATTACCTCCGCCGAGTGACGGCCGAGGGACGCACCGACGAGGGGACCTCCGTTCGCGAGATCATGTCCTCACCGCTGATCGTTGTCACGCCGCAGACATCGATCGATGAATGCATGGCACTGATGACGGACCGGCGGATCCGACACATACCGGTCGTCGACGACCGGGGCAGCGTGGTGGGCATCGTTTCGATCGGAGACGTCGTCAAGTTCAAGTCGAAGCAGCAGAGCTTCGAGATCAAGTTCCTGCACGAGTACATCGGCGCGAAGTAACGTCCGACGCTTGGAATCGCCGTTTTCGATTGCTGAACCTCTTGTCTTGACTTGAGCCGCCATCACTCCCCTTGGCGAGGGCTGAGCTTGCTGCGCGATCGGGCGAGCGACTAGCCGGCCGGCGATCCAGCGCGCAGGTAGGCGACCACCGCCAGCACCCGGCGGTGGTCGTCCGGCGACTGCTGCAGGCCGAGCTTTCGGAAAATCTGGCGCACGTTCGCCTCGACCGTCTTCGGGCTCAGGAAGAGCGCTTGGCAGATCGCCCAGGGGCAGCCCTATGGCGCCAGAGGCGACGTGAATCTGGGAACCGCTCGACCAGTCGCCCAAAAAGGGCGAAGAGTGGAGGCGGCGGGAATCGAACCCGCGTCCGCAGCCTGGCGGAGCTAGGACTGGAGACCCAATCCCGGCCTGGAAACAGTGGAGGCGCCGGAAGGGCAGTAAGCTGCCCTCGTGCTTGGCGTGTTTTCGCAGGTGAAGGCGCTGACGAGGCAGCTTCGATTGCTCACGGCGTTGAACCTCGAGCTGGCGAGGCTCGAGGGAAAACAGAAGGCGACCGCGGTGGGCCTTGCGGGGGGTCTCGCGGTGGGGGCCCTTGCACTCGTCGTCTATGCAATCGGCTTCGCCTTCGCGGCCGCCGCAGCAGGACTGGCGGAGGCCCTTCCCCTCTGGCTCTCGCTGCTCATCGTCGCAGGTGCGATCCTCCTCGTCGCCGGCATCCTTGGGTTCCTGGCAACGCGGGTCGCGCGCAAGGCCTCGCCGCCCCAACCGTCTCAGGCGATCCAGGAGGCGGAGTGGACTCTCAAGACGCTGCGCGGAAATGGCTGAGCGCGGCACCGATCAGATTCGCCAGGAGATGGCGGCTGAGCGGCAACGCCTCGGCGAGGCGCGCGACGGCTTGCGAGCTGAGCTGCGCTCGCTCGTTCCGGTCGCGGCCGTCGCCCTTGCTGTCGTCGGGGTCATCACGGCCCGGGTAGGCGTCCGGGCCGGAATCGGGATGGTCCGCAGGCTCAGCTGACACATGGCGAAGGGTCGCGCTCAATTGAGCGCGACCCTTCGACCTCGATGTCCTGGGACGTTTACGAGTCGAACGAGACGGCCTGGAGGAGGGAGCCGAACCAGTCGCGCATTTCGGCTTCCTCTCCGGGCTGGTCGTAAGTGAAGAAGACGTACACCTGCCCGGCGTGAGTCGCGAACGCCTGCAGTGCGAACGGCCCACTACCGGCGGGGCAATGCTCTTCGAAAACGATCGCCGGCTCTCCAGAAATGGTCGTGCGCGTACTCGCCTCAGGCTCAACCGGACACGGATGCACTTTCGAATCCGTCACTCGGAACTTGGCCACGAACTTCTTCAGCGTGTCCTCGTGGTCTCGGCAAACCCAAATGCCCGCTGAAGCTCCTGGCCGGACAGGCTGTCGACTGTCGGGTCGCCGTCGCCCGGCGAGCCGGTGCCGTCCCACGCCGTTTGGGCCGCCGTTCCCGTCCACGAATCGACGGAGTAGCCGTACAGGTCGGACACGAAGGACTGCTTGACCGTTGACGTCGCAGGAGAAGCTGCCTTTGACGTAGTGGTCGAACCAGTTGAATCGCTTCCGCCGCACGCAGCAAGAACGCCAACGACAGCGGTGAAGAGGGCCAGGAGCGCGATGACCAGCGCAACGGGTGCCCGCTTGGGATGAATCCGCATGAGTCCTCATTCCTTTCAAGGTTGAATCGCCGATCACGAAGGCGAGCCTTGGCAATCGGCGTCACTTACGGATGAGGCTCAGGCGGGCAAAACCGCTTTCAGTATCACACCGAGGCTCCCCGCCTGCAAGGCAGCGTGATCGGCGAGTCTTGAACGAGCCCAGCCGGCGGGGACTGCGAGCCACGCGGTGGTAAACTCAGCATGCTTCGCCCCAGATCCCGGCGGGCATTCACCGGCTCCAGCACCCGGTCGGCGTTGACAGCTATGTAGGAGCGCGCATGTCTTCGCCCGGGGCCCCGCTCGACCAGCCAGGCCACACGCCGCGAAAGAACCGCAGGGTGCAACTCGCCGCGGTGGTCGCACTGGTCGCGGCTGTCGGCATCGCGTGGATAGCTCTCTCGATGGTTGCGAACGATCCCATTGGCCTCATCTTCGCGTTCGGGGCCATTTTCTTGCTGGTCTACTGCGGGTCGTTCCTCGTGATCAGGCGAGGTCCGCGTCGCTTCCTCGTGCTCCCCCCGGCTCTCCTCGCACTCATCGCGCTCATCACGTACGGCTACGACCAGAAGTACCAGATGCTCATCTTGGCAGCAGCGCTCGCAATCTTCGGCTTTGCCGCCCGCTACGCCGCTCGCCATCAGCCCGATTCAGCCCACACGATCCATCGACATGCGCGGCCGGCGCAGCCGGCCCGAACGGGCGTGTTGATCATCAACCCCCGCTCCGGCGGAGGGAAGGCTGCGCGTTTCAACCTGACGGAAGAGGCGAGAAAGCGGAGCATCGAGCCCCTGCTGCTCGGTCCAGGCGACGACCTCTGCAGTCTCGCCAAGCGGGCGGCCACACGGGGAGCGGATGTCATCGGAATGGCAGGAGGCGACGGGTCGCAGGCATTGGTCGCGTCCGTCGCCATGGAGGAAGACGTCGCCCACGTCTGCGTTCCCGCCGGGACCCGTAATCACTTCGCGCTAGACCTCGGGCTTGACCGGGACGATGTCGTCGGGGCGCTCGACGCATTCACCGACGGAGTCGAACGCCGCATCGACCTCGCTCGGCTCAACGAACGCATCTTCGTCAACAACGCCTCGCTCGGCATCTACGCGCGGGTCGTGCAGTCCGACAGGTATCGCGACGCGAAGCTGGGGACGTGGAGGCAGATGCTGCCGGACGTGATGGGGCAGGAAGCCTATTGCTGCGATCTCGAGTTCGACGTGCCCGACGCGACGGACTGGGCGGGCGCGTCACTCGTCATCGTCTCCAACAATCCGTACCAGCTGCGGCGCTTTCGCGGCGCGGGCACAAGAACCCACCTCAACACGGGGCAGCTCGGGATCTTCACCACCAGTCTGAGCGGCGCTGCGGCGGTCGCGAAGCTGGTCACACTCGGGACGATCGCTCAGCAGCGGCGCTTCGGCAGCGTGCGGCAATGGTCTTCGGTCGAGTTCGAGGTGCGGGCGAGCGAGCCGGTGGCCGTCGGCCTGGACGGGGAGGCGCTCCTGCTCACGCCACCCCTGCGCTTCCGTTCACTGCCGGGTGCGCTCCGAGTCCGTGTGCCGCGCGAATCGACAGGAGTCTCGCCCGCGTGGGGCACGGTGCCGCTGACCAGACGAAACCTCTGGGCGCTGGTTCGGATGGCCGCGGGCAAGCCGGCATCAGCCGCATCCGGGAAGTGAACGCAATTCCGCTAACGGAAGCCCGCCCCTCAACCACAGACCCCGCCGATGTCCTACGCCAGGAAGCGGAGGACCGTGAGCGCACTTCCGAAGAAGCGCGCTTGGACGAACGCGAGCTCAGGGTCCAACGAGCATTCCAGGTGCCGATGCTCATCGCGGCGCTGCTCGTGATACCCGTTCTCGTGATCGAGGAATCCGGCGCAGACGAGCGCTGGACCGCCGTCGCGGATGTCCTGAACTGGGTGATCTGGGGAGCCTTCGCGGTCGAGGCCGCTGTCATGCTCGCGATCGTCCGTCAACGGTGGCGCTGGATCCGCAGGCACCCGCTCGAAATCGCCATCGTGATCCTGACGCCACCGTTCCTTCCTGCGAGTTTCCAGGCACTGCGGTTGTTTCGGCTGTTTCGCCTGCTGCCGCTCCTTCGGCTCGGGCGAGTCGCTAGGCATCTCTTCTCGGTCGAAGGAGTTACGTGGGCTGCGCTGCTCGCGGTGCTGACGACGGTGTTCGCCGGCGCGGCGTACTCATCGATCGAAAAGGGCGCGTCGAGCTGGGACGGCCTCTGGTGGGCGGTCTCCACCGTTACAACCGTTGGTTACGGCGACGAGTTCCCCAAGACCACGGCCGGTCGTGCTCTTGGCATGGCGCTCATGCTCATCGGCATTGGATTCGTCGCTGTGCTGACGGGTGCCGTTGCAGGACGATTCCTGTCGGCTCGCATCGAGGAGTCGCAGGAGGAGCTGTCGGAAACGTTCCAGGAGGCTGAGCTCGACGAGCTGGAGGAGCTCCATGAGATCGCAGAGCGCTTGAATGCCCTCGAGCGGCGAATCGCCTCATCGCGAAATCGATAGCGCGTCAGCGTTTCGAGCGCTTTGCTGTGCGTTTCACGGCCTGAGCCATGAGCTTCTCCTGGGCCGACCGAGCGGACTCTCCCGGGCCTGACTTCGTCCGATGCCAGGTCCCCTCGCTGTCGAGATCCCACGAGCTGCGGGTGTCCGCGAGAAGGGCCTCGAGGATCGCATCGATCTCAGCGCGGAGGCGCGCGTCCTCGACTGGAACGAGGACTTCTATGCGGCTGTCGAGGTTTCGCGGCATCAGGTCGGCGCTGCCGATCCATGTCGTCGTCCTCTCTCCCGTCTGAAACGAAAAGATCCGGCTGTGCTCGAGGAAGCGCCCCAAAACGCTGCGAACCGTGATCCGATCGCTTAGCCCCGGGACGCCGGGCCGCAGCGTGCAGATCCCGCGCGTGATCAACTCGATCGTCACGCCCGCCGAAGACGCCGAATACAACGCCTCCGTGATTTCGGGGTCGGCGAGCGCGTTGACCTTGATGCGAATGCGGGCCGGCTCACCCCCGCGGGCGGCAGCAACCACGCGCTCGATCTCGTACATGAGCCCTTCGCGGAGGAACCATGGCCCGACGAGAAGCTTGTGAAAAGACAGGGGCTGTCTGAGCCCGGTCACCGCGTTGAAGACCTCGGCCACATCGGCAGAGATCTCCTCATCGGCGGTGAAGAGGCTCAGATCTTCGTAGTTCGAGGCATTCGAGGCGTGGTAGTTGCCGGTGCCGATGTGAACGTACCGTCGAGCGCCGCCGCGCTCCTGCCGGATCAGGAGCGCCAGTTTGGCGTGCACCTTGAGGTCGGGCACCCCATAAACCACGTCGACACCTGCCCGCTCGAGGGCCCGAGCCGAGCCGATGTTGAAACGTTCGTCGAAACGCGCCTTCACCTCGACAAGCGCCACCGCCTGCTTGTCTTCCTTGGCGGCTCTGACGAGCGACGCGAGCGTGGGCGACGGATCGCCTGTTCGATAGACGGTCGCCTTGAGTGCGACGACTTTCGGATCGGTGACGGCCGAGACGAAGGCTTGCACGCTCGAGTCGAACGCGTCGTACGGATGATGGACGAGAATGTCGCGGCGCTTGATCCGCGCGAGCATTTGGGCGGGATCGCGGTCGGCGAGTCCACGCCGCGTCACAGGCCTCCACGAAGAATTTTTCAGCTTGGGCGCGCGGGTTTTTGTCAGCTCGGCTAGGCCGTCGAGGCCGAGCGGCGCGTTACGCGCATAGAGCTGACTTCCCCTGAGCCCCAGCTCCTCCTGCAGCATGGAGACGATCTCCGGTGTTGCGTCGCCGCTCGTCTCCAGCCGCACGATAGGCCCGAAGCGACGACGAAGGAGCTGCTTCTCGAGAGCCTCGAGGAGATCGTCTGGGTCGTCGGCGATGGAGAAGTTCGCGTCACGAGTGATCCGAAAGACCGCGCTCGCCGAGACGTCACGCCCGCCTACGACCTCGGACAGATAGTGAAGAATCGCGTCTTCCACGGCAACCTTTGCGCCGCGTCCCCCGGCGTCGATGAACCGAGGCACGTCAGGGGGCACGTTCACACGCAAGAACCGCTGTTTCTTGTCCAGCTCACCATCGGCGATCAGGCCGATGTTGAGCATGAGTCCGGGGATATTCGGGAATGGCGCCGCAGGCCCGACCGCGATCGGCGTCAGCAGGGGCTGGATCTCCCGCTCGAACTGCTTTCTCAAGGACCGAAGCTCCCGTGGGCCGCATTCGTCGATCGAGATGATCCGGATCCCCTCGTGTTCCAGCGATGGCCGCAGGTCCTCGAGCCAGAGCAAGTCCTGGGCGACCTCGAGCGTCAGAACCTTTTGCCGGGCGTGCGCAAGGGTCTGTGCGGGTGAGAAGCCGTCGGGGGACGTTAACGCGCTTGAACCAGCGACTTGAGTTTCGAGTCTTGCCATGCGTACGGCAAAGAACTCGTCGAGGTTGGAGGAAACGATCCCGCATAGGCGGACCCTCTCGAGCAGCGGTAACTCGGGATCCGCAGCCAGGGCAAGTACGCGCCCGTCGAAGTCGAGCCACGAGAGCTCGCGGTTCAGAAATCTCGCGCTGAGTCCCGTGAGCGACGCGCCCGCTGCCCGTCGACTCTCTCGTTTGCGAGATCCCTTGACGCGAGTTGCCACGGTCCTCAGCTCCTCCGTCCTATGCGGCGGCGGACTCGGGTACGCAGACCGTGACTGCGTCCGGTTCGACGTCGACGTGGAGGGTCTTCTTCTTGATCCGAGCTCCACCGTCGAGTTCATAGAGCACTTTGCGATTGAACTTGATCTTGACCGAACGGCCCTTTGTGGTACGCACGAACGGCGACTGCCGTGCCTGCCCGCGAGCGGTACGCGCGAGTGTCCGCATCCATTCGACTCGCCCCTCCGCGGTCACGACTCCGAGGTCGAGGATGCCGTCATCGGGTCTGGCGCCGTCGAACAACTCGAGCCCCCCCGAAATGGTGCGCACGTTGCCGAAGAGGATGCAGCTTGCTTTTCCCTCGAACCAGCGTTCGCCATCGACGTCGATCTTTGCCTCGAAGGCCTTCGCGCTCAGGTTCTTGGCTCCCGACCAGATGTAAGCAGCGCGACCGATCCTCTTTTTCACCTTGCGGCTTGCGTCGTGCACCATTGACGCGTCAAAGCCTGCTCCGGCGAAGACCGCGAAGGCCTCTCCGTTCATGCGTCCGATGTCGAACTTCTTGTGACGCCCCCGAAGACCATTCGCGACTGCTCCTCGAAGATCGTGCGGGATCTCGAGGTTCGCTGCGAAGAGGTTGGCAGTACCGGCCGGCAGGACTGCCAGCGTTGCCTTCGTGTGTGCGATGGCGCCCACGCACCGCTGGACCATCCCGTCCCCTCCCCAGACGAAGACCAGGTCGGCGCCGGCCTCGATCGCCAGTCGAACGCACTCGGGCGCGTCTCGGCTTTTGGCGACCTCGTGCCAGATCGGATTGGAGATTCCTTCCCCTTCGAGTATCCGGCGCAGCTCGGGGAGACCACCCCCGAGGCTCTTGCTCGAGTTGGCGACCACCGCGACCGAACTCATGCCGACCCTTTCTGTGCGAGCCGGGCCTGGCGCCGCTCGTCGGCCACGATTCCGACTCGTGTCGCAAGCACAGCGACCAGAATGGCACCGGCGCCGAGCAGCGCGCCTCCGATGACGTCGACCGGATGATGCTCGCCACGGTAGATTCGTGAGATTGCGACCAGGACCGGAATCGAGATTACGCCTGCCCAGATGACCACACGGAGCCACGTCTTGTGGGTTCGAGAGGTCAGCAGCAGCCCAATCCCGCAGTAGACGGCGACGGAAGCCGCGACGTGCCCCGACGGGAAGCTGTGGGCATTGTTGAGGTTGTCGAGTTTCACGACATCTGGGCGATCGCGCGCCACCAAGCCTGCGATCAGCCGGTAGGTCGACACCTCGACCACGATTGCCGTGAGAAGGAATCCAGCGATCCGCCATCGGCGTCGGAAGGTGAAGTAGATCACCGTCACCGCGACGACGGCGATGAGAATGCCGGCACCGACCTGCGACATCCAGTACGTCGCGTCATTTAGGAATGGCGTGCGCTGGGACTCCATCCACGCAGGCAACTGGTCGTCCGTCGCTTCCAACCCGCCGATGGCGAGCACGACCCTCGTAATGAGGAGACCGAGGACAACCCCGATTCCTACGACCAAAAACGACAGGATATTGGCGACGGTGTAGGAGGCGGCAAATGGATACGCCCGATGGACCAGGGTCTCGAGCCAGGCGGCGTAGCCTCCTTGGCGGGCTTCGAGTATTGGGACGGGTGCGGAGTCCTCGAGACGGGGCCGGTCGGGTTCGAGCGCCGGCAGCGACGAGGGCAGGACAGCGCGGGCGGTGATGCGGCTCATTGGCTTCCTCCGTTCAATTCGGTATGTGTGCAGGCTTTGCAGGCACGGCTACCGCTGCGTGCTCTATTCGACCGCGCGGTGGTATTCGCCGCTTCAACCATCGTGATCCGCGAGACGTTGGACGGTGAGAAAGCTTGCGAATGGCTTATGCGCCAGTTGCGAGCCAGGACGTCGCTTTAGCGAGTGGTTTCCGAGGCTCCACAAGACGAGAATGAGCGCGCTTGCGGCTGCTCCGATCGTGTCCCAGATCAGGTCGGTCGCCGTATCCGTCGTACTGATCACGAGATTCGACCCCGTGGTCGAATCCAGCGTCCACTCCACGATCTCCCATCCGGCTCCGATTGCCATCCCGAAAAACAGGGCCGTCAAGAAGAACCCAATCCGCTGATGCAACTGTGTGAGATCCTGGAGCTCGGGGAGGACATCCAGGCGCATGAGGAGGACGCAGAGCAATCCCGTGAGCAACAGCGGGACTGTCGTATGCACGACGTTGTCGTAGTACCTCCACGAGTCGTAAACACCCAGGACCTCGCCCCATCCGAGAAGCACCATCGCAACGATCAGACCGGCGTCGTAGAAGCGAGGAAGATTCGCCGCGCGGGCGAGCCCGAGCACGACGCACGCCCCGATGAGCGGGGTTACGGGATGGCCCGTGGCGGCCCACACGATCGTGGCGGTCAAGAACAGCAAGCGGCAGACGTCGAGCGGATCGCGGACAACCCGCGACCAGTCGCCAAGGATCAGCTTCTGCCAGGTGAGGCTGCCGAGCTGTGAATGAACCGGAGAGGCGAGTTGAGACACGTCAACCTCCTGTCTGCGTGCAGCAAGCGGCAAGAAGACGAGAGTTGGGAGTTGTGAATTCCGTGGTCACGGGATCGCAAGCTCCAAGCCGACGATCAAGAGTCCAACCAAGGAGTTCACAGCTGCCGCACCAACGAGTCCTGCCGTGCCGTGGCCCGCGCGATGCGAGAAAACAACGCCCCAGCCGATGAGCATCGCCACGCCCACCACCGTGGCGAAGCTGAAAGCCGCATCTTCTCCCAGGACGCCGAGGGCGCCCAGTGCCAACGGCAGCGAGAGCGGCAAGGTTGCCTGGAAGATCGGCCATTCGCGAGTGCCGACACGCCGCACATCCTCCGGATGCATGCGCCGCTTCCCTTGGAGCCGCTCGGCAAGAAGGTACGCATACACGCGCGCGGCCCAGATGACCGCCCCGGTAGAGAGGAGGACGCCGAAAGCTCGAGACGACGTCACCGAGTCGCTCTCGTGCATGCTGGCAACACCGGCTGTTGCGAGGATCGTTCCGTAGATGACAGCGGCGAGATTGGGCGACCTTTTGCCCGCGACCCGACTCGGGAGGTACTTGAACCTAATCGCCTTGGAGGGATCACTGCGCTTAGTCGGACTGGCGGCGCTATGGGCAGCGATCATGGCGGTCTCGCCGGAATGGGCTCACACGATCCGTGTTCTCAACTCGCTTCCGCCGTTGCCCTCCACGCAGAGCTGAGTCCACTCTGCATATAGCCGTACAAGGCGGGCGAGAAAACGAGGAACAGCACGAAGCCGAGCCAGCCGTTGATCGGTGTCTGCCCGTTCAGGCGCTGGGCTGCCTGAATGCGCTGAAAGGTCGTGACCGTTGTCCAGATAGCCGGCACCACGATCAGCCCGCCAGGGAAGAGCGCGAGCACCGACTTTGTCGGGTTGTCGCCGAGCTCTTTCGCGCTGCGTGCCCGGCCGTAGTCGGCCATCTCACGGTTGATGAAGTACCACCAGAAGAGCACATAGATCCCCAGGGTCACGATCGAAAGAACCGCGACCGTGATCGGACCACGGATCTTCGCGGTCGAGCCGGGCGCAATCGCTACGTGATTCGCCGTCGCCGACGGCGGAGCGCCGGCAGAGGATGCATTCGGCGGGGAAGGGACGGACATTTTCGGCTCCTAACGCTTGCGTTTTGCGTGCGACCGCTCAGGTCGACGCGCTACGCCGGCCGAGTGTCGGAGCCGGAAGAGATTGCCTGCCTAAAGGTTGGGACAGGGCCAATCCACCCTAACACCATCGGGCACGAGAGTCGAACTGGCCGCGGCTGCACGCGCTAGACTCGACGCTGGGGGTCAGATGAGTTACCGCGAGACCGATCATCTGCGTGTTCTGATCGCGAACGAGCGCAAGGATCGCCTGGCTCTCGTCGCGCCCATCGTCGCCGCTCTCGGGCACGAGGTGATCGCGCGCGAGATCGAAGTGGAGGACGTCGGAGCCGTGACGGCGCGGGAACGGCCGGACGTAGCCCTCGTCGGTCTCGGCGAAAGCTCCGAGCACGCTCTCCACCTGGTCGAGAAGATCGTGCACGAGTCCGCGTGCCCGGTCATCGCCCTCATCCACGCGCCCGATCCGGACTTCGTCAAGGAGGCATCCAAGCGTGGCGTCTTCGCCTACATCACCGATGCCGACGCCAAGGACTGGCAGAGCTCGATCGACATCGTGCTGCGCCGCTTCGCTGAGTACCACGACCTCGAAGGCGCCTTCGGCCGCCGCGCCATCACGGAGCGGGCGAAGGGCATTCTCATGGAACGCCACTCGATCGACGAAGGGGCAGCTTTTGAGCTACTCCGTGAGCACTCGCGCTCGGCGAACCGAAAGCTCGTCGACGTATCTTCGGCAGTCGTTGACGGCCACCGCTTGCTGCCGAAGCAGCCGCACTAACCCGCCGGGTCAGGGCACGTAAGCCTTTTCGGGCGAATAGCGGTCTATGCCCGCCGCTTCGGAAACGACTACGCGGTCGAGCGCGACGACCTGACCGTCCCCCGAAACGGTCGTCGAGGACGATCTCCGCTTGCGACGAGACGGATATGTGTGGCTCCTCGCATTGCGGCGTGACGATCGCTCTCGATGCAACTCCGGAATGTTGGGGCCGGAGGATAGACACTAAGGAATGCGGCTAGCTCGCTCGATCTCCGAATCACGGGTGGTAAGGTGAACTGGCGCGCTCTAGAACACGGCGGGCGATCTTTCCGGCTCCAGCATTCGGTCGGGGTGGATGCCAACCCAGGAGCCGCGCATGTCTTCGTCCGAGCACCCACCCGAGGCCGACCCTGCGGGTCACCCTCCAGTATGACGTCGCCCACGTCTGCGTTCCGGCGGGGACGCGCAACCACTTCGCGGCCGACCTCGGGCTCGACCGTCGGGTGACTGTAGGGCATGCACAAGGTGTAACCGGGATCTTTCGCTTCCCCACTCGAGGCGGACGACTTATCTCGCTTGGGCGGCTGCGGAGATGATCTCTTGTCGCCCGCCGAACGTCAACTGGCCGATAGACCTTCAGCGACCGCCCTCAGTGACGGAGTGCCCCGGCCAAGGAGGCCGGGTCACTCTCGGCTTCTCTAGCGGCGCAGCGCCCACCGAGCTGCGACGCGGCGCTGAGCGTCCAGCTCGGGAGCGAGGCCGACTGAGAAGCGATCGCCGTCGCGACGTCGGGCTTCCCCGGCGTGAAGAGCCAGGTGTCGAAGAGCTCATCGAGATCCTCACCGGACACTCGCTCCGCGAGTGCGATGAACTCGCTCGTCTTGACGTTGTCACCCTCGCGCGACCTCGCCCAGCGCCGAAGGATCTCGAAGAAGTCGTCGTCCCCAACAGCGAGCCGGAGTTGCTGTAGCGTCATCGCCCCGCGTCCGTAGATCGCGAAGTCGAACAGGAACTCGGGCGTCGGGTTCCCGATTACGACGGACCAGAATGGGTCGTCCTCCGGAATCCCGTTGTAGAGGTCGTCGAAGCTCTCCTGCACGGTGGCCTGACCCTCGTGCTCGGTCCAGAGCCACTCCGCGTACGTCGCGAAGCCTTCGTTCAGCCAGATGTGCTTCCATGCGGCCAGCGCGAGGCTGTCGCCGTACCACTGGTGCGTGAGCTCGTGTGCGACCACGATGTCTCCGAGGCCTGGAACCGTCCAGAAGACCGGCGAATAGACGGGTCGCGTCTGGTTCTCGAGCGCGAAGCCGATCTCGACGTCGTCCACGATGCCCCCCGAGGTCGAGAACGGATACTCGCCGAACACGCTCGAGAGGAAATCGAGGATCTCGCCTTCCCTCGCCAGCGAAGCAGCGATGTCCTCACCGATCGGCGGAGGAGCATCCGCCTGCGTCCCGACGATCCAATCGTTTGGGTTCGGGGCGCTACTCCCAGGCGCACCCGGTACCTGCCATCCGTCGAAGGTCGCGCCGTCGTCTTCGAACGACGTCGTCCCCTTGCCCGTAGACACGACGATGTCGTCAACGAACGCGCCGGCGAGTTGAATGAAGTCGTCGCTGGCATAGCTGATCGAGACGCGGGCCGTCTTGCCGGCGAATCGCGAAAGGTCGACAGTCCACTGCTCCCAGCCGTGGCTGGAACCGCTCGCGGCCCACCACTCTCCCGAGGTCCCCTCAGGTGAACAGGTGCCGTCGCCATTGTCCGTCTGGTAATGGGTCAGGAAGGGATGCAGTTCGTGCCAGAACGGACAGGAGAAGCCGGTGTCTTGGCTCGTATGGCCATTGAGATCCCGAAGCGTTGTCCAGTTGGTTCCCCCCACGGTCCGCGCCTCGACGAATACGAAATCCCAGTTCGGCTCGGTGTCCCGCGCGATCCAAAACGAGAGCGATGCTCCGCCGGCCGGAACGGAGATCCTCCGCGCCAAACGCTTATAGGACGGATCGCCCTTCTGCGAGATCGCATACTGCTCGCCGGTTCGCGGCTCGGGCACACTGAAGAGCGCGGGGTCAATCGCGTCCCAGATGCGAATCCCGTTGTGACTGTACGAGGTGAGATCGAACTGGCCCATCGTCGCAGTGGCCAAGTACGACGCCATCGGCTCTTTGGCATTCCACAACCAGTGGCTCCGGCCATTCTTCGTCCACTTTCGGACCAGCTTGCCGTTGGCGACAGCTTCGACTCCCGCCGGCACGGTGATATTGAAGGTGTACGCAGCCTTGTCGAGCGGATGGTCGTTCGCGGGGAACCATGTCGCCGCAACGTGCGGCTCGCCCGCGATGACAGCTCCGTCGTCGGTCGCAATGAACCCGCTGATTCCGAGCTCGTCTTCGATGGGCTCGGGAATACCGTGATAACGGACGACCACCAAGAACGGTTCGCCGCGCGGCAGGCCCTCGGCCGGCGTGACGGTGAGCTCGCCCCCATCGCGAGTCCACGTCGCGAGTGAGCCGGCGACTTTGATCGAATCGACGGTCAAACCGACGAAGTCGAGGTTGAACCTCGACAGGTTTTGTGTCGCGCGCGCCCGAATCGTCGCGGTACCCCGCAGGACGTCCGTATCAGGGTTGTAGGCGATGTCCAGGAGGTAGTGCTTGACGTCGTATCCTCCATTGCCGTCTAGCGGAAAATACGGGTCCCCGAGTCCTGCCGATCCGGGACTGAAGGTTGCTCCTGCGGCAATCGCCGCCGTCCACGTCATGCATGCGCCGAGCATGACGCCCACGACACCGACGCCACGGAGCCAACGGGCCGATCGCGTTCTCATTTGCCGCCCCTTTCGTGCCGCTTACCCCAGTGAGCGGCGCCTGACCGCTCCTAGCTGCGGCCCGCTCTCGCCGAACTGCCAGCCGCCGCAGCAGGGCTAGTCTCCTTCGTCTCAATGTGCGAGTCAAGGATCGCTCCCAGTACAACCCTCTGGGTCGGCTCAGCGGGCACAGAGCGAGAAAGCCGGTCAGATTGGCACGAGGCGTTCGCAGGCGTCGTCAGGCCAGACGCGCTCAGCCGCGGACGGCGTGCGAGCCTAACTCCACGGGCGGCCCGGCCGCCTTCTCTCATCTGGCGGGAAAGCTCGGAACGGCTCGTGTGTCTGAACGACGAGGCAGCTCTTGTGGCGCTCGACCACGTTCTCGAGTTCCAGGTCTTCGTGCCCTGGGACGAGGAAGAAACGGCCATCCCACCTGCGAACGCGCAGGTAGTCCAAGACGCTCACGGCGAGGCGCTCTGCGCATGCATCCCCTCCGCATTCGCAGAGAAGGTCAAGCTCGGCGGCGTCCTCTCCGCCCTCCCCAAACTGCTTTTCGTTCTCGGCTTGCCGCCTTGCTCGCTCGACCTCGGTACGCGTCATCGAGCAACTCAACGTACTCGGCTTTGACGGGGAAGGCGCACCCGTCGTCGGGAACCGGTGCGCCCCCTCGTCCTACGCGTGGCCGAGCCTGAGCTGGCCCGCGAACCGCGTACGCCAGGTGCCGGACGCCAGGGGAGTTCGGCGCAAGCGCGGCGTCTTCACGAACTTCGAAGCGAGTTCCGATTCACGGGCCTCGCGAAGAAGATCCGCATGGCGCTCGCGGTGATACCGCAGATGAGATTCAGGATTCATGGCTCCCTCCTTCCACCATCAGGACGCGGTGGGAGACGGGCATCTTCCGGCGGCTCTTGAATCACAGATGGCTTGAAACCTGCGATGGAGGCGGCGGGGGCGGCCAAAGAGGAAGCCCGGCCGCGCCCCCAACGCAGCCGGGCTGCCGCAGACCTCTAGTGGTGGTTCGACGTCACCTGGTAGCAGGCGATGTCGTATTGGGAGACCGCATGGGTGCTCCCGTGCGCAAGCGATGGCGTGCCGTCACTTCCCGCGTAGACGGTCTCCGCATGTGCAAAGCCGGCAGTGAGAAAGCCAGCAGGCTCCATCGTCGCTCCCTCCTCACCGCACTCAGCCCCAGGCTGTCCGGTGCCAGCCGGATTCGACGCTGCGAGCCCGGCCGCGGGGGCCAGGGCCAGCAGGCCGCAAGCGAGTAGTGCGACCAGAGTCTCTTTCATGATTCCCTCCTCGCCTGCCATCGACTACGGACCCTTACGCCCAGATCCTTGCCACGGATTCCTCGGCCCGGGCCTTGCTCGATAACAGGCCGCTCGCCGCACACTCCTACGCGCCGTCGTCGCTCGGCTACTCGGGGCGGAAGCGGTAGGCAGGAACGCTTGCGGAGCGAACGACCTCCCGGCTTTCCACCCCGAGGCTGATCTGGGATCCTCCTGCTCGAGAGGAAATGCACAAGCGAGCCACCTTGGCCGTGGTCGGCTTCGTCGCCGTCGTCGTGATCGCAGCCGCGCTCGACGCTGTGTTCTTCCGGAATCACGCCCCCGCCTCGACTCAGGGAACTCTGAGCGACCCCTCGAGCTCTGCGCCACCATGCAGATCGAATCAGCTCAAGTTGAGGATCAACCGCGGCAGCCCAAAGCATCCCCGCCACGACGACTACGTCACGCTCAACCACATCCGGGGCGGCGTGTGCAACTTCTCGCGCCGCCAGACACGCATCTGGACATTCACGCCCGATGGGCGGGGGGAGGGCGGAGTCTTGGAGGTGGGGCCGGGCAGTGATTTGTCGGGCACTTACGGGCCGAGCTTGGGCGGACAGCTCTTCCGGTTCCGTTTCTCGCCGAGCTGCCGCCAGACCGGGCCGTTTGCCGCGCGCGTCCAAGCTGGGGACTACGTGGACAGCCGGAAGATCCAGGTCTACCGCTGTGGAATCGAGCCGCCTCCCTTCCGATAGGACGTTCACGCCGTGCGGAACGCTTCCGGAAGGGCGGCGGGGTACCGGCCCCTAGGCCGTGACGATCCTGAACGTCGTCTCGGCCCGAGCTCGCGGTCCCGCGACCTTGGGCTTGAACAGTCCCTTGATGGTGTATGTCCCTGGCGCCAGCAGCCGGCTCTCCACGCAGCCCCAGGCGTCCTTCACGCACTCGTCCAGCTTCCAGGTGAAGAGCTTCTTGCGCTCGCCGGGTCTGATCGTCTCCTCGGCGAGCAGGTCGCAGTGTGTGCCCGGCGGGATGATGAACGGCCGGCCTTTGGAGTCGAAGTACGAGAGGGAGCACGCCTGGTAGTAGGACTGAAACACGTAGGCCTTCGTCCCGATGTTCTCGATTGCGACGGTGACAGTCTCCCCGGCCTCGTAGCTGTCATTGAGAACGAAGCGAATTGGAACGGCGCCGTTCTCGGGCTCTGCCGGGGCCGTGGTCGACACGCCGCCCGGTTGGCTCGTAGAAGCGCCGGCGCTCCGCTCCTCGTCTCCGCCCCGCAAAGCAAGCAGCGCCGCCAGGCTTCCTCCTGCCAGCAGTACGAGCAAGAGCGTGGCAATGAGAAGACGGCGTCGGTTCATCGGGCTTTTTGACCGCAGAGGCTAGGCGAAAGTTCCCATTCGTCTGAGAAGCGAGACGAGGAGCCGACAGGTCGCAGAAGGGCGGCGGGGAGTTACGGTGAGGGCGTGAGGTTCAGGGATGCCGTACGAGCCTGAATCGGACGAGGCGACCGGCGAAGGCCCGCCGCCGGTCGCCCTAGCCGGCGGCGACCAACGACCGAGAG
>CAVYBK010000004.1:0-301830 GCA_963766725.1 uncultured Actinomycetes bacterium
CCGTGATGGGCGCGCGCGATCGTCGCGACGATGGCGAGGCCGAGGCCGCTCCCCTCCCCCTCGCGGCCCTCGTCGCCGCGCGCGAAGCGCTCGAAGGCCTGCGGGAGGAACGCCTCGCCGAACCCTGGGCCCTCGTCCACCACGTGCAGCTCGGCCGTCCCATTCTCGGTGACGGCGGACACGGTGATCGCGCCGGTGCCGTGGCGAAGGGCGTTGTCGACGAGATTGGTCAGGGCCTGCTCGAGCCGCAGTCGGTCGGCCGGGAGGACGAGCGGGTCGCCGGGGGCCACCGAGATCTCCCGGTCTGTACGGAAGCGGCCGGCGACGGCCTCGAGAAGGTCGATGACGTCCACCTGCTCGGTCTTCAGGCGCAGCCCGCCCTGCTCGGCCCGCGCAAGCAGGAGGAGGTCGTCCGCGATCCGCGTGAGGCGGTCGGTTGCCTCTGCAGCCGATTCGATCGCGGCCCGCAGCTCTTCCTCGGAGCGACCTGGCTTCGAGGCGAGGGCGAGCTCGGTCTTCAAGAGCGCGAGCGGCGTTCGTAGCTCGTGGCTCGCGTCGGCGACGAACCGCCGCTCTCGCTCGAGGCCGTCCTCGAGTCGGGCGAGCATCGCGTTCAGCGTCTCGCCGAGTCGCGAGACCTCGTCGTCGGCCGGCGGCACGGGAAGGCGCTCGTCGAGCGAGGTCGCCGAGATGTCGGCCGCGCGGCGCCTCATCGACTCGATCGGCCGGAGCGCCGCGCCGGCGAGGAGATAGCCGCCGAGCGCAGCGAGGACGAGCGCGATCGGCCCTCCGATCAGGAACGCCGCGCGAAGGCTGCTGAGCGTCTCGGCGCGGTTCTCCCTGGTCGCACCGACCACGAGCACGACCTTTTGCCCGTCCCGCACAGCCGGCAGCGCGAGCATGCGCGCGGGCTCGTCGAGGCCGGGCACGGAAGGCCGGTCGGTGAAGACCGGCTCGCTCCGCGCCGCCGCGAGCTCGGCAGGCGTGAGCAGGCTTCGCCCGATCGGCGGCGTCGCGTCGAGCACGCGGCCTCCGGAGTCCATGACCTCGGAGAAGGATTCGCCGTTCTCGATCAGCGCGCCCTGCGTCGAGGCCACGGAGCCCCCACTCGCCACGAGCGCTGACAGATCCTGGCCCCGGGCGCGGAGGTCCTGGTCGAGTGCGTTGCCGAGATCGGCGCTCACCCGCGCGTAGGCGAACCACCCCGCAGCGGCGAGCACGACCGCCATCGCCAGCGCGAAATAGAGAGCGAGGCGCACGCGGATCGGCAGGTGGCTCACGATGCATCCTCCCGCAGGCGGTAGCCGACGCCGCGCACGGTCTCGAACGAGCTCTTGCCAAACGGTCGGTCGAGCTTCTCCCGCAGGTAGCGGACGTAGACGTCCACGACGTTGGAGCGGTTCTCGTAGGCGAAGTCCCAGGCGTGCTCGAGGAGCTGGAGGCGCGAGAGCACCTGGCCCGGCCGGCGCATGAACGTCTCGAGGAGCGCGAACTCCTTCGGCGAGAGTGCGACCTCGGCGCCTCCCCGCCAGACGCGGCGCGAGGCCGGGTCGAGGCGCAGGTCGTCGACGACGAGCTCCACCGGGCGCTCCGAGCTTCCGCGGCGGGCAAGCGCACGGAGGCGGGCGAGGAGCTCCGCGAAGGAGAAAGGCTTCGTCAGGTAGTCGTCCGCGCCCGCGTCGAGCCCGGCGACCCGGTCGTCCACCCCGTCGCGCGCCGTGAGCATGAGCACCGGCGACCAGACCCCCGCGTTGCGGAGGCGCTTGCAGGTCTCGAAGCCCGAGAGCCCCGGGAGCATGACGTCGAGGACGATCGCGTCGTAAGGATGGGCCTGCGCCATCCAGACGGCGTCCTCCCCGCTCGAGGCCATGTCGGCCGCATGCCCGTCCTCCTCGAGGCCGCGGCGGACGAGGCCGGCCATCCTCACGTCGTCTTCGACCATCAGAACGCGCATGGCTCGATTCTCATTGTGAACGCATGAGAGAAAGATGAGAGGACGCTCGCATGCTCTCATCGCCGTCTCACACGTGCGAGCTAGCGTGGGCTCACCCGGAACGAGGAGGAAATCGTGAAGCGCTGGCTCCTACTCGCAACCCTCGCGGCCGCGGCCGCCCTCACTCTCGTCTTCACGACGGGCGCGGTCGGCGGCGCGCGCGGCCTCATATTCGACGACGGCGCCTACTACCAGCCCGGCTCCCTCGACGACGGCAAGGATCTGCTGCCCGACACGACCGTGTCGCTCTCCGAAGCGGACGCCACCGCCCAGCGGGTCGTCCAGGGCGACCTCGGCCAGGTCGACCTCGAGCACTTCGGCGACCGGATCGTCTACAGCGTGGACGTTGGCGCGCAGGAAGTCCGGGTCGACGCGAACACGGGCATCGTGGTCGATATCCGTCCGCGCGACTGAGCGGCTAGCGGTCGATCGTGGACATGTCGGGGTAGCGCTCCCCCGACGTAGCGCCCTTGGGGAACGCCTCTTCGATGCGCGTCAGGTCGTCCTCGCCCAGCTCGATCTCGACAGCGCGCGCGTTCTCCTCCAGGTAGCGCACGCGCTTCGTCCCCGGAATCGGAACGATGTCATCACCTTGACGAAGCACCCATGCAAGCGCGAGTTGGGCGGGCGTCACGCCCTTTTCCTCCGCGATCTCGCGTACCCGGTCGACGAGCGCCAGGTTCCTGTCGAAGTTGTCCCCCTGGAAGCGCGGGTTGCTGCGCCGGAAGTCGTCCGCGTCCAGATCGTCGACCGACTGGATCCGGCCCGAGAGGAAGCCGCGGCCGAGTGGGCTGTAGGCGACGAAGCCGATGCCGAGCTCGCGGATTGCGGGCAGAACCTCGTCCTCGGGATCCCGCGTCCAGAGCGAGTACTCCGACTGGAGCGCCGTGATCGGATGCACCGCATGCGCCCTGCGGATCGTCTCCGGCGAGGCCTCCGAGAGGCCGAGGTGGCGCACTTTGCCGGCCTCGGACGAGCTCTGCCATGGCGCCGACTGTCTCCTCGATCTCGGTCAGCTGGTCGACCCGGTGTTGGTAGTACAGGTCGATGTAGTCGACCCCGAGCCGCTTCAGTGAGGCCTCGCAGGCCTGGTGGACGTACTCGGCATCGCCGCGGATACCTAGCCGCTGGCCGTTCTCGTCGCGCACGTTTCCGAACTTCGTGGCGAGCACGACCTCGTCGCGTCGCTCCGCAATCGCCCGTCCCACGAGCTTCTCGTTCGTGAAGGGCCCGTAGATGTCGGCGGTGTCGAGGAAATTGACGCCGAGCTCGAGGGCGCGATTGATCGTAGCGAGCGCCTCCTCCTCGTCTCGGGCACCGTAGAACTCCGACATGCCCATGCAACCGAGCCCGATCGCCGACACTTCGAGCCCTTGTGCGAGCGTGCGCCTTTCCATGACTTGAGCCTACCGGCGCCGACCTTCGGGCATAGTCGCTCTATGTTCGACCACGTCACCATCCGGGTCTCTGACCGCGAGGCCTCCCAGCGCTTCTACGACACCGTCCTCGCGGTGCTCGGGATCGAGATGACCTCCAAGGACGAATGGGACGACTGGTCGCTCATGGCTGCCCGCGAGGGCGAGCCGGTGACGCGGCGCCTGCACGTGGGCTTTCCGGCCGTCTCACGCGACAAGGTCGACGAGTTCTGGCGCACCGGCGTCGACGCGGGCTATCGCAGCGACGGCGAGCCGGGACCGCGGCCCGAGTACGGCGACGACTACTACGGCGGCTTTCTCCTCGACCCCGACGGCAACAGCGCCGAGGCTGTCCACTACGCGGAAAAGCTGCGCGACGACGGGACGGTCGACCACCTCTGGATCCGGGTGCGCGACGTGGCCGCATCGAAGCGCTTCTACGAGCTCGTGGCGCCGTTCGGCCGCTTCGGGCTGCGCTTCGACTCCCCCGAGCGGGCCATGTTCGCCGGCAGGACGGGATCGTTCTCGGTCCTTTCCGGCGAGCCGACGGAGAACGTGCATCTCGCCTTCCCCGCCGACGACAACGCGACCGTGGACGCCTTCCACGCCGCTCTGACCGAGGCGGGATACCGCGACGACGGGCCTCCCGGCGAGCGGGAGATCTACCACCCCGGCTACTACGGCGCCTACGTACTCGATCCCGACGGAAACTCCGTCGAGATCGTGAACCACAACCGTTAGCGCAATCGCACGCGGTTGCCGAGGTACCGCTGCGGGTCGGTCAGCTTCCCGTTCACCCAGACCTGGAAGTGCAGGTGGACTCCCGTGCAGGAGCCGGTGCAGCCCGCCTTGCCGATGAGCTGGCCCTCGGCGACCCGGTCGCCCGGGCGGACGAGCGTCTTCGCCAGGTGGGCGTACATGGTCACGATGCCGTCGGTGTGGCGCACCTTGATCACGAGCCCGAAGCCCGACGCGTTCGTGAGCCAGCCGACGCGGGTGACCGTGCCGGCGAGGGCGGCGTGCACGTCCGTGTGCGCCCAACCCTCGATGTCGATCCCTTCGTGCATGCGGCCCCAGCGGTAGCCGAACGGCGAGCCGAGGTTCCCGTTCAGGGGGACGAAGAAGAGTTGGCGGTCGGGCACGCGCTCCACCGGTTCGGGGAGTTGTGCGCCTGCCGGAGCTGCGAGCAGGCCGAAAAGAAAAAGGCCCGCAAGGGCCATCCGGGCGAACACAGCGGCGGATAGTAGCGAAGGGGCCGACCGCGTGCGTCAGAAGATCTCCGGGCACCAGGGCGCCCGGTCGGTGCGGAAAACAGCATCGGCGCGCGCGATTGCGCCCTCGGTGATCTCCTCGACGCGCCCGGCCCGCAGGAGCTGCGCGAAGGTGAACCCGCCGAGATAGACGGTCGCAAGGTCGGAGACGTCGAGGCGAAGGTCGGCGTCCTCCATCGTCTTCGACCCGTCGAGCGCGTAGCGCGCGTCGTTCCAGGGACAGAAGGCATCCCCCACCTCGAGCACCACATCGCCCTCGAGGGAGCGCGCCGCGAGCGCCGCACCGACGTCCACGAGCCGGAGCCAGAGCGAGTCGGCGAGACGGAAGCGAAGACGACGCGGCTGCTCGAGCAGCAGGAAGAGGGGGTGGTCGACCGGCAGGAGCTCCGCCTGCAAACGGTCGAGCCAGTCGACGTCGAGCAGGTAGCGCCAGATCCCTGCGGTCGCCTCCGGTGAGACGCCCAGCGCCTCGAGGACGCGCACCTCGCCGGTCGAGCTGCCCGACTCGAAGTCCATCTTCACGCGGTAGAGCGCATACGCCAGCGCCTCGCCGTCGCGCTCGAGGACGACGCGCATCATCTCGCCCGCGCCGTCGCGCCGGCTCTCCGAGTCGTGCAGCGCGCGCGCCTCCCACCACTCCCGCGGCCGCGCGAACATGCCCGGCGTCTCGGCCGCGACCCGCGCCCACACGGGCGGGATGACCTCCAGAGCCTCCTCGTGAGACAGGAGGCGAAAGACGCCGCCGTGCTCCGGAGGCCGTCGGAAGCCGCCGTAGACGCGCAGGATCTCGATGTCGCCGCAGAGCGCAGCCATCCCGTACCCGTACCGCCCGTAGATCGTCTCCTCCGAAGCCCACAGGCAGGCAACCGGCTCGCCGCGCTCGTGGATGTCGTCGAGCTGTGCGCGCATCAGCTGGGTGAGGATCCCGCGACGCCGATGGGTTGGCAGCACGCCCACGATCGTGACCCCGGCTGCGGGAACGATCGCGCCCGGCACCGTGAACTGGAACTCGAAGGCGCTCGCCCCGCCGACGATCTTCCCGTCCTCCTCCGCGACATGCATCCGCTCGGGCCGAAGGACACGGGCGAAGCGCTGCACCGTGTCCTCGGCAGGGACGCTCCCGAAGTAGTGCGAGACCGGCGTGAGGCCGGCCAGGATCTCACCGCTCTCTGCCCGCCGGACCTCCACGCTCAGACCTTCTCGAGCGGCGCGTATTCGAGCATGAGACGCCGCTCGACCCCGTCGTCGGCGAAGCGGACGGTGACGATCCCGTCAGCCGCGATGGCGGTGACGACGCCCTCCCCGAGGGTGGAGTGGCGCACCGAGTCGCCGGTGGAGAGGGACGGGACATCGCGGCGGACCGTGACCGTCGGCGCGCCGTAGCCGGTCCACGAGGACGGCCGCAGCCGGTCGCGCTCGATCTCCTCCTGCGGAAGCTCGTCGAGGAAGCGGCTCGGCAGGTTGTAGCCGCGAGAGCCCCAGAGCGAGCGGGCGGCGGCGTGTGTGAGGACGAGCCGCTCCTGGGCACGGGTGAGGCCCACGTAGCAGAGCCGGCGCTCCTCTTCGAGCCCCTGCTCCTCGATGGAGCGCGAGTGCGGGAAGACGCCCTCCTCCATCCCGATGAGGAAGACCGCGCGGAACTCGAGGCCCTTCGCGTTGTGGAGCGTCATGAGCGTGACGAGACTGCGCTCCTCCTCGATCGCGTCCTGGTCCGAGAACAGGGAGATCTGCTGCAGGAACTCGGAGAGGCTCGGGTTCTCGGCGCTCTCCTGGTACTCGCGGGCGACGCCGACGAGCTCCATCAGGTTCTCGCTGCGTCCCTGCGCCTCGATCGTCCGCTCGGCCTCGAGCGACTCGAGGTAGCCGCTCTGGTCGAGGACGCGCTCGAGGAGCTCGGGCACCGGCAGCTCGAGCGCGCCGGACATGGACGACTGCATCAGCGTTCGGAACCTGTCGATCGCCTTGAGCGGCGCGCCTCCGCAGCCCGCCTCCTCCGGATGCTCGAGCGCCTCCCAGAGCGAGAGACCGTGCGCGTCCGCGTAGGCCCGCACACGGGCCAGCGACGCGTCGCCGATCCCCCGGCGCGGCCTGTTGGCGATCCGCGTCAGCGAGATCGCGTCGGACGGGTTGTCGATCACCTGCAGGTAGGCGATCGCGTCCTTGATCTCGGCGCGCTCGTAGAACTTCGGCCCGCCGATCACCTGGTACGGGATGTCCTGGCGGACGAGCACGTCCTCCAGCACCCGAGACTGCGCGTTCGTCCGGTAGAAGATCGCGATCTCGGAGCCCGCGAAGCCCTCGTCGACGAGGCCGGCGATCTCGGCGGCGACGAAGCGCGCCTCGGCGTGCTCGTCCTCGACCTCGATCACCCGGATGGGATCGCCCTCGCCGAGCTCGCTCCAGAGGTTCTTCGGCTTGCGCTCGCGATTCTCGGAGATGACGGCGTTCGCCGCGCGCAGGATCGCGTTCGTCGAGCGGTAGTTCTGCTCGAGGGCGATCTGCTTGGCCCCGCCGAAGTCGCGCTCGAACTCCATGATGTTGCGGATGTCCGCGCCGCGGAAGGCGTAGATGGACTGATCGGGGTCGCCGACGGCGAAGACGTTCTGGTGCTCGCCGGCGAGGAGCTGCAGCAGCCGGTACTGCGCGTGGTTCGTGTCCTGGTACTCGTCCACGAGGACGTAGCGGAAGGCCTTCTGCCAGCGCTTGCGCGCCTCGGGGAAGCGCTCCAGCACCTGCACGGTGAGCATGAGGAGGTCGTCGAAGTCCACTGCGTTCGAGGCGAAGAGCCGCCCCTGGTAGAGCTCGTAGACGTCGGCGACGGTCTGGTCGTAGAAGGACGAGACGCGCGCCTTGTAGTCGTCGGGGGTGATCAGCAGGTTCTTGGCGTTGGAGATCTGCGAGTGGATCCCGCGCGGGACGAAGCGCTTCGGGTCGCGCTCGAGCTCCTCCAGGCAGAGCTTCACGACGCGCACCTGGTCGGCCTGGTCGTAGATCGTGAAGTTCGAGCGGTAGCCGAGCTTCGGCGCCTCGGTCCTGAGGATGCGTCCGCAGGCCGAGTGGAACGTCATCACCCACATCGTCCGGGCGATCCCGCCCAGGACGCCTTCGAGCCGCTCCCGCATCTCCCCCGCCGCCTTGTTCGTGAAGGTGATCGCGAGGATCTCCTGCGGCTTGACGCCGACCGCCGACACGAGATGGGCGATCCGGTACGTGAGCACGCGGGTCTTCCCCGAGCCGGCGCCCGCGACGACGAGCACCGGGCCCTCGGTCGCGAGCACGGCCTCCCGCTGGGCGGGATTCAGGTCCGCGAGGTACTGATCGGGCGACGTGACGGCCACGACGTCAGCCTAGCGAGCCGCGTGATCGGCCAAGGCGGACTCGACCCACGCGGTCGCGGTGGCGAGAGCCTCCTCGTCGGCCGACTTGAGCACGACGGTCACCTCCGGCCCGTCGTCGAGGAAGCGCGGGTAGCTCCCGACCATGACCTCCGGATGGCGCCGCGTCGCCTCCTCGAGGATCCCGACGATCTGGCCCTCGCCCGTGCGGTAGCTGCGGCGCCAGGTCTCGATCGGCCGGCCGGCGAACCGGTCCGCGACGGTCTCGAACATCGCCTCCATCTCACTCGGCAGGCCGGGCAGGACGACGACGTTCTCGACCACGAAGCCGGGCGCGCCCCCGAGCGGGTTCATGAGCGGCTCGGCCCCGCGGGGCAGACACGCCCAGCGCGCGGCGTAGTCGCCGAGGCCGCGCGGCTCGAACCGGGCGCGGAGGACGGCCGCCACCTCGGCGATCTCCTCGCACTCGCGGCCGAACGCCGCCGCGACGCCTTCGCGCGTGATGTCGTCGGGAGTCCCTCCGAGGCCGCCCGTCACGAAGACGTGCTCGACCCTCGGCGCCTCGGCGCGAAGGAAGGCGGCGATCTCCTCGATCTCGTCGCGTACCGCGGCGATCAGCCGAACCTCGACGCCGAGGCCGGCGAGGCGCCGCGCGAGCCAGGAGGCGTTCGTGTTCTCGGTGTCGCCGGAGACGATCTCGTTTCCGACGGTGAGGATCACTGCGCGGGCCACGCGCCCGATTTTAGGCCCAGGCGATTTCGACCCGAGTGCGCCGCTCGTAGCGCTCGAGCACGCGGCGGAGCTCCGGCCCGGCGGCGAGGACGAGAATCACGTTGCCGACGGCGTGCGCCATGTCGAATGGGAAGCCGCGGGCGATCTGCAGCGTGAGGGCCGCCCACGTATGCGGGAAGAACGCGTACCACTCCCAGACGTCCATGAAGAGACTGAACCCGAGCCCGAGCACGAAGCAGACGCCCGCGAGCGCAAAGCGGCCGCGCAGCGCTTTCGGCAGCAGCCCGCCCGCGACGCCGCAGGCGCCCCACGCGAGCATCTGCCACGGCGTCCAGACGCCCTGGCCGAGGAAGAAGTTCGACGCGAGCGCGGCAAGCGCGCCGACCGCGAAGCCGCGCCGCGGGCCGAGCGCGGTCCCCGCGACGACCGCGACCACCGTCACCGGCTGAACTCCCGGGACGGGAGCGAAGAGAACCCGGGAGGCCGCCGCGACGCCCGCGATCGTCGCGATCAGGGTCAGGTCCTTGGCGGATTCCGTCCCGCCTTCGAGCCACCCGGCGCCCGCGATCAGCACGGCGATCCCCGCGAGCAGCACGGCGAGGCCGCCGCGGTCCGGGTCGAGTGCGGCCCAGGCGCCGGCCCCGAGGGCGGCCGCTGCTCCGAGGAGCGTGGCCCTATGCGGCAAGGAGCGCCTCCTTCTCGAGCGACACGCGCCGGTCGACGGGAAAGGTGCGGTCGTGGGTGGCCACGAGGACTCCTCGCCCCGCCGCCGCGTACTCGGAGAGCCAGTCGGCGATCTCCGCCTTGCGGTCCGGGTCGATCCCGCGCGTCGGCTCGTCGAGGACGAGGAGGTCGGGCTCGGCCACGGCCACCGCGGCGAGCCCCAGCCGCTCGCGCTCGCCGCTCGAGAGGTCGCGCGGATGGCGCTCGGCCGCCCAGGCCAGCCCGACGCGCTCCAGGGCCGCGAGCGCCCGCCCCCGGTCGCCGCCGACTCCGAGGGCGACCTCGTCGAGAACCCGGTCGCGGACGAGGTAGCGGCCGGGATCCTGGCTCAGATAGCCGGCGCGCCCGTCGAGCCAGGCGGTGCCGGCATCGGGCTCGAGGAGTCCGGCGGCGATCTTCGCCAGCGTCGTCTTCCCGGACCCGTTCGGCCCTTCCAGCGCGACGACCTCGCCGCGGCGCACCTCCAGGGAAGCGCCGCCGAGAACATCTGCGCCGCCCCGGTAGGCAAACCTGATGCCGTCGAGGCGACAGACGGCCTCGCCCCCGGAGGCGGTGTTCGAAGGCTCAGCATCCGGCGGCAGGTAGTGGGCACGGTGCTCCGCGAGCCAGGCGAGCCCGTCGTCGCGCACGGCGTCGGCGAGGATCCGGCCACCTTCCATGAAGAGCACCCGGTCGGCCAGGCCAAGCGCCCTCCCGGTGCGTTGCTCGGAGAGAACGGTGGTCGCGCCAAGCTCGTCGACGAGGGCGAGGAAACGCTCGGCCGCCTCGGGATCGAGCTGCGACGTCGGCTCGTCGAGGAGCAGGAGCCTCGGGCGAAGCGCAAGCGCTGAGGCGAGGCAGACGCGCTGGAGCTCCCCACCGGAGAGCTCGGACGTGCGCCGCTCGGCCAGGTGGAGAGCACCGACGGCGTCGAGCGCCTCGTCCGTCCGCGGCCAGATCTCGGCCGACGGCACCCCGAGGTTCTCGAGCCCGAAAGCGACCTCGTTCCGGACGAGTGCCATTACGACTTGGTCCTCGGGATCCTGAAAGACCGCCGCGGTCGTCCCGGCGAGCACAGCCGGCCGCGACCTGCGGGTGTCCATCCCGGCCACGAGCACGCTGCCGGCGAAGCGCCCGCCGTGGAAGTGAGGAACGAGCCCGGCGAGCGCGCGTAGGAGCGTCGACTTCCCCGAGCCGGACGGGCCGAGCAGCGCAACGACCTCGCCCGGCTCGAGCCGAAGCGAGACGCCCTCGAGCGCCGGCTGCGCTCCTCCGGGATAGATGAACTCCAGGCCGCTGACCTCTACTAGAGCCACAGCACCGCCGCCGCGACCAGCGCGGCTCCGGCCGCGAGCGCCGCGTAGTCGGCAAACCTCCAGTCCGGGCTCGGGGCCCGGGTGGGAGCGCCGCTTCCGAACCCGCGAGCCTCCATCGCCTCGGCCAGGTTGGCCGCGCGCTCCAGGGAGCCGGCGACGAGAGGCGAAAGCAGGCGCGCGTGGCCACGGACGCCCGAAACCTCGACCCCCCTTCCCCGCACCGCCTCGGCGAGTCCGGCCGCGTCGCGCTCGAGCGTGGGGACGAGTCGCGTCGCAAGTGCGACTGCGAGAGCCGAGCGCCGGGCAAACGAAGCGCTCGCGACGAGGCGGTCGTGGTCGAGCAGGAGCGCGTAGGCGGAGAACGCGAACCCCACCGCCGCGAGCCGTAGGGCCGAGACGGCCGCGAGTGAGATCTCCTCCCAGGTCACGTCGAGTTGGCCGAGCACCGGGACGATCGGCCCTTCCCAGATCACGTCGATTCCGGTCGACTGCAGGAAGGGCCAGACCAGGAACACCCCGAGCGCGGCGGTGCCGGTTCCGAAGAGGTACGGGCGAACCCGCGTCTGCGCCTGAAGGATGAGAACGAGCAGCGCTGCCGTGAGGAGCGCGAGCGGCAGCACGTGATCCATTAGGAGCGCTGCCACCGCGGCGGCCGCAAGCAGGGCCGCCGCGGGGACCGGCGCAAGCCTTACTGCGCGTCTGGCGGTACCGAGGCGCACTCTTTCTTCCAGTTGTGGAGATCCCACCACTCGACGTCGCCGGCCTCGAGCTTCACCTCGGCGGCGCCCTTTTGCGCAAGCTTCCCGTTCACGTAGTAGAGCCAGAAGACGTTCTTGTCTGGAATCTGCTCGACGCCCTCGATGGCGGTGACGAGGCCGGAGTCGCTCTCGATGTCGGCAACGCGGTCGAGCGAGCGCATAGCCGTCTCGCCGGCGTCGACCGGTGTCTTGGGCGTGACGACGGTCGCGCCGCAATCGGTGGTGATCAAGACCGCGGCACCCGGCTCGGCCTGCGTCGTGCTGCCTGCCTGCGTGGCCGGCGCCGAGCTCGAGTTCCCGCCGCACGCGGCGAGCGCGCAGGCGAACAGCAGTGCTGCAAAGGATCGACGAAGCACGTTTCCTCCTTCCGCGAGGGGAACGGATCTGAAGGCGGACGGCAGGTCTTCTGACTCGGGGCTCCCTCTCGCGCCGCCTTCCCGGCTCGCGGCCAGTGGCATTCGGGCGAAGAGCGTCTCCCCTTACAGCGGCGGGACCGTGCCGGACTCGCACCGGCTTCCCTTTCCGCTCGCCTTATGTGTGGCGGGAGGCTATCAGGCGGCCGGGAAAGGCTCGCCGAACGCTTCGCGGAGGGCCGCCTCGACCTCGGTGCGCGTCGCGACGACGAAGCGCACGGGGCGCTCCATCTCGCCGAGGACGGCGTCGAGAGCGGCGTCGTCGGACGGGTCGGCGATGACGACGCAGACCGCCGTGCCTTCGAGCCTGTACGGAAGCGCCAGGTACCGGCGCGCCGAGGACTCCGAGAGGAGATCGACGGCCTCGTGGTCGAGGTCGTGCTTGCCGAGGTCGACGAACTCGAGCCCCTCCTGCTGGGCGACGATCTGCGCGAGCTCCCGCTCGTCCACGAGCTCGTCCTCGACGAGCACCTCGCCCAGCCGGCGTCCGCTGGCCCGAGCCGCTGCGAGCGCAGCGTCGAGCTGCACCGACGAGAGAAGCCCGGCGCGGACGATCAACTCGCCGAGCGGGAGGTCCCGCTCCTGGTTGTGGGCCGCGAATGCCATGACGCTGGTGGAAGAACCTGCCAGATGGATCGGCTGGAACGGCACTTCAGGCCATCCCCCCGTCGGGGCACTACGCTCTGGGCGTGACCGCAACCCGCATCAGCCCTTGGATCCCGGTCGTTCTCTGGGCCGCAGTCATCTTCACGCTCTCGTCCGTGCCGGATCTCGGCACCGGCCTCGGCACCTGGGACCTCGTCCTGCGGAAGATCGCGCACACGGCGGAATACGCGCTGCTCGGCGCGCTTCTCTACCGCGCCGTTCGCCACGCGCCCGCGGCGCTTCTCATCGCCTCCGCCTACGCGGTCACCGACGAGTTCCACCAGACCTTCGTCTCGGGGCGGCACGGCTCCCCCGTCGACTGGCTCATCGACACCGCCGGCGCCGCCATCGGTGTCGCCATCGCGGTCCGCATATGGCGCTGAGCCCGGTCGCCATCGACCTCGACGGCGCGCTCGGCGACACGCGCCCGCTCTGGGACGACTTCCTGGTCGATGCCGCGCGGCGCTACGCCTCGATCGCGCCGCTGGATCCTTCGGCGCTCCCCGAGGATCGCGGCGCCGCGGCCGAGGAGCTCGACCGCTGGGCCGAGCAGGGCGTCGGCGACTGGCGCGGCGCGCTCGAGCGTTTCGCGGAGGACCGGGCGCCCGTCCACTTCCGGCCGAGCGCCGATGCGGCCACGGCCCTCCGCGCGCTGGCCGCGACGGGCCGGCGGCTCGGCGTCTACACGGACGCGCCCGCCGAGCTGGCCGCTGTTGCGCTGGCCCACCTCGGAGCCGGCCGCCGCGTCGAGCTCGTCGAGGCCGGCGCGGGCGCCCGCGAGCGCCTCCTCGCAGAGCTCGGGCCCGAGACTGCCGTCGCGGCGAGCCGCGAGGACCTCGTTAGGATCAGTGAGAGTGGACGCGAAAAACCTTGACGACCGGCAGCTGGACGCGATCCTCGAGCGGCTCGACGGCCTGACCGCCGAGCTGCACTCGCTGAACAAGCGCCTCGACCACGGCGAGGGCCTCCTCCGGATCGCGCACGAGCTCACGACGCTCAACGACTCGCTGCAGGCGCTCGCCTACGCGGCGCTCGGCCACCAGGGCCCGCAGGTCCGCCGCCGCCGAACCGGTTAGCCCCTCGGGCTAGCCGTGGATGGCGGCGATGAGGGGAATGATCAGGATCGCGACGATGTTCGTGATCTTGATCATCGGGTTGATCGCGGGGCCGGCGGTGTCCTTGTAGGGATCGCCGACGGTGTCGCCCGTGACCGCCGCGGCGTGGGCCTCTGAGCCCTTGCCGCCGTAGGCGCCGTCCTCGATCAGCTTCTTCGCGTTGTCCCAGGCGCCGCCGCCGGAGGTCATGGCGATGGCGAGGAAGATCCCGGTGACGATCGTGCCGATGAGGAGGCCGCCGAGGAGCTCCGGCTTGATGATCCCCGCCACGATCGGGAAGAAGATCGGGATCGCCGCGGGCAGCATCATCTTCTTGATCGCCTCGGCGGTCACGATGTTGACCGTGCGCCCGTATTCGGGCCTGCCGGTCCCCTCCATGATCCCCGGGATCTCGCGGAACTGGCGCCGCACCTCCTCCACGACCTGCCCGCCGACGCGGCCGACGGCCTGCATGGCGAGCGATGCGAAGAGGAACGGCATGAGGCCGCCGATGAAGAGGCCCGCGATCACCCACGAGTCCGAGAGGTCGAACGTCGGGTTGATGCCCTCGTTGGAGAGCTCCGAGGTGAAGCCGTCGAAGAGGACGAGGGCCGCGAGGCCCGCCGAGCCGATCGCGTAACCCTTGGTGACGGCCTTCGTCGTGTTGCCGACCGCATCGAGCGGGTCGGTGACGCCGCGCACTTCCTCCGGCAGGTCGGCCATCTCGGCGATCCCGCCGGCGTTGTCGGTCACGGGGCCGTACGCGTCGAGGGCGACGATCATGCCGGTCATGGAGAGCTGCGCCATGACCGCGACGCCGATGCCGTACAGGCCTGCGAGGCCCGCGGCTCCCACGATCCCCGCCGCGATGACGAGGATGGGCAGCGCGGTCGCCTGCATTCCGATCGCCAGGCCTTCGATGATGTTGGTCGCGTGCCCGGTCGTCGAGGCGCGGGAGATGCCCTTCACGGGGAGCCAGCGCGTGCCCGTGTAGAACTCCGTGATCGCCACGAGCAGGAAGGTGACGGCGAGGCCGATCAGCGCGCAGCCGTAGAGCTCCCAGTAGTTGTACTTGCCGCCGTCGAAGGCGAGCGATCACGGGGATGAAGCCGATCGCCGAGAGCACCGTCGAGACTGCGACCGCCTTGTAGAGCGCGTTCATGATCGATCCCGTGCGCCCGATGCGGGCAAAGAACGTGCCGATCACCGATGCGATCACGCCCACTCCGCCGAGCGCCAGCGGTAAGACGACGACTCCGGAAGACGGGAAGTTGATCGCGCCGAGGAACATGACCGCCACCGCCGTCACCGCGTAGGTCTCGAAGAGGTCGGCCGCCATTCCGGCGCAGTCCCCGACGTTGTCGCCGACGTTGTCGGCGATCACGGCCGGGTTGCGCGGGTCGTCCTCGGGGATTCCCGCCTCGACCTTGCCGACGAGGTCGGCGCCCACGTCGGCGGCCTTCGTGTAGATGCCGCCGCCGAGACGGGCGAAGACCGAGATGAGGGAACCGCCGAAAGCGAGGCCGATGAGGTTCCTCGTCGCCTCGTCGGGAGCCTGGTCGAACCAGGACGTGAGGATCCCGTAGTAGCCAGCGACGCCGAGCAGGCCGAGCCCGACGACGAGCAGACCCGTCACCGAGCCGGCGCCGAAGGCGACAGCCAGCGCCGGCTTGACGCCGCCCCTCGCAGCCTCGGCCGTGCGGACGTTGGCGCGGACGGCCACGTTCATGCCGATGAAGCCGGCCCCTGCCGAGAGCACGGCGCCGATGAGGAAGCCGAAGGCCGTGAACCAGCCGAGGTCGTTCCAGAGCCCGATTCCGAGGAAGATGGCCGCGGCGACCCCGGCGATCGTCAGGTACTGGCGGCGAAGGTACGCCGAGGCGCCCTCCTGCACCGCCCGAGCGATCTCCTGCATCCGCTCTGTTCCGGCCGGAAGCTTGAGGATGCGGACGGTGAGCACCGCTCCCCAGCCAATGCCGACGCCCGCGCAGAGCAGGGCGAACAGGACGCTGTGATTCTGGAAGAAGTCAGTCACGAAGTCGAGGCCTGGACCGCGCAGATCCGGCAACTGATGCCGGATCCGGCGGCGGCATTTCTATCACAAGTCAGAAGCGTGCGCCCCGCAAGGCAGTCGCACAAAGGTGTTCCTCCGGCTGCGGCGGGATCTTCGGGATGACCGCGAAGAGAAGCTCCCGCAGGCGCTCGTTGTTCTCGTTGAACACGGTCACGACCTGTTCGTGGGAGACAGGCTCGGCGCCCTCGACCCCGACGTCGTGGTCGGTGACCATGGAGATGTTCGCGTAGCAGAGCTCGAGCTCGCGAGCCAGGTAGCCCTCCGGATACGCGGTCATGTTGATCGTGTCCCAGCCCATCTCCTGGAACCACTTCGACTCGGCACGCGTCGAGAAGCGCGGGCCCTGGATGACGACGACCGTGCCGCCGTCGCGAGCCTTGATCCCGAGCTCGCCCGCCGTCTCGACGAGGAGCGTCCGCAAGTCCGGGCAGAAGGGGTCGGCAGCCGAGACGTGGGTCGTCTCGGGCCCGTCGTAGAACGTGTCTCCTCGCCCGCTCGTCCGGTCGACGAACTGGTCGCAGACCACGAACTCGCCGAGCTCGAGCTCGGCCTTCAGCGCACCGGAGGCGTTCGGCCCGATGATCCGGCGGACGCCGAGCTCCTTCATCGCCCAGACGTTCGCCCTGAACGGGATCGCGTGCGGAGGGAGCTCGTGGTTCAGGCCGTGGCGCGGCAGGAAGGCGACGCTCTTCCCGCCGATGTCGCCGATCGTGAAGGGCGCAGACGGCTTCCCGTACGGCGTCTCGACCTCCACCTGCTCGACGTCTTCGAGGAACGAGTAGAAGCCCGAGCCCCCGAAGACCCCGATCTCAGCCCTCGCCATCCGCCCCCTCGCCGGCGGCCTGGGCGTAGGCGAGCTGCAGGCTGGCAACGGACTGGTTGAACTCCCGGACGAGCTCCTCCGGGACGACGTTCTCGAGGACCGGGGTCAGCGCGACCATCGTGTCGATGGCGAGCTTCGCCTGCTGGAGGTCGCGGTCGTCCTTCGTGTCCTCGGTGAGCCCCAGCCGGCGGTAGCCGATCGAGGAGATCGTGATCAGCGTCTGGATGACGACGTCCTCGACGCGCAGCCGGCGGAGCTCCTCCGCCAGCTGCTGGGCAAGCTGCTCCTCGTCGCTCAAGTGCTCAGACATGGACGGCTTCCAACACCTCCTCGGCGTAGATCTCCTCCATGCTCTGCCCGGCCTCGTGCTTGGCGATCTGCCGCTCCGCGGGCGTCGCGGCCGGCACGGTGAGGAACGACGCGACGCCGAGCTCCTCGGCCACCGGCATCGTCCACTGGAGGAGCTGCTCGATCCTCGCGCGCGCCGGCATGACGTCGCCGCTTCGCAGGTCGATCAGCTCACCGGAGAGCCCGTGCCGGATGGCGCGCCAGAGGTTCTCCTCGATCAGGCGGTGTGGGTGGTCCGGCAGCTCCTCGCCCTCGTCGATCGCGCGTGCGATCCGCGCGGTCAGCGCGTACATGAACGCGGCGAGTGCCTGAGACTCGCCGAGCTCGGGCTGGCCGTCGCAGATCCGCAGCTCGACCGTGGGGAACGCGAGATGCGGGCGCACGCTCCACCAGAGCTGCGTGTGCTCGGTGATCGACCCAGTGCGGTAGAGGAAGCGGACGTAGTCCTCGTACTCGGCCCAGTCGCGGAAGGCGTCCGGCACGCCGCAGCGCGGGAACATGCGCGTGAAGACCTCCGTCCGCGCGGAGTGCAGGTACGTGAAGACGCCTTCGACGAACGGCGAGCTGCCCGAGTAGGCGAGCAGCTCTGGGAGGAAGCCGCGGAGCGCGTTCGTGACCAGGATCGCCCGGTCGGCTCCCTTGATCCCCACGTGCACGTGGAGACCGAAGGTGTTGTTGCGCCAGACGACGTAGCGGAGGACCTCGTCGTTGCGCCGGTAGTGCGGGGTGTCGATGATCCGCTGCTCCTGCCAGGGGCTCCACGGATGCGTCCCCGTGGCGCAGAGCGCGAGGTCGAGCTGTCCCGCCAGTTCGAGCAACTGTCGCCGCCGCTCCACCATGACCGCGGCCGCGTCGGCAAACGTCTCGCAGCGGCCTGTGCGGACCTCCACCTCGGAGGCGATCAGCTCGCCGACGAGATGCTCTTCGACCTCCGTCCCCTGCGCGGCCGCCTGAAAGTCCTCGAAGCGGTTGACGAGGCCGAGGCTGCGAGGATCGAGGATCGCGAACTCCTCCTCGACCGCGACCGTGAAGTCCTTGCCCGCGTCGAAGCCCTCGCGAGCGGAGCGGATCTGTTCCTCGGGACTGAGCTTCTGGGCCTCACCCACGCGGCGAAAGTATCAGAGCGGCAATCGTCTCCCAGCTCCACCGCTCGACCGCGGCTGCGCGGGCGGCCGACGACAGCCGAGCCCATTCTGGGCGGGGAAGCGCGAGGATCGCCTCGAGCTTCGCGGCCAGGTCGGCGGCGTTCCCCAGGCTTGAACGAAGCCAGTGCCCGATGCTCCTCCGGATAGGCAGCCTCGAGCCCTTCGGCGACCTCGGCAAGGCCCGAATGGCGCGCGACGAGCGGCGGCGCGCCACACGCTGCCGCCTCGGCGGCGACCATGCCGAAGGCCTCCGGAAAGACGGACGGCGTGACGCTGACGTCAGCGAGCGGCCAGAGATGGCGGAGGTGGCGGTGCTCGAGGGCGCCGGTGAAGAGCACGCGTTCGCCCGCGGCCCGCTCCAGCTCTTCGCGCGCCGGCCCGAAGCCGACGACGACGGCTCGCGCGTCGACGTGCGCGAGGGCCTCGAGGAGCAGGTGCACGCCCTTCTCTTCGCTGAGCTTCCCGACGTAGACGACGGTCGGCGCCTCCCCGGCGAGGAACTCGCGCGAGCCGCTTTGCGTTGCCGGCGTCCGGGTCTCGCTCCGAGGCGGGCGCAGAGTCGCGTCCCGCCTCCTCGAAGGAGCGCGGCGAGCGCCTCGTCCCGGGGCTCCGGCCGGAACTCCTCGACATCCACGCCGGGCGGGACCACCCGCACGCGCTCGGTCCAGCCCACGACCTCTGCGAGGACGGCGCGGATGTGCTCGGACCCGGCGATAACCTCGGCCGCAGCGCCAAGGCTCTCGCGCGCCCAGGCGCAGAGCTCCTCGTTCCCGCGCATCGAGAACTCGAGCTCCGAGCCGTGCGCCTTGACGGTGAACGGCATTCCGGCCGCGGCGCCGACCGGCGCTCCGAGGAGGACGTGGTTCGTGAGGAGGAAGTCGGCCGGCAGGTGCTCGCGCACGGCGGCCGCGTTCCGCTCGACGAAGTGCTCCCGCTCCGCGGCAGTGAAGTCCTGGAGGTAGCGGGCCTCCATGTCCTCGTAACGGTCGAGCACGAAGACCGGGAGCGGCCCGTCGAGCGGCGGCCGGACGACCGTGGCGCCGCCGAGGTCGTAGTCCTCCGGATGGGGCTCCTGGCAGAAGACGACGACCTCGTGGCCGAGCCGGGCCCACGCCCGCGCGAGCGCCCGCGTATAGACGTTCGACCCCGTCCCGCCCAGGAGGTAGCCGTGCCAAATGAGAACCTTCATGCGTGGAAGATCCTGACGCACCGTTGGTCGAGCGGGCGCAGCGAGGCGACCGCTGGGCGTTCGAGCAGCTCGTCGAGCGGCACCAGAACCGCCTCTTCACGCTCGCGGCGCGAACGCTCGGCTCGGCGGACGAGGCGGCCGACGCGGTCCAGGAGGCCTTTATCCGGGCCTGGCTCGGCCTGCCTCGCTTTCGCGGCGGCTCGCTCTTCTCGACGTGGCTTTACCGGATCGGCGTCAATGCGGCCCACGACCAGCGGCTGAAGCGGCGCACCGAACCGCTCGACGAGACACACGAGCCCGCCGACCCGCGAGACTCCTTCCAAGCGAGCGAGCTCTCGAGCGCGCTGCAGGAAGCGCTGAACCAGCTCGACGAGGACTACCGCGTCGCCGTCGTCCTGTACGACGTCCTCGGCCGCTCGTACGCGGAGATCGCCGAGCTGACCGAGGTCGCCGAAGGTACGGTGAAGTCGCGGATCTTCCGCGGCCGAAGCCGGCTGGCGGAGCTCCTGGGAACAAGGACGGCCGAGGAATAGTCCAAGGCATGGTGGCCGAGACACACCCACACGACATCGAGCTCTTCGAGTACGTCGAGGACGAGCTCCCGCCGGCGCGGCGCGACGAGATCGCGGCGCACCTCGCGACCTGCGGCGTCTGCGCCGAGCAGGTGCGGCGGGCAGCGGCAGGACGCGAGGCTCTGCGAGAGACCACGCTCCTCGAGCTTCCGGAAGGCCGCCGCGAAGAGATTCTGAGGAACCTCCCCGCGCCCAAGCGGTACCCGGGCGAGCGGCGCGGGTTCTTCTCGAAGCAACTTCTCGCCGGAATCGCCGCGCTCCTCCTCGTCGCGGCCCTCGCTGCCGTCCTCGTCAAGACGGGCGGCAACTCGGGCATGGAGAGCAGCGCGGGTGGAACCGGGGGAGGCGCTGCCGAAGCGACCGCAACCAGCGGAGAGGGCGGCAAGGCCGAGGACGCTCACGCGGCGGGCCTTTTCGCCGGCGGATCCCGCCGACGAGGTGGCCGAGGATCTGCAGCGCAAGGGGTTCAAGGCTTCCGTCCAGCAGGATCGCGTCGTCGTCCGCGGCGCCACGAAGGCACAGGTGCGAGAAGCCCTCGCAGACCGCGGCCCCGGCGATGTCGAGGTTGTGGTTAAGAACCCGTAAACCGCGCAGGGAACGCGACCGGGCCGACGAAACCCGTCGGTCCCATGCGGCAAAGGGCCCTCCTTGCGTGCCTCGCCGTAGCCGCAGTGCTCGCGCTGCCGGCCACAGCGCACGCCGTCACGAACCCGCAAATCCCGGGTCTTCAGGTCGCGCTCAAGTCACGCGGCTTCTATGCGGGCCCCATCGACGGCATCGCCGGGCCCATGACCGCGAGCGGTGTCCGGCGCTTCCAGCGCCACGTCGGCATCGTCGTCGACGGGGTCGCCGGCCCGATCACGCGCGGGAAGCTCGGCCGGCTCGGACACCCGTTGTTCGGCAAGCGCCACCTGATCGTCAGCGGCAACGTCGGCTGGGACGTGTCCGTCCTCGAGTTCTTCCTCAAGCGCCGGGGCTTCTGGCCCGGCAGGGTCGACGGGCATTTCACCGAGCGCACGAGGCGCGCCGTGATGCGCTACCAGCGCAGCCGCCACCTCGCTGTCGACGGCCTCGTCGGCCCGCAGACGCTCACCACATTCGGCGTGCGCCGAGCCGTTCCGCAGCCGACCCACTCGACGACGCGGCGCTCAGGCAAGGGCGTCCGCGCGCTCCTCACGTACTGGGCGCACTACTACGGCCTCAGCCCGAGCCTCGTGAAGGCGCTCGCCTGGCAGGAATCGGGCTTCCAGCAAGACGTCCGCTCGAGCGTCGGGGCGCGCGGGGTCATGCAGGTGAAGCGACAGACGTGGTCATACGTGGAGATGGTCCTCCTCGGGCACAAGGTGCGACACGGGAAGGACGGGAACATCCACGTCGGCGTCGCCTACCTCCGCCAGCTCCTGCACGAGTTCCATTTCAACGTCCGGCTCGCGGTGGGTGCGTACAACCAGGGCCCCAGCCGGCGTCCGTGCGCACGGCCTCTATCCGAAGACGCGCAAGTTCGTGGCGAACGTGCTCGCCCTACGCCGCCGGTTCTCCTAGCACTCTCCCCGGACCAAACGAAAAGAGGGGAAAACGGGATCTCTCACCTCGAAGGTTGCGGCCTCCTCCGAGGATGTCCCGTCTTCCCCCCTGTTGGTGCAGTGATCGGCCGGAGGCGCACCCCTCTTTAGCTCATTCGAGGGACTTGCGTCGCTCCGGGTTTCGCCTAGGTCAGGTGGAAGTAGAGCGCGTACAGGAGCTCGACTGCGGGGCTCGTCGTGTGCACGGTCACGTCACCGGGCGTATGGAGGAGCGCGTCTGTGTAGTTGAAGACGATCTTCACGCCTGCATCGACGACGTCGTCGGCCACGCGCTGGGCCTCTTCCGGCGGGACGGCGAGGACGGCGACGATGATGTTCTTCTCGCGGATGGCCTCCTTGAGCTCGCCGTAGTCGCGGATGACCGAGTCGCCGATGGGATGGCCGACTTTGTCCTGATCGGTGTCGAAGGCGGCGGCGATGTTGAAGCCGTGGTCGGCGAAGACCGTCGAGCTCGCGATCGCCTGGCCTAGTCGGCCGGCGCCGAAGAGCGCGATGTTGTGCTGGCCCTGCGTGCGGAGGATCTTGCGGATCTCCGAGATGAGGCCGTCGATGTTGTAGCCGACGCCCCGCTTCCCGAACTTCCCGAACGTGGAGAGGTCGCGCCGGATCTGCGTCGCATTGATGTTCGTGTACTCGCTCATCTCCTGGGAGGAGATGCGCTCCTGACCCATCTTCTTGGCCTGGGTGAGCACCCGTAGGTACTGGCTGAGTCGCGCGGCGACGCCGACGGTGAGCCGCTCGCCGACCCGCCCTTCGCTTTCAGTCATGAGCCCCGCCGTCGTCATGCTTGTAACACGATAGCGACACGGCCAAGCCTGCTGCGGAGGGAAGAAAGGGCGCGGCGCGGGCGAACTTTGTGCGCCTAGGGCTCGACGCGGCGGCGGAGGCCGTCGGGCGTGACGAAGTAGGTGAACGCCTCCTCGCCGTCCACGAGGACGAGCGGGATCCGCTCGCGATAGCGCGGCTCGAGCTCCGAGTCGCCCGTGATGTCGACCTCCTCGAGCTCGAATTGCGATCTCCGCGCGGACGCCTTCGATCACCCGTCGCGCGCTTTCGCAGAGGTGGCAGCCCTCGGCGAGAACCAGCGTGACGACGTGCTCGCCCCTAGGGGTAGAGGCCACGGGTCGTCGTCGCCTCGGCGACGCGTCCGACCGCGAGCGCGTAGGCGGCCTGGCGCATCGGCAGGGACCGTTCCTCGTGTGCGCGCCAGGTCTCTGCGAACGCGCGGGTGATGATGTCGTTCAGCTTCGCGTTCACCTCGGACTCCTTCCAGAAGTACTCCTGGAGCCCCTGCACCCACTCGAAGTAGGAAACGACCACTCCGCCCGCGTTCGCGAGCACATCGGGGAGTACGAGCACGCCGCGGTCGTCGAGGATCACGTCGGCGTCGAGCGTCACCGGGCCGTTCGCGCCCTCGCAAACGATGCTCGCCTTGATCTGGTCCGCGTTCTCGCCCGTGATCACCTGCTCCAGCGCGCACGGCGCGAGCACGTCGCAGTCCACGAGGAGAAGCTCGTCGTTCGTGATCGCCTCGGCTCCCGCGAGCCCCTCCAGCGACCCTGTGTCCTGTTTGTGCGCCAGTGCGGCCTGGACGTCGATGCCGTCCGCGTTGTGGACGCCTCCACGCGAGTCGGAGAGCGCGACGATGGTCGCCCCCTGGCCCGCGAGGATGAGCGCGAGGTTGGAGCCGACGTTGCCGAAGCCCTGCACGGCGACTCTCCGGCCCTCGATCGACAGGTCCTGCTTCCGCAATGCCTCGCGGACGCAGAACGCGGCGCCGCGCGCAGTCGCCTCGACCCGCCCCACCGAGCCGCCCACCTCGAGCGGCTTCCCGGTGACGACGCCGAGCACCGAGTACCCCTTGTTCATCGAGTAGGTGTCGAAGATCCAGGCCATCTCACGGGGACTCGTGCCGACGTCGGGCGCTGGGATGTCGGCCTCCGGCCCGATGAAGTTGATGATCTCGGTCGTGTAGCGACGGGTCATCCGCTCCAGCTCCAAGACGGAGAGCTCCTTCGGGTTGACGACGACGCCGCCCTTGGCGCCCCCGAACGGAAGGCCCATGAGGGCGCACTTCCACGTCATCCACATGGCGAGCGCCTTCGTCTCCTCGAGCGTGACCTCGTGGTGGTACCGGATGCCGCCCTTGGAGGGCCCACGGGCGACGTTGTGCGTGCAGCGGAACCCCTCGAAGACGCGCACCGAGCCGTCGTCCATCCGGGTCGGCACGGAGACGGCCACGGCCTTCTTACATTCCAGGAGGACGTTCAACATGCTGTCCTCCATCCCGATCTGGGAGGCAGTCTGCCGCAGCTGGCTGCGCGCCATCTCCCAGGGGTTTTCCTTCAGATGCGAGGACGGGGCTTCGACAGTGGTCACCCAGACGCTCCTTTAGTGGTCGGTGATCCGGAAGACGGTGTCGGCGGTGGACGGCGGCGTCCCGTCGACGGCGTCGACGGGCTGGGCGCGCAGGCGGAGGACGTAGGTGCCCGGCTCGAGCACCTTGCCGTCCGGGCCGCGACCGGTCAGGCCGAACGCGTAGCGGCCGGGCAGCAGGTCTCGCATGCGCGCGATGACGCCAAGGCGCTTGCCCTTGGGCGTCCAGAGCTCGAGATCGAGGAGTCCGACGGGCTCGATCTGCTCGCCTCCGGAGCCGGATACGGCGTGGCCGGCGCGGAACGCGAGCACTGCGGGAGCTGACTTCGACGGCGCGAACTCCCAGTTGGACAGGCTGACGGAATCGACGAGCGCAAGGTCTGCCGGCCGCGGCGCGATCGCCCACGGGATCCGGGCAGCCCGCGCACCTCGGGCCGAGACGACGACCACGCCGCTCGCGCCGTCTCCCAGCTCGGCCGTCGCGGAGACATTGAGCTGCACGCTCGAGGAGGCGCCGGGCCCGAGGCTGAGGTGGGCCGGCTGCGCCGTGAACGAGACCCTCGCGGGGCCGGGCTGGTCCGGAACGAGCCCGAACACGACCTCGAGCGGCCTGGTGGAGAGGTTCTTGACCGTCAGCGTCTGGGAGGATGACCAGTCGGTGCCCCCCGCGCGGCCGAAGGCCACGGTCGCCGGCTCGACGGACAGCTCCGCGGTCGACGCGGCGGCGGGGTCGATACCGCCCGCTCCCTCTCGCGTGACCGGCTGGACGCCCCCGAGGGGCTCGGCGCTCCCGACGAGCACTGCGCGAAGCTCGGATGCAGTCAGCCCGGTGCGCGCCTGTGCGACCAGCGCGGCCGCGCCGGCTGCGACTGCGGCCGCGGCGCTCGAGCCGCTGACCGTCGAGTACCGCGGGAAGCCGTCGGCAGAAGGATCGAACGTGGCGAGGCCGACTCCCGGCGCGACGACATCCGGCTTCACGCGCCCGTCGAACGAAAGTCCTCCGGAGGAGAACCCAGCGACGGCGTCGAGTCCCGGGTTGACGACCGTGCCGGCGGGGGCAAGGACGGCGGACACCTGTCGGCCCTCGCGGAGCGCGTCCATCGCGTCCGCCCCGGTCTCCCCGGAGAGGGCGAGAATCGGGAGTGCCGTCGCCTGGTCGGCGTCGAGCGCGCCAGCCGGCAGAGCCGTTCCGTAGACGAGCAGCGCCGCCGCTCCGGCCGCCTTGGCGTTCCGCGCCTTGGCTTCGAGCGAGCTCCCGTCTGCAGGGACGAGCGCGGCTCGCCCGGCGACCCGGCTCACGCCCCTCGTGTCGAAGAAATCTCCGAGCGTCGAACCGCCGGACTCGGCCTCCGCCGCTTGCGTCGGGCTCGAGAGCGAGGGGCCGAGGAGGCCCGCGACGCCCAGGGTCGCCTCGGCGGAAAGCGTCGTCTTGCCGAGGATGCGAACCGGCCCCGCGGAGATCGTGTCCCCGCCCGCGCGGACCCAGGCGTTCGCCACCGCGACCCGGGTGCGCGAGTCGGCGACGCCCACAGTGAGCGCATCCGCGGCTCCGCCCGGTGCGCCGATGCTGCCGAAGCCGACTCCCGAGCTCCCGTCGTTGCCGGCGGACGCGACGACGAGCGTGCCCAGCTTGGTCGCGCCCTCGACGGCGCGCGACTCGGGGCTGTCGGTGAAAGCGGCGAACGGCTCGACGAGCGGCGCGAGCGCGACCGTCGCCCCGTCCGTCACGGCTCCGTCGCCGTTGGGGTCGACTGCGCGCTCGAGCCCGGCGATCAGTTGGTCGCCGCGCCCGGTCAGCGCGAAACTCCCGTCTTTGCCCTGCTGCCAGCCGACGACGCGGATCGGAACGATCTTCGCGCCCGGGGCCACGGCCGCGACGAGCCCGGCCATCCGCGTCCCGTGCGCCTCGATTCGGCCCTCGCCCGAGGGGTCGGCCTCGGGCAGAGGATTCCTGTCTCCGCCGACGACGTCGAACCCCCGGCGCAGACGGTTGGCGAGCGCGGCCTGCTCCGCATCGACTCCCGTGTCGAGCAGGGCGACCTTGGTGCCCTGGCCGTCGAATCCGGGGAGGCTGACACCGGCCTGGGCGCCGACTGCCGGCGCCCGCAAGGCTTCCGCCTCCGCGGGATAGACCGCTCGCACCGGATAGACGCCGATCACGGACGGGTTACGGTCGAGCTCGGCGACGGCCCGCGCGTCGAGGGTGGCCGAGAAGCCGTTCAGCGTCTTCGTGAAGATCTGCTCGCGCTCGATGGCGACGCCGCGCTCGCGGAGCGAGGCGAGGAACGCGTCCTGCTCAGCCTCGATATCGGCGACCCACTGGCGCTGCTTCGCCGCCCCGACCTTCCCGCTTGCCGCCTCTATCCGGTCGGCGAGCGAGGGCGACGAGAGGACGACGATCGCCCGCGAGCCGACCTCGGCCTGGGGGCGGTCGCCGAAGATGGAGTGCCACGCGCGGCCGGCCGCGTCCGTGACGGTCTGACGCGCGCCCTGGACGTTGCCGACGAGCATGAACGCCGCGACCCCCGCGACAGCTGCGAGCACCCATGCGCGCGCGAGCTCAGGCCGCCGTCGCGTAGGCATCGAGCGCAAGATACTCCGGAAAGGGGACGGCCGTTGCATACCTGGCCGCCGAGGCGATCATCGCCGCGTTGTCGGTGCAGAGCGAGAGAGGCGCGAGCGCCGCATCCGGAAGGGCCGAGCGGAGCTCCGAGTTCGCGGCGACGCCGCCGACGACCGCGACCCGGGAGTGCCCTGCTTGCTCCGCCGCCTGGGTCGTGCGCTCGACGAGGGCGCGCACGATCGCGCGCTGATAGCTCGCGGCGAGGTCGGCGCGGCGCGCCTCGAGCTCCTCCGCGCCCAGGTCCCGCACCGCGTAGAGCAATGCGGTCTTCAGGCCGGAGAAGGAGAAGTCCAGGCCCGAGACGCGGGCGACGGGGAAGCGGTACGCCTCCGGGTCGCCCTCGCGGGCGAGCCGGTCGATCGCGGCTCCGCCGGGGTAGCCGAGCCCGAGGAGCCGCGCACCCTTGTCGAAGGCCTCACCCGCCGCGTCGTCGAGCGTCGTCCCGAGGACCGTGAAGCCCTCGCGGTCGCGCACGTCGAGAAGCAGCGTGTGGCCGCCGCTCGCCAGCAGGCAGAGGAACGGCGGCTCCTCGTCCTGGGGCTGGAGGTAGAGCGAGGCGACGTGACCGTGGAGATGGTCGACGGGGATGAGCGGGAGCCGCCGCGACCAGGCGATCGCCTTCGCCGCCGAGATGCCCACGAGGAGCGCGCCGATGAGCCCCGGCCCGCGCGTGACGGCGACCGCATCGATCCCGTCGAGCGGCGTGCCTGCCTCGGCGAGGGCCTCTTCGACCACCGGCGCGACGAGCTCGAGATGCCGGCGAGACGCGACCTCGGGGACGACGCCGCCGAAGCGCGCGTGGAGCTCCGCCTGGGAGGAGACGACGTTCGCGAGAATGCGCCCGTCTTCCGTGACGACGGCCGCCGCGGTCTCGTCACAGGACGTCTCGACCCCCAGGAGTGTCCCGACCGGCGACGCCATCTAGCCCTCGCGGGCGGCGACCTGGCGGATCGGGTCTTTCCACATGATCAGCGCGTCCTCACGGTTGTCCGTGTAGTACCCGCGGCGGAGCCCGCTCGGCTCGAAGCCGAAGCGCTCGTAAAGGGCGATGGCGGTCGCGTTCGACACGCGCACTTCGAGCGTGTACCCGCGGCGCGGATCGCCCGCCGTGAGCTCGAAGAGCTCGTCGAGGAGCCGGCTCGCGACTCCCTGGCGGCGACATTCCGGGTGCACCGCGACGTTCATGATGTGCCACGCGTCCACGTAGCGGGAGACGATCAGGTACGCGACCAGCCCGCCGGCTTCGGGGTCGAAAGCGCCCAGGGAGACGGAGGACGGCTTGGCGAGCTCGCCGGCGAACATCGAGCGCGACCACGGCGTCGGATAGACCGCGTTCTCGATCGCGACGATGGGGTCGAGATCCTGGAGGCTGAGCCGGCGGATCTCCATCAGCGCTCGAGCGCTTTCTCGGCGTCCGGCACGCGGAGGTAGATCGGCTCGGCGGCATCGGCCGGCCCGAAGTCTCGAGCAAGAGCGGCGGTATGTCGCGCCCAGGGAATGTGGCGTTGGTCGTCGTCCCCGGGAACCTCGGCCCCGCGTGCCTCGAGCTCGGCGCGGTAGAGCACCGCGCCGTCGCCCACGTAGGTCCGGCCCGCCTCGACGACCAGCGCCTCCGGTTTGCGGACGACCGGCGCTCCGCTCTCCAGGGTGAAGACCTCGCCTCGCCGGCCGTCGATCACGGGCACGGCCCCGGGCGCGCCCGCGGCGAGCGCGTCGAGTGTGGGAACACCGGCGACGGGCGCGCCGAGCGAAAGCGAGAGTGCTCGCGCAGTGACGAGCCCGATGCGAAGGCCGGTGTAGCTCCCGGGTCCGGTGCCGACCGCGATCGCCTCGACCGCGACCGGCTCGAGCCCGGCCTCGGCGATGAGCGCCTGCGCGTCTTCGAGGACCCGGACAGGCCTGGACGCGCGCTCGCCGACGATCTTCCCGTCCCGCACAAGAGCGCTCGTCGCCACGTCCGTGGCGGTGTCAAACGCGAGGATCAGCACCTGTAAAAACGCTAGTTTCCAGGGATTTTTCGTCGCTTTCCAGCATGATCAGTCTACGCGTCTCCCCGACGTGCTGCAAACTCACGCGCGCCTTTTCGGCCGGCAGGAACCCGGCTCCGGCCTGCGGCCACTCGACGAAGACGACGGCGTCCTCGAAGTACTCCTCCAGGTCTCCCCACTCCGCGTGCGACATACCCTCGAACCGATAGAGGTCGAGGTGGGAGACGTCAACCCTCCCCCGGTAGCGGTGGCCGATCGTGTACGTCGGGCTGGTCACCGGCCCCTCGACGCCGAGCGCGCGCGCGGCCCCGCGCACGAAGGTGGTCTTGCCGGAGCCGAGCTCCCCCTGGACGAGCACGACGTCGCCCGGAGCCAGTTCGGCTGCCAGCCGCCCCGCGAGGCGCTCGGTCTCCTCGGGCGAGTCCGACTCGAGCTCGGTCACGGGCGCAGCGTAGTGGCCCGCGCGGGCTAGTCGTCGTCGACGATAGGCCGAAACGTCGGCTAGAAGAGGCCGAGCTGCTCGGTCGGCGCAGGCGGGGCTGCCTGCGGCGCGACCGGGAACTGGATCACCTGGGCCGGAGCGCCCGACTGCTCCGTGAGCAGGCCGGGAATGCGGCGGAAGTCGTCCTCGAGCGTCCGCAGCATCGCCGGGGTGTAGAGCGCGGCCGCCGGGTGGTAGATCGGGTAGAGCGTGACGGCCCTTCCGCCGAGCGTGGCCTCCTGCGGATGGCCGTGCACCCGTGTGATGCCGTGAGGCTTGCCCGAGAGGAGCTTCGTGGCGAAGTTGCCGAGCGTGGCGATCAGCTTCGGCTCGATGAGCTCGATCTGCTTGAAGAGGTGGCTCTCGCAGGCCTCGATCTCGTCGGGCTGCGGGTCGCGGTTCCCGGGCGGGCGGCACTTGATCACGTTGGCGATGTAGACGTTCTCGCGCGTGAGGCCGATTCCGGCGAGGAGCTTGTCGAGGAGCTTCCCGGCCTGGCCAACGAACGGATAGCCCTGCTTGTCCTCGTGGAAGCCGGGCGCCTCGCCCACGAACATGAGGTCGGCGGCGGGATCGCCGACGCCGAAGACGACCTGCGTCCGCCCCGAAGAGAGGCGGCAGCGCGTGCAGGCCGACGTTTCGGTCGCGTAGGCCGCGAGCTCGGAGCGGCGGCTCAGTGCGTCAGGATCCGCAGCCACAGCCCCCGCCGCAGCATCCGCCTCCGGAGGATCCGCCGAAGCTCGGTTGCCCGGCGGTGCCGTGAGCCGCGAACACGGAAAGCTGGCGGCGCGTCTTCGCGGAGCCGCAGTCCGGGCAGTCGGGATCGCCGTCGTCCAGCCGCAAGAGCTCCTCGAAGTGGCTCTCGCACGACATGCACACGAACTCGTAGATCGGCATCGCCGAGGCAGTCTAGGCAGCTTCCCGGACAGTCTGCAAACGACTGCGGGAGAAGCTAGGAGCGCTCGCCGGGGTCGAGGTCGAGCGCGCAGGAGTTGATGCAGAAGCGAAGGCCGGTCGGGTGCGGGCCGTCCGGGAAGACGTGGCCTAGGTGGCCGCCGCACGAGGCGCAGTGGACCTCGGTGCGCATCCCGAGGAGACCCCAGTCGCGCTCGGTCTCGACCGCGTCGTCGCTCGCGGGCTCCCAGAAGCTCGGCCATCCCGTGCCCGACTCGTACTTCGTCTCCGAGGAGAAGACCTCCGCGCCGCAGCCGGCACAGCGGTAGGTGCCCGGGTCCTTCGTCGCGTGGTACCGGCCCGTGAAGGCGCGCTCCGTCCCCTTCTCGCGCAGCACGCCGTACTGCTCGGGAGTCAGCTCAGCCTTCCACTCCTGATCGGTCTTCTCGACCTTCTCGCTCACACCCCAAGCCTACCCCGAGACCTGAACCCCGACGGGCGGGTCAGCCGCCATGCGGTGACGACGGCCAAGCCGGCCCAGATCAGGTCGAAGCCTCCGAAGACGTCGCCGAGGTTCTCGCGAAAGGCTCGGAAGATCTCCGAGTCGAAGTAGGAGATGTCGACGTCGAAGCGGTCCGACACCGCCTGCTTGAAGAAGTAGGCGTAGGAGATGTACTTGCCGATGACGATCCCGAGGACGCTCGAGACCACGGCCACGACCTGGAGCGGCGTGCCCTTCGCTCCACCGGCGAAGCGGACGACTCCGAAGCCGGCGAGGAACCCGATGCCCCAAGCGGCGATGCCGATCTCGTACTCGCTCAGGATCACGATCAGGCCCCAGAGGAAGCCTCCGACGACCGCGGCGATGAGACCGCCCGCGATCCCCGGGCCGAGCGCAGAGCCCGGTGTAGCGCTCCTCCTCGGCGACGCGGGCGAGCTGGGGGTACACCGTGTCGACGAAGCCGCGTGCCTGCACGCGGTCGAGCCCCCGGTCTTCGAGCATGGCCGCGATCGTCTCCTGGTCGGTCCCCGCCCGGATCTGCTCCGCAATAAGCGCGATGTCGTCGTCGGTCGGCTCGCGCGTCACCTGCGCCTCGCTCTCCTCCCTCGACTCGTCCTTCTCCATCGAGAACCCCTTCCGCGCGCTTGCGTGACGCGGCATCTTAGGAGGGCCGCTTGCCTTTCGGCAATGGCTAGACTTCGGGTGCCCGGTATCCCCTACGGAACTGGAGCCGTGTTCGAATCAGCATGTGTCGTCGGCGCTGGACGCGTCGGCAAGGCGATGGCCGCACGCCTCGGCGAGCGGATTCCGACCCAGGTCGCGGGCCGCGACCTCGAGTGCGGCGACGCCGAGCTCGTCCTTCTCTGCGTGCCGGACCGCGCGATCGCGGAGGTCGCCGCAGCGATCCCGCCGGGTCCCTGGGTCGCGCACACGAGCGGCGCCTGCAGGCTCGAGGCACTCGCTCCGCACGAGCGTCGCTTCAGCCTGCATCCGCTGCAGACCTTCACGCTCGACCGCGGCCCCGAGCAGCTCGACGGCGCGTGGGCAGCGGTGTCCGGGGAGAGCGCCGAGGCGCTCGCGGCCGGCGCCGAGCTCGCCGGAACGCTCGGGCTGAAGCCATTCGAGCTGGACGACGAGATGCGCCCGCTCTACCACGCAGCCGCGAGCTTCGTCTCGGCATTTCTCGTCACGCTGCACGACGTCGCCGCCGAGCTCATGGAGGCCGCGGGCGCCCCGCCAGAGGCGCTCGAGCCCCTGATGCGCCGGACGATCGAGAACGGGTTCCAGCACACCGGTCCGCTCGTCCGCGACGACTGGGAGACGGTCGAGCGCCACGCCGAGGCGATCGCCGCGCGGAGGCCCCAGCTCCTGCCCCTCTACCGCGCGCTCGCCGAGACGGAAGCGGCGCTCCTCGGAGCGAAGACGCCGTGAGGACGCTCCGCACGATCGCCGAGGTTCGCGAGGCCCTTCCGCGGGAAGGCGTCGGGCTCGTCCCCACGATGGGCGCGCTCCACGCCGGGCACGTCGCGCTCTTCGATGCGGCGCGCCGCGAGAACGACCTGGTGGTTGCCTCGATCTTCGTCAACCCGGCCCAGTTCGGCGCAGGGGAGGACTTCGACCGCTACCCGCGCGACGGGGAGGCGGACGCCGCCGTCGCCGAGGCGGCCGGCGTCGACTTTCTCTTCGTGCCGACGACCGCCGAGATGTATCCCGAGGGCTTCGACACGTGGGTCGAGGTCGAGAGTCTCTCCGCAGGCCCCGAGGGCGACGCGCGGCCAGGACATTTCCGCGGCGTCGCGACCGTCTGCCTGAAGCTCTTCAACATCGTGCGCCCCGATCGCGCCTATTTCGGGCAGAAGGACGCGCAGCAGGCGGCGGTCGTCGAGCGGCTCGTCGCGGACCTCAATCTCGAGCTCGAGATTCGCGTCGTCCCGACCGTGCGGGAAGAAGACGGCCTCGCCGTCAGCTCCCGCAACGCCTACCTCTCCGCCCAGGAGCGCAAGGCCGCCGCTGCTCTTCCGAAGGCCCTTCGTGCCGGCGAGGAGGCGCAGGGCCGCGGCGCCGACCCGCTCGAAGCGGCGCGGGCGGTTCTCGCCGCGGAGACGGGCCTGGAGCCCGAGTACGTCGAGCTCGCGAGGCTCGACGGCCGCGTCTACCTGCTCGCCGCCGCCCGGGCAGGACGCACCCGCCTCATCGACAACGTCGTTCTGGAAGGAGACCCGCTGTGACCAGCCGCCCGCGAACGGACGGAAAGCTTCCGCTCACCGAGCTCGCCGGCATGAAGAGCCGCAGAGAGCCGATCGTGATGGTGACGGCGTACGACTACCCGAGCGGGCGCATCGCCGACGCCGCCGGGATCGACGTCGTCCTCGTCGGCGACTCGGCCGCGATGACCGTCCTCGGCAACGAGTCGACGGTTCCGGCCACGATGGACGAGATGCTCATGCTCACGCGCGCGGCTGCGCGCGGAGCCGAGCGCCCGCTCGTCGTCGCCGACATGCCGTTCGGCTCGTTCCAGGTGTCCGACGAGGATGCCGTTCGGAACGGCATCCGCTTCGTGAAGGAAGCAGGGGCGGACGCGGTCAAGCTCGAAGGCGCGGGCCCGACGCTCTCGCGCGTGCTCGCCCTCGTGGGCGCCGGCATCCCCGTCATGGGCCATGTCGGGCTGACGCCGCAGTCCGCGACGATGCTCGGCGGGTTCCGCGCGCAGGGCCGCACCGCAGAAAAGGCGCGGGCGCTCCTGCAGGACGCGCGGGCGCTCGAGGCTGCCGGCTGCTTCGCGATCGTCCTCGAGGCGGTCCCCGCGCAGGTCGCGGCGCGCATCACGGAGTCGCTCACGGTTCCGACCATCGGAATCGGCTCGGGCCGCGGCTGCGACGGGCAGGTGCTCGTCTTCCACGACCTGCTCGGGCTCTACGACGGCAAGGCGCCGCGGTTCGTGAAGCGCTACGCCGACCTCGCGGCGGAGACGCGAAGCGCCCTCGAGCGCTACGCCGCCGATGTGCGCTCGGGCGCGTTCCCCGGCGACGAGCACACGTACTCCATTCCCGAGGACGAGCTCGCCGCCTTCGAGGCCGCTGTCAGCGGCTCGCGAGCGGAATCAGGAACGGAAACGTGACGATCAACAGTCCGAGCACGACGAGCCCGATCGCGACGAGCGCACGCACTGCGGTCCAGCGCTCGACCACCGAGATCCCGTAGACGAGCAGGCCGAAGGCCCAGAGGCCGATCGCAGCCAGGATCGCCTCGAAGACGACGTTGCCCGTGCCGTCGTCTCCTCCCCCGCTCCGGAAGAGATCCGACCCGTAGACCGCGATCCGGATGGGCCAGACGAAGACGAGGCCGAGCACGAGCGGCGCAGCGGCGAACGCGAGGATGTGGCGCGCGCGCAGGTAGCGCCCCTTGCTCCCCGCACCGCGAAGGCCGACGTAGAGCGCGGCACCGCCGAGCCAGTACGTCGCCGTCCCGTAGAGCGCACCCGTGACGAAGATCAGCACCGCGACGACCGCCGTGCTGTTGTCCACCAGAGACTCGTCGAGGAGCCGCCCGGTGGACGGCGCGAGGAGCACGCCCGCCATGCCGGCCAGGAGGACGAGCGCCAGCACCGGTTCCTGCCGCGCCTCGGCGTCCTCGGGCGCGTCGTTTCGCAAGGCGGCGAAGACCGCCCGCGGCGCCTGGAAGATCGCAAGCGTGCGCAGCCACCACTCGCGGTCCAGCGAGTCGCGGTCCGATGTCTCTCGAGGAGGCGCTTCCACGGCCGTCAGGCTATTCGACGGCGCTTCGGGCTAGGCGGCCACCGTTGCGGCGCTCGGCAGGAGCTCCCGCAGGAAGCGGCCCGTATAGCTCTCCTCGACGTCGGCGACCTGCTCCGGCGTCCCGGTCGCAATCACCTCGCCGCCGGCCTCGCCGCCCTCGGGGCCGAGGTCGACGATCCAGTCCGCCTGCTTGATCACGTCGAGGTTGTGCTCGATGACGAGCACCGTGTTGCCCGCGTCCACGAGCCGCTGCAGAACCTCCAGGAGCTTCTCGATGTCTGCGAAGTGGAGCCCCGTCGTGGGCTCGTCGAGGATGTAGAGCGTCTTGCCCGTGGCGATCTTGGAGAGCTCCTTCGCGAGCTTCACGCGCTGCGCCTCGCCGCCGGAGAGGGTCGTCGCCGGCTGGCCGAGCTTGATGTAGTCCAGCCCGACGTCGTGGAGCGTCTGTAGCCGGCGCCGGATCTTCGGGATCTTGGAGAAGAACTTCAGCGCCTCCTCGACCGACATCTCCAGCACCTCGGCGATCGACTTGCCCTTGAAGCGCACCTCGAGCGTCTCGCGGTTGTACCGCTTGCCGCCGCAGGTCTCGCACGGGACGTACACGTCCGGGAGGAAGTGCATCTCGATCTTGATCGTCCCGTCGCCCTTGCAGGTCTCGCAGCGGCCGCCGCGCACGTTGAAGGAGAAGCGGCCCTGCTTGTACCCGCGCACCTTTGCGTCGGGCGTCTGGGCGTAGAGCTCGCGGATCGGCGTGAAGAGGTCGGTGTACGTGGCCGGGTTCGACCTCGGCGTGCGCCCGATCGGCGACTGGTCGATGTCGATGACCTTGTCGTAGCACTCGATCCCCTCGCAGCCGAGGTGCTCGCCCGGCTTCACGCGCATCCGGTGCAGTCGGTTGGCGAGAGCCTTGTAGACGATCTCGTTGACCAGCGTGGACTTGCCCGACCCGGACACGCCCGTGACGCAGACGAACTTCCCGACCGGGAACTCGACGTCGATCGACTTGAGGTTGTGCTGGCTCGCGCCGCGCACCCAGAAGGACCCGAGGTCCTCGGTGCGCCGGTCGGGGACGGCGATCGAACGCTTGCGGGACAGGAACTGCCCGGTGACCGAGCCCTTCACCTTCTCCACCTCGTCGGCGGGCCCCTCCGCGACGACGTGGCCGCCGTGCTCGCCGGCCCCGGGCCCCATGTCGACGAGCCAGTCGGCCGAGCGCATCATCTGCTCGTCGTGCTCGACGACCAGCACGGTGTTGCCGAGGGACTGCAGGCGCTCGAGCGTCCCGATCAGCTTCGCGTTGTCGCGCTGGTGCAGCCCGATCGACGGCTCGTCGAGGATGTAGAGGACGCCGACGAGCTGCGAGCCGATCTGCGTCGCGAGCCGCAGGCGCTGTGCCTCACCGCCCGAGAGCGTTGCCGCCGCGCGGTCGAGCTGCAGGTAGCCGACGCCGACGTCGGAGAGGAACGTGAGCCGCTCCCGGATCTCCTTGATGATGCGGTTCCCGATCAGCTGCTCGGTCTCCGAGAGCTCGAGGCCGTCGAGGAACTCGATCGCCCGCGTGACCGACATCTGCGTGAACTCGTGGACGTTGCGGCCGCCGACGGTGACGGCGAGCACCTCGGGCTTGAGACGAGCGCCCTTGCAGACCGGGCACGGCCTGAAGCTCATGTACTCCTCGATGCGCTCGCGCTGGCCGGCCGAGTCGGTCTCCTTGTAGCGGCGCTCGAGGCTCGGGACGATGCCCTCGAACGCGAGCATGTAGGCGCGTCTCCGTCCCATGCGGTTTCGGTATGTGACGTACACCTTGTCGCCGCTCGTGCCGTAGAGGAAGAGGCTCTGCTGCTCCTCGGTGAGCTCGCGCCACGGCTTGTCGATGTCGATCTCGTAGCGGTCTGCGATCGCCTGGATAACCGACTCGTAGTACGTGGAGTTGCCGACCGACCAGGGCACGAGCGCGCCCTCGGCGATCGAGAGCTCCGGATCGGGCACGAGGAGGTCGGGGTCGATCTCCTGCTGCGCGCCGAGGCCGGTGCAGCGGGGGCAGGCGCCGTGCGGCGAGTTGAAGCTGAAGATGCGCGGCTGCAGCTCGGGAAGGCCGACACCGTGCTCGGGGCAGGCGAAACGCTCGGAGAACGTGAGCTCCTCCCCGTCCACGACGGCGACGGTCACGAGGCCCTCGGCGAGCGCCAGGGCGGTCTCGACCGAATCGGTGAGACGGTGGCGGAGATCGGACTTCATCGAAAGCCGGTCGACCACGACCTCGATCGTGTGCTTGAACTTCTTGTCGAGCTCGATCTCTTCCTCGAGAAGCCGCTCCTCGCCGTCCACCTTCACGCGCGTGAAGCCCTCGCCCCGCAGCTGCTCGAGGAGATCCTTGTACTCGCCCTTACGGTCTCGCACGACCGGCGCGTTGATCGTGAACTTCGTGCCTTCCGGGAGCCTCAGCACCTGGTCGACGATGGACTCGATGCTCTGCCCGGCGATCGGCCGCCCGCAGATCGGGCAGTGCGGCCGCCCGACGCGCGCGTACAGCAGGCGCAGGTAGTCGTAGATCTCGGTGACCGTGCCCACGGTCGAGCGCGGGTTCCGCGAGGTCGTCTTCTGGTCGATCGAGATCGCCGGCGAGAGCCCGTCGATCGAGTCGACGTCCGGTTTCTCCATCATCTGCAGGAACTGGCGCGCGTACGCCGAGAGCGACTCGACGTAGCGGCGCTGCCCCTCGGCATAGATCGTGTCGAAGGCGAGCGAGGACTTCCCCGAGCCCGAGAGGCCCGTCACGCAGATCAGCGAGTTTCTGGGCAGGCTGACGGTGACGTCCTTGAGGTTGTGCTCGCGGGCGCCGTGTACGACGAGCTGGTCTGCCGCTGCCATTACCCCCAGTGTAGCCCTGGCGTTCGGACGAACATGTGTTCGCTTTCGAGGGTTCTCAGCGCCACTGAACGGTCTTGGCCGAGAGCGGGATCCGCACCGCCCGGCCGGCCGCGTCGCTCGGGAAGACGGCCACGGCGCTGTCCGTCGCGAGCGCTGCCAGGCGCTCGTCGCGCGACCACGTGATCGAGCGGACGAGCTCGTCGTTGGCGGGCAGCGGACGAAGCGCTCGAGACACATCCGTGCGGAAGAGCGTGAGCGCCCCGTCCAGGCGGACGACCACGTACCGGCCGCTCGGGCTCGCCTCCAGCGCGCCCATCCGAGCGCCGACCGAGTTGAAGAGGCGCTCCGTCCGTCCGCCGCGCACGACCTCGAGGGAGGTCGCGCCGTCGGGGCCGGCGACGACTGCGTAGTCGCGGACGCTGAGCCAGGCGACCTCGCGCACGTCTCGGGGCGCTCCCGCCACCGGCCGGTCGCAGCGCGCGACGTCGTGCAGGCCCTCGAAGACGACCTTCCGCGCCGTCTCGGGGCAGCGGCCGGTCCACTCGCGCAGCCGGCCGTCCCTGACGAACGTGAGGATTCCGTCCGGCTTGAACGCGGGCGAGATGCCCTCGAAGCCGAAGCTCCAGCCGCCCGAGGAGACTTCGATCGTGTCCGCGTTGACCTGCCGGGCGGCGAGGCCAGAATCCGCGTCGCTGGGCTGACGTGTCCACAGACCGCAGTCGCTCCCGGGGAGCTCGCGGCTCGTCGTCCACTCGAGAGTCGGGAGCCTGAGGATGAAGCGGCGGCACGCAACGTCGGTCACGTACAGCACGCCATGGGCGCCGATTTCCTTCAACTGCGTGACGAGCGCCGTGCGCCCGGGGATGGCGGGCGGCCCGGCTGCGGCCTTGATCGTGTCCTCGGTCGTCGTCGGCGGGGGCGCTGCGGATCCCTCGGACTGGAGCGCATCGCGCGCAGCTAGCAGCCCGAGAACGAGCAGGGCGCCGACCAAGAGCCACGTCACGAGCGGGCGCATCCCGCCTGAGCGTAGCGCTAAGAGGCCAGACGGCCCACGCGACGCGGATCGGGCACGTAGGGAATCTCGAGGTCTCCCGCGATCACCGTGCCGTAGCCGAGCAGGCGGCCGACGAGCCCCTGCTCCACCTCGACGGGCCCGACGCGCGCGAAGCGCACCGCGGCCGCCCGGCGCTTGGCGACGCCGTGAATTACGAGGAGCTTCTCCGTCGTCACCACGAGCGACGTGCGGTCCCAGCGTAGAACGGCGCGGAGCGCCAGAAGCGCGCCGACGCCGAGGAGGACTGCGCCGACGACGCCGAGCCACGGCGGCGAGAGGCCGACGAGGACCCCGCCTCCCAGCGCCAGCAGGATGGAGCGGCTCAGCGGGCGAAAGAGCGCAGCGGTGTGCGGACGCGCCTGGAAGCGCACCGTCTCACCGGGGTCGAGGTACCCGCGCATACGGAGGATTTCTCCGCAGACGCGTGGAAGTCCTCGTTCCCCGGAGGACTATCCTGGGAATCGAGACTCATGCAGGACACCGCGCGCAAGGCTCTCGTCGCTTCGCTGATCGTGGTCGCGGTCGTCGCGTCCGCGCTGGCGCTCTGGAAGCTGCGCATCCTTCTCGCCGGGCTGTTCCTCGCGCTCATCATCGCGGCGGCGATGCGCCCGAGCGTCGAATGGCTGGCGCAACGTCGGATCCCCCGCGGAATCGGGATCCTCCTGCACTACGCGGTCCTGGCCGGTCTCATCGCCGTCCTCCTCTGGGCGATCGTGCCGCGCGCGATCGACCAGGTGGACAATGCGCTCGGCGGCATCCCGACCTCGAGCTCCGAGCTCGAGCGCCAGACGAGCCAGTCGACCGGTTTCAAGCACGAGATCCTCGCGCGGGTCCAGGACGGGCTCGACGAGCTTCCGTCGGGGGCCGAGCTGGTCGACTCCTCCCTCTCCCTCACGTTCACGGCCTTCGAGGTCCTCGTGGGGATCTTCTTCACCTTCGCCTGCGCGGCTTACTGGATCTTCGAGCGCGACCGGGCCGAGACCCTCGTCATGTCGCTCCTCCCGCGCGAGAAACGGCGAGTCGTGCGCGACACCTGGAACCTGATCGACGCGAAGCTCGGTGCCTACGTCCGCGGCCTCTTGATCCTCGTCACGTTCGTTGCCTCGGTGCTCTCGTTGATCTTCTACCTGATCGGGCTCCCGTTCTGGCTTCTGATCGGGATCTTCGCCGGGATCGTCGAGATCGTCCCCGTGCTCGGGCCGATCGCAGCAGGCGCCGTCGCCATCGGGGTGGGGCTCACCGATTCGTGGCAACTCGCGCTCGCCGCCGGGCTCGCCGTGCTCGGCGTGCGCCTGTTCGAGGATTACGTCGTGATTCCGCGCGTGCTCGGCCACGCGGTCGGGCTCACGCCGCTTTCCGTGATCGTCGCCGTGGCCACCATGGGGATCCTGTTCGGAGGCTTTGCCGTCTTCCTCGCGATCCCGTTCGCAGCGGTGCTGGCCACGCTTCTGGACGTCGTCGTGCGGCACCGCAATCCCGCGGAGGAGGACACGCCCGCGGTCCTCTTCCCTGCCAAGGAGAACGAGAGCTAGGGCCGCGCTAGGCGGGCTGGTGAAGGCCGAAGGCGAGTCCCTGGTCGTCCCGGCAGGAAACGAAGCGGCCGCCGGTTTCGGCTGGGTCTGGGTCATCTGCCTCGCCGCCGAGCTCCCGCACCCGGCGAACCGCGGCCGCGATGTCATCGACGCGGAAATAGACGACCACGCTTCGGTCCTCGTCCCCATCGTGAAGGCCTCCGCGGACCCCGCGAGTCTCGATCCACGCGTTGTCGCCGGTCGTCGTGGTGAACGACCAATCGAAGAGTTCGCCGAAGAACGCCTTCGCACGGGCGGCGTCCGGAACGCCGACCTCGAAGTGCGACGGTTCGCCGGCCACCGCCCTCAGGCTTTACGCCAGCGGCCGAAGACGAGGCCGCCGAGCGTGAAGCCGAGGCCGAAGGTCCCGACGGCGAAGCTGCCGACCGCGAGCGACTTCCGCCACGTGGACAGACGCTGCCAGCGGCCGAGCGCCTCCTGCTCCTCGGCGGAAAGCGGCTCGCCGCGGCGCTTCTTGCGCCCGGCAGCCCCGGCCCGAAGGCCGAGGTACATGTCGTCGAAGATCTCGGCGGGTTCGTCGACCATGACCAAACTATAGTGTCCCCGCCCGATGGCGCCCTTACGCGTCCTGCAGGTTTCCGACCTCCATGCGGGCACGCGTGAGGAGCCCGAGGTGGAGAACGACCTGCGGGCGCTCGTCGCCGAGCTCGCCCCCGAGCTCGTCGTCGCGAGCGGCGACCTGACCCACCGCAACACCCCCGAGCAGCACGAGCGCGCCGCCGCGCTGCTGCGCTCCCTCGGCCCTCCTCTCCTGGTCATCCCCGGGAACCACGACATCCCCCGCTGGCCGCCGTGGCGGTTCACGCGAACCTTCGACGAGTTTCTGCGGATGTGGCCCGAGACGGAGCCGGTGTACCGCACCGACCGGATCGTGGTCTGCGGCCTGAACTCGGTACGTCCGTGGAAGCAGCAGGGAGGCGCGCTGCGCACGTCCCAGCTCGACCAAGTCGCGAAGACGTTCGCCGAGGCACCGGATGGGGCACTCCGAATGGTGGCGCTGCACCACCACCTCCTCGGCGCGCCCTGGCGCACCGTGAAGCGCACGATCGCCAACCGGTCGACCGTGCTCGGCGCGCTCGTGGACGCCGGCGCCGAGCTGATCGTCTCCGGCCACGTCCACCAGAGCGCGATCTCGGAGCGGCACGAGTTCGAGGTCGTGGAGGGCGAGGTTCGCGGGACGACCGTCGTGACGGCTCCCGGGCTCGGCCAGCCGCGCCCGAAGAGGCGGGGCGAGGCGCGCGGCCTCCATTTCTTCGAAGCCGACGAAGGGTCGCTCACCGCGGTCACGTACTCGTGGACCGGGAGCGACTGGTGCCGGATAGCCGAGCGCCGATTCCCGCGCGGCATCCGGGGATTGGCTTAGGGTTTCGAAGCAATGGCAGGCCGGGTAGGCCATCGCAGGGTGGCAGGCAAGGCATTCATCGGGCTGGCGACGGCTCTCGTCGCGGCAACAGTGGCGTTCTCGGGCTGCGGCGGCAGCGAGCCGACGAGCTTCACGCCCGAGGTGCAGGAGAACTTCGTCAATTCCTGCGTCGACTCCGCGACGGAGGGATCATCCCCCGCCGACGAGTCGGACGCCGAGCGGATCTGCGGCTGCATGTACGACGAGCTCAAGGCGCGCATGAGCTTCGAGGAGTTCAAGGCGGCCGACGATTCGCTCCGCGAGGGCGAGCAGATGTCCACCGAGCTCGCCGCGACTCTCCAGGCCGCCGCCTACCGCCTGCGCCTAGCCGCTCTGGGCGGCGGGCTCGTTTGCCGGCGCGCCCTGGCGGGCGAAGCGGGGCAGGTCATCGCTCAGCTGCTTGATCGACGGTAGTAGGAGGAGCGCGGGCAGGAGCGGCAGCCAGAACGTGAAGAAGCGGTAGACGAGGGCCGCCAGGAGCGCCGGCGCGAGGGGCACGCCGACCGCGTGCAGGCTGAACGCGAGCGCGGCCTCGATCCCGCCCGAGCCGCCGCCCGGGAGCGGGAGCGCGGTCGCCACGTAGCCCGTCGCGAAGGCGAGCACGAGCGCGGCGAGCACGATGCCCGACTGCGTGAACGCGCGCAGGGCCGCGTACAGGGTCAGCAGGTGCCCGAACCAGTAGACGGCGAAGCCGAGAATCGCCGACGGATGCGTGCGGGGGCTGAGGACGAGGTGGCGGACGACGACCACGCCGCCGATGCCGTCCGCGATCCCCTTCTTGAGCGACGTCCACGCAAACGCCTTCCTCCCCTCGCCTCTCGTCACCGCCTCGGCTCGGCTGAGCCTCTCGGCGCGCTTGGGCGAGCTGACGAACGCCGCGAGGACGATGCAGACGGGCACGACGATGATCCATCCCAGCGTCATTCCGAGCGGCGCACCCGAGCCGCGCCCCGCGAGAACGAACATCGATGCGACGGCTGCGAAGGTGCCGAGGAGCGCCCACTCCAACGTGTTGAAGCCGAGGACGCGGCGCGCCGAGTCGTGCGTGCTCGCGCCGGCGCGGCGGAGCGCCCAGAAATCGACCGCGAGCCCGCCGGCGGCGGAGCCGAGGACGTTGGCGCCGAAGCCGATCCCGACGATGCGGAAGACGGTCCGGAGCGGGAGGTTCGGGCCGCCGTGCATCCGGGCGATCTCGCGGTAGCCGGCGATGTAGCCGGCGTACGCGCAGACGAGGCCCGCGAGGCAGATCGGGAACCACTGGCGGTTCGCGTCCTCGAGCGCCTCGAGGATCTCGTCGAAGTCGGCGGCCTTCCCGATGAGGCTGAACGAGCCGACGACGAGGATGACCGCGACGACGATCGTGATCAGCGCGCGCTTGGCGTCGATCCCCAGGATGTTGTCGCGCTGCGCCAAGTCGCCTGCAGCCTGCCGTTCGGGTCGGCTGCTAGGCCGCGGGCTCGGGGGTCGCGGCCCGGAGCTCACGCCGAAGCTCCTTGATCTCGTCGCGGAGCTTCGCCGCGTACTCGAACCGAAGCTCCTCCGCAGCCGCGAACATCTCCTCCTCGAGGGTGACGACGAGCTTCTCGAGCTCCTCCGGCTGCATGCCTTCGACCTTTCGTCCGCGGCGCCGGCGGCCCGGCACCGTCGGCGATTCCAGCGCGAGGAACTCGGCGATGTCGGAGACGCCCTTGACGATCGACTCCGGGGTGATCCCGTGCTCTTCGTTGTAGCGGAGCTGGATGTCCCGCCTCCGGTTCGTCTCTTCGAGCGCTCCCTTGATCGCCTCGGTCATCTTGTCCGCGTACATGACCACCTTGCCGTTGACGTTTCGCGCCGCGCGGCCGATCGTCTGGATGAGGGCGGTCTGGCCGCGGAGGAAGCCCTCCTTGTCGGCATCGAGGATCGCGACGAGCGAGACCTCCGGCAGGTCGAGGCCCTCGCGCAGGAGGTTCACGCCCACGAGGACGTCGTACTCGCCGAGGCGAAGCTCGCGGATGATCTGGATCCGCTCGAGCGTGTCGATCTCGGAGTGGAGATAGCGCGCCTTCACGGCCGACTCGAGCAGGTAGTCGGTGAGGTCCTCGGCCATCTTTTTCGTCAGGGTCGTGACGAGGACGCGCTCGCCCGCCTCCTCGCGCCTGCGGATCTCGTTGAGCAGGTCGTCGATCTGGTTCTTCGTCGTCCGCAGCTCGACCTCGGGATCGACGATCCCGGTCGGACGGATGATCTGCTCGGCGATGTTCGTCGAGTTGCGCAGCTCGAACGGCCCCGGCGTCGCCGAGACGAAGACGAGTTGCGGCACGTTTTCGAGGAACTCGTCGAAGCGGAGCGGCCGGTTGTCGAGCGCCGACGGGAGCCGGAAGCCGAAGTCGACCAGCGTCTCCTTGCGCGAGCGGTCGCCCTCGTACATGCCGCCGATCTGCGGCACGGTCTGGTGCGACTCGTCCACCATGACGACGAAGTCGCCACGGAAGTAGTCGAGGAGGGTGTTCGGGGCGGTTCCGGGCGCGCGCCCGTCGAGGATCCGCGAGTAGTTCTCGATGCCGTTGCAGTAGCCGAGCTCCTGCAGCATCTCGAGGTCGTACTCGGTCCGTTGCCGGATCCGGTGCGCCTCGAGGAGCTTCCCCTGCGACTCGAAGAGCTTGACCTGCTCCTCGAGCTCGTGGCGGATCTCGCCGACGGACCGCTCGATCGTGTCCTTCGAGGTCACGTACTGCGTGGCCGGGAAGATGGCCAGGTGCTCGAGGCGGGCGTAGATCTCGCCCGAGAGCGGGTCGAAGTGGGTGATCTGCTCGACCTCGTCCCCGAAAAGCGAGATGCGGTAGGCGGACTCCATGTGCGCGGGCTGCACCTCGACGACGTCGCCCCGTACGCGGAAGCGCCCGCGCCCGAGAAATGAGTCGTTGCGCGAGTACTGGATGTCGACCAGCTTCCGCAGCATGACGTCGCGGTCGATCTCGATCCCGACCCCGAGGACGACGGTCTTGTCCTCGTACTCGATCGGCGAGCCGATGCCGTAGATGCACGAGACCGACGCCACGATGACGACGTCCTTCCGCGCGAGCAGCGCGGCGGTGGCCGCGTGCCGCAGCCGGTCGATGTCGTCGTTGATGGACGCGTCCTTCTCGATGTAGAGGTCGGCCTGGGGCACATAGGCCTCGGGCTGGTAGTAGTCGTAGTAGGAGACGAAGTACTCGACGGCGTTTCCCGGCAGGAACTCCCGGAACTCGTTGCAGAGCTGCGCCGCGAGCGTCTTGTTGTGGGCGATCACGAGCGTCGGCTTCTGCACCTGCTCGATGATCCAGGCCATCGTCGCCGTCTTGCCCGTGCCGGTCGCTCCGAGCAGGGTCTGATAGCTGTCACCCGCCTTCAGGCTCCTGGTGAGCGACTCGATCGCGCGCGGCTGGTCGCCGGTCGGGCTGTACGCCTCGGAGACGCGGAACTCGGACATCACGTCATCGTAGCCCTGTCGGCCCGAGGTACCGAGCTAGTCGAGCCCGAGCTCGTCCGCGTACGTATCCGCGTAGACGTCGCGCGCATGCAGGACCTCGTCCACGTACTGACGGGTCTCGGGGAAGACGATCCCCTCGTCGTCCGCAAGCCACTCGTCCACGTTCGCCTGCCCTGCGTTGTAGGCGGCGAGCGCGAGTCTCACGTCCCCGTACTTGTTCAGCAGGCGCCGGAGGTAGAACGCGCCGTAGCGCACGTTGATCTCGGGATCCCAGAGGTCCTCGACCTCGAACTGCGACCCGCCCGTGTGGAGCGCGATGCCCTTCGCGGTGTCCGGCAGGAGCTGCATGAGGCCGATCGCCCCCGACGACGACTTCGCGCTGGCGTCGAACTTGCTCTCCCGGTAGATGACCGCGGCCAGAAGCGCCGGGTCGAGGTCGTAGTTCTCGGCGTGGCCGGTGACGATGTGGTCGTACTCCAGGGGATAGCGCAGGCGGACATACCAGTCCGGCTCGGACTGGATGTAGGCGTAGGCTCCTCCCGCGGCCGCGAGAAGAAGGACAACGGCCAAGAGCACCCTCATCGCACTTCGGAGCTCAGTCTGCCGACGACGTCGGCCACGAAAGCGTCGAGATCCTCGAGGGAGCCGTCGTTGACGAAGGAGAAATCGGCTCGCGCGAGCTTGTCCTCGTCGGAGAGGAGGCGCTGCTCGCGGTCCTGCATCGGCCTGAACTGGCGCGAGACGCGCACCTCCGGCGAAGCGGTGACGACCACGACGGCGTCGAAGCGCTCCTCCCCGCCGACCTCGTAGAGAAGCGGCACCTCGGTGACGCAGACCGCCGGCGGGTCGGGCAGCTCGGCGAGCTTCTCGCGCCAGTGGAGGTAGGTCGCGACGACGCGCGGGTGCAGAAGCGCCTCGAGCCACTGGAGCTCACGGCGGTCCGCGAAGACGATGCGCGCCACTCCTTCCCGGTCGACGGCGCCGTCGGAGCCTACGAGCGACCCTCCCCACCGCTCGCGGACGGCGTCCTGCACCTCCGGATCGGAGCGCAGGAGCTCATGGACGATCTCGTCGCTCGAGATGACCGCCGCGCCGTGGCGGGCGAAGGCCTTGAGCGCCTCCGACTTGCCGGCTCCGATCCCTCCCGTGACGGCGACCGCCACGGGCTTGCGGCTAGGACTCGTCGCGGCTTGGCTCGTCGGGCTCGGCTTCGGGAACAGCCTCAGCCTCATCGGCCTCGGGCTCCGCGCTCGCCTCGAGCTCCTCTGGCTCGGCGGCAGCTTCGAGCTCGGCCGCAGCTTCGGGTTCGGCTGCAGCTTCGGGCTCGGCGGCAGCTTCCGCCTCCGCACTCGCCTCGAGCTCGGGCGCCTCCTCGGCCTGGTCCGAGAAGACCTCCTCGGAGAGCCCGAGGGCAGGTGCCTCGCCCTCGGCGTCGCCGTCGACGCGCTTGAGCGACAGGGAAAGGCGGCGGCGCTCCGCGTCCATCTCGATGATCCGGGCCTTGACCGTCTCGCCCTGGGTGACGACCTCGCGCGGGTTCTCGACGTGATGGTCCGCGAGCTCGGAGATGTGGACGAGACCCTCGACGCCCGGGACGACCTCGATGAACGCGCCGAAGGTTACGACCTTCGTGACGCGGCCCTCGACGACGTCCCCCTGATCGTACGTGTCGACCACCTGCTGCCACGGGTCCGACTGGGTCTGCTTCAGGCCGAGAGAGATGCGCTGCCGCTCCCGGTCGATGTCGAGCACCTTGACCTCCACCTCCTGCCCGATCTCGAGCAGCTCGGACGGATGGTTGACGTGGCTCCAGGAGAGCTCCGAGATGTGGATCAGGCCGTCGATCCCCTCGAGGTCGACGAACGCGCCGAAGTCGACGATGTTCGAGATCGTGCCCGTGACGACGTCGCCGGGCGAGAGCCGGTCGAGGATCGCCTGGCGCATCTCCTTGCGCTCCTCCTCGAGCACGGCGCGCCGCGAGAGGACGACGTTGTTGCGGCTGCGATTGAGCTCGATCACCTTGCAGCGCAGGGTCTGGCCCATGAACTCGTCGAGATCCTGGACGCGCCGGATGTCCACGAGCGACGCGGGCAGGAAGCCGCGCACGCCGAGGTCGAGGATGAGGCCGCCCTTGACGACCTCGATGACCGTGCCTTCGACAGGCTCGCCGCTCTCGGCCGCCTCCTCGATGCGCTTCCACGCCATCTCGAAGCGGGCGCGCTTCTTGGAGAGGATCAGCCGGCCCTCGGCGTCCTCCTTCGTCATGACGAGCGCGTCGATCTCGTCGCCGAGCTGCACCTCGTCGGCCGGGTTGACCGACCGGCGAATGGAGAGCTCCGAGACAGGGATGACCCCCTCGGACTTGTAGCCGATGTCGATCAAGACCTCGTCCTTGTCGACGCGAACGACCTTCCCGCGCACGACCTCGCCCTCGTTGATGATGGGGAAGGTCGAGTCGTAGTCCGGGATCAGCTCGCCGTCCGGACCTTGCGTCCAGACGTCGTCGTCAGACCTCTGCTGGTCTGCTTCTTCGGTAACCGTTTCGTTCTGAACCATAAGAAAGCGCGCATTATAGCTGGCATATCTTGAAGCCCAGGGACCTTCTGACACTGCTGGTGATCGGCGCCGTGGTCGTCATCGGCGGCTTCGCCGCAGCCGACGCGATACGCGGGAACCCGCGTCCTGAACGAACCTCGGCGCCGACCATCCCCGTCCAGACGGCGCCGAGCCGGCTTCCTGGCCCGCAGCCACAGCCCGAAGCACCCCCCGGCTGGCCGGAAGGCGTCCTCGACGGAGCACTGACCTTCACCGACGCGAAGACCTGCGATATCCGGGTCATCGGCCTCGCGGGTGGCCGCGAGCGGCCGGTTGCCCACTTCGGCAGCGACTGCTTCCTCTGGGCACCGCCGGTCGGGCTCGCGGGTCGCCTACGGGCTCGGCGCCAGCTCCGCAGGACGGCCTCCATCCCTTCCGTATCGCTGACCTCGCGCTGCCGAACCAAGAGCTCGGCGGCTATCGCGCGCTCTTCGGCGTCGTCATCTGGGTCGGACGACGCGCAGCGTGTGGCCTGGTGCGGGCGAAGTCGCATCGGCTTCGACCTGGAGATCGGCGGGCCGGCGACGCGCCTGCCGCGTTGCCCGGTCGCCTACACGCGGGACGACGAGGTCGCGTATGCGGTCGGCAATCAAGGTCCTCGTCGGCGACCGGCCGGTCTTCACGGCGGACGGCGGCATCACATACGCGAAGTTCGGGTCCGACGGATCGCTCGCGGTCGTCGTCGACGGAGAAGAAGCTCGAGCGCTGGGACGGAAGCTCCCTCACGACGACGAAGATCCCACCCGGCTTCCAGGGCATCACTCCAATTCTTCGTGCAGACAACTGTGCCGCGCTCTTGCCCATCCGCCAGGCCGTCCAGCTCATCGACCTCGGCTGCAAGCCCGGACTGACCAACCGTCTCGTTCGCGGGGGACACCGCCGCCTGGTCCCCGGACGGGACCTGGGTCGCGACCTCGAACGGCGTCGAGATCGAGTTCCACCGCGTCGTCGGAGTCGCGATTGGACATCACCTGGCCGGCGGCAGCCGCAGCAGATGGCCTGGCGTCCGAACCCCTAGGCCGGTTCCGCAAACCGAGGCCCGACGCACGCCGGTAGCTTCGGGAGCGATGCAGACGCGGCGCCCCTCGTTCCTCGCCCTGCTCGCGGCGCTCGCCGCCTCGGCTTGCGGCGGTGGCGGAAGAGCCACGAGCACGAGCATGGCGCCGCCGCTCAGTCACGGTCACGGGCGGCAGCGGCCGCTTCGCCGGCGGCGAGCTCGACCCGCCGCAGCCGACACCAGACTTCACCCTCACCGACCAGTCGGGCCAGAAGGTGAGCATGGCCGACCAGCGCGGGAAGCTCGTTCTCCTCACCTTCCTCTACACCAACTGCCCGGACGTCTGCCCGCTCATCACGCAGAACCTGAACCAGGCCTTGCAGATGCTCGGCACGAAGCGCGACGACGTGCGCGTGCTCGCCGTCAGCGTGGATCCCGAGGGCGACACGCCGAAGGCCGTCGACAAGTACGCGAAGACGCATCACCTCCTGCCCGAGTTCCACTACCTGATCGGCTCGCGGGACGAGCTGACCCAGGTCTGGAAGGCCTACGACGTCGCGGCGGTGGCGAGCGACCCCGAGCTCGTCGACCACACCGCCTACACGATGCTCGTCGACCGCTCGGGCGAGGGCCGCGTCATCTACGACGCAAGCGTGAAGGCCAAGGACGTCGTCCACGACGTCGACGAGCTGCTCTCCTCTTAGGCCGCCGCAAGGCGGCGGCGAGGCCGGGCTTGCACCCGGCCTCGCTCGTTCCTTCGTATCGCCTTCGGTCTACGGGACGCGCGTGATGCGGTTCTGCGGCCCCGGGCCGACCGGGGAGTTGTGCATGAAGTAGTTGACCAGGGCGTCGAGATCGATCTCGCCGCCGAGCGGGTCGGTTCCCTCGTTGAAGACGGTGAACCCGTCGCCGCCGCTCGCGAGGAAGTTGTTCATCGCTACGCGGTAGGTCGCGGTCTTGTCCACAGCGACGCCGTCGATCTTCACGGAGCCGTCGATCACGTGCGGCGCCTGCGGTCGGCGACCACGTGTACGCGAACCCGTTCGACACCTGCAGGATCCCGTTGGCGCCCGTGAACTGCTGCTCGAGCAGCCGGTAGATCATGTCGCCGGTCATGGTCTTCACCGTCATGACGTTGTTGAACGGCTGCACGGTGAAGAGCTGGTTGTAGGTGACCGGCGCCGGGCTCGCCGCCGTGCAGGGCTGACTGCAGGGCAGATCGGCTCTGATGCCGCCCGGATTCATGAAGGCGACGACCGCACCACCGAAGTCGGTCGGCGAGGTGGACGCCAGCTGTGCGTCGGCGATCACGTCTCCGAGCGCGGACTCGCCGGCCGCGTTGTTCGTCTTCGTCATGTCCGCCGACTGCGAGCCGACGACGCGGTTGGCGATCGGGCCCGAGAGGGCGTCGTACTTGTTGATGATCGCCGTCTCCGCCGCGTCCTTGGCGACGTCACGCGTGACGATCACGTTGTGCGCGGTCGCGCTTGACGATGTCCTTCGTCTGCTGGTCGATGCGGAGATCGATGTCCGTGATCAGCCGGCCGAACGAGGATGCGCTCGTGACGAGCTTCCCGTTGATGTGACAGATGTACGGCTGATGCGTGTGCGCCGAGATGACGACGTCCACCTGCGAGCTCAGCCCGTTCACGATCGGGACGATGTCGCCGCTGAAGTTGTCGCAGCGGTCGGAGTCCTGGTACCCGAGCGGGAAGGGCCCGTTCTGGAAGCCGCCCTGATGGATGAGGACGACGAACGCGCGCACACCCTGCTCAGCCCGCAGCTTGGCGACGAGGTCGTTGATGGTCGGAACCTCGGGCCGGAACTCGAGCCCCGCAACGCCGGCAGGCGTCACGATCAGCGGCGTGCCTTCGAGCGTGAGGCCGATGAACGCGATCTTCGCGTTGCCGACCTTGTGGATCTCGTAGGGCGGCAGAATCGTGTTCTCCGTGTGCTCGTAGAACACATTGGCGGCGAGATACTGGAAGAGCGAGCCGCCGAAGGGCGTCCCGTCCTGGCAGCCGTCCACCGGATGGCAGCCGTTGCCGCCGAGCTGGTTTCCGAACTGCATGCGCAGGAGCTCGTCGATGCCCTCGTCGAACTCGTGGTTGCCGACGCCGGTGACGTCGAGACCGAGAGCGTTCATCGCCTCGATCGTCGGCTCGTCGTGGAAGAGCCCCGAGATCAGCGGGCTCGCGCCGATGATGTCGCCCGCCCCAACCGTGATCGTGTTCGGGTTGGTCGTGCGCAGGCTCTTGATCCAGGTTGCGAGGTACTCCACGCCGCCCGCGTTGACGGTCTGCCCGCCGGGCCCCGTGGCGATCCTCCCGGACGACCCCGCCGGCGGCTGCAGGTTGCCGTGGAAGTCGTTGATCGCAAGTAGCTGGACAAATGTGTCCTTCGCCTTGGCCGGTGCGCCGAATGCTGTCGGCGCGAGGGCAAGGACGAAGACCACAAGCGCGCAGAGCGCGACAAGGCGTTTCATGTGTACCTCTCCCCTCAGTCGGATACGCGCGCGATCCTAACCCCGTCGGACTGCGATTGAAAGCCTGCGAGTTTCGAGCTGGTTAGGACTTGGCTTCGTTCCAGTCGTCGCCGACCCCGACGTCGACGGCGAGCGGCGGATCGAGCGGGTAGGCGCCGCACATCTCCTCGCGCAGGATGTCCTTGATCGCCGAGATCTCGACGTCCGGCGCCTCGACGAGGAGCTCGTCGTGGACCTGGAGCACGAGCCGCGAGGAGCGCCCCTCCTCGCGCAGCCGCAGGTGGATCGCGACCATCGCCTTCTTGATGATGTCGGCCGCCGTGCCCTGCATGACGAAGTTGACCGCGAGCCGCTCGCCGAGGGAGCGGGTCTGGCGATTCGAGGCCTTGAGCTCCGGAACCGGGCGGCGGCGCCCGAAGAGGCTCGTCGCGTACCCCTCCTCCGTGCAGCGCTCGATCGTCCGCTGGATGAAGTCCTGGACGAGCGGGAAGCGGGCGAGATACGTATCGATGTACTCCTGGGCCTGTTCCCGCGGGATCTCGAGGTTCTCGGAGAGCCCGAAGGCCGAGATGCCGTAGATGATCCCGAAGTTCACCATCTTGGCCACGTTGCGCTCGTCCTTCGTCAGCTCGGCGCGTTCCTTGCCGAGCACCTCGGCGGCCGTCGCCGCGTGGATGTCCTCGCCCTGGGCGAAGGCCTCGCGGAGCTTCGGCTCGCCGGAGACGTGGGCGAGGATGCGCAGCTCGACCTGGGAGTAGTCCGCCGAGACGAGACGGTGACCGGGCTCGGTGACGAAGGCGCTTCTGATCTCGCGCCCGAGCTCGGTGCGGATGGGTATCGCCTGCAGGTTCGGATTCGTCGTCGAGAGCCGGCCGGTGGAGGCGACGGCCTGGTTGAAGGTCGTGTGCAGGCGGCCGTCGTCCGGCGAGATCAGCTCGGGCAGCGGTCCGAGATACGTGTTCAGAAGCTTCGAGTACTCGCGCCATTCCTCGATCACCGCCACGATCTCGTGCTCGCCTCGGATCGAGCGGAGCACGCGTGAGTCCGTCGAGTAGCCGGTCTTGCCCTTGCGGCCCGCGGTCAGGCCCAGCACCTCGAAGAGGATGCGCGCCACCTGCTGCGTCGAGCCGAGCATGAACTCCTCGCCGGCGAGCTCGTGCGCCCGCGTCTCGAGCTCCTCCAGGCGGTCGGCGAGTCGCGCCGTGATCTCGCCCATGCGGTACGTGTCGATCTTCACGCCCGCGTCCTCCATCCCGGCGAGCACCTCGGTGAGCGGCAGCTCGATCTCGCGGTAGAGCGGGTCGAGGCTCCGTTCCGAGATGCGCTGCCGCATCGGGCCGGCGAGGCGGAGCGACGCCGCGGCGTGGCGCACGAGCGCCGCGGTGTCCTCCTCCGCGGGAGGCTCGGGCTGGAGCTCGATCCCGTACTCGGCGGCCAGGTCGTCGAGCGCGTAGGTCGCCCGGCCCGGCTCGATCAGGTACGCCATGAGGAGCGTGTCGTCGACGACGTCGAGCCGGAGCGGCTTGGCGTCGTGCGCGACGAGGTCGGCCTCGCGAAGCGCGGAGGCGGTCTCCGGCGTCCACGCGGCGACGACGACCTCCTCCTGGGCGATCGCCACGCGCCCGTCCTCGACGGCGATCCCGGCCTCCCCGGACGGCGGCGACACATCCCCCTCGCGCCAGGGGACGGCAACGCCTTCGAGCTTCATCGGCGCCGCAGGGAGGGCCTCGTCGATCACGTCCACGCGCTGGAGCAGGTTGCGGAACTCGTACTGCCTGAACATCTCCTTGAGACGAGAGCGGTCCGGCGGGTTGAGGACGAGCTCCGCGGGATCGCAGTCGAGCTGCAGGTCTCGGCGCATCGTCGCGAGCTCCTTGGACGACCTCGCCTGCTCGGCGTGCTCGCGGAGGGCGCGGCCGCGCGCCGGAGAGAGGTCGTCCACGTGCTCGAGCACGCCCTCGAGGGAGCCGTACTGCGCGACCAGCTGGCCGGCTGTCTTGTCCCCGATGCCCGGAACTCCCGGGATGTTGTCGGACGTGTCGCCCTTGAGCCCGATGAAGTCGGGAACCTGCTCCGGAGTGACGCCGTAGCGCGCGAAGACGCGCTCGGGCGTGTACACGTGCACGTCCGCGACCCCCCGCGGCGTCATCATCAGGGAGACGTTGTCGCTGACGAGCTGGAACGCGTCGCGATCCGTCGAGACGACGGTGGTCTTGACCCCGGCCTCGTCGGCCCGCGCGGCGAGCGTGGCGATGACGTCGTCGGCCTCCCAGCCCTCGAACTCGAGGTTCCGGTAGCCGAACGCCTCGACGATCGGGCGGAAATGCGGGAACTGCTCGGAGAGGAGGTCCGGCATCGGCCGGCGATCGACCTTGTACTCAGGATCCAGCTCCTTGCGGTGGGTGGCGCGGGTGTCCCAGGCGACCGCGACGCCCTTCGGGCGGTAGTCGGCGAGGAGCTTGAAGAGCATGTTCGTGAACCCGAGGAGGGCGTTCGTCGGGAAGCCTTCGCTCGTCGCGAGCTCCTCCGGCAGTGCGTAGTACGCGCGGTAGGCGAGGTTGTTTCCGTCGACGAGGAAGAGCTCGGAGTCGCGTGCGGGGCCGTCGTCGAGCTGGAGCTCAGCTCCTGTCAGCGTCTTGGGTGACACACCTCCACCTTAAACGCTGGGTTACTCCTCTCCGAGATACGTCTTTCGGACTTGCTCGTTGTCGCGCAGGGCCTTCGCGTCGTCGGCGAGCGCGACGTGGCCGGTCTCGAGCACGTAGCCGCGGGCGGCCGTGTCGAGCGCCATGAGTGCGTTCTGCTCGACGAGGAGGATCGGCGTCCCCTGCGCGTTGATCTCCCGGATGATCTCGAAGATCTTCTCGACGAAGATCGGAGCGAGGCCCATCGAGGGCTCGTCGAGGAGGAGGAGCTTCGGGCGCGCCATGAGCGCGCGGCCCATGGCGAGCATCTGCTGCTCGCCTCCGGACATCGTCCCGGCCTTCTGCTGCAGGCGCTCCTTGAGGCGCGGGAAGAGCGAGTAGACGCGCTCGAGGTCCTCCTGGATCTCGGGGCCCTTCTGGCGCTGGTAGGCGCCCATCTCGAGGTTCTCGAGGACGCTCATGCGCGGGAAGATCCGTCGTCCCTCCGGCGACTGCGAGATGCCCATCTGCACGATGTCGTGCGGCGCGGTGTCGGTGATGTCGGTCCCCTGGAAGATGATCCGCCCTTCGCGCGGGTGGTTGAGGCCGTTGATCGAGCGCAGCGTCGTCGACTTGCCGGCTCCGTTCGCGCCGATCAGGGTCACGATCTCGCCGGCCTTCACCTCGAGCGAGACACCCTTGAGCGCGTGGATCGTCCCGTAGTACGTGTGGATTGCGTCCAGCTTGAGGATGACGCCCTCGCCCGTCGGCGACGCGAGCGGGCTCCTTCCCGTTGCCGTCCTTCTGCCAGGGGAGCTTCATGCCGTCGCCGCCGTTCCGAGGTAGGCCTCGATGACGCGCTCGTCGTGCTGGATCTCCTTCGGCAGGCCCTCGGCGATCTTCTCGCCGTAGTCGAGCACGGTGACGCGGTCGGAGATGCCCATGACGACGCGCATGTCGTGCTCGATCAGGAGCACCGTGATGTCGTGCTCGGCGCGGAGCTTGGAGACGAACTCCGTGAAGTTGGCCGTCTCCTCCGGGTTCATGCCGGCCGACGGCTCGTCGAGCAGCAGGAGCTGCGGCTCCGAGGCGAGCGCACGCGCCACCTCCAGGCGGCGCTGGTCTCCGTACGAGAGGTTCTTCGCGTACGCGTCTTCTCTGCCCGGGAGCCCCGAGAAGGCAAGGAGCTCGCGCGCCCGGTCGCGCGCACCCTGCTCCTCCCGCTTCAAGGCCGGGGTGCGAAAGATGGAGCGCCAGACGCCGCCCTTGATGCGGCTGTGCATGGCCACGAGGACGTTTTCGAGCGCCGTCATGTTGTGAAAGAGGCGAATGTTCTGGAAGGTGCGCGCCATGCCGAGCGCGGTCACCTTGTGCGGGGGGAGCCCGCTGATCGGAGCGCCGTCGAAGATCACCCCGCCCGCGGTCGGCTTGTAGACCCCCGTGAGTATGTTGAAGAAGGTCGTCTTGCCCGCCCCGTTCGGGCCGATCAGGCTCACGATCGAGCCTTGCGGGATGACGAAGTCGACGTCGTTGACCGCGATCAGGCCGCCGAACTCCTTGCGCACCTGGACGGCCTCGAGGATGTTCTTGGCGCCGGGGTCTGCCATCAGGTCCTCACGTCGTAGAGCGTAGCCGTGCCCTCGCCCTCGGCGAACTCGGCTTTGCGTCGCGAGCTCGGGATGAGGCCCTCCGGCCTGAACAACATCATGATCACGAGCAACCCGCCGAAGATCCCGAACTTGTACTTCGCGATCGCGATGTCGTTGCCCGAGCCCGGGATCCCCCCGTTGATCCACTCTCCGATCTTGTCCAGGCCGCGGAAGTTGAGCCAGGAGACGAGCATCGCGCCGGCGATCACTCCCCAGATGTTGCCCATGCCGCCCACGATGACCATGACGAGCACGATCACGGAGATCTGGAACGAGAAGCCCGTCGGGAAGATGCCGTTGATGAAGGAGCCATACACAGCACCGGCGAAGCCGCCGAAGATGGCGCCGATCGCATAGGCCCAGAGCTTCGTGCGCATGAGCGGCACGCCCATCGCCGAGGCGGCGATCTCGTCCTCGCGCACCGCGATCCACGCCCGCCCCAGCTTCGAGTCACGGAGCCGCAGGTTGACGAAGATCGTGATGAGCATCATGACGAGGATCGTCCAGAACCACGGCCGAAGCTCGAGCGAGTTGTAGCGGACTGGCAGGATCCCTCCCGTCGCGTTGTGAAGGGTGTCGCCGAAACCCGGGCGATCGAGTTGGGTGACGCCGCGAACGCCGCCGGTCAGGTTGTGCCCGGCGATGCTGTCCCCGTTTCGGAAGACGTCGGGGATGATCTCGCCGAAGCCGAGCGTGACGATGGCCAGGTAGTCGCCGCGCAGGCGCAAGGTCGGCCAGCCGATCAGCACGCCCGCGAACGCGCACACCGCTCCCGCGAGGATGACGACGGCCCAGAAAGACAGGTGGATGCCCGGAAGACGGGTCGCGTTCGTGTCCAGGAAGTGGATGTCGCGCGTGGAGAACAGTCCCGAGCCGAACCAGCCGAGCGTGTACGCGCCGAGGGCGAAGAAGGCGACGTACCCGAGGTCGAGAAGGCCGGCGTAGCCTACGACGACGTTCAGGCCGAGGGCTAGCATGACGTAGACCGACATGTTGAAGAGCGTGTCGTTGTCGATTCCGAGCCCGTCGTTGAAGATGAACGAGAGCGGGCCCTCGAGGCCCCACCATGGATATGAGAAAGCGAGCACGATGATCGCGAGTGGGATCGCCCACCGAAGCCACTTGTGCTCTCTCCGATAGCGACGCCAGGAAGCGCGCCAGCTAGACGTGGTGGCTCGCGGCCGGCTCGCCTTTGGCGCTTGTTGGCCGGCCTCGCCGCTCATTGCCCCTCCGGCACCTGCTCTCCGAGGATGCCCGAGGGTCGGAACACGAGGATCGCGATGAGCACGCTGAAGACGACCGTCGTCGTCCAGCGCGCGTCCCAGAAGCCTTCGGTGTATGCCTGGATGAGCCCCAGAACGATTCCCCCGAGCACTGCCCCGCTCAGGTTGCCGATGCCGCCGAGGACGGCCGCCGTGAACGCGAAGAGGCCAAGGCGAAAGCCGAGGTCGAACTTCGTCGTCCCGATGTAGAGGGCGTAGATCGCGCCTGCGGCGCCTGCGAGCGCGCCGCCGAGCGCGAAGGTGAACGAGATCGTGCGATCGACGTTGATGCCCATCATCGAGGAGGCGTCCATGTCTTGCGCGGTCGCCCGCATCGCCTTCCCCGAGCGCGTACGCCGCACGAGATAGGTGAGCGCGACGAGGAGCGGAATCGTGACCGCAATGACGATGAAGTCGTCCCAGGCGTAGGTGGCACCCCGCCAGTGGAAGATCGTGCCGGTGGGGAGGATGTTCGGGAGCGGCTGGGGCCCTGCGCCCCTCCAGATGAGACCGACGTCCTGGAGGATGAACGAGAACCCGAGCGCGGTGATGAGCGGGACGAGCCGCGGCTGGTCACGGAGCGGCTTGTAGCCGATGCGCTCGATCGAAACGTTGATGACCATGCAGAAGAGCATCGAGAAGAAGAGACACGCGAGGATCGTGTAGATCTTCTGTCCCGACGACGAGTTGGCCGTCGCCGCTGCCCCGAGTGGGATCGCGAGGACGAACGACGTGGGGAAGAAGGGGATCTGGAAGGACCCGGCGTTGACGATCCCGTTCGTCTGGAAACTCCCGAGCATGAAGTTGTCCCCGTGGGCGAAGTTGATCAGCTCGATGATCCCGTAGACGAGCGTGTAGCCGAGCGCGACGAGCGCGTAGATCGAGCCGTTCGTGATCCCGATCAGCGTGACCTCGAGGAAGCGGTCCGGCGACTCGACCGCGTTCTTGATCAGCCAGTAGCCGATGCTGGCCGCGAGAACGGCCCCCACGGCCCAGAGGATGATCTGAGAGATCGGGAGGCGACGCTCGAAGGCTGGTCGAGATGCAGTGTCAGCGGTCGCCACAGGCGGAGGTTATGACGGAAACGAGAGGGCCGGTCAAGACCGGCCCTCTCGTTTCCTTGACTACTCGACTATTAGGACGTCGCCTGGACCTTCACAGCCTCTTGGAACTTCCACGGAGCACCGCCTGCCTCCGCCAGGAAGACCGAGATGAGGCCCGCCGTCGGGTCGCCGTTCGCGTTGAAGGACATCGGCCCGACGATGCCGTCGGTGATGTTCGTCTCGAACAGCTTCGCGACGACGTCTTCGCGACTGCCGTCGGAGCGGCCGATCGCGTCGAGGAGCACCTGCGCCGACGCCGCAGCGTAGGCCGTGTAGACCTCCGGCGAGCCGTACTTCGCCGTGTAGGAGTCGAGGAAGGTCTTCCCCGCTCCGGTCAGGTCCTCCGGGTTGAGCACAGGAGCGCTCCCGTACGTGCCGGCGAGGACGTCGGCTCCCGCCTCGTCGAAGAGCGAGTCGAGGACGAAGCCGTCGGAGACCATCAGCTTGACCGCGTCGTTGTCGCCGACGGTCGAGACCTTGTCCTTGACCAGCTGTCCGCCGTTGAGGCAGGCGATGCCGCCGATGTAGACGCCGTCCGCACCCGAAGCCTTCACCTGGGTCATGAGCGCCTTGTAGTTCTGGGCGTTCGCGTCCCAGCCGGTGTGCCCGGCAACGGTCATGCCCTCGTCCTTCGCGGCCTGCTCGAAGGCGTCGGCGACGCCCTTCCCGTAGGCCTCCTTGTCATCCAGGATGTAGACCTTCGTGACGCCGAGTTTGTCCTTCATGTACGAGGCGTCGACCTGGCCCTGGAAGTCGTCCGACGCGACGACGCGAGCGTAGTTGCGAACGCCGCTCGGGTAGTACTTGTCCGGCTCGCCAGGCAGGGAGCCGACGCCGACGTGGGTGAGCCCGACCGCCGTGTTCGCGGGGCTCACGTACGCGAGCGAAGCATCGTTTGCGATCGGGACCTCGATTTCCGCACAGCCCGAGTTGTACGTCCCGATCACGCCCAGGATCGACTCGTCCTCGGCGTACTTGCGCGCGTTGGCGGCACACGTGGCTTCGTCCCACGCGCCCTTCGCGGCCGTGGAATCATCGAATGCCTCGAAGGAGACGGTGAAGTCGCCGACCTTGCCGCCAACCGAGTCGAGGTAGAGCTTGATCGCGTTGTTCATGGTTTCCGTCTGAGCTGCCGACGAGCCCTGCAGCGGCAGGTCGGAGACGATCTTGACCGCCGTACCGCCGCCGCCTGTCTCGCCGCCACCGGTCCCGCCGCTCGTGCTCGTTGTCGTCCCCGCCGCATCCTGCGGCCAGGAGCGCCAACGCGCCGAGCACCAAGACCAGTACCGACAAAAGTGTCCTTCTTCTCAACTGCGCCTCCTCGTTTCGCCCGACTGTTCTCTCGACGCTGCCCATGGCGAGCATTCGCCGTGAAGGGACTTGCTGGAGCGGACGCGGACTCACGCCGAACCGGGCCGCTCGTTGTGGGGCGCCATTATGACGCCGTGAGGGACGTCCAGCAACTGTGCCGATACCATCCCATCGTGATGCCTTCTGCCGAAGTGGCGGAACTGGAAGACGCGCTGGACTCAAAATCCAGTGGGGCTTTGCCCCGTGCGGGTTCGACTCCCGCCTTCGGCATCAGTCTCCCCTCCATGCAGCTCCCGAGACGTTTGAGGCAAAAGACGACCGGCCAAGCCCGAAGTTAGACCGATGGCGAAGAAGGTCGGAGTCCTGACGGGCGGAGGGGATTGCCCTGGCCTGAACGCGGTCATCCGCGCGGTCACGCGACGCTCGCTCACGCGCGGGCACACGATCGTGGGCGTTCGCGAGGGCTGGCGCGGCCTCGTCGACGGGCGCTTCATGGAGCTCGGGCCCCGGGAGATCTCGGGAATCCTCCCGCGCGGCGGGACGATCCTCGGCACCACTCGCACCAATCCGTACAAGACCGACGGCGGCGTCGAGAAGGTGCTGGAGAACTTCCGGGCCCAGGGCCTCGACGCGCTCGTCGCGATCGGCGGCGAGGACACGCTCGGGGTCGCCTCGCAGCTCTTCGCCGAGCACGACTTCCCCGTCGTCGGCGTGCCGAAGACGATCGACAACGATCTCTCCGCGACGGACTACACGTTCGGCTTCGACACCGCGGTCTTCATCGCCACGGAGGCGATCGACCGCCTGCACACGACCGCGGAGTCCCACAACCGCGTCATGGTCGTCGAGGTGATGGGCCGGCACACCGGCTGGATCGCCGTCATGAGCGGGATCGCAGGCGGCGCCGACGTCATCCTCATCCCGGAGCAGCCCGTGACCGTCGAGGAGGCCTGCGACGACCTGCGCCGCCGCCACGAGCGGGGCAAGGACTTCTCCATCGTGGTCGTGAGCGAGGGCTACGAGCTCACGTACGCGTCCGGCGAGAAGCGCCAGGTGGCCCAGGAGGCGCCCGCGACCGACCAGTTCGGCCACGTGCGGCTCGGCGGCGTCGGCGAGCAGCTGGCGCGGGAGATCGAGGAGCGCACCGGCTTCGAGAGCCGCGTGACCGTCCTCGGCCACGTGCAGCGCGGCGGCTCCCCCACCCCGCGCGACCGCGTCCTCGCGACGCGCTACGGCCTGAAGGCCGCCGATCTCGTCGAGGAAGGCAGCTTCGGCACGATGGCCGCCCTCCAGGGGGACGACATCGTCGCCGTCCCACTGGCCGACGCGGTGGCGGAGCTCAAGACGGTCCCGCCCAAGTGGTTCGACGTCGCCAAAGCCTTTTTCGGCTAGAGCAGCTCGGAGAGCGGGAAGGAGCGGCTGCGCCGCGGCGGGACGAGGAAGTTCTGCCGGTGCGTCGTCTGCAGGATCGAGTTGAAGCCCTGCCCGCGCGAGCGCGGATGGAGCGGGATGCTCGTGCCGTCCGGGAGGACCCCGTCCATCGCGAGCCGCGTGCGATGGAAGTCGTCGCTCGTCGGCGTGAAGACGACGAAATGGAGGCCCGCCGCCGGCTGGTCGCCCTGGCGGTCCACGTCGGGCCGCGCGCTCCAGAAGAACGGGTTGTCGAGCGTGTTGAAGTCCGCGCGCTGCGGCACCGCCGTGCCCTTCGGATAGAGGATTCCGTCGTTCCCGGTCACGTCTGCCTGCAGGCGGGAGGCCGGCTGCATGACCGAGCTGTGCCCGACGGCGTCGAACTGCTCGGCGTCCTGCTCGACGGCCTTGGCGCCGTCCGCGTCCTCTGCGTCCTGGGGAACCGTCTGCGTCCCCTCCTCCACGTCGAGCCCCGGCTTGAACGTCGTCGCCACCCGCTCGGGGAAGTCGAAGTTCAGGTACCACGCCTCGACGTCCTCGAAGAGATGCGAGAGGTGCATCGCCGTTCCTCCGAGGAAGTAGCCGTCGGGAAACTGGTCGGTGTATCCGGGCAGCGTCTCGAAGTTCGCGATCCCGGGCGGGCCGAGCCCCGCCTTCTGCGTCGAGGTGAAGCCGAGGAAGAGCTCGGCCGTGTCGGGGATGAGCTCGGCGCCGCCGATCCCCGCCGCCATCGCCATCTGCTTCGGCAGGCTCTGGCTCCCGTCGAAGCCGCCGCCGGCGAAGCCCCGGCGGATGCTCGTGATCGAGAAGAGCCCTTTCGCCTCGTCGAAGAGGCTCGCCGACCCGTCGGCGATGAAATCCATGCTGTCGCTCCGCAGGAAGATGGCGACGTCGTTGTCCTCGAGGATCAGGTCCTCGGGGTCGCTCGGGAAGCGGATCGCGTCGATGACGCCGCGGACCTGCTCGCCCGCCGCCTTCGACGCGCGGACGTCCACCGGGAGGTGCTCCTCCGCCAGGGCGGGGACGTAGCGCGTGAAGTAGGGAAGCCCCCAGCCGAGGCTGATCGACAGCCCCTTCGGCGCGGGCTCGTAGCGCGCGTCGAGCTCCTGCAGCGTCTCGCTCAGCGTCGCGCGGGCCTCGGCCAGTGCGGCGGCGGTCGGCTCCACGTTCAGCCTGGCGGTGACGACCTCGTGGTGGAGCGGCGGCACGACGACCTCGACCCCGTTGTCGACGATCACCTGCGGCCGGCCGAGGACGTGCTGCTCGGACGGGAGAACGCGCGTGCTCTCGCGCTCGGGCGCGGTGGCGAAGCGGTCGACGAGCTCGTAGATCCCCGCTGCGCCGAGCGCCGCCGCGCCGCCCGCGACGAACTGCCTCCTGGTCAGGCGCACGTCAGGACTGCTGCGGCTCGATCTTCACGAGGCCGGCCATGATCCGATCGAGGGACTTCACCACTTGGCTGTACGACAGGCCGAGCTCGGGCACCACGTGCTGGCTGACCGAGTAGAGCGACCCGTCGTCCTTCCAGGCGTAGAGGACGTGCCACGTGTCGGCGCCGTGGTTGACCGTGTAGACGTCGACGGTCTTGCCGGCGACCTCCCTCGTGCCCCGCTCGCCGCTGAAGCACGGCTTGCCGTTGCAGGACGGCACCTTCGTCTCGCCGGGATAGCCGCGCAGGTTCACGTGCACCTCGCCGGCGTCGCGCTGGAACCAGATGAAGCCGACGAGATAGCTGTCCTCTTTCGTCACGGAGTGGATGCCCTCCCACTGGCCTCCGATCCGGCCGACGAGTGGGTCGGGGAGCCAGCTCGGGCAGTAGACGGCCGCCTCGATCTGGTCGGCGAGCTTCTGCCAGCCGCGCGCGAGCGCCGGAGGACAGGTCGGCTCGGTTGCCGTCGTCGTGGTCGAATGCGGCGCCTCGGCAGAGGCGGAGCTCTCGCCGCCGCAGCCGATGGCCGCGAACGACACGAAAACGAGGGCGAGAAAGGCCGCAAGCGCCCAGGGGAACGCGCGATTCACGAACCCATGATGCCAGACGCCCGACGGCGGGTTGACCGGTACCCTCGGTCGCCGTGCAGCCGAAAATCGCAGCTCTCGGGGCTCTCGTAGTCCTCGCGGGCGGGCTTCTCGCGGCCGCGTGCGGCAGCACCGACCACGAGGCCCACGCGCGGTCCCTCTACAACGCCTACCGCACGGCCGAGGACTCGCGGACGGACGCCGAGGAGGAGCTCCGCCTCGCCTTCCGCGACATCGCGAACGCGGCCCAGGCCCAGGACCGCGATGCGGTGCTCGAGGCGGCCCAGCGCGGCCAGGACGCGGTCGACCAGATCAACGACCTCATCACCGCGGAGCTCGAGGCAGCACAGGGGCTCGAGGAGATCGACTCCGTCTCGGCGCATGCGAAGCAGCTCTCCGACGGCCTCCGGCTCAGCCGCTCGAGCCTCGCACTCGTCGGCGAGGAGCTGGCGATCGCGCTCGACGACCCGTTCCTCGAGACGAGGAAGAACGAAATCGACGACCTCGCGAAGAAGTCGGCCGACCTCGCCGTCAAGGGCGAGAGCGCGATCAGGCGCGCCGACCACGCGCTCGCGCTCGCGCTCGGCCTCGAGCCGAGGCTGGACCAGATGTTCACGACGACGAGCGGCTAGCGGCCGGTCAGCTCGGCGAGCGCCGAGGCGAAGTCGGCCGAGCCCTGCAGGACCTCGGCTCCGACCAGGATGGCGTCCACGCCCGCGTTCTCGAGCGCCACGACCTGCTCGCGCGCGCTCACCCGTGCCTCGGAGATGACGAGCTTGCCCGCCGGCACGTCGGCCAGGAGGTCGAGTGTGCGCTCGAGGTCCTCCTCGTCGTCGTCGAGGCCGCGCTCCGAGATGAGGACGATGTCCGGATCCACCCGCTCGAGGGCCTCCTCGAGGGTCTCCTCGTCGCGCACCTCGACGGCGCAGTCCAGATCCAGCTCGCGCGCACGGGCGACAGCGGCCTCCGCCTCGTCGGAGAACGGGACGATCCAGGCGTCGGCACCCGAGGCCGACGCCTCGCTGGGGTCGCCGCCCCGCACGAGGACGGCCAAAGACGTGCTCGCTCGGACCCGCTCGACGTCGGCGACGTCAACGGCGACGGCCTCGGCTCCCGCCGCTTCCGCGAGCGCGGCGAGGTCTTCCACCGCGCCCTGCAGGACGGGCACGACGGAGATGCCGTCGCCCTCGGAGATCGCCTGGCGGAATCGGCTCACGTAGAGACGCGGTCGAGGCCCGCAGCGTACGTCACGATCTCGAGCGCGAACGGAGAGCCGATCCTGCCGGCGCCCGCATTGATCATGGCGATCGCGTCGTCGAGCGTCTCGACGCCGCCAGACGCCTTCACGCCGACGGCCTCCGGAAGGTAGTCGCGCAGAAGCTCGACATCGTGAACCGTGGCCGGCGCGCCGTTTGCGCTCGTCTGCGCGAAGTCGACCTCCGCGAGCTCGACGATCTTGCACGCGAGCTTCTTGCGCTTGTCGTCCAGGCGCCCGGTCCCGATGATCGCCTTCAGGGTGACCGACCCTCGCCCCCCGTTGGCGGTGCGCATCCGGATGGTGCGCGCGAACGCGGTCAGCTCATCGCGTACGAGCGCAAAGTCGAGGGCGAGCATCGCCCGCACGTCCAGCGCGAACTCGAGCTCCCCGGCCCCCTCGTCGAGGCACCGCTCCGCCTCCGCGATCTTCGCCTTGGCCGCCGCGCCACCCTCCGGATAGCCGACCACCGCGCACACCTTCACGTCCGAGCCGCGGAGATGCTCGGCCGCAGCGCCGACGTGCTTCGGCAGGACGCAGAGCGACGCGAGGTGCAGCTCGCGCGCCGTCTGGCACACGGCCTCGACCTCCTGCAGGCCCGCGCGCGGGCCGAGGAGGGTGCAGTCGATGGTCTTGGCGAGCTCTTCGATCCGAAGGGCCATGGGCGACTAGCTGAGTCTAGGTGACTAGACGCCGATCGGGTGCCAAACGGTCTTGAGCTCGAGAAAGGCCGCGACGTGCCACGGCGACTGCCCGTCCCCGTTCGAGACGACGCGCTTGACGTTGTCGGCGGCGAGCCGCTCCAGCTCCTCGCGCTCGTCGCCCGCGCCGGAGAGGTCGACCGCATTCACGTCCATGTGCGCGGCGAGCACCGAACAGAGCTCGTCCTTCCTGCCGGTGAGGACGTTGACGACCCCGCCCGGCACGTCCGAGGTGGCCAGGACCTCGGCAAGGGTCACCGCGGCGAGCGGGCGCTTCTGCGAGGCGACGATCACGGCCGCGTTGCCGCCGACGATGACCGGGGCGAGACGCGCGACGAAGCCCGCCAGCGCAGGCTCTTCGGGCGCGACGACGCCGACAACGCCGGTCGGCTCCGGAAACGTGAAGTTGAAGTACGGGCCCGCGACGGGATTCGACGAGCCGAGCACCTGCGCGAGCTTGTCCGCCCACCCCGCGTACCAGACCCAGGAGTCGATCGCGGCGTCGACCTCGGCCTCGTCCCCGGTGAGCTCGACGAACTGGGCTCTGCGGCCCTCCATGATCTCGGCCACCCGGTAGAGCACCTGGCCCCGGTTGTAGGCGGTCATGGACGCCCACTTGGGGAAGGTCTCGCGGGCGGCACGCACGGCGTCGCGGAGATCCTTACGGGAGGCGCGCGCGACATTGGCCCCCTCGGCCTCGTACGAGCGGCCGGACTCCGAGCGGGGGAACGCGCCGCCGACGTACAGCTTGTAGGTCTTCTTGACCGGAAGCCTCACGCTTTTTCCCCATTCCGCGCGCCACACGCGCGCTCGGCGGCGTTAGCCTGAAGGTGGGTGGTGGTCCGGGGTGGCCCCGATCTAAGGCCGCTTCTCATTCGAACCTCATGTAGGGCTCGAGGCCGTGCCGGCCGCCTTCGCGGCCGAAGCCGGACTCCTTGTAGCCGCCGAACGGCGACGCCGGGTCGAAGCGGTTGTACGTGTTCGCCCAGATCACGCCGGCCCGAAGGCGCTGCGCCATCGAAAGGATGCGCGAGCCCTTCTCCGTCCAGACGCCGGCCGACAAGCCGTAGGGCGTGTTGTTCGCCTTCTCGATCGCCTCGTCGGGCGTGCGGAAGGTCAGCACCGAAAGCACTGGCCCGAAGATCTCCTCCTGCGCGATCCGGTAGCTCTGCGCGACGTTCGTGAAGACCGTCGGCGCGAACCACCAGCCCTTCTCGGGAAGCCGGCACGGCGGCTGGAAGATCTCTGCGCCCTCCTCCTCCCCGGCCGCGACGAGCTCCTTGATCTTCTCGAGCTGCTCTCTCGAGTTGATCGCGCCGACGTCCGTGTTCTTGTCGAGCGGGTCGCCGACGCGCAGCGTCCCCATGCGCCGCTTCAGCTTCGCGATCACCTGCTCGTAGATGGACTCCTGCACGAGCAGTCGCGAGCCCGCGCAGCACACGTGGCCCTGGTTGAAATAGATGCCGTTGATGATCCCCTCGACCGCCTGGTCGAGCGGCGCGTCGTCGAAGATGATGTTCGCCGCCTTGCCGCCGAGCTCGAGCGTGAGCTTCTTGCCGGTCCCCGCGACTGCGCGCTGGATCTCCTTCCCGACGTCGGTCGACCCGGTGAACGCGACCTTGTCCACGCCGGGGTGCTTGACGAGCTCGGCGCCGGCACGCCCGTCGCCGGTGACGATGTTCACGACCCCGGGAGGAAGCTCGGCCTGCCGGACGACGTCGCAGAAGAGGAGCGCGGTCAAGGGCGTCGACTCGGCCGGCTTCAAGACGACCGTGTTCCCCGCCGCGAGCGCCGGCGCGATCTTCCACGAGAGCATGAGGAGCGGGAAGTTCCAGGGGATGATCTGCCCGGCGACACCGAGCGGCTTGGGGTTGCGGTTCGGGAACGCGTACTCGAGCTTGTCCGCCCAGCCCGCGTAGTAGAAGAAATGCGCCGCGGACAGCGGCAGGTCGACGTCGCGGGACTCGCGGATCGGCTTGCCCCCGTCGAGCGACTCGAGCACCGCGAACTCGCGCGAGCGCTCCTGAAGGATGCGCGCGATGCGGTAGAGGTACTTGGCCCGCTCGCCCGGCGCGATGTCGGACCAGCCGTTCTCGAACGCCTCGCGCGCGGAGTCGACGGCCACACCCACGTCCTCCGGGCCCGCGTAGGCCACCTCGGCGAGCGGCTCCTCGGTCGCCGGGCTGATCGTCGCCTCGTACTCACCCGACTTCGGCTCCACCCATTCGCCCCCGATGAAGAGCCCGTAGCGGTCCTCGAGAGTGACGATCTCCCGCGACTCGGGCGCGGGCGCGTAGTCGAACGCGGACGGGACCGGCGAGCGGTCTTGGCGCTTTTCGATCTCAGTCAATGGTGAAGTAGTCCGGGCTCTGGTAGCGGCCTGTCTTCTCCTTGCGGATCTGGAGCAGGCAGTCGTTGAGAAGCGACGAGGCGCCGAAGCGGAAGAGATCCGGCGTCATCCACTCGACGCCAAGGGTCTCGTGCAGGAGAACGAGATACTGGACGGCCTGCTTCGCGTGGCGGATGCCGCCCGCGGGCTTCATGCCGATCTTCCGCCCGGTCTCCTCGTAGACGTCGCGAATCGCCTCGAGCATGACGAGCGTGACGGGCAGCGTCGCGGCGGGCTGAATTTTCCCGGTGGACGTCTTGATGAAGTCGGCGCCGCCCGCGATCGCGAGCAGGCTCGCGCGCCGCACGTTGTCGTACGTGCCGAGCTCGCCGGTCTCGAGGATGACCTTGAGGTGCGCGTTGCCGCACACTTCCTTGACCCTCCGCACCTCGTCGTAGACCTTCGCGTAGTCGCCCGACAGGAAGGCACCGCGGTCGATCACCATGTCGATCTCGTCCGCGCCCATCTCGGCGACGCGGGCCGTCTCCTCGACCTTGATCTCGAGCGGCGACTGGCCAGACGGAAACGCGGTGGCGACCGACGCGACGCGAACGCCACTTCCCTGCACCCGGTCGAGGGCGATGGGAACGAGGTTCGGGTAGATGCACACCGCGGCCACCGGCGGCACGGTCAGGTCGGAGGGATCGGGCCGCATCGCCTTCGAGCAGAGAGCCGCCACCTTCCCGGGCGTGTCCGCGCCCTCGAGCGTCGTCAGATCCATCATCCGGACGGCGAGGTCGAGCGCGAAGAGCTTGGACTCCCGCTTGATCGAGCGGCGCGAGAGCGACGCCGCGCGCTCCTCGACCGCGACCTGGTCGACTGAGCCGATGCGGGGCAGCCGGGGCTCGAGCGGTAGCTCGAAACCGCCCGGGAGAGCGGGGGCCTGCGCCATGGGATCAGTGTAGCCCGGGGGAGCCCGCCGGCTCAGCCGGCGTCTGCGAGGAGGCCGCCCTGAACACGGGCGACGAAAGTGCCGAGGTCGGACTCCTTCTGGCCCAGCCGGGCCTCGAGGTCCCGCAGGTGCTCCTCGCGCGCCTCGATCTCGTCCTCGCGGAGATACATGTCGGCCTCGAAGCGGGCCTCGCGCTCGTCGAGCTCGGCCTCACGGCGCTCGAGCTCGAGCGCGCGCTGCTTGACCTCCTGCTCCTGCTTCTCGAGCCGCTTCGCGCGCCGCTCGAGCCATTCGGAGGAGACCAGGCGCTCGCCGAAGAGATCCTCGTCCTCGTGCTCGGCCGGAGGCACGGCTGCCGGGGCCGGGACGGGCGCGGGAGCCGCGGGCTGAGCCGCCACCTCAGGCGACGACGTCATCGCGAAGATGTTGATGTTGGTCACCGACGACTTGTGGCGTCGGCGACGCTTCACCCGCGTGGAGTGATGTCGGATCTCCTCGGACATGCCGCTGATCACAGTAATCGGCACGAAATCGGACGCATCCCTCGTTCGAGGGCGTTCAGTTTCGTCAACGCCCGGGCGGCGGGCTACGACGTGGCGAGCTGCTCCTGGACGAGCGGCCGCGTGTCGAACGGCTCGAAGCCGATGCGGGCGGCGACGTCCTCGCTCGAGGGCCGGGTGCCCTCCGCGAAGAGGCTGCGCAGGAAGTCGCCCGTCTCGCTCCGCTCCCACCAGTCCGAGCCGATCGTCTCGCGCAGGTACGCGCGGAGCTGCGCCGCGCGGATCCAGGCGCGCAGGTAGTCGGCCGAGTAGAAGCCGTCGTCCATGTCGGCCAGGTAGCCGTCCGGCCGGTAGCGGAACCCGGTCGCGGCGCGCAGACGCTCCGCGTACTTGGGCGCATAGTCGGGCGCGTGCTCGAAGTCGGCCCAGAGCTCCAGCTCGTAGTCGAGCTTCGCTGCATAGCGCCGGAAGAGCAGAACGTCGAGGAAACGGGTTGCCTCGGCGTTGTCCTCGGCCTCTCCCGCGGAGACGTCGAAGTGCTCCGCGTGCCAGCCTGGCTCCCGGCTCACCGACTCCAGGAGGAACGAGTAGATCTCGGTCAGGGCATGGTCGCGAGAAAGTCGGCGAAACGTGTACGGAAGCGCCGGGTCGACGCCCGCGTAGTGGAGCGCGTGCCCGGCCTCGTGGAGGAGCCCCTGGTAGTCGTGCAAGCCCCCCTGTGCCCGCGTGATCAGGTGGACGACGTTGGGCGGGTCCGACGCGATCACGCAGGCCCGCGGGTTCTTCTGCGGCCGGTCGTCGAGGTCGAGGCGGATGTGCTCGTCGGCCGCGAGGTCGAAGCCGAGGCGCGTGAGGCTCTCGAGGCAGACGGGAACGGCCCGCTCCTTCGTGTAGGTGTCGGCGAGCGGCGACAACCGTCGCAGGTAGGAGACGTGGTAGGAGGCGGGCTCCGCCTCGTGCTCCTCACCGAGAATCCGGTCGAGCCAGCGCTCGCGGAGCGGCCCGTACGAGGCGTCCTGCTCGCGTGCAGCGCGGCCGAGGGCGTCGGCGAGCGCGTGGATGTCGATCGCCTTGCGCCGCGCGCTTCGCCCGACGGGATCGGGGTCGCCGGAGAGCTCCGCGTCGAGGGTCTCCGCGGCGGCCATCAGCTCCTGGCGGTCGTCGTTGAAGCGGGCGGAGGCGTCGGCAGCCAGGTCGCCCAGCTCGTTGCGGTCGCCGTACTCGTCGAGGATGGCGAGCATCGCCTGCGCGGAGCGAAGCGGGAGCGACTCGCCCCGGAAATCGACGCGCGCAGCGAGGAACTCGTTCTCGAAGCGGTCGGAGCGCTCGGCGATCTCGGCGACGACGATCCCGCCGAGGCACGCCTCGCGGAGGCGGTACAGGCGCTCGCGCTCGTCGCCGGCGGCCGCGTCCTCCTCGTCGCGGAGAGACTCGTGCTGCTCGCGGGTGAAGAGGTCGGCGTAGCGGGCGACGATCTCCGCCTGCTCGCTCGTCTCCTTCTCCCCCACGCGCACCGCGCGTGCCTCCTCGGCGCGCTCGTAGAGATAGCGGTTCAGCCGTTCCTCGAACATGAGCGCGGTGAGTGCTGCCACGTGTCCTCCTGATTCCTTTTCTCTCTAGATTCCGAAGCGTTCGAGCACATTCTCGTCACGGCGCCAGTGCGGCCGCACCTTGACCTGTAGCTCGAGGTAGACCTTGCCGCCGAGAAGCCGCTCGATCTCCGGCCTCGCGCCCGCGCCGATGGCCTTGATCATGCTCCCGCCCTTGCCGATGAGGATGCCCTTCTGGGACTCGGTCTCGACGATGAGGACCGCGTGCACACGGCTCTCCTCGAGCTCTTCGACCTCGACGCCGATCGCGTGCGGCACCTCCTCGCGCGTGAGCGCGAGCGCCTGCTCGCGGACGAGCTCCGCGACCCGCGTCTCGAGCGGGAGGTCGGTCGCCTCGCCCTCGCCGAAGTAGAGCGGCCCCTCGGGAAGCAGCGCGACGAGGTCCTCCTCGAGCGGGCCGAGCCCCTCGCCGCGGGCAGCGCTGATCGGGTGGAGCGCGTGAAAGTCGCCGAGGCCCGCCGCGACCTGGATCTGCTCGGCAATCCGCTCAGGCCGCAGGCGGTCGACCTTGTTGAGCGCGATCACGACGGGGCGCCCGGAAGCGAAGAGCCGCGCGGCGACGAAGCGGTCGCCGGAGCCGATCGCCTCGTCCGCGGCCAGGACGAGGAGGTGCGCGTCGACGTCCTCGAGCGACGCGTCCACGGTCCGCTGCATGCGCTCGGTGAGCGCGTCTCGTGGCCGCTGAAAGCCGGGCAGGTCGGTGAGGACGAGCTGGTAGCCGTCGCCGTTGACGACCGCAGCGATCCGGCGCCGCGTCGTCTGGGGCTTGTCGGAGACGATCGCGACCTTCCCGCCTGCGAGCGCGTTCACGAGCGTCGACTTGCCCACGTTCGGGCGGCCTGCGACCGCGACAAACCCGCTCTTCAGCGGCGTCACAGCTCGAACGAGTCGGGCAGGAGCTCGTCGGGCCGGCGCACGAGGAGCTCGCCCTCGTGCATGAACGCCACCCGGTCGAAGCGGAACTCGTGGAGCCACTGGCGGCAGGCGCCGCAGGGCGAGGCGGTGATCCCGATCGCCTCGAAGTCTCCGGGCTTTGCACCCTCCACGACCGCCCGAGCGATGGCGCAGCGCTCGGCGCAGATTCCGACCGGATAGGACGCGTTCTCGACGTTCACGCCCGTGACGACGCGCCCGTCGCGCATGAGCGCGGCGGCGCCGACGAGGAACTTCGAGTACGGCGCATAGGCCGCCTGCGAGGCGGCCACGGCAGCGTCGTAGAGCTCCTGGTCCGTCATCTGAACACCTGAAAGAGGATGAGGGTGACGAGCGTACCGATGACCGCGCCGGCAACGACCTCGTACGGGGTGTGGATCTCCGCCTCGACGCGGGTCTGGGAGACGAGCAGCGCCATGATCAGCGCAACGAAGGAGATGACGACGCGGTGGTCGGTGACGATGAACGTGATCGCCGCCCAGCAGCCGAACGCGAGCGCGGCGTGGCCCGAGGGCAGCCCGCCGCGAAGCGGCGTCCCGGTCCCGGTGATCGCCTTGATCGCGATGACCACGATGAGCGTCAGTACGAGGGCGATCACCGTGAGGTTGATCGGCGCGTCCCCGAGCGAGTTCACGAGCCTGGCGCTCGGCCGCGTCAGCCGGTCGGCGAGCACGAGGTAGCCGACAGCGACCGCGTTCGCGGCGGCGATGAGGACCGCGCCCGCCGCGATGTCCTTCGCGATCTTCGCCAGCGGGTCGAACGAGGGTGTCGAGAGGTCGATCGTCGCCTCCACCGCGGTGTTCACCATCTCCGCGATCAGCACGAAGGCGATCGAGATCATGAGCGCGATCAGCTCGAGGCGCGTGACGTCGTAGATGAACGCGAGGACGAGAACGGCGGCCGCGATCGCGAAGTGGATCCGCATGTTGCGCTGCGTCCGCAGCACGTGGATGACGCCCTCGAAGGCGTAGTTGAAGCTGCGGAGGACGGCAGGTGCGCGCCGGTCGGCCATCAGGACTCGGGCACGAGCTCCCGCTCGCGCCGCTCCATCTCCTCCCCATGGTCGTAGCCCAGGAGGTGCAGCAGCCCGTGGACGAGCGGCGCGCGCCACGCCTCGCCGACGACCTGCGGGCAGAGGACGACGTCGCCGAGCTGGCGGGGGACGCCTTCGGGCAGCTGGTCGCGGCCGTCGATCGGGAACGAGAGCACGTCGGTCGCCTCCTCGATCCCCAGGTGCTGGAGCTTCAGGGCGCGCATCTCCGACGGCGTGGCGAAGGCGATGCCGAGGTCGCCCGCCGCGATCCCCTCCGCCGTGAGGACCTCACGGGCGAGCGACTCGGCGCCGGCCGCGTCGACGACCTCGCCGCTTCTGTTCTCCACCTCGATGGCGATCACTTGCGCCGCTGGGTGCCCGTCTCGTCGGCGTGGCGCTTGTACGCCTCGACGATGCGCTGCACGAGCACGTGGCGGACGACGTCCTGGTTCCCGAACTCGACGAACTCGATGCCTTCGATCGCGCCGAGGATCTCGCGCACGTGGATGAGGCCGGACGCCTGCTCGCGCGGGAGGTCGACCTGCGTCACGTCGCCGGTGACCACGATCTTCGAGCCGAACCCGAGGCGCGTGAGGAACATCTGCATCTGTTCCGGGGTCGTGTTCTGCGCCTCGTCGAGAATGATGAAGGAGTCGTTGAGCGTCCGGCCGCGCATGAACGCGAGCGGGGCGACCTCGATCGTCCCCTTCTCCAGGTACGAGTTCAGCCGGTCGGCGTCGAGCATGTCGTAGAGCGCGTCGAAGAGCGGGCGCAGATACGGGTCGACCTTGGCGAGCATGTCGCCCGGGAGGAAGCCGAGGCGCTCCCCCGCCTCGACGGCCGGGCGCGTAAGGATGATGCGGCTCACCTCGCGCTCCTGCATCGCCGCGACCGCGAGGGCCATCGCCAGGTAGGTCTTGCCCGTGCCCGCGGGGCCGACACCGAAGGTGATCGTGCACTCGCGGATCGCATCGACGTAGCGCTTCTGGTTGACCGTCTTCGGCGTGATCTTGGTGCCGCGGTGTCGCCAGACGACGTCCTCGAAGATCTCGCGCGGGTTCTCGGCGGCGTCGAGCGCAGCGAGAACCGCGTCCACGGTCCCCGGCCCGATCACCTGGCCGCCCTCGACCAGCTCGACGAGCTCGTCCACGACCGCGCGGGCCTGGCCGACCCGGACGTCGTCGCCCTCGAGCGTGAGACGGTTGCCACGAAGGAGCAGAGCGATGCCGAGGCGGTCTCGAAGCGCGTCGAGGATGCCGTCGTCGACCGTGGCGAGCTCGGCCGCGACCTCGTTGGAAACCGAGAGAACTTCCTGCAACGGTCGAAGTTTAGTGAGGGCGGCGGAAACGACCGTCGCACTTGCAAGGTCGTGAGGCTCGACTGAACCCTGGGGCCGCCGCGGGCCTCCCTCCGCTTCGAGCGTATCCCTGAAAAGCGCGCGCGTGGCGCGCAGATGGTGCGGAAAGGGCGACGAGCCTAGGCCAGCTTCTCGCGCACGAGCTGGCTGACGGTCGACCCGTCCGCCCGCCCCGCGACCTGCGGCATTACGTCGGCCATCACCCGGCCGAGGTCCCGCAAGGAGGTCGCGCCTGTCTCTGCGATCGCGTCGTCGATGATCTCTTCGATCGCATCTTCGGACATCGGCTCCGGCATGAACTCCTCGATCACGGCGAGCTCACGGTCCTCCTTGTCCGCCTGCTCGGGCCGATCGCCCTCGCGAAACGCCTCGGCCGCCTCGGCGCGCCGCTTGCGCTCGCGCTGGAGCACCTGCAGCTCCTCGTCGTCCTTCAGGGGGCGCTGCAAGTCCTTCTCGGCGGCTCGCAGCGAGGACAGCGTCATACGCAGCGTGTCTGTGCGCTCCTGATCGCGGGCGCGCATCGCCGCCTTGAGCTCGTCCTCGATCTGTGCGATCAGGCTCATTCGAACGGCCTCCCGCCGCCCAGCACATGCCAGTGCAGATGGAAGACGGTCTGGCCCGCCCGGGGTCCCACGTTGACCACGACCTGATAGTCCTCGAGGCCTGCGTTCCTCGCGGTATCGGCGACGAACTCGAGCATCCGCTTCGCCTCGTCGGGCTCGAACGCGGACACGTCCCGGAACGTGTCGACGTGCCGCTCGGGCAGCACGAGAAGGTGGACGGGCGCCTTCGGGTTGATGTCCTCGATGGCGACGAAGCCCTCGGCGGCGTTGACATGCTCGCCCTCGCGGACGAGCTTGCAGAAGAGACAGTCAGGCTGCGAGGCCAACGATTCCCTCCTCGGTGACGTCGTGCGCCCGAACCTGCACGAACTGGCCCTGAGGGCCCTCGACGAGCCACGGCGAGTAGTCGTCGCCGTACCCTCGCCCGGGCCGGTCGACCAGCACAGTCTCCTCGCGCCCGAGCTTAGCGGCCCACCGTCGGCGGCAGGCCTCGGCGGAGAGCGCGCGGAGCCGAGCGCTGCGCTCCTTCTTCACGGAGGCCGGCACGCGGTCGTCGTCGGCGGTGCGCGTTCCCGGCCGGGGCGAGTACGGAAAGACGTGCACCTTCGTGATGCCCGCCTCCTCCACCGCGTCGAGCGTCCGTTCGAAGGCGGCATCGTCCTCGCTCGGGAAGCCGACGATCACATCGGTCGTGAGGTTGAAGCCCCGAGCCCGCTCCACTCGGCGCAGGTACGTCGCTACGTCGTAGCGCCTCCCCATCTCCTTGAGGACGCCGTCGTCGCCGGATTGAAGCGGGACGTGCAGGTGCGGCGAGACGCTGGGCGTCTCGCGCATCGCCGCGACGAGCTCGTCGGTCAGGTGATTGACCTCTATGGAGGACAGGCGCAGCCGCTCGACGCCCGAGACGGCGCCGACCTCGCGGACCAGCCGCGACAGCCCGTACCCGGCCGCGCGGTCGCGGTAGCAGCCCAGGTTGATTCCCGTGAGGACGATCTCGCGGTGACCCTGCGAGACGCGGCGCTCGACCTCGGAAAGCACGGCGGACGCCGCGCGGCTCCGCGACGAGCCCCGAACCTCGGGGATCACGCAGAAGCTGCACGAGAAGCTGCACCCGTCCTGGATCTTCACGAAGGCGCGCACCCGGCCGAGGCCGACGTCCGCCTGGACGCACCCGAGCGCCCCGACGGCGCCTGCGACGAAGTGGGCCGCTCGTTCGCTCGCAAGCCGGACGACTTCGACGTTCTCGGGAAGTCCGTCGAAGCTTCCTTCGAGGTTCGCCGCGCAGCCGGTCACGTAGACGCGCCGCGCGCGACGGGCCGCCCGGCGCGCTTCCTGGCGGGACTTTCGGACGGCCTCGTGCGTGACGCAGCACGTATTGACGACAGCGACGTCGACCGCCCCTTCGCTCTCGGCGTGGCCGTCGGCGATCAGGCGCTCGCGCAGCTCCTGGGCATCGGTGTGCGAGACCTTGCAACCGAGGAACGAGCTCGAGAAGGTCGCCATGACCGCCCGATGCTAACCGACTCGGGCGGGAGGTCAGGCGAAATCAGGCGCGCGAGAAGCGGTCGGCGGCCCAGCCCTGGAGCTCCTTCCGCTCCTCGAGCTTCCAGCCTTCGAGCTCGGGCTCCTCACTGACGAGGTACCCGGACGCGACGAGCTCCGCCGCCTCGATCCGTCCCGCGACCTCGCTCAGCGGCTCGCTGGCGATGTTCGCCAATGCGAGGTGTGCAAGCGGCAGCGGGTCCGAGAGGACGTCGCGCCGCGCCACCGTGAGCTCGACGCGGTTCGCCTCGGCATTCGTCCGCGTCGCGGCGACGGCGGCATCGTCGAGGTCGAGCGCGGTCACCGGCTGGTAGCCCAGCTTCGCTGCCGCGATCGAGAGCACGCCAGAGCCGCAGCCGAGGTCGAGCAGCGAGACGGGCTCGTGCTCGAGGAGAAAGCGAAGGCAGAGCTGCGTGGTCGGGTGGGCGCCCGTTCCGAACGCCTGCCCGGGGTCGACGACGACGGGGATCAGGCCCTCGTCCGGCTCCTCCCAGGGCGGGCCGACCCAGAGCCGGCCGATGCGCACGGGCCGGTGGAACCGCTTCCACGCTTCGCTCCACCCGGCCTCCACATCGGTCGCGGCGCCCGGCCCGAACACCTGCCAGAGACGCTCTTCGCCGCCGGCCTTCGTGTAGGCGGCGAACTCGATTCCGCCGTCGAGCGCGACCTCCTCGAACCCTTCGGGGAAGAGCTCGATCAGGAGGGCGCGCGCCTCCTCGGCGCGCTCTGCGGCGACGCGCACGGACACACGGCGAAGGAGTGGATCGCTCAGCGGAACGCTGCCCGGAGCTTCTCGAAGAAGCCTTCCTCGGCCTTGTAGTTCTCCTCGTGCTCGGCCCGCGCGAACTCCTCGAGCAGCCTCCGCTGCTCGTCGCTCAGGTTGCGCGGCACGGCGACGTTCACGAGCAGGCGATGGTCTCCGCGCCCGAAGCCCTGGAGGACCGGCATGCCCTTCCCGCGCAGGACCCGGATCTCGCCCGGCTGGGTGCCCGGCTTGAACTCGAGCTCCACCTCGCCGTCCAGGGTCGGCACTGTGGTCTGCGCTCCGAGCGCGGCTTCCGACATGGTCAGGTCGACGCTCGAGATGACGTCGTTGCCGTCGCGCACGAACCGCGGGTCGGGCCGCACGTGCACGAGGACGTAGGCGTCACCCGCGCGCCCCCCGAGCTCCCCGGCATGGCCCTCGCCGGAGAGGCGGATGCGCTGGCCGTCGTGAATCCCGGGTGGGACATCGATCTCGAGCGCCCGCTCCTCCGTCCTGCGCCGGGTTCCCTTGCAGTCCGGACAGGGAGTCGCCGCGACCTCGCCCGGCTCCATTGCACTCGCGACACGTCTGCGTTCGGATGAACTGGCCGAAGATGGAGGACGAGACGGACTGGAGCCGCCCGCTCCCGCCGCAGGCCCGGCAGGTCTCGGGGCGTCGTTCCGGGCGCCGCGCCCGTCGCTCCGCAGGTCTCGCAGGGGACGGAGACCGGGATCCGGACCTCGCGCTTGACTCCCCGAGCCGCCTCCTCGAGCTCGACGGCGACCTCGGCCATGACGTCGGCTCCGCGGGCCCGGCGCGACCCGAGGCCGGCTCCTCCGAAGAGCTCGTCTCCGAAGAAGGCGGAGAAGAGGTCGGCGATGTTGGTGAAGTCGCTCGGGCGGAACCCCCCTGTGCGGAGACCTTCGTGGCCGTAGCGGTCGTAGAGCTCCCTGGTCTCCGGCTTGGAAAGCACCTCATAGGCTTCGGCCGCCTCTCGGAACCGCTCCTGCGCCTCGGGATGGTCGGAGACGTCCGGATGCAGCTCGCGCGCGAGCCGCCTGAAGGCGGACTTGATCTCCTTGTCCGACGCGCCCGGCTCGACCCCGAGGATGTCGTAGTAATCGCGCCTCGCGCTCGCCACGGCTCAGTTCTCGTAGAGGTCTTCGACGAAGTGGGAAAGCTCCCTCGCGGCGGCCCGGACGGCTTCGATCGCCTTGACATAGTCCATCCGCATCGGCCCGATGAGGCTGACGGTGCCGAGGTTGCGGTGCTGGAGCCCGTATGGCGCCCCCACCAGGGAGACGGTCGCGAGCTGCGGGTCGGCGAACTCGGAGCCGACGCGCACGAAGGGGCGTTTGGAGACGAGGCTCGCGCGCATCAGCTCGAGCGCCATCGCGCGCTGCTCGAGCACCTCGAGCAGGCGCTGGTACCCGGCGAGCTCGTCCGGCCGGAACTCGCCGAGAACGCCTGCCGTGCCGCCGACGTAGAAGGCTTGCTCCGGGGTCTCGAGCACTGCCGAGAAGGCGGGCCGGAGCTCCGCGAGGAAATCCCGCTCGCGGCCGCCGAGGTGCGGGTCCTCGAGGCACGCGCGCAGCATTCGTCCGCCCAGCTGGCGGCCGCCGAGTCTCTCGTTCAGATACTCCCCGGCCCATTCGGCCAATCCTGGATCGACCGCGCGGGCGAACGTGAAGAGCCGCTTCGTCACCCCTCCCGTCGCCGTGATGACGACCACCATCACGAGCTCCGGCTGCAGAAGGAGGACCTCGACTCGCCGGACCATCGTCGCCTCGAGGGGAGGCGCCGACACGAGCGCGAGCAGATGGGTGACCTCTGCGAGGGCGTCCGTCGTCGCCTGCAGAGCGATCTCCACTTCGCTTCGCAGCTCGGAGAAGTTCAGGTCGAGAGCGACCTCGGAGGGCCGCGGCTCGAGCTCCTCGATCACCTTGTCCACGAAGAGGCGGTAGCCGAGATCGGTCGGGACTCGTCCGGCCGAGGTGTGCGGATGCGAGAGCAGGCCCTGCTCCTCGAGGACTGCGAGCTCGTAGCGCACCGTCGAGGACGAGACGTCCATCGCCGCCCGCTCCACCAGCGTCTTCGAGCCGACGGGCGCACCGGTCGCGACGTACTCCTCGACGACGCGCACGAGGATCTCCTTCTGGCGAGGCGTGAGCACGGGGTCAGGGCCTGGCGTCATACCCGATCAATTGTAGTTATTTGCAGGGATTTCAGCGAGAAGCTCAACCGTCACGCCACCTCCGAGAAACCGGCCGCGGCGCGTGAGGAGCAGCCCGTCGCCCTGTCGCTCGACGAGCCCGAGCCCTTCCAGCCGAGCAAGCGCGTCGAGATCGAGCGCGGCCTCGACCTGCGCGAGCGGAAGCGGGTCGTCCAGGCGCAGGCCGAGCATGAGCCGCTCCTGCGTCTGCGTGGACGCGGCCAACGGCTCCAGCTCCCGTGGCGGGGCTTGCCCGCCTGCCAACGCCGAGAGGTAGCGCGGCAGCGCGGGAAGGTTCCGCCAGCGGAGCCCGCCGACGGTCGAGACGGCGCCGATCCCCAGGCCGAGATAGTCGCGCCCCAGCCAGTAGGCGAGGTTGTGGCGGGCACGGCGGCCTTCCCGGCAGAAGTTGGCGGTCTCGTACCAGCGGTAGCCGGCTTCGGTGAGCGTGTCGACGACGAGCTCGAAATATCCCTCCATCGACTCCGCCTGGCGGGCGAGCTCCTCTCCGTGCGCGTGCGTGAAGCGCGTACCCGGCTTCGCTTCGAGCTCGTAGCAGGACAGGTGCTCAGGGCCGAGGGCTAGAGCCTCGTCGAGATCCCGTTCCAGGTCGGAGGGCTCCTGGCCGGGGATCCCGTAGATGAGATCCAGGTTGATGTTGTCGAATTTGGCATCACGAAGATGGTAGAACGCGCGCCGGACATCCTCAGGCCGAGCGCGGCGGTCGAGCACGTCCAGAAGGCGCGGCTCGAAGCTCTGTGCGCCGAGCGAGACCCTCGTGACACCCGCGTCCCGGAGAAGCGCCGCGAGCTCCGGCGTGACGGTCTCCGGGTTCGCCTCGACGGTCACCTCCTCCGCCGCGGGCAGCGCCTCGAGGAGCCGGCGCAGCTCGGCAGGCTCGGTGAAGGTCGGCGTGCCGCCCCCGACGAAGACCGTCTCGACCTCGTCCGCCAGCCGGCCTCGCTCCAGCTCGAGCTCGGCCAGCACCGCATCGACGTAGCGCCCGTGCTCGCCCTGGCGCCCCACGAGCGTGACGAAGTCGCAGTAGCCGCAGCGCGAGGCGCAGAACGGCAGATGGACGTACAGGTGGCGCACGCCGCCCGCGCTCATCGCTTGTCCCCTTCCAGGTTGAGGACGGCGAGAAAGGCCTCCTGCGGCACCTCGACCGAGCCGACCTGCTTCATGCGCTTCTTGCCCTTCTTCTGGCGCTCGAGCAGCTTGCGCTTGCGGGTGACGTCGCCGCCGTAGCACTTCGCGAGCACGTCCTTCCGCCGCGCCTTGATCGTCTCCCTCGCAATGACGCGCGAGCCGATCGCAGCCTGGACCGGAACGTCGAACATCTGGCGCGGAATCTCCTCGCGCAGGCGGTCGACGAGTGCGCGCCCGCGCGCGTAGGCGCCGTCCCGATGGACGATGAGGCTGAGCGCGTCGACGGGATCTCCCGCGAGGAGGATGTCCACGCGCACGAGCTTCCCCTCCTCGAAGCCGACGACGTCGTAGTCGAAGCTGGCGTAGCCCTTCGTGCGGCTCTTCAGCTGGTCGTAGTAGTCGTAGACGATCTCGGCCAGCGGAAGGTCGTAGGAGAGCATCACGCGTTCCTCGCTCAGGTACTCCATGTGGTCGAAGCGTCCGCGGCGATCGTTGTTCAGCTCCATGACCGAGCCGACGAACTCCTTGGGGACGATCGTGGTGGCGCGGATGTAGGGCTCCTCCACGCGCTCGAACTCCCGCGGCATGTCGGCGGGACTGTGCACCTCGATCTCCTCTTCGCTCTGCGTGTAGACGCGGTAGGCGACGTTCGGCGCCGTCACGAGCAGGTCGAGGTCGAACTCCCGCTCCAGTCGCTCGCGCACGATCTCCATGTGCAGGAGCCCGAGGAATCCGCAGCGGAAGCCGAAGCCGAGCGCCTGCGAGGTCTCGGGCTCGTAGAAGAGCGAGGCGTCGTTGAGCTTCAGCTTCTCGAGCGCGTCGCGGAGCTCGGGGTAGTCGTCCGAGTCGGTCGGATACAGGCCGGCGAAGACCGTCGGCTTCACGTCCTTGTAGCCGGGCAGCGGCTTGGCGGCGCCGTGGCGCGCACTCGTGAGGGTGTCGCCGACGCGCAGGCGGCTCACGTCCTTCAGGCCTGTGACCACGTAGCCGACCTCTCCGGCCTCGAGCGTGTCGGTCGGGCTACGAACCGGCGAGAAGAAGCCGAGCTCCTCCGCCTCGAAGCGGGTGCCCGCCGCCATCGCGCGAAGGTTCTCGCGCGTGTGGAAGCGTCCGTCGACGACGCGGACGAAGGCGACGACGCCGCGGTACTGGTCATAGGAGGAGTCGAAGACGAGCGCGCGCGGCGGCGCGTCGGGATCTCCCTCGGGCGGAGAGATGCGCTCGACGACCGCGTCGAGGATGTCGGCGACACCGTCCCCGGTCTTCGCCGAGATGCGCAGCACCCGGGGAGCGTCCTCGGCGATGAGATCCGCCAGCTCGGCGGCGACCGCGTCCGGGTCGGCCTGCGGGAGGTCGATCTTGTTCACGATCGGGACGATCTCGAGATCGTTCTCGAGCGCGAGGTAGGCGTTCGCGAGGGTCTGCGCCTGGATCCCCTGGGCCGCGTCGACGAGGAGCAGAGCGCCCTCGCACGCCTGCAGCGCGCGCGAGACCTCGTACGTGAAGTCCACGTGGCCCGGCGTGTCGATCAAGTTGAGCTGGTGGCCCTTCCAGGCGACGCGCACGGCCTGGGCCTTGATCGTGATGCCGCGTTCGCGCTCGAGCTCCATCGAGTCGAGCACCTGCTCGCGCATCTCGCGCTCGGTGAGCGTCTCGGTCACCTCGAGGATGCGGTCGGCCAGGGTCGACTTGCCGTGGTCGATGTGCGCCACGATCGAGAAGTTGCGGATGCGGTCGAGCTTCACTCGCCCGTTGTACCTGAACGGCGCCGGAGCGAGAGCACCGCACGCAGCTCCCGAATCCTCAGCAGGCGAGCGCAGAGGAGGTAGACGACGACCGCGCTCACGAGCCCGACTCCGACGGTGACGATCTGCGCGAGGAGGCCGCGGCCGAGCAGCTGGTCGAGGCCGTACCAGACTGCTGCGGCGACTCCGGCGGCCACGGCCGAGGCGACGATGATCCGCGAGTACGAGTGGAGGAGCGCACGCCCGTCCATCCGCCCGATCCGCCGCCTGAAGGCGATGATCAGGGCCGCCGTTCCCGCCATGTTCACGAACGAAGTGGCGAGCGGTATCCCCCAGACGCCGTAACGGTAGAACGCCGCGTCGAGCGCCGCGTTCACGCCGAGGTTGCCGAGCGCGATCGCAGTCGGAACCCACGGCGACTGCAGGCTGAAGAACGCGCGCGTGAGCATCAGCATCGTCCCGTTGAACGTGAGGCCGAGCGTGAACGCCGCGAACGCGCCTGCGACCACGTGGGTCTGGTCAGGGGTGAAGGCGCCGCGCTCGTAGATGAGGCGCACGATCGGGATCGCGAGAACGGCTCCGACCGCGCTCGCCGGGAGCAGCAGGAAGCCGATCTGGCCGAGCCCCATCGAGACGGTCGAGCGAAAGCCGTCGATGTCGCCGCGCGTCGCGAGCCGCGAGAGGCGCGGGAAGAGCACCGTCGCGACCGCGACCGAGAACATTCCCTGCGGCAGCATGTAGATCCGAAACGCGGCGTTGATCGCGCTCGGCGCGATGTTCGGGTCGATCAGCTGCGCGGCGAAGATCCCGTCGATGAGCGCGTTCACGTTGATGAGTCCGAGCCCGAGCGTCACCGGGATCATCAGGACGAAGACCCGCTTGACGGCCGGGTCGCGCCAGTCGAAGACGAACTGGATCCGCCCGCCGAGACCGCGCAGCCAGGGAACCGGAAGGACGAGCTGGACGAACGTCGCTGCGAGGATCGCGCCGGCGTAGACGTAGAGCTCGTTGTTCCCCTCGACGCGCGGCACGCCGATGACGAGCCCGCCGATGATGACCAGGTTCCAGAAGACGGGGGTGAGCGCCGGAACGGTGAAGTGCTCGTAGCTGTTCAGGATCCCGACGATCACGCCGGAGAGCCCGAGCAGGAGCACGACCGGGAAGAGGATCCTGGAGAGGCTTACGAGCAGCTCCTGCTCGTACGGGAACGGCGCCATGATCCACGGCGCCAACACGATGAAGAGGATCGTGGCGCTGCCGAGCCCGAGGAGGATCATCCAGAAGAGCGTCGAGGCGACGCGCCACGCCCGCGCACGCTCCCCCTTCTCCAGGAGCTCGCTGAAGACGGGGACGAACGCGGAGGAGAGCGCGGCGTCGGCAACAAGCGCCCGCACGGTGTTCGGGATCAGGAACGCGATCTCGAACGCGTTGATGGGGCCGCGGACGCCGAAGTAGTTTCGGGCGACGATCTCGCGGGCGAGCCCCAGCACCCGGGAGAGTCCGGTTGCCCCGGCGAAGATGGCCGTCGACCAGGCGAGGCGCCTCGGCGGCGGGGGCTCGCCCGGAGCCGGGCGCTCAGGTTCTTCCACGGGCCCGAGCATAGGCCAGAGGCCGGAAGCGGCAGTGCCCCTGCAAGCGATGCTGCCCCGAAGCAGGCGTGTATTGCTTGGAGGGGCACAACTCTTGGTAGGATCCTCGTGCCCGCGCGACGCGGGCGTTTCTCCGTATGCCGAACATCAATCAGCAAAAGCGCCGCGTGAAGATCGCCGCCCGCCAGCGGGACGAGAACCTGCGCTATCGCTCGGCGGCGAAGACGCTCTTCAAGCGCCTCGAGTCGGCTGTGGCCGACGGCGACAAGGACCGGATCTCAACCGAGCACCGCGAGCTCGTCGTCCTCCTCGACAAGGCCGCGTCGAAGCGCGCGATCGACCCGAACAAGGCCGCGCGCAAGAAGTCCCAGGCCGCCCGGCTCATCTCCGGCCAGTCCGCCTAGCTCGGGACCGGCTCCCGCGCCGCGGTGATCTCGAGCAGCGCTCGCTCGAGCTCGAGCTCGTTCGAGAGCCGGCTCGCACCCTTGAGGGCCGCATCCAGCTCGGCGAGCCGGACGACCGCCGCGTCGAGCTCGTCCCGCGAATAGCGCTCGGCGTGACCGAGCGCCTTCCGGCAGCGGAACTCGTGCTTCTTCAGCCGCCCGGCGATCTCCCGGGCGCCCAGGCCTTCGTCCGCCAGAGCCTGGACGGCTCGGACCAGCCCGACCTGCGCCGCGAGCCTGACGGCGATGAGGAACGGCTCGACGCCCTTCTCGAGCTCCGCCTCGCACGCGGCCAGGACTTGGCCGACGTCGCGGGACCCCCACGCGTCCGAGAGAGCCCAGGCCGGGGCCTCCGTCACGGGGACGGCCAGCTCCTCGACCTCGCGCGGGCCGATCTGTTCCCCGCCGGCCCACGTGGCGAGCTTCTCCACCTCCTGCTCGAGCAGGCCGATGTCGTCGCCCGCGATCTCCACCAGTCGCCTGGCAGCGTCGTCCGTCGCCTGCGCGCCGAGGCGTGCGAACTCGCCCCGCACCCAGACGGAGGGATCCTTCGGCTTCGGCACGTCGTAGGCGAGCACCTCCCCGCCGCGCCGCGCGACCAGCTTCCCGAGCGTGTCGTCCTTGCCCGGCTCGTCGACGACGAGCGCGACGACCGTTCCCGCGACCGGATCGGCGAGGTAGGCGGCGAGCGCCTCCGCGTCTGCCTTCTTCCATTTTTCGACACCCTGGACCACGATCAGCCGCCCCGCGCCGAAGAGGCCGAGGGAATTCAGCGCTGCGGCTACGTCCTCGCCCGAAACCGTCTCGGCGCTGAGAACTTCGACCGCTTCGTCGCCGAATCTCGTCCGCAGACGGCGGAGGGCGCGGCCGATCTTCGGGCGATCGGTTCCGGTGAGGAGGTAGACCGGGAGCAGCTCGTCCGCCATCGACGCTGAGCATAGTCATCGCTCCGTCCGGACCGAGAAGCTCACCCCGTCGGACTCGACCGTGATGCGCCCGTCCTCGTCCGTCCTGTAGAGCGCGAGCCCGGGAAACGAGGTCAGAGCGGAGAGCGTCGAAGGCGCGGGGTGTCCGTAATCGTTTCCCTCGCCGACAGAGATGAGCGCGATCTTCGGGCGGACGAGTCGAAGGAGCTCGCCGAGGCCCTCATCCGACGAACCGTGATGCGCGACCTTCAGAAGCTCGACCTCAGGCGGACGCAGCGGAAGAGTCACCGGCGATTCCGAGTCTCCGGTGAGGAGCGCGTCGAACTGCCCATAGCTCGCGAGCAGCACGACCCCGTGCTCGTGCGGGTCCTCGCCGGGCTGGCCGGGTCCGTCGGGCCAGAGAACGCGGATGCTTAGCTGGCCCAGCTGGAACAGCTCGCCGACGCGCGCGGCCACGATTCGCACACCACGGCTACGAGCCTCGCGTTCGAGCGCGGCTTCGTCCGGGCTGTCCGTCGGCTCGAGCGGGTCGAGGACGAAGCCGACGGGCAACGAATCGACAACGTCGGCGGCCCCGCCTACGTGGTCTCGATGCGGGTGGGTCACAACGAGCGCGGCGAGGCGACGGACTCCAAGCGCGCGAAGCTGGGTCGCAACACCCGCCTCGGGCGGACCCTCGTCGACAAGCACGGCGCCCGCTCTCGTCTGCAGCAGGATCCCGTCTCCCTGGCCGACGTCGAGCATGACGATCCTGAGGCCCTGAGGCGGCGGCGGCGGATGGTCCGGACGCAGGCGCCAGCCGACAGAGGACGACCGCGAGCATCGCCACCAGGACCGCCGCCCGCCGGCCGCGAGGGGGCGGCAGCCTCGAGAGGACGAGCGCGAAGAGCGCGAGCGCCGCGAAAGCCGCGAGGGACTTCCACGAGGTGAGCTGCGCGTGGGGAAGCGAGCCGAAGAAACGCGCGCAGCCGGCGAGGTAGGCGGCGAGCCATCCGTTCACCCAGCCGATCGCCAACGCGGCCTCGGGAAGGACGGGAGCGAGAGCCGTCGAGATGAGCGCCAGCCCGAGAAGGGGCGCGACGACAAAGCCGGCAACCGCATTGCTCGCCACGGTGAATAGCGGCGCGGCCTGGAAGTGGAGCATCAGGATCGGCGCCGTCACACCGCCGCAGGCGATCGAGACCGCGAGCACCGTCGCAAGGCCTGGGGGCACCGGATAGCCGGTCAACCAGCCCTCGATCCGGGGGACGAGGAGAAAGATCGAGCCGACCGCGCCGAACGACAGCTGGAACCCCGGCTCGAGGAGCGAGTACGGGTTCCAGGCGAGGAGGACCGCGGCGCCGACCAGAAGGAAGTACCAGCGGTCGCGGGCTCTACCTGCCAGCCAGGCGAGCGAGGCGAGCCCGCCGGCGACGCCTGCGCGCACAACCGACGGCTGCCATCCGACCGCCATCAGGTAGCCGCAGACGGCGACGAGCGCTCCGATCTCCCCGATCCACCGCGAGACCCCGAGCAGCCACGCGAGCGCGAGCATCCCGACTACGACGTAGGCGACGTTCTGGCCGGAAACGGCGAGCAGGTGATAGAGGCCCGAGGCGCGGAACTGGTCTCGAAGGTCGGGGCTGAGCCCCTCGTCTTCGCCGAGGACGACCGCGGCGATGACTGCGCGCCGCTCCCCGCTCACACCCGGGGCCAGCGAGCGCGCGATCGCGCCGCGAACCCGGTCGGCGATGCCGCCCAGCCCTCCGCGCCGGCCGACCACCGTGAAGCTGCTCGCGGTCAGGATGACGTGGACGCCCTGGCGTCGAAGGTACCCGGCCTCGTCGAACCCGTCCTCCTCGGGACGCGGCTCTACGATCTCGACGATCGCGCTCAGGAGAGCTCCCTGCGGAGGCGCGCGACCTGCCGGGAGGTCGAGCCGCGCCCGCTCGCCCGGAGTCTCGCCACCGAAACGCAGCACGCGCACGGGCACGCGAACCTCGAACGGGCTTCGCCGGCTCGGACCGGTCACCTCGAGAAGCGCGGGGCCGGCCCGGCCGATCTCCGACCGAAGCTCGCTGTGGTCGAGAGCGTCCAGGCGGACGCTGCCCCACCACAAGCCGGCCACGAAAAGCGCAACCGCCAGGGCTACGAGGCGGAGGCGACGCTCTCCGAGTGCGCAGGCGGCGAGCGCGACTGCCACCCCGAGAAAGAGTGACGACGATGCCCGCACAGCGAGAGAGCTTCCGAGGCCGACGCACAGCGCGGCTGCAAGAAGGTGAGGCGCCGGGATCCGCGTCGCGGCCTCACAGGTCCACGAGATCCCGAAGCTCGTCGAGCGTCGCGGGGCCGATTCCCGGGACGGCGTCGAGCTCTTCGACGGACCCGAACGCTCCGTGCTCGGACCTGTAGTCGAGGATCTTCTGGGCGGTCACGGGCCCGATGCCGGGCAGCTCGTCGAGCTGATCGAGCGTGGCGGAGTTGAGGTGAACTGGCCCGCCCGCACCTCCGGCCATCGAGCCTCCTGCGAGCGCCTGCGCGGCCTCCCGGTTCGACGGCACGACGACCTGCTGGCCGTCGGCAACGGGCGCGGCCAGGTTCACGAGCGCGAGCGCGGCTTTTGGCTTCGGCCCTCCCGCCCGCTTGATGGCGTCGTCGACCCGGCTTCCCTCGGGAAGACTGTAGAGGCCGGGCTTGTAGACCTGGCCGACCACGTGCACGACAACCTTCCGTGCGGGCGGCGGCTCGGCCCGCAGGTTCAGGGGCGCTGCGGCGGGTGCCGGGCTCTCGTCCCTGAACGCCACCCGACCCGCCAGGGAGAGCACGGTGAGAAGGGCGAGCACGTAGGCGAGTGCCCGCCGGCGGGAGATGTCGGGAAGCTGCACGGCGGGCTAGGGCGAGAGCCCGGTGGTCGGAACGATGCACGAGACGACGAGCCGCGGGCGGAGAGTGGCTGTCCCGAACGAGGCCGAGGGGAAGTACGGGCCGCTCACACCGAAGTCCTCCTCTTCTTCCGCGAGCTTCAGGAGGACGCCACGGTTGGGCGCAACTCCGGTCGCCCAGTCAGAGGCGAGTCCGGTCAAGTCCAACGAGCTCCAGTGCGCGACAGCCGTCGAAACGGTGGTCGAAGCCGTCGCAACGGGGTCGAAGTCGACCTCTCGCTCCTTTGTCCAGCTCGGGCTGAGAACCGCGTGCGCATCAACGGTGTATTCGACCTTCGCGCAGGGGCCGACCTTGCGCCGGAGCGCGACGCAAGCGCCGTCGAAGTAGAGCTCGAGCCGGGCGCTCGTCACGCGCGCGCCGCCCGGCAGCGCGTCGAGTGAGAACCGAACCGCGCCACGCCACACCTTGTCGGCGACGCCGCCGACCGGCAGCCGGGCGGTGTCGTCCCGATAGCAGCGCTCGTCCCAGTCGTAGCCCCAGTCGCACCAGAAAGGGATGCCGACGTCCTCGAGCGGCGCGCGCGCGAAGGAGCCGCCGGCGGCCGGAGGCGGGCAGAGGCACGCAGCCAGCAGGGACAGACAGGCGAGAAGGCGCATGTCCCGATCGTGCGCCTCGAAAGCGCGCGGGTGTCACGCGCACTGAGCCGAGTTCGTGCCGGCGTGTGCGCTAGTCGATACAGGGGCCGGAGGAAACCGGCTGCGTCGCCTTCGGCAGGGCGTCGCGCACTACCGAGACCGGCACCGCGAACCCGTTCCCGCCGTTCTTCGCGCCGCCGAAGATCATCGCCACGACCCCGCCCTGGGAGTCGACGACCGGCCCGCCGCTCTCCCCCGGCTCCACCTGGCCCCTCAGCGGAACGACGCTGCGCGGCCCGACGTTTCTCCCGTAGGCGTTCGGTGCGATCACCGTCCTCGGCGCGCCCGCGGTCGCCGCGACGCCCACCAGGGCGCCGTCGCGCGGGTAGCCGAGGAGCACGACGGGCCGGGGATAGTCGTCGCTCCCCGTGATGGCGAGCGGAGGCGTCCGGAGCCCGTCGACGCGCAGGATCGCCACGTCGTTCTGTGTGTCCACGTAGACGACGCGCGCCGAGACAGACTGCCCGTTCGGCGCGATGAGGTTCGTGTCGTGCTCGCCGGCGATCACGTGCGCGTTCGTCGCGACGAGGTCGCGGCGCACGACCCAGCCCGAGCCCTGGATCCCGAGCCCACAGGCGGTGCCGTAGATCTTCACGACGCTGCTCGAGGCCGCCTTCGCGCCGGGCGTCTGGAGCACGCTCGGGTCGGGAGGCGGCAGGCGCCCTCCGGAAAGCGTCAGCTCAGGGAAGGGGTCGAAGCGGGCGAGCGCCTGGAGCACGCGGTCCGGCGGCACCGCACGCATCAGACGCGGGAGGATCGTCGACTCGCGCACGTCTTGGCGGAAGCCGAGGCTCGGCTGCTGCACCGCGACGACCGCGATCAGCCAGGCGAGAGCCAGCCCCAGAGCCGCGCCGACGATCGCGCCGCCCAGGGAGTCGGCCGCGCGCATGCCCGGCCGGAGGGCGAGGAAGCGGCGAGGCGTCTCGGCCAAGGTCGCACTCGCGGCCCCCAGTAGGGCGGCCCCGACGATCGCCCCGACGAGACTCGCGATCGAGACCCATGAGGATCCCTCCGAGAGAAGCTTCGGCGCGATCCACGACCCCGCGAGCGCGCCGATGGCGAGCCCGACGAGGGCGAGCGCCTGCACGACGAGCCCGCGATAGGCGCCCTGGAGCGCGAAGAGCGCGACCCAGAGCACGACGAGGACGTCCACGAGCAACACGTCCTCACCATAGGCGAGGAGCTAGACGACCAGGTTCACGAGCCGTCCGGGGACGACGATGGCCTTCTTCACCTCTTTGCCGTCGAGGTGAGCGGCGACCCGCGGAAGCTCCTTGGCGCGCGCGACGAGCTCGTCGTCGTCAAGCCCGGCAGGCACCTCGACCCGGCCGCGCACGCGGCCGTTCACCTGGACGACGAGCTCGAAGGTCTCGCGCTCGAGGAGAGCGGGATCGGCCTCGGGCCACTCCGCGCTCCAGAGCCGCTCGTGGCCGAGTCGCTGCCAAAGCTCCTCGGCGATGTGCGGAACGTACGGCTGGATGAGGCTGACCGCGGTCTCCGTCGCGAAGTGCACCGCGGCCGCCTGATCCGGGTCGTCCTTGGCCACGTAGGTGTCGTTCACGAGCTCGATGACCGCGGCGATCGGAGTGTTGAACTGGAAGCGGCGCTCGATGTCGTCGGAGACCTTGGCGATGGTCTCGTGGGTCTTGCGGACGAGCGGCCCCTCGGGCTCGCCGTCCGCCGGGCCTGCCTCCACGACCTCGAGGCCGAGCCGCCAGAGGCGGCCGAGGAAGCGGAACATCCCCTCGATGCCCGCGTCCTGCCACTCCTTGTCGTCCTCGGCCGGGCCCATGTAGAGGACGTAGAGGCGGACCGCCTCGGCCCCATAGCGCTCGACCATCTCGTCAGGGGCGACGACGTTCCCCTTCGACTTGGACATCTTCGCGCCGCGGTAATGGAGCATCCCCTGGTTGAAGAGTCGCGCGAACGGCTCCTGGAAGCCGACGATCCCGAGGTCGTACATGACCTTCGTGAAGAAGCGCGCGTAGAGGAGGTGCAGGATCGCGTGCTCGATCCCGCCGATGTACTGGTTGACGGGCAGCCAGTAGTCGACCATGCCGCGGTCGAACGGCGCCCCGTCGTTTTTGGGGTCGCAGTAGCGGAGGAAGTACCAGGAGGAGTCGACGAAGGTGTCCATGGTGTCCGTCTCGCGCCGGGCCGGGCCACCGCACTTCGGGCAGGTCGTCGCCACCCAGTCCTCGGCGGCGGCAAGCGGCGAGCGCCCCTTCGGCACGTACTCCTCGACCTCGGGGAGGAGCACAGGCAGGTCGTCCTCGGGCACGGGCACGAGACCGCACTCGTCGCAGTAGAGAATCGGGATCGGGCAGCCCCAGTAGCGCTGGCGGGAGAGCAGCCAGTCGCGCAGGCGGAAGCTGACCGCCGGCCTGCCCCGCTCGCGCGACTCGAGCCATGTGACGATCGCCTTCTTCGCCTCGGGGCTCGTCATCGCGGAGAACTGCGCCGAGTCGACGAGCACCTCGTCGTCGGAGTGCGGGACGAACGCCTCGTCCTCCGGCACCTCGCCGTCAGCCGGGGCGATGACTGTCTTGATGGGCAGCTCGAAGCGCTTTGCGAACGCGTAGTCGCGCTCGTCGTGGGCGGGCACGGCCATGATCGCTCCGGTGCCGTACTCCATGAGCACGTAGTCGGAGACCCAAATCGGAAGCCGGTTGTCGTTGACCGGGTTCGTGACGAACCGCCCGGTGGAGACCCCGGTCTTCTCCTTCTCGGGGTCGGCGCGCTCGGCAACCGGGCGGCCTGCCGCATGGCGCACGTAATCCATGACCTCCTGTTCGTGCGGAGTCCCCTTCACCAGGCGCTCGACGAGCGCATGCTCGGGCGCGAGGACGAAGAACGTGGCGCCGAAGAGCGTGTCGGGGCGCGTCGTGAAGACGGGGATGTCGATGTCGAGCTCCTCGATCCGGAAGACGACCTCCGCCCCTTCCGAACGCCCGATCCAGTTGCGCTGCATCGTGAGCACGCGCTCGGGCCAGGACTCGAGCATCGCCATGTCGTCGAGGAGCCGGTCGGCGTAGGCGGTGATCCGGAAGAACCACTGCTCCAGCGTGCGCGCCTCGACCTCCCAGCCGCAGCGCTCGCAGTGTCCGTCGATCACCTGCTCGTTCGCGAGCACGGTCTGGTCGTTCGGGCACCAGTTGACGATCGCGCCCTTGCGATACGCGAGGCCCGCCTCGAAGAACTTGAGGAAGAGCCACTGCGTCCAGTGGTAGTAGTCGGGCTCGGCGGTGGAGAGCTCACGGCTCCAGTCGATCGACCACCCGAGGCGCTTCATCTGCTCGCGGATCGCGGCGATGTTCCGGTTCGTCACGTCGCGCGGGTGCTTGCCCTCGCGGATGGCAGCGTTCTCGGCGGGAAGCCCGAACGCGTCGTAGCCGATCGGCCTGAGCACGGTGAAGCCGCGCCTACGGCGGATGTGCGCGACGACGTCTCCGAGCGTGTAGTTGAGGACGTGGCCCATGTGCAGCTCGCCCGACGGGTACGGGAGCATCTCGAGCACGTACGTGTGCTCCCGGGGCGCGTCGTCTGGAGACGGGTTCGGGACGACGAAAGCGCCTTCGCGCTCCCATTCGGCCTGCCACTTGGCCTCGATCGCCTGCGGGTCGTACCGGTCCATCAGCGTTCCACGAGACTAGCGCTAGACTCGCGTGGGTGTCCGCGCCCGGCAGACTCGTCTCGAAGCTGTGGGGAAGCGACCCCGAGCGGATGTGGACCTGGGCCCGCCGTCTCGTCGCTCCGACGACGATGTGGCTCGCACCCTCCTACGGCTACGGGCTCGAACGCGTGCCGGCTACGGGTGGCGGCGTCGCGGCGATCAACCACTTGTCGGCGATCGACCCGACCCTCGTGGGGGGCCTCTCTCCGCGGACGCTCTACTTCATGGCCAAGGCCGAGCTCCTGGAGATGCCCGTCGTCGGCGACGTCCTCATGTGGACGGGCGCATTTCCCGTCCGGCGGGGGGAAGGCGACCGCGACTCGCTGCGCCTCGCCCGTGAGATCGCACGCGAGGGGCACATGGTCGGCGTCTTCGTCGAGGGAACGCGGCAGAAATTCGGCTATCCGGGCGACGTGCTCCCGGGAGCGATGATGATCGCGCTCCAGGAGGAGGTCCCCATCGTGCCCTGCGGCGTCTATTCCTTCGGATGGTCGCGCAGGAACCGGATCCCGTGCGCGGTCGTCTGGGGAGAGCCGATCGATCTCGGCCCGATCCCGAAGTCGGGCCGCGGCTACAAGCGCGCGGCCGAGCTCGTCGGCGACGAGATCCGCCACCTCTGGCGGCAGGCGGGCGAGGCGATCGCTGCCGGCTTCCCCGAGACGCTGCCCGACGGTGCGCGGCGATCAGGACGTGTCTACCCGCCGTTCCGCGACGTCACGGCGACGCCGAGCTCCTCCACGAGCGTGAAGAAGGCGGCCGCGTAGGGCGAGCCGGCCGTGCGCGCGCGCACGTCGTCCCACTCGATCTGCTCGCGGAGGCTGCGCGCGATCAGCAGCACCGCTTTGTAGTCCAACGAGTTCTCGTCCAGCGCGAGGAGCTTCGTCACGAGCACGTCGTCGAGCGTCATGACGAGCATGGGCTGCGCCTCGACCTCGAGCATCTCGGCGCGGGCGAGCACCTCGTCCGTGATCGCGACGCCGACCGGCGAGAAGATGATGTCCACCATGACGTCCTCGTCGAAGGCCTTGTAGAGCCAGCCCTCGGACGGCTTCTCCGGACGCAGGCCGATCGCCGCGAGGGTCGCAAGCGCCTGCTCGGCGTCCTCAGGCTTCACCATCAGGTCCAGGTCGTGGTCGGACTCGGGGCCCCCGCGCACCCAGCACGCGAGGCCGCCGCCGAGCATGAACGGGATGCCGGCCTCGCGCAGCGCCCCGGCGGAGCGCTTCAGCGTGGCGAGCATGGCGGGGAAGCTCTCGTTGGACATTGGCACGATGCGGGTACCCTCCTGGCCCGGATGACGAAACGGGAGGCCATCCGGGTCGCCGCAGCGGGCGACATCCACTGCAGCGAGGAGAACCGGGCTGCGGTGGCTGCGGCCTTCGCCGGAATCGCCGCCCAGGTCGACGCAATCCTCGTCGCCGGCGACCTGACCACCTTCGGGGAGCCCGAGCAGGCCGAGGTGCTCGCAGACGCCTGCCGCGAGCTGGAGATACCGGTCGTCACCGTTCTCGGCAACCACGACTGGCACGCGAACCGGGCCGACGAGATCGTCGAGGTCCTGTCCGCGGCCGGAATCGTCGTGCTCGACCGGAGCTGGACGGTGCTGGACTGCGGCGACACCAAGGTCGGCGTGGTCGGCACCAAGGGGTTCGTGGGCGGCTTTCCCGACTCGACGCTGACCGACTTCGGCGAGCCGATCATGCGCGCGGTCTACGCGGAGACGACCGACGAGGTCGAGGCGCTCGACCGCGGGCTCCGGGCCGTCGCCGACTGCCCGGTCCGCATCGTGCTCCTCCACTACGCGCCGACCTCCTCGACGATCGAGGGCGAGCCGCCCGGGATCTGGGCGTTTCTCGGCAGCGACCGCCTCGGCCGCCCGATCGCCGACCACCTGCCGGACCTCGTCCTCCACGGCCACGGTCACGCCGGCACGTACGAGGGCTTCGTCGGTGCGGTCCCGGTCTACAACGTCTCGCTCCCGGTCATGGGCCGGGACTTCGCGGTCTTCGAACTCGAGCGATGAATCGGTACGCGATGTTTCCAGCCAGCCGATCGCCGGGGAAACTCAGCGCCGAAAGGAGGTTCATTGAGCGTTCTTTGGATAATCCTCATAGTCATCCTGGTTCTCGCGCTTCTGGGCTTCTTCTCGCGCGGTTACTGGTAGGACCTCGACGCACGTAGAACGGGCCGCCTGGCCCTTGCCGGGCGGCCGTCGTTCGGGCACGGTGTGTAGGTGCACTTGCCCGAGATCCTTCGGCGTGCCGATGCGTGCCAATCCCTCCCCCGGCTCGGGGGCATGGCGCGCCCTGACGGCGTGGTCATCGTCAGCGAGCGGTTCTGGGCTTTCGCCCGCAGGGACGGGCAGCTGATCGAGGGCCGGATGCCGTCCGCACCGGCATCGCTCGCCCGCGTCCCGCTCGCACGCGGCCTCGCGCGGCTGGCCATGTCGGTCGCGCCGCTCTTCCGGACGGAGCGGAGTGGCGAAGAAGGGCGAGCGCAGGATCCTCCTGCTCGCGATCTTCGCTCCCTTCGCGTTCGTCTTCCTTCCTTCGACGTTCGCGCATGATCGGCTGGGCGGCCGTCACCGTCGGCCTCATTCTCTGGATCTTCCGCGGGCGAACGCTGAACCTCCACGGCGCCGAGCACCGGGCGATCGCAGCGGTCGAGCAGCGCTCCCTCGAATCGACCTGGGAGGGCACGGCGATGCCGTCGCGCTTCTCGCCTCGCTGCGGGACGAACTTCGCCGCCCTCGTCCTCCCCGTCACCGTTCTGGCGGAGCGGGTCTGGCCGTTTCAGGCGGCGCTCTGGACGCCCGCGGTCGTGACCGTGCTCTCGCTGGCCCTGACGATGGAGCTCTGGCGCGCGGTGCAGGAGTCCAGCCGCCGCGGCGCCCGCCTGCTCCTCCTCCCCGGTCTCGCGCTCCAGCGGGCGACGACGCGGGAGCCGGAGGTGGACGAGACGCGCGTCGCCCTGCAGGCGGTCGCGTCCGTCCTCCGCCGCGAGCTCGACTGAGGGTTTCCTGAGCGCTCTCTCCCGGCCGATACAGGCCGGGTGCGGCCCTATGCCCCTCTCCTGATCGTCCTGGCGATCCCGCTTCTGCTCATCGTGGCCGTCCAGCAGGAGCAGCGCTCGAACGAGCACCGGCTCGCGGACATCGCGAGCGACATCGCGGGCCGCGACGTCGAGGTCCATTGCCCTGGTCTCCTCTCGCGTCTCGCCGAAGTCTCCGCCCACGCGGGAACCGTGTTCTTCGACGAGCGCGGGCGGCCGGCGGACTTCACCGACCTCGACGAGGAGACGTGCTCCGAGCTCGACCGCTTCGCCGAGGGCAAGACCGGCCAGGGCGAGCAGGCCAAGGTGGCCCGGGCGCTCCACGTGCTCGCGCACGAATCGTCGCACCTTGCAGGGGTGAGGGACGAGGCGGCCGCCGATTGCTACGGCCTGCAGCGGACGGCGTTCGTCGCGGAGAGCCTCGGCGCGGATCCTGCGGAGGGCCAGCGCCTCGCACGGCTCGCGCTCGCCGAGCGCGCGATCACGGCCCCGGCCGACTACCGCTCGTCCGAATGCCACGACGGCGGGGCGCTCGACCTCGACCGCGCGTCGGCCGTCTGGCCCTAGCGGTCGCGTTTACGCCGGGCCGTACGGGCACTCCTCCCGAAGGAAGATCGGCCGTTAGGAGAGCTCGACGCGGTCGATCGTGACCGGCTCGCGCGGCCGGTCGCTCCCGTCGCGGTCGACCCCCGAGATCTCGTCCACGACGTCCATCCCGGAGCTCACCCGGCCGAAAACGGTGTGCTTCCCGTCCAGCCACGGTGCCGCCTCGGTCGTGACGATGAAGAACTGGCTCCCGTTCGTGTCCGGGCCGCTGTTGGCCATCGCGAGCGCGCCGCGCTCGACGCGGTGCTCATTGGGCTCGTCCTCGAACTGGTAGCCCGGGCCGCCCGTCCCGTCTCCACGAGGGCAGCCGCCCTGGATCATGAAGTCGGGGATGACGCGATGGAACGTGATCCCGTCGTAGAAGCCGTCCTTCGAGAGCTTCACGAAGTTGTCGACGGTCTTGGGCGCGTCCTCCTCGAAGAGCTCGACCTCGATCGCGCCGTGATTGGTGTGCAGGGTTGCTTGGCTCATCGGGCCACCGTAGCGGAACGCCTCGCCATGGTGCAGGTAGGCCGGGAAGTGGAGCCAACGGGACTCGAACCCGTGACCTTCTGGCTGCCAGCCAGACGCTCTCCCAACTGAGCTATGGCCCCGCGGAGCGCAGTTTAGCGGAGGGGCGTTTGTCTCCCGAGAGAGCCGGGGACCGACAACGTGTGACCGAGAAGACCGACTACAGCCCAGTCGTCGAGGAGACCGGCGACGCCGAGAAGCGCCGCGAGCGCCGCAAGTGGGAGACGTTCCTCTGGGGAGCGCACGCGTTCTGGGTCTACGCGCTCGTCCTCGCCGGGATCGTGTTGCTCGTGCTCTGGCTGGCCTAGTTGGCCGCCGCCAGCTCCACCGACGGCACGTCGCCCCAGAGGTCCTCGAGCCGGTAGAAGTCGCGCGCCTCGGGCGTGAAGACGTGCAGGACGACGTCGAGGTAGTCGGCGAGGATCCACTTCGCTTCACCGCCCCCATGCACGTTCCGGGGCGAGAGCTTGGCTTCCTTCTTCAGGCGCTCGTGCACCTCGTCGTAGATCGCCTTGGCCTGGCGGGGGTTTCCGCCGGTGGCCAGCACGAAGTAGTCGGTGTAGCTGCACACCGGGCGCATGTCGAGGATGACAACATCCCTCGCCAGCTTCTCCTGGGCGAGCTGAGCGATTCGGCGAGCTTGTTCGAGCGACGTCAGCGGGTCAGAAACTCCTCGATTACGACCCACTCAGGGTATCACCGGTAAAGGCCGAGCCGGTCGATCTCGGCGGCCACCGCGAGCGGCACGAGCCCGTCCACCGGCTCGCCGCGGGCGGCACGCGCGCGGATCTCCGTCCCTGAGATCGGAAGCTCGGGCATGTCGAAGAGTTGGACGCGATCGGGCCGCTCGAGTCCCTGGAGAACGGGGTCGAGCGCCTCGGGCGGGAACCCCGGCCGGGTCGCAACGCCGAGCCGCACCTCCTCGAGCACGCCGTTCGGATCCTTCCACGAGAGGAAGTTCGCGAACTCGTCGGCACCGACGAGGAAGATGGCGTCGCCGAACCGCCCGCCGCGGACGGCGTCGGCGGTGTAGCGGTGCTCCTCGGCCACGACTTCCGTGCGCGGCAGGCCTGCGAACGCGAGCTCCGCGAGCCCGAAGCGGGTCGGGAAGTCGAGCACGACGTGCCGGTGCCCGGGGTCGACGACGACGAGAGCAAGGAGACGCTCCAGGGCGAAGTGCTCGAGCGCGGTCTCGGCAAGCGTGACATGGCCGTTGTGCGGCGGGTCGAACGCGCCGCCGAAGAGACCTGTCATTCGAACTCCACCGGGTCGCCCGGCTTCACCCCGGCGGCGCGGAGCTCGTCCTCGGTTGCCTGGCCGCGCACCCGGTAGCCGGCGTCGGTTCGGAACAGGCGGAACGAACGCCTGCGCTCGGGCCGCGGCCGGTAGACGAGGAAGTCCGCGACCTCCTGGGCGGCGGCGGACTCGGGCGGCGCATCGGGCACGAGCTCGAAGAGTGCGCGCACGAGCTCGTCGATCCCGGCTCCCGTCGCTGCCGACAGAGGAAGCACGGCCAGGACGCGCGGGTCGTCCGTCTCGAAGCTCGGCGGCCCGTCGAGGAGGTCGATCTTGTTCAGGACGACGATCTGCGAGCGCTCGTCGAGACCGGCGCCGTAGCCGTGCAGCTCCCGGTCGATCGTCGCGAAGCGCTCCGCAGCCTCCTCCGTCGCGTCGATGACGTGGAGGAAGAGCCGAGCGCGCTCCAGATGCGCGAGGAACTCGTCTCCGAGCCCGACTCCCTCGTGCGCGCCTTCGAGGAGCCCCGGCACGTCTGCGACCGTGAGCTGGCGGCCGTCCGGCGCGTCGACCGTGCCGAGCACCGGCGCGATCGTCGTGAACGGGTAGTCCGCGACCTTCGGCTTCGCATTCGAGATGCGGCGAAGGAGCGACGACTTGCCGGCGTTCGGGAAGCCGAGCAGCGCCGCGTCCGCGAGGAGCTTCAGGCGCAGCTCGATGGCCGACTGCTCGCCGGGCCAGCCGACCTCGGCGATGCGCGGAGCCTGCTGTGTCGGCCGGGCGAAGCGGCGGTTGCCGGCGCCTCCCGGCCCGCCCCTTGCCACGACCGCGCGCGCGCCGGGATGAGCGAGGTCGACGAGGAGACCTCCCTCGTCGTCCAGCACCTGCGTCCCCACGGGCACTGCGAGCTCGACGCTCTCCCCGTCCGCTCCGCGCTTGTTCTTGCCCTGCCCGTGAATGCCGCGGCCGCCTTCGAACCGGCGCTTGCGCTGGAAGAAGGAGAGGTCGCGGCGGTCGGGGTCGGCGACGAGGACGACGTCGCCGCCGTCGCCGCCGTCACCGCCGTCGGGGCCTCCCCTCGGCACGTACTTCTCGCGCCGGAAGCTGAGCGAGCCGTCGCCGCCGCGGCCGCCACGCACCTCGATGCGGGCGCGATCGTGGAACATCAGTGCCTCTGACGGTGTCTAGACGACGGTGACGACGCGGCCGGAGCCGTTCGTCTGGAACGCGACCTTGCCGTCGCGCGTCGCGAAGATCGTGTGGTCGCGGCCGAGACCGGTACCCGGTCCGGAGCGAAAGCGCGTGCCGCGCTGGCGGACGACGATCATCCCCGCCCTGATTTCCTGGCCGTCGAAGATCTTGACGCCGAGTCGCTTGGATTCGGAGTCGCGGCCGTTCTTCGAAGAGCCGAGTCCTTTTTTGTGGGCCATGCCTAGCTCTCTTCCTTCTTCGTGGCCGTGCCGGCGGTCTTCTTCGCCGTCGTCGAGCGCGTTGCCTTCTTCCCGATCGACTGGATCTCGATCCGGGACAAGCGGCTTCGGTGGCCGTTGCGCCGGCGATAGCCGGTGCGGCGGCGGTGCTTGCCGACGATCACCTTCTTGCCGAGCACGTGTTCCGAGACCTTCGCGGTCACCTGCGCGCCCTTGAGCGCGTCGCCGAGCTTCGGCTCGCCGTCGCCCCCGAGCATGACGAGGTCGGGATGGAACGTCTTCCCTTCGTCGTGCGGGAGCCGGTCGACGAGCAGCCACTGGCCCTCGCGGACGCGGTACTGCTTTCCGCCGAGAGCGATGATCGCGTAGCTGTCGGTTTTCGTCGCCATAGCGCTAAGCGAGCGGGCTCTCCTGGCCCGCTTCGGGTGGAGATTCTACCGGCTTGCGCTTTCGTCCGCGCCCTCCGCGCGTGCCGCGCCGCGTCTTCTTCTTCGGCTTCGGCTCCTCGCCGTTCTCGGACGGAGCCTCGGCGCGTGGCGCCTCGGCGGCGGGCTCATCCGCCGTACGCCCCTCCGCGGGCTCAGCGGTCGCGTCGGTCTTGGCGACAGCCTCGGTCTTCTTCTTGCGACCGCGGCCGCCGCGCGTTCCACGCCGGGTCTTCTTCTTCGGCTTCTCCTTCGTCGGATCGTCGCCGTTCGCGCTCTCGCCCTCGGCGATGACGGCGCGGGCGGTCGTCTTCGTGACGTTCTCGATCCTGATCGGCACGGTCTCCCCGACCCGGCTTGCGGCGTCCTTGACGGTGACGACGTAGCCGTCCACACGCGCGATCGCGTCCGTGTCGGAATGCTGATGCGCCTCCTCGAGCTCGACCTCGAGCTCCTGCCCGCGCTCGACGGGGAGCGCCTTGTCCTCGACCGTGTCCGGCGAGCCCTGCTCGAGGACGACGAAGTGGTCGTGCGCCGCGCGCTGGCGGCCTTTCACCACGAGGCTGCGGCCGGTCTCCTTCTCGAGCTCGGCGAGGCGCTCCGCGCCGGGGCCGATGAGCGTCGCGGCGACCTGCGAGTTCAGCTCGATGTGGAATGCCTTGCTCCTCGAGCCGGCGATCAGCCTGCGGATGCGCCGCTCCGCGTCGACGGCGTGAGTCTCCATGGACACGACGACGCCGTCGCCCTTACAGGCGGCGCAGACGTTCGTGAGGATCTCGCGCGGCCCGTCGGTGACGTTCTGGCGCGTCATCTCGACGAGGCCGAGCGGCGAGATCTCGACGACGTACGTCTTCGTCCGGTCGCGTGCGAGCTCCTGCTCCAGCGCTTCCTCGACCAGCTTGCGGTTCTTGGGATTCGCCATGTCGATGAAGTCGATGACGATGATCCCGCCGATGTCCCGGAGCCGGAGCTGGCGGACGACTTCGCCGACCGCCTCGAGGTTGTTCTTCGTGATCGTGTCTTCGAGGCGGGCGCCGCTCGAACGCCCGCGCGAGCCGACGAAGCGTCCCGTGTTGACGTCGATGACGGTGAACGCCTCGGCGTAGTCGAAGATCAAATAACCGCCGGAGGGAAGGTCGACGCGCCGGTTGAGCGTCGAGCGCACTGCCGCGTCCACGCCGTACAGCTCCATGAGCGGCTCCTTGCCCTTGTAGAGCTCGACGCGCGCCGCGAGCTCGGGCGAGGTCCGCTTGAGGTAGCCGACGACGCGCCGGTACGTGCGGTCGTGGTCGATGACCACGCGCTCGAAGTCGCGGATGAAGAGGTCGCGGATGATCCGGAGCGGCAGCTCCGACTCCTGGTAGACGAGCGACGGAGCCTCGGCGCGCTTGGCGCGCCCCTGGATGGTCGACCAGAGCTTCTGCAGGAGAGCGAGGTCGCCTTCGAGCTCTTCCTTCGAGGCGCCCTCGGCCGCCGTGCGGACGATGAGCCCGCCGTCGGGAAGCTCGAGACCCTTGCAGATGACCTTGAGCCGTTCGCGCTCCTCATCCTCCAGGCGGCGCGAGACGCCGATGCCGTCCCCGTACGGGACGAAGACGAGGAACCGGCCGGGAAGCGAGATCTCGGTCGTCAGCCGGGCGCCCTTCGTTCCCATGGGGTCCTTGACCGCCTGGACGAGCACCTCCTGGCCGCGCTCGATCAGCTCCTGGATGCGGCGCCCGTGGCGCGGCTTCCCTTCGAGCTCCGGGACGACGATCTCGTCCACGTAGAGGAACCCGTTCTTCTCGAGCCCGATCTCGACGAAGGACGCCTCCATGCCCGGGAGGACGTTGTCGACGATGCCCTTGTAGACGTTGCCCGCCACGGAGCTGTGCGAGGCGCGGCCGAGGTAGACCTCGACGACGACGCCGTCCTCGAGCACCGCGACCCGCTGCTCGGTCACCTCGACCGAGACGAAGATCTCCTTCTTGACCTTCGGAAGGGCCGAGCGCTTCGGCGTCTGCGTGCGCCTGCGGCGCGGCTTCGCGTCCTCCCCGTCCTTCTTCTTCTGCCGGGGCTGGCGCGGCTTGGGCTCGGCTTTCGCCGCAGCCTTCGACTCGGTCTTTGCACCGCCCTCGGCGGCTTCTACCTTCTTCTTGCCGCGGCCTCGGCCGCCGCGGGTCCCGCGGCGCCTGCGCGGCTTGGGCTTGTCAGCCTGTCCGTCCGCCTGGGACGGCGAGGCCTCCTCGAGCGCTTCGGGAGCGGCCGCCTCGGGGGGCGCCGCCTCCTCGCTGCTCGTCTTCTTGCGAAACAATCGCACGATGTAAATCTCCTTTCGGGCGCACGCCGCCGCCCGCGCGTCTCGGCGCGGGCGAGGTCAGCGTGTCTGCCACAAAGCTCATTTTGTTGTGAGCGCGGAATCCCGCTCGCCCGATCTGGGCTCGGTTCTCCCTGCGCGTACCCGTTAAGGGTAGCAGGCGTCCTCGCCGGCCCTGCTACGCGGCGGCGGGACGAAGCTCGGTTTGCTTTCGCTTGACGGCCCGCAGGCGCTGGCTGAGTCGAGCCCAGGCCCAGGGCTCGATCTCGTGATAGCGGCCGGACCCGATCTCGGCCCTGGTGACCTCCAGGTACTCGAACCAGGCGTCGGCCTCCTCGATTGCCAGTGCCTCGTGAGCCGGCAACAGCTGCTCGGCGTTCATGCGCGGGAAGGCTAGGACCTGGACCGGACGGCATCGGCCGCCCGCGCGAGCGCATGTGCGCCGCCCTGCTCGAAGTAGGCCGTCGCGGCCTTCCCGAGCGCCTTCGTGCCGACGTAGGCGACGCCGCCCTTGATCGCCCAGCCGAGGCCCGGGACGAAGCCGAGCGCCTCGCGGGCGACGGTGCGGAAGCCGAGGCCCGCGCCGACCACGGCGAGGAGCTCGGGGATGCGCTCGCGGTCGATCTCTTCTCCGTGCGCGGCGGCGATGCGGAAGACCATTCGCAGCTGGTTCAAGGTCAGCACCGGGAAGTCGGCGCCAGGAATGAAGATCGCGACGCCGAGAATCCCGTTCTGGCGCGCGAAGCGGCGCACGATCGCGTCCACGACGGCCTCGCGGAGGACAGGTAGGCGCGCGGCCAACGCGTAGCCCGTCTCCTCCGTGACGGAGGCGACGAGCTCGGCGATGCGCTTGACGGGCATCGGGCTCCCCGGCGGGACGGTCACGACTCTCGTCGCCGGCACGTAGGCGATGTCGACCGGCTGCGACTTCGCGCCCACGAGGACGCAGACGGCGTCGACGTCGTTTCGGTCGGCAAGCTTGAGGGCCTGCTCGTCCTCGGCTGTCGGCCTCTCGCCGGCGACGACGTAGAGGAGGAGCGCGGCGCCCTGCAGGTCGTACTTCGACACCTCCCGGCCGGAGAGGTCGCGGAGCGCGCTCGTGTCCCCGCCCTCGGCCAGGGCGGAGACGAGCTCACCCGCTGGCCCTTCGGCGCCCGCCACGACGAGCGGCGAGAGGTCCTCGGCCGCAGCCCTGATCTCCTTGACCACGCCGTAGACGGCGGCAGGATGAAGCGGGAGTCGTCGCACGGAGGGAACCTACCTGCGGCCCGCGAGGCGACCGCGCACGTAGATCGACTCGAGGATCCCGATCATGAGCATCGTCGTGATCATCGAGCTTCCGCCGAAGCTGACGAACGGGAGCGGGATCCCGGTGACGGGCGCGATCCCGATGGTCATGCCCACGTTGACGAAGATCTGGAAGAGGAACGAGAAGACGATCGCGCCCGCGACAGCCGACGTGTACAGGCTCGGCGCGATGGCGACGATCTTGATTCCCCGCCAGGCGATGAACGCGTAGAGGAGGAGCAGGATCGCGGCGCCGAGGAAGCCGCGCTGCTCGGCGAGCGACGAGAAGATGAAGTCGGTGTTGTGCTCGGGCAGGTAGTTCATGTTCGTCTGGCTCGCGCCCGCGACCCCGCGCCCGTCGATGCCGCCCGAGCCGACCGCCGTGATCGACTGGTTGACGTTGTACGTCGTCCCGCTCGGGTCGACGTCCGGGTTCACGAACCCGATCAGCCTGTCCTTCTGGTACGTGTCCAGGACTTCCACTCCCGCGGCGGGCAGGAACCAGAGAACGGAGAGCGCGATGAGCGCCGTCACGATCGCGAGGCTCGCCAGGTGCTTCCAGGGCACGCCGCCGAAGAAGAGCACCGCCAGAAGCGCCGACCCGTAGATCAGCGTCGAGCCGAAGTCCGGCTCTTTGAAGACGAGGATCATCGGCAGCGCCGCGAACCCCACTGCGCCCCACACGGTCTTCCACGGTGAGTCGCTCCGCGCGCGGTTCGCCACGAACGCGGCCAGGAAGAGGATGAGGAGCACCTTGCCGATCTCCGACGGCTGGAAGCGGAAGGAGCCGAACTCGATCCACCGCTTCGAGCCGCGCACGTCGTCTCCGACCACGAGCACGAGAAGCAGGAGCGCGATCGCGACCGCGTAGAGCGCCGTTGCGTAGCGGCGGTAGACCTCCGGGCTCACGGCCACCGTGACCGCGGCGAGGACCGCGCCGACGGCGATGTAGACCTCCTGGCGCGAGACGAAGTAGCTCGCGTCGCCGGGCACGTCGTTCCGGGTCACCGCAGTCAGGACCCAGATGCCGTACGTGATCACGCCCGCGACGGCGGCGATCAGGAGGTAGTCGAGGTGGCGGAGGTAGGCGCCGACCTCGGAGCCGACGTGCCCTCGTGCCGCGCGGGTTTCCCTGGCGATGGTCGCCATCAGTCGCTGTTGCCCACCGAGGCGTTGAACGAGTTCGGGTCGACGTCGAAGAACTTCTGGAAGACCTGGAGGGCGACCGGCGCCGCGACGACTCCGCCGTGGCCGCCGTTCTCGATCATGGCGCAGACGACGAGGCTGGGCTTGTCATAGGGGCCGTAGCCGCACCACCAGGCCTGGTCCTGCAGGCCCTGGTAGTTGGGCAGGTGCACGTACTTCTCGGCCGTCCCCGTCTTGCCGGCGATGGGGATCGGGAACGAGCCGAAGATGCCGGCCGACGTGCCGTAGTTCGCGTGCGTCGCGTCGTAGAGGCCTTCCTGGACGACGCGGATGTTGTTCGGGTTGAGGCCGACGTCCTTGGCCGGCTTCGGGGAGTACGGACGCAGGACGACGGGCGGCTGGCCCGGAGTCGCCGGCTCCTCGACCGACTGGACGATGTGCGGCTCCACGAGCTTGCCGCCGTTCGCGAGCATCGCGTAGAAGCGGGTCATCTGCAGCGGCGTGACGAGCACGTCACCCTGGCCGATGCCGAGCTGCACCGAGTCGCCCGACGTCCAGATCTTGTCGATCTCGGTCTGGAAGTAATGGCGGCGCCAGGCCGGCGTCGGGATGAGGCCGTTCTCCTCGGGGCCGATGTCGATGCCCGTCGAGGCGCCGAAGCCCATCGTCCGCGCCCACTTCTGCAGCGGCGAGTCCGTGCGGTTGTAGAAGCGGAGAGCCACTTGGTAGAAGTAGGTGTCGCAGGACGCGGCGAGCGCGGTCGTGAGGGTCATGGGCTCGTTCGCGTAGGGGTCCCAGTTCGTGAAGGTCTGGCCGTCGACGACCTCCTTCGGCGTGCACTGGATGAGCTCGGTCGGCGAGAGAAGGCCCGTCTCGAGGGCCGCGAGCGCCGTCACCGGCTTGAACGTCGAGCCGGGCGGATAGAGACCTGCGACGGCGCGGTCGAGCGTCGGATGGTTCGCGGTGGGGTCGGCGAGCTCCTTCAGGTCGTTCTTGTCGACGCGCCCCGTGTAGATGCTCGGGTCGAAGGTGGGGTTCGAGGCCAGCGCAAGGATCTCCCCCGAGTTGGGATCCATGGCGACGAGCGCACCGCCGTCGGCTGCCCACTGGCCGTCGTCATGGGCCAGCCTGACGCCGTATGCGAGCGCCTCTTCCGCGGTCTTCTGCAGCTCGGCGTCGATCGTGAGGCGCACGTTGTCGCCGGCTTCGGGAAGCTGCTGGAACTGGCGAGCGCTCGTCACGCGGCCGAGCGCGTCGACGAAGACGCGCCCGATCCCGGGCAGTCCGCGGAGATAGGTGTCGTATGTCGCCTCCACCCCGGTCTGGCCGATTCGGTCGCCGGCGGCATAGCCTTTGTCCTTCGCTGCGTCGAGCTGCTGCTGGGAGATCTCGCTCACGTAGCCGAGGGTCTGCGCCGCGATCCCGCCCTGGTCGTAGTGGCGCTGGTAGGTCTGGTTGATCTGGACGCCGGGGAAGTCGTTCTGGTGCTCGAGCAGGTAGCTGATCTTGTCCTCGTTGACGTTCTCCTTGATCGTGATCGGCGTCAGGAGGTCGTCCTTGCGCGCGGCGATGTCCGAGCGGATCTCCCTGTACGGGATGTGGAGGAGCGTGGCGAGCCGGTGGACGACGAAGGTCTGCGTTTCCGGAGTCGCCTGGTCGAACGCGGCCGGCCAGAGCTGCACCGCCGTGCCCGGCCGGTTGGAGACGAGGACTTCGCCGTTCCGGTCGAGGATGGAGCCGCGGGGAGCGGGCGCGCGGAACGTCCGCACCTGGTTGTTCTTCGCGACCTCGAGATAGCGCTCTCCCGAGATGACCTGCAGCGCCCAGAGCCGAAAGAAGAGCGCGCAGAAGATCGTCACGGCGACGACGCCGAGGATGGCGATCCGGATCGCCGCCTGCGGGGTGACGCGGTACGGCTCCTCGACCCTGGGGTCGGGCGGGAGGAACCCGCCCGGCAGGTTGGCGCTCGGGCTAGACAACCGGGATCACCTGCCTCCGTTCGCGCGGGCTGACCGGGAAGATCCGCCGGCAGAGCCCGTAGAGCGGGTAGGCGAGGAGCAGGTTGAGCGCCAGGGTCGGGAGCAGCATGCCGACGAAGAACTCCGAGGCGGAGACCGTCTCTCCGAGCATGAAGTGCAGCACCGCCGACCCGAGCCCCACGCCGATGGTCCCGATGGTCACGGCGAGCAGGGCGGGATGCGCGGAGGACTTCTTCGTCACCTCGCCCAGGCGGCCGGCGAAGTAGCCGGCGAGGGTGAGCAGGAGCGAGGTGAGCCCGAGCGTCTGGAACGAGACGACGTCGAGGACGAGCCCGGCCCAGAAGCCCGCGGCGGCGCCGAATGCGGGCCCGCGCAGGAGCGCGATGGCGATCACGAGCACGAGGAGGAGGTCAGGGTGTCCCGTCGCGACCTCGATGTTGGACGTGATCGAGACCTGGACGAGGGCCGCGAACAGAAGGAGCGCGCCGGCCTTGAGCGCGTCGAGCGTCACTTCGGCCGGGCCATCGGGATGAGGACGATGACGTCAGAGAGCGAGTCGAAGTTCACGAGGGGCGCGATCTGGATCCGCTTGTAGAGGTCGACGTCCTGCTGCCCGACGGACTCGACCGTGCCGATCGGGATCCCCCGCGGATAGAGCGACTCGAGCTGCCCGCTCTGCCAGCCTGCCGTGATGACGAGGTCGCCGTCCTCGACGAGGGCGTCCTTGCCGACGCGGTCGAGGATGAGCGCGGACGGATCGCTCGGCCCGTGGCGGACGATGCCCGCCGCGCCGCTCTCGAGCACCATCGCGGAGACCGCACTCGACTGGTCGGTCAGAAGCGTTACCTTCGCCCCGTCGGAGGTGACGTTGGTGACGAGCCCGACGAGCCCGTCCTTCGTCACGACCGGGTCGTTCTGCTGGATTCCGTCGGAGGTGCCCGCGGCGATCAAGATCTCCTGGTCGTACGCGGTCGGAGGCCGTGCGATCACACGCGTGACGACCCGGCTGTAGTTCTCCGGGAAGCGGGGGCCGTCGACGTAGCCGAGGAGCTCCTTGAGGTGGGCGTTCTCCTGGGCGGCGGTCTCGTTCGCGACCTTCTCGCTGCGGAGAGCCTCGATCTCCTTCTTCAGCTTCTCGTTCTCGGACTTGGCGCCGAGGAGGTCGGCCGCCCAGCCGTAGGCGTCCTTGAACGGCCGCGCGACGCGTTCGCCGGCGACCTCGAAGGGCATCGCGACCGAGACGCCGATGCGCTGGGCGCCGTGCAGCGTCCCGCCCTCGGACTCGCGGAAGTAGACCGTCACGAGCGCGATCGAGACGAGCACGAGGGCAACGGCGACCAGCCGAGCCCTGAGGGCACGACTCGTGCGTGGAAAGGAGCCTTCCGCCCGTCGGACGTGCGCGTCCAGGACGGGAAGCCGTGCTGTTCGTTGCCGAGGCACGGGAGCCAACAGTTTAGAGCGTTGCTCGGAGCGAGAGGCCGGTTGGCTAGCGGCGGCGGCCGTTCCGGTTTCGGGCCTTCGCAGCGCGGTGGATGACCTCGAACTCCTCGAGGCTCCGGCCCGACCCGACGGCAACGCATGTGAGCGGCGACTCGGCCAGCTGGACCGGCATCTGCGTCTCCTCACGGAGGCGCTCCTCGATGCCGGTCAGGAGGGACCCGCCGCCGGCGAGGACGATGCCGCGGTCCATGATGTCCGCGGCGAGCTCGGGCGGCGTCTTGTCGAGCGTCGACTTGATCGCGTCGAGGATCTGTCCGACGGGCTCGTCGAGCGCGCGGCGCACCTCCTCGGACGTGATCACGATCGTCTTCGGCAGGCCTGTGAGCATGTCGCGCCCGCGCACCTCGGCCTGCACCTCCTCGGGCAGCTCCCAGGCAGAGCCGATCTCGAGCTTGAGCTCCTCCGCGGTCTGTTGACCGATCAGGAGCTTGTACTCCTTCTTGATGTGACTCATGATCGCCTCGTCCATCTCGTCGCCGCCGACGCGGATCGACTGCGAGACGACGATGCCTCCGAGCGAGATGACCGCGACCTCGGTCGTGCCGCCACCGATGTCCACGATCATGTTCCCGGTCGGCTCCGACACTGGCAGGCCGGCGCCGATCGCGGCCGCCATCGGCTCCTCGATGAGGTAGGCCTGGCGGGCGCCCGCGGAGAGCGTCGCTTCCTCGACCGCGCGCTTCTCGACGCCGGTGACTCCGCTCGGGACGCAGACGACCACACGCGGATGTGCAAAGCGGTTGTGGTGCACCTTCTGGATGAAGTGGCGGAGCATCTGCTCGGTCACGTCGAAGTCGGCGATGACGCCGTCCTTCAGAGGCCGGATCGCGGAGATCGTCCCCGGCGTGCGGCCGAGCATGCGCTTCGCCTCGATCCCGACGGCGTGCACCTCGCCGCTCCGCTGGTCGATGGCGACGACCGAGGGCTCGGACAGCACAATGCCGCGCCCGCGCACGTAGACGAGGGTGTTGGCGGTGCCGAGATCGACCGCCATCTCGCGCCCGCCGAATCCGCTGAGGTAGCCCCAAAGGCTCATCGAACGGCCAAGTGTAGTTGAGTGCCGCAGCTATCCGAAGCCATAAACGCCTGCAAACCGTTCGGAGAGGAGCCGGACGAGGAGCGCAGCAGGAAGGCCGACGACGTTCAGGTAGTCCCCCTCGACGCGCTCGACGAGTGCAGCGCCGAGTCCCTGGATGGCGTAGGCGCCCGCCCGTCCCTCCCACTCCCTCGCGGCCACGTAGGCGGCCAGGTCGCGGGGAGTCAGGGGGCGGAAGGTCACCCGGGTGACCTCGTGCTCGACGACCTCCCAGCCCGGCGTACGCAGGCAGAGACCCGAGACGACCTCGTGCGTGTGGCCGCCGAGCGCGTCCAGCATCTCCTCCGCTTCCTCGGGCCCGGAGGGCTTCCCGAACACGCGGCCGTCGAGGTGGACCGCGGTGTCGACCCCGAGGACGGGCCGCTCGTCCGGGTCGCCGACCGAGCGCGCTTTCCCGGCGGCGTGCTCGCGCACGAGTGCGACGACGTCAGCGTCGGGCGGGTCGTGCTCCTCGTAGTCGGGCACCGCCAGCTCGAACGGGATCCGCAGCTGCTCGAGGATCGCCCGCCGCTGCGGCGAGGTCGAGGCGAGGAGGAGCGGGGGTGCGGGCGGGACGCTCACGAACGCTTGCGGGCGACCCAGATCTCCTCGGAGGGCCAGCGGCGCGCCCACTCGCGGTCGGGCAGTCCGGGGAAGCGATGCGACTCGCCCTCGGGCGGAGCCTGGATCTCGATGAGGTTCTCGACGGCGAAGCCGTTCTCCCGCAGAAGGCGGATCCATTCGCCGTAGCCGAGGTGGAACTCGATGCCTCCGGTCCCGTCCCACTCGAACCGGTGCATGCCGAAATAGGGCCGGAGCAGCTCGCGGCCGGGCGGCAGCTCCTCGTCGGGCGAGCAGAGGATCATGATCGTCCCGTTGACGAGGAAGACGAGGTGGCCGCCCGGTCTCAGGAGCCGCGCCGCCTCGGGGATCCAGCGGTACGGGTCGGCCCAGATGGACGCGCCGTACTCGGAGATCGCGAGGTCGAAGCTCTCGTCCGGCAGCGGCACGTCTTCCGCGCTCGCCTCGAGCAGGGGGAAGTCGAGGCCGAACTCGGCCTGCATGCGCCGGGCGGTCTCGAGCTGGGCCGGCGTGATGTCGATCCCGACCGGCCGCGCTCCCCGGCGGGCGAGCCAGGCGGAAACGTACGCCGTGCCGCAGCCGAGCTCGACTGTGTCCATCCCGGCCACGTCGGGGAGGGCGCCGAGCTCGGACTCGGGAACGTTCCACACGCCCCACTCGAACTCGTCTCTCCCCCACGCGCGCGGCGCCCATTCGGCGAACTCGGGCGCGAATTCGGTCCAGGCCTCCCGGTTCCGGTCGACGTGGCTCATCGTTCCTTGCGGACGATCCAGATCTGCTCCATCGGCCACTTGCGCGCCCACTCCGTCTCCTCGGCGGTCCGATACGTGGACTCGGCCCCGGGCGGAGGCTGAATCTCCCGCAGGTCCTCGATCTCGAAGCAGTTGGCGCGGAAGAGCCGGATCCACTCGCCGTACGGAAGCTCGAACTGCACCGGCCCGTCCGACTCCTCGATCCGGTGCATGCCGAAGTAGTCGAGATGGAGCTCGGGCTCCATCCGGTCGGCCGGCTCGTTCCAGCACATGACCTCGAAGCGGCGTCGAGCCGCTGAAGGCGAGAAGGCCGCCCGGTCTCAGGAGCCGCGCCGCCTCGGGCACCCAGGCATAGGGATCGGCGAAGCGGTTCGCGCCGTGGTCGGCGAAGACGATGTCGAAGCTCGCGTCGGGAAGCGGGACCGTCTCGGCGGGCGCGTGGACGAGCGGGAAGTCGAGGCCCGCAGCGGCGAGGGCATCGCGCGCGTGCTCGAGCTGGCGCTCCGAGTTGTCGACGCCGACCGGCCGCGCTCCGAGGCCGGCGAGGAGGATCGACCACTGCGCCGCGCCGCATCCGAGCTCGAGTATGTCCTTCCCGGCCACGTCGCCGAGAACCTGCAGCTCGCTCTCGGGCAGCTGCCACATCCCCCAGCGGGGCTCGGGGCGGCCGATGTGCTCGCGGTGCGTCTGCTGGTATTCGTCTGAGTGACGGTCCCAGAACGCGCGGTTCTGCTCGAAGTCAGACAAGCTCTGCGGCGGTGAACCAGAGCCCGATCTCGCGCTCGGCGGACTCGGGCGAGTCCGAGCCGTGCACGAGGTTGTCGGGCATGGCGAGCGCGAGGTCGCCGCGAACCGTCCCGGGAGCGGCTTCGACCGGGTTCGTGGCTCCCATCGTCGTCCGCACGACCTTGATCGCGCCCTCGCCTTCGAGGACGAGCGCGAGCGTCGGCGAGGACGTGATGAACTCGACGAGCTCCCCGAAAAACGGCTTCTCGACATGCTCGGCGTAGTGCTCTTGGGCAAGGTCACGGTCCACCTGGACGAGCTTCGCGGCCCGCACGGTCAGCCCCCGGCCCTCGAAGCGCGCGAGGATCTCGCCGGCGAGTCGGCGCCTGCATTGCGTCGGGCTTGATGAGAACGAGAGTCTGCTCGGCCACGGCCGAGTCAGCCTAGAGATTTTCGACTGCTCTGGGTGACTCGACGGGCGTTTCGCAGTACGGGCACACCTGCCACAGCGGCTCGAGCGGCTGCTTGCAGCGGCGGCACGCTTCCTTCAGCTTCGTCGTGCAGACCGGACAGGCCAGGAAGGTCGGCTCCACGACCGCGCGGCAGACCGGGCAGCGCTCGGCGGTCCCGAGCGACTCCTCCATCGCCTTGATCTCGAGCTCGCGCTCCCGCACCTCCTCGAGGTACTCGGGCGGGCGGAAGAACATGTAGAGGAGCGGGCCGAGGAACGGCGGGAAGATCCCGAGCGCCACGGCCATGGCGAGAAGCCACGGGTCCTCGATCCGGCGGCGCGCGTCCTTGTAGACCCAGAAGGCCGACGCGAGCCAGAAGACGACGAGGAAGAAGAAGAAGACGTTGCGGACGACGAGCCAGACGTCGGAGTCGAAAAAGTCCTTGAAGCCTCCGAAGAGGTCGTTCGAGTCGGTCGTCGTCTGAGCCAGAAGTTGCATCGCCGTCACAAGAGAATCTTTCCTACGAGCCACCCGGCGCCAAACGAGAGCGCCACGATCGCCACGAGGACGAATGCGGCGAGCACGAAGACGCTGAGCCGCTCTCCAACGCTGCTCATGGTACGGGAGCCTGCGGTCGGACGGTGGCCAGGTCCGCGAGCAGATAGAGGGAGCCCGTGACCAGGACCGCGCCGCCTGTGCCGGCGAGCGCACGCGCCTGCTCGACGGCCTCCGCCGGGTCCGCGACGGTCTCCACGCGGTCGAAGAACCGCCCGGCCTTCGCGGCCAGCTCGCCGGCGGCCAGAGCGCGCGAGTTGGTCGACCGCGTCGCAACGAACGTGTCGCCGAGCGCCGAGAGCGCAGCGAGCATCCCGTCGACGTCCTTGTCGGCGAGGATCGAGGCCACGACGACGTAGCGGCGGGACGGAAGGCGCGCGAGCACGTAGCCCACGCCGCCGAGATTGTGGGCGCCGTCCCAGATCTCGAGCGGCGAATCGCCCACCCGTTCCAGCCGGCCCGGGACCGTCGCGTCTTCCGCCGGTGCGGGATCGACCTGCTTGCCGAGGAACGACTCCGCCGCCGCGACCGCGAGCGCGAGGTTGCTCCGTCCCGTCACGAGCACGGCCGCGGCTCCGGCCTCCCGCGCGAGCTCCTCCCATTCCGGCTCTCCGAGCACGGCCGTCGCACCCGGACGGATGACCGCCAGCTTCTCGCGGGCGATCTCCTCACGCGTCTCGCCGAGGACGTCGGTGTGCTCGAGGTCGACGTTCGTGAGGACGACGACCGGCGCGTCGAGCACGTTGGTCGCGTCGAGCCTCCCGCCGAGCCCGGCCTCGACGACGGCCGCATCCACTCCCGCGGCGCGGAACTCGGCGAGCGCGGCGGCGGTCAACGCCTCGAACTGCGTGGCCCCGACGGCCTCGGCGGCCGGGCGCACGCGGGCCAGCGCGGCTTCCAGGTCGACCGGCTCGCCGTTCACCTGGATCCGTTCGGCCCAGCCGGTGACGTGCGGGGACGTGTACGCGCCGACCGCCTTGCCCTCCGCCACGAGCAGGGCCGCGCACATCCGGGTCGTCGTCGTCTTCCCATTCGTACCGACTACGTGAACGGCCCGGAACGCGTCCTGCGGGTCGCCGAGCTCCGCAAGCAGCTGCCGCATTCGCCCGAGGCCGAACTCCTCCGGCCACGGCGAGAGCGCCTCGATCCAGGAGACGTTGTCAGCCACCGAGTGCATCGAGCTCGCGCCGGTAGCGCTCGAGCTTCTCGCGCTCGCCGGCGACGACGTCTTCCGGTGCGTTCGCGACGAAGCGCTCGTTCGCCAGCATCCCCTCCGCGCGCGAGATCTCCTTGCGCAGCCGTTCGCGCTCGGCCTCCTCGTTCCCGTTCGCCTGCACGCGCTCCGGCTTGACCACGGCCGAGAAGATGCGCTGCTCGTCGCCCTCGAGCTCGACGAGCACGCCGCTTCGCCGGAAGATCCCGGCCGCCTCCTGCACGCGGTCGAGCGCGCCCACGTCGGAGGCAAAGCTCTCGTCCGGCTCGGGCCACGCCGCGACGATCAGCCTCGACTCGCGGCCGGGCAGGTTCGACCAGATCTCCTCGGTCACGTGCGGCATGACCGGGTGCAGCAGCCGGAGGAGCCGCTCCAGTGCTGCGAGTGCCGTCGCGGCCGCATCCTCGTCGCGGTCGTAGAGGCGCGGCTTGATCGCCTCGGCGTACCAGTCGCAGAAGTCGTCGAAGGTGAGGCGATAGAGCGACTGCACGGCATGGGAGAAGTCGAAGGCGGCGAGGGATCTCCTCGAACGTGCAGCCCTCGTAGCGTCGATCCGGGCGAGAATCCAGCGCTCTTCGACGGTTTTCGGGCGAAGCCCGACCGTCGCCGGCTTCTGCGTTCAGGAGAAGCCGCGAGATGCGTTCCAGAGTTTGTTCGCGAGCTTGCGTCCCTCCTCGACCGCGCCGTACGAGAAGCGCACGTCCTGCGTCGAGGACATCTTCAGGAGCCCGTAACGCGTCGCGTCCGCGCCGTGGTCTGCGATGACGTCGAGCGGGTCGATTCCCGTCCCGAGGCTCTTCGACATGCGTCGCCCGTCGGGGGCGAGCACGGTCGAGTGGATGATCACGTCCCGAAACGGGATGTCGTCCATGAGCTCGAGGCCGGAGAAGATCATCCGGTTCTCCCAGAGGCGGATGATCTCCCGCGCGGTCGTGTTCAGATCGCCGGGGTAGTACGTGCGCAGGTCGGGGGTGTCGTCCGGCCAGCCCAGCGTGGCGAACGGCCAGAGCGCGGACGAGAACCAGGTGTCGAGGACGTCCTCCTCCCGTCGCAGCTCGGTCGAGTCGCACTCGGCGCACGCCTCGGGCTCGGTCTCGGCGACGACCTCGTGGCCGTTCGGGCAGTACCAGACCGGAAGCTGGTGACCCCACCAGAGCTGGCGCGAGATGTTCCAGTCCGGTGCGTTCTCGAGCGAGTCGGTCGCGAAGCGGTGCTGCGACTCCGGGTGGTAGACGACCTTGCGCTCCTCGAGGGCGGAGAGCGCGGGCTTCTTCAGCTCCTCCATCGAGCACCACCACTGCAGCGAGATGAGGGGCTCGATGCGGGACTCGCAGCGCTCGCAGAGCGCGACCGAGTGGCGGTAGCTCTCACGCTTCTCGAGGAGCCCGCGCTCTTTCGCCCACGCGACGATCCGCTCGCCCGCCTCTTCCTGGGTCAGGCCGGCGAGGTCGCCTGCCTCCTCGTTCATGCGTCCGTCGGGGGCGATGACCGTCGGCTCCGGCAGGTCGTGGCGCCGGCCGATGGCGAAGTCGAGCGGGTCGTGTGCCGGAGTCACCTTGAGCGCTCCCGTACCGAACTCCGGGTCGACCTCGTCGTCGGCGATCACAGGGACGTGCCGCTCGACGTACGGAACGACGACCTCGCGCCCGACCGCGTCGCGATAGCGCTCGTCGTCGGGATGGACTGCGACCGCGACGTCGCCCGGGATCGTGGCGGGCCGGGCGGTCGCGATCGTCACGCCGCCTTCCCCGTCCACGAACGGATACGTGAAGTAGGAGAGCGCGTCGTCGACGTCCACGTGGACCAGCTCGAGATCGGAGAGCGACGTCTCGTGGAACGGGCACCAGTTGATGATCCGGTTCGCCTGGAAGATCCAGCCCTTCTCGTACAGATGGACGAAGAAGCGCATGACCGCGCGGACGTAGTCGTCGTCCATCGTGAAGCGCTCGCGCCGGTAGTCGAGCGAGGCGCCGATGCGCCGGAACTGGGTCATGATCGTGCGCCCGTAAAGCCGGAGCCATTCCCAGACTCGCGCCTCGAAGGCCTCGCGGCCGAGGTCGTGGCGCGTCTTTCCCTCGCGGGCGAGGTCCTTCTCGACCGCGTTCTGCGTCGAGATGCCCGCGTGGTCGTAGCCGGGCTGGAAGAGCGTGTTGAAGCCCTGCATGCGCTTCATGCGGACGAGCGTGTCGGCCAGCGCGAGCTGGAGCGCGTGTCCCATGTGCAGCTCCCCGGTGACGTTCGGCGGCGGGTGGGCGATCACGAAGGTTGGCCCGCCGCGCTCGGCGTGCGCCTCGTAGAGACCCTCGGCCTCCCACGTCTCCTGCCAGCGCTCTTCGACGCCGTCGGGCTTGTACAGCGGCTCCATGCGGTGATTCTAGGCGCGCTCTTCGGGCGAGCCCGCACGTTGTGGCCCGCGAGAGTCAGTAGCATTCGGAAGGAACCCGAGAGCATGAGCCAGGTCGTCGAATCCCCCCTCGAAGCAGGTCGCGCCGCAGTCCTTCGGCGCGACTGGGAGGTCGCGTACCCGCTCCTCCATGAGGCGGACTCCTCGGGCGATCTCGCGCCCGAGGATCTCGAGCTACTCGCCGAGGCGGCGCTCTGGGGTGGCCTCTTCTCGGAATACATGGACGCGAACGAACGCGCCTATAAGGCCTATGTCGAGGCGGGCAACCTCGCGCGCGCCGGCTACCTCGCAACGCTCCTCGCCCACGACAACCGCGCGCAGCTCCAGAACTCAGTCGCGAGCGGCTGGCTTGCCCGGGCAAAGCGGCACCTCGACGAGGCAGAGGAGGCGCCCGAGCACGGCTACTACGCCCTGCAGCGTTCCCTGGTCGCGCTGGGAGAGCACGATTTCGACGAAGCGTTCAGGCAGGGGAAAGCCGCCGAGGCAATCGGCAAGCGCTTCTCCGACCGCAGCCTGGAGATCCGCGGCATCCAGCGTCAGGGCGCGGCGCTGCTCGAGAAGGGCGAGGTCGCGGAGGGAAAGCTCCTCCTCGACGAGGCGAGCGCCGCTGCGCTCGGCGGCGAGCTCGACGCGTACTCGACGCTCGTCGTCTACTGCAACACGATCGGTGCCCATCGCGAGGTCGCCGACTTCGACAGCGCCGCGGAGTGGACCGACCGCGCCTCTCAGTTCTGCGACGCCAACTCGGTTTCCGCGTTCCCGGGCATGTGCCGCGTGAACTACGCCGAGGTCATGCGCTTCAAGGGCCGCTTCAACGAGGCCGAGGAGCTGGCCGGCCTGGCGGGCGAGCAGCTGCGGGCCTGGTGTCCGCGCATCGCCGGCGCCGCCTTCTACGAGCTCGGCGAGACGCGCCTGCGGCTCGGCGACCTCGCGCAGGCCGAGCAGGCCTTCCGGGAGGCGGACGAACACGGCCACACGCCCGAGCCCGGGCACTCGCTCCTCCGCCTCGCGCGCGGCGACGCGCAGGGCGCATGGACATCGCTCCGCCGCGTCCTCGCGGACGAGACGATGGGCCTCGCCGCGCGCACGACGTTCCTCCCAGCCGGAGTCGACATCGCCGTTGCCGCCGGGGAACTCGAAAGCGCAGAAGGCTTCGCGGCCGAGCTCGACACGGCTGCCGAGAGCTTCGACACCTCGGCGCTGAAGGCCGCCGCCGCCTACGCGCACGGGAAGATCGCGCTCGCACGGGACGATGCCGACCGAGCGGAGTCGTGCTTCCGAAACGCGCGCGCGTTCTGGGAGGCCACAGGCGCGAGCTACGACTCCGCGCGGGCCAGGGAGCAGCGCGGGCTCGCGCTACGGGCCGGCGGGGACGAGGAGGCCGCCGTCTGGGAGCTCGAGGCCGCCGCGGCGCGCTTCGAGCGCCTCGGCACCGTGCGCGACGCCGAACGCGTTGCAGAGGCGCTCATGCGCGACGTCTCGAAGGCGGTCATGAAGACGTTCGTCTTCACCGACATCGTCGGCTCGACCGAGCTCGCCTCGACGCTCGAAGACCGACACTGGAACAACGTCCTCCGCCGCCATGACGAGACGCTCCGCACGATCTTCGCCGACCACGGCGGCCAGGTCGTCGACCACACCGGCGACGGGTTCTTCGCCGCCTTCGAGGATCCGGCCGAGGCGGTGCAGGCCGCGATCGCGATCCAGCGCGCCATCTCGCAGGAGTTCGAGTTCGACCTCCGCATCGGCGTCCACACCGACGGCGCCTTCCAGCGCGAGGAGAACTACCACGGCAAGGGCGTGCACGCGGCGGCGCGGATCGGCGCGGCCGCCGAGGGCCAGGAGATCCTCGCCAGCGTCGACACCATGGCGAAGCTCGGCAAGTTCAAGACCTCGCAAGCATCGCGAGATCGCGCTCAAGGGCTTCAAGCACGACGTGCCCGTCTGCGCGGTCGAGTGGGCGAGCTAGCCGGCTCTACGCGGAAGCTTCTTCGGGCTCTTCGGTCTCGACCGCGTGGCCGGCGCTCGTCACGAGCGTCGGGCGCAGGTTCCGCTGGATGGTCTCCTTCGTGATCACGCACTTGGAGACGTCCTTGCGCGACGGGAGCTCGAACATGACGTCGAGCAGGGCGTGCTCGATGATCGAGCGGAGCCCGCGGGCGCCGGTCTCGCGCTCGAGCGCCTTGTCCGAGATCTGCCAGAGCGCGTCTTCGGTGAAGACCAGCTCCACCGAGTCGTAGTTGAAGAAGCGCTGGTACTGCTTGACGAGCGCGTTCTTCGGCTCGAGCAGGATCTGGACGAGATCCTCGCGCGTGAGCTGGTGCACCGCGGAGATCACGGGCAGCCGGCCGATGAACTCGGGGATGAGCCCGTAGGAGAGAAGGTCCTCCGGCATCACCTGCGAGAGGAGCTCGCTCGACTCGACCGACTTCTTCGACTTGATGTCGGCGCCGAACCCGACCGAGTTCTTGCCGATGCGCTTGCCGATGATCTTCTCCAGCCCGGCGAAGGCGCCGCCGCAGATGAAGAGGATGTTCGTCGTGTCGATGGAGAGGAACTCCTGGTGCGGGTGCTTGCGGCCGCCCTGCGGCGGAACGCTCGCAACCGTGCCCTCGAGGATCTTGAGGAGCGCCTGCTGGACGCCCTCGCCCGACACGTCGCGCGTGATCGACGGGTTGTCCGCCTTGCGCGCGATCTTGTCGACCTCGTCGATGTAGATGATCCCGGTCTCGGCCTTCTTCACGTCGAAGTCGGCCGCCTGGATGAGCTTCAGGAGGATGTTCTCGACGTCCTCGCCGACGTAGCCGGCCTCGGTGAGCGCCGTCGCATCGGCGATGGCGAAGGGGACGTTGAGGATCCGCGCGAGGGTCTGCGCGAGGAGCGTCTTTCCGCAGCCCGTCGGGCCGAGCAAGAGGATGTTCGACTTCTGCAGCTCGACGTCGTTCTCGTCCGACGCCATCTGCACCCGCTTGTAGTGGTTGTAGACGGCGACCGAGAGCGTCCTCTTGGCCTCCTCCTGCCCGACGACGTAGTCGTTCAGGATCTCGTAGATCTCCTTCGGGCGCGGGAGGTTGTCGAGGTCGAGCTGGGCCGGTGTGGTCAGCTCCTCGTCGATGATCTCGTTGCAGAGATCGATGCACTCGTCGCAGATGTAGACGCCCGGGCCGGCGATGAGCTTCTTCACCTGGCGCTGGCTCTTGCCGCAGAAGCTGCAGAGCAGCTGTTCGTTACCGTCGGTCGCGCGGGCCATCTTTTACCTTTTAGCTCCTTTTTGCCTGCTCGGCTAGGCCGCTTTGGTCAGCGGCTTGCCACGATGGGCGATGACGTTGTCGATGATGCCGTAGTCCTTCGCCTCGGCGGCGGTCATGAAGTAGTCCCGCTCCATGTCCTTCGCGACCTTTTCCAGAGGCTGCTTCGTGTGCCCCGCGATGATCTCCTCGAGGAGGCGCTTCATGTTCAGCGTCTCGCGGGCCTGGATCTCGATGTCGGTCGCCTGGCCCTGGAATCCGGCCGAGACCTGGTGGATGAGGATCTTCGAGTGCGGGAGCGCCATGCGCTTGCCGTCCGTTCCGCCGGCGAGGAGTAGGGCTCCCATCGACATCGCGATGCCGACGCAGATCGTCGACACGTCGGGCTTGATGAACTGCATCGTGTCGTAGATCGCCATGCCCGCATACACCGATCCGCCGGGCGAGTTGATGTAGATCGAGATGTCCTTGTCCGGGTCCTCGGACTCGAGGTGGATCAGCTGGGCGACGATCAGGTTGGCGATCTGATCGTCCACGGGCGTACCGAGGAAGATGATGCGCTCGTTGAGCAGGCGCGAGTAGATGTCGAAGGCGCGCTCGCCTCGCGACGTCTGCTCGACCACCATCGGAATCAACGGACTCATCGTGCCTCCTCGCTGCCTGGGGTCCAAATGTTCATCTTCGTACCTTCCTTCTCCTTCTCGGGTGTCCAAAGTTTGTCGCGGGCGGCCGCGAGCTCGACCGGGATCCGCTTGACGCCTGCGACGATTTCGTCGAGCGCCTTTTTCAGGCGCAGGTCGGCGCGAATGCGCTCGTAGCCGCCGTTTTCCTGCAGGAGCCGCTTCGACTCCTCGATGTCGTCGCCCTCTTCGCTCTGGCTCTCGATGAGCTCGTCGATCTCCTCATCGGGAACCTCGACGCCGAGCTTCGAGGCGGCCGCATCGAGCACGAGCTCACGCGCGAGCGACTGCTCGGCCTCCGCGCGGAGCCGGGCCACGACCTCGTCGGCCGACTGGCCGGTCATGGTCAGGTAGGTCTCCGTCGAGATGCCGCGCATCTGCAGCGAGCGGGCGATGCCGCTCCAGAGCTCGGCTGTGCGGCGCTCGACGAGCGGCTCGACGGTCTCGACCTCCGAGGCGTTCACGAGCGCGTCGACGGCCGCCTCGCGGAAGCGGATCTCGAGCTCCTCCGTCAGCTGCTCGAGCAGCCGCGACTCGATCTCGGCGCGGAGCTCCTCGAGCGTCTCGAACTCGCTCGCCGAGCGCGCGAGCTCGTCGTCGGCCTCGGGCAGCACCTTCTCCTTGATCTCCTTCACGGTGACCTCGACGGGGAGCTGGCCCTCCGCGCCCTGGATGTCGACGCTCTTCGTCGCGCCACGCTCCATGCCCGGCAGCGCATCGTCGATCTCGTTGACGAGCCGGTCGGCGCCGACCTCGGTGACGTAGTCGCGCTGCGGAGGCACGCCTTCGCCCAAGATGTCGAGCACGACCGTGTCGCCTTCCCGAACCGCGCGGTCTTCGACCGGGGCGAGCTCGGCGACGGTATCGCGCAGGCGGTCGAGCTCCGCGTCCACGGCCTCGGCAGGCACCTCGGCCTCCGCGAACGGAACCTCGAGCGTCGTCCAGTCGGCGACCTCGGGCTTCGGCATGACGGCGACGGTGGCGCTGAACTTGAACGTGCCGCCGTCGTCCGGCAGCCCGTCGAACTCGACCTCGGGGCTCGCAACAGGGCGGATGCCGGAGGTCTCGGCGGCGCTCCAGAACCAGGAATCGAGGTGGCCGCGGAGCGCCTCCTGCCATACGGCCTCGCGCCCCACCCGGGCGACGACGACCGGGACGGGAGCCTTGCCCTTGCGGAAGCCGGGCAAGCGGAGCGATTCGGCCATGTCCGTGGCGGCGTGCTCGAACGCGTGCGCGACGTCCTCCTCGGGAACCTCGACGTCGAGGCGGACGCGGCTTTCCGGGAGCTCTTCGACCTTCGTCTTCACGAAGGCCATTGTGTCAGAAGGTCTTAGACCTCCCGGCCGGTCCAGGCGTCGCGGCTAGACGTGATGGAAGTCGATGACGAGGCGATCTGGGTTGTGCAGTTCCTGCACGTTCCAGCACGTGGGGCGACTGAGACCCATGATCCAGGAGAGCGTCGCCTCGAAGTCGCCGGACTGCGCAGCCTGGGCGAGGGTGCCGAATCCAGGGGTGAGGACGCGCGAGCCGCCGTAGGTGGGATTGCCGTCGAAGTCGTAGCCGGTCGCGCCCTGCACGACGAGGTGGACGAAGGCGTCGCCGTAGACCTCGAGCGGCATGTCGCTCGGATCCTGGGTGAACGGGGGCTTCGCCGCGCGGATCTCGTAGTACGGGATGCCGCCGTTCCCCGCGGGGTTCGGCTTCGGTTCCGTGAACTCGAACACGATCCGGTCGTAGCCGTCGTGGGCGCCGACCCTCACATCCGTGAGGTTCATGAAGACGCCGTCTTCGCCGCCGCTCTGCGGCTCGCAGACGACCGGCGGCGGCGCAGGTTGAGCCTCGGTCTCCGTCGATGCCCCGCCCGACTTCCCGGAACTGGTCTCCCCCTCCTCACTCGTGCTCGCAGCCGGCTCAGATTCGGCCGGCTCGACGGCAGGGGTCGCGGTCGGCACAGGGCCAGCCTCCCTCGCGCCGGAGCCACACCCGGCCAGGAGCGCAGAGATCATGAGGAGAAGGGGGAGTGCTTTGGTCATGGGCCGCATTCTGCGAGGGCCCGGTAACCCCGAAGCCGCGCCTGCGTAACGACCGCGCAACCGTCGCCAAAGCCGCGGGACGGGCCGGGCGTCCTCCTTGTAGGTGCGGGCGAGAGGACTCGAACCTCCAAGGGCCGAAGCCCAGCGGGTCCTAAACCCGCCGCGTCTTCCAGTTCCGCCACGCCCGCGTGGAAAAACGATACCGCCTGGGTAGGGGAAGTCCATGGAGACGAAGGAAGCGCCGGCGCCCCAGCCCGAGCAGCGCGAGCGGGAGCTTCCGGACCCGGGGCTGACGGACCTTTCGTTCCGGGACTACAGGGCGATCGTCGTCCGGGCGGGCAAGCAGGCGCTTGCGCACGGCATCACCGATCTCGCCGCGGCGCTCGCCTATTACTCGTTCCTCGCCATCCCGGCGGTGCTCCTCGTCGCGGTCGGCCTCTTCTCGCTCTTCGCGAGCCCGGACGGAATCACGACGCTGATCGACAAGCTCGGCACCGTCGTCCCCTCTCAGGCGACGCAGCTGATCGAGGACAGCCTCCGGCGGATGAACGAGAACAAGAGCGGGAGCCTCGTGATGGTCATCGTCGGCTTCGCCCTCGCCCTGTGGACGACGACGGGGGCGATGACCTCGTTCATGCGGGCGGTCAACCGCGCCTATGACCGGGACGAAGGCCGGGGCTTCGTGCGGCAGCGCCTCGTCGCCGTGCAGATGGTGGTCGCGATGGGGGTCGCCTTCCTGCTCGTCTTCGGGCTGCTCGTCCTCGGCCCGGTGATGTCGGGCTGGATCGGCGACGCGCTCGACATCGAGGGCGTGATGGGGTGGCTCTGGTGGGTGGCGCAGTGGCCGATCCTGCTCGTCGGCCTCCTCGCCGTGTTCGCGACGGTGCTCTACCTGGGGCCGAACGTCGACCACCCCCGCTGGCGCTTCCTCACGCCGGGCGCGGTCTTCGCCGTCGTCGTCTGGCTCATCGCATCGGGGCTGTTCGCCGTCTACACCTCGATGTTCGACTCCTACAACAAGACGTGGGGATCCTTGGCAGCCGTGATCGTGATGCTGACCTGGCTCTGGGTGACGGCGATCGCACTGCTGCTCGGGGCTGAGATCAACTCCGAGGCCGAGCGAAGCCGGGAGTTGCGGCAGGGCCAGCCGGCCGGGCGCACGATCCAGGCGCCGTCCAGGGCCTAGCGCGGCCCCGGGCTACACTCCTTCCTCGGGCCCCGTAGCTCAGCGGATAGAGCAGCGGACTTCGAATCCGCGTGCGGAGGTTCGACTCCTCCCGGGGCCATGCTCTCCATTGACTGACGACATCCCACGCACGCCGATGTACGGCTTGCCGCACGCTCTAGGGTGGCAACGAAAGGGGCAACGCACCGAAGATATTCCCCAGGGAAGCCTGGCGCTGCGATGGGGTAAGGGATCCTCTGGGGGCCACTAACGAAGATGCCCGCCCGAGGTCTCGACTTGCCGCGCGAAGACGACGACGTTGTCGAGGTAGTGGCCCGTCGCCGCGTCGAACGGGCCGCCGCACGTGATCAGGCGCAGCTCCGGCTTCGGAGTCTGCCCGTAGACGATCGCCGTGGGGAACGCAGCCTTCGTGTATTCGCGGACCGCGTAGACCCGGAACCGGAGCGCGGCGCGATTCGGCGAGGCCACCCTTAGAAGATCGCCTGGGGCGACCTCGCCCAATCGGTAGAAGACGCCAGGCCCATCCTTGGAGTCCACGTGACCGACGATGACGGCGGCTCCCGTCTCCCCCGGCTTCGGCCCGAGCGCATACCAGCCCGCAACCGAGTAGTCGGTCGGAACGTGGAGTGTCCGGTCCGGATTCAGGCCGAGGCGGATGACATTCGTCCTGACACCGATCGAAGGGATGGCGAGGCGCGAGGGCGCTTTGACCGGCCGAGACTCGTCGTGTGTATGCGCACGCACCGCCTGCGGCAATGGCGATCCCTGCACCGGAAGGGTGCCGCTTACCCTTACGCGCGGCGCGCCTTCTTGGCGGCCGAAGGCGAGCCCGATGATCCCGGCGACGACGAGACCCACCACCAAGAGGTCGAGCGGGAGCACCGGCCTGCTGCGCCCTCGATGCCTCAAGATGCTCACGCCCGAATACTTGGTCTACCGGCCGCGTCGCGCCAGCCGCTGACGCAGGGTGACCGCGATTCCTGCCAGGAGCAGGCAGCTTGCGCCGAAGGCAGTCCAGAAGACCGAGCGCTGGGCGGTTCCGCCTGCCCCGGTTGCGGGGCCGCCCAGCGGAACGGCGGTCACCGTCAGCGACGCGCCGACTCCGACGTTTCCTCCGCCGCAGCGGAGCCCAACGTCGTAGCTTCCTGCGGGGGTCGATGTTGGCACCGTGTAGTCGAGAGCGAAGTCCCCGTTAGAGTCACGCTCCGCGGTCGGGCCGAAGCCGTCGGGAGGGAACAGGACCGCGTCTGCCGTAACGGTCGCCCCGTCGGAAGCAGGGCACCCCTTGACCGGAATCGATCCGGAGATGTGCACCGTGCTGCCCGCAGGGACACTCGTCGGGGACACGCTGATCGAAGCCTTCTTCGCTGGGTAGGCCGGCGCTGCAATGAGCATGGCAGCCGAAGTCACGACCGCCGCACTGATGAGGAACCGTCTCATGACGCCTCTCTTTCTCGGCCCTTCTTCGGGGCCGTCTGCCCGGTTGACTCGATCGCGAGCACGGGACTGCAGAGGCCGCTCGTGGCGACGGCGACGACCAGTGCTCCTACGGGGAGAACCCTTCTCCTCATGGTTCGATTGTCCGAGCGGTTCGTAACTCTTCCGGGGCGCGCCCGCAACGACTTAGCAACGCAGGGCCTGCCCGCCACCCTACTTTCTGGCCGCGTTGGGCCCTGAGTCACACGGCGCAGACATGACCGAAACGATGGTCCGGCATGGCCGAGGCCGCTCCGTGGTCTGGGAGGGCGACCTTTGGGGCTGGGCGCAGCCCTAAATGTCGTGCGCTGCCTTCTCCGCCTATTGCTCGGCGTTCAGTTTGCGCCGCCTGTCAACGAGCTCGACGCGCTCGTGCGAGGCTCGGGAACTAGTCTTTCGTCCCGTGTTGCGGAGCGCCCCGTCCAAGGATGATTCGTCGTTCCCAATTTGGGCGAAACATGCGCGTTGCATCACCAAGACCTCGTCACGAAGAACTTCCAGCGCCACCTCAGGCCGGACGGCTGGGGGTCGTCGTTCGTCGGCGTCCCGTCCTGGGTGCGATCATCGCTGTCTGGCTGCCGCTGGCCGCACTCAGTCTGGCCGGTCAGTTGTATCTCTACGTGTTCGGAGGTACGGACACGAGGATCCCTCGCCGACTCAACGTCGACAGTGAGCTGACGGTCTGGTCGTGGTTCCAGTCGACACTCCTCTTCGCCTGCGCGGCTCTACTTGCCGTCGCTGCGTTTCTGGCGTACCGGATGCGAGATCGGTATGTGCGGCACTGGCTCGTTCTGTCATTGGCGTTGCTGTGGGTGTCTGTCGACGAGGCCGCCTCGATCCACGAACTTACGATCGCCCCGCTCCACAACGCCCTCGACACGCATGGAATCTTCTACTTCGCATGGGTCATTCCGGCACTCCTCGTCGTCGTCGTGCTCGGATTGGCTTACGTGAGGTTTCTGGGAAATCTCCCACGAGAAGTAAGAACACTCTTCATATGTGCGGCCGGCACCTATGTGATCGGGGCGCTCGGAGGAGACCTCGTCGGGGGTCACTGGTACGAGGCCCACGGCGGCGACAACCTCACCTATGCGCTCATGACTCAGATCGAAGAGAACCTGGAGACGGCGGGGATCTCGTTGGGGATCGTCGCGGTGCTCACCTACTTCATTCGCGTTATGCCAGAGTGGGTGATACGGGTGGAGGCGTGATGTGCCGTGATGGGCTAGGGCGATGGACGCTGACGGCTTCCGCCCGAGCAACCGAGCGACGACCGGCGCGTAGGAGCTCAGTTCTCGGAGCCCGTCACGAGCCCGATGGGTTCGATGCAAAGAGCGCCGGCCAGCTTGCTTCACGGACTGTGGAGCTAAGGCTCGGCGCGTTGCTTTAAGGCAGCGTTCATCTGGACGAATCCGCGCCGCGTCTTCTCAAGAACCCCGCCGACGAACGGAACAAGGATGCCCCTGAACGCCTCACGCTGAACGAACAGCGTCCCGCCGTCTCGGGGCTGAAGTTGGAGATGATGCTCCCCGTCGAAGATGCCGGGAACCACCAAACGTCCCAGCCAGGCGAGTTCCTGATTCGGCTCCGCCTTCAGGACGGACGGCTTCATCGTTATCGCTCGCCCCTCGGGCAGCTCTAGCCTCACTTCGAGATGGGAGCCTACGGCGGGTTGACCGCTGATCTGCCGAATGAACGGATTCCACTGAGGGTACGAACCGAAGTCCGTGAGGACTTCCCAGACTCGCTCAGGAGGCGCAGCGATCTCGATCTCGGTATGCAGTTCCTTCAACGCGGGCAAGCCTAACGGCTCGCTTGGCCGCCCCGACTCGCCCCCCGCCGCCCTTCCCGCACGGCCGGGCTCGACTTATCTACGGGGCATGGTCGCCCTCATCGGTGCTCAACGATGTACGTCTCGACGCCGGGATTGCGAGCCTGCCAGGAAGCGAGGTAGACGTTAACTTCACGGCGTGCCTGGGTTTCACTCGGCGCGCCAGGGATGTACACGACGAGCTCATGCGACCGTCGACGTTCGGCGGTGCAGCCCGTCTGGCGCAGGAACTCCTGCAGGCTGAGGAACAGATTGGGGTTGCTGATGTAGACGTACAAGCCGCAGTGGCGCTCGGGAGTTGCCGCAACCGAGTCGCCTTCTCACTGTCGTCGAGAACGTCAACGTGTCAAGAGCCTTACTCTGCGGCCATGCGTACCTATCTCACACTCGTAACCGGGAAAGGCTTTGACGTTGATGGTGAGGTGCTCGAAGTGGCCCGCCAGCTTCAGGCGGAAGGCGTATCTCCACGACTCGTCTCGTTCACGGCCCATATCTCAGGCAAGGTCACCCAAGTCCTTGTTAATCCCGACCACGTTGTATTCCTCTCGGGCGCGACAGGCTCTGACCTTCGTACCGCCTAACGGTTCGGGCCTTGGATGCCAAGCTCGCTCGACAACGCAAGCGCTCCCCGCGCAAGCATCTCGCTTCAGTCGTGAAAGCGTCTGCTCGAATCGCTCAAGCGCTAATGGGTTTAGAAGGTCGCCCCTTGACGCAATAGGCTCAGCTTGTGGCGGAAACGAAATCGTTGGCGGAGGTGAGTTCCATCTCGCTCCTCAGATGGAAGAACGAAAGATGATCACGTTCTCAGCGGCAGGAGGAGTTCGCCTCGTGGGCTTTCGTGCCCGGGCGCGAGAAGGAAGAGCCCCCTCCCGAGCAGATATGACCTCGGGGTGAGTTCAATCGGCGCTGCGCAGTCTCGGTGGCCGCACTCGCAGAAGAACTCAGCGTGTGCATCTAACGAGTCGGCTCGAAGTGCGCAAATCCGTTCGTTCACGCGCTTGAGTAGCTTGGAGAGGCCTTCGCTGTCCATCACGTCCCCTTCTTGTCCCTCAAGCTCCCGCGGCCCACGTGGGACGGACATCCCACGTGGGCACCTCGATTCGCGGAAACGTCTGACCGGCGCTCGTTCCTAGCTCGGGCGCTTGATGACGTTGTGGATCTCTAGCACGTCGGGCTTGCCCGAAAGCTCGATCCCGACGTCCTTCAGCACCGGCATGAGGCGCTCACCGAACGCGTCGAGCTCCTTTTGCGAGTCCCAGATCTCGGTGACTCGGAAGTTGCCGTTCGACTTGAAGGCGACGTGGTACTCAAGTCCCTCCGGCAGCCAATCGCCGGACTTCTCCAGACGGCGGATCGTCTCGTCGTACTGATCCGCGGTCACTCCGGGCGCTGCCGTGAAGCGGACGAGGATCCTCATTCCGGGATCCTTCGTGCTCATTCCGGGATCCGTCGTGCTCTGGGTCACGGACTCAGGACTGGTGGTGGCCATTCAATGGCCTCCTTAGTGTGGGATGCTCCTGACCGAGCCGACCTACAACCGAACACCCGGTACGGCGCTCGCCTGGCGGGCGAGGAAACTAAGTCAAGAAGACTCACACAGGGTAGCACCGCCCGGGTTCCTCATTGTTGTGCCGCGCCGAGAGCCACTCGATCGACGAACGTCGCTCGGCTGCTCGGGCGGAAGGCCTAGCCCGTCTCGCCTTCGCCCACGATGCGGGCGTGAGCGTTCGGGTTCATCGCCTGCTAGGTCTTGAGGTAGATAGGGATCTCGCGCACGGCCTGGTCGTCCCCGAGAGAGCTCGGGGCATTGATGGCGCTAGCCCAGCGCGAGCACGCCTTCATGGAAGCGGCGATGGAGCGCGATCTGCGCTGAAAGCGAAATTGGCTTATCGGCAGTCGACGACGGTGCAGTCGACGTCGAGATGCTGAAGACGTTTCGATAGACGGAGGCGACGAGCCAGTGGCGCGCCGGCACCCCCGCGATCGAGATACGGCCCCGGCGCTTGCGCACAAGAGCACCGTTCGAGAGTTTCTCAACCGGGCCTAAGGCAGGCTCTGCAAGCGCGGTCAACGCTTGCTTGTGTGTCTTGTAGAGCGTCATGGCGATCTCGACTTCGGCCGACCCGAGGCTGTACGTCGTCCGCCATCCGGCGCACCTGCCGGGCCAGGCGGTCCCCCGCTGCCCGTAGGGCCCGATCGACTCGCGTTCGGTGAAGGCGACTTCGCGGCTCACCGAGTCGTGAACGCGAGATAGCGCCGCTGCTCGGCCGGGGTGAGCTCGCGCCCTGTCGCCTCGAGGCGCCGCTGGGCGAGGCGCAACAGGCCGGGAATCCCGGCGCACACCTCGCATGAGTACGAGCGGAACTTCCCGTCGACCCCGACGGCGATGATCTGAAGCCCTGCCGGATCGAACGACGCCGCGAACATGTGGGCCTCGCCTCCCGGCAGAAAGAGGAGCCGTTGCCGGCTGGCCCGGTCCCAGAGGCCGGCAATCGATCGCCCGGCGGTGACGACCCAGCGGCCACTCGGATCGAACGACGCGTCGTTGACGGTCGAGGCGTGGCCGCGCAGCGTGTAGAGCATCCGCCCCGTTGCCGCGTCCCAGACGCGCGCGGTCGTGTCGGCACCGGCGGTCACGAGCCGGTCGCCCGTCCGGCTGAAGTCGACCGATAGAACAGGTGTCCCAAGGATGTGCTCCGACGTGCGGTAGAGGCTTCGGCCGTCGGAAAGGCGCCATGCTTCGACCGCGCCGTTTGCGAACCCCGCCGCGAGGCGCTCACCGTCGGGACTGAAAGCGACGCTCGTGACTGCGTGTTCCGGCCCTGCGAGCGTCCTGAGCGGGCCCTGCCCGGGTTTCCAGATCCGGACCTGCCCGTCGACCGACCCGACTGCAAGCTGGGAGGCGCCGCTGTCGAGCGCGAGTGCGCTTGGGGACACTGGGACGTCCACGGCGTCCACGGGCTCGTCGCCCGGTAATCGCCAGATCGACACGCGGCGCCCTTCCGCGGCCGCGACGGCCGAGCCGGAAGGGTCGATGGCGAGAGCAGCGACCGACCGCGCGGCGAGCAACGCGACCTGCCTGCCCTCGGCGTCCAGGACTTCGATGCCACGACCGCCGGCGACCGCCGCAGCGTTCCCCTCATCGCTGAACTCCGCGGCGGAGATCGGCGTCGGGATGCTCGCGACCGGCTCGAGCTCGGAGTCGACGCGTGACGCCCAGAGGCGAGCGGTGCCGGTGACGGTCGTGGTGAGCACGGTGTCCCCGGAGGCGTCGAACGATGCGCTGGCGACCGGATCGCCGTGTCCCGCAAGGATGACGCGCGCCGCGCCGCGCCCCGTATCCCACACCCGAGCCGTTCCGTCGGCGCTCCAGGTGACGAAGGCGCTGCCGTCCCTGCTGAACGCGACGCCCGTGACGCGGTTGTTGTGTCCGACCAGGTCGGAGAGGAGGCCGCCCGAGACCACGTCCCAGACTCTTGCCGTCGTGTCGGTGCTCGTCGTCACCATGAGGCGCCCGTCGGGCGCCACCGCAGCGTCCGTGAGCGCCCCTTGCCCGCTGAGCTCTCGCCGGAGCCCTCCTCCTGCGCTCAAAGACCAGACGCGGACCGTTCCATCGGCCCCCGTCGTGACGAACTCCGCGCCGCGAGGAACGATCGTCGCGCTCGTCACCTTGCTGTGCTGGTTCACCGCCGCGACCTGCCGGCCGCTCCGCGCATCGAAGACCCATGCCCTCGGCCCGTCCCCGAACGCGACGACGAGGCGGCCGTCGGGGCCGAAGGAAGCCACGGTGATCGGATCAGGCGCACGCAGCGTCGTGACGGGTGACCCGCTCGCCTTCCAAACCCGGGCCTTGCCTTCCCCCACGGTCAGTACGAGCGATCCACCGCGACCGAAAGAGGCGGACGTGGGCGCTGGACCGAACGATGAGATCCGCTCGCCCGCGGCGTCCCAGGTCGTCGCAGGTCCCCCGCGAAGGGTGGTGAGGATCTGGGTGCCGTCCGGGCTGAACGACGCACCGACTACTGGAGCTCCTGTCCGGAAGGCCCCGAGGCGGACGCGTGCGTCCTTCGAATACACGCGGACGGCACCGCCGCGGGTTGCCACGAGGACGCGCTCGCCGTCCGGGCTGAACGAGGCCGATACCACACGCCGTTCGGGGAGGACCTCTCGGACATGGGACACGAGCAAGGCCCGGCGAAGAGTGTCTGCGGCGCGATGCGTCGGCAGGCGCTTCGCCGCCTCCGCGGCGAGCAGGAGGCCGAGCTCGGGATCGGTCTCGGGCGGCGTGACGGGGACGAGGATGCCGGCCTCCGCGCTCAGCGCGTTCGCCTGCGCGGCCCGTGCCTCGAGACGGGCGATGCTCGCCTGTTCTCGAGCATTCGACCGTTGCGTCAGCGCGTAGATGGTGACCGCCACCATCGCGGCGAGAGCGACCAGGGCCCCCACAAGAAAGGCGAGCAGGCGCCCGTGGCGGCGGCGCGCCTCCTCGCGCTCACGCTCGAGCGCCCGGTCGGCCTCGTGGCGCGCCCGCCACGCCAGCACCGCGTCGGCGAGGACGTCGTGGAAGATCTCCCAGCGGCCGTCCACCGGCCGGAGAATCCGATGGTCGCCCAGAGCCCGGACGACCAGCGCGAGCTTCGCCTCCCCAACGTCTGCGTAGCCGGCGAGGTCACCCACGTCGTGCGCGATCTTCGTCCCGGAGGGCGTCACCAGGTGGTTGAAGATCCGCGCGGCGACATCGCGCTCGCTCTCGGACAGGCTTGCCATGGCGTCGTCGAGGTGGGCCCGTACGATCGCTTCCGCGCGCCCGAGGGCATCGAAGGTCTCGAGACGGAGGACGTCGGATCCTGCGTCGCGCTCCTCCTCCCAGAGCGCCTGCATCACCAGCTGGAGATAGGGCGCCTCGATCCGCGGCGTGCCGTCGTTCGGGAGCGCCCCGAGAGGGCCGCCGAGGCGGACTCGCCCGCTCTCGACCTCGTCGAGCACGGCTTCGACGAGCTCGGGCTCGATCTCCACCGCCCGCTGCCCGTTCTCGTTGTACCGGGCCAGCGGCCCGAGAATCGCGCGCCGGGCCGCCGCCCGGTCCAGGCGCTCGAGCGAGAGGTAGTTGCCGAAGACGTTCGGAATCCGGCCCGTGAAGACGTCGAGCTCGGCGAGCGCGTCCTCCCTCAGGGCAAGCAACACGTTGACCCGCAGGTGGGGCGCCCGGACGACCTCCGCAAGAGCGGCCGCGAAGCCCTCGGCCTTCGGGTAGACGAAGAGCTCTTCGAACTGGTCGAAGACGAGGTACACGTCACCGTGGAAGCGGCTCGTCGCCTCGGCAAGCCCGTCCGCGAGCGGGAGCTCGCCGTCCGGGGACGCGACGCCGAGCTGCTCCGCAACTGCAAGGACGAGCCCTCGCGCCGGATCGTCGGCCCAGGAATCGTTGATGACGATTCCCGCGTCCGAGGCGACCGCGCGCAGCTTGCGGACGACGCCAGCTCTGAGCACGGAGCTCTTCCCCACGCCGAGCGGTCCGTAGAGGACCGTGAAGCGCGAGGCCATCACGTTGGCCGCGATCGTGTCCGTGTCGCGTTCCCGGCCGAAGAAGAGGAGCGCGTCGAGCTCGGTGTCCTCGAAGGCGGCGAGGCCCTTGTACGGGCTCGAGATCTCTGCGCCCTCGTCTGTCACCGTGCTGCCTCGACATCCGCGCCGAGCCGGCGGACGAGCGAGTCCACGAACTCCTCGAGCCCGAGGTTGAGCACGTCGACGTCACGTCGGCGCCAAAGTGCCCGCTCCAGCGAAGGCATCCCTGGCGCGACCGCCCAGGAGCGGTAGCTCAGCGTTGCCCCGCCCCAGAACCGGTTCAGCACGAGGCGGAGGTTCCAGTCCTGCATCGCGTACCCGAGGAACAGGAAGTGGCTCCGCCGTAGGTGCGCCGCGAGGGCCACGGGGATCGCGCTCGCGAGGTCGCCCTCGGGCAGGTAGTCCAGGTAGTCGTCCTCGGTCACGACGAAGCTCTCCCACGCCCGCTCGGGCCCAGGGTCGACGCTGCCGTGCAGCTTCAGGACGACCGTCCGGCGGCCGAGATCGAGCTCGGTCGCGTACCGGTTCGGCACGTCGACGACGCGTGCGGTCCCGTCGGGGCCGAAGTGGCAGAACTTGCCGCCGTCCCGCCCGGATGCGAGGTAGGAGACGACATCGAACTCCTCCCCCGCGTCGAGGAGGGCTTGCTCGAGCGCGAGGTCGTAGCCGGTGGTGACGAGCAGCTGGTGCCCGGCTCCCCGTTCACGCAGAACGGCTGCGAGTGCCGCGAGCGAGCGATGCACCGACGTCGGGGCAACCCGCATCGAAAGGAGCTCGTGGAGCTCGTCGTAGAGAGGTCCCGAACCCTTCATGAGGGCGACGTATTCCGCGACGCGTGTGAGCTCCGCGCCGGCATCCGCGGGAAACCGGAATCGCTCGGCGAGCCTGTGCGCGAGCTCGGTGACCTCGATCCCTATGACGGGCACGAGCCGCCCGCTGAGGAGAGCGGCCGCGATCTCCTCCATGCTCTCCTCGGAGGTCGGCTCGACCGCGACGGTGTCCAGCGAGCGCTCCTGCCGGAGAATCGACCCGTGGAGACGTTGCAGCGCCGGGCTCGGATCGATCCCCAGTTGCTCGAGCAGGACGTGGCGGCCTTCCTGGTAGACGCGCAGGGCGTCCGCCTGGCGCCCTGACCGGTAGAGGGCGAGCATCAACTGGGAGCGGAGTCGCTCCCGCAGAGGCTGCTCGGCGAGCAGCGCTTCGAGCTCACCGATCGCTTCGGAGTGGCGGCCGAGCTCGAGCTCGGCGTCGATCCGCTCCTCGATTACGCCCAGACGCAGCTCCTCGAGCCGCGCGATCGCCGGCTGCGCGAAAGAGTCGAAGGCGAAGTCGGCGAGCGGCGGCCCATGCCAGAGGGACTCCGCCTCCCGAAGCCCGGCGACTCTGGCCTCGGCGTCCGCGGTTCGCGCGGTTGCGACAAGGTCGAGGACGCGCGCCGTGTCCAGGTCGTCGCCGGCCAGACTCACGAGGTAGCCGGGCGGCTTCGTCACGACGCGATCGGCCCCAAGGAGCTTTCGGAGCTGGGAGACGGCGTTCTGGAGGGATGCCGATGCAGTCCTGGGAGGCTGCGCTCCCCAGAGCCCGTCGCTGAGCCTGTCCGTGGAGACGACCTCGCCCGCGTTGAGGAGCAGGAGCGCGAGCAGTGCCCGCTGATTGCGGCCTGCCAGCCGAACCGGCGCCCCCCCGTCGAGAACCTCGAGCGGTCCGAGGATCCGGAATTCCACAGGGGGTTTGTAGCACCTTGCTTTCCGCCTGGATAGGCCTGTTGCCCGGCCGTTAGCGCGGCGTTGGGAGGCGATTAGCGCCCGGGCGGACGGTGGCCGCATGGCTACCAACACGCACCACCTCAACCTCCGGGCCGGCGCCGCGCTCGCCGCCGTGGCCCTCGTTCTCACTGCCTGCGCCCTCGGCCGGCAGGCGAGCGCTGCAGCGACCAACCCGTCGGCCACGTCGACCGTCCTCTCGCAGGATGCGGCCGCACAGGCTCGGGCCGACGCTCCGAACTGTCCGCTCCGGTTCCCGAGCCCGTTGCCGACCCGTCAGCGCGCCGTCCCGATCCTGATGTACCACCGGATCGACTACGTGACGTCCTCGACCCCGGCGCCCACCAAGGCGCTGACGGTCAGCCCCGAGGGCTTCCGCCGCCAGATGCGGTGGCTGAAGCGCCACGGCTACCACACGATCACCCAGCGCTCACTCTTCAACGCGCTGATGTGCGGGAGCCATCTCCGTCGGAAGCCGATCGTGATCACCTTCGACGACGGGTATCGCGATGTCTACCGCTACGCGAGCCCGGTGATCGAGCGCTTCGGGATGCATGCGATCTCGTATCTGATCACCGAGCGGATCTCTGGCGACGACCGGAGCTTCCTCAGCTGGAAGCAGGTCCGCCGGTTCGAGGGGCGGGGCGTCGAGATCGGCTCGCACACCGTCTCGCACGCGGCGCTGACCTCGCTGTCGAATGCGGGTGCGATGGACGAGCTCGTCAAGTCCCGCAAGAAGCTGGAGCGGAAGCTCGACCACCGCGTTCCGTGGCTCGCCTATCCGTACGGCGACTACGACGGGCGGATCGAGGCACTCGCGAAGAAGGCCGGCTACAAGCTCGCGGTGACGACGGACTGGGGATCGCTGCAGTCGGCATCGCGGCCGTTCGCCCTCAAGCGCCTTCGCGTCCTCGACACGACCGGCGTAAGTGGGCTCGCGGCGATGCTGGGCGGCTAGCGCAGCGTCGAGCCGGGCGGGGTAAGGAAAGGCCGGTCGGACGACCGGCCTTTCCGCGGTCTCAGGACGCAGGCGGAGTGTCCGTGACGGGCCCGACGCGCACCGACTCGGGGTTGAGGCAGCCGATGGCGGCGTGCTCCGCCGACGTGAAGTTGTCCGGAAGCGTCACCTTGACCCGGTCGAACTGGACGCACGGGCCGGCGGCAGTGTCCACGTCGTTCCAGTAGCTGATGAAGTGGAGCGACTTTCCGTTTCCGATCGTGATCTGCGAAGGCGCCTGCTCGATGTCGGGGAAGCCGGTTCCGCGCTGGACCTGCGCGTCGAGCCAGCCGCTCGCGGCGTGGAAGTCCATGCCGGGATAGCCCTTCGAGACGCACGGCTCGGGCGACGTGTTTCGAACTCCCCAGACGGTGCGGATGGTGCCGGCGGCCCCTTCCTGGGCGACGATCCTGACCGCCATGTCGTCGTCGTTACAGAGGGTGGCGCCGGCCGTCTCTTCGCCGGACGACGTGGCTCCGCCCGTCGAGACGGTGCCTTCGCCTCCGGCGGTGACCGAAGAATGGGATGCGCGCCCCGTCGGAACGGGGCCGGCGTCCTGGGGCCCTTTGTCGCATCCGGCGAGAAACGCGGCGATGACGATGAGGACGGCGAGTGCTTTGGTCATGTGTGCGATTCTCCGAGCGGCGCGTAACCCGACCAGCCCGCGTCGGTAACAGCTTCGCAACGCGGTCGGGCAGCGCCAAGGTGTAAGCGATCGGTAAAGAAGCGCTCAGGGCTCGAAGGACGCGTTCCCGCGCTCGTCGTAGGCGTCTCCTGCGGCATTGCGGCAGGCAGCCCCCGCCCCTCCACTGCGCGGGCTGGAATTTCCAGACGAGGCCCACTCGCCGAAACGGGGGTTCCACCATGCAACTACGACGACTGCTCTTGCTGCAGCCGCACGCTCGGGTTCAGCTGGAGAACGGCACCGCGACGCTCAAGCGGGATGAATCCGACTGGGATGTCCTCGCAGAGCTCGACCGGCTGCGGACGACGAACTCGGGGCTGACCGCCGAGGTGCAGAGGCAGACCCATATCGGCCAGGACTACGCACGCGTCGCGAGCGAGCAGAGGGTCCGGGTCGAGGAGCTCGAGCGCGAGAACGCCATCGCGCACTCGAGCTCCCAAATGCTCGATCGTCGCTTGGCTCTGGCTGAGGAGCGGGCCGACGAGCTCGAGGAGCTCGTCGAGGTGCTGCGCGCCCAGCGCGATCGGCTGCAGACCTACTACGAGCAGCAGAAGGACCGGGCCGACCGCTCCGAGTCGGCGAGCGCGGCGATGCGCGATGCCGCAAGCGCCCTCCTCTCGGCAAGCGACCAACAGACCCATGCCGCTCTGGGGACGCGGGGCCTCGCGCGCGCGAAGGTCGAGTTCGCCGACGGGCTCGCGAGCCTGAGGCGGGCGCTCGAGAGAGACGCCGGCAAGGGATTTCTCGCTCCCGCCGTCAGCCGATGACGTCCAGCGCTACTTCACCGCCACCGACGTCTCGTCCGAAGAGAAGCGCCAGCTCAAGCAATCGATCGTCAGAGCGTTGTCGGTCGAACCGTGACCACCCCGACAGCGAGTCGCCGTCGGCGACACGCCGCCCGCGCGAGCGTGCTCGGAATCACAGCGATCGCGGCTCTCGTATTCGCTCCCACGAGCTCCGGCGGAACTCGCTCAGGGGTCGCCGCGCTGCAGGTCGCGCTGAAGAGTCGCGGCCTCTACACGGGCGCGATCGACGGGGTCATCGGCCCTCACACGATCGCCGCCGTGCGCGTCTTCCAGCGCCGGCACCGACTGACCGTGGACGGCATTCCCGGGCCTGTCACCTGCGCGGCCCTCGGCCGGTACAGCCGCCATCGCCTCGGCACGCGCACCCTCATGTTCGGGGATAACGGCTGGGACGTCGCCGAGACCCAGTTCCTCCTGCGCTCGCACGGGTACTCGCCGGGTCCTCTCGACGGCGGCTACGGAGCCCTGAGCGTCGCGGCGGTCCGTCGCTTCCAGCGCCATTCGGCTCTCGAGGTCGACGGCGTTGTGGGCCCAGCGACCCTCGCGTCCCTCGACGGCGAGCGAGCGGACGGGCCGGGAGGGCTGACGACGGGAGAGGCAGGCCACGCTCGAGCGGCACGCCGCCTCGTCATCATTCGGCGTGACGCGCACCGGCTTTACTTCTACAAGGGCGCTCGACCCCTCCGCGTCTTCACGGTTGCAACCGGAGGGACGTGGACGCCCACACCCCATGGTCGGTTTCGGATCGTGAGCAAGTACCGCCGTCCTTGGTGGTATCCGCCCGACTCCAGCTGGGCGAAGGACCTCGATCCGATCCCGCCAGGTCCTGAAAACCCACTCGGGACCCGTTGGATGGGTCTCTCCGTCCCGGGGGTGGGCATCCACGGCACTCCGAATCCCGCGTCCGTGGGGTACTCGATCTCCCACGGCTGCATACGGATGAAGAAGCGTGATGCCGAATCACTGTTCCGCTTGGTCAGGGTTGGTACCCGCGTCTGGATCATCTAGACGCGGGCGGAACCCGACGGCCCGCTCGCCCGTTGTGTGAACATGGCGTGGATGGCCACGTGGAAGTTCGTCGCACTCGCGTTGAAGGCCCAGCGGGGCTGGAAGCGCATCCCACCGGAGCAGCGCCGGCAGATCATCGAAAACGCCGCGAAGCAGGCTCGCAAGCACGGGCCCATCGTGGCGAAGCGCGCTACCGAGATCGCACGCCAGGTCCGCAAGGACCGGTAGTCCCATGCGCGACAGCCTGACGCTGGGCCGCATCGCCGGCATCCGCTTCGGCGTGAACTGGAGCTGGGCGATCGTGTTCGCGTTGATCGTGTGGACGCTCGCCACCGGGATCTTTCCGAGCACGAACCCCGGCCACGACCAACGCACCTATATCGCCATGGCGATCGTCGCCGCGCTCCTCTTCTTCACCTCGCTGCTCATGCACGAGTTCGGGCACGCGCTCGAGGCGAAGCGCGAAGGGGTCGAGATCGAGGGCATCACGCTCTGGCTCTTCGGCGGCGTCGCCAAGTTCCGAGGGATGTTTCCGAGTGCAGGGGCGGAGTTCCGGATCGCGATCGCCGGTCCGCTCGTCTCGCTCGTCCTCGGCGCGATCTTCGTCCTCCTCGCCTGGAAGGCGAGCCTGCCGGAGGTGGCAGACGGCGTCGCCGCGTGGCTCGGCTACATCAATCTCACCCTGCTGGTCTTCAATCTCCTGCCGGCGCTGCCGCTCGACGGAGGCCGCGTGCTTCGATCCGCCCTCTGGGGCGCGAGCGGCAACCTCGGCTGGGCGACCCACGTCGCGGCGCTCATCGGCCGCGGCTTCGGCTACCTCTTCATCGTCGGCGGCGTCGCGCTCGTCATCTGGCAAAGCGCCTACAGCGGGATCTGGATCGCCTTCATCGGCTGGTTCCTCCTGCAGGCTGCGGCGGCGGAGGACCGCACCCTGCTCGCCCGCCAGGCCCTCCGTGGGCTGCGCGTCCGAGACGTGGTCGTCCGCGATCCGGTGACGACGAGGCCCGACGTCACGCTCGGCGAGTTCATGGACGACATCGCGTGGACGACCCGCCACGCGACATACCCCGTCACCGACAACGGCCACGTCGTCGGGCTCTTCCCTCTCCGCTGCGTCGCCGAGGTGCCGCGCAGCGAGTGGGAGACACGAACGGTGCGCGACTGCATGCTCCCGCGCGAGAAGATCCCGGTCGTGCACGAGGACGACGATCTCTTCGACGCGGCGGCCGAGTTCTCGGAGGGCGACCTCTCGCGCGCGCTCGTCCTCGACGGCGACCGCTTCGTCGGGCTCCTCTCCTGGTCAGACGTGCGGCGCGCGCTCGAGCTGCGCCGCGGCCGGCGGCGTTAGGGGTGACCGACGGGACTCGAACCCGCGACAGCCGGGACCACAACCCGGGGCTCTACCAGCTGAGCTACGGCCACCATGCAAGACGCAGTGTAGCCCGGGTGCTACGTTCCTCCCCGACGCGCCCGTAGCTCAGTGGACAGAGCGGCGGACTTCTAATCCGCGGGTCGCAGGTTCGAATCCTGCCGGGCGCACCTGGCCCCTAGGCCTTGCCGGGCTCGTCGAGCTCGAGAAGGTCGAGCATCTCGCCGATCTCGTGCTCGTACTGCGCCGGGTGACGCATCCTGGCTTCGCGGTTGAGCCTGTAGCGGCTTCGTCGTCCGACTCGCTCACGAGTCACGAAGTCGCTTTCGATGAGGTCGGCGACGATTCGCTGCACGGCTCGCTCCGTGATCCCGACCGTCTCGGCAATGTCCCGCAAGCGCGCGTCCGGGTCACGGGCGATGCAGAGAAGCACCTGGGTGTGGTTGGTGACGAAACGCCAGGGCTTCGAGTTCTCATCGGTTGACATAGCGGCTAAAAGTGTCGTACGATTTCTGTCGTGATGTTGCTGTCGCGTTGTTTTTGTCTTGTTTCGATCAGAGGATACCAAAGCTTCGATCCGGCATCCGGAGGCGAATGTGGCCACGCCTGAGCGGGCCGTGAGGAACTCCCTCCTTATCCGTGGGGTCAACGAGCGCATCAACGGGCTCTCGGATTCCTGGTTCGACGACGAGCCACGCGAGCTTCTCTGCGAATGCGGCGACGAGAGCTGCATCGAGGCGATTCTCGTCTCGCGAGCGGACTACGAGGTGGCGATGGGGCATCCGGGCCACTACCTGGTCAACTCCGACCACAGCGACGAGACGGGTATCCAGGTGCTCACGGCCCGGGATGGATATTTGATCGTCGAATACCAACAGAGCTCTGGTTGACCCTCCCGTTTTCGGCTACGGGGCACCGGGGATGAGGCTGCAATGACGACAGCTCGCGAAGACCGGTTCGTCGAGAACGAGAAGCTCTTTCGGACCGCCAACGAAGGTCTGCGCGAACGAGTCGAGGGCATCGTCGAACCAGATCAGTCGATCCCTTTCCTGTGCGAGTGCATCGACGAGACATGCATAGCGCGGATCGATCTGACGCCCCAGGAGTACGAAATTGTGCGCTCCGACAACCAGTGGTTCGTGATCGCCCCAGGCCATCCCCGCCTCGACGGAGAGCGCATCGTCGAAGAGGAGGACCGCTTCTTGATCGTCACCAAGGAAGACGTCGGTTGACCGCCGAGGAGCGAAGCGAAAGGCGCAAGGACCGGCTTGCCCGCAACGAAGCTCTCTTCCGCGAAGTCAACGAACGTGTCGAAGAGGTCGGCGAACGCGCCGGCCTCGACATGATCGACTTCATCTGCGAATGCGGAGACGCCGACTGCACCGCGGCGATCTCGCTCACGGAGTCAGAGTACGAACAGATCCGCACCGATCCCGTGCTCTTCGCGATCCTGCCGGGTCACGCGATTCCCGAGATCGAAGACGTCGTCTCCGAGGGCGATCGATTCCAGGTCGTACGCAAGCACGAGGAGGAAGAGGACATCGCCCGAGCGACCGACCCTCGAGCCTGAGAGCAGGCATACCTCCAGCAGAGAAAAGCCCCCGTTGCCGGGGGCTTTTCGTTTCCGGTCAGGCGATTCCTACGGCAGGAACTGGTTGAGGAAGTTCCTGGAGTAGGTGGTGTCGTCCCGCTGGTAGCTCCCCGTCGCGTTGCAGGTCAGGGAGTTGACGTAGGACGCATCGCCGAGGACATACGGGCCCCAGAAGACGGCGCCGCCGGAATCGCCGAAGCACGAGCCGCCTCCGGCCTTCGAGTCGCGGTCGTTGATCTGGAATGTCACGACCTCGCTCCCGATGTTCTTGAGGTAGGAGGTCGTCGAGCGGCGCTCGCGGATCACGATCTGCGCCTTCTTCTCACCGATGTCCACGCCGTAGCCGACGAGCGTGAACGTCTCGTTCTTGAGCTGCCCCTGGTTCCGGTTCAGGAAGCCGACCGGCGGGAGCTGGGCAGGCACGATGTCGGGCCACTTGGACGTGGCCGGCGCGTCGAGAACAACGACGCCCTGGTCGTGCTGCTTCGCGAATGAGAGCTTGCCCGTCCAGCCCGGATCGGGGTGAGCGGTGCCTGTGATGTAGTGCGCCTCACGGTTCGCCTTCTCCTCAGGCGTGATGTTCGGAGCGAGCGGATCCAGCGCGAGGTCGGTGTCGAACGACACGTAGACGCCGGTCGCCGGTCCCTCCGTGCAGTGGCCGGCCGTCAGCACGACGGTCGGTGAGATCAGCGTGCCCGAGCAGCGGAACCGTCCGTCCGCCGTCGTGAAGCGGACGAGGCCCACGCTCGTGTGCACCGTGTCCCGCTCGCCACCGATGATCGCGCCGGCCGGCGCAGCGGCGAAAAGCCCGACCACGCATGTGGCGAGCGCAAGCAAGGCAAAGCATGCCTTTCGATTCATGGTTCCCCTCTCTGTCGAGCCAAGGTCCCGGTCCGGGGGACCTTACAACGACCGGCATCGCTCGCGACCGGGAAGGTTCCGGCCGAACGGCGTCGTACCTTGTCCCGAAACTCCGTGGAACTGGCGCCATCCCCCCGGTCGGTCCCCGCCGCGGCTCCCATGGGCGCCGCGGAAGTCCTTCGGCTGCCGCGACCCCGCATCGTCCATCCCGCGCCGCTTCTCGCCGCGCTCGGACTGCTCGTGCTCATCAACATCGCGAGGATCGGCGAGGACGGCTGGGTGTTCCACACGGGAACAGTTGAGCCGCACGGCGTGCTCGGTTCCTTCGTGGCGCTCGCTCAGGGGCGCTGGAACCCGGGGCTCCTCAAGTTCGCGGCTGTCGCCGCGGGCCTCGTCCTCGTCGTCGCCGTCGCGTACGCGCGCGAGCGGTGGACCGCGAGGCGCGCCCTCGTCGTCACGTTCCTGGTCACGGGCCTGCTCGTTGCTCCGGGCGTCCTGGTCCAGGCCGGGCTCCGCGACTCGACGGAGCAATGGTTCTACACGAACGACTCCACGTACCAGATCGAGGTCGCCGGCGATCTCGTCCTCGACGGCCAAACCCCTTACGGCCACGACTACCGCGGCACGGGGGTCGACCGGTTCTACAGCCGCAACGGCAGCCCACAGCCCAACCACAAGGCGCTCGACCACTTCGCCTACTTCCCTGGAACGGCAGTCACCTCCGCGGGTTGGCGGCTCCTCCCCGCACCATTCGACGACTACCGCTTCCTCGTCCTGCTCGCGACGCTCGGGCTGATCCCGGCGGCGCTCTCCTTCGCGGGGCCGCTGACCGTGCGTCTGGCGGTCGGCGCGGCGCTCGCGGCCAACCCGCTCGTCGTGCAGGCGGCGTGGTTCGGGACTGCGGATGCGCCGAGCCTCTTCTTCCTCGTCCTCGCGTTCGGGCTCGCGAGCCGGTCGCGGTTCGTCTACGCGGCGGCCTGCCTCGCGGCCGCGGTCCTGCTGAAGCAGTTCGCGCTCGTGGCGATTCCGTTCTTCGCCGCCATGCTGATCACGAGCCGAGGCGGGCGCCAAAGCTTCGGGCGCGCGGCGGGCGTGTTCGCCGGAGTCGTCGTGGCGGGCGCACTACCGTTTCTCATCGCCTCCCCGAGTGCGCTCTGGGCGGACACGATCGGCTACGGGACCGGTGACTACCGGATCATCGGCTACGGGCTCGCAGCGCTCCTCGTCCGCCTCGATGTCCTCCACGACCGAGACGCGGCGTATCCCTTCGGACTCCTCGCGCTGCTCGTCTGGCTGCCCGTCACGCTCTGGCTCGTCCGGAGCCAATTGCGCTCGCGCCAGCCGTGGGTCGGCGCCGCCGGGTTCGCGGCCTCGATCTTCCTGCTCCTCTTCCTCGGCCGCGTTTTCCAGGCGTCCTACCTCCTCTGGCCGCTCACCGGGATGGCGATCGCGGCTGTCCTGGCTGCGGCTCAGATGGCCAACGGCACCTCGACGACGAACGTCGAGCCTCGCCCGGGCTCGGAGTCGACGGAGATGCGGCCGTTCATGCGCTCGACCAGCTCCTTGCTGATGTAGAGGCCGAGACCCGTGCCGTTCACCCCTCGGGTGAGGGCGGGGTCGAGGCGGTAGAACTTCTCGAAGATCCGATGGTGCTCGTCTCGCGGGATGCCGAGCCCGGAGTCGGCGACTTCGATCCGCGCGAACTGACCGTTCCGGTGCAGGCGCAGCTCGACGTCTCCGCCCTGCGGCGAGTACTTGATCGCGTTGTCGACGAGGTTCGAGATCACCTGGCGAAGCTGGTTCTCGTCGCCGGCCACGGCCGGCACGTCCTCGGCGGCCCGCACGCGGAGCTCGATGCCGCTCGGCAGGTGAAGCTCGGCCGAGTCGACGACGCTCCTCGTCAGCGCGACCGGGTCGAACCGCTCGTGCTCGAGCGGCAGGCGGCCGGCGTCTAGCTGGCCGGTAAGGAGGATCTGTCCGACGATCCCGGAGAGGCGCTCGGCCTCGCGGTCGATCATGTCCATGAGCATCTCGCGCTGGTCGGGGTCGAAGGAAACGTCCTCGCGCCGCAGCGTCTTGACGGCGCCGAGCACGGCCGCGAGCGGCGTCCTCAGCTCGTGGGACGCCGTGGCGACGAAATCGCTGCGGGTTCGCTCGAGGAGCCGCTCCTCCGTGACGTCGCGGAGGGCATAGACGGCGCCGTCGCCGAAATCCACCCCGGAGACCGAGACCCAGCGCTCGCTGCCGTCGCTCAGGACGAGAGGCAGCGTCACCGGGCCGCGCGTCCCCCCTTGGTCGGGCCGCGCATTGTCCTCGATCTCGCTCCAGCCTCCGATCGACCCGAGCGCCGTCTCGCCCACGACCGTGGCTTCGTCCACGGCCAGGATCCGGGCCGCCGCCGGGTTGATCGAGACGACCGCGCCCTCTTCATCGAGGAGGACGACGCCGTCGTCCACGTGGGCCAGCGCGCGCGAAGCGTCGCCTCGGCGCTCGGCCTCGCGGTAGAGACCCGCGTTGTCCACGGCGGAGGCGGCCCGCCGCGCGAGCTCCGAGGCGAGGTCGAGGTCGAGCTCCGTGTAGCGCGGCGCGGTGTCGTCGCGGATGAGGGAGAGCGCGCCGAGCGCCCGGCCGCGCGCGACGAGCGGGACGGTGATGGCGGAGCGCAGCCCGAGCTCGCGGACGATCTCGAGCAGGCGCTCGTCACCCTGCGCAGCCTCGACGAGGAGCTCGTCCGTGATCTCCGAGACGAACTCGGCCGTCATCGTCCGGATGACGTTCGGGACGCCCATCGGCTGGTCGGGGTCGGGCGGGTACTCCTCCCCCAGCCGCTCGGCCCACGCGACACGATCGGGGTCCTCGTGCGCGACGGCGAGCCGCTGGATCGAGCCGTCCGGCGCGAGTATGTCCACCGAGCACCAGGTCGCCATCTCGGGGACCGCGAGGCGCGCGAGCTGGGCGAGTGTCGTCTCGTAGTCGAGCGACGAGCCGAGAAGCTCGCTCGCGTCCGCGAGAAAGGTCATCCGCTGCCGCAGCGCGCGCTCGGCCTCGTAGAGGCGGACGCGGTCGATCGCCTGCGCCGCCTGCTGAGCCAGGGTTGCCTTCAGCGCGCGGCGCTCGGCGTCGAACTCGATCTCCGTCGGGAAGGTGAACGCGATGGCGCCGATCGCACGTCCTTCGACGACGAGGGGAAGGATCGCGAGCGCGTGGCTCGGGCCGTCGATCCTCGCCATCGTCTCGAAAGCCGCGTTGCGTTCGGCCGAGGTGCTGAAGAAGAACGGCGTCTCCTCGCGGATCGCCTTGCCCATCGGCGTGTCGCTCGACAGCGGGAACGACTCCCAGCCCACGAAGATGTTCTGCTCGTAGCCCCGCTGCGCCACGATCTCGATCGTCTCGCCGTCGGCCGCGAGGAGCCCGATGGCGCCCGCTCGCGCTTCGGCAGCCTCGACTCCCTGGGTGACGATGGCGTCGAGCACCTGCTGCGGGGTGACCGCCTCCGCCAGCCGTGCGGTGACCGCTTGAAGCCGGTTCGCCCCGGCGGTGGCCGCCTCCGCCTGCTGCTGAACCTGGCGACGGCGCTCGAAGAGCTGCGAGATGAGGATCGCGACCACGAAGAAGAGTCCGACGCCGGCAACCTGGTCCCCGTTTGCGGGGATGAAGTCGTGCCGCGGCGGCGTGAAGAAGTAGTCGAGCCCAAGCGTCGCGAGCACCGTCGCGACCAGGCCGGCTGCGAAGCCGCCGAGGTACGCGGCAAGCGACACCGCAAGCAGGTAGAGAAAGCCCGCGAGCTGGTAGCTCGGCCGGTTCGAGAGCGCGTCCAGCGACGAGATGAGGGCCGGGGCGAGGAAAGCGGCAGCCCAGCCGAGAGCGGTCGACGACCGCAACAGCGATGAGAAGCTACGCCCCCTCGTCTCGGCTCCTTTGCTCGCCAGCCCCTGGGGGTCGCATGGTACGTCGCCGCGAACGCCGCGGCAACGGTTTCATCCCTCGAGGTCCGCGGGCCAGAGCTCCGGCGGGCGCTCTCGGCGAAGCTCGTCCGCCTCCCCTCGCGAGCAGCGCGTGACCACTCCGGCGACGAGCGGTGCGAGCCGTACGGGGTCGAAAGGCTTCAACACGTAACCGAGCGCGCCGAGCTTCTCCGCGCGCCGGCGGTCGTTCGTGGTTGCCCGCGCCGTCAGGAAAACGATGGGGATGTCCCGCGTGCCCTCGTCGGCCGCGAGCTCCTCGGCGACCGTCCACCCGTCCACGTTCGGCATCATCAGATCGAGAAGGACGAGGTCCGGCTCCTCCGAGCGGGCGAGCGCCAGTGCCTCCTCGCCGTCGGCGGCCTGCAGGACCTCGATCCCGGCCACCGCGAGGTTCACCTGGCAGAGCAGCCGGATCGGCGGCTCGTCGTCGGCGACGAGCACGCGCAGAGGGGACTCGTTTATCTCGGGGGTTGCGCTCAAGGCCTGGCGGATCCGCGGAGTGTAGAGCCCAATTACCCGCGGATCCCCAGACTTAGGCGCGTCTTTGCTGCAGGCGGCCGAACGCGGGCCGCGCCACGGGGCGAGCCGGTCCGCTCCAGCTGCGCGTGACGTCGTAACCCCACTTGCGCACGGGATCGAGGCGGCCCTGCTCACGCTCGTGGTCGTACGACCAGACCGTTTCGCGGTGGCGTCCGTCTACCTTCACCACTTCGAGTGCATGAACGACTCCCTCGCGGTCTGGATCGCGCCGCTGCAGGAATTCGAACGCAAACTCGACTGCCTGGACATAGTCCCGGCATTCGTGGCGGACCTCGTGGCCCAACGCCTGGCCTTCGAGAATCTCGCGCACTTCATATCGTTCTTGCCCGGCCGCATGGCTGAGAGTTGCTGCCATGCTGTCGCTCCTTTCGCACGAAGCGTAGGCACGCGAAAACTCGGTGCAAATCCCCCTTTTGAGGTCGTGACTACGGAGGCGCGGGCGCGCTCTCGGAGCGGTAGCGAAGGAACTCCCGGCCCACCGCCTGGACGATGCCCGCCACGGGAATCGCGGCCAGCGCGCCGAGGATGCCGGCCAGCTCCGCGCCGATCAGGACGGAGATGAGAACGACGAGCGGCGAGAGCCGCACGGTCCTCCCGTAGATGACGGGCTGTAGGACATGATTCTCGAGCTGCTGGTAGAGCAGGAAGAAGACGATGATGATCACGCCCTTCACCCAGCCAAGCTCGACGAAGACGACCGTGGAGACGATCACGGCGGCCATGGTGGCTCCGGCGAGCGGCACGAGGTCCAGGATGGCGACGACGACCGCGAGCGCGACCGAGTATTTGCTCCCGAGCGCGAAGAGGACAATCGCCGCGGCGACGCCGGCGATGACGCTGATCACCACGTTGCCGGTCACGTAGCCGCCGACCGTTCGATAGATCTCGTGTCCCACCCGCTGCCAGCGCGGACGCGCGCTCTCGGGAAGGAAGACGTAGAACCGCTCGACCATTCTCGGCCCGTCGAGGAGCATGAAGAAGGTCAGAAAGGCGATCGCGACCGACCCGATGATGATGGAGAAGACACTCTGGGCCACGGCGAGCGCCGGCGCGGTGACGCCGAGGAGGCTCCCGGCGCCGTTCTCTTCGATTGCAGCCCGGATGCGATCGACGATGTGGTAGTCGCGCTGGAGGAAGCCGAGCTGGCCGCGGCCGGCGACCAGGTCGTCGACGAGGTCCGGGACGGCGTCGATGAAGTCCGAGACCTGTCTGACCAGGGGAGGCAAAACGAGGAATCCCAGCCCGACGAGTGCGGCGAGCGCGAGGACGAAGACGATTGCCGCCGCGTAGCCCCGTTTCAGCCCCCGGCGCTCGATGTGCTCGACCGCGGGGTTGAGCGCGAGCGCAAGAAAGGCCGCGACGAGAATCCACGTGACGATGTGCCAGGCCAGGTAGACGAACGCGATGATCGCGAGCGTCGCCAGGACGATTCCGAGCACCTGGAGGATCGTGCGCGGCCTGATGTAGACGACCCGCTCGGTGGCGGGATCGGTCGCCATGCCGGCAAGCCTGAAGGACGAGCCGGACGAAGCCTCACGGCGGACGCCCGGCCCGTCCAGGCGATGCGGTTAGGAGCCCTGCCCCACGACGGCCTTGCCGGCCGGCGAGACCGCGTACCACGCGCCGCCGAAGTCGGTCAGGCCCTCGCCGTTCGTGTCACCGGCCGCCGTGTCCCCCGAGAACCAGTAGAGGGGGTGTCCGGCGTATGTCACCTGGGAGGAACCCGTTGCGGTTCCGATCATCCCGGCGGAGACTCCGCTGCCCGCAGTCGCCTTGCCGTTGGCCATCACGGCCGGCCAGAGGGCGAGGCAGCCGCCGCTGCAGTTGCTCTTGTTCATGCTGTCCGCCTCGAAGAGGTAGAGCGTCTTCCCGTCCTGGTCGACGAGGATCGTTCCGAGTGGCGAGCTCGCGGTCTTGACGGTGACCGCGGACGACGACGAGCTCGAGGAGCCGCCACCGCCTCCATAGCCGTACGGCCCCGACGAGCCGCTCGACGCGTTCGTGCCGCTCGCGGGCGCCGCGCTGGACGAGCTGCTCCCGCCGCATCCCGCGGCAGCGATGCCGAGGGCGAGCGCGGCCAGTGCGAGTAGCGCGAATCTGGGGATCTTCATGTTGGCCTCCTGTCTCCAAGGGAGACGCAGGCCCGGCCGGTACTGCGCTCGTTTGTTCAGGGAGAGATACGCGCGCTCAGCCCGGCGAGATTGCACTCGCGCCGGCCTTCATCAAGGCGTAACAGTCCCTAGCCGGGCTTCGCGGTCATCGCCCAGAGGGCGACGAGGTACAGCGCGAGGACGACCAGCGCGATAACGCCCGCCGACCTGGCGAGGATCGTCGAGCCACCGTCGGTCCGGGCAAGCCGGCGGGCGCCGAACCCGGCCAATACGACCGAGACGAGCAGAAGGATCCCGCCGAGGTCCGCCGTGATGTAGCCGACGCCGAGCCAGTCCGGCTCGTTGGGGACGTCGGCCCACTTCTCCTTCGAGTAGATCCACTCTGCCCCGATTCGCATGACGAACCAGGCCGGGACGCCGACGAAGAGAAGCGTCCGGAAGGCGAGGCGCGCGTAAGCAGCAGCGTCTCCTCCGGGCCTCCATGAGAGCACCTGCGCCGTACCGGCGGTCACGAGGGCGCCGACGAGGATCATCGCGCCGAGCACGTGCACGAAGAGCGCGTAATTCCAGCTGTCGGGTCGAATCGCGGCCAGCATCGTCACGCTCCCGGCTTGAAGATCATGTCGATGAGGAGGAGAAGGACGACGATGACGCCGCCCGTGTGGAACCAGAGGCCGCGGCGGTCCTGGACGAGCGTGCGGAGCTCGGCGTTCGGCGCGTTGTTCCCCTCCCGCGCGAGGCTTCTCGCCCGATCGCGCGCGGCGTTGTAGATCTTCCCCGTCCGCGACCCGAACGCGCCCATGACGAACCAGAGAACGAGCGCAGCGATCACCCAGCCATCCCATACCTCGTAGCCGTCCGCGTCGATGGCGAGCCAGATGCCGAAGACGAGGACGCCGATGGAGCCGACGGCGATCAGCACGTCACCCACCTTCGAGATGCGGAAGAGCCTCGCAACGTCGGTCGGTACGTCCTTGTTCCAGACGACGGCGATCAGCACGGTGTAGAGGACGAGCGCCGCGACGAGCGCGAACGCCGATGCGACGTGCAGGAAGAGAAGCCAGTCGTAGCGGGACACGGAGGCAACCTAACGTACGGGGCGGGCGAGGCGAAAGCGGGCGATGGGAATCGAATCCGCTCAGGAGTATGGTCCGGCCGGCCGTCGGTCCACCAAGGTAGGGGTCACCAAGGAGGGACCATGAGGGGACGTTCCGCGCTACTGATCGCCGGGCTGGCGATCACGGGCAGCGTGCTCGCCACCACACCGGCCACCGCCAAACCGATCGACAAGGGCCACTTCCACGACGTCTTCACCAGTGACGTCTACGACTGCGACGGGACCCAGGCCCAGGACAGCGGGGACGTCTCGGGCAACTTCGTGTTCAACCAGCGCGGCTCATCAGCGTTCCCGTACTACCGGGAGAGCGTGCGCGGCACCATCGTGACCACCAACCTGGAGAATGACGGCACCTACACCAACGTCTTCACCGCCAACAGCAGGGACCACACGATCGTCAACAACGGCGACGGCACCATCACCATCACCACCTTTGCCTCCGGCGGCTCCCGCTTTTATGACACCAACGGCAAGCTCGTGCTCCGAGACCCCGGCCAGTTCCGGTTCGCCTTCGACATCGACTACAACGGCACTCCCGGTGACCCCAGCGACGACATCGAGGTCCCCGACTCGTTCCGGGTCGTGCGCGACTCCACCGGTCGCAACGACCTCGAAGGGCGCGACTTCTGCGCGGACCTGGTGGAGTTCACCAGTCCGTAGCCCCTGCGCCGAAGCGGCGTCCCGGGTACGAAGAGAGAAAGGCCCCGGTTTACGGGGCCTTTCTCATGCAGCAGAGCGAGACGTGCGAATCGTGCCGACAACGCCCCTACGGTTGGTCAGTAGTCGAGCGGCCGCGCTCTCTCATCTACTGCGCCTTGCCGATCAGGTGGTGGCGCGGGTTCCACCAGCGGAAGAGTCGAGCGTGATCGCTTCCGCCCTCCATCGCCACGGCGAGGATGTCACGGTGGGTTGGTTGGTCGAGGCGCAGATGCGTCCATACGATGACCGCGTTTTCGCCGCTGAAGTAGCAGAAGAGGCGACCACCTGGCTGGCCCGGCCCGTGCTCCCAGGGCGCCTCCCCGGTCCAGGACAGGCGGGAGCACGTCCCTGAGTTTTTGGGAACCCCTGCTTCGGCGAGCGCCGCGTCGTACGCGGCACCCACGGTCTTGCCATCCGGGTACAGCGACACTTGCCAGCGGTCAGGCGCGAACTTTCCCGTGTTCTGCGCCGGGAGGCAGACGGCCGTCTCGACCGCATTCGGATCGGGCACCGTCTGCACCTGACAGTCGGCCCAGAGGGCTGCCGGGACGATCGCGTCGAGCGTGGCCGCCACCTCTTCCTCGGTCGTTCCAGTCCCGCTCGTGGTTCCTCCGCTTGGCGCACTCGTCGTCGGTTGGGTTTCTGTGCCGGGGGAACCTGCGGGGCTCGCGTTGCTCTCGTCCGTTCCGCCGCCTGTCAGCCAGACGACGAGACCGGCGGTCAATGCGGCGGCGAGCACGGCGATCGCGATCAACTTCGGCGCGAGCCGACTGCTGTTGGTGAAGAACATGAAGACTGAGCGAGAGTCGTCCTTCTCGTCCTCCCATGCGACCCGGAATGCGCGCACGTTTTCGTCGATCCCCTTGAGCCGCATTAGGCCGCGGTCGACGTAGCGCATCCCGCCGAGCCGCCCAGCGAGGCGCGTCGTCCCCTCGCTCACGAGCACCTCGTCGCCGTGCGCCAGCGCACAGAGTCGCGCCGCGATGTTCAGCGCTCCGCCGCGGTAGGAGCCGTCGCCCATGTCGACTGCCTCGCCGGAGTCGATCCCGATGCCCACTCTGAGCGGGAGGTCGAGGTCGGCATCGGTCTCTTCAACAAAGACGCGCTGCATGTCCATCGCGGCTCGAATCGCCTGCCGGGCCGACTCGAAGACGGTCAAAGCCTCGTCGCCCCGGATCTCGACCACGCGGCCTGTCCGAGTGTCGACGATCTCCTGGATGATGTCCTTGAACTTCGCGGCGAGGCGCGCAGCTGCCTCGTCGCCGTACTCCTCGGTGAAACGCGTGTAGCCGCGAATGTCGGCGATCAGAAACGATTGGATGGCCGAGCGTTCTTCGGGCACCTGTTTGAGTATCGCACCTTGTCAGCGCCTGGGACTTCGGGCCGTTCGTCGAGGGACACCAAGGACGCCGAAACCCGCTTTCTTAGGCGGGTTTCGGCTTAGTAGTGCCAAAGCGGGCGAAGGGAATCGAACCCTCGTCACCAGCTTGGAAGGCTGGGGCTCTACCGTTGAGCTACGCCCGCGGGGCCAGGCCAGCGTAGCGAACGACTCTGCTAGGCGACGCGTGCCTGGTCGGCTTCGCGCAGGCGCTCCGCCATGACCTTGAGCAGACCGAGGGCGAGTTCGGAATCGCCCTTGACGAGCTTGAGGAAGGACCGTCGCGCGATCGCCATCGTCAGCACGGAGGTCTTGGCGAGAATCGTGGCCGTGCGGGGGCCGCCATCGAGAAGCGCGAGCTCTCCGAAGAAGTCTCCTGCCCCGAGCGTGGCGCTCCTTCCTCCCGGAAGATTGAGCGTTGCCTCTCCGTCGAGAATGACGAAGAAGGTCTCTCCCCGCTGGCCCTTGCGAACGATGGCCGAGCTGGCGGCGAAGCGGCGGGGGCGCGCGAGATTCGCGATCCGCTTCACGTGCCGCTTCGAGAGCGGCGCGAAAAGCGGAATCCCGCGAAGGACATCGACCCATTCCGAGCCGAGCGGCTCATTGCCCGCCCGGGGCCTCGCACCGAGGATGAGCTCGTCGACTCCGACCTTCCGCATCGGGCGACTATCTCATCCCGAAGTGGCTGAAACCAGCCCCATGGCCGTTAGCCTGAAGCGGTGCTCCTGGCCACGACGCCGCCCGCCTCGAGCTGGTACCCGGCCTGGGAGGAGGTCGCCGTGCTCGTGGGGCTCGGCGTCGCCTACGTCCTCGCGGCGCGGAAGGATCGGCCCTCTCTTCTCCGGTCAGCGCTCTTCTTCTCCGGCCTCGTTCTCGCCTTCGTCGCGGTGGCCAGCCCAGTGGCCACGGTCGCGGTCCACTACCTCGTTTCCGCCCACCTCCTCCAGAACGTCGTCCTCGCCGAGTGGACGCCCGCGCTCCTCGTACTCGGGCTCGGCCCCTGGGTGGCCGGGTGGGTCGCGCGGACCAGCGTCGCGCGCACGCTGACGCGCCCGCTCGTCGCCCTGCCGCTCTGGCTCGCGACGTACGCCTTCTGGCACGTCCCATTCGCCTACGAGGCCGCCCTCGACAACCGCCTTCTCCTCGACCTGGAGCACCTGAGCTACGTGGCCGTCGGCCTCTGCCTCTGGTGGCCGGTCTTCCAGGACGAGCCTTGGCACCTCCCGTCCGGCGGCAAGGCCGCGTATCTCTTCGCCGCCTTCGTCCTCGCGAGCCCGCTCGGGCTCCTGTTCGCACTCCTCCCCTCCCCGCTCTACGACACGTACGTCCAGGCGCCGCGCCTCTGGGGCCTCGAGCCGCTGGAGGACCAGCAGATCGGCGGGACGCTCATGGCGGTGAGCGAAGCGATCGTCTTTTTCGGCCTGCTCGCGTACTTCTTCGTCCGCTTCATGGCAGAAGAGGACGCGGGATACAGTCACGGCGATGCCTGACGCGCGCTGCGCCTGGGTTCCCGAAGGCGACCCGCTCTACGTCGCCTACCACGACGAGGAATGGGGCGTCCCGTCGCGGGACGAGCGGCACCTCTTCGAGATGCTCGTGCTCGAAGGCGCGCAGGCAGGGCTTTCGTGGTCGACGATCCTGCACAAGCGAGAGGGTTACCGCGCCGCCTTCGCCGGCTTCGACGCCGAGAAGGTGGCGCGCTTCGGGCCGCGCGACGTCGAGCGGCTGATGGGCGACGCGGGCATCGTCCGGAACCGGTTGAAGATCGAGTCCGCGATCGCGAATGCGCAGGCCGTCCTCGAGGTCGGGAGCCTCGGCGACCTCGTCTGGAGCTTCGTCGGCGGCGAGCCCAAGGTGAACAGGTGGAAGACCCTGTCGGAGATTCCCGCAGAGACCGAGGAGTCGAAGGCGATGAGCAAGGAGCTCAAGCGCCGCGGTTTCCGCTTCGTCGGGCCGACGGTCTGCTACGCGTTCATGCAGGCGTGCGGCCTCGTGAACGACCACACGACCGATTGCTTTCGCTACGCCTAGTAGCGCCTCCGTCTCCAGATGCGTGCACCCCACACGAGCGCCGCGACCGCGCCCGCCGCGAGCGCTATGGCGACCGCCCAGCCCCAGCCCGCCACGCCTTCGTCACCGAAGATCCCGATGAAGAAGATAAGCGCCGCCACTGCGGCGGCGACCGCTGCGGCGAACATGAGGGCTCCCGCTAGCCAACGAACCGGCACGTCAGCCTCCGTTCCGTCCGGGGAACTTCTCCGCGGCGCGCCTGACCTGGTCGACGTCGAGCGTCATCTCGAGCAGTCCGACCTGCTCGTCGTAGACCTCCGGGTCGACCTGCTCCTTGACGTCCTCTTCGAGGATGTGAACGACGGGGAGCCCCAACTGGACTCCTGCCAGTGAACCCACGTACGCCGGGTCTCCGACGGTGAGGGTCTCGGCCGCGACCTCGAGTGCCTCGAGATCCGCGGCGCCGAGCACCACCACCACGTCGTCGGCCCCGTGCTCGTCGACCAGGCTCTTGATCCGATCCTGGTTCTCCGGGTCCATGGCGCCTGCAGCCGTTCAGACGAAGCACTCCGTCTCGACGAAGATCGGCTCGGCTCCCGCCGAGCGCACGCACTCTGCGATCGCGGGGCCGGGCACGCCGTCCCGCTCGCCGAGCGCAATCACCTTCTTGCCGTCGAGCTTCATGCAGCGCCACCTCCTTTCAGCGTCGAGAATGCCTCCTCCACCTGCTGCTTCGACACCTCGCCGGATAGCCGCTCCAGCTCCTCGCCGTCGCGCATCAAAATGTACGTGGGCAGCCCGAAGACGCGAAGCTCGCGGCAGACGTCGCGGTTCTGGGTCGAGTCGACCTTGACGACGCGAACGGCGCCGCCGGCCTCCTCCTCCAGGTCCTTGATCGTCGGCATCATCGCGAGACACGGCTGGCAGCGCGGGCCCCAGAAGTCGACGAACACGCTTCCCTCGCTCGTGAGCTCCTTGTAGGTCTCCGGTGTCGCGTCGACCGGCATCCTCACTCCTTTCCTGGCTCCAGTAAGACTGACATGCCGTCGGCCAGCTCGGTCATGCGGCCGAGGAAGAGTGACCCCTTGGCAACGAGCATCGTCGAGCCGATCTCGCCGGAGCGGAGCGCCTCGATCCCGTGCGGGAGCCACGGCACGGCCGAGGCGACGTGGCCCTGCGTCGGCGAGAAGCCGGGCAGGCCGCGCTCGCGCTCGAAGTCGTCCAGCTTCGCGCGCTCGAGCTCGCCGCGCTTGACCGCGAGCGCGCCGATAAGCCTGTAGTTCCGCTGCGGAACGTTGCCGGCGCCCGCGGGCTCGGTGATCTCGGGGTCGTGCAGCTCGGTCGCGTAGCGCTCGACGTCCAGGATCCCGCGGCCGAGGCGGGCGAGGGGCTCGACGACGAGGTCTTCGAGGACGGCCTGCTGGGCGGAGCCGGAGCCGACGCGGTGCCGGCCGACGGCGTCGAGGCGGATCGTGGGCGCGCCGTTCCCGGCCGGGCCGACGAGGATGGCGAGCCCGGCGAGGACGTCCTCGAGGACGGGCACCTCGTTCCGGAGGGCGCCGGCGAACTTCATGCCCAGCTTGGCGAGCGAGCCGCCCGCGACGACGGCGACGTGCTCGTAGACGCCCGAGCTGACGAGCGAGGCCGCGACAACGAGGGCATGGATCGGCCCTGCGCAGAAAGCCTTGACGTCGGAGCCGGAGGCGTTCACGCACCCGGCCTGCTCGGCGATCGCCTTGCCGAGGTTGCCGCCCCCGCGCTGGTAGCGGTCGCCCACCGCCTCCTCGCCGCAGCCGATCGCGTAGGCGAGGTCCTCGGCCGGGAAGCCGGTGTGGCTCAGGAGGTGCTCGAGCGCGAGCGCGCCGGTCGCCTTGCAGGCGAGGTTCTCGAGGAGCACGCCGGCCGAGAGGCTCTCGTCGAGCTCGTGCGCTCGGTCCATGACTCCGGCACGGCTGCCGTTTCGGTAGAGCGGAAGCGCGCCGTTCGAGGCTTCGCGCCCGTCGAGATGGAGGAGCTGGAACTGGTCGGCCGCCTCCATCTGCGCATAGAGCGCGTCCTGGTCGACGAAGACGCCGTAGGGGCCTGCGGCGTTCGGCTCCGCAGCGTTTTTCCACCATGGGCGCTCGATCCCCCAGAGCGCATCGGGCGCGAGGTTCCCGATGAACACCTGGTGCGGCGGATAGCCGAGCGCGTCCTCGAAGGTGCGAAGCGCGGGCTTGATCGCGTCCGCGGCGTCCTCGCGCGTCGGCTTCGAGCCATGGCGGACAAGGTCGGGCGCGTGCGCGAGAATGAGGCTGCAGCCGTGGATCGCTGCGCTCAAAGTCGGCGCTCTCTCGTGTCGCTTGCCGCGCATTCCGCGCGCCACACGCGCGCTTCCAGGCGATACGCTCGGAGCGGGTGGAGGCGTGGGGTGGCCCCAGTAGAAGGCTTCATTCCTCGACCTCCCAGACCGTGCTCGGCTCGACGTCGGCCTCGAGCATGGCGAGCGCCCGCTCCACGATCCGCCGGCGCTCGTCTTCGTCCAGGCCGAACGGATGCGTGATCGCCGGGCCGCGCACGATCCGGTTCGCTCCGATCATCGTCGCCACTGTGGGCAAAGACGTCACGTAGACCGCCGGTATTCCCGCCCGCTCGATCTCCTTCGCCAGCACTGCCCCGCAGCGCGTGCCCGTCCCTCAGGTGCCGGAGAGGAGTACGGCCTGCACGCCGGCGTCGCGCAGCTCGCCGGCGATCTCCTGCCCGAATCTCGTCGCGACGACGACAGGCGTTCCGTTCCCCGTCGTCGTGTAGAGCGACTCGTGCACGCGGCCCACCCGCCCGGCCCGCTCGAGGCCGCGCACCGTGTCGAGCGGGACCAGCCGGTTCGGATCCTCGTTCGCCAGCGTGACGTCGAAGCCGCCGTGTACCGATTCGTAGCGCCCGGAGGCAAGCGTGTCGGCGCCTTCGAGGTCGTAGCGGAACCAGCCCTGCGCGCGCACCGACTGGAGGTGGTCGGGATTCCCCTGGGGGACGCAGCCGGCCTCGGTCACGAGCGCGACCAGCGCGGACGAGAGATCCGCGACCGGAGGCGGCGGCTCCACGCGATCCATGTCGCCGGCGACCTCCGTGCGCGTCTCGCCCTCGAGCTTTGCGAGCAGGAGCTCGACTGCGCGCTCGGCGCCGGTCTTCTCGGCGACGTAGTTCCGCCGGAAGCCGCGAGCGAGATAACCCTCGTCTTCGGCCGACCCGATCTCCCGCCCCGACGCGAGCGCCGAGGCAAGCGCGCCGAGACGCGGGAGCGCATCGCGCATCCCGGCCACGTTCACGGCGGTCGGTACGACGTAGGCCGCGCCGGCCTCGCTCACCCCCGGGTTTTCTTCGTGCATCGCTGCGACGGCAGGGATCCCCCGCTCGGCCGCCGCCGCCGCGAGGCGCGCGCAGGCGTAGCCGTACCGGCCCGAGCCGAAGGCAGGCCCCGCGACGAGGACGTCGGGCTCGATCTCCGCCAGCATCTCGAGGAGGGCCGCGAGGGCCTGGTCCTCGTGCTCGGCGAAGTAGTCGTCGCCGCAGGCGAGCGTCGCCACGATCTCCACGCCCTCGAGCGCCGCGGCCAGCCCTCGCCCGGGCCCGACCGCGCCGTCGAGCCGGGTCGGCGGCGTCTCGGCCTGCTCCTCCCCGCCCATGCCGGCGAAGAACTGGTTCAGGTAGTGGACGGCCTTCATTCGGTCCTCGCGCTCAGGGCCAGCTGCCCCATCTGGTTGGCAGCACCGAGGTAGTTCCTCACCGGGATCGGGCCCGCCTCGGCCGCAGGCGTGCCGTCCAGGAGAAGGTCGCCGCCCAGCACGCGCTCAGGCGTCCACGCTTCGACGAGCTCCTCGACGTTCCCGGTCGAGACGATCGAGTCCGCCTCGCGCACCCAGTCCGTCAGGATGGGCTTCGTCGACTGGGGATCGGTCTCCTCGGCGAGGACGACAGTCGTACGGATGCCGGCCTGCTCACAGGCGCGGCACGTGAGCATGACGTCGGTGTGCGAGTTGCCGCCCGCGTCCGTCGTGATGACGACGCCGTCGGCGCCGAGCTCGCCCGCGACCGCCGCTGCCCGCTCGGCCGCGCTCTGCTTGTCGGCTGCGCTCTGCTCGTAGCCGCGCATGAGGACGACGCCGGCGAAGCGCAGCGTCTTCCCGTGCTCGCGGTAGAGCGTGCGGATGAGCTCGTTGCGCTGGAAGAACCAGGTCGGGTTCCGCATGGCGGCCCAGTGGTACTCGCCGCAGGTGACCGCGCCGTCGAGCACCTCGGCGGGATCGACCGCACGCGGCAGGCCCGCCTCGCCGGCCGGCGCGCCGTAGACGTACTGGATGTAGAGGGGGCCGAGATCGGAGACCTGGATCAGAGCCGCGACCGCCGGCAGGCTCTCCTCGGCCGGGCCGAGCTCGAAGCGCTCGACCTCGTCCGGCTCCGCATCGAGGGTCCCGCGGGCGATCTCCTCCGCGACGGAGAGCGCCGTCTGGCGGGCCCGCGCGTCGATCTCCACGTGGCCGCCTTCGCGCGCAGAGAACGTGAGGACGACCACAGTCATGTCGGCGAAAGGCGTGAGCGCGGCGCCCGGCCCGCCGAGATCGACGATCGACTCCTGCTCGTGGAGTGGCCGCTCCTCGCCGGGGAAGTCGAGGCACGAGAGGACGACGACGCCGTCGAGCCGGTTCGTCCGCCCCTCGCCCGCGCGGCCCTCGCTGGGAAACGCGGCACGCTCGTCGGCCCGGATACGCGGCTCGACCGCGTCGAGCACGTGGGTCACGCGTACGGGTGAGCCCGGCGGGACGATCTCCACCTCGACTCCGTCGATCGCCTCGGGCTCCCGCAGGAGGTCGGCAGAGAAGGTCGCGAGCTCCCAGGCCATCAGGCCTCCGATTCTCCCGACCGCGGGGGACCCCCGCAACTAGGCACGGACGCGCTCGTTCTCGGGGTCGTAGAGCACATCAGGCGCAATCTCGGCCGGGACGATCTCCCCGAAGACCTCGACGCCGACCTCTGCCCCCTCCTCGAGCCCGGCGGGAAGGTAGCCGAGGGCGACGTTGCGGCCGACCGTGAAGCCGTAGCCCGCGCTTCGCACCCGGCCGACCACGGCGCCGTTCAGGTGGATCGCCTCGCCGCCGTAGACCGTCGCGTAGTCGTCGCTCCCGACGAGGAGCGTCCGCAACCGCCGGGCCGGCTCCTTGCCGTCGAGCGCGGCACGGCCGTTGAAGTCCTTCTCCCAGGAGACGCAGAAATCGAGGCCGGCTTCGAGCGGGTCGTCGCCCGCCGTGAGGTCGGTGCCGAAGTAGCGGTAGCCCTTCTCGAGGCGAAGCGAGTCGAGGACGCGATAGCCGCCCGGCGCGATCCCGTGCTGCTCGCCGGCAGCCATCAGGCGGTCCCACACCTGCACGGCCTCCTCACGCGCGACGTAGAGCTCGAAGCCGAGCTCGCCGACGTACGTGATCCGCTGCGCCAGGACCGGGATTCCGTCGAGCGCGATCTGCGTCGCACGGCGGAACGGCAGCGCCTCGGAGGAGACGTCGTCCTCCGTGACGGCCTGCAGCACCGTGCGCGCCTCGGGCCCCCAGAGGCCGATCACGGCGACCTCGTCCGTCTCGTCGCGGATCTCCACCGGTGCGTCGCCGGGACGGACGTTGAGCCGAAGCCACCCGAGATCGGAATCGACGGCGCCCGCTCCCGTGACCACGCGGAACCGCTCCTCGCCAAGGCGCGTGACGGTGAGGTCGGAGACGATCCCGCCCCCGTCGTTCAGGAACTGCGTGTAGACGACTGAACCAGCCGGGCGGTCGATTCGGTTGTCGGCGACGCGTTCGAGCAGCGCCAGCGCGCCCGGCCCCGAGACCTCGATCTTTCCGAACGACGTCATGTCGATGATCCCGACGCGCTCGCGGAACGCGCGATGCTCCTCCGCGACGAGGTCGAGATACGGCGGAGCCGTCCAGCCGAACTCGCGCTGATCGGCGCCCGCGCGCCGCCAGGACTGGCCGGGACGGAAGTAGTCGGCCCGCTCCCAGCCGTTCTTCGTGCCGAAGACCGCGCCCAGCTCCTGGAGGCGCCCGTGCAGCGGGCTGAGCCGCTGCGGCCTCCCCCACTCGTCCGTGTCGAGCGGATAACGAAGGCGGTAGTAGTAGCGGTAGACCTCACGCGCGGCGGCGGTCGCGAAGTCGGGGTCGCGGTACGGGCCGCCGAAGCGCCAGGGCCGGTAGCCCTGGACGTCGAGCTCCGACTCGCCGGACGTGATGAGCTCCGCAGCGGTCTTCCCCATTCCGCCGGCTCCGCCGAAGCCGTTCAGCGACAGGCCGGCCGCCATCCAGAATCCCGGGACCCCCGGCATCGGGCCGAGGAGCGGGTTGCCGTCGGGCGTCATCGCGTCGGGATGGCAGACGAGCTTCACCATGCCCGCGTCGTTCAGGAAGGGGAAGCGGCGGATCGCGCCTTGCCAGAGCGGCCGGAAGCGCTCCTCGTCCGGAGGAAGCGACCGGCTCCCGTGCTCCCACGGAACGCCGTCCTCCCAGCGCGAGACGGGGTCGCCCTCGTAGCCGCCGAAGAGCATTCCACCGGCTTCGCTGCGCCCGTAGACCAGGTTGTCGGTGTCGCGGAAGCAGGGCATCTCGCGCGGAAGCTCGTGGCCGTCCACCGCGGCTAGGGCGATGTGCTGATGGTCGACGGGGATGGAGGGCGTGAAGGCGCCCACCATCGCCGCGACCTGAGGGGCCCAGATGCCGCAGGCGTTCACTACGCACTCCGTCTCGATCCGGCCGTCCTCCGTGTGGACGGCGCGCACCTCCCGCCCCGGACCGAGCTCGATCCCGGTCACCCGGGTCCCGGTCCGGATGCGCGCGCCGAGCTCCCGGGCCGCAGCCGCGAGCGCATGGGTGGCGGTGTGCGGGTCGACGGCGCCGTCGTCGGGGATCCAGACCGCGCCGTAGAGGGACTCCTTCGACGCCGCAGGCATGAGGCGCACCGCCTCTTCCGGCCCGACGACCTCGACGTCGAGCCCGATCGCGCGCGCCCGGCTCGCCCCTCGCTGGAGCTCCTTCAGGCTCTCGGGGCTCGACGCGATCCGCAGGCTCCCGACGGTCTCGAAGACGCCGAGCTCGCGGTAGAGCTCCACGCTGTAGCGACGGAAGCGCATCATCGTCGGCGAGGGGTTGAACTGGGTGACGAGCCCGGCCGCGTGGCAGGTCGAGCCGCTCGTCAGCTCGCCCTTTTCCAGGAGGAGGACGTCGCTCCAGCCCGCCTTGGCCAGGTGATAGGCGACGCTCGTTCCGGTGACCCCGCCGCCGATGACAACCACCCTCGCCCGCTCCATGCGATAGAAACCTACGCCACGTGGAAGGCGGCGGCGCACAGATCGACGAAGTCCTCGAGCTCGTCCCCGAGCTGCAAGGCGCGCACGCCGTGTCCGAGCTCGCCGGCGGCCTCACGAACACGAACTACAAGGTCGAGACCGAGGGCGGGGCGTACGTCGTCCGCGTGTCCGCGAAGGACGCGGGGCTCCTCGCAATCGACCGGGAGAACGAGCACGAGAACACCGTGTCGGCGGCCGAAGCAGGGGTCGGCGCCAAGGTGATCGCGTACCTCCCCGAGCGCGGAGTCCTCGTGCTCGAGTTCATCGAGGGCCAGACGCAGACCGCGGAGGACCTGCGCCGCGGCGACCGGCTCGACTGGGTCGCCGCCGCGTGCCGACAGCTGCACGGAGCGCGCCGGTTCCGCGACGACTTCAACATGTTCCTGATCCAGAAGCGCTACCTCGGCCTCGTCCAGGAGCGCGGCTTCCGCCTGCCGGACGGCTATCTCGACTACGAGTCGCACGTGCGGCGGATCGAGCAGGCGATGGCGGTCCGGGACGAGGGCACGGTGCCATGCAACAACGACCTTCTCGCCGAGAACTTCATCGACGTCGGCGACGGGTTCCGTCTCATCGACTACGAGTACTCCGGCAACAACGACGCCTGCTTCGAGCTCGGCAACGTCTGGAGCGAGTCGAACCTCGCGCTCGAGCAGCTCGACGAGCTCGTCGCCCACTACTACGGCCGGCCGCTCGCGAACAAGGTCGCCCGCGCCCGCCTGTGGGGCCTCATGTCGAAGTACGGCTGGACGCTCTGGGCGTCCATCCAGGACAGCGTCTCCGACATCGACTTCGACTTCTGGGGCTGGGGCATGGAGAAGTACGACCGCGCGGTCGTGGAGTTCGAAGGCCCCGACTTCGAGCGGCTCCTCGAGGACGTTCAGCGCGAGGATTGACGGGGCGCGCCCCGGAAGGTCGTGCGTAGACTCGCCGCGTGGCCGCGTTCCGCGCACAGGGTCTCGCGAAGCGCTACGGGAACGTGACCGCGCTCGGCGGCGTCGACCTCGAGGTCGGCGAGGGAGAGCTCGTCGGGCTCCTCGGCCCGAACGGCGCCGGCAAGTCCACCCTCGTGAAGATCGCCTGCGGGCTCGTGCGCGCGAGCGCCGGCACGGCCGAGGTCGCGGGCGCCCCGGCGGGGTCGGCGGCCGCGCGCGCCTCGCTCGGCTACCTCGCGGAGCTCTTCCGCTTCCCGGGGTGGTACAAGGCCGACGAGCTCCTCGCGCTCCACCAGCGGCTTGGCGGGCTCGGACGGCGGCGAGGCCGAGCGCGCCGAGCTTCTCGACCTCGTCGGCCTGACCGAGGCGAGGTCGCGCAAGGTCGAGGACATGTCGAAGGGCATGCAGCAGCGCCTCGGCATCGCGCAGTCGCTCGTCGGCAACCCGCGCCTGCTCTTCCTCGACGAGCCGACGAGCGCGCTCGACCCGGTCGGCCGCCGAACCGTTCGCCGTCTCCTCGAGGAGCTGCGGCGCCGCGGCGTGTCGGTGCTCCTCAACTCGCACCTCCTGAGCGAGGTCGAGCTCGTCTGCGACCGCGTCGTCATCCTCTCGAAGGGCTTGGTCGTCGCGGCGGGCCGCACCGAGGAGCTGGCCCGGCCGCGGGGCGTCGAGGTGGACACGGACCAGGGCACCCAGCTCTTCGAGTCCGCGCGGCGGGAGGACGCGCCGAGAATCGTGTCCGAGCTCGTCGCCGCCGGGCAGAAGGTCTACGGCGTCCGCGTTCTCGAGACGACGCTCGAGGAGATCTACCTCGAGGCGGTCGAGGGGGAGACGACTTGAGGGGCGCGGTGATCGTCGCGGGCTACGCGATGCGGGAGAGCGTCCGCCGCCGCGTCTTCCCGGTCGTCCTCGTCCTCACCGCCGCCTTCCTCGGGCTGTACGGATTCGGCGTCTACAAGGCGTACCAGTCGATCGATCCCAACGCGACCGAGTCCATCGGCAACGGCGCCGAGAACGCGCTCGTCGACACGCAGGTGCTCTTCAGCGCGACGCTCTTCGGGCTCTCGATCTTCGCGGTTCTCTTCCTCGGGACGGTGCTGGCGATCTTCCTGACCCATGCCGTCGTCAGGGGAGACGCGGAGCGCGGGCTGCTGCAGCCGCTCGTCGTTCGCCCCGTCGGCCGTGCAGCGCTCCTGGCGGGTCGATTCGGAGCCGCGGCCGTCGTCTGCGCGGTCTACGTCATCCTCGTGTACACGGCGTCGCTCCTCATCACGCACTGGGTGACGGGCTGGTGGCCCGACCAGATCTTCCTCCCGGCGATCGAGCTCGCCGTGGCGATCGCGGTCATCGTCGCCATCTCGCTCTTCGGCTCGATCGTGCTCTCGGCGATCGCGAACGGCATCGCCATCTTCATGGTCTTCGGGGCCGGCCTCGTCGCCGGCCTGCTGGGCCAGATCGGCGAGGCCCTGAACTCCGACAGCCTGAACACGATCGCGAACGTGGCCTCGTGGGCTCTCCCCTTCGAGGCGCTCTACCAGGACGCGCTCAACCGGATCACGGCCGACACGGCCGGCTTCACGAAGGTCGCGCTCTCGCTCGGGCCGTTCGGCGGCGCGCAGCCGGCCGGCGCGTGGCTCTACCCGTACGTCGTCGGATATTTCGCCGTTCTCGCCGCGATCGGGCTCTGGGCCTTCAACCGCAAGGACTTGTAGCTCCCCCTTTCGGGGGACCCGATGAGGGCAAACCCCGTCCTACAGTCAGAGCGTGTGGGAGCTGGACCGTGCGCTTGAGGACGACACTCGCGCCGCGAGCCTGTTCGCGTGGCTGGGTGCGGCGGGAGCCTTCACCTGGCTCGCCTCGATCGTCCTCGCCGACTCGCTCCTCCCGATCACGACCATCACCGCGCTCGGCGCGCTCGTCTTCGGTTTCGTCGGCTGGCGGGCGACCAAGCACGGGAACCCGCGTGAGGCGACGAACTTCGTCGCCACCGCGCTCGCGGTCGTTCTCGCCGTGCTCTGGCTCTTCCTGCTCGGCTCGCTGCTTCTCCGGCTGTTCTAGCTAGTCGCCGGTCGGCGCCGCGACCAGGACGCCGCCGAGGATCTCGTCGATCCGCTGCAGGACGTCGTCGCCGAGCTCGACGCCGCTCGCCGCGACGTTGTCGTCCACCTGCTCGGGGCGCGAGGCGCCGACGATGGCGCTCGAGACTCCGGGCTCCCGCAGGACCCAGGCGAGCGCGAGCTGGGCCATCGTGATGCCGAGATCGTCCGCGACCGGGCGCAGGTTCTGCACCGCCTCGAGGACGTCGTCGCGCATGAAGCGCGACATCATGTCCTGGTCGCCGGGAGTCGCGGCCCGCGTGCCTTCGGCCGGCTGCTCACCGGGCTTGTACTTTCCGGCGAGCACGCCCTGGGCAAGCGGCGACCACACGACCTGGCCGATGCCGAGCCCCTTGGAGACCGGGAGCACGTCCTCCTCGATCTTCCGCTGCAGCATCGAGTACTCCGGCTGGTTCGAGGCGAGCGGGTCGAGGTTGAGCTCGGCCTGGATGCGCCGCGCCTCCTGAATCCTCTGCGCCGACCACTCGGAGACGCCGACGTAGAGCACCTTGCCCTGGGTGACGAGGTCGTCGAGCGCGCGCAGCGTCTCCTCGAGCGGCGTGTCCGCGTCGGCGCGGTGGCACTGGTAGAGATCGACGTAGTCCGTGCCGAGCCGCTTCAGGGAGGCGTGGCACTGCTCCATGATGTGCTTCCGCGAGAGCCCGCGGTCGTTCGGCCCGTCGCCCATCGGGAAGTAGACCTTCGTGGCCAGGAAGTAGTCGTCGCGCGGGATTCCCTTGAGCGCGCGGCCCGGTGACCTCCTCGGCAGCTCCGCGCCGGTAGACGTTGGCCGTGTCGAAGAAGTTGACGCCGAGCTCGAAGGCCCGGTGGACGCAGGCGATCGCCCGTTCGTCCTCGACGGAGCCCCCGTAGGTGAGCCACGAGCCGAGGGAGATCTCCGAGACCTTGACGCCGAAGTCGCCGAGCTTCCGGTAGCGCATGTCCGGAGGTCTACCAGAACCGCGGCGTGGCTAACCCTCGAGTCGGGACGGCCGGATTCGAACCGGCGGCCTCCTGCTCCCAAAGCAGGCGCGCTACCAGGCTGCGCTACGTCCCGCGCCTCCCAAGTGTAGAGCGCCTACCGCCCGGATAACCTCCGCCGCCGTGGTCGATGCCCCACTCAACGTCCCGGAGCGCTCCGAGGATCCCACCTCGCACCGCCGGCCCGCACTCGGATACGCGCTCGTCCTCGCGGCGATCGCACTCTGGTCCGTGAACGCGACCGTCGCCAAGATCGTGGTCGACTCCGGCGGGCTCTCGGCGCTCCGGCTGGCCGAGGTGCGCGGGACCGGCGCCGCGATCCTCCTCTTCGCGGGCGTGGCGATCTTCGCGCCGCGCACGCTTCGCGTCACGCGCCGGGAGCTCGGCTACCTCGCCATCTTCGGGATCTGCGGGCTCGCCTTCGTCCACTTCTTCTACTTCACGGCGATCACGCACCTCGACATCGGGATCGCGCTCGTCATTCAGTACCTCGCCCCCGTGCTGGTCGCGCTCTGGGCGCGCTTCTTCGTCCACGAGCCCGTACGACGGAGGCTCTGGTACGCGCTCGCGCTGGCCTTCGGCGGGCTCACGCTCGTCGCAGAGATCTGGAGCGGCGGCGGGACGCTCGACGGCGTTGGAGTGGCCGCGGCGCTCGCCGGCGCCTTCGCCTATGCCCTCTACATCCTCATGGCCGAGCACAGCGTCCGCGGCGGGCGCGACGTCTACTCGCTCCTCGCCTGGGGCTTCGCCTTCGCCGCGCTCTTCTGGGCGGTGGTGCAACCGTGGTGGAGCTTCCCGGACGATGTGCTGACGAGCGACGCCTCGCTGCTCGGCCGGCTGGAGGACGAGAGCCTCCCGGTCTGGCTCTTGATCGCCTACATCGTCGTGCTCGGGACGGTCGTGCCGTTCATCTGCATGGTCACGGCGCTCCGCCACATCCCCGCGACGCGCGCAACCGTCGTCGCGATGGTGGAACCGGTGCTGGCCGGTCTCGTCGCCTACGCCTGGCTCGGCGAGAAGATCTCGCCGGAACAGCTGGTCGGCGGCCTCATGGTGCTCGCCGCCATCGTGCTCGCCCAGACGGCCCGAGGGCCTTCAAGTCATTCCGAGGAGATCCCTGAGCTCGGAGAGCTTCTCGGCGCGGAGCTCCTCGCGCTCGCCGCGCTTGACCGCGTCGACGACCTCCTCGACGTGAGCCGCGAGGTCCACCGGGTTGAACGGCTTCGTGATGTAGTCGAGCCCGCCCGTACCGAGGCCGCGAGCCCGGTCGCGCACGTCCGCGCGAGCGGTCAGGAAGATGATCGGGATGCGGCGCGTCGCCTCGTCCTCGAGGAGCCGCTCGGCGACCGTCCAGCCGTCGAGGCCCGGCATCATCACGTCGAGGAGGATCGCGTCCGGCCGCTCCTCTCTCGCGAGCTCGAGCCCGACATGGCCGTTCTCCGCCTCGAGCACGCTCGCCCCCTCGGCCTCGAGGTTGACCCGGCAGAGAAGCCGGATCGGATCCTCGTCGTCGATCACGAGCACGGTCAGCGCCATCAGGCCGTCACCTTCTCCGGAGCCTGCTCGACCACGCCGCTCGCCGCCGCGGGAAGCTCGAAGACGAACGTGGAGCCCTGGCCCTCCTTCGACTCGACCCAGATCCTCCCGCCCATCGCCACAAGTAGCCCGCGCGCCAGGAAGAGGCCGAGCCCCGTCCCGTGCACGCCGACCCCGGTGCTCTCGGCGCGGAAGAACTTCGAGAAGATGCGCTGCTGGTCCGCGCGGGGGATGCCGACGCCCTGATCGGAGACTCGCACCTCCGCGCTCTCCGGACGCCGCCGCGCCGAGATCGAGATGCGGCCTCCCTCCGGTGAGAACTTGACCGCGTTGTCGACGAGGTTGAGGAGGACCTGCGAGAGCTTCTCGCGGTCCGCCTCGACGACGACGCCCGCGCTCGGGACCTCGAGCTCGAACTCCCAGCGCTCGGCGTGCTCTTGCATCCGCGCGACGACCTCGCCTGCAACCGAGCCGATGTCGATCTCCTCGATGTTCAGCCGCAGCGTGCCGGTCTCGAGGCGGGCGACGCTCAGCAGGTCGTCGACGATGTTGATGAGACGACCCGACTCGGAGGCGATGTAGCCGAGGAAGGTCGTGCGCTCGGCGTCCGAGAACTCGACGTCGCCGCGCATGAGCGTCTCCGCGAAGCCGTAGATGGAGGTGAGCGGCGTGCGGAGCTCGTGCGAGACCGTGGCGACGAAGTCCGACTTCATCTGCTCGACGACGCGCTCGCTGGAAACATCGCGGAAGGCGAAGACGCGGCCGGCGACGGCCCCGCTCGGCGTCGAGCATGACCGCCTCGCTGAGCGAGAGCCAGACCTCCTTGTCGCCGCGCTGGATCGAGAGCGTCCGCTCGCCGGGAGGCGCGCCGTCCTCCGCCGCGAGATCGCGCTGCAGGACCTTCGACACGCGGCGGCCGAGCGCTTCCTCGGCCGGCACGCCGCTGATCTGCTCGGCGGTCGCGTTCCAGAGGACGATGCTTCCGTCGCGGTCGACGGCGACGATGCCGTCGGCGATGTTGGCGAGGATCGCCTCGCTCCGCTCCTTCTCCTCGGCGACGCGCTGGTAGAGCTCGGCGCTCGAGAAGACCGCCGACGCAGTCGCGGCGAGTGCCGCGAGCGCCTGGACTTCGTCCTCGCGCCAGGTCCGCACGGCGGAGTCGTAGACCGTGAGCACGCCGCTCAGGCCGCCTCCGTGGAGGAGCATCGGGACGGCGACGCAGGAGATCATCCCGTTCGCGAGCAACGGGTCTTCGTGCGCGAACCGCGGCGTCTCCCGCGCATCCGAGACGGTGTGCGGAGCCCGTGACTGCGCCGCGATCCCGACCGCTCCGCCGGCCGAGCTCGAGCGCATGTTGCGGATCCCCTGCGTGCCCGGGCCCGAGGCTGCGCGGACGACGAGGTCGTCGTTCTCGAGCAGGCGCAGAACCGCTGCGTCGGCGTCGAGGAGAGCCGGCGCCTCGCGGACGACCTCCTCGAACGCCGCAACCGGGTCGAGCTTCGTGGCGAGGAGGCCGCCGATGTCGGCGAGGCGCTGCGAGAAGGTGTGCGCCCGCCGCTCGCCCTCGAAGAGCTCGGCGCGCTCGAGGGCGCCGCGCGCCGCTCCGGTGAGGTGCCGCGCGAGCGCGAGGTCGTCGTCGGAGAAGCTCCGTTCCTCGCGGAAGAGGACGACGACGGCGTGCTTCTGCCCCTGCGCGCCGATCACCGGTGCGGCGATCAGCGACCGGTATCCCTCGTCGGTCAGGAGCTTTCGCGCGCTCTCCTTGAAGCGGTCGTCGCCTTCGAGCGAGGACGCTGAGAGGATGCGCCCCTCCTCGGCGGCGGCGCGAAGCGGCGAGACGTCGCCGGCGAGGCCCGCCGCGAGCCCTCGGCGCAGGTCCGGAGGAAGCTCGTGCGAACCGGAGAGCATGAGCCGGTCGCCGCTCGGCTCGAGCACGAGAGCCGACGTGCCGCCGAGCGCATCGCACGCGGCCTGAGCGAGCGCGTCGAGGGTCTCGCCGAGGGAGAGCGTCGAGCCGAGCACCTCGGCAATCCGGTAGAAGCCCCGCTGCACCTGGGCCTGGCGCTCGCGCTCGCCGAAGCTCTCGGCATTGTGAAGCGCGAGGGACGCGAGGCGGGCGAAGGTGTCGAGGAGCTCGAGGTCCTTCTCGTCGAACCGGCCGTCCTCCCGGGCGCAGACGCCGAGCACGCCGCGGACCTCGCCCAGCCAGGTGATCGGCGCGTCCATGACCTCGGCGAACACCCGGTAATCCTCCGTCGGCGTCGGAGACTCGGAGCGTGCGAAATCGCGCTTGAGGACCGGGCGACCGGTGGAGAGCACCTGCTGGAAGGTGCCCTGGGGGACGATCTCGCGGCCGACGTTCCGTTCCGGCACGCCCAGCACGGCCTCGCAGCGAAGCATCATCCGGCGCTCGTCGAAGACCCAGCAGTCGGCGGCGTCGGCGCCGAGCAGCTGGACGACCTCGGTGACGAGGCGCTGGATGACCGAGGAGAAGCGGAGGTCCGAGGTGAGCACCTGGCCGGCCTTGAGCAACGCGGCCTGCTCCTGCAGGCGGCGCTCGTTCTGCTGGAGCAGCTGAGCCGTGTGGACGGCGAGCCCGATCTCGCGCGCGACCGCCTCTGCGACAGAGACGTCGTGCGGGCTCCAGGCCGACGGCTCGGCGCGGTGGAGGGCGAAGATGCCGATCATCCGGTCGAAGACGAGGATCGGCGTCGCGATCACGGCGCGCGTCCCGAGCTCGACCAGCGTCTCCCGCCCACCGAGGCTCGAGTCGTCGAGCTCCGGCGCGGTGAGGATGTCGGCGATCGCCACCGTCCGCCGCTCGCGCGAGGCGAGGTTGGAGACGGGCAGGCGGCCGGCGGCGTTGCCGATGGTCTCGACCCCGGGCGCGTCCCATTCGGCGCGGACGGGCGCCTCTTCGATCTGGTCGCCGAGCCGGATGAACGCGCGCGAGAGGTCGAGCGCCATCCCGACCTCCTTGACGGCGACGCTGAGCACCGCGTCGAGGTCGAGCTCGGAGCGCACGCGCCTCGAGATCTCCCCGACAAGGCGCTCCCGCGCGAGGGCCTCCTGGAGCGCGTCGCGAGACGAGGCGTGACCCAGGGCGAGCGCGGTCTCGTTGGCGAGGTCCTGCATGAGCTCGGTCTCGGACGGCGTGAAGAGGCGCGGCTTCTCGCTCGCGACCGCGAGGACGGCGGTCACGCGGCCGTCGGCGAGGAGGGGGACGAAGGCTGCGCTGTGCGCGCCCACGCGCGCTGCGAGCTCCTGGTTCACCTGCGGGGAGGTCTTGACGTCGAAGACGACGAGCGAGTTGCGCTCGCGGGCGACCGCCACGACCGCACTCCGAGCCGTCTCGAGGTCGAGCACGACGGTCTGCCACCAGGCCTCGTCGATCCCGCGCGCGACGTAGCCGGCCGCCACGCCCGCGTCCTCGTCCACGGTCGCGATCATCATCCTGGTCACCTCGAGGACGCTCTCGAGCTCGTCGAAGAGCCGGTTTGCAGCCTCGCGCCCGCTCCCCGCCTGCGCGAGCGCGGTCGAGAGCCGCGAGATGGACTCGGCCTCGCGGCGGCGCTCCGACGCCTCCATCTCCGCCTCGACGACACGCGGCGCAGCCGAGATCAGGAGATGCCGCTCGTCCCAGCGCCAGACGAAGATCGCGGCCGGCAGGTAGGCAAGCAGGGTGAGGCCGAAGACAGCCCACTCGTCGACGGACGCGAGGAAGTCCTCGTTCGTCAGCTTCTCGGCCGCGATCACCGCGGCGGTCCCGCCGATGAGCACGAAGACGAGCCAGATGCCGAGGCCGAGCCAGGAGAACCGCCTGCCTCGCCGCAGAAGCTCGGGCGCAAGCGCGAGCGCGACGCCGAGGTACAGCGCCGCGAGGACGAAAAGCGGAACGACCTCGAGCAGGATGACTCGACTGTGGTGACTCACTGGGCACCGTGATGATAGGTGCCGTTCGCGCGCCCGTCGAGGAGCCCGCGGGCAGGAAATCACGATTGCAAAGATGGGCCGAAGGACCTATTGGCAGAGCCGAAGAGCCGCTGTACCGTCCCCGCCACTGGGCGATGCGAACCGCGGCATGTGTCCCTGGCCATGTAGAGCCGCGGTGAGCAACTGTGGGAAGGCCCGCCGCGCTTACCCCCCGAGCGGCGGGCTTTTCCGCTTTCAGGCGGGCGAGAAGGCGGGTCTCCCTCTGCCGCCGCCGGGCCGTAACTACACTGAAAGACGGTGGTCAAGCGGCTGGTCCTCGCCTCGCCAAGGGGCTATTGCGCCGGCGTCGAGCGGGCAGTCGAGACCGTGGAGCGGGCCCTCGAGTTGCACGGGGCGCCGGTCTACGTCCGCAAGCAGATCGTCCACAACGCGCACGTCGTCCGCGACCTCGAGCGGCGCGGAGCCGTGTTCGTCGACAACGTCGGGGAGGTGCCGCGGGGGAGCAACGTCGTCTTCTCGGCGCACGGCGTCTCGCCGGCGGTGCGCCACAGCGCGCGCTTCCGCGGGCTCCGCGCCATCGACGCCACCTGTCCGCTCGTCTCCAAGGTGCACGCGGAGGCACGGCACTTCGCACGGCTCGGCTACACGATCTTCCTCATCGGCCACGCGGGCCACGAGGAGGTCGACGGAACGACCGGCGAGGCACCGCAGTCGACCCTCCTCGTCGAGACCGCCGAGCAGGCCGAGACCGTGGTCCCACCCCAGACCGACAAGCTCGTCTACCTGACGCAGACGACGCTTTCCGTGGACGACACCGACGAGATCGTCCGTGTCCTCCGCCGCCGTTTCCCGGCCGTCGAGGCGCCCAAGAAGGACGACATCTGCTACGCGACGACGAACCGGCAGCGCGCCGTGAAGCGGATCCTCGCAGCCGTCGACCTCCTGCTCGTGATCGGCTCCCGCAACAGCTCGAACTCGAACCGGCTCGTCGACGTCGCCCGCGCCGGTGGCGTGGACGCCTACCTGATCGACGACGAAAGCGAGATCGACGAGGCCTGGCTCGACGGTGTCGAGAGCGTCGGCCTCACCTCCGGCGCGTCGGCTCCCGAGTCCCTGGTTCGCCGGGTCGTCGGCTGGTTCCGGGAACGCGGCGTCTCCCAGGTCGAGTCGCTCGACGGTGCGTTCGAGGACGTCTTCTTCAAGCTCCCGCGCGAGGTCCGCGCGGACGCGGTCACCAGGACGTAGCGGACACGCTCCCCACCCGCTTGCCCGTGCGGGTGAAGAGGACGACGGAGTGGCCGTCGGAGAGCAGCGTGGCGACGAGCCGGCCTTCGTCGGCGAACCCGAGCCCGCCGCCGAAGCTCCCCGCAGGGACCTGGAATGCGGCCAGGAGCCTGCCCTCTCGCCACAGCTCGACCGCGGCCTCGACGGGCTCTTTGGCCGGAAACCGGTAGATGGCGAGTGCGAGCGTCCCGTCCGATGCAGTGGCGAGGTGCGTGATGTCGAAGGGCTCGCCGCTCTCGAGGCTCGGGAAGGCGGCGTCGATCGCCTCCGTGCTCAGGTACTCGCGACCGTGGTGCAGAACGCGCTTGCGCGTGAACGCCCCGACGGCGATGTATCCGGAGGAGGATCGCTGGACGGCTGGCTGCGCGGCCGACCGGCCGGGAGCCGCCGAGACCGTCCGCTCCTTGCCGTCCGGCCTGATTGCGTCGGCCGCCGCCACCGCGACGAGGACGACGACCGCGGCCAGGAGGAGGCGGGTCATCCCGCCTTGCGCACCGCCAGCTCGTCGCCGACCTGCACGTCCTCGGCAAGCGTCTCCCCGGCGATCCAGTCGCGGTGCCCGAGGAGGGCTTCGTCCTCGTTGGGGATCGTGAGCACGATGCGGTCCGTGACCTCGAGGCCCGCGTCGCGGCGCAGGCGCTGCACCGAGTGGATGAGGTCGTACACACGCCCCTCCGTCACGAGCTCGTCGTCGAGCCGCGTGTCCACCCCCACGACGTACTCGTCCTCGTGTCTGACCTCCCATCCTTCCCGAGGCGCGTACTCGAGCATGAACTCGCCCTTGGACAGGATGTAGGCGCCCGCGCGCAGCGTCCCGTTCGTCACCTCGAAGCTGCCCTCCTCCAGGAGGCGCCTGAGCTCGGGAAGGTTGGTCCCGTAGCGCGGGCCGACGAGGTCAAGGCGCGGCTTCGCGCGCATCTCGGCGACCTCGCCGGGGCTCTCGAGGATCGCGACCTCCTTCACGCGGAGCTCGGCCGCGAGGTCCTCCACCTGCCGGGAGATGAGCATGCGGCGGCTGGCGTCCGAGGTCGCGACGACGAGCCGCCGAAGCGGCTGGCGCAGCTTGATCCCGGCGGCGTCTCGCGCCGCGCGGGCGAGCTCGGCGACCCGGCGCGCGTCCGCCACCTCTGCGAGCAGCCCGGGATCCTCGTAGCGCGACGGCCGACTGTGGCCAGCCCGCGAGAAAGGCGCTCTCCGGCGCCTGGCGAACGGACGCCGCGAGATTCCGCCACATGTGCTCGGCGAGGAACGGCATCACGGGCGCGATCACGCGCGCCGCCTGGACGAGGGCGTACCAGAGCGTCCTGAACGCCGCCTCGTCGAGCGTGTAGAAGCGTTTGCGCGAGCGGCGGATGTACCAGTTGGAGAGGTCGTCCGTGAAGCGCTCCCATGCGTCTGTGACATCCGGCGTCCAGAAGCGCTCGTAGGCGTCGGTCGCCTCCTGCACGAGCTGCTGCGTCCGCGCGAGGAGCCAGCGGTCGAGCGGGCGGAGCTCCTCGAGGTCGGGCCCGCCCGCGAGGTCGCGGTACGTCGGCTTGAAGCCCTCGATGTTCGCGTAGAGGACGAAGAAGGAGGCGGAGTTCCAGAACGTGAGGAGCCGGCGCTTGACCTCGTTGGCGGGGCCGTAGCCGAAGTTCAGGTTCTGCTGCGGGACGTGGTCGCAGTACATGAAGCGCATCACGTCGGCGCCCATCTTGTCCATGGCCTCGTTCGCCTCGATCGCGTTCCCCCAGGACTTGTGCATCTCCTTGCCGGTCTCGTCGCGGAGCTTCTCGTAAGCGAGGATCTCCTTGTACGGCGCCTTGCCCACGAGCGCGACCGACATGAAGAGCTGCGAGTAGAACCAGAGGCGAATCTGCTCGCGCATCTCCGACACCCAGTCCGCCGGGAACCAGGTCTCCCAGTAGGCGTGGTCGGGCAGGTCGGCGCCCGAGAGGCCCTGCGAGGAGCCGGTTGCGTACCCGTTCTCCTTCCACTCGGGGTTCTCCCAGCCGAGCGTCGAGAAGGGGACGATGCCTGCGTCGAGCCAGGCGTCGCCGACCTCGGGAATGCGCCGCACCTCCTCCCCGCACTCGTCGCAGCGGATGGGGACCTCGTCGATCCACGGGCGGTGCAGCTCCTGCAGCTGGTCGAGCCCGCCGGTCGCGCGCTCCTCGAGCTCGGCGCGCGAGCCGATCACGTTGAGGCGGCCGCACTCGCACGGGTAGAGGGGAAGCGGCAGGCCGAAGTACCGCTTGCGCGAGATGTTCCAGTCGCCCATGTTGCGGAGCCAGTCGTCCATGCGCTTCGAGTAGAAATCGGGCGTCCACTTCACCGTCGCGTTCGCTTCCAGCATCGGCTGGCGAATCTCGTCGCAGGCGATGAACCACTCGTCGACGATGCGGAAGATGAGCGGCGTGTGACAGCGCCAGCAGACGGGGTAGCGGTGGACGATCTCGCCGGCCTCGAGCAGGCGCCCGCGCTCGCCGAGGTCGCCGATGATCTGGTCCTTCGCCTCGGCCGTCGAGGTGCCGTGCAGCCAGCCGTAGGAGTCGTAGAAGCGGCCGGCCTCGTCGACGGGCATGAGCACGGGGAGGTCGTGGACGCGCGAGAGCTCGAAGTCCTCTGTGCCGCAGCCCGGCGCGATGTGGACGATGCCGGTGCCTTCCTCCATCGTCACGTCGTCCCACGGGATGACGCGGTGCTCGACCTCTTCGGCGGCGGCAAGGTGGTCGTACGGGCCCTCGTAGCGCTTGCCGACGAGCTCCGCCCCCTTCGCCTTGGCGACGACCTCGCCGCCGAACGGAAGCTCGGGAAGCCGCGCCTCCGCCACCCAGAGCAGGCCGTCGGCAGTCGAGAGCTTCACGTACTCGGCCTCGGGATCGACGGCGGCGGCGACGTTCGCAGGCAACGTCCAGGGCGTCGTCGTCCAGACGACGAGGGCATCCCCGTCGTCGTCGAGGAGCGGCAGGCGCACGTAGAGCGACGGGTCGCTCCGGTCCTCGTACGAACCGATCAGCTCGTGCTGGGAGATGGACGTCCCGCAGCGCGGGCACCAGACGTTCGAGCGGTGCCCCATGTAGAGCCACCCGCGCTCGTGCACCGTCTTCAGGAAGCGCCAGATGTACTCGATGTTCGTGTCCGAGAACGTGTAGTAGTCGTTGTCCCAGTCCATCCACATGCCGAGGCGCTTGGACTGGTCGGTGATCACCTCGGAGAACTCGGCCACCGACTGCTTGCACTTCTCGGCGAACGCCGCGAGCCCGTAGTCCTCGATCTCGCGCTTCGAGTTGAGCCCGAGCTGGCGCTCGACGTTCACCTCGACCCAGAGCCCCTGGCAGTCGAAGCCGTTCTGGTAGCGCTGGTCGAAACCCTGGAGCGCCTTGTAGCGCTGGAAGACGTCCTTGAGGGTCCGGCCCCAGCAGTGGTGGACGCCCATCGGGTTGTTCGCGGTGATCGGGCCGTCGACGAAGCTCCACGTCGGCCCGTCGCGGTTCAGCTCCCGCAGCCGGTCGAAGACCTGCTTTTCCTCCCACCAGTCGAGCACCTCACGTTCGAGACCGGGGTGATCGGGTACCGAGGGAAGCGGCTGGAACATTTGCGGGTCAGTCTACGTTTCAAGGGTCATGGCAGACACGATCACGACAGACACATTCGACACCGAGGTGCTCGGGAGCGAAAGCCCCGTGCTCGTCGACTTCTGGGCGAATTGGTGCGGCCCCTGCCACGCGGTGGCACCGGTGCTCGACCAGATCGCCGAAGAGCATTCGGATCTGCGGCTGGTGAAGGTCAACATCGACGAGGAGCCCGAGCTCGCGCGCCGCTACGGCGTCATGAGCATCCCGACGATGATCCTCTTCGACTCCGGCGAGCCAAAGGCCGCCGCGATGGGCGCGCAGCCGAAGTCCATGCTCGAGAAGTCCCTCGGGCTGGTCGAAGCCTAAGAAGCGCGCGAGCTAGTCTCTGTCTTCCAGAAAGCTCTGGAAGTCGGCGTGCTTGCGGAGGTAGGACTCGACGTCGGCGAGGCCCTCGGCCACGAAGGCGTCGAGCCACTCCTCGGAGAGGTCGTCGTCGATCCGGTGCATGCCGTGCTCAGCCAACGTGGCTGGATTATCGGCAGGAGGCGGTTGGTTCTACATGGGCCGTTCGGCCCATTTTTCGACCCCTACAGACCCGCTTTCCAAGCCTTGAGGACGACGACCGTGTTCTCGAACGCGAACTCGCCCGAGGGCGGGATCTCGTCGGGCGCGAACCACCGGACCTCGGCGACGTCGTCGGCCGCCTCGGGCTCGCCCGAGGCGATGCGCGCCGTCCAGTACAGGTTGAGCGTCCAGACGCCGCCGTCCCCGTAGCGGTCCGGCCAGGCGCCGTAGAACTCGAGCGGCTCGATCTCGACGCCGGTCTCCTCGCGGAGCTCGCGCGCGAGGGTCTCAAGCGGCGACTCCCCCTCGTCCGCGAAGCCGCCGAGAATGTCCCAGAGACCGCGGCCTGGATCCGCCGCGCGGCGCGCGAGCAGGATGCGCCCGTCGTCGTCGAGGACGAGCCCGCTCACCGTCGGCCCCGGGTTCGCGTAGACGACCAGTCCACACTCCGGGCAGGTCGCCCTCGCGTCCACGATGTCGAGGTCGGCTCTGCAGCGCGGGCAGCTCTTCCAGCCGTCGAAGAACGGGCTACGAGACATACGATCGAGCCTAACGTGAGACATCAGAGCGCGACGGCGAACGAGCTCGCGAGGATCGCGGAGCTCGCGGGCGTCCCCGGAGAGACGCTCATGCGCCTCGCCGAGCGTATGGAGCGCCGCGAGCTCGCTCCGGGCGAGCCGCTCGACGGAGATGGACGCTTCGGGGTCGTCCTCGCAGGGATGCTGCGAGGCGAAGGCGGGCTCCTCCGGCCCGGGGACAACTTCTCGGCGCGGGTGACGGCGATGACGCCGGCCACCGTGGCGAGCTGCGAGCGTGCCGTCTACGACGAGATTCGCGAGCGCGCGTAGCTCCGCAGCGTCAGGCCGCGCTTGCGGATCCTCGTGAGCGACGATCGCCGGCCCCAGGTCGAGAGGGCGTCAGCGGCCGAGTTGAAGCCGCCGAGGAAGCGAAGACACAGCGCCGCGAACGTGTAGCAGACGACGATGATCAGGAGGTTCCACACGGCTCCCGGTCATCGTAGCTCCGCGAGAACGGCGTCGGAGAGCGGCGGCCACGCCTCCTTCGCCCACTGGCCGAACTGCCGGTCCGCAAGCGCGGCGCAGGCAGCGTCGGCCTCCGGGTCGACCCAGATGAAACTTCCCGCCCCGCCGAAGTGCCCGAACGTGCGGGGCGAGTTGCTCGTGCCGGTCCAGTGCGGCACCTTCGCATCGCGGATCTCGAAGCCGAGCCCCCAGTCGAGCGGCTCGTAGCGCCCGAAGTCGGGCAGGATCCCATCGAGGCCCGGGAAGGCCACGGTGGTGGCCTCCTGGAGTGTCTCGGGCGCGACAAGGGTCGGGGCCATGAGCTCCCGGCCGAATGCGAGCAGGTCCGTGAGCGGGCCCACGAGCCCGGCGGCGGCCGACCCCTCGAGCGCGGTGCCGCTCAGCCCGAGCGGCTCGAGCACCGCCGCCGAGAGGTAGTCGGCGAAGGGCATCTCCGCCTTCTCCGCGAGAAAGGCGGCGAGCACCTCGATGCCGGTGTTGGAGTAGATCCGCCGCTTGCCGGGCTTGGAAATCGCCCGCGGCCCGTCGAACGGCAGGCCGGAGGCGTGAGCGAGCAGGTGCCGCACCGTCGAGCCGGGCGGTCCGGCGGGCTCGTCCAGGTCGAGCACGCCCTCCTCCGCGGCGACGAGCGCCGCCATCGCGGTCAAGAGCTTCGTCACCGAGGCCCATGCGAATTTCCGGCCGGCTTCGCCGTGAGACCACGTCTCCGCGCCGCTGACGACGCCGGCAGCGGCGTGCTCGACGGGCCAGGCGTCGATCTGGGCGAGGGCTTCCACGCTAGTACCCCTTCCGGTAATACAGGCCTGCTTCTGGCCCGCGATCACGCGTCGCCAGAACCATCCCTCGCTCTTGCCAAGGCTCCCGGCCCTGGCTGCATGCGAGTGACGCCTCTGGCTCGGTGCTCGCGACCCAGAACCGGGGCAGTATCACCGGAAGGGGCACTTGGCGATACTAGCCACGTGGAGCGCACGCTCATCTCCTCGGGGTCACCGTACGAGCCCGTCGTCGGCTTCTCTCGCGCCGTCCGCGTCGGCGAGCACGTGTACGTGGCCGGCACCGCGCCCGTCATGCCCGACGGCGCCGATCCGCCCGAGGACTCCTACGGCCAGGCCCGGCGCTGCTTCGAGATCATCGGCGCCGCCCTCGAGCAGGCGGGCGCCTCGTTCGCGGACGTCGTCCGCACCCGCGTCTACCTGGTGCGGGCCGACGACTTCGAGGGCGTCGGCCGCGCCCACGGAGAGATCTTCGGAGAGATCCGACCCGCGAACACAACGCTTCTCGCCGGCGGGCTGCTCGACTCCCGCTGGCTCGTCGAGATCGAGGCCGAGGCAGTCGTAAGCGGGCCCTGAGGCCCGCTTACGACTTGCCTGCCGTCCCCGGCGTGTTCTAGGCGGTCTGGGCGCGACCGGCGTGACGCGTCGCCACGACGGCGCCCCAGCCGAGCAGCACGAGCCCGAGTGCCAGGCCTGCGCCGATGGCCCCGTCGCTCCAGTCGAAGCCGGCGGCGACGACCTGCGGCCCGCCGATCGACCGAGGCTGCGTGCGGACGAACTCGATCTTGTCGCTCGAGGTGCCCTGCGGGAGTGCCCGCACGACCTCGATCTGGTCACCGCTCGCCAGCGCGTAGTCGGCCGGCAGCGCGCGAGGCATTCCGTAGTCGGACGCCACGAAGCTGTCGCCCGTCGAGCGCGGCTGCGAGCGCACGAGCTCGATCTGGTCGCCGCGGTTCACCGCGTAGTCCACGGGCATCGCTCGGGGCATGCCGTAGTCGGACGCATTGACCTGCGACGACGGGAAGTCCGTGACGAACGCCTGGTAGCCGTTCGCCTGGACGGACGAGCCCTCGTCGATCTTCGCCTGCGCGACGGGAGCTGCAAACGCTGTGATTGCGAGCCCGAGGGCGAACCGCTTGATGAACCAATTCCTTCTCCGATTGCTGCGCATCTTCTTGCTCCCTTCTCTGCGACCCCTGCTCTTGCGAACCAGACGGGAGCGGCCGGGCTTTTCTTCCACCGGGACCCGGTTAGAGTCTTACGGGCCGTGAAACAGATCTATCCGGCCACGATTACCGGGAAGAGCTTCGCGCCGGGCGTCAGCGTGCTCGACCACAACTTCGGGGCGGGCGACCAGTACACCCTCGGAGTCGAGGAGGAGTACATGCTCCTCGACAACGAGAGCTTCGATCTCGTCCAGCACGTGGACACGGTCCTCTCTGCCGCGCAGAACGGGGAGCTGACCGACCGCATCGGCCCGGAGCTCATGCAGTCGGTGGTCGAGATCTCGACGCCGGTCTGCAAGGGCGTCGCCGAGGTGGACGCCGAGCTCCGCAAGCTCCGCGGCCTCGTGAGCGGCATCGCGGGCGAGCGCGGCATGCGCGTCGGCTCCGCGGGCACGCATCCCTTCAGCCTCTTCGAGCGCCAGCGGATCACAGCCCGCGACCGCTACCGAAATCTCGTCGACCAGCTCCAGTACGTCGCGCGCCGCGAGCTCATCTTCGGCCTCCACATCCACGTGGCCGTGGACGACCCCGAGAAGGCGATCAAGGTGACGAGCGCGCTCCTCCTCCATCTCCCGGACTTCCTCGCCCTCTCCGCCAACTCGCCGTTCTGGCGCGGCGAGGCGACCGGGCTCGCGTCGAGCCGGCAGATGGTCTTCGCGGCCTTTCCGCGCTCCGGGCCGCCGCCGCGCTTCCGCGACTACGCCGACTACGCGGAGGTCGTCGGCCAGCTCGAGAAGACCGGCTGCATCGCGGACTACACGCACATCTGGTGGGACATCCGCCTCCATCCCCGCTTCGGGACGATCGAGGTGCGGGTGATGGACGCGGTCACGCGCGTGGAGGAGACGGTCGCCCTCACCGCCTACGTGCAGGCCCTCGTGAAGCACTACGCCGAGCGTTTCGACTCGGGCGCGGAGCTGCCCTCGTTCCACCGCATCCTCATCTCCGAGAACAAGTGGCTCGGCGCGCGCTACGGCCTCGAAGCGCCGGTCATGGACCTCGCCACGGGCCGGAGGAACCGCGTGCCCGTCGCCCAGCTCATCCGGCGGACGCTCAGGGACATCGAGCCGCATGCGCGCGAGCTCGGCGCAGAACGCGAGCTCGAGGGCATCAAGGACATCCTCGCGAAGGGCAACGGCGCCGACCGGCAGCTCCGCGTCTTCAACGCGAACCGCGACATCGTCGAGGTGGCGAGCGAGATCGCGGACGCGACCGAAGCTGCCGCCGACGGATGATCGCCGTCGGCGAACCGGTCCCGGCCGCGTGCGTCTGGCTGACGCCGCGCGACGTGGTCGAGCTCCACGAGCTGGCCGAAGGCACGCCCTACGTCCTCCTCTTCTACCTCTTCGACTGGTCGAGCACCTGAACGGACGAGTTCACGCTCCTGCGTGACAGGGGCCGGGAGTTCGAGGACGCGGGCGTAAAGATCTTCGGGATCTCGCGCGACAGCCCCTGGTCGCACGTGGCCTGGGCCCAGGCGCTCGACCTCTCGACGCCGCTTCTTTCGGACTGGAACGGGGATGCCATCGGCGCGTTCGGCGTCGGTCACGAGTACCGCGGGATGGAGGGCGTCGCCGGCCGGAGCGCCTTTCTCGTCGACGGAGAGGGCATCATCCGCGGGTCATGGACGTACGAGACGGCAGAGGTGCCCGACTTCGACGAGCTCTTGGCCGCCGCCCGCTCGCTTTCGTAACGGTTCTCTACGCTGCCGCGGCGGTCGCCGCGACCTGGCCCGCGATCGGCTCCTTCGGAAGCGCGTTCATGGCGAGCGGCGGCGAGGGCTACGGCGAGCCTCCGGCCGGGGACCACCTCCAGAGCGTCTACCGCCTCTGGCTCGTCGGCCACCAGCTGGCGAACGGCGCGGCGCCCTGGGAAGACCCCTACAGCTTCCAGCCGCTCGCCGAGCCGCAGACCGTGCTCGCCGGCTGGCCGTTCGGGCTCGTCTACTGGCCGCTCGGCGCGCTCTTCGGCCCCGTCGTCGCGTGGAACCTGCTCCTCCTCGGGACGATCGTGGTCGCGGGCCTCCTCACGTACCTCTGGCTGCGCGCGCTCGAGCTCGGGCCCTGGGCGGCGGCGATCGGGGGTCTCGCCTTCGCCATCGCGCCATACCGGCTCGACCAGAGCGCCTCCGGCCACCTCCTCGGCTGGGCGGCAGTCTTCCTCCCCCTCGCGCTCCTCGGGATCGAGCGGGCGCGGGTCGCCTCGACACCTCGCCGTGCCCACGGCTGGGGTGCGCTCACGGCCGCGGCCCTAGCCTCGATCGCGCTTTCGGGCCAGCTCCACCTCGCGCTCGGCGCCGTCCCGTTCGTGCTCGCCTACGCGCTCGTGCGCCGCCGGCGGATTCCCCTCTTCTGGACCGTGGCAGGCTCCGCCGCCGCAGCGGCGGTCGGCCTCCTCGTCCGCTACACGCTCATCGCCGGCTCGGCAGAGGACCAGGGGCGCTCGCTCGCCGACGTGCGCAGGTTCCAGGCCGAGTGGGCCGACCTCTTCAACCGCTGGCACCGGCCCGGGAGCGAGGAGTTCGTCTACTTCGGCTGGCTCACGCCCGTGCTCGCCGTCGTCGGGCTGGTCGTCCTCTGGCGTGGACGCCGTTGGCTGGCCGTGCTGCTCGGGCTGGGGGCCATTGTTCCGGTCCTCCTCGCGCTCGGGACGAACCTCCCGACGTACTCGGTGCTCTGGCACGCGCTCCCGCCACTCCGCTTCCCGCGGGTGCCCGAACGCTTCATGCCCGTCGCCGACCTCGCGCTGGCCGCCCTGCTCGCGTTCGCAGTCGCCGAGCTGGTTCGGCGAGCCGGGCGGAGAGGGATGGCGGTAGCGGCCGGCCTGCTCGTCCTGGTCGCGCTCGACCTCGGAACGCAGCCCGTCTCGGCAACCGCGGCAGACCCTGACAACCAGGCGTACGCCGCTCTCGAGCCCGGGCGCATCCTCGATCTTCCGCTCTTCGATCCCGGGATCCACTATGGCTCGGTCTACGACTACTACGAGCTGCAGGAGCCTCGCGAGCGCCCGCAGGGCTACAACACGCTCGCCCCGCGGAGCGCTTACTCCTTCGCGTTCACCTACAACCGGATCGGCTGCGGGGTCTGGGAGTCGGGCGACGAAGCGACGCTCGAGCGGCTCGGCGTCACGAACGTCCTCCTCCACGCGGGCGTCTACGAGCAGGCGGGCGACCATTCCGCGTGGTTCGCGTGGCACGGGCTCGAAGAGGCAGGCTGGATGCCAACGGCCCAGGACGGCGCGATCACGCTGCTTCGAGCGCGGCTCGTCGTCTGCGGCCGTTCCGCTCCCCGAGCCCGCGCGGACGGAGCCCGTCTTCTGCCAGGGCTGGCGGGACGGGAAGATGAACGAGCTCCAGGCGCCGTTCTGGCTCTTCGGTGCTGGGCACTACGTACTCCACGTCACCGCAACGGTGCCCACAGTGGTCGGAATCTCCGTCGACAGCCATCTCTTCGACCGGCGCCTCGTGGACGGCAGCGTGACGCTCAACTTCCAGCTCGAGGGCGAGACGCTTCGCTGGCAAGCGGTCGTCGTCGAGGCCTCGCGTCCCGGCCTCGAGCTCGACTACATCGGCTGACTAGAGGTCGACGAGCGCCGGCGGCCGAAGGAGCTCGGATGGGGCATCCGGCACCTGGCCCGTCGGCCGTGACGCGACACCCTCGATGGAACGCATTCCCGGGATGAAGAGCGCGCCGAGCGTGACGACTGCGCCGATAACCGCGGCGCCGACCAGCGTCACCCGGGCTCCCAGGGCTTCCGCCGCTGGGGCCGTAAGCGCGAACGAGAGCGGCAAGAGGCCTATCGATATCAGCCAGTCGAGGCTGGAGACCCGGCCCAGCATGGACGCCGGGACGTGGCGCTGCTTGATCGTCGCCCAGATGATCGTGCCAGCGGTCTCGAGCGCATTGAAGACGAGGCACGCGACCATCAGCTGCCACGAAGAGGTCGCAAGGCCGTAGCCCGCGACCGCAAGGGTCGCAATCGTCCAGGTCGCGTACATGATCGTGACGTCGCGGCGCGGATGTCCCCACTGCCCCATGAACAGGGCGCCTCCGATGGCGCCGATACCGCCCGCCGCGAAAACGAGCCCTAGGTCGCGCGCCGAAGCACCGAGGTCGTTCTTGACCAGGTAGGGAAGCAGGACCTCGGCGGGGCCCAGGAAGCAGAGGTAGGCAATCGCAGCCGAAAGCAGGGTGCCCCAGAGCCACGCGCGGCCGGCCACGAAGCGAAGTCCGGCCTTCATCGCGGCCACCGGCGACTCCGAATCCGCACTGGCACGCAGCGGCGGCCGGATCATCCACACCGCGACCGTCGATGCCGCGAACGACGCCGAGTCGACCGCAAACGCCGTGCCGGAGCCGAGTGTGGCGACCAAGGCCCCGCCGACTGCCGGCCCGACGAGGCGAAGCGCGATCGGACGCACGAACTGGTCGAGGGAGTTCGCCGCCGGAAGGTCTGGCGAGGGAACTATGTCTGGCACGACCGCCTCGAAGGCCGGAATGAAGAACGCGGTTCCGACGCCATACACCGCGACGACGACGACCAGTTGCCAGAACGTCAGAGCACCGGTCAGCGAGAGAACAGCGAGTACCCCGATGACGACCGCCCGGCCGAAGTCCGCCCAGAGCATGACGAGGCGACGGTCGACGCGGTCGCTGAGCATGCCTGCCGGCAGCAGGAACGCAATCGTGGGGAGTGTCATGCCGATACCGAGAATCGAGAGCGCCGCTGGTGCGTTCCAAAGCGCGTATGCCTCCCATGCCATCGCGACGAGAAAGATGCCGTCGCCCAGAAGCGACACCGTCATCCCCGCCCAGAGGATGCGGAAGTCGCGGTGCCTCAGCGGTGCGAGCAGATTGATGCGTGAGAAGCCGCCGGGGCGGTCGAGCGCCTCGTGGCTATGCTGCACTGCCTGTGACCTCGTCGAGACCGGTGTCCAGGTACTCGACCAGATCGTCGCGGCTCATCGGCTTCGCAAAGAAGAAACCTTGGCCGAGCTCGCATCCGAGATCCCGAAGGGAGCCGATCTGCTCGGGGAACTCGATTCCCTCGGCGACGACTTCGAGGTTGAGGCTGTTGCCCATTGCGATGATGGCACCCGCGAGGCCGGATGCCTCGTGCTCTTTCGTCAGGAAAGCTCGGTCCATCTTGAGGATGTCGACCGGGAATCGGCTCAGGTACGAGAGGGACGAGTAGCCAGTCCCGAAGTCGTCCATGGCGAGGAGGATCCCGAGCTCCTTCAGCTCGTGTAGCCGGGCGACGGCCAGATCCGTGTCGGCCATCATCACGCTCTCCGTGATCTCGAGGACGAGCGAGGACGGCGGAAGGCCGCTCGAGGCAAGCGCATTGCGCACGTCGTCGACGATCGTCTCCGCCTGCAGCTGCTTGACCGAGAGGTTGACGCTCACCGTCAGGAGTTGCTCATTGTTCGACCGCCGGTGCAGATCGGCGGCTTGGCGGCAGGCCTGCTCGAGGACCCAGCGGCCGATCGGGATGATGAGGCCAGTCTCTTCGGCGAGTGGGATGAAGCTGAGCGGCGGAATCATCCCGCGCTCCGGGTGCATCCACCGCAGCAACGCCTCGACGCCGTAATCGGTGCGCGTCGAGAGGTTGACCACCGGCTGGTAGTAAATCTCGAGCTGCTCGAACTCCAGAGCCCGCTGGAGCTGGGCCTGCAACTCGAGCCGCTCGACGACCTGCTCGTGCATCGTCGGCTCGAATACTCGGTAGCTCCCTTTGCTGTCCCGCTTGGCCATGTACATCGCAACGTCAGCGTTGCGCAGGAGCTCCTCCGCGTCCGGAGTCCCGAAGTCGTTGCCGGCGAGGCAAATGCCGACGCTTGCTCTTGGATACACCTGGTTGGCATCGACCTCGTACGGGGCCTCGAGCCCGGCGAGGACGCGTGCGGCAACATCGGCGGCGTCCGCCGAATCGGTAATGCCGTCGAGCAGGATTGCGAACTCGTCCCCGCCGAAGCGGGCGACCGTGTCTGCAGGGCGCACGGCGATCTCGAGGCGACGGCCCACCTCCTGGAGAACGGTGTCGCCGGCGGCGTGGCCCAGGCTGTCGTTCACCGTCTTGAAGTCGTCGAGGTCGATGAACATGACGCCAATCGACGGCCCGCCGCGGAGCGAGCGCATGATCGAGTGCTGCACGCGGTCGGCGAAAAGGGCCCGGTTGGCGAGATTCGTGACGGGGTCGTGGAACGCCTGATGCGCGAGCTGCTCCTCGAACGCTTTCCGCTCGCTGACGTCGCGGCTGTTCAGGACGATGCCGCGGACGTGCTCGTCCTGGAGTAGATCGGTGTGCTGCATTTCGAACTGAAGCCAGGTTCCGTCGCGGTGACGGAGGCTGCATTCGATCACGTGGGTCTCGGCGCCCCCGCCGGCGTACGCATCGCCGACACCGGAAAGTATCTGCGTCAGCCGGGGGCGGTCAGACTGGGCGAGTATCTGGGCGAACTGCGTCCCTTCCATCTCGTCGGGCCGATATCCGAGCACTCGCTCGACGGACGGGCTCTGATAGGTGACCTCCCCATGCGCGTCGAGCACGGTGATGAGGTCGCTTGAATGCGCGACCAGCGAGCGGAACCGCGCCTCGTTCTGCCGCCGGTGAAGGTCTTCAGCGAGGCTCGCCCCTTCGAGCGCGAGCGACACTTGACTGCTGAGAGATTCAAGGGAGTCGACAAGCTCTCGCGCAATCGGAGCCGGGGCGGAGAGGAAGAGAACGCCGCGCATCTCCTCTCGAACAGAGAGCGGCAGGGAGAGCGTGACCGCGCTTCCGGTCGCGCGCAGCCCTTCGAGCACCTCGGCCGGAACGCTCGATGCCCAGCGCTGCGTTGGCACCGACATCGACTCACGTAGCCAGCGGTTCGCGTCTTTCGAAAGCGTCCAGTCCTCATCGAACTCGGATGCGGCCACGACGACCGCGCCCTCCGACTGATACAGGACGAGGCGAGCGCGCACCTCCCCTTCGACAAGAGTATGGACTGCCGAGACCGCAGCCCGGTTCACCTGCTCGCGGCCGGCCGCTGCGACCAGGTCCACCCCGGCAGCTCTGAGAGCGAGCTCGCGTGCGGCGGCGCGTGCCTCCTGGCGAACGAGCCCGGCCATGCGCAGGACGACGAGGAGGAACAGGATCGCGGAAGCGAGGATCAGAACGAGCTTGTCGGTATCCCCCCACGCCTGCCAGGCGCGAATTCCGGGTGCGATGAGACAGGCGCTCGCGAGAAGCGCCAGCCGGAGCGGAGTGAGGCGCGTCCGGTCCTCGAGCGCGGGCTCCTCGAGTGTCCGCATCGAGGGATGCAGGGCCGCGGCGCCCCAGAGCAAGTAGTAGACGATCCAGCCGACGTCATAGCTCAGCTGGTGGTTGTAGGCATCCGTGAGGAGCGCGTACGTGTAGGCGGAGTCGACCGCGAGCAGCGAGACGATGCTTCCGATCAGCAGATAGAAGGCTGGGGCGCGCTTGCCCTGGTCGACGGCGAGACGGATGGCCGCGGCGAGGAGGAGGATGTCGCCGAGGGGGTACGCGGCGGATACGGCCTTCTCGAGGGTCGTCAGGCCTGAGAGGTGGATGTTCGGAGCGACGAGGAAGACCCAAGAAATCAGGCCGATGCCGACGGTGAGGATGAGTGAGTCGATCACCGCGGCACGGTCGCCCCGCGGGTTTCGGCGCCTGACGAGGATGAGCAATCCGGCGACGAGAGCCGGGTAGACCGTCAGGTAGATGCCGTCGCCGAGCGACGGGAACTCCACCTCGACACCGAAGAGCTTCGGATAGCTGTACGTGTAGAGGTCGCCGGCGAAGAACAGGAACTGGCCGACGATGAAGAGGTACCAGGCCGCCCGCGCCCTCGGCCGGTGGAGGTAGATGCCCACCGCGATGGCGATCGAAGAGGAGAGGCCGAGGAGGTTGATGAGCGGCCCGTTCCCCTTCAGCGGGGGAAACCACAAATAGGCCCCGGTCAAGACGGCGCCGACGAAGAGGTAGGCGATCCAGACGCGCTTGCGCCATCCGCCCACGGGCAAGAATCTCATGCCGCGTACTCGTTTGACTGCGCCGGGCGCAAATCGAAAGCCGCGGCGAGCTTCCCGATGACGTCGACGAGTTGCTCGATCTCCGCCTGCGAGTTCGCCGCGGTGACCTGGATCCGAAAACCGACCTCGGTCTTCGGCACGAGCGGATACGCGGCCAGCGTGACGTAGATGCCGTTCTCGAACAAGAACCGGCCTGCTGCATCTATGTCCTCGTGTCGTGCGAGCGGGACCTCGACGATCGGGAAGCCCGAGCGGTTGGGCGTGTGTATGCCCAGACGGTCGAGGCACTCGAGCACCTGCGCCGTCTTGCTCCACAGGTCGGAGCGGATCTGCTCGCCGCGAGCCTCGTTGACGTCGAATCCCGCGAGCACGGTCGCCAGTGAGGCTGTCGGCGACGGCCCCGAGTAGAGGTACGGCGGCGCTGCCGTCTTGAGCAGCTCCTTGAGCTGGGTCGGGCAGGCAATGAAGGCCGCGAGCGAGGAGTACGACTTCGAGAAGCCCGACACGAGAACGATCCCGTCGTACGACTCGCCGTAGTGCCGAACAACGCTGTTTCCGCGAAGGCCGTACGGGCTGAGCTCCTCGTCCGAACGCTCGCCGATGACGCCGAAGCCGTGGGCATCGTCTACGTACAGGATCGCGTCGTATCGACGCGCGACTCGGGCGAACTCCCGCAGGTCTGGCGCGTTCCCGGTCATGCTGTTGACCCCGTCCATGCAGATCAAGCGCGTCGTCGACCGATCAGCGCTGAGCATTTGCTCGAGATCGTCTGGATCCTCGAACCGGAACCGCTTGACGGTCGCCCCGCGGGCGGACGCGAACTGGCAGCCGTCGTAGATCGTCTTGTGCGCTCGGTTGTCCACGAAGATCGTGCCATCCCCGGCGAGAACCGGAATGACGGAAAGGTGGATCAGGGTGATCGTCGGGAGAACCAGCGCGTCTTCACAGCCGAGCAGCGCGACGAGTCGTTCTTCGATCTCCTCGTAGAGGACGGGGCTTCCGAGCATCCGCGACCAGCTGGGATGCGTGCCCCACTTCTCGAGATACGCGGGAACGGCATCGATGATCTCGCGCTCGAGATCGAACCCGAGATAGTTGCAGGAAGCGAAGTCGGCGAGCCACTTGTCGCCGATTCGGATCATGCGCCCGTCGATTTCGTCGATGACCGCGTCGGTCATCGGATTGGAGCGTTCGAGCTCGGCGAGCTCGCTACATGCCGCCAGCCACCGGTCGATCCAACGGTTGGAAGCATGCGGGGACCGCGGTCCGACCGGACGAAACACACCCATGCGCACAAGATCGGGCTTTTGGACAGAAAGCTTTAGTGATGTTTCGCAAGGTCTGAACGCTCCGCGGAGCCAGCGCTCTACATCCCCATCGCGTGGTAGCCGGAGTCGACGTAGAGCGTCGTCCCGGTGATGTTGTCCGCCTCGTCGGAGAGGAGGAAGGCGGCCGCTGCGCCGACGTCGTCCGCGCCGATCGGCCGGTGCAGCGGAGCGCGCTCCTCGACGATCGCCTCCATCGTCGGGAAGCCCGCGATCGAGCGGGCCGCCAGCGTCCGCACCGGTCCGGCCGAGACCGCGTTCACACGGATGTTCTTCTCCCCAAGGTCCCACGCGAGGTAGCGGACGGAGGCGTCGAGAGCCGACTTCGCCACTCCCATGACGTTGTAGTGCGGCACGGCACGCTCGCCGCCGAGATAGGTCATTGTGAGGATCGAGCCGCCGCCCGCCGCCTCCATCAGGGGCTCGGCGTGGCGCGCGGCGGCGACGAGGGAGTACGCGGAGACGTCGAGCGCGAGCCAGAAGCGGTCGCGCGGCGTGTCGGTGAAGCGGCCTTCGAGATCGCGCGTATCGGCGAAGGCGACGGAGTGGACAAGGATGTCCACCTGCCCGTCGAAGGCCTCTCCGACCTCCGCGAACACCCGCTCGAGGCCTTCGTCTGAGCGCACGTCGCACTCCGTGACGAGCGGGCTGGAGACGGAATCCGCCAGCTCGCGCACGCTCTTCTCGATGCGCTCGCCCTGGTAGGTGAAGGCGAGGCTCGCCCCTCCCTCGGCGAGCTTCTGCGCGATCGCCCACGCGATCGAGCGGCGGTTGGCCACTCCGAGGACGAGCCCGCGCTTGCCGGTGAAATCAGCCAAGGCGCCGAGGAGTTTATTGTCGCCGGCGTGCAGGTCGCCGTCGTCACGGGAGGGTCGAGCGGAATCGGGGCCGCGACCGCGCGACTTCTCGCCGCGCGGGGCTGGCACTGCGTCCTCATCGCCCGCGGAGCCGAGCGGCTGGAGGAGGTGGCCGCCGAGATCGGAGCAGAGGCCGAGGCTGCGACGTCTCCCAACCGAACGCAGGTCGACGAAGCTCGCCGCGCGGATCGCCAAGCGGCATCCGGCGGTCGGACTCCTCGTGAACAACGCGGGTTTCACCGGCAGGCGCGGCTTCCTCGAGCTCGAGCCCGAGGAGACCGAGCAGATCGTCGACACCGTCTACCTCGGCAGTGTCTGGTGTGTGCGGGCCTTCCTGCCGCAGCTCGAGGCCGCGCGGCCCTCGGACGTGGTCAACGTCGTCTCGGTGGCAGGCACGTTCGCGCACGGAGCCTCGGGGCCGTACTCGGCTGCAAAGCACGCGCAGCTCGCGTTCTCCCGCAGCATCCGCGCCGAGCTCGCCGGCCGCGGCGTCCGCGTGCACACGGTGAACCCCGGGCCCGTGGAGACGCCCGGCTTCCCGCAGCGACACCTCCTTTCGCGCCGCGTGGGCAGCCGCCTCGTCCTCCAGCCCGAACGGATCGCCGAGACGATCGTGCGCGCCGTCGAGCGCGACCGCGCCGAGGTGGTCGTGCCGCGCTACCTCCGCGTCGCCGGAGCCATCCAGGCGCTCGCTCCCGGCACGATCGCGCGGCTCGCTACTCGAGCGCGCGGGCGAGCCTGAGCCCGGCGAGGCCGAGCGCGGCGCCCGCGACCGCGTCGAGCACGTAGTGGTTCGCCGTCGCGAAGATGACGAACGCCACCGCCGGCGGATAGGCCGGAGCGAGGGCACGGGCGAGCGGCGAGCGGCTCGTCTCCGCGATCCCGGCCGCCGTCACGACCGCGTACGTGATGTGGATGCTCGGCATCGCAGCGATCGGGTCGTAAAGGCGGGCGATGAGCCCCTTGTCGAGGTCGACGCCGGAAACGTCGGCGATCGTGTCGACGAAGTGGTCGAGCGTCCGGGGCGGCGCGGTCGGAAAGAGCAGGAAGACGGGCTGGGCCCCGAGCGTCGCCAGCGCAGCCGCGCGTCGCAGCCGGTGGAACTCCGGGTCGCGCCGGCCGTAGAGGCGCATCAGCCAGCCGACGGTGAGCCCCACGTTGAGCGTCACGTACGCCACGTTGAGGACCGCGACGACGCGGCGCCGGGGAAGAAGCAGCGCCTGGAGCTCGGGCTCGACGTGGATCCCGAGCCGCCGCTCGAGAGCCACGATCCGCTCCGCGTTGCGCGTGGCCTTGCGCCTGCCCTCGTCGTTGACGACGACGTGGCGAACGGCGAGATAGACGGCGTAGACGCCGAGGCCGATGGCGGCCTCGCGCCGTCCTGAGAACCTTCGCCTCACCCTCCGCTTCCCATCGCAGCCGACATACTTATCGACGCATGGGGACCTCGTGGCGACGCACATTCGTTCGGCTTCTGATCGGCACCGCGGCCACCGTCGCCTTCCTCATCCTCTTCCTGCGCGAGGTCGACCTCTCCCAGGCGTGGAAGACGATGTCCTCGCTCCCCGCCTGGACGCTGCTCGCCTCCCTCGGGCTGATCGGCATCAACGTCTTCTTCATGACGCTGCGCTGGAAGTACCTGCTGGCCGGCGCGGGCTACCGGGTGGACAACCGCAAGCTCTTCGCGACGATCGCGGTCGGCCGCGGCGCGAACAACCTCCTGCCGGCCCGAGGAGGCGACCTGCTCCGGATCGAGTCCCTGCGCGAGCGCAACGTGCCCGTGTTCGTGAGCGCCGGGACGCTCTTCGCCGAGCGCCTCCTCGACGGCGTCGTCCTCTCGGTCTGGATCGTCCTCGGCGCGCTCCTGATCGGCGAAGGCGGCCCCGTTCTCCTGACCGGGATCGCACTTTGCGCAGGCACGGCTCTCGGCGTCTTCCTCGTTCGCTTCGCGACCCACGACCCCGAGCGGGCGGAGCGCTTCGTCTGGCGGATGACGAAGTTCCTGCCGACTCGCTGGCACACGAGGGTCGCCCGGGCAGCCGCGTACTTCGTCGACGGGCTCGGCGCGTTCACGAACCGGCGCCGCGTCTTCCTCATCTTCGCGACCTCCGCGGCGATGTGGCTCGCCGACGTGGCCATGTACTACATCGTCGGGCGCGCGTACGACATCGAGATCGGCATCGGCGGCTACTTCCTCCTCGAAGGGATCGGGAACCTCGCCCTCGCCGTGCCGGCGACGGCGGCCGGCATCGGCACATTCGACTACCTGACGCTGATCGCCGCGAAGGGCATCGACGTGCCCACCGACAAGGCGACCGCCTACGTGCTCACGATGCACGCGCTGACCGTCATCCCGATCACGCTGCTCGGCGCCGCGCTCGTCCGCCCCGCCTTCCCGCGCCTCTTCCGGCGGCACGAGACGCTCGAAGAGCCCGTCTAAGGCGCGGAGCTCTAGCTCCGCGCGGTTTGGAACTCCCGCGCGAGGAAGGGGAGCTCGTCGGGCTTCTCCTCGGCGGCGGCCCGCGCCTCTGCGAGCTTCGCCGCACGCCGTGCGGGGTCGGCGAGCGCGGGGTCGACCGGCCGGCCGAGCGCGCGGGAGGACTCGAGCTCGGCGGCGAACGCGGCCGGATGCGGCTCGCGCCCTTCGGAGAGCTCGTGCGCCACGAACTGCCCCGTGGTCAGCGCCGTGTTCCTCTTCAGCCGCTCGAGAACGGCGTTCTCGAGGCCCTCGTGCGGCGGCGACAGCGTCTCGGCGAAGACGACGACGACCTCGGTGCGCCCGCGGACGAGCGGGTCATAGGCGAGCGTCACGGGCAGGATCCGCTCGGGCTTCCCGCGGCGGACGAGGGCGTCGAGGCCTCGTCGCAGCGGGCCGATCTCACCGTCCGGCGACGGCCTGCCCTCTGGAAAGACGAGGAGCGACTTCCCGGCCCGCATGAGACCCACGAGCTCCCGGAAGTCCGCGGTCGCCCTCGTGGCGCGGGCGCTCCAGAACGCCTCGGGCCCTTCGCCCCGTGAGACGGGCTCCCAGAGGAGGTCGGCGTATTCGCCCCGCAGCGCGTCCTCCGAGAGCGCAGACCCGGCAAGGCCCCGCTCCCGCAGCGGCCCGAGCAGTCGCTCCGGGACCACGTCTGCGACCGGCGTCTCCGGCGAGGCGTCGAGAAGCTCGAACAGCCGCGCGGTGCTCGCGCTCGAGATCGGGTGCACCTCGACGCGCGGGAGGAAGCGGCCGACGGAGAGTGGAAAGAGCAGCCGCCGGGTGCGCGGCGACATCTCCGGCGGGAAGCCGGCGAAGAAGCCGCGGAGAAACATGTCGTCCCGCGCCGCGAAGTGCATCCGCTCGCTCCTGTGCTTCCAGAGGGAGGCGCGGAAGTAGAGCTCCGGCGCGATCAACGGCACGTCGGTCTCCTTGCGGTGCGTGGCGGCGATGAGCGTCCCGGGCTTGAGCCGGAACGACTCCGGGCCGACGTAGCGCACGCGGAAGGCGCTGCGGGAGAAGGCCCGCATGCCAAGGCCGACGGCGTCGTAGAGCGGGCCCACGCCGATAGCATTGCTGCATGGCCCGCCTGGCGCTCGGCGATCCCGCACCGCCCTTCGATCTCCCGGACGTCGACGGGAGCTCGCACTCGGCGGAGGACTACGCGGGCAAGCCGCTCGCCGTCGTCTTCTCGTGCGTCCACTGCCCGTACGTCGTCGCGTGGGAAGACCGGCTGAACGACGTCGCCCGCGACTACGAAGGGCGCGCAGGCCTCGTCGCCGTCAACTCGAACGCCGGCTACCTCGGCGACTCCCTCGCCGACATGCAGTCGCGCTCACAGGAGAAGGGCTTCGTCTTCCCCTTCCTCTACGACGAGACGCAGGAGGTCGCCGAGGCCTACGGCGCCGCGCGGACGCCCGAGGTCTTCCTCTTCGACGGCGAGCACCGCCTCGTCTACCACGGAACGCCCGACTCGGACCACCAGGATCCCGGCGGCGCGGAGCCCTATCTGCGCGACGCGCTCGACGCGGTGCTCGAGGACGGGACGCCGGCCGTGCAGGACGTGCCGGCCGTGGGCTGCACCATCAAGTGGCGCTAGATCGTTCGCGCTCCACGAGCTGAAGCGCTTCTTCGCGGGTCGAGATCGTGCCGGCGGCGCGCTCCTCGGCGACGAGATCGAGCAGGCGCCCGATCTCCGGCCCCGGCGGGACTCCGAGCTCGTCCCCGCGCAGAAGCGGCTCCTTCGGCTCCGCCACTCTCGCCGCCTGCACGGCTCCGTAGAGGTCGTCGGCGCCGAGGAAGGCGAGCGCGGTCAGCGCCCACGGCTCGGTCGCGCGCCGGAACCGGTGGATCGCGCGGGGCGAGTCGTCCTCGGGCCGCTCTGCCCGAAGCAGCGTGCGAGCGAGCCGCTTGACCTCGTTCGAGACCGGATAGCGCTCGACGTTCACGCCGAAGACGACGACGAGCAGGTAGCCGGGCGTGTCGGCGACGTCCACGGCGGCGAACCGCTCCAGGCTCCCGCCGAGCGGCGCAATGAGGCCGAGCGCGTCCGCCCGCTCGAAGCCTGCAGGAGAAAGGCGCTCGAGCTCGCCGACGATTCGCTCGCCCGCCGGATCGCCGACCAGGCCCGCGTGCCGGCGCACGAGCTCCTCCGTGGCCTCGTCCAGGGCGAAGCCGAGCTCGTCCTCGAGGCGCACGGCCCGAAGAAGCCGCAACGGGTCGTCCTCGAAGACCGACTCCGAGACGGCGCGCAGAGTCCGCGACTCGATGTCTGCCCGCCCTCCGAGCGGGTCGACATAGTCGCCTCCGGCCACCGGTTGCGCGATCGCGTTGATCGTGAAGTCGCGGGTGCCGAGGTCGTCCTCGATCGTTCCGCCGAGCGGCGTGAAGTCGACCGTCGTGCCGTCCTTGAAAGCGACGCGCCAGGCGCCGTGCTTCTCGGAGAGCGGGAAGACCGCGCCCTTCGAAAGGCCCGCGTAGATGCGTGCGGCGACCTCGGGATCGGGCGTGGCGACATCGACGTCCACGACCTGCCTGCCGAGAAGCTCGTCGCGCACCGCGCCTCCGACGAGGTACGCCTCGACCCCAGCGACTGCCGTGCGGATGCGGCTATCCATCGACGACCCGCCTTTCCGCCCGGCGCGGGTCGGAGACCATGCCCGTCGTGATCTCGTAGTTGATCGTGCCGGCATGGCGCGCGTGCTCCTCGACGAGAACGCCGTCGCCCACGAGGGTCACGGGCGCACCCTCCGGCTCGTCGCCGAGCTCGACCGCGAACGAGTCCATCGAGACCGTTCCGAGCGACGCGCCGGCGCGTGCCGGCCACGAGCACTTCGGTTCCGGTCAGCCCGCGGCGGAAGCCGTCCCCGTAGCCGACCGGGACGAGGCCGATGCGAGTCTCCCCCTCGGCGACGAAGCGGCGCCCGTAGCCGGTGCTGTCGCCGCGTCGCAGGACCTTGGCCTGGGCGACGTAGCTCCGCCAGGACAGGACCGGCTCCAGGCCGTGCTCCTCCGGATCGCGTCCGAACGGGGAGAGCCCGTAGAGCGCGACGCCGCAGCGGACGGCGTCGAGGCGCGCCTCGGGGATCGAGAGCGTGGCTGCGCTGTTCGCGACGTGTCGGGTCGCGCCGGGGAAGCGCTCGACGACGGCGGCGAATGCGTCGAGCTGAGCCCCGACGAACGCCGCATCGTCTTCGTCGGCGGTGGCGAGGTGGCTCATGACCCCGGCCACGCGGCCGGGGTCGATCTGCGCGGCCTCCTCGGGAGACATGCCAAACCGGCCCATGCCGGTGTCCACCTTGACGTGGACGGGAAGGCCCTCGGGAAGCCGGGGCGTGGAGACGGCGACCTCGAGCCCCGCCTCGCGCGCGGCGTGCTCCTCCGCCTCGGCGAGCGGGCTCAGGACGAGGATGCGCGCATCTGCGAGCTCGGCGCGAAGCGCCGCGCCCTCCTTCGCCGTCGCCACGCAGAGGGCCCGCGCCCCACCTTCGAGCGCGGCGCGGGCGCAGTCGACGGCGCCGTGGCCGTAGGCATCAGCCTTGACCACCGCCCAGAGCTCGGCGCCGCCGGCGGCGTCCACGAGCGCCGCCGCGTTCCGGCGCAGCGCGCCGAGGTCGATCGTGATCTCGGACCGGCTCATCGGAGGGCGAGGTTAGCGGGAGAGGGTCGGCGAAAGAGCCTCGACGACGTCGCTCGCGATCATCCCGGCGCTCCCGTGGGTCTCCGCCGCGAGCCGGGCGGCCTCCCCGCCCGCCGCCGCCGCCGCTGCAGCCCCGACCTTCGCGCCCATGCCTTTCGACAGGAACGCGGCCACGATTCCGGTGAGAACGTCTCCCGTGCCGGCCGTCGCGAGCCCTGGGTTGCCGAGGTCGCAGACGAGGACTCCCCTGCCCGGAGACGCGACGAGCGTGTCCGCACCCTTGAGGAGAACGACCGCGCCCACGTCGTCGGCACCCGTCTGCGCCGCATTGAGCCGGCGGGCCGACACGGCGCTCGAGTCCCGCCCGAGCAGCCGGGCGAGCTCGCCGGCGTGCGGCGTGAGAACCGTGGGCGCATCGCGCGAGAAGATCCAGTCGAGGTGGCCCGCGGCGGCCCACAAGCCGTCGGCATCGAGGACGATCGGCTTGTCGAGCCGGTCGAGGAGATAGCCGATCAGGGCGCGGACGGCGTCCGTCCGACCGATCCCGGGCCCGATCGCGACGGCCGTGGCCTTTTCGGCCGCCTCGAGGATGGCGTCGGCCGCGTCCATGGTCATGACCCCGTCCTCGTCAGCGCACGGCCTGCTCATCACCTCGAGAAGCCGCTGCTCGAAGACGAGATTCAGGGACGCGGGCACGCAGACGGTCACGATCCCGGCCCCGGCTCGGAGGGCTGCCTCAGCGGTCAGGCACGGCGCGCCGGTCTTCCCGGTCGAGCCGCCGACGACGAGCACGGAGCCGGCCGTGTACTTGTTGTCGCGCGGGCCCGCGGCGCGGAACCTCCTCGAGGATCTGCTCGGAGACGTGCTCGTGCCGCGTCCGGCCGGCTTGGAGCCCGATGTCGGCCACTTCGACCTCGCCTGCGTGGAACCGACCGGGAGCGACGACGAGGCCGACCTTGCGTCCGTGGAAGGTGACCGTGGCGTCGGCCTTCACCGCCGCGCCCGCGACCTGGCCCGTCGACGCGTCGACTCCGCTCGGCACGTCCACGGAGAGGATCGGGACGCCGAGGCCGTTGAGTTCCTCGATCGTGCGCGCCGCGTCGTCGCGCGGCTTGCCGGAGAAGCCGGTGCCGAAGAGCGCGTCCACCGCCACGTCGCCGCGTACCCGGCTCGACGAACGGGATCTTCAGCTTTCGTGCCCGTTCGAGGTTCTCGGCGGAGTCGCCGGCGACCTTCTCCTCCGAGCCCGCAAGCACGATTTCGACAGTCCTGCCGGCTTCGTGGAGCTTGCGCGCGACGACGAACCCGTCGCCACCGTTGGAACCCGTCCCGCACCAGACCGCCACGCTCTTCGCGTCCGGGTAGCGGCGGAGCACGGCCTCGGCCGCCGCGCTCCCGGCCCGCTCCATGAGCTCGATCATCGGGCCGTCATACGCCTCCTCGGCGGCCCGCATCTCCTCCGCGGTGTAGAGCGGTTCAGTCCACATCGACGTCGCGGACGACGCACACCGCGGCGGCCAGCTCGCGCGAGTGGGTCATCGAGAGGTCGAGCTCGCCCGCTTCGTTTCGCCGCGCCCAGTCGGCCACCCGGCCCGAGAGCCTCACACCCGGCTTCGGCCGGCCGGAGATCTCGACGTCCTGCCAGGCGAACGCCCGCGCCACTCCGAAGCCGAGGGCCTTCCCGACGGCTTCCTTGCCGGCGAAGCGGGCGGCGTAGTGCTGCGGCGGATTCGGCCGCGAGTCGCAGTACTCGCGCTCCGCCTCGGTGAAGACGCGGTCGCGAAAAGACGGGTAGCGCTCCAGCGTGCGCCTGATGCGCCCGATCTCGATGAGGTCGAGGCCGACCTTCACGCGCCGTTGAGGTAGGCCGGCAGGTCGGCGATCGAGTCGACGACGGCGTCGGGCTGGGGCTCCGCCTCCTCGAGCGCGGCGGGCCTGAACTTGCCGGTGCGGACGAGGACGCCGCGCATGCCGATCGCCTTCGCGCCGCCGATGTCAGCCTCGACGTCGTCCCCCACCATGACCGCCTCTGCGGGGGTCGCCTCCACCTCGGCCAGCGCCGCCTCGAAGTAGGCCGGAGTCGGCTTGCCGACGATCTCGGCCTCGACGCCCGCCGCGTACTCGAGCCCGGCGACGAACGCGCCCGAGTCGAGGAGCGGCCCTCGGCTCGTCTGCCACCACTTGTTCTTGTGCAGGCACACGAGGCGCGCGCCTTCGCGAAGCTCGGCATAGGCCTGGTTGAGCCGGTCGTAGGAGAAGACCTCCGCCGTCTCCTCGCTCTCGTCCGCGCCGCCGAGGAGCACCGCGTCGGCGCCGTCCTCCACGAGCTCGACGTACTCCGCGAGGTCGTCGCGGATCGAGCTCATGACCAGCGCGAGCACGCGCTTCCCTTGCAGAAGCTTCCCCGCCGCGAGCGGGGTCGTCGTGATGTCATCGCTCTCGAGGTCGAAGCCGATGGACTGGAGCTCGCCCGCGAGGGCGCTGCGGGCCCGGGTCGTGTTGTTCGTGACGAAGCGGAGGCGGTGGCCCTGGTCGCGGAGAGACCGCACGGCGTCGGGCGCGCCGGGCACCGCCTCGCCCGAAACGTGCAGGACGCCGTCGATGTCCAGCAGAATCGCGGTCATCGCACGCGAGTCTATTCAGGTGCTGAGCCGGCTGGCGATCCCCGTGGAGGAGATCGGCTTCCGCTACTCGCGCTCGAGCGGGCCGGGCGGCCAGCACGCGCAGAAGACGGAGACGCGTGTCGAGGCGCTCTTCGACGTGGACGCCTCCGAGACGCTCTCGGACGCCCAGAAGGCGCGGCTGCGACGACGAGTCGGCCCGGTGGTCAGGGCCGTTGCGCAGGACGAGCGGAGCCGCACCCGAAACCGCGAGCTCGCACTCGATCGGCTTGCGGCGGCGATCCGGGCGGGCCTGCGCGTCGAGCGGAAGCGCCGCGCGACGAAGCCGACGACCGCGGCGCGCGAGCGGCGTCTCGACGAGAAGAAGCGCCGCGGCACGACGAAACGCCTGAGGCAGGCGCCTGACGAGGATTGACGATTTCGGCGCGAACCTCTCCAGACACGCGCGTCCGCGAGCGCTAGCGTCGAAGCCGGAGGGAGGCTCGCGGTGGCCCCGGGCAGACCTGGCCTATTCGACGGTGACCGTCTTGGCCAGGTTCCGCGGCTGGTCGATGTTGAGGCCGCGGAGCCGGGCGATCCGGTACGCGAGGAGCTGGAGCGGGACGACAGCCAGCGCGGCCTGCAGGAACGGATGCGTCCTCGGCACGTACACGACGTCGTCGGCGTGATGCTGGATGTCCTCGTTGCCGTCGGTTGCGATCGCGATGACGTCCGCGCCGCGCGCTCGCACCTCCTGGATGTTCGAGACGACCTTGTCGTAGACGTGCGAGTCGGTCGCGATGCAGACCACCGGCGTCTGCTCGTCGAGAAGCGCGATCGGCCCGTGCTTCATCTCTCCCGCCGAGTAGGCGTCGGTCGGGATGTAAGAGAGCTCCTTCAGCTTGAGGGCCCCTTCCAGGCAGAGCGGGAGGCCGATATGCCGGCCGAGGTAGAGGAAGAACGGCGCCTGGTAATGCCGCTGGGCGATCTCCTCGATCGGATGGTCGCCGTCGAGGTACGCGCCGATCTTCGCGGGCAGCGCCGAGACCTCGTCGAGCAGCGTCCTGATCTCCTCCTCCGGCAGCGTGTTCCGCGCCTGGGCGAGGTGGAGCGCAAGGAGATAAAGCAGAGTCACCTGGGCCGTGAAGGTCTTCGTCGCGGCGACGCTCATCTCGATCCCCGCGCGCGTGTAGAGGACCCGGTCGGCCTCCTGCGTGATCTGCGTCCCCATCATGTTCGTGATCGCCAGCGTCCTCGCGCCGCTCTCACGAGCCAGCCGGAGCGCGTGCACCGTGTCGCGCGTCTCGCCCGACTGGGAGATGCCGACGACGAGGGTGTCCTTCGTGAGAACGGGATTGCGGTAGCGCCATTCGCTCGCAATATCGGGTTCGCACGGGATGCGGGCCCACTCCTCGATGACATACCGGCCCACGAGGCCCGCGTGGTAGGCGGTGCCCGTCGCGAGGACGACCATGCGGCGGAGGTTCTGCGTCTCGAGCGCGGTCAGGCCGATGTCGTCGAAGTCGAGCGTCTCGCCACGGAGGCGCTCGCCGATCGTGTCCGCGACCGCCTGCGGCTGCTCGTAGATCTCCTTGAGCATGAAGGTCTCGTAGCCGTGCTTCTCGGCGTCCTCGTCGTCCCAGTCGACCTCGAATTCCTCCCGCTCCCGTGGGCCGTCTTCGACCGAGACGAACGTGGCGCCTTCCTTCGTGATCGCGATGACCTCGCCGTCCTCGATCAGCTGCACGCGCCTCGTCTCCCGCAGGAACGCGGCGATCGAAGAGGCGAGGAACATCTCGTCGTCGCCGATGCCGACGACGAGCGGGCACTGCAGCCGCGCGCCGACGAGCATCCCCGGATGCTCGCGGTGGATGACGACGAACGCGAAATGCCCGTCGAGCTGCGCGTAGGCCCTGGCGACCGCGTCGGCGAGGTCGCCCTGGTAGTAGCGCTCGACCAGATGGGCGACGACCTCGGCGTCGGTCTCCGAGCTGAACGCGTGGCCCTCCTCGACCAGCGAGTCCTTGAGCTCGCGGAAGTTCTCCACGATCCCGTTGAGCACGACCGCGACCTCGTCCTCCACGCACCCTGTAAGCGGGTGCGCGTTCTCGAAGGAGACCTTGCCGTGCGTGGCCCAGCGCGTGTGCCCGACCCCTGTGGTGGAAGTCGAGCCATCCAGGCCGGTCGCGGCCTTCAGCTGGTCGAGGTTCCCGACGGCGCGGACGCAGTCGAGCCCCTCGTCCTCGAGCAGCGCGATGCCGGCCGAGTCATACCCGCGGTACTCGAGGCGCTCGAGCCCGTGAAGGAGGAGCGGGTGCGCCTCCCGGGAGCCCACGTATCCGATGATGCCGCACACCTGGAACCCCTTTCTTCGAGCGCTCGATTCGTCCTCCGCCGGGCTTTTCGGCGCCTCTCGGCGCTCTTGTTTCCTGAAAACCTGCCTGAAAACGAAAACGCCCGGCTTCAGCCGAGCTCTCGCGAGACGAGAGTCGCGATCCTACCACAGAGGCTTTTCGCGGCTTCCTCGGTTTCGGCCTCGACGAGGACACGGACGACGGGCTCGGTTCCCGACGGGCGAACCACGACGCGCCCGCCAGTCGCGAGGCTGCCGATCTCGTCCTGGAGGGACGCCGGAACCTCCTTTGAACGCACCGGGACGTCGGCCCTCGCCTGCGGCAGCTTCCGCATCTGGGAGGCGAGGTCACGAAGGCTGCGCCCGCTCTCGCGGAGCGCCCGGCCGAGGAGGAGGGCGCCGACCAGGCCGTCCCCGGTCGTATGCCCTTCGAGGTACATGATGTGGCCGGACTGCTCGCCGCCGAGCTTCCCGCCCTCCCGGCGAAGCGCCTCGAGGACGTAGCGGTCGCCGACAGGCGTCGTCAGGACGCGGATCCCGTGCTCCGCCATGAGCCGGTGGAAGCCGAGGTTCGTCATCTCCGTGACAGCGACGAGGTCGACGCCGAGGTGAAGGGCGACGATGGCAACGATCTCGTCGCCGTCCAGTTCCTCCCCGCCCGCGTCCACGGCGAGCATGCGGTCTCCATCGCCGTCGAACGCCACACCGAGATCGAACCCGCCGCCCCGCACGGTCTGCGAGAGCAGGCGTAGGTCGGTCGCGCCGCAGCCGACGTTGATGTTCGTGCCGTCCGGTCTGTTTCCTATGGTGACAACATGCGCACCGAGCCTCTCGAGCGCCCGCGGGCCCACCTCGAACATCGCGCCGTTCGCGCAGTCGACGGCGACCCTGAGGCCCTCCAGGGGCACGCCGAAGCACTCGCAGACGAGCGCGACATAGCGCTCCGCGTAGTCATGGGCAGCCTCCTGCTCGGCTGCGGGAGGCTCCGAGCCCGGGTCGCCGGGGGCACCCAGCGACTCCTCGATCGCCTCCTCCTCCTCGTCCTCGAGCTTCCAGCCGCTGCGAAAGAACTTCACGCCGTTGTACTCGGGCGGGTTGTGGGAGGCCGAGATGACGGCACCGGACTCCTCGGCGAGGAGCGCGATGGCGGGCGTCGGAAGGATCCCACCGCGAACCGCGCGCGACCCGCCGGCGGCAAGGCCTGCTTCGAGGGCGCGCTCGAGTTCAGGACCGGAAGCGCGCGTGTCCCGCCCGACGAGCACGGACTCGCCACCGCTCCAGCGGGCGTAGGCGGTGCCGAGGCGCTGGACGAGGTCGGCGGTCAGCTCCTCGCCGACCACCCCCCGGACCCCGTCGGTCCCGAAGTATCGCCGCGGCAACGTCTAGCGCTTCGAGAACTGCGGCGCCTTGCGCGCCTTGTGCAGACCGGCCTTCTTGCGCTCGACAATGCGCGCGTCGCGCGTCAGGAAGCCCGCGCGCTTGAGGACAGTGCGAAGCTCGGGATCGGCCTCGACGAGAGCCCTCGCGATGCCGTGTCGGAGCGCGCCGGCTTGGCCGCTGGGGCCGCCGCCGTGCAGACGCGCGCGGAGGTCGAACTTGCCCTCGACTCCGGCGACGCGGAGCGGCGCGGTTGCGAGCGCCTGCAGCACCTGCCGCGGGAAGTACTCCTCGATCGTCCGCCCGTTGATCCAGGTCGACCCGTCGCCCGGGCGCAGAATGACGCGCGCCACGGAGGTCTTCCGCTTGCCTGTGCCCAGGTATTGCGCGATCTGGCTCACGACTCGGGAAGGGGTCGCGGGTTCTGGGCGCTGTGCGGATGCTCGGGCCCGGCGTACACCTTCAGCTTCGTCAGCTGCTGGCGGGCGAGGCGGTTGCGGGGAAGCATCCCCTTCACCGCGGCGCGGATGACCTCGGTCGGTCGCCGGTCGAGCTGCTCGGCCAGCGTCCGGCTGCGAAGCCCGCCCGGATAGCCGGAGTGGCGGTAGTAGATCTTCGCCTCACGCTTGTTGCCGGTGACGGCGATCTTCTCCGCGTTCACGACGACGACGAAGTCGCCGGTGTCGACGTGATGGGTGAACTCGGCCTTCCGCTTGCCGCGCAGAGTGTCCGCGATCCGGGTCGCCAGCCGGCCGAGGGTCTGACCCTCCGCATCGACGACGTACCACTGCCGCTCGATCTCGCTCGCTTTGGCGCTGTAGGTCTTCATCACGCAGAAAATCGGCGGACCGGGCGTCCGCCGAGGGCCGATTGTACCAGCCGTCAGTCCAGCGCGGACGGCGCGAGCTCGGCTGCCCGAACGCGCAGCGAATAGCGGACGATCCAGCCCGCCGGGGCGAGCGCGATCGCAAGCCCGCCGAGCGCGAGGGCGGCGACGCCGACGGCGTCGAGGGCGAAGCCCCCGATGAGGACGAGCGCAGCGCCCGTAAGGCCCGAGAGAAGGTCGTTCAGGCCGAGAACCTTGCCGCGCTCGACCGGGCTCGTGCAGTCGGCGAGCTGGGCGGTCGCGGCGACGAAGGAGAAGCTCCAGCCGAGCCCGAGCGCAAAGAGCGTGAACGCGATCGTGGCCACGCTCGTGAACCAGATGAGGCTGATCGCCGAGGCGGCCATGAGCGCGAGGCCGCCGACGAGCGCGCGCGTCCGCCCGATCCGGTCGATGAGGTCGCCGACGACGATGACGAGGGCGTACATGCCGACGACATGCGCTCCGATGATCGGGAAGACGACGTCGGCGGGATGGCCACGGTCGACGACGACGACGCCGGTCAGGGTCATGATCCCGACCATCGTCGAAAAGCTCGCCATGGCGGCGACCATGGACGGAAGGACGCCCGGCCGGCGGAGGATGACGGCGAACTCGGCGGGCTTCTCCGCGGGCTCGTCGGCGCGCTCGGGACCGGCGAGCATTTTCGCGATCTTGCTCGGGTCGGGCCGTACGGAGGCGACGAGCACGAGGCCGACGACCATGAACGCGGATGCGGCGAGCCAAGGGAGCACGAGCGCGTCTGCGTCGAGGTCCTTGCCGGCGAGGAGCGGGCTGAAGACGGTTGGGCCGAGGATGGCGCCGAAGACGGCGCCGAAGAGGACGAACGAGATCCCGCGCGCACGACGGCTCGGCGGATACATGTCGCCCGCGGCGGTGCGCGCGAGGAGCGCCGTCGCGCTCGCGGCGCCGACGAACACGAGTCCGACGAGCACCGGGAAGGCCAGGTCGAACGCGGCGCCCACAGCGGCCAGGATGCCGCCCGCGATCCCGAGAGCGAAGCCGGTCACGAGGACCGGAACCCGCCCGAAACGGTCCATCGCGCGTCCCGCGGGAAGTGCCGAGAGCGCTCCCGTTCCCAGGACGATCGCGGGCCCGAGCCCGACGAGGCTTCGGACGCCGACGACGAGCACGACGGTCAGCGTGGCAACGGCAGCCGAGAGCTGGAGCATCGCCGAGTTCGCGGCCAGGGACGCGGAGAGGAGGATCGTGTTGCGGCGGACAGGAGGTTCAGCCATTGAGCGGCTCCATTAAACCCGCGCGAACGGCCGAAGCGCCGCCCGAAGCCGGCCGCGCTTCACCTGGACACGCGCGTAGCCTACGGCGCGTGCGACGGAGGGTCGTGGTCCACGGGAGTGTCCAGGGAGTCTTCTTCCGCGACTCGCTGCGCCGGCTGGCGGAGCAGCACGGTGTCTCCGGCTGGGCTCGCAACACCTCCGAGGGAACCGTCGAGGCCGTCTTCGAGGGCGAGGCGGAGGCGGTTGAACGGCTCGTCTCCTTCGCACACACGGGGCCGTCGGACGCGCGCGTCGAAGCCGTCGACGTCCACGAGGAAGAGCCGGAGGACCTCTCCGGCTTCGCGATCAGGTAGAGGTGGCCGTGGCGGCCTCGCGCTCGTCGCGCCGCTCTGCAAGGCGGTCGAAGAGGCGGTTGACCGCCCAGAACGCGATCAGCGTGTAGACCCAGCCGAGGAGGATGTCCACGACGTAATGCTCGGCTGTGTAGGTGAGCGCGTAGGTCATCGCGAGCGGGTAGAGGGCAAGGAGGACGCGCGCCCAGCGGGGCACGAGCGGCCAGAGGATCATCGCGACGAGCAGGGTGTAGGCGCCGTGCAGCGACGGGACCGCCGCCACCTGGTTCGAGTAGGCGGCGCCCTTCTCGTAGAGCGTGTCGAAGTTGCCGATCGGGATGTGGCTCCAGATGATCCCGATCGAGCGCGTCGTCGGCTCGAGCTCGCCGAGCTGGCTCGCCATCCACGGCGGCGCGGCCGGGAAGAGCGCATACGTGGCAAACGCCATCATCGCGACGAGCGAGACGGTGACGACGTAGCGCCGGAACCGGTCTCGCGCGACGAACCAGAGCACGGCTGCGACGACGTAGGTGGCGAGGAAGTAGCTCACGTACACGAGCCAGGCGACGTAGTCGTACCAGTGGATGGTGAACGGCCCGTCCCAGAGCCAGTGCTGCAGGCGCACCGTCGGCGCCACCCCAAGACCGAGGATCTCGTCGGCGCGAAGCTGCGGAAGGACGTGCGCCTGGAAGAAGAGCCCGTCGGCCTGTCCCCGCAGGAGGTCGTAGACCCAGAGGATGGCAAGGAACGGGAGCCACTCGAGGACGACGCTCCGCACCCAGCCCTTCACGTTGGTGAGCGAGAGCGCGAGCAGCCCTAGCAGGATCCACATGACGAGCATGTCGCGCGACAGCGGAAGGCCTCGTTCGAGCCAGAAGATCGCGAACGCCGCCACCCAGACGACGGGACCGCCCCAGCGCAGGATGCGAACCGTCGTCGGCGAGGCCAGCCGGGAGCGCGTGACGTCGGTCGCGTTCATCCGCAAGAGGCTAGCGGCTGGGCGTTTGTCGTTGAGCCACTCGTGGCAAGAATCGGCTCATGCCGTTCGAGCAATATCACGAGCCCGCCGACGAGCTCCCGGAGAAGACACGGACCTTCGCGCGGATCTGTTTGTCGCTGATCGAAGAGGCCGAGGCGATCGACTGGTACGAGCAGCGCCTGGCTCTCGAGAAAGACCCTGAGGCGCGCGCGATCATGGAGAACGCCCAGCAGGAGGAGTTCAAGCACTTCGCCATGAACCTCGAGTTCCTCTCGCGCCGCAACGAGAAGTGGCGCACCGTGCTGCAGGACGTCCTCTTCAAGGAAGGCGACATCGTCGAGCACGGCGAGGCCGCCGAAGCCGAGCTCGACTAGAGCGAAAGCTGGCGCATGACGGCGATGCCGGCGACCGGCATCGCAGCCGCGAGCCCGTAGGCGAGCGACCACGACCCTGCCTCGACAACAGCGGCGAAGGCCGGCGGCGCGACCGCGCTCGTGATCGCGAGAGCGGTCTGCTGGAAGCCGAGCGCGGCGCCGGCCCTTCTCCTCCCTGCGAGCTCGGCGGCCGCCGTGAACGAGAGGCCGTTCCAGCTCAGCGAGAGCGCGCCAGCGACCACGAAGACGGGGATGAGAATCGCGAGCGGCGCCGAGAGGAGCGCGGCTGCGGTCGCCAGGCTCACGCTCAGCCCGAGCGCCAGCCGGCGGAGAGGCGCGATGCGCGTTTTCAGGCGGTCGGACCAGCGGCCGGTGACGATCCGCGCCGCCGCGCCGAGGGCCTGGATGAGCGCGAACACACCCGCGGCCTCCGCCGTGCTCAGGCCTCGCTCCCCGTGCAGGAAGAGGATGAGGAAGCTCAGGATGCTGATCTGCGCGGCGAGGACGAGGGCGCTCCCGATCGAGAGCTGCCACATGCGCGGGTCGCGCACCGGATGGCCGATATCGGTCAGCTCGCCCTCGTCGTGCGGTGCCTCGCGGAGCCCACTCGCGCCCGCGACCGCCGCGACGAGGCATCCCGCCGCGAGCGCGATCAGGCCTGCCCGCAGCCCTCCCGCTGCCTCGATCGGCGGCAGAAGGAGCGCGGCGAGCAGACCGCCGATCGGCAGTGCGGTCTGCCGGATCCCGAGGGCGAAGCCCCGCTCCTCCTGCGCGAACCAGCTCATAACGGCGCGCCCGCTCGCGGCGTTCACACTCGCTCCCGAGGCGCCCCCGAGAGTCAGCGCGAGCACGAGGACCCCGAACGAGGGGGCAAAGGCGGCGACCAGCAATCCCGCACTGCAGCCGGCGAGCCCTGCTGCGAGCACCATCCGCTCGCCGACCCGGTCGGCCAGGAGGCCCCAGGCGAGAAGCGTGAAGACGGAGCCCGCGTTGGCCGCCGCGATCGCGAGGCCGACCTGCGTCAGGTCGAGGTCGTACTCGTTCTGCAGAGCGGGCGCGAGAACCGGTATGCCGAGAAAGACCGCCGAGTAGGCGGTCTGTGCGCCCGTCCCGAGCGCAAGGATGGTCCAGCGGTAGCGAGCCACCGCTCCGAGCCTAGCGGCGGAGCGCTATTCCCACTCGATGGTGGCGGGAGGCTTCGACGAGACGTCGAGTGCCACCCTGTTCACACCGGGGATCTCGTTGATGATCCGGCTCGAGATCGTCTCCAGGAGGTCGTACGGGAGGCGCGCCCAGTCCGCCGTCATCGCGTCCTCGGACGTGACCGCGCGGATGACGATCGGGTACGCGTAGGTCCGCCCGTCCCCCTGCACGCCCACCGACCGGATCGCGGGCAGCACCGCAAAGCACTGCCAGAGCTCGCGGTAGAGACCGGCGCGGCGAACCTCCTCGAGCAGGATCGCGTCCGCGTCCCGCAGGATCTGCAGCCGCTCCTCGGTGACGTCGCCGATGATCCGGATCGCGAGCCCCGGGCCCGGGAAGGGATGGCGCCAGACCATCTCCTCCGGGAGGCCCAGCTCTTCGCCGACCCTGCGCACCTCGTCCTTGAAAAGCAGGCGGAGCGGCTCGACGAGATCGAAATCCATTACCTCGGGGAGCCCGCCGACGTTGTGGTGCGACTTGATCGTCTCGGCGGCGCCGGCGTGGCCGCCGCCGGACTCGATCACATCGGAGTAGAGCGTGCCCTGCACGAGCCAGCGGACGTCACCGAGCTTTCGCGCTTCGTCCTCGAAGACGCGGATGAACTCTTCGCCGATCCGCTTGCGCTTCTCCTCCGGCTCGGTGATGCCCTCGAGACGTGCGAGGAAGCGGTCGGCCGCGTCGACGTGGACGAGCGGCACGTGGAAATGACGCTCGAAGGTTTCGACGACCTGCTCGGCTTCGTCCTTCCTGAGCAGGCCGTGGTCGACGAAGACGCACGTGAGCTGGTCCCCGACGGCCTTGTGGACCAGGAGCGCGGCAACGGCCGAGTCGACGCCCCCGGAGAGCGCGCAGAGCACACGGTCGCTGCCGACCTGGTTGCGGATGCGCGCGGTCTCCTCCTCGATCACCGCGGCGGCAGTCCAGAGCGGCGGCGCGTCGGCAACCCGGTAGAGGAAGTTCTTCAGAAGGTCGTTCCCATACGGCGTGTGCACGACCTCGGGGTGGAACTGGACGCCGTAGAGCCCGCGCTCCGGGTCTTCGAAGGCGGCGATCGGCGTCGAGGCCGAGCCGGCGACGACGCGGGCGCCCTCGGGCGGCGCCGTCACCGAGTCGCGGTGGCTCATCCAGGAGATCTGCTCCGCCGGGAGGCCGGCGAAGAGCGCACCCTCTTCGGTGCGGATCTCGGTGCGGCCGAACTCGCTGACTCCCGTCGGCTCGACGTGGCCCCCGAGCTCCTGAGCCATGACCTGCATCCCGTAGCAGATGCCGAGCACGGGCACGCCGAGCTCGAAGAGGCCGGGGTCGACCGAAGGGGCCCCGTCGGCGTAGACCGAGGACGGGCCGCCGGAGAGAATGAGGGCGAGCGGGCGCCGGGCGGCGAGCTGAGCGGCGGGCACGCGGTGCGAGACCAGCTCGGAGTAGACGCGGCACTCGCGGACTCGGCGGGCGATCAGCTGGGAGTACTGGCCGCCGAGGTCGACGACGAGGACGGGGCGCTCCTCGGGCGGCGGCTCGGGGAGCTGGACGACGACCGCAGTCGGCCATCAGCCCGTCGCCTTTCTGTGCGCTCCTGGGCACGAACTGCGCGCCACGCGCGCGCCCGGGGGAGTTACGCTCGAAAGCGGGTGGAGGCACGGGGTGGCCCCGGTGGGAGCGGGCACCGCGGCCCCGCTCGTTCATCCCATCCCGATCCGCTGCGCCTGCTGCAGCGCCTTGCCCTCCGTCTTGATCGACGGCGCCAGCATGATCTCCGCGCGCTGGAAGTCGTGGATGTTCTCGTACCCGCACGTCGCCATCGACGTGCGGAGCGCGCCCATCAGATTCAGCGTCCCGTCGTTCTCCCGTGCGGGGCCCACCACGATCTCCTCGAGCGTCGCCGCCTGCTTCACCTCGACGCGCGCGCCGCGGGGCAGCGTCGGGTGGAACGTCGCCATCCCCCAGTGGAAGCCGCGGCCCGGCGCCTCCTGCGCCCGCGCAAGCGGCGAGCCGATCATGACCGCGTCCGCGCCGCAGGCGATCGCCTTCGCGATGTCCCCGCCCGTGCGCATCCCGCCGTCCGCGATCACGTTCACGTACTTGCCGGTCGCGAGCAGGTGCTCGGCGCGCGCGGCGGCAGCATCCGAGATCGCCGTCGCCTGCGGGACGCCGACGCCGAGAACCCCGCGCGTCGTGCACGCGGCGCCCGGCCCGACGCCGACGAGCACGCCCTCGGCACCGGTGCGCATGAGGTGCAGCGCGGTGTGGTAGCTCGCACACCCGCCGACGATCACCGGAATCGGCAGCTCGGAGATGAACTCCTTCAGGTTGAGGGCCGAGCCGTTCGAAGACACGTGCTCCGCCGAGACGACGGTGCCCTGGATCACGAGCACGTCGAGCCCGGCCTCGAGCGCCAGCTCGTAGTGCTCACGAACGCGCTGAGGGGTGAGCGACCCGGCGGCGAGCACTCCGCCGGCCTTGATCTCTTCGATCCGGCGCGCGATCAGCTTCGGCTCGACGTGCCGGGCGTAGATCTCCTGCATGCCGCTCGTCGCCTCCGCAGGCGAGAACGACGCGATCTTCTCCAGCTGCTTCTTGGCGTCGGCGTAGCGCGTGAAGATCCCCTCGAGATTGAGCACGCCGAGGCCGCCCATCCGGCCGAGCGCGATCGCGGTCTCGGGAGAGACGACGCCGTCCATCGCCGAACCGAGGAGCGGCAGCTCGAGCAGGTGGCCGCCGAGCTTCCAGCCGATGTCCACGTCGTCCGGATCTCGAGTGCGGCGGCTGGGGACGATCGCGATGTCGTCGAAGCCGTAGGCCTGCCGCGCCTTCTTCCCGAGGCCGATCTCGACGTCCATCAAGCGATCCTACCAACCTCCCCCGGACGGGCCGGGGACCGCTCAGGCGTCCTGGCGGACCGGCTCGAGGCGGTCGAGCGTGACGTGGGAACCGAGGCGCTGAGCCTCGCGGAAGTCGAACCGCCCAGGGCCTGCTTCGAGCACGGACGCAGCGCTCGCGGCCACCGAGCTGCGAACCGCGTCCTCGTACGAGCGGTCGTTCATGCGGGCCGCGATGAAGGCAGCGAGAAGCGTGTCGCCGGCCCCGACGGTGGAGACGGCCTCGAGCCGCGGCGCCCGAGCGCGGACACGGACGTTGTCGGCGCGCTCTTCGCGGAAGAGCCCGTAGCACCCCGTATCGAGCGTGATGAGGACGTTTCGCGCGCCGAGGTCTGCGATCTCGTCGAGAGCGCTCGTGAGGTCTTCCTCGTCGACGAACTCGTGCCCCACCAGGGCCTCGGCCTCGCGCAGATTGGGCGCGACGAGGTACGGCTCGGCCTCGATTCCGAGTCGGAGCGCGTCGCCCTCCGAGTCGAGCACGGTCATGAGCCCGCGGCGATTGGCCTCGCGGATGAGGTCCGCGTAGAGGCCGGGATCGACGTCGCGTGGCAGCGACCCGGCGAAGACGACGTACGCCGCGCCCTGCGAGAGGTACGCGAGCTTCTCGCGAAGCACGTCGAGCTCGTCCTCGGACACCTCGGGCCCCCACTCGTTGATCTCCGTGTAGACGTTCGAGGTCGGGTCGAGCACGGCCGTCGAGGTGCGCGACTCGCCGCGGATCCGGACGAAGTCGTTGAGGATCCCTTCGTTCGTCAGCTCCTCGACGAGCAGGGTCCCGGCTCGGCCACCGGCGAGACCGGTGCAGACGACCGGCACCCCGAGGCGGCGCGCCGCGCGAGCGACGTTGATCCCCTTCCCGCCGGCGCTCGTCGTGCCCGCGCTCGCGCGATGGCGCTGTCCGAGCTGGAAGTTCGGCACGAGCAACGTGCGGTCGATCGCAGCGTTGAGAGTGACGGTGACGATCATCAGAAGGGCGAGAGGCTCGAGAGCATGTCACCGGCCTCGTCGAGCGCCCGCCCAGCGTACCAGCGCACACGCACCGGCAGGCTGGGCTCGCCGACCGTTTCGCTCGAGACGAGCGGCCGGCGCGCGACGACCTTGTCCCCGTCGTAGACGACGATCTCGCCGACGGGATCGCCCTGCGAGATCGGAAGGTCGAGCGACTCCGGGGCGACGACCTTCTCCACCAAGGCGTGATCGAGGGGGACCGTGGCGCGCACCCGGTCCTCGGCGACGAGCGCCACCTCGTCGCCGGAGAACGGAACGGCGACCTCGGCATAAGGCTTGTTGCGCGAGATCACCTGTACGCGCCCGTACTGGCCGAAGCCCCAGTCGAGGAGCGCGCCGAGATCGCGGTTTCGCTTGCCGCGCGTCGGGCCGCCGAGAATGACCGCGTACATGGTCACGCCGTCTCGCTCGGCGGCGGCGATCTCGCTCCACCCGGCGAGGTCGGTGTGCCCGGTCTTGATCCCGATCGCGCCCGGATACGTCTTCAGGAGGTCGTTCCACGCATAGAGCGTGCGCCCACCCGCGATCTCGCCGCCGCTCTGCGCGACGATGCGGCGGAACAGAGCGTGCTTCATGTCCTCCCGGGCCAGCGTGTACGTGTCCATCGCGGACGAGTAGTGGCCCGGCGTGTCGAGCCCGTCGGGGACGACGTAGTGCGTGTGGTCGAGACCGAGCGCGGCGGCGCGCTCGTTCATCATCCGGATGAACTTCTTGACGCTCCCGCCCACATCGGCCGCCAAGGCGTACGCGGCGTCATTCGCGCTCTGGATGAGCGCGGCAGCGAGGAGATCCTTGACCTTGAGTCGCTCGCCCGCCTGAAGGTTGATGGTCGACTCCCCCACCGAGGGAGCGGGCCCCTCGACGCGCACCGTGTCGTCCTTGTTCGTGTTCTCCATCGTGAGCAGCGCGGTCATGAGCTTCGTCAGGCTCGCCATCGGCAGCCGACGGTCGGGGTTCAGCGCGTAGAGCGTCTCGCCGCTGTTGCCGTCCACGAGCAGCGCAGCCGACGCCTTCACGCTGGGCGGAGGCGTAGCGGCGGTGGCCGTATGGGCTGCGGCGAGAGAGAGGAGCAGCCCGGCGAGGAGGGCAAGACGCCGGAGCACGGACCCAGCGTATAAATTCAGATCGAGATGGGTCTGGTCGAACGGCACAGCTCGCCAGAGCGCGTACGCGGGCGAGAGCGGGGCTTCGAGATTCAACTCGGCGAGCTCGGCGGCTTCGAGCTGCGGCCGACCCGGCTCTTCCTCTGGCCGGGCTCGGACCGCGAGGCGCAGGCCCGCGTCCTGTCGCTCGGCCGCGCGCCGCGGAACCTTCTGCTCCCGAGGAAGGAGAGCGAATACGTCGCCGGCGCGGTGCGGATGCGCTCCGTCGGGAATCCGCTCATGACGCTTGCGCTCGCCGCGGTGCACACGGCGAAGGCCGTCAGGCGACGCGGATCTTCTGACCGGGGCTGAGCGCCAGCGGGTCGACGTCAGGGTTCAGCGCGAGCAGGTCGTCCACCGTGGTGTCGAACTTCGCGGCGATCGACTCGAGCGTGTCGCCCGCCTTCACCCGGTAGATCTTCTTCTTCGAGGTCGTCGTCCCGGCCGTGGTGGTCGTGTCCGGCGCGCTCGTTGTGGGGAGCACGGTCGTCGGCGTCTGGGAATCGCCGTTCAGGCCCCGCTCGATGAGGACGACGAGAATCGTCGCCGCAAGAAAGAACGCCGCCGGAGCGGCGATGCGGTACACCCACGTCCGGTATTTGGGATCGGTCACCATCCCGACGCCGCCCAGACCTCCCTCCGGAGCCGCGCGGCCTCGGCCGCGGCCGCCTTGCGCCAGTCGGCCCCGTCGACGCGGAACGCGTAGATCACCGCCCGTGAGACCGGCACGAGCGCGCTCGCCGGCCCGCTCGTGAACGCGCGCGCCACGTCGGCCGGGGTCGCGCCCTGGGCGCCGATCCCCGGCAGGAGGAGAACCGCCTGCGGCATCAGCCGCCGCGCCTCCGCCACCGCGCGGGGATATGTCGCCCCGACGACGGCGCCCACGCTCGAGAGCCCGCGCTTGCCGACGAGCCCCGAGCCCCACTCGTTGACGAGCTCCGCCACCTGCTGCCAGACGCGGCGCCCGTCCGAAAGAGCCAGGTCCTGGATGTCTGCGCTGCCCGCATTCGACGTCTTCACGAGGCAGAAGATGCCCGCCCCAGAGCGCCTGCACGCAGCGAGGAACGGCTCGACGGAGTCGCTGCCGAGATACGGGTTGACCGTGAGCGCGTCCACGGGCAGCCGCCCGTCCTCGCCGGCCTCGAGGTAGGCGTCCGCGTACGCGCGAGCGGTCGAGCCGATGTCTCCGCGTTTGCCGTCGGCCACGACGAGGAGCGTTGCCGCGCGCGCGTAGTCGCACACCTCCTCGTAGGCCCGAAGGCCGTCCGAGCCGAGCGCCTCGAAGAACGCGACCTGCAGCTTCACTCCGACCACATACGGGGAGACGGCGTCGATCAGTCCGCGGCAGAAACGGGCGCATGCGTCCGCCGCCGCGCCGCGGCTCAGGTACGTCTCGCCGCGAAGCTCGACCGGGAGGAGGTCTGGCCGTGGATCGAGGCCGACGAGCAGCTGGCTGCGCTTCGCGTCGACCGCGTCGGCCAGGCGGTCAGCGAACGTCGAAGCCGCTGTGTCGACCCCGGCTTCGAGGTTCTGCGCCATGGACTGAGCTTACAAGCGTTGTCCGCCGACGCCCTCCCCGAGCGAACTAGTGCTGCGGAGGCGGCTCGTGCGGCGATCCTGGCGCGTCGATCCCCGGTGGATCGGCGGGCGAGCTCGGCCGCTCCAGCGAGTCTTCGTCTTCGTCGGGCGCGGGCGCTCCGTCGGGGATCCCCGGATCTTGGGGCAGGTCCTCATCGGGGGTCTCCGGCACCGGCGGCTGCTCGCCCATCGCCAAGGAGATACCCGCGTTCGAGGTCGACCATGCGCACGACCTCCAGCTCGGGCGGAGGACGGCGCAGAAACGACCCGATCAGGAGGAGCTCGTCGGCGTCCTCGGGCGCGACGGACTCCTCCCCGGCGCGAGCCTCCGCCAGCCCCGCCTCCAGCTCGATGCGCGCGGCCGGCCCGCGCGGCAGGATGCGGACGGCCGCCACCCGCCCGCCGGACACGAAGAAGGCGCGCCGAAACCCGGGCTCGACGGCGGGCGCGACGAGGCACAGCCGGGCGGCGCGCAGCCGTTCGAGCTCCGCGAGGTCCTCCACGACCTGCTCCAGCGCCGAGATGCGGTCGCGGAGGCGGGCAGCGTCCTCGTAGCGGAGGCACTCCGAGAGGTCGCGAAGCTTCGCGCGGAGCCGGGGCAACGGCCCTCCGGAGGAAAGCATGGCGAGCTCGCTCTCGCTCGCGCCCTGCAGCGCCCGCGCTGCAAGCTCGGCTCGGCGGCGGCTCCGGATGGGCCCCAGCGGGGACGGCGTCGAGCTGACCACGATCCGGTCGCCGCGCCGCCCGAAGTAGAGGTAGCGGTCTGGACGCGACGAGCGCGCGTTCGCGGGGGGCCGCTCTTCGCGGATCAGGCGCAGCTCCTCGAGCGCGGCCTCGAGCTCGGAGCCGAGGACGCGCCACTCGATGCGCTCGACCGCGGCGAGAGCGGCCTCCACCGCGGGACGCTGCCTGTCTGTCCGGAAGTACGAGCGCAGCCGCTCCCGCAGGTTGCGCGCCCGGCCCACGTAGAGGATCTGCTCTCCCTTCCCGACGAAGAGATAGACACCGGGGGACGTCGGCGCGCCGAATGCGAGCGAGCGCTTGTCGTAGACGCGGCGCGTGCGCGGCGCCGCGAGCCGGCCCAGGTCGGCAACGGTCCGGGCGCCCCGTTCCTGGGCGAGGCCGATCAGCCGCAGGAGAATCTCTGCGGTCGCCTCGGCGTCGGGGAGCGCGCGGTGGCACGGCCGCGTCGAGGTCCCGAAGAAGTGCGACAGGGAGCTCAGACTCGCCCGTGCGACCCGACCGGCCAGCAGGCGTCGCGCCAGCCCGACGGTGTCGATCACCGGCGCGGCGAGCCGGCGGCCCTCGACGAGCTCGACCTCGCGATCGAGAAAGCCGATGTCGAAGCGCGCGTTGTGCGCGACGAGAACCGCCCCCGACGCGAAGTCGAGGAAGCGCTGGACGGCCAGCACGGGGGACGGAGCGCCCGCGAGGTCCCGGTCCTCGATCCCCGTCAGCGAGGTGACGACCGAGGGAAGCGGAACCCCGGGGTCGACCAGCGTCTGGAACGTGCCCGCGTGCGTCAGGCCTTCGAGCCGGACCGCTCCGATCTCGCAGATCGCTGCGCGGCCGGGCCGGAGGCCGGTCGTCTCCAGATCGACGACGACGTACCGAGCCGCTTCGAGCGGCAGCTGCTCCGTCGGGTCGTCCGCGAGCGCGACCGCCGACCCCCGCCACGCGAGTCGCGAGTCGCCGCTGACAACGTCGTCGAGGAGGCTGTGTGCCAGACCCGCGGGCGCGAAGGCGAGCGCGAACAGCGCGCGGGCCGCCTCTTCTGCCGCAACGGGCGCGCGCCGCTCCTCGACCAGGTCGACCAGCCGGTCGGCGGCGTCGAAGGTGAGCTGCGCCTCCATGCGAACGTATGTTCGCACACCCACCGGCCGGAACGAGAGACGGGGGCCCACGTGGGCCCCCGTCGGAGTTTCACCGGAAGGAGGGGTGTTACTGCTTGAGCGCTTGCTTCAACTGGCTGCCGGCGGAGAACTTCGGAACACGAGCCGCGGGGATCGTCACCTTTTCGCCGGTGCGGGGGTTCACGCCCTGCCGCTCCTTGCGGTGCTGGGGCGAGAACTTGCCGAAGCCGGTGAACGCCACTTGCTCGCCACTTCTGAGAGCCTCGGTGATCGAGTCGAGGAATGCGTCGACCGCCTTCGTCGCATCCCGCTTCGAGAGCCCGCTCTTCGCAGCCACCCTGTCGGTGAACTCGGCCTTTGTCACTGCCCTCTCCTTCCGTCAACGTTCATTGCTTGAGAAACCGCGAGGACCCTAACAGCAACGCCTGATAGCACGCAACCATGCGGGTTTGCGGGTCTTTTCAGCCCGGCAGGATGTCCGAGGCCGTAAAAATCGGCACGAGGCGCACCGCTTTGCGGGCGAGCGCGTCGGCCCCTCCCTCCTCCCGATCGACCACGCAGACCGCTGTCCGGCAGACAAGCCCGGCCTCCCTGAGGGCCTCGACCGCCTGCTCCGCGGCGCCCCCGCTCGTGACCACGTCCTCGACGAGACAGACCTCTTCGCCTGCCTCGAACTCCCCCTCGATGCGCCGCTCGGTCCCGTACCCCTTCGCCTCCTTGCGGACGATGAGGAAGGGGAGGCTTCCGGCGAGCGAAGCCGACGCCGCGAGCGCGACGGCACCGAGCTCGGGCCCGGCGAGACGCCGCGCGTCCGGGGCCGACTCGCGCACGCGCGTGGCGATCCGCTCGCCGAGCTCCTTCAGGAGATCGGGTCGCGTCTCGAAGCGGTACTTGTCCAGGTAGTAGCTCGAGCGGCGCCCCGAGCGCAACACGAAGTCCCCTTCGAGAAGCGCGTGCTCGCGGAGGAGGCCAGCGAGCTCTGCGTCCGTCATCCCCGCGCCGACGCGAGCGCGCGGCGGGCGAGTGGAAGAAGCCTGTCCCCGTCGGCGGAGCCGGCTTCGAGCGAGACCATCGAGCCGTCGGCGAAGTAGACGTCGACGTGCTCGCGCTCGACCTGCGACTTCGTCCGGACGAAGACGATCGCGCCGGCAAGCGCGGCGCCCGCTGCGAGGAGCCCGACGGCGCTACGAGCTTTCACTCTCGGCCTCCTCGGTCTTCTTCTTCGTGGTCGTGCGGCGCGTGGCCGTCTTGGTCGCCTTGGCGGCCTTCGCCTCCTCGTCGCGCTCGAGCATCCGCAGGCAGGTCTTCAGGTCGTAGAAGACAAGGCCGACGGTCGGCCTCGGCTTCGTCACCGCCGCGACGAGATGCCGGTCGTCCTTGGCGACGAAGACGGAGCCGTCGAGCGCCGCGCCCTCGACCTGGACGAGGGGGTCAGAGCCCGGCTCGGTGCGGACTTCGTCGGCGGCCGCGAGGAGCTCGGCGGCGGCTTCCGCGAAGGATTTCGCGGCGGCCTCGTCGCCGAGCGTCGAGGCGACGACCGACCCGTCGTGGTCGGCGAGAACCGCCGCTTCGATCTGCGCGGATATCTCGGTGAGATCGGCGAGAGCCTGCGCCGCGTCCATGCGGGGGGAAGCTACCACAGGCCCGGGGCCTGACCATCACGAGCCCGGCCTACACTCCGGCGGGCGTGCATCACATCGTCTCCAAGTTCCTCGCAGACCGTGGAACGCATCTCGCGGCGATGATCGCCTACTTCGCGCTCCTCTCGTTCGTCCCCCTTCTCTTCCTCGCGCTCTCGCTGACCGCGCTCGCCGGACAGCAGACCGAGTCGAGCTACCTCGTCGAGGAGCTGCGGCGCGCCTTCCCCGCAAGCTCGGTCGACCGCCTCCTCACCGTCGTCCGCTCGATTCAGGACCAGGCCACGTCGATCGGGATCATCGGCGGGATCGCGCTCCTCTGGGGCGCGCTTGGCTTCTTCAGCGTCCTCGAGTCCGCGTTCAACATCGTCTACGGGCTGCCGAACCGCTCCTTCGTGCGCCAGAAGCTCCTGGTGCTCGCGCTCGTCGCCTCGTCCCTGGCCGTGCTCTTCGTCGCGCTCGTGGTCGGCTCCGTCGGCGTCGACCTCATCCACAACACAGGAGTCGCCGGCGGCGTCCTCTCCTACGTCTACGCGCTCGCCGTCTCGACCGGGCTCATCTTCGGGCTCGTCTGGACGCTCTACAACCTGCTCACGAACGCGGCGCTCACGTGGAGGGAGACGTTCCCGGGGGCGGTCTTCGCCACTGTGCTCCTGCAGGTCAGCTTCCAGGCTCTCCCCGCGTTTGTCCGCCTGACGAGCGGCGACCTCGTCACGCTGCAGGCCTTCGGCGGCCTTGTCCTCCTGCTCTTCTGGCTCTACCTGATGGCGAACGTGCTCGTGCTCGGAGCCGAGGTCAACTGGTGGTTCCGGTATGGGCGCGCGGCGACCGAGGAGCTCGAGACCGCGGGGACGGCCTAGCCGGCCGCGAGCCGCTCTTCGAGCGCCGCCATGACTTTCTCCTCGATCTCCGGCTGGTGCTCGAGGAGGCTGCGGAAGGACTGGCGCGTGAGCACGAAGAAGCGGAGCGGCGAGGCGGCGGTCACCGTGGCGGTGCGGCGCGCGTTGTCGTAGATCAGGGCGATCTCGCCGAAGAAGTCGCCCGGGCCGAGCCGTCTGATCTCGTTCCCGTCCTGCGTGACCGAGACGTCGCCGTCGACGATGACGAAGAACTCGCGCCCGAGATCCCCCTCGCGCGTGAGGGTCTTGCCCTCCTCGACCTCGAGATCCTCGGTCGCCTTGGCGAGCTCGCCGAGCTCCTGCCTGGAGAGCGCGGCGAAGAGCGGTGCCTTCGCGAGCGCGTCGACCTTCGTGTCGTGCGGGAAGAGCACGCGCGGAATCTACATCTCCCCGGGCGCCTCGCCTACCCCTGCGGCCAGAGCGCGCGTCGCGGCGGCGCGATGGCTGTGCGCCCGCTTCCACTCGTTCCCCAGCTCCGCGACGGTGCGGCTCTCGCCCGTCGGGACGAACACCGGGTCGTAGCCGAAGCCTTCGGAGCCCTTCGACTCGGTCGCGATCTCGCCTTCGAGGGTGCCCGTGCCGCGGAGCTCCCGGCCTTCCGGCGTGAGGACGACGAGCTCGGACACGTAGCGGGCGCCGCGGTCTTCGCGCCCGGCGCCGGCGAGCGCCTCCAGGAGCTTGGCGACGTTCTGCTCGTCGTTCGCGTCCTCGCCCGCGTAGCGGGCCGAGCGGATCCCGGGTACCCCGCCGAGCCAGTCGACCTCGAGGCCCGAGTCCTCGCCGATCGTCCAGCGGCCGGGCTCGACGCTCTGGGCGAAGCGGGCCTTCGCCGCTGCGTTCTCGTAGAAGGTCGCGCCGGTCTCCTCGGGCATCTCGACGTCGCCGAGCGGCTCGATCTCCCAGTCGGGCAGGAGAGCGCGGAGCTCGCGGAGCTTGCCCTCGTTCCGCGACGCGAAGACCGCTATTCGTCCCACCGGACGGCCAGAACTTCGTCCAGCTGGGACAGGCGCTCGACGACCTCGCGCCCGGAGACCGAGGCCGGGAGGATGACCTCGAGCCGGAGCTCCCGGCCCTCGTCGCCCGCCTCCTCGAGCTGGATGCGCTCCACCTTGGCGCGCCGCGTCTCGAGGATCGCGAGCACGGGAGCGAGCGGCTGGTCGGGACGCAGGTCGACCTCGAGGCGGCCGGCCGCCCGGCGCCGAGCGACGATGTAGCCCTCCGCCCAGCGGAGGGGCCCGAGGCCGAAGAGGACGACCCCGGTCCCGACGAGCGCGCCCGCGTAGTAGCCGGCGCCGACGGCCATCCCGATCGCAGCCACGACCCAGAGCCCGGCGGCGGTCGTCAGCCCGCGGATGTTGAGACCCTGGCGCATGATCGCGCCGGCGCCGAGGAAGCCGATGCCCGTGACGATCTGCGCGGCGATCCTCGACGGGTCGGCCCGGACGACGTTCGAGCCGCCGATGAGGAAGTCGTTGAAGCCGTAGGCGGAGATGAGGGTGAAGAGCGCGGAGCCGACGCCGACGAGCATGTGCGTCCGCAGGCCTGCGGCCCGCTCTCGCCATTCGCGCTCGAGACCGACCAGCCCGCTCAGCGCGGCGGCCACGACGAGCCTGAGCGCGATCTCGGCGATGGAGATGTCGGGGATCACGCGGCCGCCTTCGACTGGATGCCGAAGATCTCCTCGATCCCCGCGGCGGCGAGGTCGATGAGGCGGTCGAGCTCTTCGCGCGTGAACGCGTTCCGCTCGGCCGTGGACTGCACCTCGATCAGCCGGCCGTCGCCCCGCATGACGACGTTCATGTCCACGTCCGCGGTCGAGTCCTCGCCGTAGTCCAGGTCGAGGAGCGGCTCGCCTCCGACGATCCCCACGGAGATCGCGCCGACGCGCTCCATCGGAGCCGAAAGCCCCTTGCGCTTCGCGGCCCGGGCGAGCGCGATCCAGGCGCCGCTGATCGCGGCCGTCCTCGTCCCGCCGTCCGCCTGGATGACGTCGCAATCGAGCCAGATCGTGCGCTCGCCGAGCTTCTCGAGGTCGTAGGCTGCGCGGAGGGAGCGGCCGACGAGGCGCTGGATCTCCACGGTGCGGCCGCCCTGCCGGCCGGCGCGGGCCTCGCGCGTGCTGCGCTCGCCGGTCGAGGCGGGAAGCATCCCGTACTCCGCGGTCATCCAGCCGCGTCCGCTCCCGACGAGCCAGCGCGGCACGCCCTCCTCGATCGTCGCGGTGCACAGGACGCGCGTCTTCCCGAAGGAGATCAGCACCGAGCCGTCCGCCTGCTCGACGAAGTCCGGGACGACGTCGATGGGACGGAGCTCGTCTGGTCGCCGGCCTTCCCGCATCAGGCCGCCGCCAGCTCGAGGTCGCGGATCGCCACCTGTTCCACCTCGGCGAGGGGGAGCTGGAGGAAGCGCTCCCCGAGCGCGCGGAACTCGTCCACCGGCCCCGTCGTCAGGAAGCGCGAGCGCCCCTCGCGGGCCGGGTCGTTCTCGATCCCTTTTCGCTCCAGCGTCTCGGCCACCTCGCGCGCGGTCTCGACCGCGGAGAAGATCAGCGTCGTCCTCCGGCCGAAGACGCGCTCGAAGACCGGCTTGATCAGCGGGTAGTGGGTGCAGCCGAGGATGACGGTGTCCACCTCTCGCGCCTTCAGCGGCTGGGCGTACTCGCGCACGGCAGCGTCGATCTCCTCGTTCGGCGCCGCGGACTCGATCAGGGGCACGAGCCCGGGGCACGCCGTGGAGAAGACGTGGGCGCCCGCGTCGAGCGCGTGCACGGCCTCCTCGTAGCGGCCGCTCGCGACGGTGGCCTCGGTGGCGAGGACGCCGATCCGGCGGTTCCTGGTGGCCTGCACCGCCGCGTGGGCTTCGGGGGCGAGGACGCCGATCACGGGCACCTGAAGCTTCTCCTGGAGCTGCGGCAGCGCTGCCGCGGTCGCGGAGTTGCAGGCCGCGACGATCAGCTTGACGCCCGCATCCTCCAGATACGAGGCGATCTCGTGGGCAAAGCGGCGGATCTCGTCGCGCGGCCTCGGGCCATACGGGCATCGCGCTCCGTCCCCGAGGTAGAGGAAGTCCTCGTGCGGCAACGTGACGAGGCATTCGTGGAGGACGGTCAGGCCTCCGGCGCCGGAATCGAAGATGCCGATGGGCCGAGTGTCCACGCCAGGATTCTAGGAGCGGTACCGGGTAGCGTTCGGCACGTGCTGGAGCTTCATTCCCCGAACGGCGCGTTCGCAGCGATCGAGGACTACCTTCGCGCCGCCGGGTTCTTCGGCGGCAGGGCCGAAGACGTCGTCGCCGACCTCTACCTCGGCTACGGGCTTTCGACCGCGCTTCGGCGCGGGCGGCACCCCGATCCTCCCGAGCCCTGCCCGCTCCCGCTCGCCGCGTGCCGGATACGGCCCGAGCTCGAGCCTGGCCTGCCCGCACGCGCCTTCCGCATCGGCGAGTGGAGCCGGACCTGGGACGAGGACGCCTACGCCGCCGCCGTCGAAGCGGTGAAGGCGGCGATCGAGCGAGGCGACGTCTATCAGGTCAACCTCGTCCAACACCTGTCGGCGCCCTTCGAGGGCGACCCCGAGTGCCTCGCCCCGGCGCTTGCCCCGCTCGACCCCCTGCACCCGTGGCCTCTCTCCGGGGAGGGCTGGACGATCGTGTCCGCCTCGCCCGAGCTCTTCCTCGCCCGGCGCGGCGACCGGATCTGGACGAAGCCGATCAAGGGGACACGGCCGCTCGGCGCCTCCGAGGACCTGCAGGAGTCGGAAAAGGACGCTGCCGAGCACGTCATGATCGTCGACCTCGAGCGCAACGACCTCTCCCGGATCTGCGAACCGGGCTCGATCCGCTGGCCGGACCTGATGACCGAGCACGAGCTCGCCGGTGTCGCCCACCTCGTCACGACGGTCGAGGGCCGCCTCAGGCCGGAGGTCGGTCTCGCAGAGCTGCTCGAGGCGACCTTCCCGGGAGGCTCGGTCACCGGCGCACCGAAGATCTCCGCCCTCGACCACATCGCCGCGTTCGAGCCCGTAGGCCGCGGCGCCTCGATGGGCGCCCTCGGCCGAGTCTGGCCGAACGGCGACCTCGAGCTCGCGCTCACGATCCGCACATTCGCGGTCGCGGACGGGCGGATCCACCTCTGGGTCGGCGGCGGAATCGTCTGGGACTCCGATCCGCAGGAGGAGATCGAGGAGTCGTGGGTGAAGGCACGGCCGCTCCTCGCTGCCATTGGCGCTCCGGTCGAGGAGCCCGCGGCCACGTGACCCTCATCGCCCTCGCGGTGGGCGGGCGCGGCCTCGTCGATCCCGACGAGCCGATCCTCCACGTCGACGACGAGGCGTTCCTGCGCAGCCGCGCCGCCTTCGAGACGACGCGCGTCTACGACGGCCGTCCCTTCAAGCTCGACGAGCACCTGGCGCGCCTGGCGGGCTCGGCGGCACGGGTGGAGATCGGCCGGATCGACACGGAGGAGCTGAGCCGGCTGGCGGCGCTCGCGCTCGAGGCCGCAGCCGCGCCGGACGCGATGCTCCGCCTCTTCGTCACGCCGGGCCGCGACGGAGCAGGCAGCCCGACCCAGGTCGCGATGGTGAGCACGCTTCCCGAGGGGTTGGACGAGCTGCGCGAGCGCGGGATCAGGCTCGTCTCGATCCAGCTCGGCCTCGACGCGGAGCTTCGCGCGAGCTCGCCGTGGCTACTCGGCGGCGTGAAGTCGACGAGCTACGCCGTGAACATGGCGGCCGAGGCGGAGGCCAAGCGCCGCGGCGCCGACGACGCGGTCTTCCTCGGCTCGGGCGACGTCGTCCTCGAAGGGCCGGTGACCAACGTCTGGTGGCGCTACGACGACGTCCTCTACACCCCCGCGCTCGAGCTCGGGATCCTCGCTGGCGTGACCCGCGCAGCTCTCATGGAGGAGGCTGCCGCGGCCGGCCGCGAGGTGCGGGAAGGCATGTTCCCCCTCGAGCACCTGGTCGCCGCCGACGAGGCGTTCACCTCCTCCTCGATCCGCGAGGTGATGCCCGTGGTCGAGGTCGACAGCCGCCCGATCGGCGCTGGAGCCCCCGGGCCTGCAGCCCAGGAGCTCCAGCAAGCGCTGCGCCGGGCAGCCGCTGAGATCAGGCGCTGACGAGCTTCTTGCGGCCGACGAACGCGCCGGCTGCGGCGATGAGGACGACGCCGAACGCGGCGCCGGCGCCGATGCCGGCGTTGCCCCAGTCCGTCCCGTCGCTCGAAGTCACCTGCTGTGTCCCTCTCGTCACGTAGACGACCGGCCCCTGCTCGCCGTGCCTGAGCAGAGCCTGATGGCGGGCGTCCACCTGCGCCTGCTGCACCTTGTCGACGAGCGCCTGGTGCCTCGCGTCGGTGTCGATCGACGCTTGCGCCGCTGGAGCCGCGAGGGCGGCCACTGCAAACGCGGTCGCCAGAGCCTTGAGCTTTCTGTTTCGTCCGTGCTGCATCGTCTTCTCCTTCCGCCTGCTGATGCGAACAGGACGGCTCTCGGGCCGTCCGTCTTCCCTAGACTCGCGCCGTGCGCGTCCTCTGCCTGACCCACGAGCACGACGGCCCGGCCGGGCTCTTCGCGGATGTCGTCCGCGAACGCGGCGACGAGCTTCTCGAGTGGAACGTCTCCCAGGGACCGCCGCCCGAGGCGCCCGAGAGCTTCGACGCGCTCGTCGTCTTCGGCGGCTCAATGCATGTCGACCAGGAGGACAGGCACCCGTGGCTCACGGGCCAGCACGACCTCATGCGGGAGGCACTGGACCGTGGCCAGCCGCTCATGGGCGTCTGCCTCGGCGGCCAGCTCCTCGCCCGGGTCGCCGGCGCGCACGTGGGCCCCGCCGCGCGCCCGGAGATCGGCTGGTTCGAGATCGAGCTCACGCCCGAAGGCGCATCCGACCCCGTGGTCGGCGCCCTACCCGAGCGCTTCGAGGCCTTCGAATGGCACAGCTACGCGTTCGACGTCCCGCCCGACGGGGTCCTCCTGGGGAAGAGCACGGCCTGCGCGCAGGCCTTCCGGGTCGGCGAGGCGGCCTGGGGAGTCCAATTCCACCCTGAGGTGACGCACGAGATGCTCGAGGCCTGGAGGGCCGCAGCGGACGGCTCGGCGCCGCCGGTCCCGCTCGAGCCCGTCGGCCGTTGGAACGAGCTTGGTCGCGTGCTCGCGAACGCGTTCTTCGATCAGGCTTCCCGCTGAGACCACTCGTGCCAGGAGCCGACGTAGTTCGTAGCGTCGTGGCCGGCCGCGCGTAAGAGCGCAGCGGCCATCTCCGAGCGCTGGCCCGAATGGCAGTAGGCGACGATCGGGCGCGAGGTGTCCAGATCGGAGAGCGCAGCCTGCAAGTCGACCATCAGCACCTCGAGCGGGATGTTGACCGAACCCTCGATGTGCCCCTGGCGCGGGTCGCACGGATAGCCGGTCTCGCCCGAGAACTCCTCCGGCGTGCGCACGTCCAGGAGCGTCACCGAGCCCTCGTCGAGAAGGCGTGCGAGCTCGTCTCCGGTCACGCCAGCACCTCGTGGAGGAAGACGCAGGACCTCCTCGTTGAACTCGGCCGGCCGCTCGAGCGGGGACAGATGGCCCGCGCCGGGGAACTCCGCGTAGCGTCCCTCGGTCAGGCCGGCGACGATCTCCTTGGCGGCGAGCGGCGGCGTGAGGGCGTCATCCTCGCCGACGAGGACGAGCGCGGGCACGTCGATGTCCGCAAGCGTGGACGTCGAGTCGAGCCGGTCTCGGAGCGCCTCGACGGTGGCGACCAGGCTCTCGATGGACTGCCCCGCGGCGATCGCCCTCGCGCCCTCGACGACCTCCGCCGACGCGCCGGCCGAGAAGAGCTTCGGCGCAAGGCCCTCCCAGAAGGCGTCGAAGCCCTCTTCACGGAGGAGGCGAATGGTCTCGTCCCGCGCCGCCCGGCCACCCTCGTCGTCGGCGTTCGCCCGCGTGTCGGCGAGGACGAGCGCCGGGATCCGCTTGGGCGCCTGGCGCCAGAGCTCGAAGGCGAGGTAGCCGCCCATCGAGATGCCCACGGGGATGAAGTCGCCCGGGAGGAGCTCGAGGATCCTCCCCGCCCAGCTCGGGATGCTCGCGTCCGGTTCCGCCCCCGGCAGGTTCGGGGCGATCACCTCGTAGCCGGCCTGCTCGAGCACGGGCACCTGTCCCTCCCACATGCGCGCGTCGAGCGGGAAGGCGTGCAGGAGAAGGAGGACGCTCACTCGCGCGGGATGTCGACGGCGTCGGGGATCTCCCCCGCGCGCTCGTACCCGAGGTCTCCGCCCTCGACCCCCAGCAGCGAGCCCACCGCCGCAGCGAGCTCGTCGGCGGGTGGGAGCTCGTCCGGGCCCTTCCCGGTGACGATGACGCGCCGCACCTCGGCCGGGTCCGCTCCGGTGAGCCGGGCGACCACGGTGGGATTCGCGGCGAGCGAGATCACGTCGCCGGGAGGGACTTCGCCGTAGTACTCCGGCACGGAGAGGTACTCGTCCATCGTGCGGCCGCGCTCGAGGAGGACGAAGCGAACGACCTGCCCCTCCTCCACCCCGAGCAGGAGAACGACCGCACCCATCCGGTCGGAGATCTCGCGGGCGAGCCGGCGAAGCATCTCCGGGTTCCGGTCGGTGAGCTCGTCGTAGACGCCGATCCAGCCGTTTCTCGGCGGCGCGACCACGCTCCCCTTCGAGCCGCCCGGCATCCGGGGGACGAACTGCCGCACCGCGCGGAGCACGCCGTCGAGGTCGTCCGTCTGCACGTGCACGGAGCCGTAGGAGGGCGCCTTGTCGCTCGCAGAGCCGGTGCTCGAGCGAGGCGACGGACGCTTCGAGGACCCGCGCCTGCTCGCTGAACCCCGCGCGCACCCAGGCGTCGCCGGCCTCGCGCGTGGTCTCGACCGTGACCGTCTCCTCGCCGCGGCCGCGCGCCTCGTCGATCAGCTCCCGGAGGGTCTCTTCGCTCGGCGGCTCGTCGAATCTCATCCCGCGAGAACCCTATGGCCCGTGAGGAGGTAGTGCGCCGCCAGGTTGCGGAAGCCGGGGAAGCGGTCGCCGGCCGCCCGCGTGTCCTCCTCGCTGTAGAAGTGAAGGACCGCCTTGCGCAGGCCGAGGTCGCCCGCGGGCCAGGCGTCGGGCCGCGCCAGGTGGCGGCCCAGGAACCAGTCGGCCGTCCACTCCCCAATGCCCGGCAGAGCGGTCAGCGCCGCCTTCACCTCGTCGTCGGGAAGGGCGGCGAGCCCGAGGAGGTCGAGGTCACTGCGCGCGATCCCGAGCGCGTACTCGGCCTTCCGCCTGGAAAAGCCGAGGGCGACGATCTCCTCCGGCTCGGCGAGCGCGACCCGCTCCCTGGTCGGGAACGCGTACGCCGACCTCGGCCTTCACTCCGAAGGCCTGGATGAAGCGGTTGCGGACGGCGAAGGCGGCCCGCAGCGAGATCTGCTGGGCGGTGATCGCCGAGACGAGGGTCTCGTAGGGATCCGGCGAGAGCGGGGGCCGAAAGCCGCGGAGCTCGGCGACGATGCGGGCGAGCACCGGCTCGGTCTCCGCGAAGGCGTAGAACGAGTCGAGGTCGAACGGGCCGCCGAGGTAGTGGCGCACCTCGCCGGCGAGCTCGGCCCGGCCGGGCGTGATCCGGACTCCTCCCGGAGCCTCTTCGATCCGCACCTCCGTGCCCTGGAAGACGCGGTGCACGCCGCCCTCGTGCCAGAGGTTGGCGAGATCGGCGCCGAACGCCCGGAACCGCTCGGTCGAGAGCCGGAAGTCGAACGGCTCAGGAAGCGAGACCGCGGACGACGTCGTTGAAGTCGTCGAAGCGCTCGTAGGAGATCCCTTGGTCGTCGAGATACTCGGCCAGCCCGCGCGTCGCGAAGACGAGGTCGGACGCCTCGGCCGCGCACCGGTCGGAGTAGCCGTCGCCGATGTAGACGAGCTCGTCGTCTCCGGCGAGCTCCTGCACGATCGAGCGCTTGCAGGACTCGCCGCAGGAGTCGCAGCGCTCGTCGTAGCGCCACTGCACGCGCCAGCCGTCGGTGCTCGGGTCGACGCGGTTCGCATGCAGCTCGACCTCGACGCCTTCGCGCTCGAGGATCGGCTCGATCAGCTCGTGGAAGCCGCTCGAGACGATGACGACGCGCCAGCCGCGCTCCCGCGCGAGATCGATGAACTCACGGAAGCCGTCGCGCACGCGCACGTTGTCGAGCTCCCACTGCACGACCTCGTCGAGCGGCGTCGTGACCGGCTCGAACTCGCGCGTGATCACATCGCGGAGCGGCAGGTTTCCTTCGTCCAGCCCGCGGTCGACCTCCGCGTACACCTCGGGGTCGCCGAAGTCGCGGGCGATCGTGTCCAGCAGGTCCATCTCCGTGACGGTGCCGTCGAAGTCGACGGCGATGGTGCGGCTCAAAAGTGGCACGTGACTCCTGCCGGGTCTTCGTCGGCGTTCTTCGCTTCCTTGGCCGCGTCCGGCTCCTCGTACCAGGAGTACGCGTAGGACGGATCCTCGGTCTCCTTGGCGAGCGCCGTGAGCTTGAGCGGATGGAACGTGTCGCACATGACGGCGAGCTCGTGGGTCTCCGTCATCCCGATCGACTTCTCCGCGAGACCCGGCTGCGGCCCGTGCGGGATCGCGGACGGGTGCAGCGTCACCGACCCGATCTCGATCCCCTTGCGCGAGCCGAAGTTGCCGGAGACGTAATAGATCATCTCCTCCGAGTTCAGGTTCGAGTGGTGGTACGGGATCGGGATGGCGAGCGGGTCGAAGTCGAGCTTGCGCGGGCAGAAGGAGCAGATGACGAAGTTGCGCCCCTGGAAGGTCTGGTGCGCGGGGGGCGGCATGTGGATCCGGCCGGTGATCGGCTCGAAGTCGTTGATGTTGAACGTCCACGGATAGACGTAGCCGTCCCAGCCCACGACATCGAACGGGTGGTAGTCGAGGACGTAGGTCTGGTAGCCGTCCTTGACCCGGAACTTGACGACGTGCTCGCCGCGGTCCGAGTGCGTCTTCAGCTCCATGGGGGGATGGATGTCGCGGTGGTAGTAGGGCGCGTGCTCGAGGAGCTGCCCGTACTCGTTGCGGTAGCGGCGCGGGATCTCGATCAGGCCGGGCGAGGTGAAGACGAGGTAGCGCTGCTCGCCCTCTGGGAGGAACCGGTAGGTCGTGCCGCGCGGGATGACGATGTAGTCGCCGTCGCGATAGGGCAGGTCGCCGAAGATCGTCTCGAGAGTGCCCTTGCCCTCGTGGACGAAGACGACCTCGTCGCCCTCGCCGTTCCGGTAGTGATGCTCCATGGCGGCGCTCGGGCGGCAGAGCGCGATCTCGACGTCGTCGTTCCACATGAGCAGCTTGCGGCCGCTGACCGCATCGCCGTCGGGCTCGACGCCCATCGTCCGGAAATGCCGATGCTGGTGCGCGCCGGGATCCCACTCCTCGCGCTCGATGCGCTCGAAGGAGCCGATCTCCTTCACGCGGCAGGGCGAGTGGAGGTGGTACAGGATCGACTCGTTCCCGGAGAAGCCCTCGAGGCCCATCACCTCCTCGGTCAGAAGCGTGCCGTTCTCACGGAACTGAATGTGGCGCTTGCGCGGAACGCGGCCGAGTCGCTGGTAGGTCGGCATGTGGGCAAGAATACCCGCCCCCCTTCACTCGTCAGGAGGCCAGGCAGTCAACGGGCTCAACCTCGCGATTCGGTTCTTCGTCGTCGAGCTCGGCGCCTTGGCAGCTGCTGCCTACTGGGGCTGGGAGGCCACTTCCGGCCCCGGGCGGTGGTACCTCGCCGTCCTGGCGCCGGCCGCGGTCATCGTCGTCTGGGCGCTCTTCGTCTCGCCCAGAGCGCGGATCCCGGTGTCGAAGCAGGCTGCGCTCGCCATCGAGCTCGTCCTGCTCGGGCTCGTCACGGTCGGCCTGGCAGCCACGGGCCCGGTCTGGCTCGGAGTCGCCTACGGCGCGATCGCCCTGGTGAGCGGCCTGGTGAACTACGCGTTCAAGCCGTAGCGACGCGGTTCACGAGGACGCCGATCCCCTCGACCTCGAGCTCGACCTCGTCGCCGGGCCGGAGCCAGCGCCCGTCGCCGTGCTCGAGGATGCAGCCAGTTCCGACGGTGCCCGAGCCGAGCACGTCGCCCGGGACGAGCCGCGTGCTCTCGGCCGCGTGCGCGGCGAGCTCCTCGAAGGGCCAGTGGATGTCCCCGAGGTTCCCGCGGGAGCGCTCTTCGCCGTTCACGCGGGCGGTCATCTCGAGCCTGAGGTCGCCGAGCTCATCGGGAGTAACCAGTACCGGCCCGAGCGAGGTCGCGAAGTCCTTCCCCTTCGCCGGCCCGAGGCCGACGGTCATCTCCGCGCGCTGGAGATCGCGGGCCGACCAGTCGTTCAGGACCGTGAAGCCCGCGATGCGACCCTCGGCCCCGATCACCGCCGCGACCTCGAGCTCGTAGTCCCACTCCGAGCTCGCGGCGGGGAAGGAGATCTCGTCCTCGGGCCCGTAGGTCGCCGCCGGGTTCGAGAAGTAGAAGACCGGGCGGCCGTACCACTCCGGCGGCACCTCGAGCCCGCGCGACGCACGTGCCGTCCGGACGTGCTGCTCGAAGGCGTAGAAGTCGCGAACGGACGGCGGCTGCGGGATCGGCGCCCGCAAGCGGACCGCGTCGAGCGAGTGCTCGCCGACCTCCTCCCCGCCCGAGGCCAGCCACTCGGCGAGCGAGGGGGCGCCGAGCTCGACCACGCGGTCGCCCTCGATCCTCCCCGGCGCGAGGCGACCGGCCGCCTCGAACGTGCAGAGCCTCAAAGGTTGCCGCGCAGGGCCTGCTCGCGCTCGATCGCCTCGAAGAGCGCCTTGAAGTTCCCGTCGCCGAAGCCGCGCGCCCCGTGGCGCTCGATCACCTCGAAGAACAACGTGGGCCGGTCCTGTGCCGTCTTCGTGAAGATCTGCAGCAGATAGCCGTCGTCGTCGCGGTCGACGAGGATCTTGTGCTCGCGAAGCTCGGCGTAGTCCTCGTCGATCTCACCCACGCGATCCGGCGCGTCCTCGTAATAGGTGTCCGGCGTGTCGAGGAAGAGCAGACCGCGTCCCTTGAGATTCTCGACGGTGGCGACGATGTCGCTCGACGCGAGCGCGATGTGCTGTGCGCCGGCGCCGTTGTAGAACTCGATGTACTCGTCGATCTGGCTCTTGCGCTTGCCCTCTGCCGGCTCGTTGATCGGGAACTTGATCTTCCCCTCGCCGTCCGACATGACCTTGGACATGAGCGCCGAGTACTCCGTCTGGATCTGGTCGTCGCCGAAGTGGAGGATGTTCGTCATGCCGAAGACCCGCTCGTAGAACTCGACCCAGTCGTCCATGCGGCCCAGCTCGACGTTGCCGACGACGTGGTCGATGTTCGTCAGGCCGGCGTCACTCCCGCGCTGGCCGTTCGCCGAGACCGAGACGAATCCCGGGAGAAAGGCGCCCTCGTACCCGGAGCGCTCGACGAACGTGTGGATCGTGTCGCCATAGGTCGCGATCGCTGCGAGCTGGACGGCGCCTTGGTCGTCCTCGAGCTTCGTGGGCTCTCTCACGCCGCGCGCCCCACGCTGCACCGCCTGGCCGTATGCCTCGGTCGCGTCGGGAACGGTCAGCGCGATGTCGCGGACGCCGTCGCCGTGGCGCGCGTAGTGACGGGTGATCTCGTGGTCCTCGCGAAGCGCCGTCGTCAGGACGAGGCGGATCTCGCCCTGCTCGAGCACGTAGGAGGCCCGGTCGCGGAGCCCGGTCTCGGGCCCTGCGTAGGCCGTGCGCGTGAAGCCGAGGACGCGCTCGTAGAAGTACGCCGACTGCTTTGCGTTCCCGACCCAGAGCTCGAGGTGGTCCCAACCGAGCAGCGGCATGAAGTCCTGCACGGGACCTCAGTTTAGAGGTGCTCAGTCCTGGCTGGGCGCCGGCGGCCGCGTGCTGCGGGCGAGCAGGATCCCGGCGCCGATCACGAGCCCGCCGACGATCTGCAGAGTGCCCATCTCCTCCGAGAGGACGACGAGTGCGAAGAACGCGCCGAGGAATGGCTGCAGGTTGGCGTAGAGCGAGGCGCGCGCCGCGCCGACCTTGTCGATGGCCGTGAACCACATGATGTTCGTGAAGACGAGGCTGAAGAAGAGGCTGTAGACGAAGCACGCCCAGGCGAGACCTGAGAGCGCGTCCCAGTCCTGCTCGCCGATCTGGACGACGGCCGTGAGGATGAGCGGCACCGAGCCGACGAGGCCCATGAACGCGCTGATCCGATAGGGCGAATAGCGCCGCATGAGCGGGCCCATGGCGGCCGAATAGAGCGCCCACGTCGCCGAGGCGGCCAGGCCGAGCAGGATTCCGCCGAGGTCGCCGGAGAGCCCGCTCGAGGCGCCGGCCGCGACGAGGGCGACGCCGGAGAACGAGATCACCGTCGCCGTCCAGTGGCGGAGGCGCAGGCGCTCGAGCCCGAACGCCCAGGAGATGAGCGCGACGAAGATCGGCAGCGTCCCGAACATGAGGGCGACGGTCGCGGCGGTCGTCAGCTTCACGGCGAAGACGAACGAGAGCTGGTTCAGCCAGATGCCCGAGAGCGCCGCGCCGGTCATGAAGAGGACATCGCTCCTTCGGACGCGCAGGCTGCTCTCGCGCGCGTACGTGTAACCGGAGAAGAGGAGCGCTCCGATCGCGAAGCGCACCGACGAGTAGGCGAGCGGCTCCCACCCGTGCGTGAGCGCGTACTTGACCACAGTGAAGTTAAACGACCAGAAGAGCACCGTGACGAGCAGGAGCACGTCGGGCGGGACGCGGTGGCGCACCGCGGCACCCTAGAACGCCGCTTCCGGACACGGCCAAAAGAGCGAATTGAAAATCGTGGCCGCGACAGTCATCGTGTCTGGAGGTCGCGCCCGCCGACCGCACAGCGACACAAGGAGCCTTCGGTGACGGCGCGCATGACCATTCCGCTTTGCCTGTTCCTCGCCCTGGCCGCGAGCGCGTGCGGCTCCGCGCAGACTGAGCGCGGAGCGCAGCCGCCGGGCGCACGGCCGCCCAGCCGTCTACACGGTCGGGCGCACGTTGCTGGGCCTACCAGGGCACGACCGCGTGACTCTCGCAGCAGCGCCCGTCACTCCACTCGCGGGCTGGCTCACGCCGGTCGCGGTGCCGTCGCCCGACGGGCGCTTCGTCGCCTACAACGCGTGGCGCGAGCTTCGCGAGGACGACCCCGCGCTCTCCTGGGAAGACCAGGGCATCTCGGCCGGCGACCCGCTCGCCCGGCCGTCGATCCGCGTGCACGACCTTCAGACCGGGACGGATTCGGCCTACGTCGTCGGCGCCTTCTCGCTCGCCTGGCGCGGAGACGGCGCGATCGCGTACTTCAAGGGCGCGAACCGCGACTACCGCGCAGGCGTCCGCTACGTGGGCGACGTCTTCGTGCGCGACTCGGTGAACGCCCCGCCCCGGCGCTGGACGGAGCAGACCGACCGCTATGTCGTCGCCGGCTGGGCAGGGCCCTCGCTGCTCGTCTACCGGGTGCGGGCCGGCGAGGCGCTCGACGTCCTCGCGCTCGACGGGCCCGGGAAGCGGCGAGTGCTCGCCTCCGACGCAGGCCTCGTCGCCATCAGCCCCGACGGCACGAGCGCACTCGTCGAACACGGGCCGGAGACCGGTCCGCCGCGGGTGGACCTCATCGCCGTCTCGAACGGCACGAAGCTGGCCTCGCTCGACGTGAGCACGGTCGACCCCGCGGTCGGGGTCGTCGGCTACGCGGGCGACTGGCAGGGCGACCTCGTCGCCGCGCCGTCCGCCTCCGGCCTCGTCGTCTTCCGCATCGCCGGCGGCCGCATCGAGCTCGCCCGAACGATGCGCGCCGCAGCGGGCCACGGGCGTCGCCGAACCCCGCTTCGTCGGACCGAGCCGCGTGACGGGCTGGACGAGCTCGTCCTCGGGAGGCGCGTTCGTCGACTGCGATCGCGTTTCCGGCCGCTGCGCCCGCGCCGTCCCGCTGCCCGACGCACGGGGCGTCGAAGGCTTTCCCGCCTGGCGTCGCCCCGTCTACAACCCGAGCCGCCCGCAGGAAGGAGAAGCGTGAGATGCGCATCGCCCTGCTCGCGGCGTTCGTCCTCTGCTGGACTGTGGGTCCGGCCTCGGCAGCCAACGGCTGGTGGACCTTCGACCGCAACACGAATCTCAACTCGACGCTGACCTGGAAATGGACGTACCCGCCCAGCCCCGCTGAGTACAGCCGCAGCTGGCGCGGCGGCTCCGGAACGACCATGGACGAGTGCGAGATCGGCCGCGGCTGGCTCCCCTCCGGCTGGTACGCGCAGAAGGGCCATTGGGACCACTACGACGGCTCCAAGGTCAGGGGGCGCGTGTGGTGGGTCCAGGACAAGACCTGCAGGGACGGGTCGACCCGGCGCACCGAGCTCTTCATCCACAGCGAGGAAACGGCGTCCAACGGCCAGTCGTGCACCTCGACCTACGACGACCCGTTCTGCTGGGAGCGCGAGTCCGACTACTACTCGAACGGCTGCATCAAGGTGGCCCGGCCAAGCCCGGTTGCGAGCTTTCCCAACGACCTCGGGGCCGCGCACGCGACCTATCACGACTATGGCGGGAAGAGCGCCCACGGCGCCTACGACACCTCCGATGCCAACGAGCTCTACGTCTACTCGTAGGCGGTGCGCGAACGGATAGAGTCGCGCGCGTGGCGGAGCCCACGAAAGAGGACATCGACGCCCTGGTCGGGGCCGCGACGCCGCACTTCGCGATGCAGATCCGAGCGCGCGTCCGTGCCCTGATCCGCGACCTCCCCGAGGACCATCCGGTCCGTCGCCACGGCGACGAGCAGATCGCGCTCCTGGAGCGGCTGGCCTTCGCGAGCTCGAAGGCCGAGGAAGGGCCGCTCGAGCCGCCGACCAGGCTCGGCTGGGACGAGCTCCCGAGCCACGCGCCGGCCGCCGATCCGCTCCCGCCGAAGGCATGAGCTTCGAGGGCAAGTCCGTTCTCGTTACGGGCGGCTCGCGCGGGATCGGGAAGGCGATCTCGCTCAGGTTCGCCGGGCAGGGAGCGCGGCGGATCGCCGTCAGCTACCTCCGCAACGACAAGGCCGCCGAGGAGACCGCGGACGAGATCCGCAAGCTCGGCGCCGAGGCCGTCCTCCTGCGCGGAAATCTCGGAGACCCTGACAAAACGAAGGCGCTCCTCGAGGAGGCCGGCCCCCTGGACGTGATCGTGTCGAACGCGGCCACCGGCGTCATCCGTCCCTTCCAGGAACTCGACGAGAAGCATTGGGACTGGACGCTCAACGCAAATGCGCGCGCCCTGTTCACGATCGCCCGCGAAGCCGCCCCGACCATGCCCGCCGGGCAGCTCCATCGTCGCCATTTCCAGCCTCGGCGCCGACCGCGTGCTCGACAACTACATGCTCGTCGGCGTCTCGAAGGCCACCCTCGAGGCGCTCGTCCGCTACCTCGCCGTCGAGCTCGCGCCGCAGGACATCCGGGTGAACGCCGTCTCGGCGGGTCTCGTCGAGACCGGCGCGCTCGACTACTTCCCGAACCGGGAGGAGATGCTCCGCTTCTACCGGGAGAGGACTCCGGCCGGCCGCCTCGTCGAGCCGGAAGACGTGGCCGATGCCGTCTGCTTCCTCGCCTCGCCCGCGGCCGCGATGGTTCGCGGGCAGACGCTCGTCGTCGACGGCGGCTACTCGAACCTGGCGTAGCGAAACCACCCTTCCGAGGGAAGTCGACCTGCGCTCGTCCGATATAGTTACGTTACGTAACGAAATGAATGACCGCTCCGTCTATCCGCTCGGCAAGCGCCGCACCCTGATCGTCTTCTTCGGGCTCATGCTCGGCATGCTCCTGGCGGCGCTCGACCAGACCATCGTCTCCACCGCCCTCCCGCGCATCACGCAGGACCTCGGCGGCTTCGAGCACTACTCGTGGGTCTTCTCGGCCTACATGCTCGGAGCGACCGTGACCGTACCGCTGTACGGGAAGCTGTCCGACATCTACGGGCGGCGCCCGCTCTTCCTCCTCGGGATCGCGCTCTTCTCCACGGGGTCGATCATCTGCGGCCTCTCCGTCTCGATGGGGATGCTCATCGCCGGCCGCGCCATCCAGGGGCTCGGAGCAGGAGGCCTCATCCCGCTCGCCGTCGCGGCGATCGGCGACATCATCCCGCCGCGGTCGCGTGGAAAATGGCAGGGCGTCACGGGCGTGGTCTTCGCCGCGTCCTCCGTGCTCGGGCCTGCGGTCGGCGGCTGGCTGACCGACAACGCCTCCTGGCGCTGGTGCTTCTTCGTCAACCTGCCGCTCGCCGCGGTCGCGCTCGTCGTCGTCTGGTTCGGGTTCGTGCGCCGGCCGGCGCCCGAGAAGCACACGATCGACTACGTCGGCGCACTCCTGCTCACGACCGGCGCCGCCGCGGGTCTCCTTGGCGCAGTCTGGGGCGGGACCCAGTACCCGTGGAGCTCTCCGATCATCATCGGCCTCTTCCTCGCCGCCATCGTGCTCTCGACCGCCTTCGTCCTCTGGGAGCGGCGCACGGAGGAGCCCATCCTTCCGCTCGACCTCTTCGAGGAGAGGACGTTCGCGGCCGCCACCGTCGCCTCGTTCTCGGTCGGAGCGGCGATGTTCGGCGCGATCATCTACGTGCCGCTCTTCGTCCAGCGCGTGCTCGGCGAGAGCGCGTCGTCCTCGGGCGTCGTGCTCACCCCGCTCATGCTCGGGATCATCACGACGAGCATCGTCGCCGGGCAGATCGTCTCCCGGACCGGCCATTACCGCCCCGTGCTGATGGCCGGCCCGCCGCTCCTCGCCCTCGGCTTCCTCCTGCTCACGCAGATCGGCGTCGGCACCTCCGAGCTCACCATCACGCGCGACGTCGTCATCGTCGGCCTCGGCGTCGGGCTGATGATGCAGACTCTCACCGTGGCCGTGCAAAACTCCGTCGGCCGCCGCCGGATCGGCGTCGCCACGGCATCCGTTCAATTCTTCCGCACCGTCGGCGCGATGGCCGGCGTGAGCGTCATGGGAGCGATCGTGACCGCGCGACTGGGAGGGATCGGCACGGAGCAGGTCTCCCCCGCCGACCTTGCCGGCGCGCTCCACCCCGTCTTCGTCCTCGCCATCGGGCTCGCCGCAGTCGCGCTCGCCGCCGTGCTCTTCGTCCCGCACATCGAGCTCCGCAAGACGATGGAGGAGACGGCGACAAGCCCCGAGCTGCTTCGGGAGGCGGCGTGAACCAGCGCAATCTCGAGCGCATGGCCGACGGCCTCATCCATCTGCGCACCGAGCTTCAGCGACGCAAGGAGCCCGGCGACGTCTCGACGAACGAGCTGACGACCTCGCAGGCGCAGGCGCTTCGCCTCGTCATCTTCGACGGCCCGCAGCGAATCGGGTCGCTCGCGAAGCACCTCGGCGTCACGATGGCGACGGCGAGCCGGACCGTCGACGCGCTCGTCGCAGCCGACCTCGTCCGCCGCGAGCCCGACCCCCACGATGCGCGCGCCGTGCGCGTCGTCCTCACCGCCCGCGGCCGGCGCGAGCACAAGGTGCGCTACGAGCGCTTCCTCCGCGCGCTCGAGCGCCTCTCCGACGATCTGTCGGAGGTCGAGCGCCGCCAGCTCGCCGATGCGCTCGAGACGCTTGGGCGCCTGTTCGCCGAGCCCGAGCCTCAGGCCCGAGCGTCGAGCGGCCGGCCGAAGTCGTAGACGTCGACGCCTTCGGTTCGCTTCAGGTAGCCGACGATCCAGTACGTGATCGGGGTCGCCAGCGTCTCCCAACCGACCTTGATGAGCCAGGTCGTGACGATCGGATTGGCGAGGCCCGCACCCGTGCCGGCGAACGCGATGGTGACGAAGATCAGCGAATCGAGGCCCTCGCCCACGATCGTGGAGCCGATCGTCCGGGTCCAGAGCCAACGCCCGCGCGTCGCGCCCTTCATGTAGGCGAGGACGTACGCGTTCGCGAGCTCGCCGACGATGTAGGCCGCGAGCGACGCGAGGAAGAGGCGCCACGTCGTCCCGAGCACCGCCTCGAACTGCACCTGGAACTCGGGGTCGAGCGCGGGCAGGTGGATCGCCGCCTGGATCGCGCCGAGGGCGAGGAGGTTGCAGGCGAAGCCGAGCCAGATGACCCGCCGCGCAGAGCGAATCCCGTACACCTCGGTGAGCACGTCCCCGAGGAGATAGGAAAGCGGGAAGATGACGAGCCCCGCGGGGAAGATGCGGCCCGACATCTCCACGAGCTTGACCGCGATGATGTTGGAGACGACCAGCGCCGTGACGAAGAAACCGGCCACTACGACGAAGCGCCAGGAGTACCTCATCCGATTCGCTCCATCGCCTCGTCGATCTCCTCGTCCGTGATCGTCAGCGGCGGAGTCGCGCTCATGTAGCGGCCGTCCTCGCCCGCGGGGATGACGATCACCCCGCGATCCCAGGCGGCGAAGGCGTCGCCTTCCTTCGCGCGCAGGAGCCCGGCCCCGTGCCAGCCCGCAGCCTCGAAGCGCTCACCGGCCGCCGAGACTCGGTCCAGCAGCCCAGGGACGCGGTCCAGCACGACGAGCGCCGCCGCCGCGGCGAGCGGGTTCCCCATGTGGGTGTGCGTGTAGACATCCTCCGGACCCAGATCCCAGGCCCCCCGGTGCTCGGCGCTCATGAGGCAGGCCGAGATCGGAAGTCCTCCGCCGAGCGCCTTCCCGCAGGTGACGAGGTCGGCGAGGTCGCCGCTCCGCCAGAGGGCGCCCGTTCTTCCGAGCCCCGTGTAGATCTCGTCCGCGATGAGAAGCGCGCCGGCCTCGTCGCAGCGCGCGCGCAGTCGCTCCAGGAAGCCGTCCGGCGGAACCTGCGCTCCCGCGCGCCCCTGTACGGGCTCGACTATGACGCACGCGGCGTCGGCGGGGAGCGTGCCGGGATCCTCTCCGTATGCGCGGCGGTGCACCGGCCCGGGCAGCCAGGGCGCGAACGGGCTCCGGAACTGCTCGAACCCCGTGGCCGCAAGCGCGAGCAGACCGGTCCCGTGGTAGGCGCCCGTGAAAGCGACGATTCCCGGTCGGCCGGTCACCAGCAGCGCCGTCCGAAGGGCGATCTCGACCGCGTCCTCCCCGGTGACGCCGAGCATGACCTCGCGCCCCCCGCCGCCGAGACGCTCGCGCAGCTCGGCCGTCACGTCCGCCTCGGCAAGGTCTCCGAGCGCGTGCACGCAGCGATCCGCCTGTGCCCGAACCGCGGCCTCGATCTCGGGGCTCCGATGGCCGAGTGCGGCGACGCCGAAGCCTCCGGAGAGGTCGATGTAGCTGCGTCCGTCGGAGTCGACGACGCGGCAGCCCTGTGCCTCCGCCCAGATCACGGGCGCAGCCTCTTCAGCGTGTCGATCGCGACGTAGCCGGCGATCTTCGGGTTCTCCTGCAGCCGCCTGATCGAGTACTCGTACCAGCGCCGACCGAACGGGACGTAGATGCGCAGTCGATGCCCCTCGCGGACGAGCTCGTCGCCGAGCTCGGCCCGAACGCCTAGGAGCATCTGGAACTCGTAGTCGTCTCTTCCGAGGCCGCGGCGCTCGACGAGCGCGAGCGCCTCGCCGATCAGCCAGTCGTCGTGCGTTGCGATCGCGACATAGGAGCCGATGTCGAAGAGCGCCTCGAGCGCGTCCAGGAAGTTGAGCCGGATGATCTCGTCCTCTTGGTAGGCGATCTCGGGCGGCTCGACGTAGATGCCCTTGCAGACGCGTACGTTCGGACGGAGGTCGCCGAGCCCGCCGATGTCGGACAGGGTGCGCTTCAAGGCCGCCTGGAGCACGACGCCGAGGTTGTCATGCCCTTCTTCCCGGATCTGGCGGTAGAGAGCAAGGGTCTCGGATGTGGTCGAGGAGTCCTCCATGTCGATGCGGACGAAGTTGTCGAAGCGCGCCGCCTCCTCGACGACCGCAGTGAGGTCCGCGCGGCAGAGACCCCGGTCGAGCTTGAGCCCGAGGGCCGTCAGCTTGACACTGACGTTCGAGCGGAGACCGTCCTCCTCGATCGTGTCGAGCGCGCGCCGGTAGGCGTCGCGCAGGCCGATCGCCTCCTCGCGGAGCGTCACCTCCTCGCCGAGGACGTCGAGCGTTGCCTCCTTACCGTGGGCGTTCAGCTCGCGGACGACGTCGCATGCCTCGGCAAGCGTCGTCCCGGCGATGTAGCGGCTCGAGAGGCGCTTCACGACTTGCCGCGGCACCGCGGGAAGCGCTCGGACGATCGCGCGGTCGATGATGGTCACGGGGCGGCGATTCTAGTTCGGCACATTCCGCGCGCCACGCGTGTGTCGGCAGGCGTTACGCTCGAAAGCGGGTGGAGGCATGGGGTGGCCCCGTCACTGGTTGCTCTTCGCACCCGAAAATGCGGTCAAGAGCCCGAGCCCGACCAGAACGCCGCCCGTCGCATACCGCTCCGTCCGAACGAACCCGGACCGGCCGCGCAGCCACCCCGCCGCCGAGCCCGCCGCGAGCGCGTACAACCCGTCGCTCAGCGTCGCGAGCAGGATGAAGATCAGGCCGAGCGTCGCGATCTGTACGGCCACCGACCCCGCGTCGACGTCTACGAACTGCGGCAGGAACGAGAAGAAAAAGAGCGCGGTCTTCGGGTTGAGGACGTTGATGACAACGCCCTGCGCGAACAGCCGCCGGAGACTCTTCTCGGGCCGCGTGCCCGGAACGTCCTGCGCCTCGTCCTTCCCGAGGATCCGGCGCAGGCCGAGAAAGACGAGGTACGCCGCGCCCGCATACTTGACGACGTTGAACGCCACGGCAGAGCGGACGAGCAGCGCGGAGAGACCCGCCGCCGCCGCGGCCACGTGCACCAGTCCGCCGACCTGGATCCCGAGCATCGAGACGATGCCCGCGAGCCGCCCGCGGCCGATGCTCTGCGAGACGATGTAGAGGACGGCCGGCCCCGGGATGACGAGGAGCACGAGCGCGGCGACGACGAAGACCGCCAGCGCCCCAGGGTCGGGAAGCATTAGCCGGTCTCGCGCATGAAGCCTTGCCGCGCCGCCGAGACAAGAGCAACCGCCTCGGGGAAGAGGACGCGCATCGCGTCGCGCAGGGCGATGGCCTGCTCGTCCGGCGAGCCGGCCACCTGGAAGCGTTTGAGCGCGGCGCCGGTCAGTTCGACCGCGGTGTTCAGGGTCAGCGTCGCGAACTGCTCGCGCTGCGTCTCTTGCATGGCCTCGGTCTGGCGCTCCGCGAATTCGCGCAGTCCGCGCATCAGATCGTCCGGGTCGCCCCCGAACGGGAATCCGCCCTCCATTGGGCTCCTTTCGTCGATCACCCGTAATGTACGTCGCGATGTCCGAGAGCCGCTTCATCCAGACTCTGAACGAGCAGATCGCCTACGAGCTCGCCGCCTCGAATCAGTACGTGGCGATCGCCGTCTACTTCGATTCCGAGACCTTGCAGCAGCTCGCGGCGCACTTCTACCGCCAGGCGCTCGAGGAGCGAAACCACGCGATGATGCTCGTCCAGTACCTCCTCGACTCGGGGGAGCAGGTCAGGATCCCGGCGGTCGCCGAACCGAAAAACGAGTTCTCGGACGCGGTCGCCCCGGTCGCGCTCGCCCTCGAGCAGGAGCGCACCGTCACCGAGCAGATCGTCCGGCTCGCCGCGCTCGCACGTGAGGAGAACGACCTCGTCGGCGCGCAGTTCTTGGATTGGTTCCTGAAGGAGCAGCGCGAGGAGGTCGCGAGCATGTCCGCTCTCCTCGCCGTCGTCGAGCGCGCCGCCGACAACCTGCTGCTCGCCGAGGACCACCTCTCGCGCCATCAGATCGGCGACGCCGGGGTGGATCCGACCGCCCCGCCAGCGGCAGGCGGAGCTCTCTAACCGAACGTGGCCGTCACCCAGGCGACCACCGTCTCGGACGAGCTCGTCGCTGCCTTCGCAAGGCTCGTCCCGCAGCTTTCGACGTCAGCGCAGCTGCCGACACGCGCTGAGCTCGAGGAGATCGTCTCCTCACCCGCCGCGACGATCCTCCTGGCCCGCGACCCCGACGGGCAGATCATCGGCTCGCTGACGCTCGTCGTCTTCCGTACGCCGACCGGCGTGCGCGCCTGGATCGAAGATGTCGTCGTGGACGAGGCGGCGCGGGGCCAGGGTGCCGGCGAGGAGCTCGTCGGCGAGGCGATTCGCCTCGCGTCCGAGTCGGGGGCTCGCACCGTCGACCTCACGTCCCGCCCCTCGCGGGAGGCGGCCAATGCGCTCTACGAGAAGGTCGGCTTCCGCGCCCGCGAGACGAACGTGTACCGCTACGACCTCGGCTAGCCGAGCGGGCCCTTGTAGGAGCGGATGACCTCCGCGGCGAGCTCGTCCGCCGCAGGCATGCCGCTCTTCATCGCCTCGGCGAAAGGCGAGCCGCCAACCTCTCCCAGCGTCTGCTCCAGCCTCGCCGCCGCGAGCCCGATGGCGTCGAGATAGCCGACGCTCGCGAGCCGGGGGGCCGGGCTGAATCGTCTCCTGGAGCTCGGCCGCCGCGACCTCGGCCTCCTCGATGCCCTCGGGAGCGTCGGTCAGGCGCAGCTCGACAAGGCGGGCGCGGAGCTCGCCGAGCTCGCCGCCGCCGGCGCTCTCCTCCGCGAGCTCGCACATGGCCGCGATCGAGACCGCCTCTCGAACGAGGGCGCGGTCGGCGACGGGCCGGTACTGGGAGTCGAGCGCAAGCCAGGTCTGCTCTTCGCCGCTCCGGTACGCGCAGAGGTAGACCCGCGCACCGGCCCCGGGCTCCGCCGGGACGACGCCCTCGAGCTCCTCCCCGTTCGCCGCGTGAGCCGTTGCAGCCTCCGCCGCGGCGGCAATCTCCTCCTCGAGCCCCACAGCGGCAACAATAGCCCCGTGACCGAGAGCATCAGCGAGCGCAACCAGGCGGCCCAAGCGCTCTTCGCGCCTCTCGGCGAGACCTACGACCGCTACGCGCGGCTGCTCTCTTTCGGCCAGGACCCGCGCTGGCGCGCATTCCTCGTCGACCGGATCGAGACCGGCCCCGAGGCGACCGTCCTCGACGTTGCGTGCGGCACCGCGGCGGTGTCGATCGAGCTCGTCCGCCGCTACGGCTGCCGCGTCGTCGGGGTCGACCAGAGCGCCGAGATGCTGGCCGCGGGCCGAGCGCGCGTCGACGCTGCGGGTCTCGGCGAGCGAATCCGGCTCGAGGAAGCGAGGGCGGAGCACCTGCCCTTCGAGGACGCGTCCTTCGACGCGTTGACTTTCACGTATCTCCTCCGCTACGTCGACGACCCCGCCGCGACGATGAAGGAGCTCGCCCGGGTGGTGCGACCCGGCGGCCGAATCGCGATGCTCGACTTCTTCGTTCCGGCTGGCGTCGCCCGACCTGCCTGGGAGCTGTACGTCCGAATCGGCCTGCCCGTGCTCGGCCGCGCGGTCTCGCCCGGTTGGGGCGAAGTCGGCAGCTTCCTCGGGCCGAGCATTCGCGGCTTCTGGAACGACCATCCCGTGGAGGAGATCGTCGGCGCCTGGAGGGAAGCCGGCATCGACGGCGTCGAGGGCCGGCGCCTCAGCCTGGGCGGCGGGCTCGTGCTTTGGGGCACCCGTGGCGCTTGAGACCTCGCGGCCGGCCTTCTATGCCCTGCGCTCGGGCGGCTGGCGCGACTACGTCACCCTCCTCCATCCGCCGTATACGGCCTGGCACCTGAGCTATGTGGCGATCGGTGCCGCGCTCAGCGCCCAGTTCTCGTGGTCCAGGCTGCTCCCGACCCTGGCCGCGTTCTTCCTCGCCGTCGGGATCGGCGCGCACGCGCTCGACGAGCTCAACGGACGGCCGCTTCGCACGGAGATACCGCGCGGCGTGCTGATCTTTCTCGCGGTCGCCTCGATCGGCGGTGCGGTGGCGATCGGGATCGTCGGGGCGATCGCCTTCGATCCGTGGATCGCCGCCTTCGTGGCAGCGGGGGCCTTCCTCGTCGTCGCCTACAACCTCGAGTCCTTCGGAGGACGCTTCCACGACGACGCGTGGTTCGCGCTCGCCTGGGGGTCGTTCCCCCTGCTCACCGCCTACTTCGCCACCGCGGAATCGATCGAGGCAGCCGCCATCGCCGGGGCGGTCTTCGCCTTCGCGCTCAGCCTTGCGCAGCGCATCCTCTCGACGCAGGTTCGGGACATGCGGCGCCGCGTCAGGCGCGTCCAGGGGACGATCGAGCGCGCGGACGATACGACGGAGACGCTCACCCCGGAGCTGATCATGGGCCCGGCCGAGCGAGCGCTTCGCATTCTCTCGGTTGCAGTCGTCGCACTCGCATGCGCTTCGGTGATGATGCGAGTGTGGTGACGCTCGCCTTCATACCGCCGGCCGAGCCGCCGCCGACGCCGCCTGCGATCTACGCGCCGGCCCCGCGGGAGATCTCCTTCGGTGAGATCAGGGGCCGCGTGACGGCCGGCACGCGGCTCGTGAGCATTCGGGTCGACGGCGTGTACAAGGGCTACGCGAATCTCGACGGACGCCGCTTCTGGAAGACGATCTCGCTGCCGAGTCACGACGTCACCATCCGCATCACGGCAGTGAATGCGATGGGCGACCGAGCCTCGTCGTCGGTCGGCCCCGTCTACGGACTCTCCCGCCACGCACGGCCGCACGCGATCAAGGGCTCCCTCGACCGCGGTCTGCAGCGGAAGATTCGCGCCCTCGTCGACGCTTTTCCCGGGACCTCGTCGGTCTACGTGCAGGATCTACGGACGGGGAGGGGCGCGGCGTGGAACGCGCGGGCCCGGTTCATGGGCGCCTCGACGCTCAAGCTCGGGATCGCGATCGAGGTGCTCCGCGTGCTCGGCGGCAAGCCGCCTGCCCACTCGCGCATCGGGTCGCTGTTCCGCCGCATGCTCGTCTACTCCGACAACGGGGCCGCGAACGATCTCCAGGTCTGGCTCGGCGGCGGCTCGATCTACACAGGAAGCGCGAGGGTCACGACCACTCTCCGCGCGCTCGGCCTCTACGACTCCTACATCAACGGCGGCTACATCCTCGGGACGGCCGACCGGAAGCCGATTCCGCTCAACGTCGTCGAGCAGCCGTCGTACTACAGCACCGGGAAGTACACATCGGCCTGGGATCTCGCCCGGATCCACAGGTTTCTCCATCGGGGCGCGGGCGGCAAGGGACCGCTGCTCGACCTGTCCGGCCATTTCACGGCGAGCGACGCGCGCTTCCTCCTCTTCACACTGGCACACGTCCTCGACCCGGGGAAACTCGATCGCTACGTAGGCGCTAAGCCCGGGGTCTCGGTCCTGCATAAGGCGGGCTGGATCTCCGTGGCTCGGCACGACAGCGGGCTCGTCTACTGGCACGGCGGCGGATTCGTCGCTGTGGTGATGACCTACAACTCCGCCGGAGTCGGGGCGTCGTCCGACGTCCTCGCAGGAGAGATCGCCCGGACCGCGCTCCAGCACTTCTCCCGCACGGGCTCAGGTTCGCGCAGCATGCACGGTCGTCTGTTTTCGTTCTAGAGCCTAGGATGGGGCGATGGCTCTCGTCCTCGAAATCGCGTTCGCCGCAGGCATCGTCGTCGTCGCGCTATCCCTTCTCGCCGTTGTCCTGGGGAAGGCGAGCGACCGGCTCCTGCTCGTCGTCACGGTCGCGCTCGCAACCGGCGCGGCGGTCGCGGCCGTCGCGCTCGGCATCGACCTGGTGGACTCCTACACGGACGTCGACGCTCTCCTCCTCGCCGCCGGAGGGCTCGCCGCCGCCGCGGTCGCCGAAGCCGGGTTGCTCGCGCTGAATCGCGGTCTGCGGCGCATGCAGCAGATCGAGCAGCTCACGGATGCGGCCCGCGACGAGATCCACGCCTTTGCCGCGGAGGAGTCACAGCAGCGAATTCTGGAGCTCGAACGCATCCTGGCGAGAGAGCGGGCGAACACGAGCCACCAGCTCAGCGAGCAGGAGCGGCGTCTGGCCGAGGAGAGGCGGGACACGGTCGAGCGCCAGGCCGAACGCGCGCGCGTCGAGCTCACCCAGACCGTCGCATCGGTGCAGGAGCGGCTGGAGCAGCGGCTGATGGCATGGGCAGCTGACCTGGACCGCGGCCAGCGCGAGCTCGAGCGGAAGCTCGTCGAGCTCGGCCAGCAGCAGCGCGAGGCGGTGACCGCATACGAGGCGCGGCTCGCCGCCGACGCGGAGCGAGTCGACGCCGCGAGCGAGGAGCAGCGCGTCGCCCTGACGAAGCTCCGCGAGGAGCTGCAGCGGTTCGGCACCTCCTTCCTCGAGGAAGGACGCTCCGAGATCGAGATCCACGCGGCCGAGCGGCGGCGGGCTCTGCACGAAATGAGCGAGCGGATCCGCTCGCGCGAGCGCGCCCTCCGCGAGCAGCTCGAGCGCGACGAGGCGGAGTCGAGAGGGCGGATCGCCGCGGGCCTCGAGGAGTCGGAGCGCCGGCACCTGGCCGCGCTGGACCGCGCTTTCGAGCGCGCCGCGACCCGCCTGACCGAGTACGCCGAGAAGCAGTTCGACGCACAGATAAAGGAGTCCCGCGAGAAGGCCGCCGATCGTCTGTCGCGCGAGCTCGAGAAGGCGATCGAGCAGTTTGCCCGCCAGGCGGAGAAGGACGTCGCCGACCGGATCGCCGACATGGCGCGGATGACCGCCGACCGGCTTCAGCGCCGGATCAACGACGTCGCCCGCTCCGCCGAGGCGCAGCACGACGTCGCCGCCGAACGCGTCCGTCACCTCGCCGCAAGGCTCGAGGAGACCCTTGCGGCCGCCGAAGAACGCCAGGCCGCCCTGGAGGCCGAAGTAGACGCCTCCATGCGCAGCCTCGACCGCGATTGAAACTGACTTTTCCGGGGAGGGTTCGTCCAAAGGAAACCGAACCTACGCGGAATGGAAGAGACGCTGACCACTCTCGAGCGGGAACAGGACGAACGCGGCAAGGTGGAAAGCTGGCGGCTCCACGTCCTCATGGAGGCCGGCTATCCGCTTCCCATCGCCGAGCGGATCGCACAGAGCGACGCGGATCTCCACGAGGCGGTTGAGCTCGTCGGGCCGCGCGGCTGCATTCCGGACGTCGCCGCCCAGATCTTGCTCTAAAGCGCGCCGATTTCTTCCAGGCCCGCTCGGCTGAGCTAGATTCGAGCGGGTGAAAGTCGAGCCGCTCCTCTACGGCGACCGCAAGGTCTACACCGTTTCCGCGTTCAACCGCGGTGTCGCCTCCTGGGTCGCCCGGCTCCCTTCGATCTGGGTCGAGGGCGAGGTCACGGAGTTCCGTCGCCAGCAGGGTTGGCAGAGCGTGTTCTTCACGCTCAAGGACTCGACGGACGGTGCCTGCCTTTCCGTCAGCATGCCGCGGGGCCGCTTCGACGGCCTTCGGCTCGATCTCGCGGACGGTATGACGGTGCACGTCTTCGGCCGCCCAGAGCTCTACGAGGCCCGCGGCGTGTTCCAGCTACGCGCGCTCTCGATCGAGCCTCTCGGTCTCGGTGCCGTCCTCGCCGGCCTCGAGCGCCTGAAGCAGAAGCTGGCCGCGGAGGGCCTCTTCGCGCCCGAGCGAAAGCGGCCGCTTCCGGTGCTCCCGCGGCGAATCGGCGTGCTGACCGGCAACGAGGCAGCCGCGAAGCGTGACTTCGTCACCGCCGTCCAGGCCCGCTTTCCAGCAGCGAATCTTCTCGTCGCGCAGACGTATGTTCAGGGGCAGGCAGCGCCGGCCGCAATCGCGGCGACGATGCAGACGCTCGCACGCGAGCCCGAGGTGGACGTGATCGTGCTCACCCGCGGAGGCGGAAGCTTCGAGGACCTCCTGCCGTTCAGCGACGAGCGCGTGATCCGCGCCGTGGCCGAATGCGATGTCCCCGTCGTCTCCGCGGTCGGGCACGAGCAGGACACCCCGCTCTGCGACCACGCGGCCGACGTGCGGGCATCGACGCCCACTGCGGCGGCACGCCTCGTCGTCCCGGACGAGCGCGAACTTCGAGAGCGCCTCGATACCGCGCGCGCCGCGCTCGCCCGCGGCGCCGGTGCGGCTCTCGAGCGCGCGCGCAGCTCGCTGACCCGTGACCGGGAGCGATTGGACCGAGCGCCGGCTCTGCTCGTCGAGCGCAAGCGGGCGGGCCTCGAGGGCCTCGTCGGGAGACTGCAGGCGTTGTCGCCACGGAAAACATTGGCTCGAGGATACGCCATTGTCCGGACGGACAACGGAATCGTTCGCTCGAGCACCGAGCTCGAGTCGGGAAGCCGCGTCGACGTCGAGCTCGCCGAGGGCGGGTTCGGCGCACGCGTGGAGGAGACGAAGGCTTGACGGACGAGGTCTCCTTCGAGGACGCGCGGCGGGAGCTGGAGCAGATCGTCGCGAAGCTCGAGAGCGGCCAAGCCAGCCTGGAGGAGGCGGTCGCACTCTGGGAACGGGGCGAGCTGCTCTACCGCACCTGCGTCGGCAAGCTCGACGCGGCGCAGGGGAAGATCGAGGAGCTCGGCAAGCGGGTCGAGGAAGCCCGGCCGTGATCGGCTGGCTCTACGACTTCGCCGGCCGGCGCGTCGAGAAAGGGGAGCTCGGCCGGCGGAGGCACGAGCTCGTCGGCGGCCTCGAAGGAGCCGTACTGGAGGTCGGCGCGGGAACCGGTCTCAATCTCCCGCACTACGAGCGCGCGAGCCGCGTGGTGGCGGTCGAGCCCGACCCGAGCATGGCCGGGCGCTTGCGCAAGCGCGCCCCCGAGGCCTCGGTCCCGGTCGAGGTCGTCTCGGGAAAGGCCGAGTCCCTGCCCTTCGAGGACGAGACCTTCGACACCGCGGTCGTCACGTTCGTCCTCTGCTCGGTCGAGAAGCCCCAGGCCGCACTCGCCGAGGTCCGGCGCGTGCTCAGGCCGGGCGGACGACTCGTCCTCCTCGAACACGTCCGCGGCGAGGGCCGCCTCGCGCGCTGGCAGGACCGCTTTACCCCGCTCCACCGCAAGGTCGCAGGGAACTGCCATCTCAACCGGGAGACGAGGGACGAGGTCGCCGCGGCCGGCTTCGACGTCGGCGACATCCGCCCAGTCCGCATTCCGGGGAGCCACCCGCTCGTCCGCAGCGGGCTTCAGGGCGTCGCGATCAAGACTTCTTCGTAGTACTCGCCCTTGCGCCGCCCGGTCCGGCGGTTCACGTGGCGAAGGAGCCGTTCTTCGAGCCGCAGGCCGGCGGCGGAGAGGATGCCGTCATAGAGGCCGCGGCGGTCGTTGACGACCACCACGATCTTCCCTCCGCGCCGAAGCGCGCGCCGAGAACGAGCCAGCACAGCGGCGATGTCGTCGCAGTAGCCCTTCACCCCGCGCCCGATCTCCTCGCTGTCGCGCCGTTCGAGGCCGAGGAGCTCGTAGGCGTAGGCGTGCTGCTCGTGGTAGTCGATGAGGCCCGGGTAGGGCGGCGACGTCAGCACGAGGTCGACCGGCCCCGGCGGATCCACGAAGCGCGCGTCGCCGTGCAGAACGTCCACGGACTCCGACGAGCGAACGTCCGCGAACTCCTGCACGCGCTGCACCGCGTCGCGGACGTAGCGGCGCAGGAACTTGTCCGCCTCCCCCACCGGGCGGCACACGCGACGGTGCTTGTGGCAGAAGTACTCGCCGCTCACGGGCTCGGCGGGGAAGTCGAGATCGTCGTGGCGGGCGAGCCGCGCCGAGCGGGCCGAGCGCGAGAGGACGACCTGCCAGAGCTCCGGGATATGCGGTGCCCTCGATCCGCCCCCTGAAGGACAGGAGTTCGGCGAGCGAGCGCGGCGCGTACCAGCGGCGCAGATACCGGCCGGCGCCGCGGGCCTTCGCGGCGGCCTCGCCATCCGAGAGCCGGACGACGTCTGCGAGCAGAGCGGCAGGGTCGTAGACGCCGGTCTTCGCCCGCATGAGCAGGCAGTTGAACGCGGACACGTCACAGCCCGCCGCGCGCGCGCCGAAGGCGTTCGCCTCCACGAGGGTCGTCCCGGATCCGGCGAAGGGATCCCAGACGAGCTGGCCGGGCGAGGCATAGCGGCGGAGGAAGACTTCGGCGAGCTGGGGCACGAACTTGCCCAGGTACGGATGGAGCCGATGGACGTGCTTCGTGCGCTCGCGCTCGGGGAGCTCCGCCTCGGACCAGGAGAGCTCGAGGTCGATCTCGTCGTAGAGAGCCGCCTGTGTGCGCATCGGCGCGAACTTCGCCGCGCTTCGCGCTTGCCCTGCTCGCCGCTATCATCCCGCGCGATGTCAGCGCCCGTCGACGTACTCCGCAATGTGCCGCTCTTCGCCGACCTCGACGACGATGACCTCGCCGGCCTCGCGAACCAGATGAAGGAGCGCCGCTTCTCGGAGGGCAGCCCGATGACGAGCGAGGGGAGCGGCGGCGCGGGCTTCTTCGTCATCACCGACGGGAACGCCACGGTCAGCGTCGGCGGCGAAGCCAAGGCGACGCTCGGGCCCGGCGACTACTTCGGCGAGATCGCCCTCATCGACGAGGGCACCCGCTCTGCGACGATCACGGCCGCGACGGACGTGATCGCGTACGGCATGACGTCCTGGGAGTTCAAGCCGTTCGTCGAGGATCACCCGCAGGTCGCGTGGGCACTCCTGAAGACGCTCGCCCAGCGTCTGCGCGCCGCGCAAGCGCAGGACTAGAGAAGGGGGACTCATGGGCTGGTTCGACAACCTCTGGCGCCGCCGGCAGGGGCGCACGACCGACGACACCCTCGAGCCTTCAGAGCCTGACGAGCAAGTCGCGGACGAGCTCGAGGAGGAAGCGCACGACGCCCGCGACGAGCAGGCCATCGAAGAGCCCCGGCCGCCCGGCGGCTAGACCTCCCGCCCGAGCCGCTCGCCCAGCTCCTCCAGGTCTGCCTCGGCGCGGTCCGGATCGCCGCTGAGCGCGACGGTCTCGGCCGCCGGGCAGCTCGGCCTCGACGCGGCCGCCGAAGACGACGCAGCGGACTCCGGCCTCCGCGGCGAGCGACGCCACGAGCCCGGTCACCTTTCCTTCACGCGACGCCGCATCCACGGTTCCCTCCCCGGTGACGACCAGGGCGGCGCCACGCAGCCGCTCCCGAAGCCCGATCGCCTCCGCGACGAGCTCCGAGCCGGGAACGAGCGTGGCTCCCAGGGACGCCAGCGCGGCGCCGAGCCCTCCGGCCGCGCCCGCGCCCGGAAGATCGGCGTACGGCTCAAGGGCGGGGTCGGAGGCGAGGCGCCGCTCGAGCTCGTCCACCTGGGCCGGAGATGCGCCTTTCTGAGGCCCGAAGGCGCGCGCCGCGCCGCGCGGCCCGAGCAATGGATTCGCGACGTCGCACGCGACCAGCGTCTCGGCCGGCAGGGCTTCGACCACCTCCCTGAGGCCGGCGCCCCCGTCCACCGTCGCGCTGTCTCCGAGCCCGACGACGAGCCCGCTCGCGCCCGCATCCTGCGCTGCGACGATGAGCTCGCCGAGCCCTCGGCTCGACGCACGCATCGGGTCGAGCTCGTCTCCACCGAGCCGCGCGAGGCCGATTGCAGCCGCCGCCTCGACGACAGCGCGCCCGTCGGGAAGAAGCGCGAAGCGCGCTTCCACCGGCCGCCCGAACGGATCGGAGACCGACGCCGTCCGCCACTCCCCGCCGAGAGAGGTGCGGAGAGCCTCCGCCGTTCCCTCTCCGCCGTCGGCCATCGGCGCCTGATCCGCCTCCACGCCCGCCCGCGCTAGACCCGCCGCCAGCGCGCGTGCGGCCGCCGCCGCGCTGAGGACGCCCTTGAGCGGGCCGGGACAGACAACGGCTCTGGGGCGGTCCGGAATCTCGCCTACCGTTGGATCGTGGGCTCGAACGACATCGCGCTCCTGACGGCGACGATCCTGGGCATCTCAGTCCCGATCACGCTGGCGCTCCTCGTGCCCCACTACCACCTCGACTCGGTGGTCCTGTTGTCGATCCCGTGCGGCCTCATCGCAGGAACCGCGACTGCGGTGCTCGCCGCCCGCGACCGCCGCCGGGCCGGCAAGCCCGTCAACGGAGGCGTGGTCGTCGCGTACGGCGCGCTCGTCCTCCTCGGCGCTGGAATCCTCCTGCTCACCGTCGCGGCAATTGCGTTCTACCGGACGCCGTTGACCTTCTAGGCGATCCGCTCCACGCGCCCGTCCTCCTCGACCTCGACGTCGGTCACCTCGGGCATGCGGCGCAGCATCGCGAAGGAGAAGCCCTCGCGCGCGAGATAGAAGAGGCCGAGGCCGAGGCCCACCGACGCCTCGATCGCCTGCAGGCCGACCCCGAAGGCGAACCCGTGCGCGTACGAGACGCCGTAGGAGAGGAGCGCGAAGGCGATCGCGGCCTGGAGGAGCCCCACGTTGCCGGGCCAGAACGGGAAGAGCGTGACCACGTTCATGAGGAGCAGGACGAGCGCGGCCGCCTGGACCCCGGCGTGGATCTGGAAGGCGAGCATCGCGGCCCACACAGCGAAGAGCTGGGCGGTCCAGCCGAGGAGCTGGAAGCAGAGCGCCCAGATCGCGGGCACCGGCCGGCGCAGCACGGTGAGGCCCGCGCGCGCCATCGCGATCAGGCGGCGCACGGCTCCCGAGTCCTCGGGCGCCTCCTGCGCAGGCTGGGGATGCCGCCTCGCCAGGAAGAACGCAGCGATGAGAAGGCCGAGTCCGACGCCGATCACGACGGCCAGCGCCGGCTTCGCCCAGTCCGGGATGCGCGAGGTGTAGAGGACGTAGACGACGAGCCCGGTCGCAGCGACGACGTCGAAGAGCCTGTGTGCGAAGACCGTTCCCACGATCGTCGCCCAGGTTCCGGGCCGGCGGCGCAGGTGCCGCGTGATCACGGCCACGCGCGCGAGCTCGCCCACCCGTCCCGGCAGCGCGACGTTGCCGAGGAGCCCGACGCAGAACGCGGAGAAGACGACGCGCCACGACGGCCACGGCTTGGGGATCGCCTGGAGGATGATCACGCGCCAGGCCGACGAGCGGACCACGACCGACATGAGGTTGATGCCGACCGCGACCGCCACCCACGTCCACGAAACCGCCTCGAACGCGTCAGAGAGGAGGTTCGTGTCCGGCCACTGCCACGCGACGAGTACCGCCACGACCGCGAGGACGACCGCGAGAATTCCGAACCGCACCGGCCGGCTCTGCGGCAGATACACGTCAGGCCGCCGCTTTCTGCGTTGTCGCGCCGACCGCTAGCTGTTCGTAGATCTCGACGAGGCGGCGCGCGATCCTGTCCCAGGAATAGCCCTCGGCAACCTTCCGGGCTCCCGTGCCGAGTGCGACGCGGCGCGGCTCGTCCGAGAGGAGCTCGACGAGGGCGCGGGCGACCGCGGCGGGATCGCCGGGCGGGACGAGCACGGCGCTCGACGCGTCCGCGACGGCCGCATACCCCTCGATGTCGGAGGCCACGGCCGGCGTCGCCGTGGCGAAGGCGCGCGTCAGCACCATGCCGAAGCTCTCTCCGCCGAGTGCGGGCGCGCAAAGGAGGCTCGCTGCCTGGAGCTCGCCGGTCAGCTCCTCCTCGGAGAGGCCGCCGAGGAGATCCACCCGCTCCAGCGAGAGCGCCTGCCGGCGGGCGAGCCAGCGCACCGAAAGCGGATCGGCGCCCACGACACGAAGGCGCGCGCTCGTCTTGGCCGCGACCTCCGGCCATGCGCGCAGCAGCACCTCGAGCCCCTTTCGTTTCTCGTTGCGCCCGATGAAGACGACATTGCCGTCTCGCCCGCCCGCGTCGAAGCGCTCGGGCAGGAAGATGCCGTTCGGGATCACGTCGATCGGCCCGCCGGCGTAGGGCTCCGCCGCCCGGCGCGCCGCCTCGGAGACCGCGATCCGGTAGTCGGCTCGCTCGACCGCGATTCCCCACATTCGCCTGCCCATCGGATACCAGCCGAGCTTCTCGCCGGCGGCATGGAAGGTGGCGACCGTCGGGCAGTCCGCCACGACGAGCGCGAAGGCGGACAGGATCGGCGCGTACGGCTCGTGCACGTGGATCACGTCGAAGCGCTCCTCCGCGAAGATCCGCCGCATTCGCAGCATCGCCGGCGGCGAGAGGATGAGGTTCGGAAGCGACGCGTTGGCGGGCACGATCACCGACCGCCCGACCGGGATGACGTATTCGGGAGGCCGCACATGCCGCCCCTCCTTGGGATGGAGGAGCTTGGTCAGCCGCCCGGGCGGATCGTGGCCCATGACGATTTTCGCCTCGATCCCGAGGCTCTGGAGTGCCCGCGCCTGGTGGTCAGCGTGCTCTTGGACTCCCCCCCAGAACGACCAGGAGTAGGGCACGACGATGCCCACCTTCATGGCGAGACCATACCGTGAATAGACTCGTCCTCATGATCAAGCGGGCCTCGCGGCTGGAGGGAATCGTCGGCTTCGGAATCGACCGCGTCGCCGCTTCCGCGGAGGAAACAGGGGGCAGCCACGGCGGCCCGATCCTCCGCATGGAGAACCTCGACACCGACCTCCCGCTCCCGCCCGAGGCGCTCGAGGTCACACGCGCGAAGCTCGACGACCCGAAGTCGAACAGCTGGCTCCCCTTCACCGGCGACCTCGACCTGCGCGCCGCGATCTCGGACTTCACCGCCGAGCGCACCGGCCACCGCTACGACCCCGAGCGCGAGATCGTCATCACCGCCGGCGGGATGGAAGGCCTGCTGAACGCCCTCCTCTGCACCGTGGATCCGGGCGACGAGGTGATCGTCACCGACCCGACCTACGCAGGGATCGTCAACCGCATTCGCCTCGCGGGCGGCACACCGCGCTTCGTCCCGTTCCTCGCCGAGGAGGACGGCTGGCGCTTCGACCGCGGCCGGCTCGACGACCTGGTCGGCCCGAAGACCACCGGCTTCCTGCTCATGAGCCCGTCCATGCCCTCGGGCGGCTACCTCGACGAGGACGACTGGCTCGCGGTCTGCGACCTCTGCCGGGAGCGCGACCTCTTCCTCATCTACGACTCCGCGATGGAGCGCCTGCTCTTCGACGGCCGGCCGCTCGTCCACCCGCTGCGCATGGACGGGATGGCGGAGCGCACCGTCGTCGTCGGCTCGCTCTCGAAGGAGCACCGGATGATCGGCTGGCGCGTCGGCTGGGTCGCCGGCCCCGCGGACACCGTCACCGACGCAGGCTGGGCGCACGTCTACAACACGACGATGCCCGTGGCGATCTCCCGCTTCGCGGCCACCGCCGTCCTGCGCGGAGACCAGGGCCACGTGGCCGAGTGCGTCGCCGAGCTCGAGCGCCGCCGCGACACGATGCTCTCCGGCCTCCCCGGCTGGCCGCTCGTCAGCCCGGCCGGCGGCTGGTCGCTCCTCCTCGACGTCGCCTCCCTCGGCTTCGAGCCCGCGGAGGCCTCGCGGATCCTCCTCGAGGACGCCCAGATCGCCGCCACTGCCATGACCGGCTGGGGCGACGAGGTGGCGGCGCGCTATGTCCGCTTCGTCTTCAGCGCCGAGCCCGTCGAGCGGCTCGAGACCATCCCCGACCGCGTGGCCGGGACGAAGCTCGCGGAGGCCGTTGCAACTCGAGTCTGAAGCCAAGGCTGTCGTCGCCGAGATCGCCCGCGGCGGCCTCGCCGAGCTGCACACGCACCTGGGCGGCTCGGTCGACCCCGCGGTCATGTGGTCGCTCGCCCACGAGCAGGGGATCGCGCTTCCGGTGAAGGACTACTGGGACTTCGTCGACCTCGTCACCGTCGATCCGCGCGGCGTCGAGGGCCTCCCCGAGCTCGATCAGATCTACAAGTGGACGGAGCTGATCCAGTCGAGCCCGCTCGCGGTCGAGCGCTCGGTGCACGGCGCGATCGGCGGCGCCTACATCTCCCAGAACATCACGACGCTCGAGCTCCGCTTCAACCCGATGAAGCGAAACCGCGGCGGCGAGCGCGACCTCGACCACATCATCATGGCCGCCGTGCGCGGGCTCGACCGCGCCGCGCTCGAGTTCCCGCGCGTGCGCGCCGGCCTCATCCTGATGATGGACAGGACGTTCACGCACGAGCAGAACGAGGTCATCGTCGAGAAGGCGATTCGCTACAAGCCGCGCGGGGTCGTGGGCATCGACATCGCAGGCCCGCGGCCGAACGGCGGCCGCTATCCCTACCGCGACCTCGCGCCGCTCGTCGAGCACGCGCGCTCTGCCGGCCTCGGAGTGACGATCCACGTCGGCGAGGAGGGCGGCGCCCACGGGATCGAGGAGGTCGGCGAGGTCGTCGAGTCCCTCCGCCCGGACCGCGTCGGCCACGGCATCCTCGCCGCTCAGGACGAGGAGATCATGCGCGCGCTCGTCGAGGCCGGCACCGTGCTCGAGATCTGCCCCACCTCGAACCTGCTCACGCGCGCGCTGGCCGACGAGGACGCCCTCCGCGACACGATCAGGACGTTCGCCGACCGCGGCGTCGCCTTCACGATCGCCACCGACGGGCCCGAGATGATGCGGACGCACCTGCGCGACGAGCTCGAGCTGCTCCTGAGCGCGGGCGCCCTGTCGGAGGCGGATCTGGGCGCCGTAAACGCGCGCGGCCACGAGGCGTCCTTCATACGCCTAAAGGCGTAGGGACGAAAGATCGCCCCCGCGGCGAATAGCGCCACCCGGCAAACGGCGACAACATGGCCGCCGATGATCACTCTCGGCGAAGACATCCGGTTCACACCGCGTCAACGACAGGTCATCCAGTTGATCGCTGAGGGTTGCTCGAACGTCGAGATCGCGGAGCGGCTCGGCGTGTCGCCTCGGACGGCGAAGGCGCACTCGGACATTCTGCGCTCCAAGCTGCGGGTCGGCCGACGGCGGCAGATCCCGCTCGCATTCCGAAACGCGACCGGCGAGAACCCTCTCGAAGGCCTCGAGCCGGCGGTAGGCCTGCGCGACGACTCCCGCACGCCCGACTGACCACTCGGGGGATAACGGCCCGACGCCCGCGGCCCGCCGTGGGCGTCGGTCTGCCCCGGCTTGGAACCATGCTGCAAACCGCGCTAATCTCGTGAGCCGCCGGCGTGGAGCCGCGGCCGCAATGGAAGCGCTCCGGGAGTCGTATCCACCCCTCTTCCGCCGCCACACTCGGCGGCCTCGCCTCACCCGCATGCTCGACGCCAGCACGGCGCAGACCATCCTCGTGACCGCGCCCGCCGGTTACGGCAAGACGACGCTGGCGACCGAATGGGTTCAGGGCCGCGACGACGTCGTCTGGTACCGAGCAACGTCCGGCTCGGCCGACGTGGCGGCGTTCTCAGCGGGGCTCTCCGATGTCATGGCCCCGCTCGTCCCCGGGGTCGGCGACCGCCTCAAGCAACGGCTTCGCGTGGCGGACACGCCGGAGCGCGCAGCGAGGCCGCTCGCCGAGATCCTCTCCGAAGACCTAGAGACCTGGCCGCCGGACGCCCTCTTGATCATCGACGACTACCACCTCGTCGTGGACTCAGCGCCCGTCGAGGAGTTCATGGACTGGCTCCTCATGCTGACGCCCGCATTGCACGTCCTCGTGACAGCACGGCGGCGGCCGAAATGGGCATCGGCGCGCCGGATCCTCTACGGCGAGATCACCGAGATCGACCGCGGCCAGCTCGCGATGACGACAGACGAGGCCGCCCTCGTCCTGGACGGGCGATCCACCGAGGAGGTGCAGGCACTCGTCCAGCAGGCCGAGGGCTGGCCCGCCCTGATCGGCCTCGCGGCTCTGTCCGCGACCCATGAGCTCCCGACGGAGCGAGTTTCCGAGGCCCTGTACCGCTACTTCGCGGAAGAAGTCGTGCGCGGCCTTACTCAAGAAGAAGCCGCATTCATGCTGCGAGCATCGATCCCCGCTCGGCTTGACGAACGGGTTGCACGCACAGTCTTGGGAGCTGAGCATGGCCCGGAGATGATCAAGCGCCTGGTTGCCGAGGGCTTGCTTCAACCGGCTGGCTTCTCGCATCAGGAGTTCCATCCGCTTCTCAGATCATTTCTCCGCCAGAGGCTCAGGGCCGAAGAGCCCGACACATGGCGTCGGCTTTGTGATGGCGCAATCTCGGATTCACGTGGCCAGAACAAATGGGAAGAAGCATTCGAAATCGCCGTCTACTCATGTCAGGTATCGACGGCGACGGAGATCCTTGACGAAGCCTCACCAGAGTTGCTGGCCGAAGGTCGTACCGAAACACTTGAACGATGGCTCGAGGAGTGCGGCGAAGTGGCCGGGGAACACCCGGGCGCACTACTGGTGAGAGCGGAACTCCTGACCCGCCACGGCGAGCTCGGACAGGCCGCGACGCTAGCCGAGTCGGTAGCCATAAGCCTGTCCCAAGAGCACAGACTCGCCTCGCGAGCCAACCACATTGCGGGCCAGGCGCTCTATCTCCGCTCGCGGAGCGACCTCGCTGCCCCGCTTTATGCCAAGGCGCTCGAGGCGGCTCGCACTGACCTAGACCGAAAGAACGCTCTTTGGGGTGCCTTCTTGGCCCAGATGGATCTGGACATTGAGTCGAGCACCGGCCTACTAGCAGAGCTCGAAAGCGCCGCTCCGCATGACTTGAACACCCGGCTCCGAGTGACCGTCGCTCGGCAGACGGTCGCGCTCGCACAGGGATCGCTGACAGGCGTCTGGCCGGCGGCGCGTGCGCTCGTACCGCTCGCTCGACATGCCACGGATCCCCTCGTCAGAAGCAATTTTCTCGCCCAGAGTTCCTACGTCGCATCCGCGCGATCCGACTATGAAGCCGCTCTCGAACTAATTAACGAGGCACTCGAGCTAAGCCATGCGCTGCACCATGACTTTGCGACTGGTTGTTGCCTCGCGTATCGGGCTGCGGCAAAGATCGGACTACGGCAACTCGCGTCCGCAAGCACTGACCTCCGCCAGCTGACGCAGATAACGGCATACCGCGAAGACCCCTATCTTCAGACCCAACGAGCGCTGACCGATGCCCGCTTATCGATTGCCCAAAGGGACTTGGCTCTGGCGCGGGCGAAGCTAGAAGAGCCTTCTCAAGAAGATCCTACTCCGGCGACACACGGCGAACGCATGGCGCTCCTCGCACTAGTGCTTTCGGCAGCCGGTGAGGGTGTCCGCGCCGTCCAGTATTCCGAGCAGGCACGGAGCACTACGACCGCAACTGAGGCACATTTCCTATGCGCGTTCAGTGAGGTGATCGCCGCCTTCGACTCCGACGAGGGTGCGGGCCGAGTTCGTAGGCTGGTCAGCGACGCGTTCGCAGCCGACTACACCGACTCGTTCGTGGTGGCTTATCGGGCATTTCCGCGACTCTTAGGCGCACTCACCTCGGATAGCCGATTGATTCAGCTCGTATCGCCCGTCATAGAGAGCGCCCGCGACGGCAGGATTGCCCAACAAGCTGGCATGAAGCTCCCTGGACCCGACGGCCGGGGAACGAGGTCCGAGCCACTAACCAAGCGAGAACAGGAGGTCCTCGAACTTCTGGCCCTCGGACTCTCGAACACTGAGATTGGTCAGCGACTCTTTATCGCCCAAAGCACGGTCAAAGTGCACGTCAGGCACATCCTCGAGAAGCTAAACGCCAAGAACCGCGTGCAGGCAGCTCTAATCGCGAAGCAAGACAGCTAGCTCAACCCGCGACTACAGCGATCTGCGCACTCCAGCGTGCCTCTGACTCAAAGTCTTCGCGTTCTCCCGTCAGATAATCCTCGTCGGCGGTCGCGAGAATCGCCTCAAAGGCCGCGACGACCGTCGTATCAAACTGAGTCCCAACGGCCTGAGCGAGGCGCATTCGAGCGACTCGGCTTGGCATCGCCTCGCGATACGGACGCCCAGAGGTCATCGCATCGTAGGCGTCGGCCACCGCGATGATTCTGGAGATGAGCGGAGCATCCTTGCTCGGGATTCGATCCGGGTATCCCTGGCCATCGACTCGCTCATGATGGTGGCGAACGATCTTTGCAATGTCGGCGTACCCGTCGACATTGGAGAGGATGCGCTCTCCAATCGTGGAGTGCTCCTCCATGATTCGCCGCTCCTCAAGCGTCAGAGGGCCGGGCTTCTCCAGCAGACCGGCCGGCAGACCAACCTTTCCAATGTCATGGACAAGGCCAGCAAGGTGCGCGGTGTGCTGCTCTTCTTCTGACAGCCCGAGCCTCGCCGCAATGTCCTTCGCGTAGACGGCTACGCAAGCCGAGTGGCCGGCCGTGTACTTATCGCGAGCATCCAGGGCGGCCACCAGTGCAGTGGCGAACGAGAGGCCGGCCCCCTCCAAGCGGTCGTTCGCCGAAGCTAGGTCGTCGGCGAGGCGGCGCTGCTCTTGGTACAGGACGAACAGCCGCTGCGCGGCAACCGCGGGCACGAAAAAGAGTAGGAGAGTCCAAGGCGAGAGCTCCACGTATGCGTAGGCGAGCACGGCGATGATCGGCGCGTAGAGCGACACTGTTCCGAACACCACGCGGCTTGTCGATTGCGTGACCTCTGGCAGCGGCTTATTTCGGACGAGAGCCGTCAATGTCGCAAGGCAAAGGTCAGTTGTCGCCTCGACCAGCGCCACAACGCCCACGCCCACAAGCAGGCGCATGAACGACGCGCCGTCTGGAATGACTGCAACCGCGGCGACTCCGGCAAGACCGCCGACGAGCGAGCGGGAGGCCGTCCAAGTGATCCAACGAGTAAAAGGCCGGCCGAAATCGGCGAGCATCGCGAACGCGCCGACGATCATGGCCGCCAGCGGCCCGAAAACGACCGCCGCGAACAACAGCGGTAGGACGGAAACCGAAACCTGCGCGCTCGGGGAGATAAAGACGCTTTGCCTCTCCGCGATCAGAGCGATCACACAGAGAATCACCAGTACGACGGGGCTGCCTTCCACCGTCGAACCCGCATCAACAAGCGCGGCCACAAGCAGCAGGGCGGCGGCCACGAGGGCACCTGCAAAGGCCTTCGTCGCTCGAGAAACAGCGACGTCTGGGTTATGCGTGGCGGCTGATGCGAAATTGGTCAATTGTCTTGAAAGTCCCCCAAAAGGGGTATAAGCTCGCGACGCCGTTTATCCCCCGCGTTGGAGGAAGACAATGCTTCGTTGGAGAGTTGCCTTCGCTGGAGTTGTGGCAACACTGGCCTCCCTGGCGTCAATCGCTGGCGCTACCAAGGTCTGGTAAAGCCCGCTTAGTCTGAGTTTTTCCACAACCGCCAGCATCCCTCGCTAGAGGGATTTGAGGTCTAGGTTGTGGAAGGTGTGGAAAACCTGATCGCTTAGGCGATCAGGCCACGCCTGAAACCGATGGCCACCGCGTGGGCGCGGCTGCGCGCCTGCAACTTGGCCAAAAGGTGGCGTACGTGCGACTTGACCGTCTCCTCGGAGAGGTAGAGGCGCACGCCGATCTCGCGGTTCACGAGACCGTCTGAGATCAGCTGCAGAACCTCGATCTCGCGCATGGTCGGCTCCTGCTCGAGCTCCCGAAGCGGGGGCGTGAACGGGATGACCTCGCCGTCCTGCTCCTCCGTAGACCTGCGCGCGGCCGCCTCGTCGAAGCGGCGGGAGTGGTCCAGGTATCGGGACAGGATGTCTTTCCGCTCGGCAGCGTCCATCGTGAGCCAAAAATCGGCACCCTCTTCCCAATTCCTTACCCTCGTTCGAGGGAGTAAGGCGGGCAGATGGGGTACCTGAAAATCTACTGATAGCTGCGAAAAACGCGTCTAGCTTCCTCTGCGGATAACCCTGTGGAGAAATCCGGCCCTCATGCCTGGGCCAGGAGTTTCGCGACGATCTTCAGATCCGCGACGAAGTCGGCCATGGCCGCGACGCGCTCCTCATCCGTGCGCTGGCGCAGGATCGAGGACGGATGCACGGTTGCGAGGACGTGCGGCGCCAGGTCGGAGTCGACCGGCCGGCCACGGTCTTTCGTCACCCTGAACTGGCGGCCGAGAAGCGCCTGCGCAGCGGTTGCGCCCATGAGGACGAGGACATTCGGCCGTACGGCCTCGAGCTCGGCATCCAGCCAGGGCCTGCACGCTGCGAGCTCGGCCGCGTTCGGCTTCTGGTGGATCCGCCGCTTGCCGCGCGCCTCCCACTTGAAGTGCTTGACCGCGTTCGTGACGTAGGCGAGCCGGCGGTCGATTCCGGCGGCCGCCAGGCCCTCGTCGAAGACGCGTCCCGCCGGGCCGACGAAGGGCTTGCCGGCAAGGTCCTCCTTGTCGCCGGGCTGCTCGCCGACGAAGACGATCGCCGCGCTCTTCAACCCCTCGCCGAACACCGTTTGCGTGCCGGTTTTCCACAGGTCGCATGCCTTGCACCCCGCGGCAGCGTCGCGAAGTTTCGGCAGATTCCGCGTTTCCGGGACGGGAGCGGCTGCCACTCCCTAGCGATCCCCGAGGAGAAGCGACGCAAACGCGCCTCCGCCGATCACCCGCTCGGCTCCCCCACCCGCGCGCTCGCGTAGCTCCCGGTCGGAGGTGACGAGCCAGTACGTGTCCGCGAGCTCGCCGGCGCGCCGCGCGATCCAGTCGTCGGCGCTCTCGCCTCCAGTGCCGATCCCGCCCTCGGGCGCGCGGCCGTCGAAGACGATCTCGGGCTCGACGCCTTCCCGGGCAGCCCACTCGCCGATCAGCCGCACGAGCTCGTCCTCCGGGATGTTCGGCCAGCGCGAGCGCAGGACGTTGCGCGCGTCGATGAGAACTGTGAGGCTCAAAGGGTGCTGAGACTGTACGAGCATCCGGCCTCCGGGAATTGCATGAAGGCTCGAATCCTGCTCAGACACCTCGAGATCCCGTACGAGAGCGTCGTCCTCGACATCTTCGAGGGCGAGGCGACCGAGGCCGAGCATCTGGCCCGGAACCCGTCGGGCGAGGTGCCGACGCTCGAGCTCGAGAGCGGCGACTTCGTTGCGCAGTCAGCCGCGGTCCTCCTCTATCTGGCCGAGGGCACGCAATACCTCCCCGACGACCCGGTCGAGCGCGCCCACGTCCACCAGTGGCTCTTCTTCGAGCAGAACGGGATCGAGCCAGGGATCGCGACGTCGCGCTTCTGGAAGTGGCGGGGCCGGGACGAGGAGAAGCCCGAGGCGTGGGCCGACCGAATCGCGCGCGCCCAGGACGAGCTGGACGTGCTCGAGGCCTGGCTGTCCGAGCACGAGTTTCTGGCAGCCGGCCGCTACACGGTCGCGGACATCGCGAACTACGCCTATACGCACGTGGCTCACGAGGTGCTCGACATGTCGGGGCGGCCCGCGATCGCCGGCTGGATCGCGCGCGTCGAGTCTCAGCCCGGCTTCGTCAACGACCTCTCGCCCTTCCCGTGAGCGGAAAGCTGCTCTCGGTCAACGTCGGCTCGCCGCGGGAGATCGAGTGGCTCGGCCGGCGGGAGGCGACGTCCATCTGGAAGTCCCCGGTGGACGGGCGCGTGGCCGTGCGCGGAGTCAACGTCGCCGGAGACGACCAGGCCGACCGCGAGTTCCACGGGGGACCGGACAAGGCGGTGTACGCCTACGCGCGCGAGGACACGGTCTGGTGGGAACGCGAGCTCGGCCGCGAGCTCGAGTACGGGAACTTCGGCGAGAACCTGACGGTCTCCGGAGTGGACGTGACGGGTGCAGTCGTGGGCGAGCGCTGGGAGATCGGCACCGTCGTCCTCGAGGTGGCCCAGCCGCGCATCCCGTGCTGGAAGCTCGGCGCGCGCATGGAGGACGCCTCGTTCCCCGTCCACTTCGCGGCCGCGGGCCGGCCGGGCGCCTACCTCCGCATCGTCGAGGAGGGCGAGATCGGTGCGGGCGACGAGGTCCGCGTCGGCGAGAAGCCCGAGCACGGGCTCACCGTCGGCGACGTCGCGCGGATCTACCACCAGGAGCGAGGGCGCGCGAGCACGCTCCTCGACGCGCCTGAGCTCTGCTCCGACTGGCATGACTGGGCCTTGAGGCGTACGGGCGATCCTGTAGGCTGAGTAGGTCGTCCCCGACGAGAGGAGGTTCGCAAAATGTCCGATTCCTGCATCCGCCGAGCCTCCGGTCGCGCGCGCTAGCTTCCGCAAACGACTCCTGAGGCTCCCGTTCGCGCCCATCCGGGCGCTTTTTTCGTTTCCTCAAGCCGAAGGAGTCAGGTTGCAACTCGAAGATCTTGGCTGGGACACGTTCTTCGCGGAAGCGTTCCAGCCCTACGAAGAGCAAGGTCTCACCCCCGCGCGCGTCGCCGCGCGGCATCACGGCCCGTGCGAGCTTCTCACCGAGCACGGGCGCATAGGCGGGCTCCCCGCCGGAAAGCTCGAAGGGCTCGACCTGCCCGTGGCGGGAGACTGGGTCGCGGTCCGCGAGCTCGAGGGCGAGAAAAAGGGGATCGTCGAGGCGATCCTCCCTCGCCGAACGTCGTTCACGCGCAAGGAGGCGTGGCGGCGCACCGTCGCGCAGGTGGTGGCGGCGAACGTCGACACCGTCTTCCTCGTCACGGCGTTCGGGCAGGACCTGAACCCACGCCGGCTGGAGCGGTATCTGACCGCTACGTGGGACAGCGGCGCGAACCCCGTCATCGTCGTGAACAAGAGCGACACGGCGATTGACGCGGAAGGTGATCTCGCAGGGGTCGAGGCGATCGCGCTCGGCGTGCCCCTGCACGCAGTCAGCGCGGCGAGCGGCGCGGGCCTCGACGAGCTCGAGCCGTATCTCGGACGCGGCCGGACGGTGGCGCTCCTGGGCTCATCCGGAGTCGGCAAGTCGACGCTGATCAACCGCCTGGCGGGCACCGAGTTGCTCCCGACGGCAGACACGAGCAAGGGCGGACGTGGTCGGCACACGACGACGAACCGCGAGCTCGTCCTGCTGCCCGGAGGAGCGCTTCTCCTCGACACACCGGGAATGCGTGAGCTGGCGCTCTGGGCGGACGAGAGCGTCCTCGAATCCACGTTCACGGACGTCGTCGAGCTCGCGGGTGCCTGCCGGTTCGCAGACTGCACGCATCTCCACGAGCCGGGCTGCGCCGTGCAAGCCGCGATCGAGGACGGGTCGCTGGACGCCGAGCGGTTCGACAGCTACCTGAAGCTGCAGCGGGAGCTGCGCGCGCTCGAGGTCCGAAAGGACGCGCGCCTGCGCTCGGAAACGAGAAAGGAGTGGCGGCGGCGACACCGTGAGCTGCGGAACGTGAAGTACTAGGCTGCGCTGCGTGGGTCGGCTTGTTCTTCTCCTTGGGGTGGTGCTCGCCGCGGCCGCGTGTGGCGGCGCGAGCACCGAGACCGTGACCGTCACGGGGACACCCCAGACGGAGACCCACACGGTGACGGTCACGCTCGAACCCGAGCCGACTGTCTCGACGTCTGCACCCGCGCTCAAGACGCCGACTTTCCAGATGCCTTCGAAGAACATCGGCTGCGCGACGAGTGAAGGCGTTCTCGTCTGCGACATCCTCAGCGGGCTCAAGCCCGAGCCGAAGCAGAAGTGCGAGCTCGACTGGACCGGGATGGAGATGGAGCGGCTCGGCCCGTCGCAGCCGCGCTGCGCCGGCGACACGGCCTACGTCCAGTCGGCACCCGTGCTCCAGTACGGGAGCTTCCTGGAGCCGCGACGGCTTCACGTGCGTCTCCCAGGAAAGCGGCCTGCAGTGCCGCAACGAGGAAAACCACGGCTTCCTGCTCGCGCGCAACGCCTGGACGCAGTTTTAGCTCGCTGAGGCGGGGAACCCTGGAACCATGGGACTGAGCTGAATGACTGTCGCGGTCGGCCACCAGGATCCAGCCTTCGTCCACGAGGCCTTCCTCTACCGGGGCCCGGACGAGTTTCTGCGTGGGATGCTCCAGTTCATCCGGGACGGGATCGAGGCCGGCGAGCCGGTCTTCGTCGTCCTGAACGCCGAGAAGATCGCGCGGCTTCGCGAGGCGCTCGGCGAGGACGCCGACCGCGTGCTCTTCGCCGACATGGCCGAGGTGGGAGCGAACCCGGCGCGCATCATCGCCGCCTGGCATGAGTTCGTCGACGAGCACGGCGCGGGCGGGCGGGCGATCCGGGGGATCGGCGAGCCGATCTGGGCCGGGCGCAGCGACTCGGAGCTCGCGGAGTGCCACCGCCACGAGTCGCTCCTCAACCTCGCGTTCGCGGACACTCCGGCGTTCCGGCTCCTCTGCCCGTACGACGTCACGGCTCTCCATCCGGGCGTGGTCGAGGAGGCAGAACGGACGCATCCGTTCATGTCCGACGTGGAGTCCTTCCGGGAAAGCGGCAGCTACCGCGGGCTCGAAGCGATCTCGGCGCCCTTCGCGGCCCCGCTCGAAGACCCGCCTGCGTCTGCCGCTCGGCTCACCTTCGACGCCGACTCGCTCGGCGAGGTGCGGGACCTCGTCACCGACCGAGCCGAGGAAGCCGGGTTCGACCGCGAGACGACGGACGCGCTCGTCCTCGCCGTGAACGAGATCGCTACGAACAGCATCCGCCACGGCGGGGGCTTCGGAGTCATTCGCACCTGGGACGACGGCGGTTTCCTCCTCTTCCAGGTCGAGGACGCAGGCCGAATCGACGCGCCGCTCGCCGGCAGGCGCCAGCCGGTTCTCGACGAGCCCGGCGGGCGAGGGCTCTGGCTCGCGAACCAGCTGTGCGACCTCGTGCAGGTGCGGACGTTCGAGAACGGCAACGTCGTCCGCATCCACATGGCCACAGGTAGCTAGCATGCCTGGCATGCGCTCACTCCTCGCCGTCCTGATTCTCTCCGCGGCGATCGTCGCTGCCGGCTGTGGCGGAGACTCAGCAGCTCCAGCTCCGGCACCGGCGGAACGGGCACTGAGAGCTCGACTACGGCCGCGGGCGATTGGGCGAACAGCGTCTGCCAGGCGTTCAACGATTGGAACAGCTCGATCACCGAGGCAGCCCAGTCGGTCAGGGACAACCCGACGGAAGACGGCATCAAGACCGCCGGGGACGACATCCGCAGCGCCACCGATACGCTGGCCGACGACCTGAAAGGACTTGGCAGGCCCGACACCGAGAGCGGCCAGGAGGCGAAGGCCGCGATCGACGAGCTCGCGACGAGCCTCGAGACGAGCATGCAGAAGATCACCGACGCGATCGACAACGCCTCCGGCGCCTCGGGCTTGGTCACGGCCGGTTCAACGATCGCGACCACGCTCACTGAGATGGGGAGCCAGGTCTCGACTACGGGCCAGCAGCTCGAGAACATCGACGCCGGCGGCGAGCTCCAGAGCGCGTTCGAGCAGGCCGATTCGTGCGCAGGGCTTACAACGACTACATAGCCGTAAGCCCTGCCGTTACCACAGTGAGGGGGTAGCGCGACCACCCCCAGCAGTCGCGCCACCCGGACGGCTCCGCCAGAAGCGGATGCAAGAACTCATGATCCTCTTCGGCCGGGCCGAATTCATCGGTCGCACGGCCCGATTGCCTAGGTCATTGGTCGCGCCTTGTGGCAGGAGGCGTGACCGAACTGGAGAAGGGCGGTTTCTTCCCACCCCTCTGGCGTGGGATCATCCGCGCATGACGGCCTCCGCCGAACCTTCCGCCGCTCTTCCGTTCAACGACCCCTCGCGCCGCTCGCGGCTCGTGAAGGTCGTTCTCTGGCTTGTCGGGCTCGCCGTTGCCATCGTGGTGTTGAACCTCCTCGGAGTGGACGTCGTCGGCTGGCTGCGGGACCTCTGGGACCAGATCAAGGCCGTCCCCGTCGGCTACATCGTGGCGGGGCTCACCTTCCAGGCCGCGCAGACGGTCCTCGCCGGCGTCTCGTACTTCGGGATCCTCAAAGCGGCCTACGGGGACGAGGTCTCGCTCGCGCCCATCGTCACCGCCTACGCCGTCGGCGTCGCGATGAACAACTTTCTCCCGGCCAACATCGGGACGCTCGTCACGCTGCTCATGTTCGTCGCGCTGATCCCCTCGTGCACGTTCGCCGGGGCGATCGCCGCCTACCTCGTGCAGAAGATCTTCTTCACGATCGCCGGGACGTTCGTCTACCTCTACCTCTTCCTCTCCGTTCCGGGGTCGTTCACGGAGAACCTCGGAAACGAGAAGGACCACCCCGCGCTGGTGATCGGCATCCTGGTCGGCGCGGTGCTCCTCATCCTCATCGTCGGCAGGATCTTCTGGCGTCAGGTGAAGAAGCTCTGGAACCAGGCGAAGCAGGGCGGCGTGATCCTCTCGCAGCCGAAGCGCTACTTCACCCGCGCGTTCCTGCCGTCGCTCTTCTCATGGCTCTGCAAGCTGGCCGTGATCGGGATCTTCCTCGCCGCCTTTGCGATCCCGGTGACCTTCGAGTCGATCATGTGGGTGACAGGGTCGGGCTCGCTCGCGAACGTCGTCTCCATCACCCCGGGCGCGGTCGGCATCACGCAGGCGACGAACGCGCTCGCGCTCGCCAGCTGCTGCGACGTGCCGCAATCGGTCGCCGTCGACTACTCGACCGCGCAGCAGCTGATCACGACCGCGTGGAACTGTCTCTTCGCGCTCATCCTCGTCGTCTGCATCTTTGGGTGGACGGGCGGCAAGTCGCTCGTCCTCCAGTCCTACGAGGGCGCAAAGGAGAAGGCGGCCGAGCAGAAGGAGCAGCGGGCCGCCAAGAAGGAAGCCAAGCGCGCGGAGGCGCGGGAGAAGGGCACGGGCTTCCTGCGCCGGCGGCACGACGAGGACGAAACGGACTAGGTGTCCACCGCGACGTATCGCGAGCCGGTGACCTGGCAGCCCGAGCGACCACGTTTCCGGCTCGCCCGGGTCGTAACCGCCTGGATCCTCGCCGCGCTCGCGCTCATGGCTGCGGCGTGGCTGGTACCGGGCGCCTCCATCGAAGGCTTCTGGGGAGCGTTGCTCGTGTCCGCGATCGTTGCCGCGCTGAACGCGGTTCTGCCCCCGCTCCTCGCGGCGCTGAAACTCCCGTTCACGCTCGTCGCCGGGTTCCTGCTCGTCCTCCTCGCCGACGCGTTGATGCTGCTCGCCGCGGACGAGATCACGGACAACGCGATCCACCTGGACTCCTTCTGGATCGCGCTCCTCGTCGCGCTCGTCGCCTCGGCGGTGATCGTGGTCCTCGAGGTCATCACCGGCTCGAACGACGAGGACACCTACACGATCAGGGTCATCCAGCGGCTGGCGAGGCGGTCGGGCGAGCGGGTGGAGTCGGACCAGCCGGGAATCGTCTTCCTCGAGATCGACGGCCTCGCGCTCCCCATCCTCCGCAGCGCGATGCGGGACGGGAACGCGCCGCACATGGCGAGCTGGATGGCCGAGCACGGCTACGCGCTCACGGAGTGGGAGCCCGACCTCTCGTCCCAGACGGGAGCGAGCCAGGCGGGGATCTTGCTCGGCTCCAACGAGGACATCCCGGCCTTCCGCTGGGTCGAGAAGGAGACCGGCCTCCTGATGACGTGCTCGGCTCCGCCCGACTGCGCGGAGATCGAGCGGCGGCGCGCGACGGGGATCGGGCTTCTCACCAACGGCGGCGCGAGCCGCGGCAACCTCCTCTCCGGCGAGGCCGACCACGTCATCCTCACCGTCAGCCGGATGGAGGCGGAGAAGAAGGCGAACCCCGGCTACCGCGCCTTCTTCGCGAACGGGTTCAACGTGACCCGGTCGCTCGCGCTCTTCTTCTGGGAGGTCGTCCTCGAGACCACCTCCTCCGCCCGGCAGCGCCGGCGCGACGTCCGGCCGCGCGGGCACCGCGGCGGCATCTACCCGTTCATGCGCGCGGCGATGTGCGTGGTCGTCCGCGACCTGATCGTCTACGGCGTCCTCACGGACATGATGAAGGGCCGCCCCGCGATCTACGCGACCTTCTCGAGCTACGACGAGGTCGCGCATCACTCCGGGCTCGAGCGCACCGACACGCTGGAGGCGCTGCGCAAGCTCGACGAGCAGTTCGGGCGCATCGAGCGCGCCCGGCGGTACGCGCCGCGGCCATACGAGATCGTCGTCCTCTCGGACCACGGGCAGACGCAGGGGGCGACCTTCAAGCAGCGCAACGGCTACGGGCTCGACGAGCTCGTCGAGCGCTCGCTCTCGGAGGGAAAGGTGACGCGCGTCGGCGGCGGAGACGAGCAGGACGCGATGGTCGGCCACGCCATGGGCGAGGCCACAGGGCGCGCGCCGGAGAAGAAACGGTCGAAGAAGGACGTGAGCGGCGAGCAGGTCGTCGTCCTCGGCTCGGGGAACCTCGGCCTCATCTACCTGATGGAGGAGCAGAGGCGACTCACGCTCGAGGAGATCGAACAGCGTCATCCGAAGCTCCTGACCGCGCTGCGCGAGCACCCCCACGTCGGCTGGCTCCTCGTCCGCTCGGAGCGCGACGGGCCGGTCGTCCTCGGAGGGCGCGGTGCCCGCTATCTCGCCGACGGCCGCATAGAGGGCGAGGATCCCCTCGCGAACTTCTCCCCCACCGCCGCGCAGCACCTCGAGCGCACCGACTCCTTCGAACACGTAGCCGACGTCATGGTCGGGAGCTTCTACGACCCGGACATGGACGAAGGCTGTGCCTTCGAGGAGCTCATCTCCTTCCACGGCGGGATCGGCGGCCCGCAGACGCGGCCGTTCATCCTCCATCCGCGGCGGCTGCAGGTTCCCGACGAGCCGATCATCGGCGCCGCGAACGTTCACGCCGTGCTCGCCGGGTGGCGGGCCGAGCTCGACGGCGCGGAAGGCTGATGGCCGCTCCTCCGAAGATCATCTGCATCGGGCTCAACTACCACGACCATGCGCTCGAGCAGGGAGCCGAGCTTCCCAAGGAGCCGCTGCTCTTCGGCAAGTTCGCGAGCGCCCTCATCGGCCCGGACGAGGCGATCGTCCTCCCTCCGGAGAGCGCACACGTGGACGCCGAGGCCGAGCTCGCCGTCGTGATCGGCGCCGAGGGGCGGCGGGTCTCCGAAGCCGACGCGCTCGGGATCGTCGCGGGCTACACCGTGGCCAACGACGTCACCGCGCGCGACCTGCAGGAAAGCGACGGCCAGTGGCTCCGCGCCAAGGGCTTCGACACGTTCTGCCCGCTGCTGCCCGGCGTCGTGCCGGTCTCCGAGCTCGGGGACGGGTCAGGGCTCCGGATCGTGCAGCGCCTGAACGGCGAAGCCTTACAGGACTCCTCCACCTCCGAGCTCATCTTCGGCGTCCCCAGGCTGGTGGCGCACGCCTCGGCGGTCTTCACACTGCAGCCGGGCGACCTCATCCTCACGGGAACCCCAGCCGGGGTGGGCGTACACCGGAATCCGCCCGTCGCGCTCGCAGACGGCGACGTCGTGGAGATCGAGATCGAGGGGATCGGGACTCTGCGGAATCCCGTGGCGGCCTAGCCGCTACGGCGAGGTCGTCGTCGTGCCGGCCGCTTCGCCGGGCGCACTCTCGTCGGGTAAACACACGAGGTGGAGGGATTGAAAATCGCTACAAAAGACCGACAACCGGGTATGTGAAGACTCGACTGACCGCCCTTGCGCTGGTCGTAATCGCTGCGGCAACAGCGGCATCGAGCGCGGGCGCGCGCTGGCAGCCGCCTGTCGGAGCCGCTTGGCAGTGGCAGCTCGACAAGCCGCTCGACCTCTCAGTGGACGCAGCGGTCTACGACGTGGACGCGTTCGAGACGACGGCACATCAGGTCGAGCGGCTGCACAACCTGGGCCGCCACGTGATCTGTTACGTGAACGCCGGCGCGTGGGAGCGCTTCCGCGGCGACAAGGACAAGTTCCCCGACTCGGTGCTCGGCCGCGCGCTCGACGGGTGGCCCGGCGAGAGGTGGCTGGACATCCGCAGGATCGGAGTCCTCGGCCCGATCATGAAGGCGCGGATCGCGAGATGCGCACGCAAGGGCTTCGACGCCGTCGAGCCCGACAACATCGACGGCTATCAGAACAAGAGTGGCTTCTCGCTCTCCGGAAGCGACCAGCTTCGCTACAACCGCTGGTTCGCGCGCCAGGCGCACAGGAAGGGCATGTCCATCGCGCTCAAGAACGACCTCGGCCAGGTGAAGGCGCTCGTCCCCGACTTCGACTTCGCGATCGTGGAGGAGTGCTTCCAGTACCGCGAGTGCGGCAAGGCCGTTCCCTTCATCGCCGCCGGCAAGGCCGTGCTCGAGGTCGAGTACAAGCTCGACCGCTCGGACTTCTGCGCGAAGGCGCAGGCCCTCGGCTTCAGCTCGATGAAGAAGCGCCTCTCACTCGGGCCTTGGCGCCGAGCCTGCTAGTCAGCCGAGCCGCCAGAAGTCCCCGGTGAGCCCGAGCCGGTCCAGGATCGCCTGGTTCTGCTCGAACGTGTGCGGGCGCCAGTCGGGAGCGAGGCGGTCGCCCCACCATTCTTCCGCGAGCTCGGCGAGCTTGGCCACGCGGATCGTCCCGCCCGGTTCGCGGCCGCCGAGCCAGCGCTCGATGTGCTCCTCCGACCGGAAGAGGTTCATCGTGCTTCAGGTGAAGACGATGTCGTCCCACCAGTGCGCGGCGGGAACGAGGCAGTGGAAGAGGAGGCTTTCGTCGTCGGGCCGGTTGTCGCGGACCCCGACGCGGATCTCCTCGCCGCAGTCCGGACACGACGTCTCGATGCGGCCGTCGGACTCGAGCACGACGCAGATCCCGAAGGCATCCCAGGCGCAGTTCGCGTACCAGTCGCGACCCGCGGCGTGCACCCGAAACGGAGTCGGGACGGCCGAGAACGGATTCGCCATGCTGAACCGCCGCGCGGGGAAGGTCGAGGACGAGCGCGTGCGCCTCGTGCAACCGCCGCCAGCCCTCCTCCACCTCCGAGGCCGTGGCTCCGACAGCCTCTCCGGTCTCCTCGGGCGTGGGCGCGCGGCCGAGCTCCACGAAGAGCGCGTACGTCGCGTTGCGGAGCTCGAGGTCCCGCTCGTTCATGGGCTGAAGTATCGCCGCCCGCTTGCCGATCTCATCGGCGTGGAACGCGATCCGCATTCGCTCCTCGGCAAGTACGTCCTGATCGGGATCACCCGGATCTCCGCCGACGGCGACTTCCTGGAGGAGGGCGAGTGCCACGGCCGGATCGCCCTCGTCGACCCCGACCTCGGAATCAGAGTCCTGCTCTCCGACGGCGAGGTGCTGACTCTCCCTCCGGATCCGGGTTCATTCCGTGCTGCGAAGCCAGGCGTCTACCGGCTTCGCTCGACCGGGGAAGAAGTTGTGGATCCCGACCTGACGACGGTCTGGACGATCCGCGAACCGGCGGGGTCCTCGTGATGGAGCTAGCCGGACTCGAACCGGCGACCTCCTGGGTGCGATCCAGGCGCTCTCCCAACTGAGCTATAGCCCCGCGCGGGTAAAAGTGTAGCGAGGCTCAGGCCGTCGGCTGCTGCGCGCCCTGCTTGTCGAAGAGCTTGCCGGCCATGATCGTCTCGGCCATGTCCTTCGACTCCTCGCGGTAGACCGAGCCGTCCTCGAACTGGATCACCGGGTACTTCGTCTGCCCGCTCAGCTTCTCGATGTCGTGGCGCTTTCCGATCGCGGGCCACGCGCCCGTGACGAGCTCGTACTCGATCCCCTGCTCGTCGAGTGCCGACTGCACGCGCCAGCACGGGTGCCCGCCCGCCTTCACCCAGAGGTTCTTGCAGCGGTAGAGCTTGATCGCCACGCGCCTACGATACCCCTCGGTGCGGGCAGTCGTTCTCAACTCGTCCGGGTATCCGGAGCAGGCGGAGCTTGCCGAGCCCGAAGGGCGCGATGTCGTCCGTGTGCTCGCCTGCGGCCTCTGCGGGAGCGATGTCGAGAAGATCGGCAGCGCGCCCGAGGGGACGGTGCTCGGCCACGAGGTCGTGGCCGAGGCGGACGGGAAGCGGGTCGCGCTCGTCCACCACCAGCCGTGCGGCGAGTGCGAGCGCTGCCGGGCCGGGCACGAGTCGACGTGCGCCGAGTTCGGCGCGGCGACGATCCAGCCGGGCGGATTTGCGGAGCGGGTCGCGGCCCTGGGCGGCTGGGTGGAGCTTCCGGACGACGTGGACGACGTGCTCGGCTCCTACGCCGAGCCGCTCGCCTGCGTGCTCCGCGGAGCCGAGCGGGTGCCGCCCGGCGAAGTCCTCGTCCTCGGTGGCGGCTTCGTGGGCCAACTCTTCGCGGCGGTCCTGCGCCGGCGCGGCGACACCGTCTACGTGCGCGACCCGGAGCCGGCGCGAAACGGCCCCGAGCCGCCGGGGTCGGTGGCCTCAGTCGTCGTCTGCGCCTCGGGTGCGGGCGCCGATGCGCTCTCGGCGGTCGAGCCGGGCGGCTCTGTTCTCCTCTTCGCCGATGCCGGCGCGCTCGACTCCGGCGAGATCTACCGGCGCGAGATCGCCGTGACCGGATCCCGCTCGGCCACCCGCCGGCACATGGAAGAGGCCGTCGCGCTTCTTCGGGAGCTCGACCTGCCCGAGCCGCTCGTCCTCCCGCTCGACCGCTTCGACGAGGGCCTCGCCGCCTACCGGAACCGTGAAGCGCTGAAGGTCGTCTTTCGCCCGTGAAGGCACTCCTCTTCCACGGGCCGGGCGACCTGCGCCTCGAAGAGGTGCCCAAGCCGGAGCCCGGGCCGGGCGACGTCCTCGTCCAGATCGAGGTCGCGCTCACGGACGGCACCGACGCAAAGGCTTTCCGCCGCGGCCATCCCGTGCTCCTCGGGGAGCTTCCGAGCCCGTTCGGGCACGAGTTCTGCGGGGTGGACGTCGCCACCGGGCGGAGAGTCGTCGCGGCGAACTCGGCGCCGTGCGGAACGTGCGCCCCCTGCAAGCGCGGCCAGGAGGAGCTCTGCGAGAACCTGCAGCCGCTCCTCAACGGCGCCTATGCCGAGTACCTCCTCGTGCCGGAGCGGATCGCGGCGCGGAACCTCCTCCCCGTCCCGGACGGCCTCGACTCGAAGGTCGCCGCGATGATCGAGCCGCTCGCGTGCTGCCTGCACGGGATCGACCGGGCGGAGGTCGGAGCCGGCCAGACCGTGGCCGTCCTCGGGCCCGGCCCCATCGGGCTCATGCTCTGCGCCGCCGCACGCGACGCGGGCGCGAACGTCATCGCCGTCGGCGGCCGGCCCGAACGCCGCGCGCTCGCGCCCCAGTTCGGCGCGAGCCCCGGCGACGGCAGAGGAGCCGACGTCGTCATCGAGGCGGTCGGCTCGGAGGAAGCCTGGCACGACGCACTCGAGCTGGTCCGCCCGGGCGGTACCGTGCTCTTCTTCGGCGGCCGCGAGACCTCCGTGGACACCTTCCGCCTCCACTACGAGGAGCTCACGCTTCGCGGCGCTTTCCACCACACCCCGGCGAAGGTGCGCGCAGCCCTCGCCTTTCTCGCGAGCGGCGCGCACCCGTGGGAGCGCCTGATCACGCACGAGGTCGGGCTCGACGGTGTCGCTACGCTGCTCGCCGACCCGCCGCCCGACTACCTCAAGGCGGCCGTATATCCATGAGGACGCTGAGCGCACGCGAGCTGAACCGGTCGCTGCTGGCCCGCCAGCTCCTCCTCGAACGCTCGCCGAAGTCGGTGATCCAGGCGATCGAAGCAGTCGGCGGCCTTCAGACCCAGAACGCGACCGGCGGCTACGTCGGGCTCTGGACACGGCTCAAGAAATTCGACATGGCCGACCTGACGAAGGCGCTGGAGGAGAGGCGCGCGGTTCAGGGGACGATGATGCGGATCACGATTCACCTCGTCTCGGCCGGCGACTATCCGCTCGTGGCGGCCGGGACGAGGCCGAGCCGTCGTGCCGCATGGCTGCGCTATCACCAGGGCCGCGCGACGGAGGCAGACGTGAAGAAGGCCGCCGCGGCGGCGAAGAAGGCGCTGGCCAAGGGCCCGCTTTCCCGCACCGAGCTGAAGCCGTTCGTCGACTCGTCGACCGTGTGGAACGGCGTCAACGCCCTCTACGACGTGCTGCGGGTCCCGCCGTCCGGAACCTGGGAACGTCGGCGCGCCGACGTCTACGCAATGGCCGCCGACTGGCTCGGCCCCATCGCGGCGACCGAGGAGGAAGGGCTCGAGCTCCTGCTCAAGCGCTACCTCGCAGGATTCGGCCCCGGCCGCCTCGCCGACGCGGCCAGCTGGGCGGGAGTGCCGGCGAAGAAGCTTCAGCCCGCGGCCGAGAAGCTGAACCTCCGCCGCTTCGAAGACGAGGAGGGCAAGGAGCTCCTCGACCTCCCGCGTGCGCCGCTCCCCGATGCGAAGACGCCGGCGCCGGCGCGTTTCCTCCCCGTCTGGGACGCCATCCTCCTCGCGCACGCGCGCCGCGCCGAGATCCTCGCCGAGGAGCACCGCCCGCTGATCTTCACCACCAAGACGCCGCAGTCCGTGAACACCTTCCTCGTGGACGGCGCGGTCGCGGGGAAGTGGAGCGTAAAGCGCACGGCGAAGAAGGCGGAGCTCCTCATCGAGCCGTTCGAGCAGCTGCCCGCCAAGGCGAAGAAGGAGCTCCAGGCGGAAGGCGAGAGGCTCGTCCGCTTCCACGAGCCCGACGCCGAGACTCACACGGTCAGGCTCGCCGGATCAGCGTGACGCCGTCGCGGACGGTGAGCATGACGCTCACGACGCGGTCGTCGGTGCGCACGTGCTCGTTGAAGGCGCGGATCGCGGTCGTGCCGTCGGAGTCGTCGGACTCGTCGAGCACGCGCCCGCTCCAGAGCGTGTTGTCGGCCGCGATGAGGCCGCGCTCGGAGAGACGCGGGAGGACCGCCTCGTAGTAGTTCACGTAGTTCGGCTTGTCGGCGTCGATGAAGACGAAGTCGAACTCGCCCTCGAGCCGCTCGACGGTCTCGACGGCCGGCCCGAGGTGGATCGTGATGCGGTCCGAGTACCCGGCCTCGTCGATATAGCGCTGCGCGACCGACGCGTGCTTCTCCTCGATCTCGCAGGTGTCGATGTGGCCGCCGGGAGGAAGCGCAGCGGCCATGGAGATGGACGAGTAGCCGCTGTAGGTGCCGAACTCGAGGACGCGCTTGGCCTGCGTCGCGTAGACGAGGAACTCGAGGAACCGTCCCTCGACGGTGCCCGTGAGCATCTGCGGCGCGTCGAGGGTTGCCCTCGTCTCCTCGGCCAGCCGCGCGAGGAGGTCGGTCGACGGAGTCGTGTGCTCGGCGGCGTAGGCGTCGATCTCGTCCGGGAAGCACGTAGGTCATCGCGTCCTTTCTATCCGAGATCCACCGATGATTGCGTTGCGTCCGTCCGCGAAGCGCACCCAGCCCTTCCCGCCGCCGTCGTAGTCCGGCGACCAGACGATGAGGGTCGCCTCGGCGCCGCCGACGTAGACCCGCTCCTCGCCCTCCGGATCCACTCCGCGCCACACGCGGACGAACGGGTTGTTCTCCCACTCCCAGCCGATCGTCGTCTCCTCGGTGTGTCCGGGGTAGACCGTCATGTCGGGCGGCAGCCCCATGAGGACGTCCATCACCGAGCGGCGGAGATCCTCGAAAGCGTCCCGCGTTCCGCCGACCGAGCCCGCGAAGAGCGTGTCGCCCGTGAAGCAGACCTCGCCGTTGAAGTCGAATGTCAGCATTCCCGGGCTGTGCCCTGGCGTGCGAAGCGCCTCGATCTTGAGCTCGCCGGTCTCGATGATCTCGCCGTGCCCGACGGGCTCCGCGCCTGGCACGTCCTCGGCCGGATCGGCGACGACGGTCGTCCCGAAGCGGCGCTCGAGCTCCTCGTGATGGGCGATGTGGTCCGGGTGCGCGTGCGTCGTGAGCAGATGCGTGACCTGGACTTCCAGCCGCTCGACGGCGGCCATGAGCGGGTCGATCGGAGCCCCGCTGTCCACGAAGACTGCCGTGCCTCCCGCCCGGTCCGCGACCAGGTAGGCGTTCGAGAGCCAGCTCGGATCCATGGAGCGTTCGACGATCACGGCGTCGGTAGGATGCCAGGGACCCAAGCCAGGGAGGAACTCATGGGCCTGATGAGCCGCACGTCCGCCGTCGTCAGGGCGTGGTACTCGAAGCTTCTCGACCGGGCGGAAGACCCGGCCGTCACTCTCGATTACTCGTACGAGCGCCAGCTCGAGCTGCTGCAGAACGTCAAGAAGGGCATCGCCGACGTCGTCACCGCGAAGAAGCGGCTGGAGCTCCAGACCAAGAAGCTCGAGACGGAGATGCCCAAGCTCGACGAACAGGCCCGCCAGGCTCTCGCCGCCAACCGCGAGGATCTCGCACGCGCCGCGCTCGAGCGCAAGGCGTTCGCGCAGCAGCAGCTCCAGAGCCTCGACCAGCAGATCGACGACCTGGCGGCCCAGCAGGAGAAGCTGGCCGACAGCGAGAAGCGCCTCTCCGCGAAGGTCGAAGCCTTCCGCACGCAGAAGGAGACCGTCAAGGCCCAGTACTCGGCCGCCGAGGCACAGGTGAAGATCGGCGAGGCCGCGACCGGGATCGGCGAGGAGATGGCCGACACGGGTCTCGCGATCCAGCGCGCGCAGGACAAGACCGAGCAGATGCAGGCCCGCGCAGCCGCCGTCGACGAGCTCGTCGAGTCCGGGACGCTCGAGGACTACACGTCTTCGGGCACGCAGCTCGACCGCGAGCTCGCCCAGATCTCCACGCAGAGCCAGGTGGACGCCGACCTCGAGCGCCTCAAGGGCGAGCTCTCGTCCGGCGACAAGCAGAAAGAGCTCGAGAAGGAATCGAAATGATCGTCCGCGTCATGGGAGAGGGGCAGTACCGCCTCGAAGACGACGCCGTCGGGCGCCTGAACGAGCTCGACGAGCGAGCCCAGGAGGCCCTCGACCGGGACGACGAGGGCGAGCTCGACCGCTATCTCGACGAAATGGCTGGGCTCGTCAAGCGCGACGGGGAGAGGCTCCCGGAGGACGACCTCTCGCCGTCCGACGCGATTGTGCCCCCGAGCGACATGACCCTCGAGGAGACCAAGAGGTTCTTCTCCGAGCAGGGTCTCATCCCCGACGTCTCGCCGTAGCGTCCTGTAGCCTCCCAGGCTTCTCCGAGGAAGAGAAGCCTCCCTTTGCGCTACGGACTCGCCCTCCTATCCGCGCTCGTCTTTGGTCTCGCCGTCACCGCGGCGGGCTCCGCCGAGCCCGCGCAGATCGGCTCGAAGCGCGCAGAGGCCCAGCAGGTGCTCGCGCAGATCCAGGCCATGGACGCGCAGATGGAGAAGGCGGTGGAGGCCTACAACGCCGCGAACGTCCGCCTCGACCAGATCAAGCACGACCTCGAGGTCAACCGGGCGCGCCTCGAGACGGCGAAGAAGAACCTCGTGAAGGCGCGCGCCCAAGTCTCGGCGCGCCTTGTCGCGCTCTACACGTCCGACGAGCCGGACACCCTGTCGATCATCTTCGGCGCCGCGAGCCTCGGCGACCTGATCGAGCGGATCGACTCGGCCAACCGGATCGCCGACGAAGACGCGCGCATCGCGGCGGAAGTGAAGCAGTACCGAAACGAAGTGCAGACGCGCCAGCAGGCTCTCGTCAAGGCGCAGGCGGACCAGGAGAAGGTCGTCGCCGAGCGCGCAGCCCAGCGCGCCTCCATCCAGAGCCAGCTGGCCGAGCGCCAGGCTCTCTACTCCTCGATCAAGGACCAGATCGCGCAGCTCGAAGCCGCCGAACGCGCGCGCCAGGCCCGGCTCGCCGCTCAGGCGAGGGCCGCCGCGAAGAAGCAGCAGTCGGCGCCGGCGCCCGCACCAGCTCCGTCGAGCTCGTCCGGCGGCTCCTCGGGCAGCTCCGCTCCTCCGCCTGCGACGCACTCGAGCGTGGTCTCGATCGCGCTCCAGTACCTCGGCGTCCCCTATGTCTGGGGCGGCGCGAGCCCATCGGGCTTCGACTGCTCCGGCCTGACGATGTACGCCTACGCGAAGGTCGGCGTCTACCTGCCGCACAACGCAGCGATGCAGTACGGGATGGGCACCCCCGTCTCGCGGAGCCAGCTGGCGCCCGGCGACCTTGTCTTCTTCAGCGGGCTCTCGCACGTCGGCATGTACATCGGCGGCGGGCGGTTCGTGCACGCCCCGCACACCGGCGACGTCGTGAAGATCTCGAGCCTGTCGGAGTACTGGTACGCGGCCACGTACGTCGGCGCACGTAGGTACTAACCAAACTCACTGCAAGTTTTTTGGCCGAGCGGCATCTCATTAGGTGCAGAAAAGTTCGCGCACAGGAAACGGCCAGGTCTCCTTCCTGGCCGTTTTTCTTTGGCCCCGTCGAGGTACCCCCATCTAGGTAGGCGCTAAAGGCCTCGCTCCGGGCGGCCGAAGAAGGCCACTTCACCCCGGGACAGGGTTCCGCATCTCATGTGCCGTCGTCTTTCCACACATCTCTTCGTGCTGGTCCTGCTGCTCGCCTTCCCGGCGGCTGCAGCGGCCGCGCCCGACCGCTCCGACGAAGGAGTCAGGCCGACAATGCCCGTCGAGATGCGGCCGACGACCGGCGAGAAGGCCGTCGCGATCGCGCTCCGATACCTGGGCACGCCGTACAGCTGGGCCGGAGCGAGCCCGGCAGGGCTTCGACTGCTCGGGCTTCGTGATGTACGTCTACGGGAAGCTCGACATCACGCTTCCACACTCGAGCTGGATGCTCTGGGGCGAGGGCCGGCCGGTCACGCGCAAGCACCTGCGGGCCGGCGACATCGTCTTCTTCAACGGCCGCTCCCACGTAGGCATCTACGTCCAGAACGGGAAGTTCGTGCACTCGCCACATTCCGGCGACGTCGTGAAGATCTCGCGCTTCTCCGAGGACTGGTACGGCTCGACGTACGACGGCGCCCGCCGCGTCGGCGGCTAGTCGTCGAGCGGCGCGTCGAAGAGAGCGAGCCAGCGTGAGAGGTCGGGCTCGATCGGGAGCTCCTTCTCGAGCTCGGCCTTGAGCTTCAGCTCCTCGGCGTTGTCGCGCTCCTGCTCCTTCCCCGTGGGGACGAAGGGCCAGAAGGTCGCGGTCTTGTAGCCGTAGATGAGGAAGACGGGGTGCTCGCCGCCCCTGAACTTGAAGATCGCGGCGAGGAGCTGGCCGCCGAAGCCACGCGCCTGGAGCTCCGAGCTGACGAGGTGCGTCGTCGTGACGAGGTCCTCGAAGTCGGAGTCGTGGATGACGATCCACTGGAAGCCGAAGCTGTCCGAACGGCGCCTGACCTTCGACCCCGAGTCGGCCGCGGCGACGCCGAGGAGCTCGTCGAGGTCGCGCTCCGCCTGCATGAACTCGCCCGCCGAGAGCGGCTTGAAGACAACGGCCGCGACCCGGTCCGGCTTCAGGCCCAGTTCGGTCTCGAGCGTTATCCGCGCGGTCGAGAGCGCGAAGAGCCGGTCGAGGTTCGCGCCCTTGAGCTTCTTGCGTCCGAAGAGGACGTCGCCCAGCCCCACCTATTGAACCGGCCGGCCCATCTCCTGGGCGATCTCGGCGAGGCGCGCGAGGCGCTTCTCGAGCGGCGGGTGCGTGGCGAAGAGCTCGCCGAGCGAGGACTTCACGTTCGTCGGGATGATGAAGAACGCGTTCATGCCCTCGACCTGGCGCAGGTCGCGCTGCGGGATGCGGGTCATGTCGCTCGCGATCTTCTGCAACGCGCTCATCAGCTGCTCGGGCGCGCCCGTGATGAGCGCCGACCCGCGATCCGCCGCGTACTCCCGGTAGCGGGAGATCGTCCGGATGAGGACGAAGCTGATGATGTAGGTCGCGATCGAGACGAGGAAGATGATCAGCCAGGCAGGCGCGCCGCCGTCACGGTTTCGCCCGCCGCCGCTGAACATGCCGCCGTAGAGGCCGACGCGCGTGAGCAGGGCGGCGAGCATGGCGAAGAAGCTGGCCAGCGTCATGACGAGCACGTCGCGGTTTGCCACATGCGAAAGCTCGTGGGCGAGCACGCCCTCGATCTCCTGCGGCTCGAGCCGGCGCCAGAGGCCTTCGGTGACCGCGACTGCGGCGTGCTTCGGGCTCCGGCCGGTTGCGAACGCGTTGGGAACGTCGGTCGGAATGATGGCCACCCTCGGCTTCGGCAGATCGGCCATCGCGCAGAGGCGCTCGACCATCGCGTGGAGCTCGGGCGCCTGCTCCGTGCTGACCACCTTGGCGCCCGAGGCGGCGAGGGCGATCTTGTCCGAGGTGAAGTACTGGAAGAACGCGAGCCCGACGACGATGAGCACCATCGGCACGAGGCCCACGTTCAGGACGTTGAAGAGGACGACCGCGAAGATGACGTAGAGGAGCCCGAGCAGGAAGGTCGTCACGAGCATCCGCGCAGACAGGCCCGCGTCCCGTCCATAGGCCTTGCGTTGCATGGTGAAAAGTGTACCGAGGGGGTCTCGGCATCCGGCGCACCTAGAGTTCGCCCATGGCCCGCGCCGCCGCACTTGCGCTCGTCCTCTTCGCTGTCCTGGCCGGCGATGCGCGCGCCGCGCAGGAGCTCCCTGTCTACGTCGTCGAGGCGCCGCTGCCGAGCACGGAGGGCGCGTACGGATTGCTGGTGCCGGGCGCCGGGCCCGATACCAGCCGCGAGCAGGCGCTCGCCGCGCTCGTTCAGGGTGAGGTGCGCAATTCGCTGCGCGGCGACCTGCCCGAAGAGCCGCCTCTGATCAACGTCGACGAGCTCGCCGGAGCGCCCGAGCCGCCGTACATCCTCGTCGCCCTGCCGAAGGGCGGAACCCAGCCGAACGACAGGCGCTATCCGGTCGTGGTCGTCGCGCCGGGCTACCGCGGTATCCTCCTGTCCGATTCGACCCGAATCCCCGGGCTCGTTTCGATCGCGGATATCGCTCCCACCGCGCTTGCGGAGGAGGGCGCGCTCGGCTCCCAGCCGGACTCTGACCCGGCAGCCACCCTCGCCGCCCTCGACGACACGGATCGACGAGCACAACGACTCGCGTGTGCCGGCCGGCCTTCTCGCCGGATTGATTCTCATCGCCCTTGCGCTCCTCTGGCCGAAGGCCGCGCTGCTCGGGTTCGGCGCCGCGCTCCTCGCCAACCTCGCGCTCGGGCTGGCAGAGGTCTCCTCGTTCTGGCCCACCCTCGTCGTCATCGGGCTCGCCGCTGCCGCAGGCGGTCCGCTCCTCGCGCTCGCACTCCGCTCCGACCTCGCCGTCGGGCTCTTCCTCGCCGGGATCGTGGCGGCCTACCTCGTCGCGCTCGGAGTGGATGGGAGCGCCGTCGCGCTCTCGCCGTTCGGCCCGAGCCAGAACTCCCGCTTCTACGGGCTCTCGAACTTCCTCGAGACGATGCTGCTCGTGCCTGCCCTCGGCGGCGCGGTCTTCCTCTGGCGACGCCTGGGCTGGCCGGCGTTCGCGGCCATCGCGCTCCTCAGCTTCATAGCCGTGGCCGGGAACCGCTTCGGGGCGGACGGAGGAGGCGCGATCGTCCTCGCCGTCGCCTTCCCGCTGCTTGCGATCCTGCTCGCGGGGCTGCGGGGGAGGCGACTGGTGGTCGCGGCCGGGACAGCCGTCGCCGTCGCCGCGGGCCTCCTCGTCCTCGACGCAGTAACCGGGCCCGAGAGCCACGTGTCGCGCGCGCTCGACTCCGGCCCGTCCGGGATCGCCGCCGACCTGCGCGACCGCGTCGAGCTCTCCTGGGAGCGTGTTTCACAGCAGGCCGGCATCGCGGCCGTCGTGGCCGTCTGCCTGCCGGTACTCGTGATCCTCGTCGTTCGGCTCCTCCGCTCCGACGCATCGCTGGAGAGGCGGGCGCTGCCGCTCGCGTACGCAGCGGCGCTCGCGACCTCGCTCGTCGTGAACGACTCGCCGAACGACGTCCTCACCGCCGGTTTGGTGGGGTATGTCGTCGTCGAGGCCGTTATGCTTCGCGACCGATGCGCTGTGCTCTCGCCGTCACGGGAATCCTCGCCGGGCTCGCCATCCTCGTTGCCGGCTGCGGCTCCGCCACCGTCGTGAGCCCGACGGCGGAGACCGTGGAAGGCGCCCTCCCGACGGAGCCCACGCAGACGGTGAACACGAGCAAGGGCGACCCGGCCGCAGGCAAGGAGGTCTTCGCGTCTGCGGGCTGCGCCGGCTGTCATACCTTCAAGGCCGCAGGCTCGTCGGCGACGATCGGGCCCGACCTCGACACGGCTCTCCAGGGGAAGGACGCAGCCTTCGTACTCGAATCGATCGTCGATCCGAACAAAGAGGTTGCGGCGGGCTTCCAGCCGAACATCATGCCGACCACCTTCGGCGAGTCGCTCTCCGACGAACAGCTCGCCGATCTCGTCGCCTTCCTGACGCAGCCGTCGAGCTGAGTCTTCCGGCCGGCTTCCCGCGCGACGTCGAGGTGCTCGCCTGCGACCTCGACCGCACGCTGATCGCGAAGGACGGCATGCTGCCTCCGAGGACAGAGGCGGCGATCCGCGCAGCCCGCGCGGCCGGAATCCGCGTCGTCATCGCGACCGGGCGCATGTTCGTCTCGGTGCGCCCGTACGTCCTTCAGGCAGGGATCGAAGACCCCGTCGTCTGCTACCAGGGCGCGGTCGTCGCCGAGCCCCAGAGTGGGCGCTGGCTTCGCCACGAGCCGATCCCCGTCGCGCTCGCGAAGGAGGCGATCCAGGCGATCGTCGGCGAAGGCTTCCATTGCAACGTCTACGTGGACGACGAGCTCTTCGTCGGCAAGGTGACGCCCGAGGCCCGCGCCTACGCGGACTTCCAGGGCCTCGTCATCCACGAGGTGGGCGACCTCGCCGCGTGGCTCGAGAAGCCGGCGACGAAGGTGGTGTCGGTCGGCGAGCCCGAGCTCCTCGACGGCCTTGAGCTCCGCCTGAAAGACCGCTTCGCCGGCCGCCTCTACATCTCGAAGTCGCTGCCCTTCTTCCTCGAGATCGCAAGCCCGAAGGTGACGAAGGGCTCGGGGCTCCAGTTCCTCGCCGACCACATCGGCTTCTCGGCGGAGCGGACGGTCGCATTCGGTGACGGCGAGAACGACATCGAGCTCCTCGAGTGGGCCGGCTTCGGGATCGCCGTGGCGAACGCGCACGAGCGCCTGATCGGGATCGCCGACTACGTCTGCCCGCCCGTCACCGAGGAGGGAGTCGCCCAGGTCATAGAAGCCCTCTTAGACTCCCGCGCATGATCGACGTCCGCGCCGCCCGCGCCGACCCGGACACCTGGCGCGCGGCGCTTGCGCGCAAGGGCGCGGCCGAGATCTTCGACGAGTTCCTGCAGGCGGACGAGGCCTGGCGCGCCGCCAATACGCGGGTGGACGAGCTCCGCGCCGCGCGCAAGCCGGCCGGGAAGGGCAAGCCCTCCCCGGAGGAGATCGAGCGCCTGAACGCCCTCAAGGAGGAGCTGAAGCAGGCCGAGTCGGCGCTCGAGGAGGAGGCCACGAAGCGGGACGATCTGCTCACCCGCATCCCGAATCCCCCCGACCCGACCGCGCCCGACGGCTTCACGGAGGAGGACGCGGTCGAGGTGCGCCGGTCGGGCGACCCGCCGCCGCTCGGCTTCGAGCCGCGCGACCACCTCGAGCTCGGTGAGATCGACATGGAGCGCGGGGCGAAGGTGTCGGGCTCCCGCTTCGCCTATCGCCTCGGCGACATTGCGCTTGCCGAGCTCGCGCTCTACCGCTTCGCCCTCGACCGGCTGGCGAAGAAGGGCTTCACGCCCGTCCTGCCGCCGGTGCTCGTCCGCGAGGCGGCCATGTACGGCACCGGCTTCCTCCCGACGGACGAGGTGAACATCTACCGGATCGAGCGCGACGAGCTCTACCTCACAGGAACCTCGGAGGTCGCGCTCGCCGCGTACCACATGGACGAGGAGCTCGATGCGGCCGCGCTCCCCTACCGCTACGCCGGGTACTCGACCTGCTTCCGCCGGGAGGCTGGCGCGGCCGGGAAGGACACGCGCGGGATGTTCCGCGTCCACCAGTTCGACAAGGTGGAGATGTTCGTGTTCTGCCTCCCGGAGGAGTCGGCCGACCAGCACGAGTCTCTCTTGTCGGTGGAGGAGGAGCTCGTCAAGGAGCTCGAGGTCCCGTACAGGATCGTCAACGTCGCCGCGGGCGATCTCGGCGCCGGAGCGACCAAGAAGTACGACATCGAAGCGTGGTTCCCGAGCCAGGAGCGCTACCGGGAGATCACGTCGACCTCCAACACCACCGACTTCCAGGCGCGTCGCCTCGGTGTCCGCTACCGCACGGAGAGCGGGCTCGAGCCCGTGCACACGCTGAACGGGACGGCCGTGACCGCGCGCGTCCTCCTCGCGATCATGGAGAACACCCAGAACGCCGAGGGCAACTGGAGCGCGCCGGCCGCGCTGAAGGAGTTCGGGGCCCCGTAGCGGTTTCGCGCAAGCTCATCCTCGCGGCGGCGCAGAGCCCGCGCGTGCGGTCGTTCGTGGGCAAGCACGGCATGCGGCTCGGAGCCGCGCGCTTCGTCGCCGGCGAGACCCTCGACGAGTGCGTCGCCGTTCTGCGGCGCCTGAACGAGCAGGGCCTCCACGCCAACACGACGATCCTCGGCGAGGACGTCGCGGATGCGGAGGAGGCGCGCGCTGTTGCGACTGAGTACGAGAGCGTCCTCCAGCGCCTCCACGAGGAGGAGCTCCGCGCGAACGTTGCGCTCAAGCTCACGCATCTCGGGCTCGACCTCGGCGAGGAAGTCGCCTACGAGAACGTACGCCGCCTCGTCGAGAAAGCCAGCGAGCTCGGCAACTTCATCCGGATCGACATGGAGTACTCGGCCGTCGTGGACAAGACGCTCGACATCTACCGCCGGCTCCGCGACGACGGGCTCTCGAACGTCGGCACGGTTCTCCAGTCCTATCTCTACCGTGCCGAGGACGACCTCGAGTCGCTCCTTCCTCTCGAGCCGAACCTGCGCTTCGTCAAGGGCGCCTATCTCGAGCCGCCCGAGATCGCCTATCCGGAGAAGTCAGACGTGGACGCCGCGTACGTCCGCCTGATCGAGCGCTCGCTCCGCGGCTCCGGCTACACGGCGATCGCCACACACGACGAGCGGCTCATCGAGCACGCAATCGCGTTCTCGAAGCGCGAGGGCATCGGCCTGGACCGCTTCGAGTTTCAGATGCTCTACGGCGTCCGGCCCAGGCTCCAGCTCGACCTCGCCGGGCGCGGGTTCAAGGTGCTCGTCGCCACGCCCTTCGGGCCGGAGTGGTTTCCGTATCTGATGCGCCGCCTGGCCGAGCGCCCTGCGAACCTCGGCTTTTTCCTCAAGAGCGCTGTGCGTCGTTAGCCTTAGTCGCGGCGGGGTGCCCGAGCGGTCGAAGGGGGCGGTCTTGAAAACCGTTGGGCGTCGTAAGGCGTCCCGTGGGTTCGAATCCCACCCCCGCCGCTGAATATCACGGTTTGCAGGAACTTCGTAAACACCGACGCAAGAGAGCGCTACGAACGCCTGTCCGCATGAGGGGGCAGGGAGGCGCTTATTAGTGGCCCACACTGGCCCATTACTGGCCCACGCTACCCTTGGATCTGCGCTAGACGTGCCTTCGTGTCCGAGCGTTCGAGATAGGCATCGAGTAGGCCCGCAGCCTCGTCCTCGTTCCCCGGCATCAGGTGCCCGTAGCGGTCATACGTGATCGTGACGGAGCTATGGCCCATGTACGTCTGCAAGCTCTTAGCGTTGACGCCGGCAGCGATCATCAGACTCGCGTAAGTGTGTCTGGCCTCGTGCAGCGTGATCCCTTCGAGCTCGACGTTCTTCCAAGCCGTTGCAGCGCGAGCAGCGAGCGAGGAGTCATCAAACGGTGTTCCTTCAGTGCGTCCGAAGAACAGCCCCTCGCTTCTCCCTATCCGTAGCTTGTGCTCGATCAGGTAGTCACGGAGCACCGACGCGATGGGGACGCTGCGCTTCCCGGCCTTGGACTTCGGTTCCGTGAACTCGTACGCCTTGGGATCATAGGAGCGCTCGACACGGATAACACCCTTGGCCAGATCCACGTCCTCGATCCTCAGGCCCATGATCTCCCCACGCCTGAGGCCCGCGTACAACGCCGTCGCCCACAGCGGGCGATCGCTTCTCCGCAAGAGCGGCCAGGAGTTTCTTAGCCACCTCGGGGGAGACGATGCGATCCCGCTTCCCCTCAACGGCGGGTAGCCGTAGATTCGTGGTTGGGTTCACCGCCACGTCACCATCTTCAAGAGCACGACGGTAGATCACCCGAAGCGGCATAAGCGCGTTGCGAATCGTGCTTGCGTCCTTCTTCTCGGCAAGCATCTCGTCAGCGAGTCGCTGAACGTCTCGACGCTGAACCTCGGAGACGCGAAGAGGGCCGAGCTCGGGGTGGACGCGATCCTTCAGGGCAGCTTCGTAACTTCGGATTGCGGACGGCTTGTAGACCGTCGCCCTTCCGAGTCCGCACCGCGCCAGACTTCATACCCTCGATGAGAGCTTCGCCGGCCTCATCGAATCGTGGTCTTGCTCGGAGCGCTCATAGTGCCCTTGCGAAGCGCTGAGGCCGCATCGTGTCGCCACGACTTCGCCTCGCTCAGATTCCTGAACGTCTTGCGCACCTTCGTCTTTGAGCGATGGATCGTAGACCTCGGCGCGGTAACTCGGCTTGCAATTGCAGGCTCCGCCTTCCTGGGTGCGGCAGCTTCTCGTGTGTCTGACCTGAATCCCGGTCATCGTTCGTCCTCCTCAGCAAGGTCGGCTTCCATCCGTTCGAGTGCTTCAAGTTCCTCACGCTGTCGCGCCGCCCCCAACTCCCACAGTTGCCGGAGTTCCGCTGGTGCATCGGATCGGAGAGGCGTAGCTGCACCCCGTCGAATGGCTTCTTGCTTCAGAGCGATGTAACCGGCGTAAGACCTGGCGCTCGGTCGCGTCACGCGGCGAGCGAAGAACCGCGTCTAGGCCGCAGCGGCTCCGCACGTATCCCGACAGCTAGGCGTTTCGTTCAATACGAGGGGGGCCAACCATCCACCGGACGGAAAGGGTCAACGGGTTGGCAGCGACAATCGAACGAGGGAGTAAAGAATGGCGAACCCGGTTCCCGCAGGAAGCGACCTTTCGGCCGGCGCCTACCGCTGCATGAACTGCGACAACGAGATTCAAATGAACTCGAAGACGCACTTCGCACCTTGCCCGAAATGCGGCAACGCTGTATGGGACGCCGTGCCCGACGGAGACAGCGTGCACGACCAGTATCCGAACGACCGATAGCCCCGCTGTCTTTGGATGCACTTACCCTAGGCGAGAGCCGGGGCTAGCCCTTTCTCCCGGGCGAAGGCGGGCGGGCGCTTGCCGCAGGCCCGTTGGCCGTGCCCCGGCTCTCAACTTGAATATCGCTTCAACGCCGGCGCGCGTTACACGGGATGGACTGTCAGTAGGTCGGGGGCTCTTCGGAGTCTCGATCGCCCCGAACCTCATCGCCTGTCACCCGCACGCGTAGAGGCTGACACAGCCTGGCTAAGGGTTTGCCCCTAGCAGGAGCTTCCGTCGCGCTGTAGCGATCCTTTCAGGCTTGTACGCCGCCTAGAGATTCGACGCCGGGGGCGGGGGAAGGGTACCCCCTGATTCGTTGAAAGTGGCGTGGGACTCCCTGAGGACTTACGCCTTCCAACAGGCCGCCACGCGCGCGGGCGCGCGTTCGTCGCTCTGCGGGAGCCATGCGCATACGTCGGAAGCAGCGTTGGACAGGTCGTCACCAAGTCCCTGGCGCCCGTTTGACTTCCTTAGAGGACGGCGCGATGCTTGTAACTTTGGAAACGAGCGAACGGCTCGGCAGCTAAGTTGAGGAGAGGGAGACCATGAAAAGAGTACGCCTCGTGGTCGCGGTCCTAGCGGCCGGGGTCGCGCTGACGCTACCCACGCTGGCGCAGGCCAATACGGTGACCGATTGGAACCGGACGGCGACGGCCGTCCTGATCGCGTTCCCGCCGACGGGCGGCGGCGCTCCGCCAGCACTGCAGATCAACATGGGCATGGTCGAGGGCGCGGTCTCCGACGCCGTCAATGCGATCGAACGACGCCACCGTCCGCTGCTTCTGTCGAAGAAATTCAACTCGGGCGCGTCGAAGGACGCCGCCGCGGCTGCGGCCGCCTACCGCGTGCTCTCGAGCCTCATCGCCGACCCGCGCGCCGGGATTCCGATGACGACGCAAGTGGCGATGCAGCAGACGCTCGACGCGGCACTCGCGGCCTCGCTGGAGCCGATTGCCGCGGGCGCCGCCAAGGCGAATGGGATCGCGGCCGGTGTGGCCGCCGCCGATGCGATGATCGCCGCGCGGGGCGATGACGGCCGCTTCGGCCCGTCGCCGTGGATGCCGAACCCCGCGGTCGGCCACTGGCAACCGCTGATCGATCCTTTGACGGGGCAGCCAATCCTCGACCCGACGCCGTGGGTCGCGAACGTGCAGCCCTTCACCATCAGGAGTTCGTCGCAGTTCCGCACGGCCGGGCCTAACGCGCTCGAGAGCGCGACCTATGCGCACGAGTTCGACGAGGTGAAGGCGCTCGGCGCGTTCGCCAGCACGGTGCGCACGGAACTCCAGACCCAGATCGCCCTCTTCTGGCAGAGTGGCGGCGGCCCGGCGATCCTCTGGAACGACGTCGCCCGGCAACTCGCCGAGAACCCGATGTACCACCTTGACATCGTCGACACGGCGGCACTGTTCGGCCTCATGAACCTTGCTGGTGCCGACGCGGCGATCAACTGCTGGAACGACAAGTACTTCTGGGATTTCTGGCGGCCTTGGAACGCCATCCCTCGCGCCGCCGACGACCGCAACGATGCCACCGAGCCTGACCCGAGCTGGATGCCGCTGCTAACTGCGCCCTATCCGGAGCACCCGTCGGGCCACCTGTGCCTGGACGCTTCGATGCTGGGCTCGCTGCGGCTGTACTTCGGCACGGACAACGCGCAGTTCACCGTGACGAGCAGCCGCGCGGCGACGCTGCCGCTCCTGCCGAATCCGCGCCCGTTCTCTAGCTTCTCGGAGCCGCTTGCGGAGATCACCGAGGCTCGGATTTGGGCTGGCCTGCACTTCCGCACGGCCGACGTGCAGGGCGAGCAGCTCGGACGCAAAGTAGCCAAGTGGGCGCGCACCATTACTTCGCGCCGTTCGCCCACTGACCGGATCCGTCGCTGGGAGCGGCCTGCAGAAAGCGCACCTGCAGCCGCTCTCAGTCGACGCGTCAGGCGAGTCTGTTCTCGGCTGACCTTTACTCTCCCGCGCCCGGCGGGCAATGGCCTCGGCGAGTAGCTCGCACGATCGCCGGCGGCTGAGGGCCTCGGCAAGTGCCCCCGCGGCCAGGCGGTTGGGTCGGGATCGCGGTGAGGAGAATGCGAGTACCGCAACGCTCGCCCCGCTCTCACTTTCGGGAGCGTCTCTCGCGCCGACCCGGAGATCACTGCCCAAATCGCGGATGCGCCGGCGCCCGTTTGGAAACATGTGCGCGAGGCGCTGGTCGAGCGTCATCCGTAACTCCCCGCGCGATCCGCGGCGTGCACAGCCCGGGTCGGCGGAAATCGACGCTGACGGATCACGAATCGACGGGAAGCACGTCGGTCTAAACGTCAGCCGTGTTTCCGCAGAGATGACGCTGGCCCGCCGCACCTCGACCTCGCCCTTCGGTACGCGGTCGTAGTACAGGGTCACGCTGGAGTCGAGCTCGGAATACTGGGCACCTACGTCGGAACCCTCGTAGTACGGCAGCGCGAGGACGTCCTCGACGCCGACCTCCCAGTCGGCGTCCTCGGCGGGGCTCTCCCAGCCGGAGGTAGGCGGACTCGCGCACGGACTCGAACCCTTGCGCCTTGTCCAGGGTGCACTCCAGCTCGATCTCGGCCTGCTCGGAGTCTGTGCCCTTCACCAGTTGGATGGGCACCAGCCGCGCCTCTCCCTCGCCTTGCTCAAGCTGAACCACGAGGTGCATCACGCGCTTCTCGAGCGGGTCGATGACGATGTCCGCCAGCTCGCCGTACACCCCATCGGCGTAGTTGACGCGTTTGCCGATCTCAAGGCGCATGTCACTCGCCTAGCGAATGACAAGCCAGAGGACACCCACTAAGAGACGATCAGCGCGAGCATTGTCAGCACGAAGGCGAGCCCGCGCATCGCCCCGAGATTCGGACGGTTCGGTTGGCGCGCGATACGGATCCACCTTTCGCCCGCGCGCGTCTCGAGGATCGCTCATGGGCTCATGGGGCGGATGCTACAACGGTCGAGACTTCCGCCCCAGCAGCCGGGCGACGACCGCGCGTAGAGGTTCCGTGCTCGCCTGGCACGCTTGGGCCTGCGTTATGGGAAGGCGATAAGGTGCTGCCGCAAAGAAACGCTGAAAGGGGGAGAAGATGCGCTTCATACAAGGCGCCGCGAAGCTCGCGGCTGCCGCCGCAGCCTTGGCAGTCCTGCTCCTCGCCGCCCCGGCAGGCGCGGTGATCGACGGGACATCCGACACAGCCAACACCTACGCAAACGTCGGCGTGCTGCAGTTGAATGTCGAAGGCGATTGGTTCGACTTCTGCTCGGGGACGCTCGTTCGTCCGAACGTCGTTCTCACCGCCGCGCACTGCACCGATTTCCTCGTCGAGGAAGGGTCTGACGGGTTCGGGCCCGACGATTTGAGGATCTCGTTTGATCCGGAAGGGGACGCCCCCTACTACACCGTCGACCACATCGTCGTTCATCCGGACTGGTTCACTGCGGGGCCCTGTTTCGGCAACTCGAAGCACGCGTGCCTGGCGCCCCCGGCCGAGGACATCGCGCTCGTCTTCCTCAATACGTCGGTTGCCGGCGTGTCACCGGCCCGCATCGCGGGGGAGGGCTATCTCGACACGCTCGACCTGAAGAGCGAGACGTTCACCGTCGTCGGTTACGGCACCGATGCATTCATCACCGGTAGCGGCGCCTCGCCGAAGGCGATCACCGTCTTTGACGGGATTCGAAGCTACCGAGACGTGACCGCGATCGCGGCGCAGGATGCCTTCCCGGACAGGTTCCTGAAGATCACGGCGGGGGTGTGCTTCGGCGATTCCGGCGGGCCACTCTTCCACGGCGACACCATCGTTGCGCTGAACACGTGGACGTTCAGCTACCGCTGCGCCGGGCCGAACCTGGAGTATCGGGTCGATTCGGCGGTCGCTCAAGAGTTCCTAGCCACGTATCTGTAACGGAGACATTGCTGCCCGGGCAGATCGATCTTCGATCTGCCCGGGCAGTGCGCATACCTGTTTGGGGTTCGGCCAGAGTCCTCGACCAACTACCGCGGCAGGATCTCGTGTTTTAGGACTTCTGCCCGAGCAACCGACCCGACGCCGCGAGGGGCGGGTCGGACGCCGGACTTCGGGGAACGACGCCCGAACCGCAGAGGAGGCGACCTGTTGAGCTCCCCAGCCTTCAGGCCACCGCAGAGCCTTGAACGTACTCGCTTCCTCTGAAGACCTCAATGGGTCTTACGGCCTATCTTTCATGCACGTTTCTATCGCGGCTTCGCCCGAGCAGCCGGGCAACGACGCCGCCGAGGAGCTCGCGCGGCGAATATCGCCTCGTTGGCGGCACCTACCCCATCTTGAGCGGATCAACGTAGAGACTCGAGATCGACAGCGTCTCGCCCTTCTGAAGCCCTTCCGCCTTGAACCGAAATGCGACTGCCGTCACGCCGCTTGGCGAAGCGAGTGCGAGGACGTTCATGTACATCGGGAGAATCACAGACGGCTCCCACTCGCTTCCGGCCCGCAGCTTGGCGATCGTGAGATGTTTCACGTGGCCGCCGAAGTCCTCGTAGAGAACGTCGACCTTCAGCTGCGATTTTTCGTTGCCGCCGCTGTCCCTGATAAAGAAGCGGATCGTGGGGTTGTCGAGCGCCACGCACATCGCCGGCGTTCCCGCGTCGGCACCTTTCACGAATTGAAGCGAATTCTGCGCCCCGCTGAACGGGTCTGCCGAGGGCACGACAGTCGCCTGCTTGTTCAACGTCCAGCCGTCGCTCGCCGCGAGGTCGCCCTGCGGTGCGAGTACGTACCCCGCATCATCCCCCCAAGCCGCGAACATTGACGAGGGGTCGCCGTACCCGCACTCGGCGCCTGCAAGGAGCTTCCCTGCCCTTGCCCACTGCCCGTGCGCCAGCAGCTCGTCCAACTTCTTCTCGATGGAGGACACCTGCTTCGAGACGTCCTCGAGCTGGGCATCGTCCCCGGTTGAATCAGCCGCGCTTGCTGCGGTGGCCGCGGTAGCCGCGAACGCAACGACGCAGGTCGAGAAAATAAAGGCCCGCCTCAAGCTCCTTCTCACGGCCGCTCTCCTCATCCGCAGTTACCGTCCGCGCTCGTACAACGAGCGTTGTCTCAGGAAGTGCGACGACCGTCGGTACCGCATCCCCCGACCGGGGAGAAGACACACCCAAACCCTCGAATGAGGGATGAGCGGCGAAAGGGTTTTCCGGCGTCTTGCGTTGGGAACGACCACGTCGATCCCGAGGAGGTCAAGATGCCCCAGAAGCGTGCGAACGTGAAAAACGAGCAGCAATACGAGGCCCTGAAGGACAAGGGCATGTCCAAGGAGCGAGCCGCCAAGATCGCGAACTCTCCGGGCGCGTCGAGCCGGGGCGGGAAGAAGTCGGGCTCGGGCGGAAGTCCATCCCAAGGGGGGACGACCGCGCAGAAGAAGGCCGCCGGGCGGAAGGGCGGCAAGGCGACAGCGCGCAAGCGCAGCTAGCGCCCGTTGGCTGCACGACCAGAGATCGGATACGCACTCTCGAGCGAGGAGTGCCGTCCGGAGGACCTCGTTCGCTATGCCCGTATGGCTGAGGAGCGCGGGTTCGCCTTCGCCCTGATCTCCGACCACTTCCATCCGTGGACGGATCGACAGGGCCAGAGCCCGTTCGTCTGGACAGTCATCGGCGCGATCGCGCAGGCGACCGAGCGGCTGCGTCTGGGAACGGGCGTCACCTGCCCACTGATCCGGACGCACCCGGCCGTTATCGCTCATGCGGCCGCAACGGCAACCGCCCTCATGCCCGGCCGCTTCTTCCTCGGCCTCGGCACCGGTGAAAACTTGAACGAGCACGTGCTCGGCGACCGCTGGCCGGAGGGCCAGGTGCGGTTCGAGATGCTCGCGGAGGCGATCGACGTCATTAGGCTCCTCTGGCAGGGTGGCTACCAGAGCCACCACGGCGCGTACTACACCGTCGAACAGGCACGCCTCTACACGCTGCCGGAGGAACCGCCGCCCATCATGGTGGCTGCTGGCAAGCCGAATGCAGCAAAGCTCGCCGCGACCGCCGGCGACGGTCTGATCGGGACCGCTCCGGACGAGGAAATTCTGTCCACGTTCGAGGCCGCAGGCGGAACGGATAAGCCGCGAATTGGACAACTCACCGTCTGCTGGGCAAAGGACGAGGCGACGGCCAGGAAGACCGCGCTCGAGTGGTGGCCGAACGCCGCCGCGCCCGGTGAGCTGGGCCAAGAACTCGCGCTCCCGCGCCACTTCGAGCAGGTAGCCGAGCTCATCTCCGAGGAGGATGTCGCCGCGAAGGTCGTCTGCGGCCCGGACGCTGACGCGCACAGGGCAGCGATCCAAAAGTTCGCCGACGCCGGCTACGACCACGTCTACATTCACCAGGTCGGGCCCGACCAGGAGGGGTTCCTCGACTTCTATAGCCGGGAGATCCTCGCCTAGCCTGGGGAGGATTTCGCCCGGGTTTCACTGAACCGCTCGAAACGGAGAGGCGCCCCCACGCTTGACCTCGGTTTGCGTGGGTTGGGGACGGGTATCGAGGTCGCAGTCAAGCTCGCGGTCGGGGTCAGCGGGCATATCAGGAGCTTCAGGCGCTGGCAATGGCTCGTCCGGCATGGTTCCTGGCTCTCCGGGCGTCGGCTCTTGAGGCTGGTCGGGCGATTCCGGCTCCTGCCCTCCGCCTTGATCCTGCATGGACATTGAGACTCCTTTCGTAGGGAGCCCGCTTCTACCCGCCCGCCCCTCCGTCCAACACTGTGCCGGAGGAAAACGCGGCTGCAAACCTCGTCGCGCACCCATTCGCCTAAGCTCGGTTATGGACGGCGCCTCTCCGGGCAGCAGAGAGCTGAAGGCATCGCGGAAAGGGGTCGAAGTGTGGGGCGAGGGAGCGAGTGACCTTTGGGGTCACCTTGAGGATGAAGGGGCCACTTGCCTGAAAACGGTCCGTAAGCGCCTTAGAGGGGAAGACAGCCCAGCTCTCGACGAGGAAGCAAAACCCGACTTCCTCCTGAACCGTACTAATCCGAGTTCAGTGACGACTCTCCTGCGGCCTCTCCTGCGGCCTCGAAGGCCATCTCATCGAGCACGCTAAGAAGTGAGCGTGCGTCCGCGTCTGCTGCATCCGGGGCTGCATCAACCTCACCTCGGCGAGCCGTTGTGCATCATCCCCGGCCGTAGCCCCTCGCTGCGACCAGGCGCTACGTCGGTGGTTCGCGGCTCGTTCCGTTCCGCGTGCACGGGCGAACGCTCGATTATGCCGTGTGGCCGGTCAAGGACGAGCTGATCGAACAGGACGGAGGGGATGGGTCGGTCGTGGCTTTATCTTCGGCCGGGAGTTCTGTCGCTTTCGGCTCGCCCGCGATCGGCGGGGGTAGCTTGGAAGCCCACCTTCGCAAGAGGAATGCGTTCCTCCCGCAGTGCATCGGATGCAAGGGCAAGCCGATGTTCTTGGAGGCCCTGGAGCTGCCGGTCGGCCCGTGCTATGAGCGCATCAAGCTGAAACTGCTCGAGGCGCGGATCGCCACCAAATGCACGCTCGAGGACCTGCCAGAGGGAACGCTTGCCCGAGACACCAGCCTCAAGACCTTCCAACTCGACGAGAGGGCTGAGCGGCGAATGCCGTCGAACTTGGCCGTTTAGCTTCAACCGGCCGGCCTTTTCCAGTAGCCAGGCGCCAGCAGGCTTGAGGGGCGAGGCGTCGATGCCGAGCGCACTCATCACGGCGCGAAGAGTCTGTCGCTCGTCGACGATCTCCCGGTGCAAAGCCCCCAGGAAGTCGCCGAGCTCAGTACCTCGGTTCTCTGCAGCGGCACGGCGCGAAAGCTCAACGCCCAACATCGCTCCAGCAAAGTGGTCGTTCAGGTAGATATCGAGCCGGCGCATCGGGAACACGAGTCCCTCCTCCCCGGTGCAGCGACCTCTAATCCTCGCAAAGAGGGGAACAACCTAAGGGTACGCGCCGAGACTTGCCCTTCATATAGCGGCTGTAGCGCGTTTGTCACGCCGGCGCGGGCCTCTGTGGCCAGGCCGCTCAGCGAAGGCCTCCGTGAACCCGACGATCGGGAAGGACGAGTGCATCCGCCGCGCTCGTGCTTTCCACCTGACCCCCTTCGACGAGGCCGCTCGGCCCCCGACATATTCGCGAGTCTCCTCTTCGACCGGTTGACCTCGACCTCGTTGAAGCGTGACTTGGCCCGTGGTCAAGACGCGGCTCAACGTTCACGTGAGTAGGGGTCGCGCCACAACCGATAGCCGAGAATGCCCGCGGCGAGGAAGAGGACAACAGGGACTGCCAGGGCGCCCCAGACGAACTCGTGATCGCCTCGCCGAGTGAGGAGGGCGATGACCGCGAGCAGCGTGAGCAGGCCGAGCGCGAACGAGGCGAGGGCGCCGAAGAGAAGCGAGTTCCGGTCGGTCGGCCCGGCCACGTCCCCTGTCGGCACGTAGCGTGGCGCATCCGGAGACTCGGTTACGCGGCGCGCGGGGGCCTCGTCCTCGCGACCAGCCTCGGGGAGTCGTGGGAAGGTCTCCGCAGTGGACGCAGCCACTGTGACTAGCAGCGCATCGTGGTCGACGTCCTGGATTTCGCTCCAGGGAATGGCACGGCGGTCGCGCTTGAACGGCGGTAGGCCCGTTTCGACGACGAGCCAGCGCCGGTCCCCTTCCGCGACGGAGTCGACGATCGTCCCTAGCCTCTCGCCCCCGCGCAACTCGACGCCGTAGTCCTCGAGTCCGGCGGCGTCGGCTCCGCCGGGCGGCACCTCGAATGTCTTCGGAAAATCGTCTTCGGCCACGGGCCGGGGACTACCCTCGGCCCCGGTGACTAAACAGTCGCGCCGCCTCGTAAACCCCCGACAGTAGGTCTTGCTCAGTTGATTGAAAAACTGAGTTTCCGAAATGCCTCGAAGGGCACTGCTGGCGAACACCGAGGAAAGGGGTTCATATGGCGACTGTCGAGGAAACCGGCATCCGCATGGAGAGAACCGGCGAGAGCATCGCCGGAAGGCACGACGAGACGAAGTGGGCGCTTCTGACCACGGAGTTCTGGGCCATGCTTGGCCTGATCGTCGCCGTCCTCATCGCCGCGGCTGTCTCGGACAGCCTCGATGATGTTCGTGCCTGGACACTGGTGACCATCATCGGTGCCGCCTACATCGTCAGCAGGGGTATCGCCAAGAGCGGGACTGACCACGAGGCGCCTTCCCGCCGGGACCGCCGCTAGAAGCCTCAGCGGGCGGGTTTCGGAGTACTTCGCTTCGGAACCCGCCCCGAGGCGCCCTTGGGAAGTTGCGGCCCGCGCTGGTTTCGCCTCCCTCTCCACGGGCACGGTCAGGACGAAACCGAACGAGGCGTCGCCACCGCTCGGTATTCATCGGACGCTCTCAGAAAGAATCGGGGCAGCGCGCCTGAAGCCCCAGATGGTGCAGTAGACGCCGAGAAAGAGCTCCCACGCCGCTTCCGGAATGGTGGCTATGCCCTGCAACGAGCGCAGTGTGCTGCTCGGATCGTTTCCAGTGAACAGGATCGCAGTGCCGGTGATGATGAGCAGCGGCCCGCCAATAAGCCCGAGCCACGGCCACGGCCGCGGTACAAGTTGCGTGCGGTACATCATGTAACCAAGGATCAGTCCGTTCCCCCAGCCGACGACCCAGCCTGGGCCGAGGAGGAACGTCCAGTCCTTGATCGCCGCGAGCGTGTACGCGATTGTGCCTTCGTTCGCACCCGCGGCCTCGTTGCGCAACGTAATGATCCCGAGCACCGCGAGGATGCCAACGAGGATGAACGTGCACTCGACGAGCCGCGCCGTCACGTAGCCGATTGACAGATCCTCGAACCGCCGCCTCATGATCGGAACGATCACTACTGCGGTGCCGATGTTGGCGATGATGAGCAGCAGTTCCAGGAAAGCGCCGAGGAGGATCCGCTTGTCGTGTCCTGCACCGGCGATGTAGCCAACGGGATCGTCGAGCACCGGTTGGTACAGGATCAACGCTGGGATCGACGTGGCGAAGGTGATGAGATAGAGCACGCCGAACCAGCGCGCCCTCTTCTGGTCGAGAGTCATGCCGATAAGACCCCTTTCCTCGTCCGGTGGCGGCAGGCCTCCCGCCACGTTGATTCGGCGGCGATCTTACTGCGCGCAACCGCAATTTTCTATTTGCCGGCAAGCCCAGCTTCCAGTGCACTTTCGAACCTTCCTGCAGCCCACCACCCCTTTCCGGGTGCGGATGGATCAGGAAGTAGCTCCGCCGCTTTTCCGAGAGCCGCAGGCTCGCTTTGCGACGCGCGCGATCACGGATTCGCGGTTCCTCGCGTAGTAGCGGCGGGCCTTCTCCGCGTCGCAACCCTTGCACCAGCTTTTCCGGCGGCTCGGCCGTCAGACCTCACCGCGAACGAAGACTCAGGCTGCTCCACGCCGCGGTCGAGGCTTAGCTCGACATCCAAAGCGTCGCCGATCGCCCGCGCGCGCGTTATGAATCTGTAGCTCGGGCGGGTGGTACCCCCTTATTACCCAAAGGGGGTGTGGGACTCCAACCGACACCCGACATCCGAGGCCCCCTCACCCGCGCGCGTAGAAACTAGCAGCGCCCGTCAGGGTCTCATTGCCGGCACCCTGGTACCCCCCTGATTCCGTAAAGACGCGTGGGACTCCTTGACCCTCCCGGCTCTCCCCGGTGGAGTCGGCCTCAGTAGGCCGCGCGTCCGCGCGTCCCTCGGCCCACGAGAGCGTGATAGACGAGAAGCAAAAGGATCGCTCCCGCAATCGCTCCGAGCCAAGTGCTGAAATCGAAGAACTCGTCGATCGGATCTCCGAAGCCGAGTGCCTTGACGATCAGCCCGCCGATGAATGCGCCGACGATCCCAATCAGCGTTGTGATGATGAGACCCCCGGGAGCGTCTCTTACCCTCGACAGGAGCGAGTACGGCACCGTCCTGCGCAAGATCAAGCGGCACGTCGTCCAGTCGGAGCGTCAGCAGACGCCCAAGCAGGCCGTGAGGCTCGTGCGACGGCTAGTGCGCGCTGGTCGAGGGGATCTTTGACTACCGGTTCGGCGAGGTGCCCGCGGTGCTCACGCGAGCGCCTGCCGCGCGGCCTCGTCGAACGGCGTGAGCTCGAGCGGCAGCAGCTTCCGGATCCGTTTCTCGCGCGCGATCGTCGGGTTGCGCAATCCTTCGACGAGCGGCCGCGCGACGGACGCGTTCACCGGCGTGACGAGGTTGAGCCAGAGCGAGGAGAGGTACGGCGTCAGGACCGGGACCTCGACGATCGCCGGCTTCCGCCCGAGCAGGGACGCGATCCGCTCGATCATCTGTCGGTAGGTCATCACCTCCGGCCCGCCCGTGTCGTAGCCCTCGCCGTACGCGGCCTCGTGGCCGCAGATGCCGGCCAGGTAGCGGGCGACGTCGTCGAGCGCGATCGGCTGCGTCGGCGTCGACACCCAGCTCGGCGTCACCATCACCGGCAGCCGCTTGACGAGGCCGAGGATCGTCTCGAAGGCGGCGCTCCCCTTGCCTATGATCATGGCCGCACGCAGGGTCGTCACCGGGACGCCCGCGGAGGCCAGCCGCTCACCGGTCTCGCGGCGGCTGCGCAGGTGCGGCGAGGCGTCGGGGTCGTCGGCGCCGAGACCGCCGAGGTAGACGATCTGCCGCACGCCTGCGTGCGCCGCTTCGCTCGCGACGGTCTCCGCCGCCGCGCGATCTTGCTCCTCGAAGTCGCGCGCGCCGAGCGAGTGGACGAGGTAGTAGACGACTTCCGCATCTTTCAGGGCCGAGGTGACGCCGTCGCCGCTCGCCGCGTCGGCGACCACCCAGCGGGCGCCGGGCCCGTCACGCGCGGTGCGCGAGACCGCGGTGACCTCGTGTTCGCCCAGCAGGGGTGCGAGCGCCCGCCCGACGACGCCGGTCGCGCCGAAGACGGTGACGTTCACCAGCCCCGGCTCCGTAGCAGGAACTCGAAGTAGCGGCGGCTGACCGCGGCATGGAATGGGCTCTGTCCCTTCGCGTAGAGCATCCCTGTCCACGGCGGCGCGCCCGCGCGGGCGGCGAGCCGCGGCATGTACTCCTCGACCGCCACGCTCAGCTCGTGCTGATCGCCCTTGGGTCGCTGTGCGAGCGTGACGGAGCCGCCGGCTCGGAGCGCGAGCAGGCCACCCTGGATCGCGTGGCGGCAGCTGACGAGCCAGCCGTCGAACGAGAGCTCAGGCGGCCCGAAGGTGAGCAGTGTCGCGCCGCCGAGCAGCTTCAGCTTGCCTCCTCCGCCCGTCCAGCTCGCGTGGACTCCGCCGCGGGTGAAGCGGTCGACCGCCTGCCAGTAGGTGACACCCAGTGTGCGAGCGCCAGCCTCGGACGCCTCGACCACGGGCTCCGGAACGAGCACCCGCTGGCGCGACTCGAAGCCGCCGGACTCAAGCACGCGCTCCGATGTTTCCCAGCCGCTCAAGCCCCCGCCGCCATGGTCGAAGGGTAGTCTGGCGTCCCCAGCTCGGGGAATGTACCGTCGCACGTAGACGCAGTTCGGGTCGAAACGATGTCGATGCGGCTGTCGTGCAAGGACTCCCAGACGCGCAGATAGAGGTCCACTTCCAAACGGGCTTGTTGCTCGTGAAGCTCGTGTGGCAGACCGACACGCAGCAGGTCGTCCGCTAGCTCCTCGACCTGGCACTCGCGCCTTTCGAGAAACGTGCGGAGGGCGTCTCGCTCGTCGGGGTCAGTCAATCGCAGCGTCACGTACATCGGCCACCGAGTCCAGAGGGCCGCTCGACAGCGCCTAGGCCGCCGAGGACACGCGCGGGTTGCGTTCGGCGATGGACGCGTGGGCACCGGGATGAATTGCTTGCCAGATCGCCAGATAGACGTTGACGACCCGCCTCGCCTGGGCCGTATCCGGCGATCCGGGGATGGACACGTCGAGACCCTCGCCGCGCGGGTGGGCTGCGACAAAGCCAAGCTCCCGCAGGAATTCCTGCAGGTCGCTCACAAGGCGTGGTTTATCGACGATGACGTACAAGCCGCAGTGGCGCTCCGGAGTTGCCGCACATCTCGCCTCCGAAGCCCCACCCCTCACCCGCGCGCGCGTATTAACTATGTCGTGCTCGGCAGGGCAGAATTGGCGGCACCTGGGTCGGTACCCCCTCGACTAAGTCAGGTGCGAGGGAACTCAAGGACACAGGGCTGCGGCAATCAGCCCAAAGGCAGGTCGTCGAGGACCCGCTCGCACTCATGTCGCTTGGGTTTCTTTCTAAGGTCGGCTGCCTCTTCGTCCGAGATCGGGCACAACTCCCAAACCTCGTCCTTGTCCTTCCCGCGATATTGGCATTTCTTCATTTCGTCAGACGTTTGATCGACGTCGCCGGGTCTCCAGTGATGGGGCATGGCATCTCCCTCCAGATAGCCGGTGTACCGTACGACAAGCGTTTACCCGGCGTCACGCTGGACAATCGCAGGGCCCTCCACTCTCCCTCGAAATTTCGACTCGGGTGTATTACCGTCGCGTCGTAGACTCGATTCGAGACCGGCACACCTGGGGGTGGGTACCCCGCCTCATTCGATGAGGATGTGTGGGACTTCTTCGGACCCGCTGCTCCGGTGAGCGGACTATGAGCACATCGCAGTGCGCGCCGCGCCCCCATCGAGCGCGTAACCGCAACCGCGTGCCATCCGTTCTCCTTTGAAAGGCGAGGGAGGCACGGTGGCGACGAGAGATATTGACGCGGTCGGGAAAACCAGTTCGCGCGCGCGGGAGGCGGGCGACGAAGCGCGAGCGAAAGCCGAAACTGGGAGCGGCTGGTACGCCTGGCTCGCACGCGGGGGGTTGCTCGCAAAGGGCGTCTCCTACGGAATCGTGGCAGCCCTTGCGATCGGCGTCGCGGTAGGCACTGGCGGAGAGACGACAAGCCGCCAGGGGGCCCTCGCGACGCTTGCGAGAGAAACTTGGGGAAAGGTCGCGCTGATCGTCCTCACGGCCGGGTTCGCCGCCTACGCGCTCTGGCGCTTCATTCAGGCCTATGCCGAGCGAGAGGATGATGACGACGAGAAGGCCGCGCTCAAGAAATGGGGCAAGCGCGCCGGCTACGTCGGTCGCGGTTTGATCTATGCGAGCTTGACGTTCACGACGGTGAAGCTCCTCGTCGATGCCGGCCAACAGCAGTCGCAGAATGCAAAGGCGCAGCAGACGACGGCGACGGTGCTCGACTGGCCCGCAGGGCGCTGGCTCGTTGGCATCGGAGGCCTATGCCTCCTCGGGGCCGGGTTGTGGAACGCCTACCGCGCCGTGACGAAGAAGTTTGAGGACAAGTGGCGCAGCGGCGAGATGAGCGAGACCGAACGCACGTGGGGAGGACGCATCGGCATGGCGGGCCACCTTGCCCGAGCGGTCGTCTTCACACTCATTGGAATCTTCGTCATCAAGGCTGCGCTCGAATACGATCCCAGCGAGGCGATCGGACTCGATGGGGCGCTGCAGAAGGTCGCCGACGCAGCGTACGGGCCGTATCTGCTCGGTGTCACCGCGGCCGGGCTCCTCTGCTACGGCCTCCACTGCCTTGTCGACGCTCGCTACCGCGACGTTTCTGCGAACAGCTCGGACGGCGGGCGTGATGAGAATCCGTCGTCTGCGCCGCCTGCTCGGCGCAGGATGAACCAGCGGCTCGACGGTGCTTCTTCAGTCGATCGATGATCGCGCGGCGGTTTGGGTCGCGACCCATCGCATCGCCCCGCTGAACGTTCCGTCCGTCTGGCTCGGATACGTCGATAAGGTCGGGGCGGTGTGGATCGTCCTCGCCGTTGTCGTCGGAGTTGCTCTTCGACTCGGTCTCGCTCGAACACTGGGCCTCGCCCTCATCGTCGCGGCGGCCACGTTCGCGGCCGATAGCGTCTCCTTTGGCCTCAAGGACATGGTCGACCGAACGCGCCCGTTCGTCGCCCACCCGCAAATCGACCCGTTGTACGTCGTCCACTCGAGTTCGTTTCCTGCCGGCCACGCGGCGACCGCATTCGCCGGAGCAACACTTCTCTCATACGTCGCTCCCAAAGCGGCGACGAGTTTTTTCGTCCTGGCGATACTGATCGCCTATTCGCGCGTGTACGTCGGCGTCCACTACCCGGGCGACGTGATCGCCGGCGCGATCGTCGGCGCGGCAGTCGGGACAGTCGCGATTGGCGTTGTCGCTTTCGCGCAACGACGGAGCGACAAAGACGGGAAAGGCGCTTGTCCGGCGGCCGTCCGTCGGAGGCTTGAGTTCTTCCTTGCGCCATCCTCGAGACGCTAGGTGAGTATGAGCCTGTGACAAAGGTCCTTTTAAAGCAGCCCTCCGGCGCGTAAATCGGGTGCGCCGCATCGAGTCCGACAGGACATGGTCCGTGACGGCTAAAAGGCCGGTCCGAAGCCGGATGGGATCTGCGCAAGGCGACGACTCGAAGCCCTTCGTTCTCCGGAAGGCGTCTTCGCGGTCGAGAACCTCGACGAGCGGCGGGCGGAAGCGCGGTGCGCAGAAGTTCCTGCTCGGCAGCCCACTAGTCAACGCTTGCAAGCATCGAGCTGAACACAAGGCTCTCGATTCCTCTAGCACCACAAAGCAGGCAGCTCGAAAAGTCTGAAGACCCTTCGGGGAAGCGCGGTTGTTTCACGGGGCCTCACTAACCCGCGCCCCTTCATTTCACGCGACTACGAAACTCGCTGGAAGACGCCTCTTTCCCTCCACGTCCTGAAAACGAAAGGAGGAGCCATGACCACCCCTGAGTCTCATCTGCGGTACCACCGCGAGCGACACGCCGACTTGCTTCGCGAGGCCCGTGAGGCGGAACTGGCGGCGAGCTTCATGAAGACGCCTCGCTCGCGTCGAAGCATTCTGGCGTCCGGCATCTGGCGTAAGCGGTTTGTCGGCCAGCTCACGCTCGGCCGCGCATAGAGGAGGAGCGCACTCGCCTCGCTCCAACGGCGGGTGCGCTCCTCCTATTTGCCGTGCGCGCACGTGTCACCTCACTCGGGTGCGCTAGTAACTGCACCTGACGGCCGGCATGAAAGGTCATGCCTGGGCGTACCCCCCTCTCATTCGATGAAGCGCTTGTAGCTGGGATAACAGTCGCACTAGTGGGCCGTCCCGGAAACGTCAGGACTTCGGGCTCATGAGACCGAGACCCTAGGCCCCGGTATGGCCAGGCGTAAGATCGGCCAGATGGCGTTGCGTTTGGGCTGACATGCACAACACTCGTCACATCATGGTGCGCAGTCCGATCCGTCTGTAGACGGACGCACCTAGGTACGGGATGTCGTCCAAATCGACCTTCTGACGCTGGCCCGCATCCTGGCCCACAGAGCCTCTTAGCCCGCATAGAGACACGTCTCCGGCTTGTCTTGAAAACCGTTGGGCGCCGAGAGGTGCCTCGTGGGTTCGAATCCCACCCCCGCCGCTTGATTGAGCCCAAACCCGCTTCGCTAGGCGGGTTTGGGCTTTTTACGAGCAGGTTCCGGACCGCTCGGGCCGTACCGCTTGAAACCGCCCCCGCCAGGATTCGCTCGAAGTCTCCCAGTCGGCGGAATCTCGACGTCGCTCGACAACGGCCAACGCTCACCGCGCAAGCTTCTAGGCTCCGTCGTCGCCCGGCTGCTCGGACGGAAGCCGCTGGACGAAGTGCTTGCGGAATGGCGGCGGCGGGCCATGCTTGCCGCCGGTTCTGCGTGCCGCGTAGCAGCGCATCGAGGCTCCTCCAACTTGGGACGCGGGCGCTCGGGACACCGGTTCACGCCGGCCTCGGTGGTATATCGAGCACGACGGCGGCCGAGCCTTCGTCGAGAAGTCCCTCGATGAGCTCCACGAATGCGTGTGGGTCCTCAAAGCGGGTGTCCGGATCGAGGCCCGCGACAATGAGGAATTTTCTGTCGCCTTGGACGCGCCCATCTATCCACCTCGCCCATACTTCCTGACCTTGACGCCTGCCCCCGATCTCCACTCTGGCCACGCCAGTCCTTCCTTCCGTTTCGGCGAATTGAGTCGGGCGTTCGGGTCCTGACGCGCCAAGCCGCGGGGTTCGGCCCAGCGGCCCCAAGACACTCGAGACAAGCAAGAGGCTGGCCCCGCGGAGGAATCTGTTCGCCTGAAGCTCCTCGCCTCGCGCGCCACAGCGCGTCGGTGTTCTTATGCGGGCTTTAGGCCGGATTCCGAGAGCAGAGCCAGTGAGACCACTGTAGCTGTTTTATTCGACTCGGACGACTGCGAGTAGACCACCGGCCGTGCCCACGTTCTGGCCGATCGGAAGAGGGCGGAGCGTCGATAGTTCCCGATGCATCTCGTCGACTGGTTGTTTCATCCCGAGCTCCTACGCGGACACCGCCCCGTAGCGG
>CAVYBK010000005.1:0-71417 GCA_963766725.1 uncultured Actinomycetes bacterium
ACCCAGACGATCAGCGACTGGATTTTTGCCACCGAACCGGCACCCAGCTGGTTGACGACTGCCATGCCGACGACTGCCAGCGAGGCGAGGATGTTGTCCCAGTAGCTCGCCGCATCGTCGCCGAAGAAGAGTGAGCTCCCGTACGCCCCGAACGAGACGGCGACCATCGCCGTGACGATGAGAATGACGAAGAAGAGGAGCCAGGAGGTGATTCCTACGAGGCGACCGTTGCCGAACGCCTCCACGAAGTAGGAGACGAATCCGCCCCGTGACGGATAGCGGACGCCGAGCTTGACCACCGTGTAGCCGAGGAGTGAGGCGACAACCCCCGCCAGAAGGAAGGAGAGCCACGTGGCCGCCCCGGCGACCGCTCCCGCTTGGCCGAGGAGCGCGAAGATGCCGGCCCCCACCATCGACCCCACGCCGAGGAAGGCGGCGCCGATGACGGTCAGCTTCTTGGAGGACTCTGACGTCTCGCCCAGCGACCCCTGCGCCGCCTCGGCCATCTAGTGGAAGACGGCCACGATCGCGATACCGACGAGCGCCGTCGAGATCCAGGCGACCTGGAGCGGGAGTTGGAAGGAGTGGTCGATCACGCGCTTCCCCAGCGTCGTTGTGCCCGTCGAGTCGGCCTCGGCCGCCGCGATCTGCGTCCCGTTCGCCGGGAGGAAAAGGACGCCGACGACCGCGGTCCACATGGCGATCATGTAGCCCGCTCCGATCCCGAGGGCCAACCCGAGCGGGACCATGGTTCGCGTCGCAGCCGACTGGCTCGTGGTCAGCGCCGCGACTCCGAAGATGGCGACCGCGATCATGAACGGCCACTTCTCCGCGAGGCCGCCCATTGCCTCGACGATCGCGTCCTCGTTGTTGGCGATGAAGGTGTCCGCCATCCAGGCGATGCCGAAGAGGGCGATCATCGCCACCATCCCCGACCTGAAGATCGGCGTCCCGGGAATGTCGCTGGCCTTGACCTTGCAGAGGAGGACGATCAGGGCGGCGGCGGCGAGCATGACCATCTGGATGATCGGCGTGACCGACAGCGGCTCGACACCGCCGTCCTCGGCTGCGATCGTCGGCCGCAGGCCCTCGAAGAGCCCGAAGATGCAGATGACTGCGACGGCGCCGAGGAAGATGGCCACGCTGCGCTTGGCGTACCGCGTGAGCACGATGTCCGACGCAGCGCTCGGCGGCTGCACGAGGCCGGCGTCGATTCGACGGCGGTACTCGACGGAATCTTCCAGGTCGGCGCCGTGACGGCTCATGACGAGGGACATGAGGAAGACGCCGACGATGCTCGCCGGGATCGTGATGAGGAGGACGTCGACGAGGTCGTAGTTGTAGACCTCGACGAGCGGCAGGATCGTCGCCGTCGCAGCTGCGACCGGGCTCGATGTGATTCCCAGCGCCGACGCGACGGTCGACCCCGCGAGCGGCCGTTCGGGCCGGATCTTGTTCGCGTAGGCGACCTCGTTGATCACCGGGATGATCGAGAAGAAGGTGTTGCTCGTGCCTGTGAGGATGCAGAGGAGGTACGAGACGTACGGGGCCACGAAGTTGATCGACTTCGGCCGCGCGCGGAGCGCCTTGCTCGCGATCAGGACCATGTAGTCGATCCCGCCGGCCGCCTCCATCGCGGCCGCCGCGGCGATAACCGCGATGATGATGAGCATCGCGCTGACCGGGGGCTCGCCCGGGTCGAGCCCGAAGCCGAAGACGAGGATGAGCGTCCCGACGCCGCCCCACAGGCCGAGCCCGATCCCGCCGGTGCGTACGCCGAGGGCGATGAAGCCAATCACGACCAAGCCCTCGATCGCGATGAGGAACCAGTCGCTCGTGCTCGTCGACGTCTCCTCCGCCGCCTGCGCCAGCGCCGAAGCCGGCCCGGCGAGCGCGACCAGCGTCAGAGCGACGGTTGCGAGCGCGAGCTTTCTCACGGCTGCTCCTTCACGAGCTCCTGGCAGTTCCCGCTCGACTCGAGCGCGTCGGCGAGCTCGGGATCGAGCTCGGAAACCTGCTTGAAGGCCGCGCGTCCGTCTACGGCCGCATTCTGCAGAGCTCCGATCGCTCCACCGAGCGCAGCGAACGCGCCACTCGTCGTGTCGGCATCGTCGTCGAGCGACTGCTGCGCGTCGCGGAGGTCACTCTCGGTCTTGTGGGCCCAATCCTGGAGTATCTGAGAGGCCTGTTCGCCCTGGCCAACGTCCGGGATGCCCGCCCGCGGCAGCCCTTCGCCCAGCGTGTCGTTCGTGATCTGGACCGCGCGGTCGATGGCTCCGCTGACGACAAGTGTGCGCTCGACGGAGTCACCGGTTCCGCCGTCGTTTCGGCGGGCGCCGTAGTTGCTCTGGCCGAGCTCGTCCCGAAGCGACTCGAGCTGGCCTTCCCAGGCACCGACCGAGCCGCAGACGTCGTCGGCCCAATCGGAAGCGCTGACCGTCTCGCCGGTGTTGTCGCCGTTCCCGACCGCAGCGGAAACGCCGAGGATCGTCCCGATCCCGAGCACGATGAGGAGCACGAGGAGCCAGCGGCTCATGGCGTCCCCGGGCTCGACATCTCGTCCACGAAGCCGACGAGGAGCTTCCAGAAGCGTTCCACCGTCGGGATACTCACACGCTCGTCGGGGGAATGCGGCGCCTCGATCTGTGGGCCGAACGAGATCATGTCCAGCCCTGCGACCTTGTCGCCGATCACGGCGGTCTCGAGTCCGGCGTGCACCCCGGTCACGATCGGCTCCTCCCCGAACAGGCGCTCGTATGTCGTCTTGAGAGCCGCGAGCGCCGGCGAATGGAGGTCGGGCCTCCAGCCGCCGTAGTTGTGCTTCGTCTCGAGCTCGCCCCCGCCGAGCCGGGCCGCCGCATCGAGGGCGCCGATGAGCTCGGGGAGAGCGGCGTCGTTGGACGAGCGGGAAAGGCTGTGCAGCGTGAGCCGGCCGCCCGTCGGTGCTCGCCTCGCCGAGCGACGTGCTCGTCTCGACGAGACCCTCGAAGTCCTGGCTCATCGCAAGAGGCCCGGTCGGGACGAGTGCCACGACGTCGAGCAACGCTCCCGTTGCCTCCTCGCTCCAGGCATCGGATGCGGCCTCCGCCTCGGCAACGGCGGCGGTCGCCCCGGAATCCGTCGTCTTGAACGCGTCGCGGACGGTCGCGACCGCGCCCTCCACGGCGTTCTCAAAGGCTTGGCGCCTGCCGCCCCCGACCGAGACAACGGCGACGGCATCGCGCGGGATCGCGTTGCGGCTCTTGCCGCCGTTCAACGAGACGAGACGGAACGGGGCTTCGCGATACGCCTCGCGCAGGACGCGCCCGAGGACCTTGATCGCATTCGCGCGGCCGAGCGCGATGTTGCTCCCCGAGTGCCCGCCGAGCCCGCCGCTCGCGGTCACCGAAAGCGTCACCGAATCCGGCGCCGTGGGCTCGCGGGGCTTCTCGACGTGGATCCACGTATCGGTGCTCCCGGCGCATCCGACGGTCAGCTTCCCGTCTTCCTCGCTGTCGAGATTGACGAGGACGGTGCCCGTGACGAACTTCGGGTCGAGGCCGTTGGCGCCTTCGAGGCCGACTTCCTCCGCGACGGTCATGAGGAGCTCGAGCGGCCCGTGGAGGTTCGACTCGTCCTCGACGAGCGCCATCATCGCCGCGATCGCGACGCCGTCGTCCGCGCCGAGCGTCGTCCCGTTCGCAGTCAGCCAGTCCCCGTCGCGCGCGAGCTCGATCCTTCCTTCGGCCGGGTCGTTCGGGCTGTCCGGCTCGCGCTCGCAAACCATGTCGAGGTGGCCCTGCAGCGTGATTTTCGGCGCAGACTCCCGGCCCTCGCTGGCGGGGACGCGCACGACGAGATTCCCGGCCGAGTCGCCTTCGACCTCGAAGTCGTGCTGCTCGGCCCAGGAGCGGACATGGTCGCTCACCGCCTCCTCCTGGCGAGAGGGGCGCGCGATCCTCGTCAGCGCATCGAAATGGGCCCAAAAAGCCTCCGGTTCGAGCCCCGACAACACGGGCGTCTGCACTGCGATCCGTTCCCCTCCTCCCATCCCGCGCGACCATACCGTGCGGAGATTCGCCGGAGCAATAGCCCGCGACCCCGAAATCACCCCGGTGATTCCGGCGATGAGCCCGCCAGGACTCCCCGTGCGAACTTGTCGTTCGCCATGTTCGTGACCTGGCAACCCCCCCAAGCCAGGAGCTGGTCCGATCAGGGCGACGTTGGGGTGCCGGTCTCCGTCACGGTGACCGTCTCGATCACGGTCGTCGTGTCCTGGACGGTCTCGGTGACTGTCTGGATCACGGTCGTAGCGGGGAGCGTCATGATCCCTCCGGGAAACCTCATCGAGGTCAGGCTGGGGCTCACAGGAGCCTCAGAAGGTCTCGCGAAGTACGTGCTGCCCCGGATCCGCAGCCGCAAAGGCCCCTCGACGGTTTGTGTCTCGATTCCATCCTGCTTGGTTTTCCAGCGGATGACCCGGCGAACGTGCCCTTCCGTCGTAACGGCCTCGACACGTCCAGTCTCCGTCACACCGTGACGAACACGTTCGACTGCGCCCTCGGTGACGCTGGCCTCGGGTGACCACGCCACCGCCGCCACGATGCCAAGCGCACCGCAGACGAGAAGACCGACGACCAGCACCATGATCTTGACCCTCTTCATTTCAGACCACAGACCCTACCTTGGCGATGGCCGGGGAACGGGTGAAGGAGAGGGAGCTGAGGCTCCCCGCTCAAGCAGCCCAGGAATCCGTGCCAAGGGTCTGCGCGTAGAGGTCCATAGTCGACGGCAGGCGAGGAGGAGATCTATGAAAAAGACTCTGGTCGCAATGCTCGCCGGTGGCCTGCTTGCGGTGGCCCCCGCGGCCGGGCTCGCAGCTTCGAATCCGGCTGGCACCGGACAGCCTGGAGCTGAGTGTGGTGAGGAGGGAGCGACGATGGAGCCTGCTGGCTTTCTCACTGCCGGCTTCCAACATGCGGAGACCGTCTATGCGGGAAGTGACGGCACGCCATCACTTGCGCATGGGAACTCCCATGCGGTCTCCCAATACGACATCGCCTGCTACCAGGTGACGTCGAACCACTAGAGGTCTGCGGCCAGCCCGGCTGCGTTGGGGGGCGCGGCCGGGCTTCCTCTCTGGAGGCCGCGTTGAGCCACAATCCCTGACTCTGGCCTCTCTCTCTAGGAGACCGGCGGAGTTGGCGAGACGGGAGGCGGGGAGCAGGAGGCGCAAACCGACTCCCTCGATGGGCTGCCGCGCTCCCAGCCACGCAGGTCGTCGCTCCGTCGCCTCGCGTCTCGTCTGGATTCTTTTACTTCCGCGCAAGGCGCGCCTCGGAGGAAGCCCGTAAATTCGGTAGGGCATCCGGCATACGTCCAATAGCCCGCCGGCCACCATCCCCTCACCGTAACTCCCCGCCCCTACGGCCCCGATAGCGGGAAGGACAGGGGTAGTCCATCTGGACTATTGACTTCGGGGCACCGCATGACAGAGGGTTTTCCAGGCCTGGCGGCCGACCCTTCCAACGAGGACCGGTCTTCGTCAACTGGCGGGGGAGACGGTGGCTGGGCATTCGATGCTCGTCACCCACCGCGAAGCGAGGGAGGACGTATGAAACGTTCCATCGGCGGCGCTTCGATCGCTGCGATTGCGGTGGCCGCAAGCCTGGTTGGCCCTTCTGTTGCCGAGGCCACCTTCCCCGGAGAGAACGGCCGGATCGTCGTTCGCCGCTACCTCAACGAGGAGCACACGCGTGCTGCACTGTTCACGATCAAGGCCTCAGGAGCCATCGACCAACTGACTCATCCGCGTGGCGAGCGTGCAACGACTGAACCAGATTGGTCGCCGAACGGGCGGAAGATCGTCTTCACGATCTACCCGCAGAACGATGAAGGGCGCTCGCGTATGGCGATCATCGGTCGCAACGGTACGCACCGGAGCAGTCTGGCGTGGGTCTGTAGCGGTCCGTGCCTCGAGGACGGGTTTCCGGCATGGTCGCCCTCGGGCGGGCGGATCGCTTTCCAGCGCGGGCTTGGGCCGAAGGTGCATCACGAGAAGTTGGTCGCGATCTACGTGATGCGGAGAGACGGCACGCACCTACATCGGGTGACGCAAAAGGGTGCTTCTGTAACCGTGGACGCGCGGTGGGAAGACCACGCACCAGCATGGTCACCGAGTGGACGGCAGCTGGCGTTTGAACGGTTCGACCGCAAACGAGACCGCCAAGCCGTTTTCACGATGCACCGGGACGGGACGTCCTTGAAGCGGATCACTCCGTGGTGGCTCGGGGCGTCGCAGCCTGACTACTCACCGAATGGCCACTGGATCCTCGTACGCACCCATGAGTCGTCAGAAACCTCGGGAAACCTCGTGTTAATTGCTCGCAAGGGGCTTCAGCGACACAAAGTCACACATGACCCCGCCGGTGTGGCGAAGTGGCAATCCGCTTCGTTTTCTCCCGACGGCAAGAAGATCCAGGCCGGCCGCACGCCCATCGTGGGCGGTGAACAGCAACCGGGGACGGACGTCTGGACAATGTGGCTGGATGGCACCCACATGCACAACGTCACGCAGACCCCCGGCAAGTGGGAAAGCGCATCCGACTGGGGGCCCAGGCCGTAACCACACGAGTCCTGGATGTCGTTAGACGAGCCGGGGCTAACTCAGCCCCTTTACTCTCCGAAGGCCCGCCCACTGCGGCGGGCCTTCGTTGAATGCAGCTTCTCGGCTGCTGGGGCCCGCCGAGAGCGCGACGTCCCTTCGAACCGTTCGCCAGGTCGTAGCGGGGCCGGACCCGTCTTCAGGACTCGAACCGCACACCCGTGGCCGCCGCCAACAATCCGACAGCGGCGACCGAAAGGAGGGCGACAGCGGTCGCCAGCGGCCACCGCCACGGCCGTCGCATTGCCTGGGTGCATCCGGCGATATAGACGACCAAACCCACAAGCGGCCCGACCCAAAACCACGCTCCAGTCGGCCCGCCGAGGCCATAGAACCAAAAGACTGCGATGAAAAATACGCCACCCGCGGTCGCAACGGTTGCGCATCCGACCGCAAACAGACGCCGCCGTGAATGCTGTGGCCAGACCTCTTGGCCGAGCGTGGCGGTCAAAACTGGGATCCCGACGAAGGCGAACAGGCCAAGCGGCAGGAGATAGATGGGACTACCGAACACGGCAATGGCTTTGGCGATTCGACGGGGGCTCACGCCCGAATCATGGGTGTCGGCTATCGACGAACAAATGGCTCAAATGAGTCAATTGCTGGAGGGAGGATGAGAGGCTCAAGGACGGAGACATTGGTCAATCTTCAGACGACCTCTTGCCGCCGAAAATCCCGCCCTAAAGGACTTCGCCCGAGTAGCCGAGCGACGACGGCGCCGAGGGGCGAGCACGGCGGCCGGCGCCCGTTGTCGAATGGAATTTAACGCTGCGCAACACCGCGCCCGACCCGGCCAGAACAGCAGGAGAGGCTCTTAGGGATAGAGGACTCGTTCGCAGTCATGCTTCTTGGGTTTCTTTTCGATTTCCTTTGCCTCGTCGTCCCCGATCTCCCACAGCTCCCACTTCTCCCCGTTCTTGTCCGCCCCGCTATATTCGAGCGTCTTCCCTTCCCGAGCCGGTTCATCGCCGTCAGCGGGTCTCCAGTGGTGGGGCATGGCATCTCCCTTCGGTCGCTCAAGAAATCACTGTCGAGTTTTACGCCGCCCGAGACCAGCGGACAAGTTTCCGCGCGAGCCATGTGTGCTGGTCGTAGCGGGGCCGAACCACCGTTATCCCCTATCGCGCTAGCCGACGTCGCGCGCGCTTGGTCGGCAGCGCGGGGTTCGATCCGACCCCGCACTCCTTAGATCGGCAGGACGCGCGCCCTCGTTATAGCTTCCGCCCGAGCAGCCGAGCAACGACGGAGCGGAGGAGCGTGCGCGGCGAGCGCCGGCCGTTGTCGAGCGAGGTTGGCACAGGCAAGTTCTACCGAGGGCCTCATCTGTCACCACATCGTCAGACCGCAGGATGGGGGAACGGATGAGAGCCCGAACCTCACGACGCTGTGTCGAAGGTGTCACGGGAACGCGCACTTAAAACGACGCGGAGATTGAGGGCTTTTTTTTAGAGGGCGATCCCGGACGCCCCATGCCTGTTTTCCGCGAGGGACAACGAGAAAAAGGCCTGAATGACGAAGAGCTGCCGGAAGTGCGGGAACAAGAAGGAGTTCTCGGAATTCCGCTCCAATCCCCGCTGTCGTGACGGCCTGAGCTCCTGGTGCGCCGAGTGCCACAACGAGGCGACCCGCCAGTGGCGTAGCAGGAAGTGGGAGGCCGAGGAGGCGGAGGCGTTCGCTCGGAGGAAGCCGAGTCCGAGAGGCTGCGGCGCATCTGGGCGGAACATCAGGCCCGCGTTGCCGAGCTTCAGGCCGAGCGCTCGCGCGGCGCTAGGCGGGCGACCAGCCTAGCCCCGCCGCCCTTCCGCAAGCGTTCCGGCGTCATTCCCTTCGCTGCCAAACCTTCACCCAGTCGACCTCGGTGACGAGTGGGTCAGGAGTTGCCGCGTCGCAGTCGTTCGTCGAGTCCCAGCCGCACGCCTGCATGGTCAGCGCGAGGTACATCTGCTGGTCGCCCGAGTCGAAGAGAGGTTGAGATCCCTGCGCGACGTCATCGACGTACCACGTCAGGTCATCGGCTGTCCACTTCACGGAGAACACATGCCAGTCACCTGCAAGCGTGCCGGGGTTCGTGATCACGGCGCGCGTCTGGTCATCGTCCCCGCAGACGTTCCCGGTGTTGCGGTGCTGCGTCCCGTAGAACTGCGTCGGCTCGTCGCCCTGGTATTCCATGATGTCGAGCTCGAAGTTGAGATCGGGCTCCGGGCAGTTGGGCCAGTCGGCGGTGGCATGAGCCTTCGAGATGAGCCAGAAGGCGGGCCAGGAACCTTTGGCACCCGTGAAGCGCATACGCGCCTCGAAGTACCCGAACTGCCAGCTCTCCTTGACGGGGTCTCCGAACCAGTACGGGCCGGTGGTGAGCGACTGGTCTCCGACGTAGGGGCGCTTGTTCGAGACCTTCACCGTGCCGTTCGAAACGACCACGGCGCCGGCGCGGGGCTCGTCCTCCCAAAACAGCTTCTGCGTCCACACGGCCGGGTCGAGCGGGCCGTCGAAATCGTCCCCGAAGACCTTGGCATATCCCTGGCCTGCGATAGGTGCGGGCTCACCGGATGGGGCCGACGTCGACGCGTTCACAACGCTTCCCCCCATGGCGGCGGTGTGCCCACCTCCCATGCACGATGTGAGGAGAAGGCCGGACACAAGAGCGGCGACTGGAAGTAGGAAGCGCACCTGGCACTTCTACGCCTTCGTCGCCCCGCGAACAAGCGTCTCTGTGAGGCATTGTCTGCCGAGGCTGCGGCGCGTGCTCCGGTTAAGCGGAAGGCCGCGTTCGCCTGGGCTTAGGGCTTCCGCCCGAGGAGCCGAGCCACGACGGCGCGTAGAAGCTTTCCGACGGGGAAGAGGTCCTGGCCACTCGGCGAAGACGAGGTACGCTGCTCGCGTGATCCCGTGGATCGTCATTGCCGTGGTCGTCGTACCACTCGTCATCGTCGGCTTCCTGGCGACGCGTAGGTCGACGGTTACCAGCGAGCATCCCGCGAGCGAAGACGCAGTAGCACGAGCGCGAACGGAGCGGGAGTTTGCGGAGGCGGAGGCTTACGAGGCGGAGTGGCGTGAAGAGGACAAGGAGAGGTACCGCCAGGAGCGCTTTCCCTAATCAGGTCACTAGCGCGGGCACTAAGCCGCCCGCGACCAGCGGACAAGAGCCTCGGCGATTCGCTCGAAGGAGCGTCGCCGGCTGAGGAGCTCCGGACAAGTGCCCTCAGAGCCCGCCCCTTCGATGCAGTGCGGGCAATCAACGGGTTGCTCGGAGGGGCGCCTCGGGGACTGCCTGGCCCGTGCAGGCCGGAGGGAGATACTCAGCGCGATGTCGCAGAAGAATTACCTGCTCGCAAACCAACCGTCGGAGTTGGAGCGGCTGCAGCTCCAGTCGCGCGTGTGGGAACCCAGTGGGCGACAGCTCCTGACCGAGAGAGGCGGCGGCCTCGAAGAACCTATCCGCGTCGTCGGAGCCTGCATCGCCGAAGGCGCGGCTCCATTCATCGATCGCCTCCGTGTTCGCTTCGAGGGCGGTGTCGATCGTCGCCTGCACCCGTTCCAGGTCGGCGCTGGAGGGTTGCTCGACCACTTGACCTCCTCTCTCAGAAACGCGGAGGGGGAACCGCCGCAGCGTTCCCCCCTTCGCTGCCGACGAGCAACTGGATACTCTCCCATCCGCCCTCGCCGGGTTCATTTGAGCCCGAGCCTTGCAAGCCGCGCCTCGTTCTCGCGCTCGATCCGTTCGCGCTCCTCCTTGAGCATCCGGGCGCGCTCGGCCTCGAAGATCTTCTTGGACGCGGCGATCGCCTCCGCGTGAGCCTCGCTTCTCGGCCGTTCGTGCTCGAGGCCGCTGAGCACCCCGAGAACGTTCTCCAGACTCTCGAATCCTGCAATCGGCATTAGGCCGCCTCCCTCATTGCCGCCGGCTCGGCCAGTGTCACGACGCCTGCGGGCCGAAGTTGTGTGCGTCCGAGCATTCGTGGTTCCTTGCTTCGCATAAAGATCCAGGGGTTCGAGACCCACCTGTCGCCTTTCCCCGGCGTCAAGATCAGCTCGAGCGCGCGGGGCGTTCTGCAGCCCCACTCCTCGCGGCGGGCCCGACCGTGTCGCTGCCGGCTTCCCTTCGGGCGGCTCGAGGAGCGCATCTGCTGGAAGTGCGGGAGGCGGGTTTAGCTATGGCTGTCTTTCGTTCAGATGCGTCTGCCACGCCTGCTCTACGTATTCGACGACCTGTAGCCATGCCTCCCGCACTTGGCCGGTCAATCGCGGATCCTGTGGGTGTGCTAGCCCCCTATCCATCGGCAAGCCAGCCGGGTTGTTCCGAACGGCTACGCGCTCCTAGGCTCGCTCTGTAGAGAACCCCATATAGAGGAGGCAAGGGATGACAACCTTCAAGAGAACGCTGGGAATGCTGCGGTTCGTCGTCGTGGTCGGATGCCTGGCAATCGCCGGTGTGCTCGCCGGCACTGCAAACGCCGAGCCAACGGGTGGTAACGCCATCACGGTTACGCTCTTCAACTGTTCGGGCCCGGCAGGGACGCCTTCGTCGTTCGACATTCAGAAGGAGCCCAACCCCGGCGTCGCCGCCCATGTGGTCGGTGAGACCTTCCTCTTCAAGCGAACATCGCTCACCTTCGTCGACACGGGCGAGAGCGTCATCTGGGGACCGAAGACCGAGAAGGCGATCATCACCTGCATGGTCGTCGTCCCGAGCGGGAGCCTGGCCGTCGTGACGGGATTCTTCACCGGGTCGTAGGCAGGGAACTTCCTTCCTCTTCCCTCCCTCGCAAAGGACGCTAGGGGGCCGGGCGGCTAGCCGAACGCCACGCGCTTGCTACGCGCCCGGCCCCTGCGGACGACGTGTTAGGTGACTAGGCGAAATTTCTAGGTACGCACCGGGGTACGCACGCCACGGCATTTCTGGCACATCTGGCACGGATGGCTCACGCAACCAAGCGGGTTCCGCTCAACCATGCGGCTGCAAATGGGCCCGCCAGGATTCGAACCTGGGACCAACGGATTATGAGTCCGCTGCTCTGACCGCTGAGCTACGGGCCCTGCGCCGCTGAGCGTATCGCCTCGACAGTGCCGGACTGTTTCGGGCACACTCGTCCCTGGCATAAGATGCCGTCGTCCCGAAACCCGACCGACGGAGGTGGGAGCTCGAGGTGAAGGTCTTTCAGCGGGAACACAGCCTGAGGACAAAAGCAGGCCTCGAGATCCGGGACATCACAGACGAAGTGAAGGAATGCGTTGCCGAGAGCGGCGTGAGCGACGGCATCGCCTGCGTCTACTCCCCCCACACGACCTGCTGCGTGCGGGTCAACGAATTCGAGACGGGCTTCCTCGAGGACTTCGTCCGCATGCTGCGGCGGATCGTCCCGAGCGAGAAGTACTACGCGCACGACGACTGGGACCGGCGCACCGAGAACATCTGCCCCGAGGACGTCGAGTTTGCGAACGGCCACTCGCACTGCATGGCGATGCTCCTCGGGCCGGCAGGCGAGTCCATTCCGGTTCGTGAGGGCGAGCTCTGCCTCGGCACCTGGCAGCGCGTCCTCTTCATGGAGCTCGACCGCTCCCGCGAGCGCCGCTGGATCGTCCAGGTCGTCGGCGACTAGCTCTTCGGACCAAATGAAACGGGGCCGCCGCCAGCCCCGTTTCTGTGGAAAATCTGTCCGGGCTGCCCCCGCCGCATCGGGGCCCGACCCGGTATTTCGTTCGCCTCCGTCACTTTGCCGCAGCGCACCCCCGGCGTCCCCCCTCCGAGGGAGTTGACTCCCTCCCCCGTTCGGGGTTGACCGCCCTGCTTCACACGGTTGACTCGACCGCTCAGGCGGCCTGACAAGCAGCACAGAGCCCGGTGACCTCGAGCGTGTGCCCGGTGGGCGTGAATCCGTGCTCGCGCGCGGCTTTCCCGAGCCATTCGTCCACCTCGCAGCCTTCGAGCTCGGCCACGCCGTGGCAGCGCGCGCAGACCAGATGGTGGTGGTGCCCCTCGCCGCAGAGGCGGTAGCACGTCTCGCCCGGCCGGTGCGCGAACTCGTCGATCACGCCGTGCTCGCTGAGAAGCGAGAGCGTCCGGTAGACGGTGGCGAGGCCGACCGCATCGCCGCCCTGGCGAAGGCGCGAGTAGATCTCCTGGGCGGTCGCATCGTGGGGCTCGGCCGCGAGCGTCTCGAGGACGAGCAGGCGCTGGCGCGTTGCGCGGAGGCCGGCCTGCGCCAGGCGGTTGCCCGAAGTGCTTTGCGCGTCGGTCATCGGCGAGTACGATACCGCAGACATGAGACTGAGAATCATTCTCATCCTGGGAGTCGCTTCTCCTGCTGACCGCATGCGGGCCGTCCGTGCAGGCCGGGCCCGACACCGTGGTTGCGAGCTTCTACCCGCTCGCGTTCGCGGCGAAGGAGATCGCGCCGAGCGCCCCGGTCGAGAACCTGACGCCGCCGGGAGCGGAGCCGCACGACCTCGAGCTCTCCCCCATCGACGCCGCGACTGTGCGCGAGGCACGGCTCGTCCTTCTCCTCGGCCACGGCTTCCAGCCGCAGCTCGAGGACGCCTCCGGCGACGGGGACAACGTCCTCCACCTCCTCGACACCGCGGGGCTCGACCTGCTCCCCAACGGGGACCCCCACGTCTGGCTCGACCCTCTGCGCTACGCGAAGATCGTCGAGCGGATCGGCCAGGCTCTCGGCGCCGAGAACGCGGCCTCGAGGCTCGTCGCGCGCCTCCATGATCTGGACACCGAATACCGCGAGGGCCTGGCGAACTGCGAGCGCCGCGAGATCGTCACGAGCCACGAGGCATTCGCCTATCTCGCGGAGCGATATGGGCTCGAGCAGGTCCCGATCACGGGGCTGAGCCCGGAGGCCGAGCCGCAGCCGGCCGACCTCGCACACGTCGTCGAGCTCGTGGAGGAGCGGGGAGTGACGACGATCTACTACGAGACGCTCGTCTCGCCGCGGATCGCGGAGACCGTCGCGCGGGAGACAGGCGCCAAGGTCGCCGTCCTCGACCCGATCGAGGGCCTCACGCCCGCCGAGATCGCCAGGGGCGAGGACTACTTCACGCGAATGCGCGCGAACCTACGCGCACTCGAGGAGGGACTGGGGTGCAGCCAGCCGTCGAGCTGAAGGACGTCTCGTTCGCGTATCCCGGCGGGCCCGAGGTCCTGAGCGGCGTCGACCTCGAGATCCGGCGCGGGGAGTTCGTCACCATCGCCGGCCCGAACGGAGGCGGCAAGACGACCCTCCTGCGGGTCGCGCTGGGCCTCGAGGAGCCTGCCAGCGGCGAGGCGCGCCTCTTCGGCGAGCCCGCCGACCGCGTCCGCGACCGCTACCGGATCGGGTATCTCGCCCAGCGCACCCGGCTCGCGATCGACGCGCCGGCGACCGTGAGCGAGGTGGTGACCGCCGGCCGCGTCGCGCGTCGCGGCCTCCTGAGGCCGTTCGGCCATGCCGACCGCGAGGCGATCGCAGACGCGATCTCGCGCGTCGGCCTCCAGGACCGAGCGGCAACGCCGATCCAGCGGCTCTCCGGCGGCCAGCAGCAGCGCGCCTTCATCGCGAAGGCGCTCGCCGGCGAGCCGGAGCTCCTCGTCCTCGACGAGCCGACCGCCGGTGTCGACGTCGACGCGCAGGAGGCTTTCGGCGCGTTTCTCGGCGGGCTGCACGAGGCTCTCGGCGTCACGATCCTCTACGTCTCGCACGAGTTCGGCGCGGTGGAACGGTTCGTCGAGCGCGTCATTCTCGTCCGCGGCGGCATCGTCTTCGACGGCCCGCCTGCCGAGCTCCCCGCCCACTGGCACGACCCATCCCATGTTCATCCTTGACGCCGACTTCATGCGGATCGCGTTCGCGACCGGCGCGGTCGTCGGCGTGCTCGCGCCCGCGGTCGGGTTCTTCCTCGTCCAGCGGCAGATGAGCCTGATCGGAGACGGGATCGGGCACGCCGCCTTCGCGGGCGTCGCGGCCGGCTATCTGTTCGGCGTCTCGCCGGTCGGGGCCGCGCTCGTCGCGGCCACGCTTGCCGCGGTGGGCGTCGAGTGGCTCCGGAGCCGGCACCGCGCCGCAGGCGACCAGGCGCTCGCGCTCATCTTCTACACGGGGATCGCCGCAGGAGTCGTGCTCGTCTCTGCCGCGGGAGCATTGAACGCCAACCTCTTCTCCTTTCTCTTCGGCTCGATCCTGACGGTGACCTGGTCCGATTTCGCGCTCGTCGCGGTGCTCGGAGCCGTGGGGCTCGGGATCATCGCGTTGCTCTATCGCGGGCTGGTCGCCGTGGCACTGGACGAGGAGGGAGCGCGCGTCAGCGGGCTTCCGATCGGGCTCCTGAACGTCGCGCTCGCGGCGCTGGCAGGCGTGACGGTCGCCGTCTCGATGCGGATCGTTGGCATCCTGCTCATCGCCGCGCTGATGGTCCTGCCGGTCATCGCCGCGGGGCGGATCGGCACGAGCATCCGCTCGACGATGCTCCTGTCGATGGGAATCGGGCTCTTGTCTGTTTCGGCCGGATTGACGATGTCCTACTACGCCAACCTCGCCCCAGGAGGCGCGATCGTCCTGCTCGCGGCCGCCTTCGCGGTGGCCGCCCAGATCGGTGCGCCGCTCCTTAATCGCACCCGATAACCACATCAACACCAATTTCCTACGTTTCATGCCTATTCTTGAAACCGTGAAACGGTTCGGCATCCTTGCTGGGCTCGGCCTTGCGCTGCTCGCCCTCCTCCTCCCCGCCCGGGCGAGCGCCGACGTGCTGCCGGTCGTCGTCCAGGTGCAGGCGCCGGACGGGACGCACGTCCAGGTGTCCGGCGAAGGCGCGCTGAGCTATCCGCGGAACGGCCGCTTCGTGCGCGCGCAGTCGGTCACCGTCGAGGGCGACCATCTGATCTTCACGGGACTCTCGCTGCTCGGCGGGCGCGTGAAGGCCGACCGGCTCGTCATCCCGGTGAACGGGTTCGGCGACGCCTCGCTCTCGGGCCTCAGGATCGAGGGACGGAAGCCACAGGGCCTCCCGAACCAGGTGATCCCCCTGAAGGACGGCGGCTACGTCGTCTCTCTGCAGGAGTCGCTCGACGGGCAGCAGCGAAACCTGGCCGGGCTCGTCGTCCACCTGGGCGCGAAGACGGGCAAGCTCCCGGCCGGCACGGAGATCCTCGTGGGCGTGCCCGCGAAGGTCGATGTCGCTGCCGGCTACACCTACCCGCTTGCGGCCCAGGGCGAGATCATCGGCTGCCCGTTCGTCCCGGGCTCGACGCACAGCGCCTTCGTCGCGCCGGACAACCTCGCCTCCGACAACGCGGTGGACATCTCCGTCCCCGTCGGAACCCCGGTCTTTGCGGTCACAGACGGCGTGATCGGGCCGCAGATCGGCGCGCTCGACTCCACGGATCCGGCGATGGCCGGGCTGCGCCTCCACCTCAATGCGCCGGGTGTCCAGTTCTACTACGCGCACCTGTCCGAGATCGACGTCGTCCCGGGCCAGTTCGTCCAGGCCGGGCAGCAGCTCGGGCTCTCGGGCTCCGCCAACGGCGCCGCCCACCTCCATTTCGCCCAGGACATCGGCAATCCGGCGGAGACGGTCGGCGCGCTAGGCGCCTGCCCGTTCTACCAGTCGTATTCCGAACCCTGGGGCTAGCTTCTCGAACGCTTGACTACGATTCGAGGCGTGCGGGAGCTGAGCGTCTCCGAGGTCGCGGTCGCGGGTGGCACGTCGGAGGAGACGGTCCAGCAGCTGTGCGAGCTCGGTGTCATCGCGCCTCAGAACGGCGGTTTTCGGCCGAGCGACGTTCGGCGCGTACGCCTCGTGCTCGCGCTCGCCACCTCCGGCGTCCCCTTCGAAGCGGTCGGCGAGGCGATCCGCGACGGACGCATCACCTTCGACTTCATCGACGAGCTCGCCCCGAACCCCATCCCGCTCCTCCCGGAGACGCAGACCGAGCTCGTCGCGCGCCTCGAGCTCTCGGACGAACTCGCCCGTGGCCTGGGCACGATTCTCGGCACCTGCTCTCTGCCGCCGGACCAGCAGGTTCGATCGGATCACGCCGAGCTTTTCGAGCTCGTCGGAGCGGCCAAGGCGCACGGAGCCGACGACGATCTGCTGATTCGCGTCGTCCGGGCCACGGCGGAGAGCCTGCGGCACATCATCGACGCGCAGCGCGACTTCATCGACGTCAGCCTCCTCGAGCCGGCGGCTGCCGCCGGGGCGACACCGTCGGAGATGCTGTCCCTCACTGCGCCGACCAGACGCCGCTACCGCGAGCTCGGGCGCCGGTCTGTCGAGCTCCTCTTCGACCGCTTCGTCGACGAGTCCACCTTCCAGCACATCGTCGAGATGATGGAGACCGAGCTGGGCGAGCAGCGAGTCGTCGCGGGGGCGGCGCAAGCGATCGCCTTCATCGACCTGAGCGGTTACACGCGCCTCGCGGAAGAGGCCGGCGACGACGAGGCCGCGGCCCAGGCGGCACGCTTCACCGCGATGGTGGAAGCGGCGGCGAGCGAGACCGGAGGGCGTCTCGTCAAGGTGCTCGGCGACGGCGTGATGATGCATTTCGGGGATTCGGACGCGGCGATTCGCGCCGCGATCAGCGTCCTCAGCCGCGTGCAGGCTCACGGCCTCCCAGCGGCGAGAGCCGGAATCAACGCCGGCCCCATGGTGAGACGAGATGGCGACTACTTCGGATCCGTCGTCAACCTCGCCGCACGCGCCGCCGACTACGCCCGTGCCCACGAGATCCTGGTCACCCAGGAGGTCATGGACGCCTGGTCCGGTGGCGACTCGATCTACTTCCGCGCGATCGGCGCGGTCTCACTGAAGAACGTGAGCCGCCGCGTCGAGCTCTTCCAGGTCATGCCTACCGAGGGTTAGCCCGCCGGCGAGCCGATCCGGACGAGGTTACCGCTCTTGTCCACGAGCGCGAATTCGCGCATCCCATAGTCCGTGTCGCCGGGCGGCATGAGACGGCTGCCGGTACTCGGATCGGCAGGAACTCCGACCGCTTCCCACTCTGCGTAGAGCTCATCGGCGTCGGCGACGCGGACGTAGCAGGAATGGTCGGTCGTGAGCGGATCGACCTCGGGCGACTCCCAGAAGTGGAGCTCGATCATCGGCCCGCGTCCGACGATCAGGTAGCCGTACGTCTCGGGCGGCGCGCCGCGCAGCTCGAACCCGAGCCGCTCGTAGAACTCGAGCGTCTCGCGGAGATTCCGGCTCGGCATGATCGGAACGGCGTATTCGTCGATTCGCCGAGATTAACGTGAGATAGTCGGCCGGTGAGCCTGACGAGGATCGGCGCATGGTGTGCGATCGGCGCGGTCGTCGCCTTCGTCGCCGGCATCGCGCTCATGGCAGCAAGCGGCGTGCAGGTCCTCATCCCCGAGACCGGCAAGGACGGGCTCGACTGGATCGCCGACGTCGACGACGCGAGCGGCGTGTTCTTCCTCGGAGCCTGGCTCGTGATCGTGGGCGGCGTCCTCGGCCTCGTCGGCCTGATCGGGTTCTACGACTACCTGCGGCGCGCGGGCGACTGGCTCGCGCTCGCGCCGATCCTCGGTGTATTCGGCCTCACCCTCGTGACGATCTCTCACCTGCTTCCGATCGCGATGGCTTACGAGCTCGTCCCCGACTTCCGCGCTGCTGTCGATGCGCACACGTTCGACACGCTGGCCTCGCTTGCCCTGGTTCTGAACTACACAGGGGACGTGGTGCTCTGGGGAGTCGTCGTACCGATGTACGCCCTGGCGATCCTGAAGACTCGGGTGATCCGGCGGTGGATCGGCTGGCTGGCCGTTGGCGTCTGGGTCTTCGCGGGGATCGGCGATGCGCTGAGCCCGCTCTCGGGGACGATCGAGGGACTGACCTTCATTGGTTTCGTCGGATTCTTCGTCTGGATGGCGGCGATGGGCGTTTCGCTTCTGCGCGGCCACCCGCCGGAGGCGCCTGCAGCTCCAGTCGCTCCGGCCTAGCTGCAGGCACCCGCGGCAAAGCCCCGGCCTCCCTGCCCTTCAGTTCCACAGAGCCAGGACACCCATCAGCGCGACGAAGGCGAGGAGCCCGACGAAGTAGCCGATGCCCTGGAGCTCCTCCCATCCGTACGCCACCACGATCGCGCCGACGAGGGCGAACCAGACGGCCGTTGCAGCCAGCATGAAGTAGCCAAACCGCCGCCCGAAACCGGGCCTTGGACGAGGGGGCGACATCAGCGTCCGGCTTTGCAGGGCATTTCAGTAGCTCCCCGGGTTGGACTCGAACCAACAACCCTCCGGTTAACAGCCGGATGCTCTGCCAATTGAGCTACCGGGGAACGGCCGACGAATTTTAGCGGGCGCTGGACGAGGCCTCTTGCTGAGCCTCGCGGATCTTCGTCAGGAGCGTCTGCAGCTCGACGGTTCGGGCCAGGTCTTCTCCCTCGAGGCGCGCCAGCTCGCGGCGCACCATGCGCTCCTCGAGGCGGAGGAAAAGCTCCTTCGCCGCGTCCGCGTCCAGGTGCTCGGTCTCGGCGGTCGCGTCGAGCTCGGCCCTCGCCTGCAGCAGCTCGTCGTCGGCCTCGGTCTCGCCGCAAAGGAACGCACGCAGGCGCTGGTGCAACGGGTCGTCGAAGTGGCGATCGTCCAGGGGCGCCAGATAGTGCTCCACGAGCTCCGGGTCGGCGGCCACCGCAGCGAGGAGGCGCTTTTCGAGCCGGTCGCCTCCTTCGAGCGCACGATCGGAGACGGCGCCGGTCTTCCGCTGCGCACGCGGCGCCAGCCCGGCTTGCATATCCGGGGAGAGCCCGAGTTTGTCTGCGGCAACGCGAACGGCATCCGCGCGCTGCGGCGAGTCCGGAAGACCGGTGAGCACCTCGCGCACCCGCGCGAAGCCCTCCTGGCGCGAGGGTGCCCGCGCCGTCTCGACCTCCACTCGGTGGACGAGGTAGCCGACCGACCGGCCGATCAGATCGTCGAAATCGTCGGCGGCGTCCGCAGGATCGACGCCCGCAGGGAGCGGCACGACGCGAACGTCGAAACCACGCGCGGCGGCGAGATCCATCCCGCGCAGCGTTGCGGCCTCGCCGGCCGCGTCCGCGTCGAAGCAGAGGAAGAGCCGCTTCGTGAGGTGGCCGAGCTCCTTCAGCTGCTCCTCCGTGAGCGCGGTTCCCATCGAGGCGACGACGGTGCTCCGGCCACGCTGATGGAGAGCGAGCACGTCGGTGTAGCCCTCCACGACGACCGCCTCGTCCTGCTTGGCGATCGCTGCCCGCGCGCGGTGGAGGCCGTAGACGATCCGGCTCTTGCGGAAGAGCTCGCCCTCCGGCGAATTGACGTATTTCGCCTTGATCGGGTCGTCGTCGTGGAGCCGCCGCGCGCCGAAGCCGAGCACTCGGCCGCGCGCGTTCGAGAGCGGGAAGACGAGGCGGCCGGCGTAGTAGTCGTTGCCGCGGCGGTTGACGAGGCCCGCGGCCACCAGCTCTTCCTGCGAGTACCCCTTGGTGCGGGCCTTCCCCGCGAGCTGCTCGCCGCCGGGCGAGAGCCCGAGGCGGAAGTCGCGGCAGACCTCCTCCGTGAGCCCGCGCTCGGCGAGGTAGCCGCGGGCGAGCTCGCCGGCGGCCGTATCCCAGAGGTAGCGGCTGTAGAAGCTCGCCGCGTCCTCGAGCAGGGACTCGAGGCGGTCGCGGTGCTTCCGGCGCGCCTCCTGGGCGGGCGAGGTCTCCTCGTACTCGAGCTGCGTGCCCGTTCGGTCCGCCAGCCACTCGACCGCCTGCGCGAAGTCGAGCCCTTCCGTCTCGCGGATGAAGGTGATCAGGTCGCCGCCCTTGTGGCAGCCGTGGCAGTAGAAGAGCTTCTCGACCGGGTTGATGCCGAAGCTCGGCGTCTTCTCGGAGTGGAACGGACAGAGCCCGACCCAGCGCGCACCCGACTTGCGGAGCTGCGTCCGGCCCTGGACGACATCCACCATGTCGGCCGCAGCGACGACGTCCTCGATCGACGTCTTCTTGATCAGTGCCATGCGAGCGCGAAGCGGTCGGTCATGCCGGCGATGTAGTCCGTGACCTGCTCGGAGACGTCGCCCGGGAGACCTTCGGGAAGGTCGTCCGGGTGCTCGACGAGGTGGGCGAAGATCCGGCGCACGGTCGCAGTCGCAGTATCGCGCTGCTCCTGCGCCGCGGGGCCGAGATAGACGCGCTCGAACATGAACGCGCGCAGATTGAGCATCGCGTGGCCGATCTCGTTCGACTGGACGATGTCGCCCGCCTCGGCCGAGCTCTCGACGATGTCGTGAACGAGGCGGTCGATGCGGCGCGCACCGCTCTGTCCAAGTAGCTCGAGGTCCTCTTGCGGAAGATCGCCGTGGGACAGGAGCCCGGCGCGCAGCGCGTCGTCGATGTCGTGGTTGATGTAGGCGACGCGGTCGACGAGGCGGACGATCTTGCCCTCGAGTGTGGCCGGGTCGCCCGGCCCCGTGTGCTTGAGGATGCCGTCGCGCACCTCCTCGGTGAGGTTCAGGCCACGACCCTCCTTCTCGAGCACGTCCACGACGCGAAGCGACTGCTCGTTGTGGCGGAACCGACGGCCGTAGCGCTCGAACACGACCTCGTCGAGCACCTCCTCGCCGGTGTGGCCGAAGGGCGGGTGGCCGAGGTCATGGCCGAGCGCGATCGCCTCGGTGAGATCCTCGTTCAGCCGCAGCGCCCGCGCCACGGTTCGCGAGATCCCGGCTGTCTCCAGCGTGTGTGTGAGACGCGTGCGGTAGTGGTCGCCCTTCGGGTCGATGAAGACCTGCGTCTTGTGCTTCAGCCTCCGAAAGGACTTCGAGTGGACGATCCGGTCGCGGTCGCGCTGAAACGGCGTCCGCAAGCCGCATTCCTCCTCCTCGGCGACCCGCCCGCGCGTCTCGTAGGAGCGCACGGCGACCGGCGAGAGCCAGGTCTCCTCCTGCTCCCGTATCCGCGCTTCGAACGCGTCCGCAATCCTCCCGGCAAGCTCGGGCATACGGTAAAGCTAGATGATGATGGGGACGGTTCCGCCGTCCGCGCTCCATGCCGATCCGGTCACATAGCTGGCTCGGTCCGAGCACAGAAAGACGATCACCGCGGCGATCTCCTCCGGCTCGGCGAGTCGGCCGAGCGGCCGGCCCTTCCCCACGCCTTCCAGGATCTCCTCGCGGCTCTTCCCCGTTCGCTCGGCGCTCTGGTCGGCGAGGCCGCCGGCGGCAAGCCAGGCCGGCGAAGAGGTCGGCCCGGGCGCGACGGCGTTGCAGAGGATCCCGTCCTTCGCATAGACGTCGGCGACGAGGCGCGACAGCGAGAGGACGGCTGCCTTCGTCACGGAGTAGTTCGGCATCCCGGTGGACGGGCGCTTTCCGGCCGTCGAGCTCACGTTCACGATCCGGCCCGCGCCGCGCTCGCGCATGCCGGGGAGGACGGCTTTGATCGCACGCACGTAGCTCATGACGTTCAGCTCCCACATGGAGGCCCAGTCCTCGTCCGTCAGCTCCTCGAAGCTCGTCTGGTAGGCGACTCCGACGTTGTTCACGAGGCAGTCCACCCGCCCGAAGGCCTGCTCGGCTGCATCCACGAGCTCGCCCGGGGCCGACGGCACGGAGAGGTCGAGCGCGACGTGCAGCGACTCACCCACGCCGGGCCCGGACTCGCGCCGGCCGGAGGTCACGACGCGCGCGCCCTCCTCGGCAAGCATGCGCGCGCACGCCTCGCCGATCCCTTCGGTCGAGCCGGTGACGACGCAGACGCGCTCTTCGAGGCCGAGCTGCACGGGCGCCTACGATAACCGCCGTGACGACCGTGTACCTCGCCCGCCACGGCGAAAGCGACTGGAACGTCGACCGGCGCTGGCAGGGCCACGCCGACCGCCCGCTCACGGAACGCGGTCGCGAGCAGGCGCGGGCGCTGGCCGAGCGGCTGGCAGGCGTCGACCTCCAGGCGGTCTATGCCAGCGACCTGCGCCGGGCCTGGGAGACCGCGGAGGCGGTCGCCGCTCCCCGCGGGCTCGATGTCGTCAGGCTGCCCGAGCTCCGCGAGGTGGACGTCGGCTCCTGGAGCGGCTTCACGCGCGACGAGTGCGCCGAGCGCTTCCCCGACGCCTTTGTTCGCTGGCAGGGAGGCGGGACGGGCTGGGAGGACGGTGAGTCCTACGAGGAGATGGGCGAGCGCATCGTCGCGGCGATCCAACGGCTCGCCGCCCAGCATCCTGACGGCGCGATCCTCGTCGTCTCCCACGGCGGCCCCATCCGGGCCGTGCACGCCTATGCCCTCGGCGTCGACATCGCCACGCACCGCCGGACCGGCCCTGTCGAGCCGAACGCCCGCCTCTCCTCGGTCTCCGTGGAGGACGGGCGCATCGCGCGGATCGAGTGAGGCAGGGCCCGCCGCGGCCGACGCGGCGAGCCCCACCGTTTGCTCAGCGGCTCTCGACGCTGACCACGTCGAACTGCTTGTCGACGTAGACGGTCGCAGGCGTTCCGTCCGCCTTGACCACGTGAGCCTCGTATGCGGCGTTGCCGTCCGCATCGGTCTCGACGCGAACGATCGTCGCGTCCGGGACCTCCGCGAGCGCGGCCGCCTTGACCTTGGCGAGCGTGTCGCCGGTCAGCGGGGTCTCGTCGCTCCGCTGGGCTCCCCAGGGATTCTGGGGATCCGGAGCACTCGGAGCCGGCTGCGTCGTCGTGCTGTCTGTGGACGACGAGCCGTTCCCGCTCGCGGCGGCAGCGACGCCGTAGCTCCCGGCCACGAGGCCGAGGACCACGGCTCCCGCGGCCAGCGCGCGTCGTGTCCTGTTGCGGTTTTCCATGCTCTCCTTTCAGTCGGTTGCAGGTCGCGTTCGAACGTGACTTGCACCGTGAAGGCATGGGCTAAGAGCGCCCTGAGAGCCGCCTAAGAAGTGCGTAATTTCGGACGAGGCGCGGGCGCTCGCTCCGCGCCCGATCGGTGAGACCCCAAAGTGCGATCGGGCGCGCAGCGAGCCGACCCGTTGCCCCGGTGCCGCAGAACCCGGGGCCTGGGGGTTCGGGTCGCGCAGAGGAATTGTCCAGGGCCGACCGGGTCGGCGAACCAGCTCAAATGAGTCATTTCCGAGGTCTGCGCAAGAAAACGACGCCGGGAACGTCGCTGGCGACGGGCCTCTGGGAGACTAGCTCTCCTGTGGCAATCGTCGGCGTCGCACGCGGCGTCGAACCTTCGAAGGGAGAGGGAGATGGGTAAGACCCGTTTGTTCGCAGTTGCCTTCTGTGCAGCTGCTGTTGTGGGTGCGGGGGCGAGTGCCGCCGTTGCTGGAGAGGTAATGGGGCCGCCCGGGGCGGGCAACGTCAGGCCCAAAGGCGTGAACCCCAACGCATCGATATGCGCCTTTTCCGGGTTGAACGATTACATCGACGGCCAGACCGACCGGCAAACGCAGACTCCGAAAGACGCGGCGCCCGGATCGGCGGCCCATGGGTGGGCGCCTGACCCGACTGACCCCACCTTCATCCTCACCTGCAACAAGAACGGCCCAGTCGGGGCCTAACACCGCTCACGAAGCACAAACGCCACCGGAAGGCCCGCCACACGGCGGGCCTTCCTACTTCTCGCCGGACGTTGGGCCTGAACGCAGAGACGAACGGGATGAAGCCGAGGGAACCGCTACGCTCCGACCGGTGGAGGACTACACGCACAAGTACAAGGGCGAGCAGGTCGAGGTCGAGCTGTTCGGCGGCGAATATCAGGACGGCACACTCACGGCCTACTGCGGAATCGAGGGCGTGCCGCACCTCGAGCTGAACGGGCACATCCTCATCCCGCTCCAGAACATCGCCTCTCTCCACTGCTCGAGCCGGTGCGACGCGCCGGAGCCTGACTGGCCTCCGCGAGGTCTGACGGGGGCCGACGGCGACGAGCCCTAGGCCGTGTTCCTCACGGCGCGGAACATCCTCAAGGCCTGGCTCCTCCTCGGCGGATTCGTGGCCGCGTTCACCGCGCTCGGGTGGTGGATCGGAGGCCTCGGCCTCGCAAGCGTCTTCTTCGTGGTCTGCCTGCTCATGGCGGCGACCGTGTTCTGGTACGGGCCGCGGATCGTCCTCGCATCGCTCGGCGCCCGGGAGCTGACGCTCGCCGAGGCAACGCTGCTCCATACCACCGTCGAGCGGCTCGCGGCGCGCGCGGGAGTCGGGCGGCCGCGGGTGTATCTCCTTCCGAGCGGCCATCCGCATGCGATCTCGGTCGGGCGTGGCGTGTCGAGCTCGGCCGTCGGCCTGAGCAAGGGGCTCACCGCGGCGCTTCCACCCGCGGAGCTCGAGGGCGTGATCGCACACGAGCTGGCCAAGATCCGGCAGCGCGACGTCGTCGTGCAGACCCCGGTGGTTGTCCTCGCCGGCTGGCTCGTCGAGGCGAGCCGCATCGGAGGCTGGCTCTCGCGCGCACTCCTCTTCGTCCTCGCGCCGATCGCCGCGAGCCTCGTCCAGATCCTGCTCTCGTCGAGGCGGGAGTTCGCCGCCGACCTGCGCGCCGCGGACATCTGCGAGTCGCCGCACGGCCTCGCCGACGCGCTCATCCGGCTCGAGCAGGTGAACGAGCTCGTCGAGTTCAAAGCAAGCCCCGTCACGGAGCCGCTCTACACGGTCAACCCGTTCGAGCCCGTCGGCATCGCTGCGATGTTCTCTACCCATCCGCCCATCGGCGAGCGAGTCGCGCGCCTCCGCGCGCTCGACTCCGAGTGGCGCGAGAAGCTCCGCGCCGCCTAGGCCGGCGCCTTAAACGAAAAGGCCGCCCGAAGGCGGCCTTTTCGAAAGAAAAACCGGCGGCGTCCTACTCTCCCGGGAGGTTGCCCTCCGAGTACCATCGGCGCTGGCGGGCTTAACTTCTCTGTTCGGAATGGGAAGAGGTGTTTCCCCGCCGCTATGACCGCCGGAAACTGTGAGGTTGTGCGTACGTGCGCACCCTCAAAACTCCATAGCAGCTTTCACGGTGTTCAAATCAAGACCTCGGGTTATTAGTACGGGTCCGCTGAACGCATTGCTGCGCTTACACGTCCCGCCTATCAACGTGGTGGTCTCCCACGACCCTTACTCCCTCAAGGGGATGGGAAGCCTCATCTCGAGGTGGGCTTCCCGCTTAGATGCTTTCAGCGGTTATCCCATCCAGACGTGGCTAATCAGCAGCGCCGTTGGCACGACGACTGATACACCAGAGGTCTGTTCGTCCCGGTCCTCTCGTACTAGGGACGACTCCTCTCAAGCTTCCAGCGCCCATGGTGGATAGGGACCGAACTGTCTCACGACGTTCTGAACCCAGCTCGCGTACCGCTTTAATGGGCGAACAGCCCAACCCTTGGGACCTACTCCAGCCCCAGGATGCGACGAGCCGACATCGAGGTGCCAAACCCTCCCGTCGATGTGGACTCTTGGGGAGGATAAGCCTGTTATCCCCGGCGTACCTTTTATCCGTTGAGCGACGGCAATTCCACTCTCTACCGCCGGATCACTAAGGCCTGCTTTCGCACCTGCTCGACTTGTCAGTCTCACAGTCAAGCTCCCTTATGCCTTTACACTCTACGCACGATTTCCAACCGTGCTGAGGGAACCTTTGCGCGCCTCCGTTACATTTTAGGAGGCGACCGCCCCAGTCAAACTGCCCACCTGACGCTGTTCCCGAGCCGGATTACGGCCTCGGGTTAGAAGCCCAGAACACGAAGGGTGGTATCCCAAGATTGCCTCCACGAGCGCTGGCGCGCCCGCTTCAAAGGCTCCCACCTATCCTGGACAACGTATCCCAGACTCCAACATCAAGCTGCAGTAAAGGTGCACGGGGTCTTTCCGTCCAACCACGGGTACTCGGTATCTTCACCGAGACTACAGTTTCACCGGATCCCTCGTTGAGACAGCGCCCAAGTCGTTACGCCATTCGTGCAGGTCGGAACTTACCCGACAAGGAATTTCGCTACCTTAGGACCGTTATAGTTACGGCCGCCGTTTACCGGGGCTTGGCTTCAAGGCTTCGCTCGAAAGCTAACCTCTCCGCGTGACCTTCCGGCACCGGGCAGGCGTCAGCCCCTATACGTCGTCTTTCGACTTCGCAGAGACCTGTGTTTTTGGTAAACAGTCGCTTGGGCCGTTTCACTGCGGCCCCCTCAGGCTCGAAACCGCAGGGTTTCTCACCTTACCGGGGCGCCCCTTCTCCCGAAGTTACGGGGCCATTTTGCCGAGTTCCTTAACGAGGGTTCTTCCGATCGCCTTAGTATTCTCTACTTGCCCACCTGTGTCGGTTTAGGTACGGGCACGCCCTGTCTCCCTAGAGGCTTTTCTTGGAGGCATGGCTTCAGGAACTTCGCTCCGTTAAGAGCTCGGCATCCCGTCTCAGGCTTAATGCTCCGCGGATTTCCCTACGGAGCGCCCTACGCGGTTACCCCAGGACGACCAGCGCCTGGGTTTCCTTAGCCTACCCCGTCCCCCCATCGGTGATAACGACAGGTACGTGGTACCGGAATATCAACCGGTTATCCATCGCCTACGCCTTTCGGCCTCGGCTTAGGTCCCGACTAACCCTGAGCAGATTAGCTTTACTCAGGAACCCTTGGGCATTCGGCGGACAGGTTTCTCACCTGTCTTTCGTTACTCGTGCCAGCATTCTCACTTCCCACTCCTCCACGGCAGCTTGCCGCTGCCGCTTCGCCGGCGTGGGAACGCTCCCCTACCACTCCGAGCAAGCTCGAAGTCCGTGGCTTCGGCTCCTAGCTTGAGCCCCGTTACATTGTCCGCGCCCGAACACTTGACCAGTGAGCTGTTACGCACTCTTTAAATGATGGCTGCTTCTAAGCCAACATCCTGGTTGTCTCGGCACTCAGACATCGTTTGCCACTTAGCTAGGAATTAGGGGCCTTAGCCGACGGTCTGGGCTGTTTCCCTTTTGAGCACGAAGCTTATCCCCCGCACTCTGACTGCCACGCTCTAGAACGACGGTATTCGGAGTTTGCCTGAGTTCGGTAAGCTGGTAGGCCCCCTAGCCCAAGCAGTGCTCTACAGCCGTCGTTGAACACGCGACGCTATACCTAAATATATTTCGGGGAGAACCAGATATCTCTGAGTTTGATTAGCCTTTCACTCCGACCCACAGGTCATCCGCTCAGTTTTCAACCTAAGTCGGTTCGGTCCTCCACGGGGTCTTACCCCCGCTTCAACCTGCCCATGGGTAGATCACTCAGTTTCGGGTCTGCATCCGACGACTAAAACGCCCTATTCGGACTCGCTTTCGCTACGGCTCCGTTTCCTTAACCTTGCCGTCGAACAGCAACTCGCTGGCTCATTATGCAAAAGGCACGCCGTCACAGAACAAGTCTGCTCCGACCGCTTGTAAGCACACGGTTTCAGGTACTATTTCACTCCCCTTCCGGGGTGCTTTTCACCTTTCCCTCACGGTACTAGTTCACTATCGGTCGCCAGGGAGTACTTAGCCTTACGGGGTGGTCCCCGCGAATTCCGACCGGGTTTCTCGTGCCCGGCCGTACTCAGGAACCCGTCCAGGAAGTCCAAGTCGTTTTCGCCTACAGGGCTATTACCTTCTGTGGCGCGAGTTTCCACCCGCTTCGACTAACGCTTGGTTTTGTAACTTCCCGACCCGCCGGCAGACGGATCAAGACGGGCCCTACAACACCTGAATGACAACGGCTGCCGCCTGTCACATCACTCAGGTTTGGGCTCTTCCCCTTTCGCTCGCCACTACTCAGGGAGTCGAGGTTTCTTTCCTTTCCTCCGGTTACTAAGATGTTTCAGTTCACCGGCTTGCCTTCCACTGCCCTATTTTATTCAGGCAGGGACACGCGCGCACTACCACGCGTAGGTTTCCCCATTCGGACATCCCGGGATCAACGGATGGTCAGCTCCTTCCCCGGGCTTTTCGCAGCCGCCCACGTCCTTCTTCGGCTCCTAGCGCCAAGGCATCCACCGTGTGCTCTTAGTCTCTTGATCATGAAGAACACCGTTGTTGCCGCTATGGAGTTTTCAAGGTGCACGCGCCCGATGGCGCCTAGCTGAAAGGCCGGCAGGGCCGGTCTCTCAAAACTCAACAGCGTGATTTTGGTCGAGGTCGACGTAGTTCTAGGCGACCCGAGTATCCGGACGGCCACTGCCGTAAAAGGCAGCACGGCCATCGACGGGCTCGGGAGCCTCCGGAGTAATTGCTCCGGATTCCCTAGAAAGGAGGTGATCCAGCCGCAGCTTCCGCTACGGCTACCTTGTTACGACTTCACCCCAATCACCAATCCCACCTTCGACGGCTCCCTCCCTTGCGGGTTAGGACACCGGCTTCGGGTGTTACCGGCTTTCGTGGTGTGACGGGCGGTGTGTACAAGGCCCGGGAACGTATTCACCGCGGCATTGCTGATCCGCGATTACTAGCAACTCCGCCTTCATGAAGGCGAGTTTCAGCCTTCAATCCGAACCGGGACCGGCTTTTTGGGATTCGCTCCCCCTCACGGGTTTGCAGCCCTTTGTACCGGCCAATGTAGCACGTGTGTAGCCCAGAACATAAGGGGCATGATGACTTGACGTCATCCCCACCCTCCTCCGGTTTGTCACCGGCAGTCTCCTATGAGTCCCCGACATTACTCGCTGGCAACATAGGACAGGGGTTGCGCTCGTTGCGGGACTTAACCCAACATCTCACGACACGAGCTGACGACAGCCATGCACCACCTGTGCACGAGCCCCGAAGGGCTTACGTATTTCTACGCAATTCCCGTGCATGTCAAGCCCTGGTAAGGTTCTTCGCGTTGCGTCGAATTAAACCACATGCTCCGCTGCTTGTGCGGGCCCCCGTCAATTCCTTTGAGTTTTAGCCTTGCGGCCGTACTCCCCAGGCGGGGCGCTTAATGCGTTAGCTTCGGCACGGACGGAGTCGACACCGCCCACACCTAGCGCCCATCGTTTACGGCGTGGACTACCAGGGTATCTAATCCTGTTCGCTCCCCACGCTTTCGCGTCTCAGCGTCAGTACCGTCCCAGAGAGCTGCTTTCGCCATTGGTGTTCTTCCTGATATCTGCGCATTTCACCGCTACACCAGGAATTCCACTCTCCTCTTCCGGACTCTAGCCAAATGGTTTCCGATGACATCTCGAGGTTAAGCCTCGAGTTTTCACACCGGACCTACATGGCCGCCTACACGCTCTTTACGCCCAATAAATCCGGACAACGCTAGCCCCCTACGTATTACCGCGGCTGCTGGCACGTAGTTAGCCGGGGCTTCTTCTGGAGGTACCGTCACCCTCTCGGCTATTAACCTGAGTGGCTTCGTCCCTCCTGAAAGCGGTTTACAACCCGAAGGCCTTCTTCCCGCACGCGGCGTCGCTGCGTCAGGCTTTCGCCCATTGCGCAAGATTCCCCACTGCTGCCTCCCGTAGGAGTCTGGGCCGTGTCTCAGTCCCAGTGTGGCTGATCGTCCTCTCAGACCAGCTACCGATCGTCGCCTTGGTGAGCCGTTACCTCACCAACAAGCTAATCGGCCGCGGGCTCATCCTCGGCCGGAGGCCAAAGCTACCTTTTCTCGCCGCCCCGTAGGGCAGAGAGGCCATCCGGCATTAATCCGGGTTTCCCCGGGCTATTCCGGTGCCGAGGGCAGATTACCCACGTGTTACTCACCCGTTCGCCGCTGTCCCCAGCCCCGAAGGACTGGTTCTCGCTCGACTTGCATGTGTTAAGCGCGCCGCCAGCGTTCGTCCTGAGCCAGGATCAAACTCTCCGTGAAGTTGTTCGCATTCGGTCCGAAGACCGGTTGCTGACTTTCAGGATGAGCTTGAGCTCAAAGTCCCCTCGATGAGAGGAGACGGGTTCATTTAGACCTCGGCCACGCCGAAGCGCTGCCGAGGGTCTCGACGTATTTCACGCTGTTGAGTTTTCAAAGACCGCGCCCGGTTCGGGCTACCCACGAAAAAGGCCTCCCGCGCGGAGGCCCTCCAGAAGTCGATACCACCGTATCAGCTTCGCTCGAAGGGCTTCTCCAGTTGTCTCGCGGGTGGACTCTTACGTGCGCAGCCGTTTCCGACAGCCGACGCATGATAGCAGCGATCGCCTGAGCGTCAAGAAACGCGAAGCCTGATGAATTGCCGCTTCCCGGCCTGTAGAAGCGCCCCCTCCAGGGACGCTCGCGGCACGTCGAGATCGGTCACCGGCTCGCCGTTCAGGCGCACGCCGCCCTGGGAGATCCGGCGGCGGGCCTCGCTCGTGGACGGCGTGAGCCCGAGCTCGGCGAGGAGTGCCGGCAGATGGACGGGGTCGCCGGCGGGGATCTCCGCCTCGGGAACCTCGTCAGGAGCCTGCCCCTGGCGCACGACGCGGGTGAAATGCGCCTCCGCCTCGCCCGCTGACTCTTCTCCGTGCGAGCGGCCGACGACGAAGCGCGCAAGCGCGAGCTTGGCCTCCATCGGGTCGAGCGTGGTCGGATCGACTCCGACTCCATCACGAGGCGGTAGTACTCCGGCAGGGCCTCGTCGGAGATCCGCATCGTCTTCCCGAACTGCTCCTTCGGGAGGCTCCGCGAGCCCGATGTAATTGCCGAGCGAGGCGCTCATCTTGCGCCCGTCCGTGCCCATGAGGAGCGGAGTCGTGAGCGCGACCTGCGGCTCGAGCCCGTACGCCTGCATCACGTCGCGGCCGGCGAGCAGGTTGTAGAGCTGGTCGGTCCCGCCGAGCTCGACGTCCGCCTCGATGGCGACCGAGTCGTAGGCCTGCATGAAGGGATAGAGGAGCTCCGAGACCGAGATCGGGGTCTTGGCCGAGAAACGCTGCTCGAAGTCGTCGCGCTCGAGCAGCCGTGCAACCGTGATCGTGCGTGTGAGCCGGACGACCTCCGCGAAGTCGAGCTTGGCGAGCCACTCGCCGTTGAAGCGCACCTCCGTCTTCTCCGGGTCGATGATCTGCGCGGCCTGCTCGAAGTAGCGCTTGGCGTTCGCGTCGATCTCCTCGTCGGAGAGAACGGGCCGCTCCGCCGAGCGGCCGGAGGGGTCGCCGATCCGCCCCGTGTAGTCACCGACGATCAGGACGCCAGTGTGTCCGGCGCTCTGGAAGGCCGCCATGCGCTGGAGAGGGATGGCGTGGCCGACGTGGACGTCCGGCGCGGTCGGGTCGATCCCGAGCTTCACGCGCAGGGGCCGGCCGAGCGCGAGCTTGCGCTCGAGCTCGCCCTCGGGGAGGACGTCGACCGCGTTCCGGGTCAGCTCTGCGATACCGGCCGCCATGGGCGGCGATTCTATGCACCCTCAGAAGACGTACGGGATCGGGCTCCACGCGGCCGAGGCGTACCAGATCCCGAACGCGAGGCTGAGGGCGCCGAGAGCGGGTGCGACGGCGCCGAAAGCGCCGCGAAGGCGCGCCGACACAAGGGCCCGGCCGAAGCCCGTCGAGAGGAGGCACATCGAGACCGCCGTGAAGACGGCCAGAAGCACGAGAGCGACCACCGCCAAGGCGGTCGAGCTCACGGACGCGAGCACCAATACGGCGACTCCCCCGCTTCCTCCCAGGCCGTGCACGAGCCCGATCCCGTAGGCGCCGAGACGCGTTCGCGCCGGCACGTGCACGTGGGTCCCGTCTCCGTGCGGGTGAAAAGCCCCGCGCTTCCAGCGCACGATCAGGCGCACGCCGAGGTAGACGATCACGAGGCCGATGGCGGTCTCGGCCCCCTGCTCGACCGGCACCGGGAGGTAGCGGTTGAGGAGCAGGATCGGCAGCCCGAAGACGAAGAGCGTCGTCGCGTGCCCCGCGCCCCACGCCAGACCGAGCTCCCCCGCCTGGCGGGCGACCCGTGTCTTGCCGCCCGCAACGAGTGTCGTCACCGCAGCGAGGTGGTCCGGGTCGGTCGCGTGCCGAAGGCCGAGCAGGACTGCAACGAGCAGGACGAGCCAGATCGTCGTCCCGTCGGAGAGTCCCGCGATCCAGCCGTCCAGCATCACAGCACTCCCGGAAGCGCGCGGGTCGTCATGGCGAGACCGAGCACGAGAATCAGCGCAGCGCTCACGGCGGGCAACGCGCGCACGATCCGCCCCTCGAAGTTCTTCTTGCGGAGAAAGCGCCTCGCACTGACGGCCGCGAGCCCGACCGCGGTCATCGCACCGGCGAGGCCGAGGCTGAACGCGACGATGAGGACGAGCCCGTAGCCGACGCGGTGCAGCGAGATGGCCGCGAGCAGGACGACCAGCGCAGTCGGGCATGGGAGCAAGCCGCCGGAGATCCCGACTGCGAGGAGATCCCGAAGGCTCCGGTCCGCGTGCTGGTGGTGATGGTGGTGCGCGTGGCAGCGCCTGAGGCGGGCGCGCAGCACACTCACTCCCACGCCCACGACGAGGAGCGCGGAAACGAGGTTGAGCCACGGATAGAGCTGCTCCGGGACGATGAGCTCCGACAGGGCGAGGGTCACGAGCCCGAGCGCGAAGACGCCAGCCGTGTGCGTAGCGGTCACGGTCAGGCCGAGCAAGAGCGCGTGCCGCGGAGTCCCGCGCGAGCCGACCAGGTACGCAGCGACCATCGCCTTGCCGTGCCCGGGGCTCAGCGCGTGCGCGGCGCCCCAGAACGCGGCGATAAGAAGCGACAGGAGGACTACGCCGGGTCCGACGTTCTCGCGTTCAACCAGCGACTCGAATGACCCCGCAGACCCTTCCGGTGCAGCCGCGCCCGTGAAAGAAGGTGGGGTTCCCGGGCCGGGCCCGAGGACGAACCGTGCGCCGGCGGAGGTGACATCGAGCGGCGAGCGCAGCAGGTCCCGCGGGTAAGCGCGAAGGTCGTCGCTCGCGCTCTCGGCCGGGACGTCGGATGAGACGAGACGCACCCCGTCAGCAGCTCGGACGACGATCTCCCTCCAGCCGACCCGGCCGGCGAAGTTCGTATCGTGAAACACGAGGCTGCTCGAATCGCCGGGGTCGGTGACGCGGTAGACAGCCTCGAAGCGCAGTGTCGGGAGCCCTCCCGCACCCGGCCGCTCGGAGACCTTGTGTTTCACGGGGACGAGCTCCGCGCGACGACCGTCGAGCTCGAGGTCGAGCCGGCGCGCGACCTCGGCGTCGAAGCCCGTGGCGCGCACGCTGTCCCCCTCCTGCACCGTCGGGATCTCGGCGAGGTCGAGGACGTAATGGACGAACACGTCCCGCCCCGACAGTTCGACGGCCGCGAAGCGGTTGACCGTGAAGTTGCCGAGCGGGTGGGCGGAGGCGGCCGACGGCGCGGCAAGCGCGATCAGGGCGGCGAAGACGACGAAAAGCCTCTTCATCGCAGCGCCTCCCTCGCGAGCGGCGCGTACAGCAGGGAGAAATGCGGGTTGATTCGGAGCGCGAGCCTGAGCGAGGCGCGGCCCTCGGCGCGGCGACCGAGGCAGAGCTCGATCATCCCGCGGTGGAAGATCTTCAGGGCGTCATGCGTCCCGAGTCGAAGCGCGCGCCTCGAATGCGCGAGCGCTTCGCCGCAGCGCCCGTTCTTGTAGAACGCCCAGCCGAGGACGTCGTCGCCGTCGATCGACTTGCGCTCGCGGTAGGCGTCTGTCGCACGGGCGAGCGCATCGGCGGCGTCTCGGCCGTGGTCGAGATCGAAGAGAGCGGTCTCGAGTTCCGTCCGGACTCCGTTCGCCCGCAGGAGCTTCTCCGTCGCATCGACGACGGCGTAGGCGTTGTCGGCCGCCGCGTCCCTCCCGGCGAGCCTGAGGACGTCGCCGAGCGAGGCTTCGTACTGCGGCAGCGGAAGCTTCGCCACCGCGCGTCCGTAGAGGCGGGCTGCCGCGTCGTACCGACCGCGCGCCGCAGCCACCCGCCCGAGCGCGGCTTCCGCGTGCACGTAGCCGGGAAAGCGCACGAGCGCCTCGCGGTAGCTTCGCTCCGCCGAAGTGTAGCCGGCCCGTGTCGTAGTAGAGGTTCCCGAGCTGAACGAGCGCCCACGCGGCGGGCTCCCCCGTCCCCGCGCCCGCCTCGACCGCGAGCTTCATCGCCACGATCGCCGCCCGCGGCCGGCCGAGCAGCTCACGCGCATACGAGACGCGCGAATACGACGCGAGCGTAGGCTTCAGCGACGCCATCCGGTCGAAGCGCGCGAAGGCCTCTTTGTATCGGCCCAGCTCGACGAGCGAGTCGCCGAGGACGCCGTAGGCCTCGGCGCTCCTCGGGTTGAGATCAACGGCCTTCTCCGCCAGCGAGCGGGCGTCCTCGAAGCGATGCCTTGAGGCGGCGAGAGCGGCGAGCCCCGTCAGAGCCAGATCGTTTTCCGGCGACGCTGCGAGCGAACGCTCGAGCGCCTCCTCCGAGCGTGGGTAGTAGCCGGGGTCGCCCGTCTCCCGGGCACGCTGCTGGTAGGCGAGGCCGAGGAGCATGAGGCCCTGCGCGTCCCCCGAGTGCCCTGCCACCCGGCGCTCGAGCTCCGCGACGTACGCCTCGGTGTCTCCGGGCGGTGCGAAGCCTCCAACGAGCCGGGCCGCCGCCGCCGGGTCGGCATAGGTCACCGTGCCCTCGGCGCGGTTTCCGCCGAGCACGCCGCCGAAGAGAGCGGCCGCCGCAGCGACGCCGACCGCCGCGAGCACCACCGAAGCCTTTTTCCTCATCGCGTCCTCTCCAGTGAGGAAGGGGCCTGCGACTCCACGTGCAGGCCCCTTCCGCTTGTCGTCCTACGGACCGCCCATGGGGGTCGGGGGAACCGCCTCGTAGCCGGAGAACGGCGTCGCGACATAGGGGAAATCGACCCGGAACATCCGGTCGTTTCCGTTCACGCCGTCGCCGAGCATGTTGTTCGGGCTTCGGTTCGGCAGCCCGAGGAGCCCGTTCAGGAAGGCGCCGTAGCCCTCCGCGAACGCACGGAGGTCGATGTCCACGACGTCGTCCTCGAGCCGGCGGCCGTTCGGATACCCGGCGAGGTCGCCGGCCAGGACGCCGAGACGGTTGCCGTCGCCGACGTCCGCCGTCGGTGCGATGCCGGTGTTGAGGCGGAGGAGGTCGGCCTTCGTCTGCCCGGTGAAGTTCAGCCCGGGCACGCCCGTGAGCAGGATCGCGACGAGGTCGTCGCGGTTCGACTCGTTGGCGTTGTCGAGAGCGTCGTAGAGCGCGTTCTCGAGCTTCGTCACCTCCGGCGAGCGGTAGAAGCGAAGGAACTGGGAATCGTCCGACGGGTCGGACGCGTTCCAGAAGTCCTTCTTCCCGCGAGGGATGACGGCTTCGTTGATCAGGGGGTTGCCGAGACGCGAGATCTGCACCCACTTCTCGTCGTTCCGAACACCGCCGTCACTCTGGAAGATGCGCACCTGCTGGCGGCTGGCGGTCGCGTAGATGCCGATCACGGCCTTCGGGCTGTCTGCGGCGTGCAGCTCGTGATCCCTCGTCAAGCGCTTGATCGGGACCTGCAGCACGATCGAGTGCGTGTTGTAACCGCCCACGCCGTCGACGCCCGAGTCGTTCGCAAGCGGGATGTCGTGGAGCGAGTTGAACGGCCTCAGACCCGCGAGGTCGAAGATCGACCCAAGGTCGACGTAGAACGGGTCGTCACGCTGGCCCGCGAACACCTTCGTTCCGTCAAGGTCGGTGACAGCCGCGTCTGCGAGCGCGCCGTAGTCGGGCGTCGAGCGCGGTCCGATGTTGACCGGCGGGACGCGGATGTCAGTTCCGAGTACCTTCGAGCCGTCCTTCGTGATCCGCGTGACCGAGTAGGTCTGGCGGACGTTCCAGTCCGGGTCGCTGAGCGTGTCGATCGGGCCGGTGTTGTAGAGGAACGTGTTCTGATTCCTCGTCGTGGTATGGAACCGGAACCGATAGGTGATGTCCTCCTTACCGTCTCCGTTGTTGTCCACCTTGATCTCGTAGCGGACGTCGTCGCCGAAGCTCGCGAAGTTGGGCCCGCCGGCAGGCTGCTCGAGCGGGACGTAGTTCGCGACGATCGTGACGGTGTTCGGGGCGTCGGGGCTCACGAACGCATAGAGGTCCGTGTTGTCCGCCGCCGGATCGTTCGAGATGAGCGGCGCCTCTCGGTGGCTGGAAGCGCGGCTCGCCTCCGGTCCGGGGCCGCGCACGAGCGCGACGGCCACGGCGGCGACGACCGCTGAGACCACCAGGAGCGCAAGAGCGATCCTTCTCATTCCTCTCCTCCTTAGGGGATTGCGCGGCGTATTCGGCGGCGGCCGGAAATCGGTTCGGCGAACCGGAGAAGAGGCCCGAACGAATGAGCACGATGGCGCTGTTAGCGTTGAATGGATCCCCCGTGCGCCAACGCACCGGACAAGACCGTGACCTCGCCCACCTCTCGGACGAAGCCCTCGTGGCCCTGCTCGCGCGGGGGGACGAGGGTGCGCTCGCAGAGCTCTACGACCGGTTCGGCGCCGTCGCCTTCGGGCTCGCGCTTCGGGTCGTCCGTGACGCCGCCCTCGCCGAGGACGCCGTACAGGAAGCCTTCCTCACGGTCTGGCGGACGGCTTCCCGCTTCGTCGCCGAGCGCGGGAAGGCGCGAACCTGGATCCTCACCCTCGTCCACCGGCGCGCCGTCGACGTCGTACGCCGCGAGCAGACACGAAGGACCGACCCGCTCAAGGAGCAGCCTGAGTCCGGTGGCCGAACTGCTGAGGAGGAGGCGTGGCTTCGCCTCGAACGCGCCCGGGTGCAGGAGGCCCTCAAGCGCCTGCCCGACCAGCAGCGGGAGGCGATCGAGCTCGCCTACTACGGAGGTTTCACGCAGTCCGAGCTCGCCGACCGCCTCGGCGAGCCCCTGGGCACTGTCAAGAGCAGAATGTTCACGGGGCTGAGCCGCCTCCGCGAGCTACTCGAGGAGACGGGACACGAAGAGGAAAAATGGAACGCACCGGAATTCACGAGCTGAGCGCCGCCTATGCGCTCGATGCGCTGAGCGCAGACGAGCGGGAGGAGTTCGAGCAGCATCTCGCGCACTGCGCGGAGTGCCAGGAGACGGTGTCTGCATTCCACGACACGGCTGCGTCGCTCGCGCACGGTGTCGAGGCGCAGCAGCCTCCGCCCGGGCTTCGGGCGCGGATCCTCGACGAAGCGCGCGGCGAGCGCGAGAACGTCGTCCCGCTCCGCCCACGCTGGGTCCTGCGCGCAACAGGGGCAGTGGCCGCAGTCGCGGCGATCCTGGCAATCGTGTTCGGGATCTGGGCCGCCTCCCTCCACAACGAGCTCGCGGAGAGGCCCCAGGCTCTCGCACTGACCGGGGCCGACGGCCGGCTCGTCGTCACGCCCGACGGAGATGCGGCCCTGATCGTGAACGGGCTCGCACCCGCGCCCGCGGGCAAGACCTACGAAGCCTGGGTGATCCAGGACGACACCCCACAGCCGGCGGGGATCTTCTCCGGAGGGGGAACGCAGACGGCGTTTGCGCTGACGCGAGCAGTTCCGCAGGGCGCGACTGTCGCGGTGACCATCGAGCCCGCGGGCGGAGTCGACGCGCCGACGGGCGACGTGCAGTTCACCGCGTCCGGGGCGTAACGCCCGGGCTAGAATCACGCACTTCGTGCCGTTCCGACGAAGCAGTCGCCCTCCCAAGCGCCGCAGGATCCGCAAGCTCAGATTTCTTGCGCTGCTCAGCGTCCTCGTATTCGTCTCGCTCGTCTCCTTCGTCTTCGGCCTGGTGAGTGCGATCGCGAGCGACGTCGCGGCGCTCGAGCCGTCGACGAGCAAACGCCCGCAGCAGCTCGGCTACATCTACGCCTCCGACGGCAAGACCGTCCTCGCCACGCTGCGCGGCGACGAGAGCCGGATCGTGGTGGCGAGCGACGACATCTCGCCGCTCATGAAGCAGGCGATCGTCGCGGTCGAGGACCGCCGCTTCTGGGAGCACCAGGGCGTCGACTACCGCGGCATCCTCCGCGCGGTCTGGGCCGACGTCAGCCACAAAGCGGTCGTCGAGGGCGGTTCGACGATCACGCAGCAGTTCGTCAAGAACACGTACACGCACCAGGAGCGGACGATCAGCCGGAAGCTCAAGGAGGCGGCGCTCGCGTGGCAACTCGAGCGCAAGTGGTCGAAGGACCGGATCCTCACCGCCTACCTGAACACCATCTACTTCGGGAACGGCGCGTACGGGATCGAGATGGCTGCGCGCGTCTACTTCCACGAGCACGCGCGTGACCTGACGCTTGCGCAGTCCGCCCTCCTCGCGGGCCTGCCGGCGAGCCCCGGCGCCTACGACCCCGCGACGAACCCGAAGGCCGCGGAGGCACGCCGGCGCATCGTCCTCCAGATGATGCGCGACGAGGGCCTGATCACCCTGAAGGAGCAGCTGACCGCCGACGCGCAGAAGCTGCCGAAGCCCAAGGACATCCACCTGCCCGTCACGGCCGGCCGGCAGGGCTACTTCGCGGAGTACGTGAAGCAGCAGCTCGTCCCCTACTACGGCTCCGGGAAGGTCTTCGGCGGCGGGCTCAAGGTCTACACGACCATCGACCTCGACCTGCAGCGGCTCGCCGCGGAAGCGATCGACGAGTGGCTTCCGGAACGGGAAGACCCGGCTGCGGCGCTCGTCGCGATCGACCCGCGCGACGGGCGTGTGCTCGCGATGGTCGGCGGGCGCAACTACAAGAAGAGCCAGTTCAATCTCGCGGTACAGGGCGAGCGCCAGCCCGGCTCCTCCTTCAAGCCGTTCGTGCTCGCGACCGCGCTCAGCGAAGGCATCTCGCCGCAGACCCAGTTCACCTCGCAGCCGACCGTGATCAACCTCGGGGACAAGCTCTGGTCGGTGCACAACTACGAGAACTCCTATCTCGGGACGATCGACCTCGTCGACGCGACGACCTACTCCGACAACTCGGTCTACGCGCAGCTGACGGCACAGGTCGGGCCCGGGCACGTGGCTGCGATGGCGAAGCGGCTCGGGATCCAGAGCCCGCTGAACGACTACTTCGCCATCGGGCTCGGCGCCGAAGCGGTGAACCCGCTCGAGATGGCGCGCGCATTCTCGACGTTCGCGCACAACGGAGTCCGCGTCGACGGCTCGATCCTCGGAAACACTCCGCGAGCCGTGACGAAGGTCGTCGAGGGGAACCGTGTCGAGAAGAACGAGCCGGTCGACAAGCAAGTCCTCGACCCGAACGACGCGGCGACGCTCAACTCCATCCTCCAGAACGTCGTCACGACGGGAACCGGGAAGCGCGCCGCCCTCACGGACAGGATCGTCGCGGGCAAGACTGGCACGACGGAGAACTACGGTGACGCCTGGTTCGTGGGCTACACGCCGCAGCTCGCGGTCGCGGTCTGGGTCGGGTATCCGAACAAGCTCGTCCCGATGCTGACCCAGTTCGAGGGCGGGCCGGTCGCGGGCGGTACCTACCCCGCGCTCATCTGGAAGAGCTTCGTCGAGAAGGCGCTCAAGGCCGAGAACGACCCGCCGGAGAGCTTCCCCTCCCCGGCCTACGAATCGACGGTCGCGCGCGACGTCGTCTATCGCAACAACCAGTGGCTGCTCGACAACGGCAACTGCCACGACGGGCACCTCGTCACCTACGTCGCCGGCTCGGAGCCGACGAAGCAGGCGCCGTGCAAGCCGAACGAGGTCGACGTGCCGCCCGTCGTCGGCGCGAAGCTCGCGGACGCCAAGATCCGGCTCGAAGGCATGCCGCTGACGGTCGAAGTGGTCACCCGGCCGGCGGAGGGAGGCGAACGGCTCGGACGCGTGGTCGCGCAGATCCCGGCCAGGGGCACGCTGTCTTCCTTCGACACCGTGCGCGTCGTCGTCCCGGTGGCGGTCAACGGCCGCATCCCGGACGTGACCGGCCTCAGTCTCGAGGCCGCACGGAAGAAGCTCGCCCGCCACCACCTGGCGGGGCTCGTGCAGACCTACGCGGAAGGGAAGCCCGACCGCGTTCTGCAGCAGTTCCCGAAGGCCGGGCTCGCCTCGGTCGAGAACATGACGATCAAGCTGGTCGTCGGGCGCTGACCCGGAAACCGCGCGAAAGATAGGGCGAGCCGGCCAGGCCGTAACGCCACGGAAGGTCGGCGGCCTGCGTGATCCCGACCCGCGGTCCGGTGACGACCTCAGGCTCTCCCTTGCGCGCACGGAGCTCGAAGGGAGGGCGGTTGAGCGGCAGTCCGTCGTGCTCCCCCGTCACGGCGAGTGCCTGGCAGAGGCGGCCCGGGCCCGAGCAGAGAAGGCGGGGCTCGTCGAGGTCCCGGCGGGCGCGCATCTCCCCGACCCCGTGCGCCGGCTCGAGCGCACGAAGGAGCACCGCGGCCGCGACACCCTTTTCCTCGCAGACCAGGTTGAGGCACCAGTGGATGCCGTAGGAGCGGTAGACGTAGGCGTGGCCCGGCGGGCCGAACATCGAGCGGTTGCGCGCCGTCTCGCCGCGAAAGCCGTGACTCGCCGGATCCTCGTGGTCGTAGGCCTCGACTTCGACGATCGGGCCGCCGACCCCGTCGACGAGCAGCGTGCAGCCGATCAGGTCGGGCGCGACCTCGTGCACGCTCCGCGCGAAGAACTCGCGGTCGAGCGCCACGCGCTAGAAGAGCTGGTCGTCGTCGCTCGGGTTCGCGGTCGCCTCGAGAAGCTTGCGCGCCCGCCGGTCGAGGTCGGCGAGGTCGACCCGTCCCTTGCCCGCATCTTCGACGATGCGCTCGGCGAGCTTCACGGCGTCGTCGAGGATCTGGACGCGGCCCGCGTCGCGGATGCCCATCTCACCGAGGATCGAGCGCTCCGTGCGCGAGGCGACGATCGGCTCGGCGATCCCTTCCACCCACACGCGCGTCCGGCGGCCGTCGCCGCGGTCGCCGCCCGTCAGCGGCTCGAGGGCGTAGATCTTGTCCGCACGCGCGAACTTCCCGAACCCGAGAAAGACCATCTTGGGGGCGCCGTCGGCCATGTCCTGATTATCGCAGGGACGAGGCAAGCACCTCGGCCACTCGCTCCTGGTCGGCGCGCTCGAGGCGGGTGTGGAACGGAAGCGCGAGCGAGCGGCGGCTCGTCTCCTCGGAAACCGGAAACATCCCCTCCTTGGTCCCGAACCGCTCGCGCCAGTAGGGCTGCAGGTGGATCGACGGGAGGTATGGCTTCGAGGCGATGCCCTGCTCGCCCAGCTTCGCCATGACGCCGTTCCGCTCGATCCCCTCGGCGACCTGGACGACGTAGACGAACCACGACCGCTTGTGGTCGGCGTCGTCCGCGAGCGGAATCTCGACGCCTTCGATCTCGCCCAGGAGCTCCGCGTAGCGCGCGGCGACCTCGGCACGGAGCTCGAGGATGCGGTCGAGCTTCTCGACCTGCGCCAACCCGAGCGCGGCCGAGATGTCGTCGAGGCGGTAGTTGTAGCCGAGGCGCGAGTGCGTGAGCCATTCGCCGGAGTCGCTGCGCCCCTGGTTGGAGAGGCTCTTCAGGAGCACCCACTCCTCCTCGGTCTGCACGGCGACCGCGCCGCCCTCGCCCGTCGTCATCTGCTTGTTGGGGTAGAAGGCGAAGACAGCAGGCGCGCCGCGTGAGCCGAGCGGCCGGCCCTGGTATTCGGCTCCGAGCGCCTCGCAGGCGTCCTCGATCAGGGCGAGCCCGTGGCGCTCGGCGATCGCCTCGAGCTCGGCGTACTCCGCCGGGTAGCCGAAGATGTCGACCGGAAGGATCGCCTTCGTGCGCGGCGTGATCGCCGCCTCGACCGCGGCCGGGTCCAGGTTCAGCGTGCGCGCGTCGATGTCGGCAAAGACGGGGGTAGCGCCTTCGTAGAGGACGCAGTTCGCGGACGCGACGAAGGAGAACGGCGTCGTGACGACCTCGTCCCCCTCCCCCAGTCCGGCCAGGCGCACGGCGAGATGGAGCCCCGCCGTACCGCTCGAGACCGCGGCGACGTACGGTGCGCCGACCCTTTCGGCCAGCGCCTGCTCGAAGCGGTCGATCATGGGCCCGAGCGAGAGCTGCCCGGAGCGAAGCGTCTCCAGGACGAGCTCTTCCTCCCGCTCCTCGAGCCAGGGAGCGGAGAGCCCGATCTCGGCGGTCAGGAGCCCGCCGGGGCCTTGGCCGCGTACTCCAGCCAACGAGTCCAGCGCTCGTCCCGGCCGCGCACGACGTCGAAGAAGGTCGACTGGATCGCCTTCGTCACCGGGCCGGGCGGGCCGATCTCGTGGTCGTCGACCGCGCGCACGGGAGTGACCTCGGCGGCCGTCCCGGTCATGAAGACCTCGTCCGCGAGGTAGAGGTCGGAGCGGATCAGCGGGCCCTCGTGCACCGCGTATCCGTGCGCCTGGGCAATCTCCATCACGCTCTGACGGGTGATCCCCGGGAGGATCGACGTCGAGAGGTGCGGGGTCGAGATGATCTCGTCCTTGACGACGAAGATGTTCTCGCCGGAGCCGTCGGCCACGAGGCCCTCGTCCGTCAGGAGGATGGCCTCGGCATAGCCGGCGTTCGTCGCCTCGATCACGGCGAGCATCGAGTTCAGATAGATGCCGGTCGCTTTCGAGACGTGCGGGATCGTGTTCGGGCCAACGCGCTTCCAGGAGGACACCTTCGCGCTGATCCCCTGCGTGAGAGCCTCTTCGCCGAGGTACGCGCCCCACGGCCAGCTCATGATCACGACGTCGACCGGGTTCGAGCGCGGGTGCACGCCGAGCTCGCCGTAGCCGTAGAAGGCGATCGGGCGGATGTAGCACTCGGCGAGGCCGTTCGCCCCGATGAGCTCGAGCGTCGCCGCGCGCATGTCGTCCACGCTGAATGGCAGCTCCATGTGCAGGAGCCGGGCGGAGTTCTCCAGCCGCTTCAGGTGGTCGGTCAGCCGGAAGACGGCCGGGCCGTCGTCGGTCTCGTAGCAGCGGATGCCTTCGAAGACCCCGGAGCCGTAGTGGAGCCCGTGCGCGCCGACGTGGACCTTCGCATCGGCCCAGTCGACGAGCTCGCCGTTCATCCAGATCTTTTCGGTCTCTTGCATGGTTCTATATCCTAGGTTACGCATCGTCCGCGACGGCGTCGACGGAACGGGCGCGCGTCAGTCGGACGAGGTCGGACGGGGCGATGGCGAGCACGTGCTGGTGCGAGCCCGCGCCCGTCCAGACGACCTCGTGCATGAGCAGCTCGTTGTCGACGAGGATGGTCTGGATCGCCGGCAGCGGGAACGGGGCGACCGCGCCCGGCTCGAACCCGGTCGCCGAGCGGACCTCGTCGGGGCCTGCGATCTTCGCCTTCTCGCACGGGACCGCGGCCTCGACCTTGGCGCGGTCGGCGCGCCGGTCTCCTCCGACCATGACCAGCACCGGCTTCCCGTCGCAGATGAAGACGAGGGACTTGACGATCTGCGCGAGGTCGCAGCCGACCGCATTGGCGGCATCCTCGGCGGTCAGCGTCCCCGCGGGGAACTCCTCGACGCGCGACTCGACGGCCACCTTGCGGAGGAACTCGGCGACCCGCTCGACCGGCTCCGGCCAAGCGCTCAAGCTTTGCTCAAGTCGATGAAACGAACATCGGTGAAGCCCGGCTCGGCTTCGACGCGTTCGAGCACCTCGGGCTCCGGGGTGCTGTCCAGTGTGAGCGCCATGAGGGCGCCCTTCGCGCTCTGCGAGCGCCGCGAGACGGCCATGTTGGCGATGTTCACGTGCGCCTCGCCGAGCAGGGTGCCCAGCCGGCCGATGCGCCCCGGCTGGTCGTCGTTCACTGCGAAGAGCATGAACGGGGCGAGGTCGATCTCGATCTCGTAGCCGAGCGCGCGCACGAGCCGCGGCTCGGCGTCGCGGCCGAGCGGCGTGCCCGCGACGACGACCTCCTGATCGCCCGCGACCGCCGTCACGCGTACGAGGCTCGTGAAGTCGCGGGACGCCCGCCGGCGCTCCTCGGTCACCTCGATGCCGCGCTCGGCCGCGAGGAGCGGCGCATTCACGTAGTTGACCGCCTGCTCGACCCGGCCCTGGAAGGCGCCGTTGAGCGCCGCGACGGTGAGGAGCCGCGTGTCGTGCTCGGCCAGCTCGCCCAGATAGGCGAAGTCGAGCCGCGTCGGGCTCGAATCGGCGAGCTCCACCGCGAGTGCTCCCAGCTTCGCGGCGAGCGGCAGGAACGGGCCGAGGAAGCCGACCTCGTCCGCGGCGACCGCGGGGACGTTGACCGCGTTCGTGACCACGCGGCCCTCCAGAGCGGCGGCGACCTGCTCCGCCACGATCACGCCTGCGCGGTCCTGAGCCTCCTCGGTCGAGGCGGCGAGGTGCGGCGTGACGACGACGTTGTCGAGCCCGAGGAGCGGCCCGGAGTACGGCTCCTCGGCGAAGACGTCGAGCGCGGCGCCGGCGACCTTGCCGGAGCCGAGCGCCTCGACGAGCGCCTCCTCGTCCACGAGCTCGCCACGGGCGGCGTTGACCAGCTTGATCCCGTCCTTCGCCGCCGCGAGCTCCTCCCGTCCGATGAGCCCATGGGTGTCCTCGGTGAGCGTGAGATGGAGCGAGGCGAAGTCGGAGGCCGCGAGGAGCTCGGGAAGCGTCTCGACCCGGTCGACGCCGAGCTCGGCGAAGCGCTCGGCGCTCACGTAGGGATCGAAGGCGAGGACCTGCATGTCCAGGCCGCGCGCGAGCCGCGCCACCTGCCGCCCGATGCGGCCGAAGCCGACGAGGCCGAGCGTCTTCCCGGCGAGCTCGTGGCCGGCGAACCGCGAGCGGTCCCAGCGGCCTTCCTTGAGCGCGGCGTGGGCCTGCGGAATCGAGCGCGAGAGGCCGAGCAGGAGACCGAGCGTGTGCTCCGCCGCCGAGACGATGGTGGACTCCGGCGCGTTCGCGACCACGATTCCGCGCCGCGAGGCCGCGTCGAGATCGACGTTGTCGATCCCCACCCCGGCCCGGCCGATCACCTTGAGCTTCGTCGCTTTCTCGATCAGGCCGGCGTCGAGGTGCGTGCCGCTGCGGATGATGATCGCGTCGTAGTCGCCGATCCGCGCGGCGAGGTCGCCGTCCGGGTCCACATCGACGTCGAAGCGCTCGCGCAGGAGGTCGATCCCCGCCGCGGCTATGGGTTCGCGAACGAGAACTCTCACGTTCCTCGGGTGTCGCGGGCAAAGGAGCCAAGCGAGCGGCGCGATGGACAGTGCTCAGCACGGACAAGTGCCGCGAGCGCCGGATCCTGCCGCCAGCGGCACCAGCCTCCGCCAAAGCCCGGCTTTGCCGGGCTGTCGGAGGCGGCGAGGGACGCGAGAATCACACGGAAACGGGCTCGGCATACGCCTCGAGCGCCGCGGTCACGGCGGCGGAGCGCTCGATGTCCGCCCCGGCCTCTGCCATCGCGAGCTCGAGAGCCGCGAGCGCCGTCGTCACGTCGAAGACGTCGATGTAGCCGATGTGCCCGAACCGCACGATCTTCCCGCGGAGCTCGCCCTGGCCGCCGATGATCGTCACGCCGGAGCGCTCGCGCATCGAGAGGACGATCGATCCGCCGTCGATCTCCTCGGGCATCTTGATCGCCGTCACGACGGCCGAACGGTCTTCGTCCGGCGAGAAGAGCTCGAGCCCCATCGCCTTCACGCCCGCGCGCGCAGCGCGGCCGAGACGCACGTGGCGCTCGAACGCGGCCTCGAGCCCGTCCTCCAGGATCATCCCGAGCGCCACGTCGACGCCGAGAAAGAGCGAGATGGCCGGCGAGAAGGGGTTCTCGCCCTTCTCCTGGGCGGCGCGGGCGCGCTCCCAGTCGAAGTAGTAGCGCGGCGAAGTCGCCGACCGCGAGGCCTCGAAGGCGGTCTCGGAAACGGAGACGAACGCAAGGCCGGGCGGGCTCATGAGCGCCTTGTGCGAGCTCGTGATGACCACGTCCAGGCCCCACGCGTCGGTCTCGAGCGGCACCGCCGCGAGGCTCGAGATCGCATCGACGACGACGAGCGCGTCCGAGCCCGAGATCCGCTCGGCGATCGACTGGACGTCGGAGACGACCCCGGTCGAGGTGTCGGAATGCGTCAGGAGGACGACCTTGGCTCCGCCCATCTCCTCGAGCTGCGCGCCGACCTCGTCCGGATTCGGCGATTCGCCCCACGCGTAGCGAAGGTGGGTCAGCTTGCAGCCGTACACCTCGGCCTGGGCGGCGAAGCGCTCGCCGAAGAAGCCGTGCGACACCACGAGCACGGGGTCGCCCGGCGAGCAGAGGTTCTGGAAGACCGACTCCATCGCGCCCGTGCCTGCCGAGGTGAGGTGGACGATGTCGTTCTCCGTGCGGAAGACCTGCTGCAGCCGCTCGGTCACGCGCTCGAGCGTTCCGCGGAAGTCCGGCGAGCGGTGATGGATCATCGGCGCGGCCGTCGCGGCGAGCACCTCCGGCGGCACCGGCGTCGGGCCCGGAGTGACGAGGTAGCGCTTCTCAGGCATCTTCGCTGAGGTTAACTGACGGTATGGAGGCATTGCTTGCATTCGCGGCTGCGCTCCTCGCGCTCCGACTCGCGGGCGACCTGCTGGGCCGCTGGAGGACGCGGCGAGCGCCGCAGCTCGCCGCGTGGTCGGCCTCGCTCCTCGCCTACGCGGCCGCGTCGGCTGCCCTCGCCTGGGGCGCCGCGGCCGGCTGGGACGACCGCTCCTTCCGCGTCTACTACCTCTGCGGGGGCCTCCTCACGGCGCCGCTCCTCGGCGTCGGCTCGCTGCTCCTCTCCGGACGGCGCTGGGCGGCACCGCTCGGCTTCCTCTACACCGGGCTCGCGGTCGGGATCGCCCTCGCGGTCCCGCTGACGGCGCCGGTCATGGGCAGCTCGATCCCGGAGGCGCAGGAGCACCTGGACTTCTGGCCCGCCCGGCTCGTCGCCATCCTCGGGAACTCGCTGGGCACGCTGGCCGTGGTCGTGATCGCCCTCTCGACTATTCGCCGCCGGCCCGTCGGCAACGGCCTCATCCTGGCGGGTGTCGCAGTCGCGGCCACGGGCAGCGCCGTCGCGGGGCTCGGGGCTGCGCCGACGGCGGTCTTCATCGCCGCGGCGGTCGTCCTCCTCTACCTCGGCTTCATCGATCCGAAGCTTCCTGTGCTCGGGCCACGCAGCGCTAGCTCACCGACCAGGTGAAAGAGGCGGGGGTCGGATCGACGTTGCCGGCCGAGTCGATAGCGCGAACGTCAAAGGTGTGCGGCCCGCTTGCCAGCCCCGCGTAGGACGCCGGGCTCGAGCAAACGCTGAAGCCGCCACCGTCGAGCTCGCACTCGAACGCGACGCCGCCGTCAGGGCTGCTGAAGTCGAAGCCGACGTCGGCTGTGCTCGGGTCGCTCGGGGCGGCGTCGATAACAGTGTCCGGAGGCGTGCTGTCCACCGTCCACGCGCGGTTCGACGCCGGTCCCGTGTTGCCGGCGGTGTCGACTTGACGCACCTGGAACGTGTGGGCACCGTCAGCCAGCCCGCTGTAGGTCTTCGGGCTCGCGCAGGACGGTCGAACGCCGCGCCGTCGAGGGAGCACTCGGAAGGCTTCGCTAGCCGCGCCTCACTCCGGTGAAGGAGAAGGAGGCCGAGGTTTGATTCGTCAGCCCGGTCGGGCCCACCGTGATCGTCGGCGCTGCCGGAGCGGTCGTGTCGACTATCCAGCTTCGGCTCGCTGCCGCGCCGGTGTTTCCGGCGGTGTCCGTCTGGCGCACCTGGAACGTGTGAGCGCCCTCCGCAAGACCGGAATATGGCTTCGGGCTCGCGCAGGAGGTGAACGCCGCGCCGTCGAGGGAGCACTCGAACGTGGCGGCCGCTTCGCCCGTGAACGTGAACGAGGCCGAGGTTTGGTTGGTTTGCCCGGTCGGACCAACCGTGATCGTCGGCGCCGCGGGCGCCGTGGCATCGACCGTCCAGCTTCGACTTGCCGCGGGGCCGGTGTTACCGGCGGTGTCGATCTGGCGCACCTGAAACGTATGGGCACCGTCAGCGAGACCGCTGTAGGCCTTCGGGCTCGTGCAGGCCGCAAACGCCGCGCCGTCGAGGGCGCATTGGAAGCTGGCACCCGCCTCTCCGGTGAAGGAGAAGGAGGCCGAGGTTTGATTGATCAGCCCGGTCGGGCCCACCGTGATGCTCGGCGCTCCCGGAGCGGTCGTGTCGATCGTCCACGTGTAGCTCGCTGCCACTCCCGTGTTCCCTGCCGTGTCGGTCTGCCGCACTTGGAACGTGTGGCTCGCGGCCGCCAGGCCACTGTAAGCTCGCGGGCTCGTGCAGGAGGCGAACGCCGCGCCGTCGAGCGCGCATTGGAACGTGGCACCCACTTCTCCCGTGAACGAGAAGGACGGTGCGGTCGAGTTCGACGGGTTGGCCGGCGTAGATGTCAGGTTGGGCGCCGCCGGCGCAGAGTTGTCGACCGTCACGCTGCGCTTCGCGGAGTCGGTGACGTTTCCGGCGACATCGGTTGCACGCGCGAGCAGCTGATACGGGCCGTCTGCAGGCTGCGCGGACCATGTGGTCGAGTAGCTTGGCCCCGTCGTGCTCGTCCCGATCGTCGTATTAGGGGTGCATGCGGCGCCGGCGCAGTACAGATATGTGACCGAGGCGACGCCGGACGACGCGTCCGAGGCAGTCGCCGTGAGCGCCTGACCGTTGCGAATGGATGCCGGCGGCGCCGTCATCGTCACCGTCGGCGCCGTCTTGTCGATCCGAATCTGAGTCGATGCGGTCTGGACCGCCTCGGTGTTGGACAGGTTGTCGACCGAGAAATACTTGATCGTGTAGACGCCGTCGCTGGTCAAGGCCACCGCGGTGCCGGTTGGCGAAGACGTCGTCGGCGTGGAGCCATTGGTCGTGCGGTACGTGGCGGCGACCCCGGACCCCGTTCCGTCGCTCGGCGTCAGGGTGACGGTCTGGTTCGTGTTCTTCCAGGCATTTCCGATCGACGCGGTGTTGTCGGTCGTCGTGGGGGCTGCAGAGTCCGGCCTGACCGTGAACGTCGCCGTCGATGTGTTCCCGACCTTGTCGTATGCGGTCACCGTGTTCGTGGAGCTCGAGAACGTGGCGCCGGCGGTCCACGAATAGTTCTGGAGGTACGGCGATGCCGTGTCCGTGGCGCCCGTGGTCGGCGTGAGACCGGCGCTCAGTCCGGGGAAGGTCACTTTCTGGACCCCCGAGCCGCCATCGGTGACGTTGGCGGTGACGGTGAACATTCCCGTCGCCGCGGCCGGGCGGTAGAAGACCGTCGCTCCCTGCACGAAAGCGTCCGGGGTCGACGTGCTCAACGTCAACGTCGGAGCCGACGGCGGCGTGTTGTCCAGACCAACCGAGACGCTGGTGCTCCCGAGCGAGGTGCCCTGATAGTCGACGACGACCGCGTACGTCCCCGAAACTGTGAGCTTCGTGTAGATGAAGCCTCCCGCGGTCGTGAAGGAGAAGGGGCCGACGAGCGTCGTCCCGTCCGGCTTCAAGACCGAGACCGAGGTGCTGCAGCAGTTTGCAGGCCCGGTCCGCACGATGACGCCGTCCCCGGCTGTGCCTGTGAACAGCGCCCGAGCATTCTGTCCGGCTGCGACTGTCGTGAGGGTTACGGCGGGCCCGCCGAGGGTGGCGGTCGCGCTGACGTCAGGAGGCAGGTCGAAGAGCGTCAACGTGACGGTTCCCGCCGCGGTCTGGTACGGATCGACCACGATCGTGTAGGTGCCCGTGGTCGGGAGCGTCTTGGCATCCATCAGCACCTGCCCGGACGCGACGGCAATCGGATTTACGAGGCGGGTCCCGTTCGGATTGAGAATCGAGACGTTGACGGTGCAGCACGCGGTCGGGACGAAGCCGATGTTCATGCTCACGCGCTCGCCCGCGATCCCGGCGAAGGTCACACGGCCGTTCTGGTAGAGACCGAGGGATACCGAGACGGGCGCGCCGCCGGGCGTGATCGCGGCAGATGCCTCGGGATCGACGTCGTAGAGCCGAACCGTGGCGGAGCCGATGGAGGCCGCCGCGGGGTCGATCAGGATCGAATACGTGCCCGTGACGGGCAGCGTGAGCGTGTCAACGAAGGTGCCGTTGGTGCCGTAGAGAGCCGGCGCGAAGAACGAGGTGCCGTCGGGCTTCGTGATCGAGAGCTTGAGGCTCGAGGTCGTGGACGGGCCGATGGTCACGCCGCTCAGGCTCAGGGCGATGCCTCGCCCGGCCGTGCCCGCGAAGGTGAGCTTCGCGTTCTGGCCCGGAATCGTGGTCGTGACCGTGACGGGTGCTCCCCCGGCGGTGATGGCGGCGCTCGCATCGGCGGGGACGTCGTAGAGCTGCAGCGTGGCCGAGCCGATCGCAAAGCTCTGCGGATCGACGAGGATCGTGTACGTGCCCGTGGTGGGCAGCGACTTGACGTCGATGAAGCCGCCGTTCGTGCCCATGCTCGTGGCGGTGACGAGGGCGGTCCCGTCCGGCTTCGTGATCGAGACCTTGAGGCTTCCGGTCGTCGACGTCCCGATCGTGACCCCGCTTACCGTCAGGCTGATGCGCCGCCCGGCCGTGCCCGCGAAGGTGAGCTTCGCGTTCTGGCCCGGAATCGTGGTCGTGACCGTGAGGGGTGCTCCCCCGGCGGTGATGGAAGGGGTCAGGTCGGCAGGGACGTCGTAGAGCTGCAGCGTGGCCGAGCCGATGACGGCTAGCTGCGGGTCGACGAGGATCGTGTACGTGCCTGTGGCGGGGAGCGACTTGACGTCGATGTAGCCGCCGCTCGTGCCCATGCTCGTCGCCGCGACGAGGGCCGTCCCGTCCGGCTTCGTGATCGAGACCTTGAGGCTGCAGCAGACCGGCCCGACATTCAGGCTGATGCGCCGCCCGGCCGTGCCCGCGAAGGTGAGCTTCGCGTTCTGGCCCGGAATCGTGGTCGTGACCGTGACGGGTGCTCCCCCGGCGGTGATGGCGGCGCTCGCATCGGCGGGGACGTCGTAGAGCTGCAGCGTGGCCGAGCCGATCGCAAAGCTCTGCGGATCGACGAGGATCGTGTACGTGCCCGTGGTGGGCAGCGACTTGACGTCGATGAAGCCGCCGTTCGTGCCCATGCTCGTGGCGGTGACGAGGGCGGTCCCGTCCGGCTTCGTGATCGAGACCTTGAGGCTTCCGGTCGTCGACGTCCCGATCGTGACCCCGCTTACCGTCAGGCTGATGCGCCGCCCGGCCGTGCCCGCGAAGGTGAGCTTCGCGTTCTGGCCCGGAATCGTGGTCGTGACCGTGAGGGGTGCTCCCCCGGCGGTGATGGAAGGGGTCAGGTCGGCAGGGACGTCGTAGAGCTGCAGCGTGGCCGAGCCGATGACGGCTAGCTGCGGGTCGACGAGGATCGTGTACGTGCCTGTGGCGGGGAGCGACTTGACGTCGATGTAGCCGCCGCTCGTGCCCATGCTCGTCGCCGCGACGAGGGCCGTCCCGTCCGGCTTCGTGATCGAGACCTTGAGGCTTCCGGTCGTCGACGTCCCGATCGTGACCCCGCTCACCTTCAGGCTGACGCGCTGGCCTGCGGTTCCAAGGAACGTCAGCGTGGCGTTCTCGTTGGCGACCGTCGTCGTGACCGTCACGGGAGCGCCGCCCGCCACGATGCTGTAACTCGACGCGCCTGCAGTAGGGCCTCCGAAGAGGAGGCTCACGAACGAGAGGGCCGCTACCCCTAGTCCCCACCACCGACGATGCCCTTGTGCCATGGTCGAGCCTCCCGAAAAACCGCGCTTCCGCCCACCTCTCGGCGGCATCCGTAAAGGCTCGCACCTCGTGCGAGAAGAGGAACGAGCCTTTTGGTTAGGGTGTTGGGCCCTTTCGGCCAGTCGGGTCAGCCCATGACGCCGAAGAGCTGACCGAACAGCTCGTCGAGCGGCTTCGGGCTCGTCGGCGGGCTGAACGAGACTTCCTCGCCGAAGTCGGAGAGCTCCACGGTGAGCGAGAAGGCGCCGTCGGACGACTCGAGGTCCTCGGAGTCGAAATGGAGATCCTTCGGCGGGTCGAGCGTGAGCTCGAGCTTTCGCGGCAGGGCGTCCTCCTGCCCGACGTCCACGACGAGGTGGCTCGTCGCCGCGACCTTGTCGAAGAGAGCACGGTCGTTCGCCGTCAGCTCGGTGCCGCCATATTCCTCGACGAGGTTCGCGAACGTCTCGGCGCGCAGACGGCCGTCGAACTCCCACGTGGAGGCGCCGCCGAGATCCGGGCCCTGCGCGATCTCGCCCTCGAAGAGCTGGGTGAAGAGCTTCCCGAGGCCCGCCGGAGTCGTCAGCTGCAAGAGCAGCTTTCCGTTTTCCTCGCCGGCCATGTCGAGGGCATCGGCGACGCCCGCGTCCTGGTGGTACCAAACGCCCATGAACCGGACGTAGACGTCGTGCTCGTCGGCGAGCACCCGAGCCCCGAGCGTCCCGCCCGGGAAGCTGAGCTGGAGGTCTCCGGCGAGCGCAGAGGTGGAGACGTCGCCCTCGAAGTGGATTCCGACCTGCGCGTTGGTGCCCATGATCGCCCCGGCCTGGGCATCGACGACCACGTGCGCGCTTCCGGCCTCCGCGAGCGCGGTCAGCGCGTCCGCGGCGAACGACGCCTGGCCCGGAGGCGAACCACCGCCGAGCTCGTCGAAGCGCTCCCCGCAACCTGCCGAGCCGAGGATGACGACGAGCACGGCGAGAAATGCGAATGCGGAGGCGAAGCGGCCCACGGAGCCGATATCGGCCGGCCGGCTCGCGGTCCGGAGACTAAAAAGGGGTGCCTAGAACGTGAAGCGGGTGGCGCTCTCGGGATAGTCGCTCTCGCGCCACGCAAAGGCACGCTTGGGCACGAGCGCGTAGACGACCGACCCGGGATCCTCGAACGTGATCTCGAGGGTGTACTTCTCGCCGTAGGCCTTGGCGAGAACGTCGAGATCCTTCCGCGCCGTGACCTCTTCGACCTCGCCCTCGAAGGTGACCACCTCGTCCCCGCTCTCCAGGTGGACGACCGCAAACGGGTTCACAGCCAAATTCAGCCCCTTGCGCGACCCTCTCGCAGTCGAGAAGAAGAAGACGCCGTCGTGCCAGAGGCCCCAGACAGGCGCCGCGTGCGGCCGCCCGGACTCGGACGCGGTGGCCACCCAGTAGTTGTGGGCGCGCTCGAGCCGCTCGGCCGCCCAGTCCCACTGGAGCAGGCCGGCGCCCTCGTCCGCAGCCCAGATCCCGTAGCTCTCGTGGAAACGGGGCCGGCTTGCCTCGGGCGTGCTCACGACGAGAGCTTCTCGCGCAGGCGTTCGTTCACGACCCTGGCATCGGCCTTGCCGCCTGTTTCCTTCATCACCTGGCCGACCAGGAACCCGAGCACGCCTTCCTTGCCGGCTTTGAAGGTCTCCACTTGAGCCTCGTTCTCGGCCAGCACCTTGTCGATCACGGGATCGAGCTCGGACGCGTCGGAGATCGCGGTCTCCCCGAGGTAGTCCTCTGCGGAAAACCCGGGGTCGCCGCTTCGTTCGAGCGCCTCCGTGAATGCCGCGCGGGGGATGCGCTCGCGCTCGGCGATCAGCTTGCCGAGCTCGGAGCCGTTCACGGACTCGGGGTCGACTCCCGTCGCCGCGAGCTGGTTCATGACGACGTTGGCCACCGCGCGCCGGTCGCCGGAGACCCGCTCGTAGAGTCTGTCGCGGCCGCTGGCCACGAGCCCTTCCGCGAGGTCGAAGCCGATCTCCGCCTCGAGCCGGCGAATGCGCGCCGAAGGCAGCTCGCCGATGTCGTCCATGGCCGACGCGATCATCTCGACCGGCGGCTCGACCGGAACGAGATCGGGCTCCGGAAAGTAGCGGTAGTCGTGCGCCTCCTCCTTCGAGCGGAGAGATGCGATCGAACCGCTCGCCGGGTCGAAGTGGAGCGTCTCCTGCTCGACCTCTCCCCCGGCCTCGTAGATCTCGATCTGACGGCGTACCTCGGCCTCGATCCCGTCCGCCACGAACTTGAAGGAGTTCATGTTCTTGAGCTCGGTCTTCGTGCGAAAGCCGGTTTCGCCGGCCTGCCTGACCGAGACGTTGGCATCGCAACGAAGCGAGCCCTTCTCCATCTCCGCGTCGGAGATGCCCAGCTCGACGACGGTCTGGCGCAGGAGCTGGAGAAAGCGCCGGGCCTCGTCGGCCGAGCGCACGTCGGGCTCCGAGACGATCTCGACGAGCGGCGTGCCGCCGCGGTTGAAGTCGACGAGGGAGTACTCGGCGCCGGCGATCCGCCCGCCGCTGCCACCCACGTGGACGGTCTTGGCCGCGTCCTCCTCGAGGTGCGCTCGCACGATCCCGATCACGCGGTCGCCGTCGGGGCTCGGCACGACGAACCTCCCGCCCGCGCAGAGCGGGATGTCGTACTGGGAGATCTGGTAGCCCTTCGGGAGATCGGGATAGAAGTAGTTCTTCCGGTGGAAGAGCGCGTGCGAGGCGATCTCGCAGCCCAGCGCGACGCCGAGCTTCACCGTCCACTCGATTGCGCGCTTGTTCGGGACCGGCAGCGTCCCCGGGTGCGCGAGGCAGACAGGGCACGTGCGCGTGTTCTCGGGCTCGCCCCAGACGTTCTCGCAGCGGCAGAACATCTTCGTCCGCGTCTTCAGCTGGACGTGGATCTCGAGGCCGATGACCGGTTCCCACTCAGCCACGAAGGCGCTCCGGGACGAAGTCGAAGGCCAGGCCCCGCTCGAGTGCATGGCCGGCGCGAAACATGAGGTTCTCGGAGAACTGCGGGCCCAGGATCTGCAGGCCGACCGGAAGTCCCTCGGAGAGGCCGCACGGAATCGAGAGGCCGGGCAGACCGGCCATGTTGGCGGGGATCGTGAGCAGGTCGGAGAGGTACATGGCGAGCGGGTTTTCCGCTTTCTCGCCGACCTTGAAGGCCACCGTGGGGCTCGTCGGGCTGAGCAGCAGGTCGTAGTCCTCGAACGCCGCCGCGTGCTCCTGCGCGATCACCGTTCGCACCTTCTGGGCCTGCCCGTAGAAAGCGTCGTAATAGCCGGCGGAGAGGGCGTACGTCCCGATGAGGATGCGCCGGCGCGGCTCGGGGCCGAAGCCCTCCCAGCGCGTGCGCGAGTAAAGGGCGGTGAGGTCGCCGTCACCGGCCGCGCGGAAGCCGTAGCGAACGCCGTCGTAGCGGGCGAGGTTCGAGCTGGCCTCCGCGGGGGCGACGAGGTAGTAGCAGGCGAGGCCGTAGTCCACCGAGCGCGGCAGGCGACATTCCCCTACCTCCGCTCCGAGATCCTCGGCGAGTTTGATCGCCTTCGCGACGGCCTCGCTCACGCCGGGCTCGATGCCGTCGGCCTCGTTCAGCTCCTTCGGGATGCCGATGCGGATGCCGTTGAGATCTTCGGCCTCGGGGATGGCCACGGGCTCGGGGAGCTCGACCGTCGTCGAGTCGCAGGCGTCGCGGCCGGCGATCGTTCCGTAGAGGCGCGCGCAGTCGCGGACGGTCTTCGTGATCGGGCCGACCTGGTCGAGGCTCGACGCGAAGGCGACGATCCCGTAGCGCGAGACCGTGCCGTAGGTCGGGCGCAGGCCGACGAGGCCGCAGAGCGACGCGGGCTGCTTGATCGACCCGCCCGTGTCCGAGCCGAGGCCCCACGGGGCGAGCCCGCCCGCGACCGCGGCGGCGGTGCCACCGGACGAGCCGCCGGGCACGCGCTCGGGATCCCACGGGTTCTTCGACGGGCCGTAGGCCGAGTTCTCGGTGGACGAGCCCATGGCGAACTCGTCCAGATTGGTCTTGCCGATGAGCGGCAGCCCGGCCTCCTTGACGCGCGTCGCGACGGTGGAGTCGAAGACGGGGACGTAGCCCTCGAGGATGCGGGAGCCGGCCGTGGTCGGGACGCCGCGCGTCGTGATGTTGTCCTTGAGCGCGATCGGGACGCCGTTTCCGGGCTCGCCGACGACGTGCAGGTAGGCGTGGAGCTCTGGGTCGCGCTCGCCGATCGCCTCGACGTAGGCACCGGCGAGCTCGTCGCCGGAGACCTCGCCGGACTCGAGGAGCCCGGCGGCCTCTTCCGCGGTGAGACGAAGAGTGTCGATCACGGGGCGGTTCCTTGGGGCCACCCCACGCCACCACCCGCTTTCACGCTAATGGGGAAAAGCGCACCCGTGGCGCGCAAAAAGCCAAAGAATCGAAGGGATGTCACGACCCGACCGCCGGGACACGGAAGGCCCCACCTTCCGGGTCAGGCGCATTGGCCAGAGCATCCTCCGGCGAGAGAGAGGGACGCGACTCGTCCTCCTGCCACACGTTGACGACCGCCAGCGGATGCGAGGTCGGCTCGACGTCGGAAAGGTCGAGCTCCGCGACCTTCCCCACCGCTTCGAGAATCGCGCCGAGCTCGTCGCGCACGCGGTCGACCTCGCCCTCGGGAATCTCGAGGCGCGCGAGGCGCGCTACGTGCAAAACGTCTTCTCTCGTGATCGCCATACGACCTCCGAAGCCTCGAACTCTAAGACTCGAACCTTAAAGAGACGGGCCCCGTTGAAGGGGGCCCGTCAGCGGCTTGCTCGAACTTCGGGCTAGATGACCGAAACGTTCGCCGCCTGCAGGCCCTTCTGGCCCTGAACGACCTCGAACTCGACGCGCTGTCCCTCTTGGAGAGACTTGTAGCCGTCCATCGTGATGGCCGAGAAGTGGACGAAAACGTCCTCGCCCTCAGCGCGCTCGATGAAGCCGTAGCCCTTCTCGTTCGAGAACCACTTGACGGTGCCTTCTGCCAACGTGTTGCCTCCTTCACAAACAAACGACGGCCCGGCAACGAGCCGCCGCGTAGCTACTAAACACCGCAACGTGCTGCGGCGCCATCAATGTAGCGTCAGTCCAGGGGGAAGGCAAGCTGACCCACCTGGTAGCGGGCGGCCTTCACGGTGTTGCGCAAAAGCGAGGCAATCGTCATCGGTCCGACACCGCCCGGGACCGGCGTGAGGCGGCCTGCTTTGCCCCGCACGTCCTCAGCCACGTCGCCCACGACCTTGCCCTCGACCCGGTTGATTCCGACGTCCACGACGGTCGCCCCCTCCCGCACCATGTCGCCCGTGATCATGGCCGCGCGCCCGACCGCGGCGACCACAACATCTGCCTCCCGAACCACCGCTCCTAGGTCCCGCGTGCGGCTGTGGCAGATCGTCACCGTCGCGTGCTCCGCCAGGAGCAGGAGGGCCATCGGCTTGCCCACGATGTTGGACCGCCCCACCACCACCGCCCGCGCGCCGAGGAGCTCGACCTCGTACTCGCGCAGGATCTCCATGATCCCGGCCGGCGTCGCCGCGACGAAGGTCGGTGTCCCCTGAAGGAGGTGGCCGGCGCTGAAGGGATGGAAGCCGTCCACGTCCTTGATGGGCGCGATGGAGCGGATGATGCGGTCCTCGTCGATCTGCTCGGGGAGCGGGAGCTGACAGAGGATCCCGGTCACGCGCTCGTCCGCGTTGAGCTCGGCGACGAGGCGGAGGAGCTCCTCTTCGGTCGTCTCGGCCGAGAGCTTGTGGTCGAACGGCTCGATCCCGACCTCGCGGCAGGCTTCCTGCTTTCGCTTGATGTAGATCTCCGACGCCGGGTCCTCGCCGACGAGCACCGTGGCAAGGCCGGCCGGCTGCGCGAGCGCGGCGACGTCCTGCGCGACCTCCGCGCGCACCCGCTCGGCGAGCGCCTTTCCATCCATGAGGACAGTCACGGCGCGAAACGTTAGCCTGCCGGGGCAAATGGAGTCAGAACAGCTACCCCCGCTCGAGCAGAGCGAGGACCGCTCGGCCTACGAAGGGGTCCTTCGCTACTACGAGCTGGCCAAGCGGGCCGAATGGCAGGTCCGCGACCTCCCGTGGAACGACCTGCCGCCCGTTCCGGAGTACAAGGGCAGCGCACAGAAACTGGCGCGGCGCCAGGACATGTGGCGCTCGGTCGTCACGCAGCAGCTCCAGGCGGACGAGCTCGCCGTCGAGATGGCGACCCAGCTCTTCCGCATGGCCCCCGACCCCGAGGCGAAGCTCTACTACACGACGATGGTGCAGGACGAGTCGCGCCATACCGAGGCGTGGCTCCGGCTCGTCGACGCCGCGGGAGGGCGCGGCGAGCCCGACCCATATCTGAACGAACTCGCGAAGATGCAGATCGAGGCGGACACGCTCGAGGAGAAGGTCGTGAACATGCAGGTCTTCTACGAGCGCCTGATCATCCCGCGCTTCCGCCTCATCGCCCGCTCCTCGCGCGGCACCGTCCTCGAAGACCTCTGCAACCGGCTCACGGTGGACGACGGCATCCACCACGGGTCGGGGATGGCCTACGCGCGCGTCTTGATCGAGCAGGCGCCCGAGAAGACCAAGAAGAAGATCGTGGAGTCCTCGAACAGGATGCTGCCGATCTTCGCCAAGCACGCCCTGTGGAGACCGAAGGCGCGCGAGCTCGTCGGCGCGCTCATGCGGGACACCGACGTCCGGCGGCTTCGCGAGGACCTCGAGACCGGCGTGCGCCTCGCGACGTCGCTCGGCCTCGACGTCTCCGACGTCCAGATCCCGTCCTGAGCACCTCGTCCCGCAGCCGCTGGCCGCGCAAGAACGACCCCGAGTCGATCCGCGCCCGCCAGGAGCTGCTCGGCCTCGACGGCGTCGTCACCGACCACGACCTGTCGCCGCTCGCCAAGGCAACCGAGGCGATCACCGGAATCGCGGTCGTCCCTGTCGCGGTCGTCGGCCCGGTCGAGCTCGAGCTCGGCGAGTACGAGCTGGAGGAGCCCGAGGGCCGGCTCGTCGAGCGCGGGCGGAGCCAAGACTCCGTCTACGTGCCTCTCGCCAACACCGAAGGCGGGCTCTCGATTTCGCTCTTCCGCGGAGCGAAGGCCGCGGCCGAGTCGGGCGGCTTTCGCACGCACGTGCTTCACGACCGCGTGACGCGTGCATCGGCGTTCCTGTTCGACTCGACCGCCGACGCGGTCGCCTTCTCGCGCTGGATCGAGCCCCAGGTCGTCCCGATGCGCGACTGGCTTGCGGGCGAGCCGATCGGCGGGCTCTCGAAGCACGCGAAGCTGCGCGAGCTCGAGACGCACGTCGTCGGGCCCACCTGCCACGTGCTCTACGCCTACACGACCGGCGACGCGGTCGGGATGAACATGATCACCCGCAACTCCTACGCTCTGAACCAGGGCTTCGTGCTCGAGAACGCGCCGGTGAAGCCGAAGCGCGCAGTCCTCGAGGGGAACATGGGCGGGGACAAGAAGCCGTCCCACCGCTACTTCGAGCGCGGCGGGCACGGGAAGACGGTCATCGCCGAATGCACGCTCACGGAGGAGGCCGTCCGCCGAGTCCTGAAGACCACGCTGGACGACCTCGCCGACCTCGCCTTCGTCGGGACGCACGGCGCCATCGCGTCCGGGATGCAGTCGGTCGCGTTCACGCCGGCGACCGCAATCGCAGCGCTCTTCATCGCCACGGGCCAGGACGTCGGCATGGTCGGCACGAGCTCGATGGCGCACGGGACGGCGCACAAGGTGGACGGCGGCCTGCACGCGACGATCCGGCTCCCGGGGCTCGAGGTGGCGACCATCGGCGGCGGCACGACCCTCCCCTCCGCGAACGCCTGGCTGAGCCTGCTCGACTGCGCCGGTGCGGGAAAGGTCTACCGCTTCGCGCAGATCGTCGCCGCGGCGACGCTGGCGCTCGAGATCTCCGCGTCGGCGGCGATGGCCACAGCCGGGTCTGAGAACTTCTACAAGGCCCACTTCGAGCGGGGCGGCCTGCGCTGAGCCGAATCCCGCCGCACCACGACCCTTCGTGTTGGGGCTGTGGCGACAACCCGGACGGCATCCACCTCCCTCTCCCCACTGAGGAGGGAATCGACCGCTACGAGGCGACGTTCTCCTTCGGCGAGCGCCATCAGGCCGCGCCGGGAATCGTCCACGGAGGCCTCGTCGGCGCCGCGCTGGACGAGGCCTGCGGCCTCCTCGCCACGTGGCACCGCTTCCCGGCCGTGACTGCCCGGATCTTCGTCCGCTACCGCCGGCCCGTGCTCATCAACCGCAAGCTCGCAATCGCCGCGTGGGTGACCGAGAGCCGCGGGCGGCGGATCCACATCGACGGCGACCTCCGCCTGGACGGCGAGATCCTCGCCGAGACTCGCGGAGCCTTCCTGCACGTGCCGCTCGAGCACTTCCTCGCGAGCCCGGAAGGACGGGCCGCCGGCGAAGCCTGGCGGCGGCGATTTCACTCCGACGGGGAATAGCGCGCGAGGCGCATCCGACGATGATGCGACGCGTATGGAGCGATGTGAGGGCTACTACCGCCTCGAGAACCGACGCTGCGACCGCACGGCAACCCGGGATGTGCGGGCGGCCGACGGGCAGTACTACCAGGTGTGCGAATACCACTCCCGGCAGACCTGGACTGCGAGCGTGGCCCATTGGCACGGCGACACGGAGCTCCGCTCCTCCGCGCCGACGCCCGTTCGCCCCTCGCCGGCCCGGCCGCGTTCCCTTGCGCTGAGTCCGGCCGACTAACGAGGCGGCGGTCTCGTGCCGCCGCCTCAGCCGGTGTGGTAGGAAGCGCCATGCCCGCCGCACCGCTCCCCCCTGCGCTCCGCGCCTTCCTCGCAGGATCGCGCCAGGCGGTCGTCGGCACGATTCGCGACGACGGGTCGCCGGTCACGACGGCCTGCTGGTACGGCCTTCAGGACGACGGACGCATCCTTCTGACGATGGACCGAGACAGCCACCGGCTCCGCCACCTGCACGGCGAGCCGCGCATCGCACTGACCGTGCTCGGGGACGACTGGTACAACCAGCTCTCGCTCCTCGGACGCGTGGTCGAGATCCGTGATGACCCGGAGCTCCGCGATATCGACGCTCTCTCTCATCGCTATCTCGGCGAGCCCTACGAGGACCGCTCCTACAACGGGATGAGCGTGCTTTTCGAGGTCGAGCGCTGGCACACGTGGGGCGATCCAGCCAGCGAGGCAGCCTGACGTACTACCGCGACGATCTCGCGCTAGTGCACCACCTCGGCTTTGGCTTCCATGCCGACGCCACCGCACCGGGCGTCCTCGCGCTCCTCGAGCCGGTGCGCGGCGGCCTCGTCCTCGAGCTCGGCTGCGGGAGCGGCCTTCTCACCCGGCACCTCGTCGAGGCGCGGCACCGCGTCCTGGCCACGGACGCCTCGCCCGCGATGCTGGCGCTCGCCGGGGAGACAGCGCCGGGCGCGGAGGTGCGGCGGCTGGTTCTCCCCGACGATCTTCTGCCCGAGTGCGACGCGGTCGTCTCCGTCGGCCATGTCCTCAGCTACCTCCCCGACGAGGCCGCCGTCGACCGTGCGTTGGCCGCCGCCGCGGACGCCTTGCGGCCAGGCGGTGTCCTCGCTCTCGACCTCTGCGATCTGCGCTACGGCGAGCTGCGTCGCGGCGAGCCGAGCTCGAGCCGGATCGCCGAGGACTGGGCGATCGTCACGCGATTCAGCCTCCCGAGGCCGAACCTCTTCGTCCGCGAAATCGCAGCGTTTCTCCGCAGCGAGGACGGCACTTGGCGGCGCGACGACGAGCGCCACGAGAACGTTCTCGTCGACACTGCTCTTGCGCCGGCGCTCCTCGCAGAGCACGGAGTCCAAGCCCGGGTCGCCGAATCCTTCGGGGACGAGGTCCTGCCGGACGGGCTGGTTGCGATCGTCGGCCGCAAGGTGGACGGCTGATGGGCGCTGCGTTCGGCTGGGGGTTGCTGGCGGCCTCCTCGCTCGTCATCGGCGCGATTGCGGCACTCGTGCTCCGCATCGATCGGCAGCTGATCGGCTTGATTATGGGCTTTGGCGCCGGAGTCCTGATCAGCGCGATCTCGTTCGACCTCGTCGAGGAGGCGGTGGACAAAGGCCCCGACAAGTGGGCGCCTTTGCTCGGGATTCTCGCCGGGTGCCTGGTGTTCTTCGGCGGCGACCAACTGATCTCGCGCCACGGTGGTGCAGATCGCAAGGATTCGGGCGGCGCGCAGGAGGAGGGCTCCCCGCTCGCGATCGTGCTCGGGACGGTGCTCGACGGAATCCCGGAGTCCCTGGTGATCGGGCTGACGATTGTCGAGGGCGGCGGTGTCGGCGCGGCCTACCTGGCGGCGGTCTTCATCTCGAACCTGCCCGAAGCGATCTCCTCCACGGCAGGACTCGTGGCGAGCGGCTGGCGGAAGTCACGGATCCTCTGGATGTGGATCGCGATCGCCCTCGTCTCGGGGCTCTCCTCCCTCCTCGGCTACAGCCTCTTCCAGGACGCCTCGCCGGACACCGTTGCCTTCATCCTCACGTTCGCCGCAGGCGGGATCCTCGCGATGCTGGCCGAGACGATGATGCCGGAGGCCTTCCAGCAGGGCCACAAGCTCGTCGGGATCGCGACGACGCTCGGCTTCGTCGTTGCGTTCGGCATCCACCAGCTCGACTGAGCGGGGAGGGCGGAAAAAGGGCGCTGACCGGATTCGAACGCCGCGAGCCCGTTCGCGCCTCGAGTTCGTGATCGACGAAGTTCTGCTACAACGCGGTGCACGTCATGTACGGCCCGCCGTCCGAGTTCGCTGGAACCGAGCCACACGTCTGGCGACTGGCGATGACCCTCGGAGGATCGCCCGACCGCTGAGCGGTCATCTGAGCAATGTCTTGGAGCATTGAACGAACCGTTCTCGTCGCCGCGGCCATGGTGTGGCTGGCCCTCCTTGGGCTGACAGTTGGAAAGACCGTCGGCAGCGGGGACGCCGCGGCACAGGATGCGGCAGCACCAGGCACGACCGTGCTTCGTAGTCAGAACGGCGAGACGCAGACTGGCGTGGTGGAGACAGTCACGCTGGACGGGCAGGTTCGACGCGTGATCCGCTGGCGGACGAAGGAGGATACGGTCACGCGGAGGGCGGCAGGCCCGACGCGGTACCGCACGGTGGTGACAACGTCACCCGGTCAGACTCGCACGACGACGCTGCCAGGGGAGACGGTCACCGTGACGCTCCCTGGCGAAACGGTGACCGAGACAAATACCGAGACGGTGACGGAGACGGTGACAGAGAAGAAGAAAAAGCCGCCGCCGAAGCCGTGAACGAAGGGACTCGCAAGCTGAAGGAGCGTCTACCCCAACCGACCGAAGGGTAGCTGCACGCTTCTCGTAATCGGCTGCATGCTCGGACGCGTGCCCGTAGACGAGCATGAGTGGCGACGGTCCCTCACCGGTCGTCCGTGAGCGTGTGGCAGCCGCGGCCCGGGAGATCCTTGTCGAGGCTCGGGAGTCGCTCGCCAAGGGCCGCATTTCCTTCGCGCCGAGCTCATGCTCCGTGGCGATGTAGCTCCAGGGAAAACGAAACCGAAGGGCTTGGGGAAGGGCGGCGGGCTAATCGCGGGAACCGACGGCGCCCTTGCTGGCGCGCGTGCTACCCGTAGTGCGAGACGCCTGCTGGCACGCTTGGCCGCCTCCCGCGTCTGCGGGATCCTGTTGGAGTCCCAATCAAAGGAGTCACATGCCAAGCGACACTTACATTGCAGCCGATCCAAGAGAGTCGTCACTCGCCGGGGCTCGCGCGTGGTTCGCCGAACGAGGCTTGACCCGCCCGAGGCGCGGAAAGTGGATCGCCGGCGTTGGGGCTGGTTTCGCCCGCCGGTATGACTGGAACCCTCTCGTCGTCCGGCTTCTAATCGTCGCGTCGATCGTGCTTCCGGGCTCGCAGGTTCTCGCCTACGTGGCGCTGTGGATCCTGATGCCGCGCGATCCCGAGTCGACCTCCTAACGGCAAGCTGCGCCGCTCGTCCGGCACACCCGGGGCGGGCGGCGCAGGAGTGCTCGAGCGGAGCGTTTTCCGTCAGGGGGCGATGTCTCGAGCTCGATCACTTGGAAGCGGACTCCCGATCCTTCGGCTGCTCGGGCGAAAGCCCTGAAGGGTCGAGGGTCGGGGCGAAGCGGCGGCGCTAGCAATCCAGAGCAAAGTGAGGATCTATGAGGGTAGGAGGCGCGGACCGGATTCGAACCGGTGTACGAGGCTTTGCAGGCCTCTGCCTAACCTCTCGGCCACCGCGCCGGCGGGTCTGCCATCGTACCGGCCCGCGAGAGTCGCACTTGGCAGGAAACGGTTTACGTGCGCAGAATGGACGCACGCCGCATCTTGCGAACCTTGTCCCGGGGTTGATGGCGCACGGTGTGGCTGGAGCCCCGGCCCCCTACCGGGGCTCCGCTATGGCTACGAAAAAACGCTGAATCCGGATTACGCCGTGCCCGGAGCGAGCCGGCGTCCCGCGCGGAGGAGGGCAGTCGCCCGCGTGCGACGCTCGGCCCGGCGGCCCACGGCGAGTTCGGCCGCAAGCTCTCCGCTCCGGGCACGGCGCAGGAGATCGAGATGGCGTTCGCGCTCGTAGGCGCGATGGATCTCGGGATTCACGCTTTCTGGACGGGCTAGTCGGGCGTAATCTTCCCTCATGGAAGCGTCTCTTTCCGACGCGGCTCTCGTCGCCCGCTGCCGAACCGGGGACGAGGGCGCCTGGGCCGAGCTCGTCAACCGCTTCTCGCGCTACGTCTACGCGATCGCGACGAAAGGCTTCGGCCTGCGCGCTGACGACGCGGAGGACGTCTTCCAGGAGGTCTTCGCCCGCACCTATGAGCATCTCGACCGCCTCCGTGACGACGAGGCGATCCGGCCGTGGATCGCGCAGCTCACGCGCCGGCTTTCCATCGACAAGATCCGCGCCGGCTCGCGGGAGCAGCTGAGCGACGACGACATCGAGCCGCAGGACCTCGACGACACCTTCGACCGCCTGGACGACGCCTTCGCCGTGCGAGAGGCGCTGGGCGAGCTCACGCAAACGTGCCAGGAGATCCTCGACCGTTTCTTCGCGCGAGACGAGAGCTACCAGACGATCGGCGAGGCGCTCGAGATCCCGTCCGGCACGATCGCGAGCCGCATCTCCCGCTGCCTCGCGAAACTGCGCGAGATATTCGAGGGAAGAAACCCGGCCGCTGAGCCGTCCTGATAGCGATGACCGAGACCTTCCGCTATGACGAAGAGACACTTGCAGAGCTCCTGCGGGCGCTTCCGCCTGCCCCTGAGGGCTGGGTACGGGCTGCCCAGGAGCTGCCTCGGAGCCGCCGCGAGCTCGACGACATCGTCGCGAGGGCTGTTGCGGACGAGGCCTTCCGCCTCGCGCTGATCGAAGATCTCGAGCGCGCGCTTCGCGATGTCGGCTACGAGCCGGACTCGCTTCCGATCGAAGAGCTCAAGCGCCGGCTCGACGACTCGTAGCATCCGTCTTCCCGTCCTACAATCAGACCTCCTTCTCCCGGAGGCCGAGTGGCGCAGACCGAGCAGCGCGCGTGGACGGACGAAGATCTCGCCGCCCTCTACGACCGCTTTTTCGCCCAGCTCTACGACGTCGCGGTCCGGGTACTCGGGTCCGAGGACGAAGCCGGCGCCGCGGTCGGCCGCACCTTCTCGCACGCCTTCGGGGAGCTGAGCCGGGGGCCGGTCGAAGAGCTTCGGCCCTGGCTCTATGGCCTACTCGCCTCTGAGCTTCCCCGCAAGTCGGCTGCGCCCTCGGACGACCGTTGCTACGCACAGATCGACTCCGACCGTCTCGCCAACCCGGACGCGGTCGCGCGTGACGAGCAGATCGTCGAAGCCGTCTGGAGGGCTGCCTCCGCGCTTCCTGTCGACGACTACCTCCTCCTCGACCTGCAGCTTCGCCACGGGCTTCGCGACCCTGAGCTCGGTCGTGCGCTCGGCCTCGACCTCCGGGTCGTCGACCGGCGCCTCGAACGCCTGCGCGACCGGCTGGACGAAGCCGTGCAGTTTCCGGTCTCCCCCGTGGCGGTCTTCGCCGCGCTCGCGCCCGTCGCGCCTCCGCCCGGCCTGAAGGAGCGCGTCTGGGCATCGCTGACGCAGGAGCCCGCGCCGCCCCTGAAGCGCGAGCGGCGGGCCTTCGTCCTTCCGCGCAAGCCCGTGATCCTGGCGGCGCTGATCGCCCTCCTCGCGGCGGCCGCGACGGCAGGCGCCTTCTACGCCGTACGCGGAAAGGGCGTCCACGACCCGACTTCCGTGCACAGCACGTCACACAGCCTCGAGCAGGGCTCGGCGAATCCGGATGTGGAGATCGCCTGGAGCCCGAGCTCGGACGCGAGCGGCTACTCGGTGTCCTGGAGCTCGGAGCCCGAGACTCCGGACAAGACAGTCGACCTCCCCGGATCCGCGACGGGCACGACCGGCCACCTGAAGCCGGGGACGAGCTGGTTCAACCTGCGCACACTCGGCAAGAACGGCCGCTGGACGAGCACGGTGCACGTCGGACCGTTCCTGATCCTGCCCGACACGGTGGTGCCCGCGACGACGATCACCGCTGGGCCGCGAAGATACGGAACGGTCATCGCGACCTTCGAGTTCGAGTCGAACGAGAAGAGCGCCATGCTCGAGTGCAGTCTCGACCGCGCGCAGTTCGAGACCTGCGCCTCGCCGAAGACCTACAAGGGGCTCGCGCGGGGCAAACACTCCTTTCGCGTACGCGCGGTCGATTGGGCGGGAAACACGGATCCGACGCCCGCAGCCCGCGAGTGGGATGTCGACGTCAAGGCTCCGGCGACGAAGCTCACCGAGGCGCCGGATGACTTCTCCAACGGCCGCGACCGCTTCGAGTTCGCCTCGAGCGAGAAGCACTCGTCCTTCGAGTGCAAGCTCGACGGCGGCGACTACGGCGGCTGCTCGTCGCCCAAGGCCTATCCGGGGCTGGACGACGGCGCGCACCGCTTCCGCGTTCGGGCCGTTGACCGCGCCGGGAACCCCGACGCGTCCCCCGCGACCCGCAAGTGGACCGTCGACACGAACCCGCCGGAGACGGCCATCGAAAACGGCCCGCCGCACGTCTCGCACAAGGACACCGCCATGTTCATCGTCTCGAGCGAGGGCGGCGCAACCTTCGAATGCCGTCGCGACGACCACGGCTGGGGCGAGTGCGGCCAGGTGTCAGGGCTCTCCGATGGCAAGCATGTGATGCGGGCGCGAGCCAAAGACCGGGCGGGAAACGTCGACCCCACCCCCGCGAGCTGGTCGTGGCGCATCGACCTTCCGCCGGAGACGAGGATCACAGGCGGGCCGAGCGGCGCGACCTCGTCGACCTCCGCGACCTTCCGCTTCTCTTCCACCGACACGGCAACCACCTTCCAGTGCAAGCTCGACGACCGCAGCTGGTCGTCGTGCGCCTCCGGGAAGACCTACAGCAGCCTGCCACAGGGCTCGCACACGTTCAGGGTTCGGGCGAAGGACTCCGCCGGGACGAACGACCCATCGCCGGCCCAGAGGACATGGAAGGTAGACACCGTCGCGCCGAACACGACGATCACGTCGGTCTCGGTCGGCGGGAAGTCGGCGACGTTCTCGTTCTCCGCCTCGGAGAATGGAGCCACGTTCGAATGCCGTCTCGACGGAGGCGCCTGGCGGGCCTGCTCGTCCCCGACGAACTACGGCGGGCTCAAGCATGGCAACCACTCCTTCCGCGTCCGGGCGATCGACACAGCCGGCAACCGAGACGCGACTCCGGCTCTCCGCTCCTTCTCCATCTGATGGAGAACCGTTAGAAAGCGGTTACCGGACCGTTCCGCACGCGCGAGAGGATGCGGCGCATGACACGGACACAGGCACTGCTCGCAGCCGGGCTCCTCGCCCTCGCCGGTCTCGCCCTCGGGTGCAGCGGCAAGTCATCCCCTGAGGCGACCAAGACCCTGACGGAGACAGTGGCGGTCACGGAGCCTTCGTCGACGGCGCCCACGGAGACCGTGACGGTCTCCAAGCCCAAGGGTCGAGGCCGCGAAGATCGGCCCGGGCGCTCCGACACGGCGGGTCGAGTTCGGACATATCCAGTCGCTGAAGCGGAGCGAGGGCGGCTACGTCCTCCGTTTCGACCCCGCGGAGTACCTGACCGGTGTGACCGCGAGCGATGCGATGCAGGAGGACACCGGGTCGAGCGACGTCGCGAACGACAACTACGTCGTCGACGAGGGCCATCGGCTCTTCTCCTACATCGTGCCGGGCGACGCGCACGTGACCGTGCTCGCCGACGGCGTCGACGGCACGCCGATCACAGTTGCCCAGCTCGCGAAGATCGTCAAGGGCGGCGAGCCGCTCGGCCATTCGCTCTTCGAGCCGCTCGAGACGGGCGTCTGGATCCTCTACGAGGTCGATACCGTGCGCTCGATCGACCAGCAGTACGTGCCTTAAGAAAAAGACCCTGTTTCCAGGGCCTTTAGGAGCGGATGATGGGACTCGAAACCGGATATAAGTGGGTTATGTAGAGGGATGAAGGGACTCGAACCCACGACCTTCTGCATGGCAAGCAGACGCTCTAGCCAACTGAGCTACATCCGCGAGCCCTTCGATTATAGCCGCTTGGCTTCCTGGTCCAGGGCGTCGTTGACAAGCCGGTCGGCGAGCTCATTGTGCTCGCGCCGCACCGCCGTATAGCGGACGGCGCCGATCTGCCGCTCATGCCGCTTGGCCTCGAAGGACAAGTCAATCAGGGCCGCGTTCTTGATCTTGTACTCGCCGCGCATCTGCTTCACGAGGAGCTCCGAGTCCGAGACGACCTCGAGCTCGTCGACTTCGAGCTCGGCCGCCTTGGCGAGGCCGGTGACGAGCGCGCGGTACTCCGCCACGTTGTTCGTGGCAACGCCGATGGCCTCCCCGCGGGCATCAAGCACGGTTCCGTCCTCGGCCTCGAGGACGTAGGCGGAGGCAGCGGGCCCAGGGTTGCCGCGCGAGCCCCCGTCCGTGAACAGGCGAGCCTTCACAGGAGTGTGTAGACGTCGAAGGCGGGCTGCTCGTAGGGGTGCGCAGTTCGCAGCGCGGCGATGACGTCCTCGTGACGCTCTTCCGGAAAAACGGTCTCGAGCCGGAGCTCGGAAACGCGCTCCTCCCGACCGCTTTCACCGACGGACGGCTTCGTGCCCGCCCCACCTCTGAACGTGCCCGTGCCGGCCGTGTACCAGGAGCAGCGCTCGTAGTCGCCGATCTGGCCGGCACCCGCGGCAAAGAGCGCATCGCGGACCGTGTCGAGTGACTCGCGGGGAACGAACACGACGAGCTTACGGTTCAGGGTTTCCCTCCTACAGGGGTGGGAAGGACGGCTTTGTGGCTTCGCTTCAGGTCAGGCCGCGCCCGACTCCCGGGGAACACGACGACGTCGTCATGGACATCGACGTCGACGAGGAACTGGCTGTCCTCGCGGCGACCCTCGAGGACTGGGTGACGCCGCGGCCGGGCTGGGAGCTCATGCTGCGGCAGGGCACGGAGTTCGATCGGCGCAACAATGTAGAGGCCGAGCTCGAGCTCGCCCTCGGCGAGCAGACCTCCCGCCTCCTCTTCCGGCTCGACCAGCTCGAGGCTGCCGATGACACGCTGGAGGAGCTCGTGCTGCGCTTCGAGGAGCGCGACGGGATCGCGAAGCTCGCTCGACTCACCGGGAACGGGCTGGACGTCGAGCTCTTCCACATCCTCACCTTTACATAGGCGTTGCACTGCGGCCGCGTCCTTCGCGGACCGGTCACACACGGATTCGTTTCCGCGGGCTACGCTCGAAAGCGGGTGGAGGCGCGGGGTGGCCCCGGAGGCCTACGGCGCCGGACTCTCGAATTCGTCGATCTGCGCACGCTGCAGCTTGCCCGAGTAGTCGACGTAGATCGACTTCCACTCCGTGTAGAAGTCGAGCGCGGCCTGCCCCGCCTCGCGGTGGCCGTTGCCCGTCGCCTTCGTGCCGCCGAACGGAAGGTGGACCTCCGCCCCGGTCGTACCGGCGTTGATGTACGTGATCCCGGTGTTGAGATCGCGCATCGCGCGGAACGCCTTGTTCACGTCGCGCGTGAAGATCGAGGACGAGAGACCGAACTCGACCGAGTTCGCGGCCCGAATCGCCTCGTCGATGTCGGTCGCCCGGATGAGCGCCGTGGTCGGCCCGAAGATCTCCTCCTGCGCGATCCGCATCTCGGGATCGACGTCGCCGAAGATCGTCGGCCGGTAGAAGAAGCCCTTGTCGAGCCCGTTCTCGGTCGCGATCTCGCCGCCGGTGAGGAGCTTCGCGCCCTCGCCCTGGCCGATCTCGGTGTAGGAGTGGATCTTTTCGAGCGCCGAGCGGTTGATGACCGGGCCGACGTCCACGTCCTCCTCGAGCCCGTAACCGAGCTTCAGGTGCTCCGCGCGCTCGACGAGCTTCGACTGCAGCGGCTCGTAGACCTTCGAGCCGACGATGACGCGGCTCGCGGCGGTGCAACGCTGGCCCGACGTGCCGAACGCCGACCAGAGAATCCCGTCGACTGCAAGGTCGACGTCGGCGTCGTCCATGACGATGATCGCATTCTTGCCACCGAGTTCGAGATGGATGTGCTTCAGGAAGGGCGCGCCGTTCTCGGCCGTCTTGATCCCGACCTCGCGGGAGCCGGTGAGCGAGATGAGCGGCACGTCGGGGTGCTTGACGAGCCGCTCTCCAACGACGCTCCCGCCACCGTGGACGATGTTGAGGACGCCTGGCGGAAGCCCAGCCTCCTCGAAGATCTCGACGAAGCGCTCCGCGAGCGCGGGCGTATCGGTCGCCGGTTTGAAGACGACCGTGTCACCGCACACGAGCGCGGGCGCGATCTTCCAGCTCGGAATGGCGATCGGGAAGTTCCACGGGGTGATCGCGCCGACAACGCCGACCGGGAGGCGTACGCTCATCTGGAACTTGTCCGGCATCTCCGACGGCGTCGTCTGCCCGAACATGCGCCGGCCCTCGCCGGCCATGTAGTACGTCATGTCGATGGCTTCCTGGACGTCGCCGCCCGCCTCGGCGCGCACTTTGCCCATCTCCTGGACCATGAGCTCCGTCAGCTCGTCCTTGTGCTCGACGAACGACTGCGCGACGCGAAAGAGGGTCTCGGCGCGCTTCGGCGCCGGCACGAGGCGCCAGCTCTCATAGGCGGCCTTCGCGGCCTCGACGGCCCGGTCGGTGTCCTCGACGGTAGACCTCGGGAAGACGCCGATCAGCTCGCCCGTCGCCGGGTTGGTCGACTCGAACGTCTCGCCGCTCGTCGCGTCGACCCATTCGCCACCAATGTAGTTCCTGTACGTCTTTGCGCGCG
>CAVYBK010000006.1:0-539778 GCA_963766725.1 uncultured Actinomycetes bacterium
TCGTTGTAGGCGTAGTCGCCGAGCCCCGCCGTCCACTGGGTACCGTCGTTGTGGAAGCGGAAGAAGTTCGGCGAGCGCACCTTCAGCGTGGTGTCCTGCGCGCCCGAGATCCCGTTCACGAAGGTGACTCCGGGCTGTTCCTTCGAGTAGTTGGCAACCGCGATGCCTTCGCTCCCGGAGAGCGGGCCGACGAGGATGTCGACCTTCTCCTGCTCGACGAGCCGCCGAGCTTCCTCGACTGCCTTGTCGGGAGTCGCGTCGGACCCTCCGTACACGATCTCGATCGGATGGCCGGCGATGACGGCGTTGTTGACGCCCTCCGTCGGATCACCGCTGACAGGAGTGGCGCCTCGGTCGATGAGCGGAAGCATCGCTCCGCCCCACGTCTGGCCTTCGAACGGGGCGAACGGGCCTTCGTTGTTGGAGAAGACGCCGATCTTGATCGCCTCTCCGGTGGCCTGGCCGCCTGTCGTAGCGCCACCTGTCTGTGCGGCTCCTTCGTCGTCGCCACCGCCGCATCCGGCTGCGATCGTGGCAAGCGCAATCACAAGGGCAGCGAACAAGATCCAGAGCCGGCTTGGCCGACCCTCTCCGGGTTTCAGCATGTTTCCTCCTCTTCTCGGATTCTCGAGGTGTCCCGGACTGTCGCCGGGAGGTCTTGCAGGGGACGGGTTGGCGCGCGCGTGGGTTCCTCCTTCGTACTAGGGGACGATGGTCGTGTCGCCGGCAGGGTGGCGCTCCTCGGTGAAGGGGAGGGGGTCAGGGTCCCCGCCTGCTGCGGCCCGCCCGAAGCGAGACTGGAGCGCGCCGGTGGCGGAGCCCCAGATGCCCATGAGCCCCCCGGGAGACACGAGAACGATCGCGAGGAAGATCACTCCGATGACAGTGTTGAAGCGGTTTCCGACCAGATCGATGCCACGAAGCCAGTTGTCCAGCACGGTCACGACAACCGCCCCCACCCAGGCTCCCTCGAGCCTGTAGAGGCCGCCGATGACCGCGATAACAAGGACATCGATGGTCTGGGAAAGCGAAATCGAGCCTGGCGAGATCCGCGTGTTCCACCAGACGGAGAGAACGCCGGCGAGACCTGCGACGAGAGCGCCAAGGCCGAAGGCAACCGTGCGCAGGAGCGGGACGTTGTAGCCGAGCGCACGCATGCGGGCCGGGTCGTCACGCACCCCCTGGAACGCGAGGCCCAGTGGCGCTCGGGCGATGTAGCGCAGCGAAACGTAGACGGCGGCCGAGACCACGAGCGCGATGTAGAAGAGGCGCGCCGGCTGCTGCAGCGGGTTCCCGACCACCGAGGGGAGCTCGACGTTGTTCACGCCTCCGAACCCCGAGAGCTGAGTCACCTGCGCGAAGAAGAAGTAGACCAGCACCGAGAATGCAAGCGTGATCATGAGGAAGTAGATTCCGTAGCTCCGGCTCGCGATCGCTCCCAGAAAGAGGCCGACCGCCACCGCCGCACCTAGTCCCAGCAGCGTCGCCAGCCATGGGTTCAGAGCGACCTTCGAGCCGCCGTCTGCGACCACGAGGTTCGCGGCCGTGAAGCCCGCGATCCCGTAGAGCGCCACCTGGCCGAGCGAGACCATGCCCACGTAGCCCGCCAGGAAAATCAGGCTGACTGCCGCGATCCCCAGCCAGAGCGCCTTTGTGATGACGGCGCTCAGGTAGAAGTCACTGAAGATCAGGGGAGCGAGCACGAGGATAAGGACGGCAAAGAGGCCGGGCCCCCACCTGATCCCGCGATCCAGAGTCACGCCGGCCTCCCGAAGAGCCCGAGCGGCCGGACCGCCAGGACGAGCACGAGCATGCCGAAGATCAGAAGGACCGAGTAGTTGGTGTAGCCCTCCGGGAGATAGACGTCGCCGAACGAGTCGACGAGACCGAGCGCGAGGGCGCCGAGGGCGGCGCCCCCCAGGCTGCCCATGCCGCCGATGATCACGACGATCAGCGCGATGAGGAGGTACTGGGTGTCGTTCCCCTTGTCGACCGAGATCATCGTCCCGCCAAGCACGCCACCAAGACCGGCGAGGAAGGCGCCGACGAAGAAGGCTCCAGCGAAGACGAGCTGGATGTTGATCCCGAGCGCGGAGACCATGTGCCGGTCGTCGACGCCCGCCCGCACGATCATCCCGTAGCGGGTCCGCTGGATGACGGCCCAGAGGACGAGGCCAAGCGCGATCGCCGCCAACAGCACGAAGATCCGGAAGAACGGATAGCTGAGTCCGTAAACGTGGAGCTGGACGCTGTCCGGGAACACGCTTGGCGGCGCGAGCTCCTGCGCGATCCCTCCGAAATGGGCGAGCGCCTGGTCGGCGATGATCACGGAGATGGCGATCGTGATCAGCGCCTGGCGAAGCTCCTGCCCCTGATTCCAGCGGAGAAAGAGCTGCTGCATCACGAGCCCGATGACGCCGACTGCGAGAGATGCGACGACGAGCGGGATGACCCAGTCGCCGACGCCAGCCTCCGAGCTTCCGAAGGCGGATGTGGCCTCTCCGCCCGTCAGACGCTCCTGCAGGTCGAACGCGAAGAATCCGGCGAGCATGTAAAGCGAGCCGTGAGCCATGTTGACGACGCGCATCAGCCCGAAGATGAGCGTGAAGCCGCTCGCGACGACGAAATAGAGCCCGGCGAGAGTGAGGCCGTTCAGGCCGACGATGACGAAGACGCGCATGTCCTGGGAGGCCTTGTAGGCAACCCAGGCGACGACGAAGGCGAGTGCTGCGGCGACGAGCGCCCGCAGGGCCAGCGTTCCGGGCGGAACCGCGAACAGCCGCCGCCGGAGCGCGAGGTCGCTATCGGGACTCGCCGTTGAAATGTTTTGTAAGAACGTGACGGGCGACGCTAACCCGATCTTTCAGAACTTGTCAAGACCCGGACCCTCGCGATTGAATGGTCGCCCGAAGGAGGAGGCTCACATGAAGACCAGTCTCGGCATCTGGGCGCTTGGTCCGATGATCACGCGCTTCGTTCCGGGTGGCTACAAACCGGAGTTCGCGTCCGAGACGACGGCTGAGCGGGTGAGTCGGGCGGTGGGAGGCCTCGGCGATCTGATCGACGGCTACGAGTTCCACTATCCGCAGGAGTTGAACGAGGACAACCTCGACGAGGTTCGCAGCGCGCTAGCGGGCCATGACATCTACTGCATGGCAACCGGCCTGCACCTCGATCCGCGTTTCGGACGAGGGGGCCTCGTCTCTCCCGAAAAGGAGACGCGCGAGGAGGCGGTGCGCCGCACGCTGGCGGCGATCGACTTCGCGGGAGAGCTCAGCTCTCACTTCATCATCTGGCCCGGCATCGAAGGCTATAACTACCCCTTCCAGACTCCTTACAAGGAGAGCTGGGCGTGGCTCATCGACGGCATCGGCCAAGCTGCCGAACGGTGTCGGGAGCGCGGAATCCTCTTGTTCCTCGAGCATAAGAACTCAGAGCCCGCGATGAAGATCCACATGGGCAACGTGGGGATGACCCTGCATGTGATCCACAAGCTGCGGGCCCGGGGAATCGAGAACGTCAAGGTGAACATGGACTGGCAGCACTTGATCATGAACGGCGAGAACCTGGCCGAGTACGCCGCTTTGTGCGCTTCGGAGGGAGTTCTCGGCCACCAGCACGCCAACTCAGGCTGGGGCACCTTCGACGACGACAACATGGTCGGCGCCACCGCCTTCATGGAGACGCTAGAGCTCGCCGTCGAACTCCGCCGGGCGGGTTACGGCGACCACGGTGAGCGCCTCGGATTCGACTTGTATCCCTATACCGAAGACGCCGTCCAGGCTGTGAGGCGAAGCGTGCTCCAGTGGCGATTCATCGACGGAATTGCCGCAAAGATCGACGACTCGGCCCTTCGCGAGGCCCAGATGGAGAAGGATGCCGTGCGGGCCTATGAGCTCGTCTACAAAGCCATGGGCGCCGATTGATCAGTGCCGGAGGTACGGAGACCTCGGAGTAATAGATCTAAAGTGGAGTCACAGGGACATTGGTAGAACCCATGAAGTCAAAGTCGAGGACTCCATTTTTGGCTTGAAACCTGAGGTGGAGGCGGCGGGAATCGAACCCGCGTCCGCGGACGCACCGGAAAGAGCGTCTACAAGCTTGTCCTGCGGTTTCGTTTCACCCGCCGGCCGGTTGCAGGCCACCTACCGACGGGCTAGCCATCCTTTGGAAGTCCCGCTCCGGGCGATTGGCTCTCCCTCGGCGGCAAGCCCGTTGTTGGCGCCGGATTCCGTCCCACGGGCCGAAGACGGAGCGACGTCGCTACCTAACTAGGTTAGGCGGCGAGTGCGAGATCGTTCTTCGCACTTGCTTTGTTCCCGGTTGTTTTACGAGGCCGACCGGGGACCTCGGCTTGCAGCTCATCCGGAGAACCGACCACGTCGAAACCAGGTCGCCCCCAGACTCTGAATTATAGCCGCCGCTCCTTGAGGGCCCGCTCGACCTGGCGTTTCGCATCCCGGTCGGCGATGTCGCGACGCTTGTCGCGTTGCTCCTTGCCGCGGGCGAGCGCCACCTCCACCTTCACCTTCCCGTCCTTGAAGTAGATGCGCGTGGGGACGAGCGTGAGGCCGCGCTCGCGCGTCTTGCCCAGGAGGGAGTCGATCTCTCGGCGGTGGAGGAGAAGCTTTCGGTCGCGGTCGGGCTCGTGGTTGGCGATGTTCCCCTGCGCGTACTCGTCGATGTGCGCGCCCATGAGCCAGACCTCGCCGTCGCGCACGTCCGCAAACGCGCGCGCGAGGTCGGCGCGGCCGGCGCGCAGCGACTTCACCTCGGTGCCCGTGAGCGCGATGCCCGCCTCGTAGCGCTCGAGCAGGTGGTAGTCGTGCCGCGCCCGCCTGTTTTCCGCGATGAGCTTGGTCCCGCCGGCCATATGCCTGGATTGGACCAAAAACTCGCCGAGCCGGGTGTCGCTTTCGTCCACCTCTCCGACGAACCTTCGGCTTCCGCCTAGAGCCTACCGGTGAGGCTTCGGTCCTACTCGCGCCCCGTGCTCGGCGCAAGGAGGACGTTAAAGGGCGCGGCCCCTTCGGTTCAAGGGGCCGCGGAAACGCTTTCTCGCAAAGAGCGAGGATTTTTATCCGCCTAACTCAAGACTCACCCGCCCGCTGGGCTTTTCGATCCTCTCGACGCGGACCCGGATCCCGTCGCCGAGCCGGTAGGAGAAGCCGCTCCGGCGGCCGACGAGCGCGGTCGCAAGGGGGTTGAGCTCGAAGTAGTCGCCCGGAAGCTTCCGCGCGGGGACGTAGCCCTCGAACACGGCGTCGAAGCGCACAAAGATGCCAGAGCCGATCGCTCCGACGATCTCCCCGTCGAACTCCGCCTCCCACCCCTCCTCGAAGAGGCGGCGCTCGAGGAGCCAGGCGAGGCAGATCTCGTCCGCCTTGTACTCGACCGACGAGAGCTCGCGCTCGCGGACCGACGTCCACTCGGCGAGCTCCCCGAGCTCCTCCGGGAGCGGCTCGTCGGAGACCCCGAGCTCGCGGAGGAGTGCGCGGTGCACGACGAGGTCCGGGTAGCGGCGGATCGGCGAGGTGAAGTGACAGTAGGCCCGGCTCGCAAGCCCGGAGTGACCGAGGTTCCGAGGGTCGTAGCGGGCCTGCTTGAGCGCGCGGAGGACGAGTGAGGGGAACGCCTGCCGGCCGCGGCCCGACTGCTCGGTGTATTCGGCGACGCGCTCGCTGACAGCCGCGGCGAGCTTGGCCGCCTCGCCCGGGGTCAGCTGCTCGGGGACCGGTGGCGTCGGCACTTCGAGCTCGGCGAGCTTGGCGAGGAGAAGCTCGACCGACTGCGGCTCCGGGCGCTCATGCACCCGGTAGAGCGCCTCGCGCTTGCGCCCGCCGAGAAGGCCGGCCACCGCCTCGTTCGCGAGGATCATCATCTCCTCGACGAGCGAGTGCGCGAGCGGCTCGGCCTCGATCCAGGCCCGCTCGACTCCACCGTCGCCGTCGAACTCGAAAGCCGTCTCCCCCGCTTCGATCCTGAGCGCCCCCCGCGCGTAGCGCTTGCGCCGAAGCTCCATCGCGACGCGCTCGGCGAGGCGAAGCGCCTCGGTCGTCTCCTCGGGCGCGCGCTCGTCGCCGGCCAGGATCGCCTGGGCGCGCGAGTAGGTGAGGCGCTCGCGGCTTCTGATCACGCTGCGGTAGAAGAGCGGCTCGCCTGGCGAGAGGCCGGCGTCGAAGAGCACCTCCACGGTCACGCAGCGGCGGTCCTGGTCGGGGCGCAGGCTGCAGAGGTCGGCCGAGAGCAGCTCCGGAAGCATCGGCTCGACCCGGCCCGGCACGTACGAGGAGAAGGCGCGGTCGGCCGCGTCCTGGTCGAGGGGCGAGCCGGCCGGGACATAGGCGCTCACGTCGGCGATGTGGACCCAGGCGCGAACGCCCTCCCCCTCGCGGCGGAAGCTCAGGGCGTCGTCGAAGTCCTTCGCCTCGTCGGGGTCGATCGTGAACGCGAAGAGGTCGCGCAGGTCGGTTCGGTCCGGCTCGATCTCTTCGGGAGGAGGCGGAACCGGTGCGTGCGGGCGTCGCACCCCCTCGTGCCAGAGCAGTCCCTCGAGCACCGCGCCGACGTCTCCCGGGCGGCCGAGCACCGCCTCGACTTTCGCCCTTCCGCGCCCGAGGCGGAGAACGACGAGGTCGCCCGCGGACGCATCGCCGCTCCCCTTGCGGTCGACCGTGACGGGGACGCCGCCCTCGAAGAACGGCTCGCCCACCAGGAGCTTCCCGCGCCTGGCGAGCTCGGCGACCAGCGTCTCCACGTGGCTACGCGGCGAGCTTGCCGGCCAGCACGCGCTCGGCCGCGCGGATCATCTCGTCACGCTCCGTCAGCGGATCGTTGTCCACCTTCACGGAAGGCCGAATGCCCTGGCCGGCGAGGTCCGTTCCCGACGGCGTCAGATACGTGGCCGTCGTCAGCTTGAGGGCGCTGCCTGCGGACAGGGGCCTGATCGACTGCACCGAGGCCTTGCCGTAGGTGCGCTGCCCGACGATGACCGCGCGCTCGTTGTCGGCAAGCGCCGCGGCGACGATCTCGGCGGCGCTCGCGCTCCCCCCGTTTACGAGCACGGTCACCGGCAGCCGCGGGAACTCCGCACCGCCGCTCACCTCGTACACCGACTCTTCCTGGTGCAGGCCGGAGACCGTGCAGACGACACCCCTGTCCAGGAAGACCGAGGCGGTGCGCACGGCTTCGGTGAGGAGGCCGCCCGGGTTGTCGCGGAGGTCGAGGATGATGCCCTTCGCCCCCTTCCCGACGAGCGCCTCGGTCGCGTCGTTCACGCGCTGCGCGCTCGAGTCCGGGAACGACTGGAGCCTGACGTAGCCGATCTTCGTGCCGGCGAATCTGACGAGCCGCGACGAGAGCGACGGCACGGCGACATCGGAGCGAACCACGGTAAAGCTGAGCCGGCGGCCGTTCTCGCGCCTGACGGTCAGGTGGACGACGGTGCCCTTCTCGCCCTTGATCAGGTTGATCGACTGGTCGAAGGTCAGCCGCCCGGCGGGCCGTCCCTCGATCCTGACGATGATGTCGCCCGGCCGGACTCCCGCCTGTCGCGCAGGGCCCCGCAGAGCCGAGGTGACGACGAGGCCCGCGCGGGAGGGCTCGACGGTGAGGCCGACGCCCGAGTAGCTCCTCGCGGTTCGGTTCTTCAGCGAGGTGTACGCGGCGGCCGTCAAGTACTCCGTGTTCGGATCCCCGAGCGCCTCGAGGAGCTCGGGGATGGTCGTCCGGGAGAGCACCTTCGGCCCGAGCTCGCGGTAGTAGTTCTCGACCAGCTCCTCGCGCACCTCGGCGACCGGATCGGCGGGTGCCGGACGCGCGACCGGGTGGGTCGAGTTCCCGGCGAGGCCGCCCGAGCGCGTCAGAAAGAGCCCGAGCCCGAAAGCAACCCCGAGCAGGAGGAGGATTAGGGCGAATCCACCCGCACGTCTCATTGGCCGCGGCGTGATTATACGCGGGGGCCAGTCAGACCCGGAGGAAGCGCCGCAGCGTGATTCCGGAGCCGGCGGCGCCGACGGCGAGCGCGACGCCGAGGAGGATGAGCGCGGTCAGCGGGAAGCTCAAGGCGTGGACGTCCTCCTCGCTGAAGGTCGAGCTGTGCCCCTCGATGACGGGGAGCGCAACCTCCTTCGCGAGGACGAGCAAGACGATCGCGGCTATCGCCCCGATCAGCCCGCAGATCATCCCCTCGAGCATGAACGGCCCGCGCACGAACCAGTTCGACGCTCCGACGAGCTTCATCACCTCGACCTCTCGCCGCCTGGAGAAGATCGAGAGACGGATGGTGTTCGCTATCAGGATCGTCGAGGCGATCATGAGGATCACCGACCCGAGCAGGAAGATGTACTTGATCACGTTCGTGACCGAGAGGATCCGCTCCGTTTTCTTCTGCGCGTAGTCGACCTTCTCCACCCCCGGCGGGAGCGGGTCGAGCCGGTTCGCGAGGGCCGACACCTGGTCGGCGTCGTCGGGGGTCACCTCGAAGGCGTCCGGCAGCGGGTTGCCGACGAGGCCGTCGGTCAGCTGCGGGTACTTCGTCTGTCATGATCTTGAGCGCCTCTTCCTTCGAGACGAAGACCACGGTCTTCGTCTCCGGGTAGCTCTCGAGCTTCACTCCGACGGCGTTGATCTGCGCTTCCGTCGCCTCGGGCTGCTGCTCGAAGAAGACCTTGACGATCACGTCCTTGCGGACGTGGTCGGTCCACGAGTTCACCCAGGAGAAGAGGGCGATGAAGAGGCCGAGGAGGAACATCCCGATCAGCACGGTCATCGTCGCGGCGACGGTCGTCGAGAGGTTCGCCCCGATGGAGCGGAACGCCTCGCTGAAGAAGAGCCTGGCCCTCGGCATTGCTATTCCGTCGTGTACTGGCCGCGGCGCTCGTCGCGGATGACGTCGCCGTTGTCGAGCGCGATCACACGCTTGCGCATCTTGTCGACCATCTCGCGGTCGTGGGTCGCCATGACGACCGTCGTCCCGGTGCGGTTGATGCGGTAGAGGAGCTGCATGATCCCGACCGACGTGTCCGGGTCGAGGTTCCCCGTCGGCTCGTCGCAGATGAGGAGCGGCGGGTGGTTGACGAACGCGCGCGCGATCGAAACGCGCTGCTGCTCGCCGCCGGAGAGCTCGTCGGGGAGCTGATTCGACTTCCCGGAGAGGCCGACGAGCGCGAGCACCTCCGGCACCTTCTGGCGGATCGCGCGGGACGACTCGCCCTGCACCTTCAGCGCGTAGGCGATGTTCTCGGCCGCCGAGCGGTTGTGGAGGAGCTTGAAGTCCTGGAAGACGCAGCCGATGTTCCGGCGCAGCATCGGCACCTTCGAGTTCTTGAGGCGCCCCAGCTCACGTCCGCCCACGATGATCCGGCCGGACGTCGGCTCGAGCTCCTTCAAGAGGAGCCTCATGATCGTCGACTTGCCAGAGCCCGACGGCCCGACGAGGAAGACGAACTCGCCCTTCTCGATCACGAACGAGGCGTCGCGCAGGGCGACGATGCGCGGCTCGTAGACCTTGCGCACCTCCTCGAAGACGATCATCGGGGCGCCGCTCGGCGTCGGTGCCGGCGCGTCGCCGTTCAGGGGTGCCGTCGCAGGGGCCTCGGGGGCTTCGGAGATGCGTTCTGAGAGGTCGATTTCCTGCACCGGAATGGGCTGGGGGCGCCCTGGGCCTAAGCGCGCCGGTCCTGGATTGCCAGCGCCGCAGTTTAGCGCAAAGGTCGGCCCTCCTCGACGGTTACCCCCCGTTCTGCGCGGCGGTTTGCAGCAGGTAGGCCTGGATGAACGGATCGATGTTCCCGTCGAGGACGCCCTGCGTGTTGCCCTCCTCGACGTCCGTCCGGTGATCCTTCACGAGCTGGTACGGATGGAGCACGTAGCTGCGGATCTGGCTTCCGAACCCGGTGGTCATGACCTCGCCACGTTCGCGCGCCAGCTCCTCCTCACGCTGCTCCTGCTCGACCTCGGCAAGGCGGCTGCGAAGGATCTTCATCGCGGTGTTCTTGTTGGAGAGCTGCGAGCGCTCGTTCTGGACGCTGACCACGATCCCGGTCGGGAGGTGCGTGATGCGTACCGCCGAGTCGGTCTTGTTCACGTGCTGCCCGCCCGCCCCGCTCGCCCGGTAGGTGTCGATTCGCAGATCGGATTCGTCGATGTCGATCGCCGAGTCGTCGGAGAGGAGCGGGCTGACGATCACCTGGGCGAACGACGTGTGCCGGCGATGCGCCTGGTCGAACGGCGAGAGGCGGACGAGGCGGTGCACGCCGCGCTCGGCCTTCAGCACGCCGTATGCGTTCTCTCCCGAGACCGTGAAGGTCGCCGACTTGAGGCCGGCCTCCTCCCCCGGCGAGGCCTCGAGGAGCTCGGTCTTGAACCTGCGCCCCTCGGCCCAGCGGAGGTACATGCGCAGGAGCATCTCCCCCCAGTCCTGCGCGTCGGTCCCCCCTTCCCCCGCGTGGATCGAGACCACCGCGTCGCCCGGGTCGTACTCGCCCGAGAAGAGCGCCTCCTCCTGCAGCCGGTCGAGCTCCAGCTTCAGGCCCGCGACGCTCTCGGCCACCTCGTCCAGCTCGCCGTCGTCGGAGGCGAGCGCGATGAGCTCGTTCAGGTCGGCCGACTCCTGCGTGAGGCTGTCGTAGCGCTCGCGCCGGCGTGTGAGGCGCGCATGCTCGGACGAGATCTTTGCCGCTTGCTGCTGGTCGTCCCAGAAGCCGGGCGCGGCCATGGCCTCCTCGAGCTCGCCAGCTCGGATGCTCAGGGCATCCGGGTCAAAGGTAATCACGGACCCAGTCCAGCTGGGCCCTGATCTCCTCCAGTTCTCGCTCGACGGCGGCGCGCTCGGCCACGAGTGGATCGTAGCGTCAGCGTTCCCCGACGTACTGGAAGCCGAGGGCGCGAAGGCGACCCTCGGCAATCAGCTTCCGCTCTCGCGCCTCGTCAAGGACGTGGCGTGCTTCGCGAAAGAGAAACGGCTCCCAGGAGAACGTGCGGCGGACGAACCGCTCGTCCAGCTCCGTGAGCATCGCTTCCGCGGTGTGTAGGTGCTCGTGCTCGTCCTGCCACTCGTCGAAGCGGATTCCGACGCCCTCGGCGGCACGCTCGTTCAGCCGCTCCCAGCCGAAATCGTCGATCACCACCCGCCCCTCGCCGGAGAGCACGTCCACCACCTTGTCCAGCGCGACGGCGAGGTCGGTGACGTGATGAAGCGAAAGCTGCGCGATCACAGCGTCGAAGGTCTCGGTCGAGTCGAAGTCCTCGATCCTCGTGCGACGGAAGAGCGGGCCGTCAGGCGCTTCCGGGTCGATTGCGAGGACGTCGTAGCCGCCGTCGGCTAACGCGGTGGCCAACTCGCCCGACCCGCAGCCCACCTCGAGCACCCGAGCGGGCGGCCGTGGGAGCTCGGATGGAATGAACTCGAGCACCGCCGCGGGCGGCCTACTTCTCATGTCGGCGACTAAGCGCCGTGGCACTTCTTGAACTTCTTGCCGCTTCCGCACCAGCAGGGGTCGTTGCGGCCGACCTTCTGCTCTGCGGAGACCGTGCGCTGGCCGGTGGCGACGGACGTCGCGCCCGCGCCGACCGCACCGGCCGTGAACGCCGCGCCGCCGCCGTTCCCCGAGCCGTTTCCGCCCGCTGCGGCAATCGCGTCGGCGCCCGCGAGCGCCTCGTGCTCGTACGAGAGCCGCTCTGAATCCGGAGAGGCCGCCGGCTGCAGCTGCTGGGCCTCCTCCGGCTGTACCTCGACGTGGAAGAGGTGGCGCACGACCTCGTCGCGGATGATCGCGCCCAGTTCCTCGAACATCGCGTGCCCCTCGGAGCGGTACTCGACGAGCGGATCCTTCTGCGCCATCGCGCGGAGATGGATGCCGTCGCGCAGGTACTCCATCGAGTCGAGGTGCTCGCGCCAGCGCAGGTCGACCACCTGGAGGATGAGGAAGCGCTCGACCTCGCGCATGAGCTCGGCGCCGAGCTCCTCCTCCTTGTCCTCGTAGACGCTGCGCGCGTCGTCCTGGAACTCGGCGACGAGGTCCGCCTGGGAGGTGCCTCCGTCGATGTGGAACTCGCCCGGGTCGAGCTCGGGGTCGTAGAGCGCCTGCATCTCCGCGAAGAGGGCGTCCAGGTCCCATTCCTCCTGGTACTCGGACTGGGTGTGGTTCAAGACGGTCGTCTCGATGACGTCGTCGATCCACTCCTGGATCTCCTCCGAGAGGTCTTCGCCCTCGAGGACTCCGCGGCGCTGCTCGTAGATGACCATGCGCTGCACGTTCATGACGTCGTCGTACTTGAGGACGTTCTTCCGCGAGACGAAGTTCTGCTCCTCGACCTTCTTCTGCGCGTTCTCGATCTGGTTCGAGAGGATCTTGCGCTCCATCGGCTCGTCGTCGGGGAGGTTGAAGCGCTCCATGATCTTGTAGATCCGGTCGCCGGCGAAGAGGCGCACGAGGTCGTCCTGCGCGGAGAGATAGAAGCGCGACTCGCCCGGGTCGCCCTGGCGGCCCGAACGGCCGCGGAGCTGGTTGTCGATCCGGCGCGCCTCGTGCCGCTCGGTGCCGAGCACGTAGAGGCCGCCGAGCTCGCGGACGCCGTCGCCCAGCTTGATGTCGACGCCACGGCCGGCCATGTTCGTCGCGATCGTGACGGCGCCGGGCTCGCCCGCGTCCATGATGATCTGCGCCTCGCTCTCGTGCTGCTTCGCGTTCAGGACGTTGTGCGGGATGCCCTGGCGCTCGAGCAGCCTCGAGAGATGCTCGGACACCTCGACGGAGATCGTGCCGACGAGGACGGGCTGCCCGGCCTCGTGGCGCTCCTTGATGTCGTCGATCGCGGCGTTGTACTTCGCTTCCTTCGTCTTGTAGATGAGGTCGTCGCGGTCGTCGCGCTCGACGTCGACGTTCGTCGGGATCTCGACGACGGAGAGGTCGTAGATCTCCTGGAACTCCTTCTCCTCCGTCTTCGCGGTACCGGTCATGCCGGCGAGCTTGTCGTACAGGCGGAAGTAGTTCTGGAGCGTGATCGTCGCGAGGGTGACGTGCTCCTCCTTGATGGCAACGCCCTCCTTGGCCTCGACCGCCTGGTGCAGGCCCTCGGACCAGCGGCGCCCTTCCATGATCCGGCCGGTGAACTCGTCGACGATCTTCACCTCGCCGTCCTGAACGACGTAGTCGACGTCGCGCTGGTAGAGCGACTCGGCCTTCAGCGACTGGATGAGGTGGTTGACGAGCTGCGCGTTCTGGGCGTGGTAGAGGTTCTCGATCCCGAGGGCGCGCTCGACCTTCTCGATGGCGATCTCGCGCGGCGCGACCGTCTTGAACTTCTCGTCGAACTCGAAGTCTGCGCCGTCGTCCTCGATGGGCATGCCCTTGGGGACGAACTTCGCGGGCACGCCCTCGAGCTGCTTGGCGAGGCGCGCGAAGTCGTAGTACGTCTTGGCGGCGGTCTCGGGCTCACCGGAGATGATGAGCGGCGTCCGCGCCTCGTCGATCAGGATCGAGTCGACCTCGTCGACGATCGCGTAGGAATGGCCGCGCTGGACGGTGGCCTCGAGCGACGTCGCCATGTTGTCGCGCAGGTAGTCGAAGCCGAACTCGGAGTTCGTGCCGTACGTGATGTCGGCCTCGTAGGCGGCCTTGCGCTCGTCGAAGGGCATCATGTTGCGGATGTAGCCGGCCCGCATGCCGAGCGCCTCGTAGACCGGGCTCATCCACTCCGTGTCGCGCTTGGCGAGATAGTCGTTCACCGTCACGAGGTGGACGTTTCCGCCCGTGAGCGCGTTCAGGTAGAGCGGCATCGTCGCGACGAGCGTCTTTCCTTCGCCGGTCTTCATCTCGGAGATGTCGCCTTCGTGGAGCACCATCGCGCCCATGAGCTGGACGTCGAAGGGACGCAGGCCGAGCGTTCGCTTCGCCGCCTCGCGGACGGCCGCGAAGGCCTCGAAGACGAGCTCGTCGAGTTCCTCACCGTTCTCGAGCCGCTCCTTGAACTCGGCGGTCTTCCCGACGAGCTCCTCGTCCGAGAGCGCCTCGAAGTCGGGCTCGAGCGACGTCACGTAGTCCGCCTGCTTGGCGAGCTGCTTGAGCCGCCGGCCCTCGCCGACGCGCAGGAATTTCTCGAGTGCTCCGTAGTTCGACATCAGCTATCCAGGGTAGCGAAGGCTAGAGAGGGTCTATGCCGATCTCCCAGAGACCCGTGTCGAGGCGCGTCGCCCGCGCGACGTACGCGTCGAAGCGGCCGCCGACGACCTCCTCCAGCGCCGGAATCGACTCTGCGGTCGGTCGCCCGTCGATCTCGAGCGCGCGCTCTCCCTCCTGGGTCACGGTGAACATCAGCTCCTCTCCCTCGGTATCGGCAGGAAGCTCCGCGACCTCGATCCGAACCGCTCCGACCGCCCAGGTCGATCCTTCGTGCCGGATGCCGACGGCACGATACGGGGGCTCGACCGCGTCTCCGAGCGCCTTGGCGAGACAGGCGACCGGCCCCGAGTCGGCTCCGATGTGGATGGGGTCGCGCCCCGGCACGACGACGAAGACGCAGGTGTCTCCGGCCGAGCCGCAGTCGGCGGTGGAGACCGCATCCCACTCCCGCGTGCGCGGAATTCCCGAGATCCCTGCCTCGACCCAGCGGAAAGCGCGGGGATCTGTGACGTCGCCGCTCAGCTGAGCTGGGGCTCGATCAGCCCATAGTTGCCGTCACGGCGCCGATAGACGACGTTCACCTCGAGCGTCTCGGCGTTCTGGAAGACGAAGAAGTCGTGGCCCACGAGCTCGAGCTGGAGAACGGCCTCCTCGGGGCTCATCGGCTTCACGGGGAACTGCTTCGTCTTCACGATCAATGGCGAGTCCTCGTCCGGAACCACCGGTGTCCCTTCGACCAGAGGGTGCGAGTTCTTTCCCGGTCCGCGGCGGCGCTTGTCGCGATAGCGGCGGGCCTGGCGCTCGAGCTTGTCGACGAGCTGGTCGATCGAGGCCTTCATGTCCGTGGAGCTCTCACGGGCGCGCAGGATGGGCCCCTTCGTCCACACCGTCGCTTCAGCGACCTGGTTCTCGGAGATGGACGGGTTCTTCTCCACCTGCAGCTCGAGCTCGAGCCTCGCCGTGTCGTTCAGATGCTTGTCGAGCTTGCCGAGCTTCTGTGCCGCGTAGTCCTTCAGGGAATCCGAGACGTCAAGGTTCTTGCCCTTCACCTGAAGTCGCACCAGAGCCTCCTCATCCGGTTGACCTGAATCTACCGCATGACCGCCGGTGCGAATCAGCGGCGCACGGTCCGGGCGAAGGTGACGACGTGGACGGAGCGGGCGCCTGCGCGCCGAAGCTCGGTCGCCGCGGCGGCCACCGTCGCTCCCGTCGTGTAGACGTCGTCGACGAGCGCGACGTGCACGGGAGGCGGCGCGACGACCGCGAAGGAGCCGCGCACGTTGCGCCTCCGCTCCTCGCGGGAGAGGCCGCGCTGGGGTCGCGCCGGCTCCCGGCGGCGGAGCAGGCTCACCGCCGGGAGATCCCAGCGCGCTGCGAGCTCGCGGGCGAGCGCCTCGGCCGCGTTCTGCCCGCGCTTGAGGCTCCGCTCCGGATCGCCGGGGACGAAGGCGAGCGCATCGACAGGCGGGCGCGGCACGATTTCGGCGACCAGCGAGGCGAACTCGCGGGCGAGCGGCCGCAGGCCGCGCTCCTTCCAGCCGGCGACGAGCGGGCGGGCAGGGCCTTCGTAGGCGACCGCGGCGCGGGCAGAGGCGAAGGCGAGGCGTCGTCCCGCGCACTCGAGGCAGCGGGCGACGGGCCAGGCGGTGGGGGCGCCGCACCGCGCGCACAGGGTGCCGTCGAGGCGGCGCAATGCGTCGCGGCAGTCACGGCAGACGAGCTCCTCCCCGCTCCCGCACGCGGCGCAGCGGCGCGGGAGGACGAGGTCGAGGAGGCGCAGCGCGCGGAGGTCGAACGCGAGCCCGAAAAACGAGTCCATACCCGCCCCTGGGGGTGGGATAGCAATCGCCGGCGCGCGTGTGGTGCGCGAATCGTGCCGAATGCGTGACGCCGGGCTTCGAACGCGGGCCTTCGCGGCCAGCCGCGCGCGAAACCGTGTCTTCGACGGCTATTCGCCCGCGGGATACCGCAGCAGCGCGTCGGCGAGCTTCGACGCGTCGCCGAAGATCCCCGCGATCGCGAGGCCCTCGTCCGGCACCGCGGTCCCCGGGAAGAGCGCGGCGCTGCGGATGGCCGCGCCCTTGCCGACGACGCACTCCGCGCCGATCGCGGCGGGCCCGCGCACCTGCGCGTCCTTCTCGATGACGACGTTGGGGCCGAGGACGATCGGGCCGTCGAGCTGAGCCGAGTCGTCGATCCGGCAACCGGACTCCGCCCAGCACCCGGGTGCGACCTCCTTCCCCGGGACGTCGATGCGCACGTGCCCCAGCACCGCATCGAGAATCGTGTTGCGGAGCTCGTCGAGGTCGCCGACGTCGTTCCAGTAGGCCATCGTCGTGTAGGCGTAGATCTCCTCGTTGGCCGCCACGAGGCTCGGCCAGATGTCGTTGCCGAAGTCCACGAACGTATCCGCCGGGATGCGCTCGAGGAGCTCGGGCTCGATCACGTAGACGCCGCAGTTGGCGAGGTCGGAGCGCGCCTCGTCGCGCGTCGGCTTCTCCTGGAAGCCACGCACTCGCGTGTCGCGGTCGAGGATGACGACGCCGTAGGCGCTCGGATCGATGACCGGCTTCACGGTCAGAGTGGCGAGCGCGCCCGTGCGCCGGTGATGGCCGAGCAGGGCGGTCACGTCGACGTCGTGGAGGCCGTCGCCCGAGGTGACGAGGATGGTCTCGTCCCCCCAGAAGTCCTGCAGCTTCTTCGTCCCGCCCGCGGTGCCGAGCAGCTCCGGCTCGTGCGACCAGAGGATCGACATGTCGAGCGAGGAGCCGTCGCCGAAGTACTTCTCGATCATCTCCGGGAACGCATGCACGTTGATCCCGACCTCGCGCACGTCGTGGCGGCGGAGCAGGTTGAGCAGGTGGTGCAGGACCGGCCGGTTTGCCACCGGCATCATCGGCTTCGGAAGGAAGTCCGTCAGGGGACGGAGCCTCGTGCCCAGGCCCGCGGCCATCACCATCGCCTTCACGGCAAGGACTCCTCGTAGGGAGCGCGGTGCACGCCCTCCTCGGTCACGATCGCCGCGATCAGGGCCGCGGGCGTGACGTCGAAGGCGGGGTTCCGCGCCTCGAAACGCTCGCTCACCTCGGCCGGGTCGCGCTCCTCGATCGGGATGTCCGCGCCGGTCGCGGCACCGGGATCGAGCGTCGAGGTCGGCGCGACGACGTAGAACGGAATGTCGTGATGGGAGGCGAGCACGGCGAGAGCGTACGTGCCGATCTTGTTCGCCGTGTCGCCGTTCCGCGCGATCCGGTCGGCGCCGGTGATCACGTGCGTGATCTCTCCTCGCGCCATGAGCGACGCCGCCGCGGAGTCCGCGATCACGCTGGCCGGGATTCCCGGCGCGCTCGAGCTCCCAGGCCGTGAGCCGCCCGCCTTGCAGAAGCGGCCTCGTCTCGTCGACGAAGACGTGCTCGACGAGCCCGCGCTCGTAGCCCGCCTTGAGGGCGCCGAGGGCAGAGCCGTAGCCGCCCGTGGCGAGCCCGCCAGCGTTGCAATGAGTCAACGGCGTCGAGCCCTCGCGGAGAAGCCCGGCCGCGTGCTCGCCCATGCGCCGGCAGCGCTCCACCTCGAGGCGGTGGATATCGCGCGCCCGCTCGGCGAGGTCGCCGTCGGCCTGCCGCATCTGCGCGACCGCCCACGGCAGGTTCACCGCGGTCGGCCGCGCCGAGACCAGGACTTCCGCCGCCTCGTCCAGATCCTCCCCGTTCGCGGCGGCGAGCGCGTACCCGTACGCAGCCGCGACGCCGATCGCAGGCGCGCCGCGGACGACCATCGTCCGAATCGCATCCGCGACCTCTTCCGCCGAGCGGCACTCCACCTCGACTTCCTCGTCCGGAAGACGGCGTTGGTCGAGGAGGACGACGCGGTCGCCCTCCAGGCGCACGATCTCCTCCGGGCGAAGGTCGACCGCCCCGCCCGCGAACCGCGGTCTCATCGTGCGGAGGCTAAGTGCCCTCGTCCCAAGAAGCCAGGTACTTCGCCTGCTCCTCGGTGAGCGTGTCGATCTCGACCCCTTCCGCCTCGAGCTTGAGGCGGGCGATCTCGCGATCGATCTCCTCGGGCACGACGTACACCTTCGGCTCGAGCTCGTCCGCGTGCTCGACCACGAACTCGGCCGAGAGGGCCTGGTTCGCAAAGCTCATGTCCATCACGGACGCCGGATGGCCTTCGGCCGCGCCGAGGTTCACGAGGCGGCCGTCGGCGACGAGGTAGATGCGCCGTCCATCCGCGAGCATGAACTCCTCCACGAACGGGCGCGCGACGCGCGTCTCCGTCGCCATGTCCTGCAGCGCGGGGATCTCGATCTCGACGTTGAAGTGGCCGGTGTTCGCGAGAATCGCGCCGTCCTTCATGCGCTCGAAATGGCGCCTGGCGAGGACGTGCTTGTCGCCGGTCGCCGTGCAGAAGATGTCGCCCACCTCGGCAGCCTTGTCCGTGGAGAGCACCTCGAACCCGTCCATCAACGCCTCGAGCGCGCGCAGCGGATCCACCTCCGTCACGATCACGTGCGCCCCCATGCCACGGGCACGCATCGCGACACCACGGCCGACCCAGCCGTAGCCGCAGACCACGAAGCGCCGGCCGGCGAGGAGGATGTTGGTGGCGCGAATGATCCCGTCGATCGTCGACTGGCCGGTTCCGTAGCGGTTGTCGAAAAGGTGCTTCGTCTTCGCCTCGTTCACCGCCACGATGGGGAAGCCGAGCTTGCCGTCGGCCTCGAGCGCGCGCAGGCGGATGACACCGGTGGTCGTCTCCTCGGTGCCGCCGATGATCTCGCCGAGCTGCTCGGGGCGCTTCGAATGGAGGACGCCGATGACGTCGGCTCCGTCGTCCATCGTCATGTGCGGGTGGTGGTCGACCCCGGCTGTGATGTGCGAGTAATAGGTGTCGTCGTCCTCGCCCTTGATCGCGAATACGGGGACGCCGAACTCGGCGACGAGCGCCGCGGCCACATCGTCCTGGGTCGAGAGCGGGTTCGAGGCGCAGAGGAGGACGTCAGCGCCTCCGGCCTTAAGGGTGCGCGCGAGGTTCGCGGTCTCGGTCGTGACGTGCAGGCACGCCGAGATGCGGTAGCCCTCGAGGGGCTTCTCGCGCTCGAAACGCTCGCGGATCGAGGCGAGGACCGGCATCTGCCGGTCGGCCCATTCGATCCTCGTCACGCCCCCCGGCGCAAGCGCGAGATCGCGGACGTCGTGCTTCGGAGCGGTCGTCGCCATACCGCGAACTACTCTAGTGAAGCCCTAGCCGTCGGCGCGGCCGTAGCGATCCTCGAGCCGGACGACGTCCTCGGTCTCGGGCGTCGAGACCTCCAACAGGACCGTGTCCTCGAGAGCGTGGATCCGGTGCACCGTTCCCGCCTTCAGGTGGAAGGCGCGGCCGGGCGCGACCACCTCGACGTCCAGCGGGCCGCCCGGATCGCCGATCTCGAACTCGGCGCGGCCGGACTGGACGTAGATCGTCTCGTCCTTCGAGCGGTGGAACTGGAGCGAGAGCTGCTCGCCCGCGCGCACGAAGATGACCTTTCCGCAGTAGCGGTCGGTGGCGGCGAAGACGAGCTCGTAGCCCCACGGCTTGTCGATCTTCTTCACCTCGACGGCGAAGCGGTCGAGGTCGAGGAGATTCGGTGACATCTCGCTCATGTCCACGGTCCTAACCCAGCCTCCCAACGAGAGTCAAGGCCGCCTCCGAGGACATGGCCTCCTCCGCCTGCCTCAAATCCTTGGGCGTGTTCACCGTCAGCCAGAGGCCCGCGTTTCGAAACGCGTGGATGCGCCCCTCGCGGGCGAGCTCCGGAAAGGTCGTGTCCTCGTGGTCGCCGCGCTCGGGGAGCCGCTCGACGGCCTCTTCGCCGAGGACGTAGATGCCGCAGCTGACCCAGTTCGGCAGCTCGGGCGCCTCGCGGAATCCGGTGACGGCGTCGTCGTCGCCGAGGTCGACGACCCCGAACGGAGACTTGAGCCGCGCCACGGCGATCGTCGCTGCCGCGCCCGTCTCCCGGTGACGGGCGAGCATGGCTCGAAGGTCGAGGTCGACCAGCTCGTCGCCGTTCAGCGCGAAGACCTCTCCTCCCTGCTTCCGAAGTGCGGCCGCGAACCGAAGCCCGCCGCCGCGGCCGAGCGGCTCGGGCTCGGGTGCCGTGACGATCTCGATGCCCAGCCCGCCGAGCTCGGAGGCGAACAGCTCCTCCGTGCCGGCCGAGCAGCTGACGATCACGCGGTCGACCCCCGCGGAAGCGAGCAACGCCACCTGGTAGGCGGCAAGGGGCCGGCCCGCGATCCGCACGAGCGCCTTCGGGCGCCCCTCCGCCGCCGCACCGAGGCGCTCGGCCCTTCCGCCGGCGAGGATGATCGCCTCCATCGCTAGTGGTGCAGCTGCGTCTCGGGCTCTTCCGTCTCCGGAAGCGCGTCGAGATCGTTGGACGCGCGCCCGATCGACTCGTAGGCGAAGCCGGCCGCGCGGGCCTCGGTCGGGTCGAGCAGGTTGCGGCCGTCGACGATGAGCGGGTTGCGCATGAGCTCCCTCATCTCCGGCGCAAGGAGGACGGCGAGCTCCTTCCACTCCGTGACGATCACGCCTGCGTCCGCGTCCTTCAACGCCTCCCGCAGGTCGTCCGTGACCGTGATGCTGGGAAGCATTTCCCGCGCCTCGGCGAGCGCGACGGGGTCCCAGCCGCGCACAGTCGCGCCTTCGGCGATCAGACGAGACGCGAGCACGAGGCTGGGCGCTTCGCGGAGGTCGTTCGTGTTCGGCTTGAATGCCAGCCCGAGCAGGGCGATCGTCGTCCCGCGGAGCGAACCGAGGTGCTTCACGAGCTTCCCGACGACGCGTCGCTTCTGGAGCTCGTTCACCTCGATGACAGCCGTGAGCAGCTGGAAGTGGTAGCCCGAGTTGGCAGCGAGTTGCTTGAGCGCCGAGGTGTCCTTGGGGAAGCAGCTGCCTCCGTAGCCGATTCCGGCGCGCAGGAAATGGGGCCCGAGCCGGTGGTCCAAACCGACCCCGCGCGCGACTGCCTCGACATCGGCGCCCGTCACCTCGCACACGTTTGCGATCTCGTTGATGAAACTGACGCGCGTGGCGAGGAACGCGTTCGAGGCCATCTTGACCATTTCCGCCGACGCGACGTCCGTCCGCAGAATGGAGGTCTCGACAAACGTGTAGAGGGCGGCGACGGCGTCCGCGTCCTCCTCGGCGAACGCCCCGATGACGACGCGGTCTGGACTTCGGAAGTCGTCGAGACCGCTGCCTTCGGCCAGGAACTCCGGGTTCGAGACATAGCCGACGTGCGCAAGGCCCACCCGGTCGAGGCGCTCCCGCACGAGGGCGCCCGTCCCGACCGGCACGGTGCTCTTCATGATGAGCACGATCCGCTCGCCCAGGTCGGGCAGTTCCTCGACCACCCTCGAGACACGGCTGAGGTCGGCATCGCCGGAATGGGTAGGAGGCGTGTCGACGCACACGAACGCCATCCGTGCGCGCTCGAAGACGTCCGCCATGTCGAGCGTGTAGCGGATGCGCTCGCGGTTTGCGGCCAGAAGTTCTGCGAGGCCGGGCTCGAAGATCGGCACGCGCCCGGCCTCGAGCTCGGCGATCTTCTCCGGCACGACGTCGCGAACCACGACCTCGTGGCCGAGGTCGGCGAAGCAGGCTGCGGTCACGAGGCCGACCCAGCCAGCGCCGATGACGCCGAGCGGTTCTTTCATTCTCAGAGCTTAATGTCCGCTGAGGGGCTTCAGGCCCTTCGCGATCGCAAGCATCGTCTCGTTGGACATGCGGTTCAAGAGCGTGTTGGTGACGTAGTAGGAGTTGCCGTTCTCGCGGAACGCGATCATGTGCAGCTTTGGCCCGTCGAAGTAGAGCCCGTAGTCGCGGCCCTTGATACGGCGCTGCACGCTCGCCCCGTCGAGGATCGGCGGCTCGTCCCAGGCCATCTCCTGGATCCCCCAGTACTCGAGGCCGCCGGTCTGGTAGACGAGACGCACCGCGTTGTGGTCGCCGACCCTGTATTCACGCACCGGCTCGAGCGTGGAGAGCGACGAGTTCGCCTCGCGCACGGTCGGCGTGTAGAGCTGGAAGCCCGCCTTCTTCCGGACGCTCCTCAGCTCGCCGGCAGCCACCGAATCCGTGATGATCGCGGGCGGCTCGTGGGTCGGCGTGTTGTCCGCCGGCCCCGGCGTGAGGTCGCCGTGGAAGGTCTGGCCGACGATTACCTGCAGCATCGTCTCGAGCTGCTGTCCGGGCTGCACCGCTTCCGCCTCGCCGTCGCCGAAGAGGTCTGCCATGTGCGTGGCCGCCGCTTCTGCGCCCGCGACGCTGGGGTCGTAGAGGATCTTCGTCTTGAAGTAGTTGAACTTGTCCGCGTTGCCGCCGTTCGTGACGGGATAGCCGCGGTCGCCGAGCGCGACTGCCGCCTGGTCGGCGGCACCCGCGACGCCGTTGCCGTTCAGAACCTCGACGCTGACCTGGGAAGGCCGCGGCCCGGTGTCCTGCTGCTGCTTCGGCTTCTCGCCGAGCGCGGCCGTTGCCGCCTTCTCGGGCGCTGAGACGTCGGGGTTCATGAAGTCGTTGACGGCGTCGTCGATCGACGTCTGCGACGCGGAGAGCTCGTTGTAGCCGCTGATGTTCTCGATCTGCATCTGCTGGAAGTTCCCCGAGGGCAGGCCGTAGGCGAGGTTCGCGTACTCGTAGAGCGTCGGTACGTCGAGCGTCTTGCCGCCGCCGACGCCGACCTCGACGTTCTTCGTGATCGTGTTGACGATGCCGGGGATCCGCGTCACCGACCAGTTGGCCGCGATCTGCTGCTTCATCGCCTTCACGAAGCTCTGCTGGCGGACGACGCGGTAGAGGTCCGAGTCCGTGTGGCGGAAACGGACGTAGTCGAGCGCCTGCTTCCCGGTCAGGTGCTGGTACCCAGAGTGGAGGTCGATCGTCGCGTAGTTCTCGCCGTTCGAGTTGTCGTTGAAATAGCGGTGGTCGACGTCGAGATAGACGCCGCCGAGCTTGTCCACGATGTCGCGGAAGCCGATGAAGTTGACCGTGATGATGTAGTTGATCGGGACGCCGGTCAGCTCCTTGACGGTCTTCAGTGTCCCGCGCGGACCGCAGTAGGTGTAGGCCTCGTTGATCCGGCCGGAGAAAGGCAGCTGGCCCGCGCAGCCGGGAATCGTCACGACGAGGTCGCGCGGGAACGACATCATCGAGATGACCTTCTTCTGCGGGTCGGCGCGCAGGAGCATGACCGTGTCCGAGCGCGAGCCGACCGAGCTCTCGGGACCGAGGCGCTTGTCGTAGCCGATCACGAGGGCGACCGTCGGCTGGTCCGGCGTCGGCACGTCGAGGTCCTGCTGGGCGTCGATGAGGGGCTGCGAGTGCGCACGCACCTCGGCGACGCTCTCGTTGATGTAGAGCCAGGCGCCGCCGGCGAGGGCCCCGGCCGCGACGAGCACGATCATCACGAGCCAGAGGAAGAACTTGCCGAGGAGACGCAACGGCCCCCGGCGCTTGGTGCGGTACCGGGTGGCGCCGGTGAGCGGAGAAATCGGAATCCCGCCGTGGCCGTTTCCGGCGACATGGCCGGCTGTTCCACGCTTGAGGGTCGTTCGCATATGAAAAGTCGCCGGAGGGGCGACTAGAGGAGGATAGCCGAGCGCACGGCCGTCTAAACCGGTCGAACCGTCTCGCTCGCGAGCCGCTCGGCGACGGCCAGCAGGCTCCCGCTCTCCTCGTAGATCGCGAGCTGCTCGTCGGCCCCGGTGCCGCGCTCGAGCAACGCTTCGACGAGGTCGAGCTCGGCCGCACAGCCCAGGTCCTCCGCAGCGGGCCGGCTTCGCTCGACGAGCTCTCGGATCGCCTCCGGAGCGGGACGCTCCGTGTCGTTCGCGAAGTCGATCAGCTTCGCGCCGAGCCCGTCCCTGGCGGCACGCCATTTGTTCTCGGCGATGAGCGTGATCTGCTCGGTCTTCGGCGGCTCGCCCTTGTCGAAGGCGGCCGCCAACGTCGCGACGAGAGACTGGGTGAGCGCCACGATCGCCGCGACGGAATCCATCCGCGTCTGCGCGTCGCAGATCCTCAGCTCGATCGTGCCCAGGCGCGGATGCGGCCGCAGATCCCACCAGATGTAGGTGTAATCGTCGAAGGAGTTCGTCTTGATGCCCCGGTCGACGAGGAGCTCGAACTCCTCGTACGAGGCGAAGGCCGGCGGAAGGCCCGCGCGCGGAAACGGCTCGAAGATCTTCACGCGCGTCGAGGCGAGGCCGGTCGACCTTCCCTGCCAGAAGGGCGAGTTGGCCGAGAGCGCGAGCAGCTCGGGCAGGTGGGTGCGCAGGCCGTTCGCGCACGCGATCGCCTTCTCCGGCGAGTCCAGGCCGACGTGCACGTGCAGGCCGAAGATGAGCTCGCGCTCGGCCACCCAGCGCATCGACTGGATCAGGTCCTGGTAGCGCGGCTCCTCGGTCACCTCCTGGTGCTCGTAGCGGGAGAACGGATGGGTTCCCGCCGAGGCGATGAGCGCGCTTGACTTTCGGCGGCGACCTCACGCAAGCGCCTGCGCAGGCGGCGCAGATCCTCCATCGCCTCACCCACGGTGGCCGCGACGTCGGTCGCGACCTCGACCACCGACTGGAGGAGCTCCGCCTTGATCCGTTTCTCCTCGCGGTCGCCCTCGAGGGCAGGCAGGATCTCGTCGATCCGGGACACGAGCTCGTAGCTCTCGGAGTTGAGGATCTGGAACTCCTCCTCGACCCCGAGGCTGAACGGAGCGCTCTTGCCAAAATTCTGCTCCACCGGAGCGGCGACAATAGCGGCCGTGGAAGTCGGCTATGTCGAAGTGCAGGGGACACGGGTGCGCGTCCAGACCTGGGGCGACGCGGCTGGCAAGCCGCTTTTCTACTGGCACGGAGGCGGTGGTGGGAGCGAGGAGGCGCCCGTGCTCGCGCCGCCGCTCGTGGCCGCCGGGTACACGCTCCTCGCCGTCGACGCCCCCGGTTACGGGGCCTCGCCCGCGCTCGAGCCCGAGGGGTACGCGGCGGCGAACATCGCCGGGCTGGCGGCCGGGCTGCTCGACGCGCTGGGGATCGCGCCCGCGGTCTGGATCGGGTTTTCCTGGGGCGCGAGCATGGGTCTGCACACCGCGGCGCGCTTTCCCTCGGCCGTGCGGGCACTCGGCCTCCTCGACGGGGGCTACCTCGTGGCGGAAGACGACCCCGACTACGACCCCGAAACCGACTACGAGGACGAGGTCGAGGAACTCCGCCGCCGCACGGAGGAAGGCGAGACCTGGGATGCGCCTGCCGAGGTCATCGGGGCCGCCATGGTCGCTTCACGCCTGGCTCCGTGTCCACCGCTCTACCCGGTGATCCGGGAGAGCGGGATTTCCGTCCTCCTCGTTCACGCGACGGAGCCGGCCGAATTGCGGCCGATCCGCGAACGGGCACTCGACCGGGTCTGCACCGGACTCCCCGAGGCGCGCATCGTGCCGATCCCGAACGCGACGCACGGCGTCCTCCAGGACAACCCGGGAGAGGTGACTCGCATCCTGCTCGACTGGCTTTCCGCGCTGGACTAGCCCAGCGCGTCCTCGGCGAGGCGCGTCCCTTGCACCATGGTGGCGAGCTTCTCGTAGACGACGTCCCAGCTCCGCGTGCGAAGGCCGCAGTCGGGATTCACCTGGATGCGCCCCGGATCGCCCAGGACCTCGACCGCGTAAAGGATCCGGTCGCGGACGAGCTCCGCCGGCTCGACGAAGTCGGAGTGGATGTCGAGGACGCCGAGGCCGACTCCCGGATAGCCGTGCTCCTTGAAGAGCGCGAGCGTGTCCGCATAGCCGGGCCGATCCTCGTCCTTCGTCCCGAGCCCGCGCGAGTCCCGGTTGGCGAACTCGAGCTGGAGCTCGAGACAGTCCTCGAGCTCCATGACGGCCGGCCAGAGCGCGCTGTAGTCGGAGAAGCAGATGTGCATGCTCTTCTTCGCCTCGACGCCGCGCGTCGCCTCGTTGAAGCCCTCGACGACGAGCGGGACCTCGTCCGGCTTGGTCGTTGCCGCGGGCTCGTCGATCTGGATCCACTCGGCCCCCGCGGCGACGAGCCCTTCGACGTTCGGTCGGATGACGTTCACGGCCACGTCGTGGACGAACCGGCGGCGTGCGTCGAAGCGGTGCTCGGCCGAGGCGCCGAGGCCTCCTTCGTGCCCGTAGTGCTCGTCGTAGGACCAGTCCTCCATCGTGTAGGCGCCCGTCAGCGGGACCTTTACGACCCGGTCGGTGTGCGCGCGCACGAACTCGAACTCCTCCACGTCCTGCGGGCCCGGAACGGACGGCGCCTCCACGACGGCGGCCTTTGCGTAGTACTTGTTGTCGAAGGAGCGCACGGTGCCGCGCGCCTCGAAGCCGCGAGCGAAGGCGGCGACATGGTCGTACATCTCCGTCCGCTTCTGCTCGCCGTCGTAGACCACGTCGAGGCCGACGCGCTCGAGCAGGCGGATCGCGTAGATCGCGGCCCAGTCGTCTATTTCCGGCAGGTTGAGGCTCCCGCCGCGCAGTCGTTCGACGAGTGCTTCGTGGCCCTTCACCTCGAGCCTGCGGCCCCACTCTTCGGCCGCGACGAAATCGCTCTCCTCGAGCGGCCTGCCGGCGAACGCCTTCACCCGCCAGGACGGCTTGGCGAGGCTGCCGATCTCGCGGGTGACGAAGCGGACGCCGCTCACGCGAACTCCGCGAGTTCGGTGGCCGCGTGTCCGAGGCAAGCAAGCTTCTGACGGGCGATCGGCTCCGGGACGAACTGGAGGTCGCCGTTCGGGGTGAGGTATACCGCCCCCGGCTCCCGCGCAAGCAGCTCCTCGGCGAAGCGCGCGATCTCGACGGGATCTTCGAGCGCCGAGCTGCGCGCGTCGATCACGCCCGCAAGGATCCCCTTCGGAAATCCCGAGGGAAGCGCGTCGAGGCTCGTGGCGTAGAAGTCGATCCCGATCACAGAGACGCTGGCCTCCGCGAGCGCGGGCAGGATCGACCCCGCGTCTCCGAAGGGAAGCTGGAGTGCGAGGGGCGCAGCCGGGAGCTCGGCGAGGGCGCGCAGCAACGCGTCTGCGCTTCCTTCACGGGCGGCAAACGGCTCGCTGAGGACGATGAGTGCGGCGCCGGCATCCATCCAGGCCTGGATCTGTGGTCCGAGGACGTCCGCGGCCAGCGTCTCAGCCGAGACCTCGTCGCGAGCGGCGCGCGCGAACGCGAGCGGCGAAGGCAGCGTCCCGATCCATTCCCGGTCCGGCAGGTCCGGCGGAGGCAACGGGTTCCGAAGACGCGGCTCGCCGTCGACCAGAACCCCGCGGTAGAAGGTGTTCGTGTCGAGAAATCGAGTCAGCGGACGGGCGTCGAGACCCTCGGCGGCCTCCGCCAGCGGGCGGAAGAGATCCTGCCAGCCGAGCATCCCGTCGCTCAAGAAGGAGAGGTCGGCGGCGCGCTGTACCGAGACGAGCTCCTGGAAGTCGCGCTCGCCCTGCTCGGCGACCGCCTTCGGAGAGGTGCGCCCGCGCTCGAGATCACGGGTTGCCTGGACGAGCGCCTCGGAACGCGGATAGATCCCCGGGGCGAACGCCCTCATCGCCCGGCGACGGCGATCTTGTTCTCGGCGTGCTGGAGGCGCTGCTCCATGTGCCAGCGGTCGATCTCGTCGTCGCCGGAATCGGCGCGCTCGAGTGCGGCACGAGCCTCCTCGGCCTCGCGGCGCGCCTCCTCGATGTCGATCTCCTCGGCGCGCACGGCGTCGTCCACGAGCGCGATCGCGCGGTCCTGCTGCACCTTGAAGTACCCGGGCCCGGCCGCGAAGGACTGCCAGTCGTTCCCCGCCTTCACGCGGATCTCGCCCGCCTTCAGCATGGCGACGAGCGGGGCATGGCGCGCCAGGACGCCGATCTCGCCGGCCGCGCCGGGGACGATCACCATCTCGGCCTCGCCCTCGAACGCCGCGCCGTCGGGCGTGACGACCGAGAGGTCGAACGTGCGGACGCCGCCCTCGGCGGCCATTTACGCCGCCACTGGCTCGGGCTCGGGCTCAGGCTCCGGCTCGGTCTCCGATTCGGATTCCTCTTCCTTCGCCTGCGGCTCGTCCTCGCCCTCGCCGGCGAGCTCCTTGCCCTTCTCCATCGCCTCGTCGATCGTGCCGACCATGTAGAAGGCGCCCTCCGGTAGGTCGTCGTGCTTGCCGGCGATGATCTCCGTGAAGCCGCGGATCGTGTCCTCGAGCTTCACGTACTTGCCGGGCGTGCCCGTGAAGGCCTCGGCGACGAAGAAGGGCTGGGAGAGGAAGCGCTGCACCTTGCGGGCGCGCTGGACGACGAGCTTGTCCTCGTCGGAGAGCTCGTCCATGCCCAGGATGGCGATGATGTCCTGCAGCTCGCGGTAGCGCTGCAGAAGCTCCTGCACGCGCGTCGCCGTGTCGTAGTGCTCCTGGCCGACGACGTCCGGCTGCAGCGCGCGCGAGAACGAGTCGAGCGGATCGACCGCCGGATAGATCCCCTGCTCCGTGAGAGCGCGCGAGAGGACGGTGGTCGAGTCGAGGTGCGCGAATGTGTTCGCGGGCGCGGGGTCGGTGAGATCGTCGGCGGGCACATAGATCGCCTGGACCGACGTGACCGAGCCCTTGCGCGTCGAGGTGATGCGCTCCTGCAGCTGCCCCATCTCGGTGGCGAGCGTGGGCTGGTAGCCGACGGCGCTCGGCATGCGCCCGAGCAGGGCGGACACCTCCGAGCCTGCCTGCACGAAGCGGAAGATGTTGTCGATGAAGAGGAGGACGTCCTGGCCCTGCTCGCGGAAGTACTCCGCCATGGTCAGGCCCGAGAGGCCGACGCGAAGGCGGGCTCCCGGCGGCTCGTTCATCTGCCCGAAGACGAGCGCGGTCTTCTCGATCACGCCCGACTCCTTCATCTCGAGCCAGAGGTCGTTGCCCTCGCGCGAGCGTTCGCCCACCCCGGCGAAGACCGAGAGGCCCTCATGCTCCTCGGCGATGTTGCGGATGAGCTCCTGGATGAGGACGGTCTTGCCGACGCCGGCACCGCCGAAGAGGCCGACCTTGCCGCCCTTCACGTACGGAGCAAGCAGGTCGATGACCTTGATCCCGGTCTCGAAGACCTCCGTCGTCGGCTGCAGCTCTTCGAAGCTGGGCGCATCGCGGTGAATCGGCCAGCGCTCGTCGACCTTGACCTCGTCCCCCTCGTCGATGACATCGCCGAGAACGTTGAAGATCCGGCCGAGGGTCGCATCGCCGACCGGAACGCTGATCGGCGCGCCCGTGTCCTCGACGTCCATCCCGCGGGCGAGCCCGTCGGTGGTGTCCATGGCGACCGCACGGACGCGATCGTTGCCGAGGTGCTGCTGGACCTCGGCGATCAGGTCGAAGGCGGCTCGCCCCTCCTGCTCCGGCATCGCGATGCGGAGCGCGTTGTTGATGGAAGGGAGGCCCCCGTGAAAGACGGCGTCGATGACGACGCCCTTGATCTCGACGATCTTGCCCGTGTCGTTGTCAGCCATGAATCCCCCGGTCGCTTGCCGGGATCAGTCTATCCAAGCGCTTCAGGCCGAGACCCGCTAATCGACTAGACGAAGCCCTCAGGCGGCTGGCCCGGTACGTGGTCGGCTCGGGCGCCGGCTGCTTCGTCTGGTGCGGAAGCTGGCGGAGCAGATTCTGGTCGGTCCGGAAGCTGTAGCTGCGGGCCTCCGCTAGGTGCAGGGGCGGGCGACGGCTTCTGGAGCGAGGAGCCCACGAAGGCGCCGAGGGCGGCCGCCGCGGCGACCGCGACGATCGCCACTCGCCTGCCGACCGGAAGCCGGATGACAGGACGCTCGAAGCGCGGGTAGGAGATCTCCGGCCGCTCGAGCGGCACGGCGCGCACGGCCTCCGTGGTCGCCGCCAGCCGGACCGCGAACGCGCTGCAGCTCGCGCACCCTTCCAGGTGCTGCTCGAGCAGCGCGTCTTCGAGCTCGGAGAGCTCGCCGTCGACCCGGAGCGATGCCCATTGGCGGGCACGCTCGCAGCGACCATCGCGCGGTGAGAGCGCTTCGCCGGCCATATCCACTCTGACGATAGCCGAGCCAGGGAGTTAGAAGGGGGTTCGCCGGCTAAGCCGGGGCGGCGTCGCCGGACTGGCGGCGCGGGCTTCCTGGCGGATGCGGGCGCGCTCTGCCTTCCGCTCTCGCTGCCGGTGCGGATCCGGGACGGGCACGGCCGCGAAGAGCGCCTTCGTGTACTCGTCCCTGGGCTCGCGGTAGACCTGCTCGGCGGTCCCGACTTCGACGAGCTTCCCCTGATTCATGACCGCGATCCGGTCGCTCATCGTCCGCACGACCGCGAGGTCGTGGGAGATGAAGAGGTAGGTGAGGCCGAAGTCCCGCTGCAGGTCCTTCAGCAGGTTGAGGATCTGCGCCTGGATCGAGACGTCGAGGGCGGAGACCGGCTCGTCGCACACGATCAGCTTCGGGTTGAGCGCCAGGGCGCGCGCGACTCCGATGCGCTGCCGCTGGCCGCCCGAGAACTCGTGCGGATAGCGGTTGGTGAAGTTCGGGTTGAAGCCGACGATGTCGAGCAGCTTGCGAACCTGCTCGCCGCGGCTCCGCCGCGTGCCGATCCCGTGCACCTCGAGCGGCTCCGCGACGATGCCGCCGACGGTCATCCGGGGATCGAGCGACGCGTAGGGGTCCTGGAAGACGATCTGCATCTCGCGCCGCATCCTGCGCAGCTCCTCGCGGGGGAGCTGGGTGAGCTCCTTGCCCATGAAGTTGATCGAGCCCGACGTCTGCTTCATCAGCTGGAGGATGCAGTAGCCCGTCGTCGACTTGCCCGGAGCCGGACTCGCCGACGAGCCCGAGGGTCTCGCCCTCGGCGACCTCGAAGCTGACGCCGTCGACGGCCTTCACCGCGCCGACGGTCTTCTCCCAGAGGATCCCGCGCCGGATCGGGAAGTGCTTCTCGAGGTTGTCGACCGTGAGGAGCGCGCCGTTCGAGGAGTAGGTCTCGGAGCTCACGCGTTCACCGTCTCGCGCTCGCCCGAGCGCTCGCTCGCCGGATGCGCGCGTGCGGACCCAGTGGCCCGGGACGGATCTCGCGCAGCTGCGGCTCGACGGTCGAGCACGTGTCGTCGTAGCTCGCGTACGGACAACGCGCGGCGAAGCGGCAGGCCTCGGGCGGGTCGACGAGGTCGGGCGGACGTCCCGGGATCGCGGTCAGGCGGCCCTCACGGATCTCGCGCTCGTCGCCCTCGAGCTGTGGCAGCGCGCCGAGGAGTGCCTCCGTGTACGGGTGCTCGGGGTTGTCGAAGAGCTCGTAACCCGAGGCCTGCTCGACGATCTGGCCTGCGTACATGATCATCACGTCGTCCGCTGTCTCAGCCACGACGCCCATGTCGTGCGTGATCAGGATCATGGCCATGTCGTGCTCCTGCCGGAGCGCGTCGAGGAGGTCGAGGATCTGCGCCTGGATCGTCACGTCGAGCGCCGTCGTCGGCTCGTCGGCGATCAGGAGCCGCGGGCCGCACGAGAGCGCGATCGCGATCATCACGCGCTGCCTCATGCCGCCGGAGAAGCGATGCGGATAGTCGTCGAGCCGCTCGGCCGCGCGCGGAATCCCGACCTCTTTGAGGAGGTCCACTGCGCGCTTCCGGGCCTCCTGCTTCGAGACGTCCCGGTGCGCGAGGATCGTCTCCGTGATCTGCGTCCCGATCTTCAAGGTCGGGTTCAGCGAGGTCATCGGGTCCTGGAAGATCATCGCGACCTCGTTGCCGCGGATGTGCTGCATCTCGCCTTCCGAAAGCTTCGTCAGGTCCTTGCCGTCGAAGAGCACCTCGCCGCCCACGATCCTCGCCGGCGGCTTCGGGATGAGGCCCATGATCGAGAGCGCAGTGACCGACTTCCCGCAACCGGACTCGCCGACAATGCCGAGCGTCTTCCCCTTCTCCAGCGAGAAGCTGATGCCGTCGACCGCCTGCACGACGCCCTCACGCGTGAAGAAGTGGGTCTTGAGGTCGTTGACCTCGAGAACAGCCACGGAGTGCCTACCCGGTCTCTCGCGTGCGCGGATCGAGTGCGTCGCGGAGGCCGTCGGCGATGAAGTTCGCGCACAGAACGAGGGTGGCGATCGCGAGGCACGGGATGAAGAGCACCTCCGGATGGAGCCGGAACGCCTCTCGACCGTCCTGGGCGATCGACCCCCAGGAAGCGGTCGGCGGGTTGATGCCGAGGCCGATGAAGGAGAGGAACGCCTCGCCGAGGACGACGCCCGGGAGCTCGAGGAAGATCGCGATCACGAGGATGCCGAGCGTGTTCGGCAGAATGTGCCGCGCAAGCACCCGGTACCAGCGCGCGCCCACCGCCTTGGCGGCACGGACGTAGTCGTTCTCCTTCAGCGTGATCACCTGGCCGCGGACGACGCGAGCGGCGGTGAACCAGCTCGCGATCGTCAGCGCGACGACCATCGTCCACACGCTCACGGAGCCCGAGGGGCTCAGGATCTGCGTCGTGATGATCGCGAACGGGAGGTACGGGAGCCCGTAGAGCGCGTCGAGGAAGCGCATCATCCCGTTGTCAAGCTTGCCGCCGACGAAGCCCGAGATCGAGCCGTAGAGAATGCCGATGACGAGGATCATGAAGGTTGCCGCAAAGCCGATTGCGATCGAGATCTGCCCGCCCTGAGCAACCCGCGCGAAGAGGTCGCGGCCGAACTTGTCGGTCGAGAACGGGTGATCGAGGCTAAAGCCGGCGTAGGACTGCGAGAAGTCGACCGCGTTCGGGTCGTAGTCCTTGAGCGACGTCCAGATCCCGGGGATCTTCCAGAAGCCCGGGATGAGGAGGCAGTAGAGGCACATGATGATGAAGACGATGGCGGAGACGACAGCACCCTTGTTCTGGAGGAAGCGCCGCCAGGCGTCCTGCCACAGGCTGGACTGCCGGATCGCCGCGCCGGCGGCGTGCTCGGTGGTCGGCGCCGGAGGGGCGGCGACCGGGATGGCGGCTTCGCGCCGGTCGACTGCCATTAGCGGACGTCCCTCGTCCTCGGGTCGAGGAAGCCGTACATGATGTCCACGAAGAGGTTCGCGATGATGATGATCAGCGACGTGAGAACGGTGATCCCCATCACGACGGAGAAGTCTCGGTTGAAGACCGAGTTGATGAAGTAGCGGCCGATGCCCGGGATCGAGAAGATGATCTCGATGATGAACGTGCCGGTGATGATGAGCCCGAGCAGCGGCGCCGTCGCCGTCACAGCGGGGATCAGCGAGTTCCGCAGCACGTGGAGCCCGATGACGCGCTTGTACGGCAACCCTTTCGCCCTCGCCGTGCGCACGTAGTCCTGCTGCATGGTCTCGAGCATCGAGCCGCGGACCAGGCGCGCGAAATACGCCATCGGGAACAGGCCGAGCGCGAAAGACGGCAGGATGATCCGGTTGTCGAACTGGAAGAAGCCCTGCGGCCACCCGTTCGTGGGCACGAGACCCGATTTCAGCGCCACGTAGTAGATGAGCAGCGTGGCAACGAAGAAGCTCGGTAACGCGAAGCCGATGGTCGAGAAGAACATCGCGAAGTAGTCGAAGATCGAGTTCGGCTTGAGCGCAGCCAGGACGCCTAACGGAATACCAAGGACGACCGCCCAGAGGAACGCGAGGATGCCGAGCTTCAAAGACTTCGGGAAGCCGTCCTTGATGATGTCGTTGACCGTGCGCGTGCGCTGCGACATCGAAGGCCCGAGGTCGAAGGTCGCGACGTCCTTGACGTAGTAGGCGTACTGCTGGTACCAGGGCTTGTCGAGGTTGAACTTCCGCTCGAGGTTCGCCTGGATCGCGGGCGGCACGTTTCGCTCGGTCTTGCGGAACGGATTGCCGCCGATCTGCTTCATCATCACGAACGTCATGAAGATGACGAGCAAGATGACCGGGATCGTCCAGATGATCCTTCGGATGATGAACGTGGCCATCTAAGTCTGAATGTTTACCCGATTGAGGTCAGTTCGCAACGATGAATCGAAAAAAGGGCGGGCGGGGCGCCGAAGCGCCCCGCCCATCCCTTTACTTCTTGCTTGCCCGGCTAGCCCTTCACCACCACCTGGGTGAGGTCGAACTGGTCGAGCGGGTTGATGTTGAACGTGTCCTTGATCGAGAGCTTCTCGAGGTTCGGATACGTGTACCAGTAGATCGGCAGGATCGGCAGCGCGCCGTCCTGGCCGAACAGCTTGTCCTCGAGCTGTGCGTAGATGTCGTACCTGGCCGTGTCGTCCGGCGTCTCACGAGCCTGTGCGACGAGGTCGTCATAGCTCTTGTCGCAGTAGTTCGTGTTGTTGTTGCCGGAGTCGCACGTCCAGAGATCGAGCCCGTTGATCGCGTCCGGATAGTCGTAGATCCATCCGAGGCGATACACGTCCACCGCATCGTTCGGCGGCGGGCCGAGGAACTCGAGGTACTGCGCCCACTCCTGCTGCTTCAGAGTGGTGTTGATCCCGAGCTCCTTCCACTGCGCCTGCACAGCAGTGGCGATCTCCTTGTGGCCGGGCGAGTCGTTGAAGAACAGGTTGATGTCCGTCTTCGGGCTCGCGGCCTGCGACAGCTCGTCCTTCGCCTGGTCGAGGTCCCCAGCTGCGGGCGTCCAAGGCGAGTCGGGATTGATCGTGTCGAAGCCAGAGATGCCCTGCGGCGACATACCCGTTGCCGGGATCTGGTCCGCCTGGGCGATCTGGTCGATGATCTCCTGCCGGTTCACGGCGAGCGACAGAGCGCGGCGCTCGTGAATGTCGGAGATGTTCTTGATGTTGAAGCCGTAGTAGTACGTACCCAGTGCCGGATACGACTCGTACTCCGGCGTATCCTTCAGGCGAGCGATCTCGTCCGGAGGAAGTCCGCCGCCGTCGAGCGTGTCGATCTCGCCCGACTCGAACGCCTGAACGCGCGTCGTGCCGTCGACGATGATCTTGCCCGGCACGCTCGTGAGGCTGACGTCGGCTGCGTCACGCCAGTCGTCGTTCTTCACGAGGTCGATCTCGGCGTCGTGCTCCCACTTGGCGAGCTTGAACGGACCGTCGGTGACGATGTTCTGCGGCTCCGTCCACTTGTCGCCGAACTGCTCCACCGCCGCCTGATTCACGGCGAGGAACGAGTGATGGGAGGCCTGCTGGATGAACCACGGCTGCGGCGACGTCAGCTTGACGACCAGCGTGAAGTCGTCAGGCGCGGAGACGCCGACCTTGTCCGCGAGGGCATCGCAGTTCTTCTGGCACGCGTTGTACTCCTGCGCGCCTTCGATGCCGTAGAGCTGATACGCGTAGTCCGCGGCCAGCTCGGGCGACAGCGTCCGCTTCCACGAATAGACGAAGTCGCTCGCGGTGACGGGATCGCCGTTCGTCCACTTGCCGTCCTGCCGCAGGTGGAACGTCACGGTCTTGCCGTCGGAGCTGACATCCCAGCTCTCCGCCAGGCTCGGCACGGCTTCAAGCGTGTCCGGGTTCAGCCTGACCAGCGGATCCATGATGTTCAGAAGCACGTTCGACGACGTCGTGTCGGTCGCAAGACCCGGATCGAGCGAAGGCGGCTCAGCGCCCCAACCGATCGTCATCGTCTGATTAGCGGCTGGCCCTTCGCCGCCGCTAGTGCCCGCGCCGCCCGTCGACGTTTCGTTACCGCCACCGCAACCAGCGGCGACGAGCGCGAATGCGCCGAGCAAACCGACGACGAGCAGAAGCAATCTCTTTCCTGTCACGTCTGCCCTCCTCTTGGGTACGTACCCGGCCGCGCGGGCTCACGCCGAGCGGCCAACCAGATGCTTAGACGCACCTGCGCGGCGGAAAGTTAGCGGATTGCGATATTCCTCGCTTCCACGACCTGAGAGTCGTGCAATTCGGTCGTGCAGCCGCCCACGGTGTAGAGGGTTCCGTCGATCGCAAAGGCCTTGAGACCGTGCCTGGGGACGAGTGGCTCGGGCCCCTGGCTCCACTTGCCGGTCTCGGCGTCGTACACCTGATAGGTGTGCTCCCAGATGGTGTGGATCTCGGATCCGTAGGCCGCCGTCCCGTTCAGCTCCATCGGCTTCGGCATCTCGGGGCCGGCCGTCCATTTCTCCGTCGGCGGGGTCGAAGATCCACACGTCGCGGAGGGTCTTCTCGCCGCGCCGGCCGCCAAAGGTCCAGATCCCGCCCTCGAACACGACAGCCCCGAATGTGTGGTTCGGGATCGGCATCGGCGTCGACTCCGACCAGGAGTCCGATGCAGGGTCGTAGACGTAGACGGTTCGCAGCTCCTTGCCGCCGCTGAAGCCGCCGAGGACGTAGATCTTCCCGTCCATCGCCACGGCGGCCTCGTTGAAGAGCGGGCGCGGAAGCGGCGCCCGGTCTTCCCACTCGCCCCTGGCGACGTCGTAGGCGAGGACGCGCTTCGTGACGCCGCCGGCAGTCTGCCCGCCGAAGACGTAGACCTTCCCGTCGAGCGCCGCTCCCGCCGCGGCGCGGGTCGGGTCGGGCAACGGCTGGAGCGTCGTCCAGTGGTTCTGGGCCGGGTCGAAGCGCTGGAAGACCGAGAGGAAGCGGCCGGTCTCCCCCACCATTCCGCCCGCCGCGTAGATGTGCCCGTCGAGCTCGGCCGCCGCGATGTAGCTCCGCCGCTGCGACATGGGAGCCGCAAAGGTCCACGGCGTCTCGGCGGCGCGAGCCTCGGCGGGATCTCCGGGCCCACGGGCTCCGAAGACCGCCGCGACGGTGACTGCGGCCACGGCGACGGCTGCGACGACGAGCGTCGTCTTCATCTCGTGTTCTAGGACGCCGGAGCCGCTACTGCGTTAGCGCGTCGGCGCCGGCGACGACCTCCAGGATCTCCTGGGTGATCTCGGCCTGCCGGGCCCGGTTCATGTCGAGGGTGAGCCGGTCGATCAGCTCGCCCGCGTTCTTCGACGCGTTCCGCATCGCGGTCATGCGGGCCCCGTGCTCGGAGGCCGCGGACTCGAGCAGGGCGCGGTAGATGCTCGTCTCGAGGTAGGTCGGGAGGAGCCTCTTCAGGATCTCCTCCGGCTCGGGCTCGTAGATGAAGTCGCCTTCGAGCGCGATCTCGTACGGCGTCTTCTCCTCCTCGTCCTCGAGCGCGGTGCGGGGGATCGGGAGCACGTCCTCGACGACGACGCGCTGCGTCAGCGGGGACTCGTAGTGGTTGTAGACGATCACGACGCGATCGACCTCGCGCTCGGTGTAGAGCTCGGCGAGCTTGTTCGCGATCGCCGCCGCGTCCGAGTACGCCGGGCGGTCGGTGAAGTCGACCCAGGCCTCGTCGACGTCATAGCGCCGGAAGCGAAGCGAGGAGCGCCCCTTCTTCCCCACGACGACCCAGCGCGCCTTCTGCCCTTCGCCGCGCGCCTCGCGCTCGAGGGCGAAGGCCCGGCGGAGGATCTGCGCGTTGAAGGCACCGGCCAGGCCGCGGTCGCCCGTGATCGGGAGGACGGCGACGGTCTGCACCTCCCGCTCCTCGAGGAGCGGGAACTGCCGCGACGGGGTCGCCCGCGCGGTCCCGATCATGAGCTCCCGCATGCGATCGGCATACGGGCGAAGCGCCTCGATGCGCGCCTCCGCCCGCCGGAGCTTCGCCGCCGCGACGAGCTCCATCGCCTTCGTGATCTTCCGCGTGTTGCGGACGGAGCGAAGGCGCCGCTTGATGTCCTGGACGGTGGCCAAGGCTTATTCCGCTGCCGCTCCGACGAGACCTGCGTCCTCCTTGACCGCGAAGCTCGACTTGAACTTCTCGATCTCGGACGTGAGCTTCTCCTGGAAGTCGTCGGAGAGGTCCTTCTGCTCGCGGATCTCGTCGTAGACCGAGCCCTGCGTTCTCAGATACTCGCGCAGCTCGTCCTGGAAGCGGGAGACCTGCGCGGTCGGGATGTCGTCGAGGTAGCCGTTGATGCCGGCGAAGATCGCGACCACCTGCTCCTCGACGGGCCACGGCTGGTACTGCGGCTGGTTCAGCGTCGCCACCATGCGCTCGCCTCGGGCGAGCGTCCGCTGCGTCGCGGGGTCGAGCTCGGAGCCGAACTGCGCGAACGCCTCGAGCTCGCGGTACTGGGCGAGGTCGAGCTTCAGGCGCCCGGCCACCTTCCGCATCGCCCGAACCTGGGCGTTGCCGCCCACGCGGGAAACGGAGATGCCGACGTTGATGGCCGGCCTCACGCCCGAATAGAAGAGGTCGGACTCGAGGAAGATCTGGCCGTCGGTGATGGAGATGACGTTGGTCGGGATGTAGGCCGACACGTCCCCGGCCTGCGTCTCGATCACGGGCAAGGCGGTCAGCGAGCCGCCGCCCTGGTCGTCCGAGAGCTTGCACGCCCGCTCGAGGAGCCGCGAGTGCAGATAGAAGACGTCGCCCGGAAAGGCTTCGCGGCCGGGCGGGCGGCGAAGCAGCAGCGACATCTGCCGATAGGCGTCGGCGTGCTTGGAGAGGTCGTCGTACATGCAGAGCGCGTGGCGGCCGTTGTAGAGGAAGTACTCGCCCATCGCGCAGCCGGCGTACGGGGCCATCCACTTGATCGGCGCCGCCTCGGTCGCGGAGGCCGTGACGATGATCGTGTAGTCCATCGCGCCGGCGTCCCGGAGCCGCTCGTAGACCTGCGCGACCGTCGAGGCCTTCTGGCCGATGGCCACGTACACGCAGATCACGTCCTGCCCCTTCTGGTTCAGGATCGTGTCGACGAGGATGGCGGTCTTGCCGGTCGACCGGTCGCCGATGACGAGCTCGCGCTGGCCGCGGCCGATCGGGATCATCGAGTCGATCGCCTTGACGCCCGTCTGCAAGGGCTCGGTCACGGGCTGGCGGTGGACGACGCCGGGCGCCTTGAACTCGAGCGGCCGGTGCTCGGAGGTCTTGATCGGCTCGCCGCCGTCGACCGCGATGCCGAGCGGATTGACGATGCGTCCGACCATCTCCTCCCCAACCGGCACGCTGATGACGGCGCCGGTGCGCTTGACGGGGTCGCCCTCGCCGATCTTCTCCCACTCGCCGAAGAGCGCGACGCCGACGTTGTCCTCCTCGAGGTTGAGCGCGACGCCGGTGACGTCGGCGCCGAGGTCGAGCATCTCGCCGGCGACGCAGTTCTCGAGCCCGTACACGCGGGCGATGCCGTCGCCGATCTCGAGGACCGTGCCGACCTCGGCGAGATCGGTCTCGACGTCGGCCTCGGCGATCCGCTGCTTCAGGATCGAGGTGATCTCTTCAGGGCGTAGCTTCAAATCGTCTCCTTAGCGGTTGATCAGTTCTTCACGGAGCTGGTCCAGGCGGCCGCGAACGCTCGCGTCGGCGCGCACCGACCCGGCCTGGACGACGATGCCGCCGATGATGCCGGGGTCGACCGTCCGCGTCGCGACGACGCTCCGGCCGGAGGCCTCCTCGATCTGCTTGACGACCTTGGCGGCCTCCTTGTCCGAGAGCTCGACCGCGGTGGTGAGCTCCAGCTCGAGGACGCGCTCCTCGCGCGCGAGCAGCCGGCCGAATTCCTCGTGGACCGCCTCGGCCTCGGCGATGCGTCCCTTCTCCGCGAGGAGATGGACGAAGTTGAGGAAGATCTTGTCCGCGCCCGTGAGCAGGTCGTCGAGCGCTGAGAGCTTCGTCTCGGTCTCCACCTGCGGGTTGCGGAGGAAGCCGCGGAGCTCGTCGGACTCGGCGAGCGCGGCCGCGAACGCGTCGAACTCCTCGCGCACGCGCGCGATCGAGTCCTTGTCCCTCGAGGCCTCGAGGAGGGCCTCGGCGTAGACGCGTTGGACGACGGCCACGACGCTCCCTAATTCTCCGAGACCAGCTTCTTGACGTCGACTTCCTCGATCGTCTCGTCGATCAGGCGGCGCTGGTCGTCCGCGTCGAGGGACTTGCCGGTCACCTTCTCGGCGGCGAGGAGCGTGAGCTCGACGACGTCGCGGCGGATCTGCTCGGCCATGCGGCGGTTCTCGGCCTCGATCTCGCGCTTGTTTTCCTCGAGCCGGCGCTTGAGATCGTCGTCCGCTTGCGCGCGCGCCTGCTCGAACTGCGCCTGCCCCTGGCGGCGGCTGTCGTCGAGGATGCGCTCGCGCTCGGCCTTCGCCTCCTCACGCTCCTGCTTCGTCAGCTCGCGGAGCTCGCGGGCCTCGTGCCGGGCCTTGTCGGCCTCGTCGAGGGCCTCGCGGATCCGGTCGCGCCGCTCGTCGATCAGCTTCTGGATCGGACCAAACGCGAAGCGGCGGAGCACGAAGAACGTGAGTCCGAACGCGATGATCGTCCAGACCATGAGGCCTGGGACGACGGAGATCAGGTCGGCGAAGAGCATCCCCGTCTAGACCAGGACGTAGGCGAGCAGACCACCGAGGAGGGCGTAGAACACGACCGCCTCGGTCAGGGCGAAGCCCAGCCACTGGATACCGGTGAGCTCGGCGCGGAGCTCGGGCTGGCGGGCGACGGCCTGGATCATCGAGCCGAAGATGTTGCCGATGCCGATGCCGGCGCCGACCGCGCCGAGACCGACGCCGACGCCGAAGGCGATGGCCTTCCCCATGTCGGCGACGTTGCCGTCGAGTGCTGCAAGAACTGTGGTCAAGATAGAGCCTCCTAGTGCTCGGGTTCGATGGCGCCGCCGATGTAGATGGCGGACAAGAGTGCGAAGACGAAGGCCTGGATCGTGACCACGATCGCGACCTCGAAGATGTAGACCGCCGTGGCCACTGGCACGGCGACGACGATCAGGACGTACGACTCGAAGATGAAGATCAGGCCGATCATCACGAGGATGAGCATGTGCCCCGCGAGCATGTTGGCGAAGAGTCGCACTGAGAGCGAGATCAGGCGCATGAACTGCGAGATGACCTCGAGCGGGACGATGAGGATGAGGAGCGGCCCGGGCGCTCCCTGCGGCACCCAGCTCTTGAAGTAGCGGACGGGGCCGTTGAAGCGGATGCCCTCGACGTGCGTCGCCACGAACGTGATCAGCGCGAGCGCGAGCGTCACCGAGAGGTTCGCGGTCGCCGCGTAGATCCCCCAGGTCGGCAGCTCGACCCCGGCGACGTGGACGTGCTCGTCGGAAATCGGTAACGGGATGAAGCCGATCAAGTTGAGTATCCAGATGAAGAGAAAGAGCGCCGCGACGTAGGGGAACCAGAGCGAGAGTCCCTTGGACGGCAGGCTCGACTCCGCGATCTGGCCGTAGATGAGGTCGTAGAGCGACTCGCCGATCGTCTGCCTCCGGTTCGGCCTGAGGGAGAGCCCGAAGCGCATGATCCAGACGCCGAGGATGCAGGTGACCGCCGCGCCGACGAGGAGGTAGACGACCGCCTTGTTGATCGACATGTCGAGCGGCCCGATGTGGATCGACACCCAGGCCGGGAGCTCGAACTCGTCCTGAGGCTCGAAGTCCTCCGACGCGGCGAGGACGAGGTTCATGGCGCCGAACAGCGCGTTCACCGCTTCGCCTCTCCCGAGAAGTACATCGTGAGGCTGAGACCGAGCTCGAGCGAGTAGGCGGCCGCGTAGACGAGGGCGCCCGCGATCGCGAGCGTCGGATCGGTCACAGCGACCGCGAGGGCGACGATCATGAGCAGGATCCCCCGGGCCATCATCCCGAAGGCGACCACGCCGGAGCCGCGCAGGTTGGGCTCGCCGATGCCGACCCGGTTGAAGAGGACGCCGAGCAGCTGGCTCGCGGCCCAGAGGACGGCGCCGAGCGCCCAGCCGCGGACCGGCCAGCCCGCGATGAGGAAGACCGGCAGCGCGAGCGCGACCACGGCTCCCCCGGCGATCACGGGCAGGCGCCGCTCGGGCATCGGCCGGGGGGTGAGTGTTGTCGTCGGCATCAGAACGAGTCCTTGTAGCGCAGGTAGACGGAGACGATCGCGGCGGGAATCCCGATCACGGCTCCGATCGCGATCCCGACTCCCACGGAGCCGATCGCGAGGCCGAGGAGGGCACCGAGGCCCACGCAGGCAAAGAGCACGCCCGCGAGAAGCGCTCCCGCGCCCATCGGATCCATCGAAGTGCGTCCAGCCGCCACGCTCGCCAGCATCTTATTCGGCCCCAGCGTATCAGCACCGAGGCACTTCGTGACGCCGAAAACGGCCTAACTAAGCGGAAATCGCCTTACTTTGTTCATCCTTGGCTTCGCGCCTGCGGCCTGCCCACGCGCGCACGCGCGTCAGCTTGAGGATCTCGAGGATCATCACGATGTAGAACGTCGCCCCGACGGCGATCGCGCCGACGAGCGCGACGACGAGCGTCGGCCAGAGGTGCCACTGGCCCGACTCGCGGAAGGGCACGAAACGCGTCGCGAGGGCCGCGCCTCCGAGGATCGCGCACCACGCGTAGAGATAGAGGACGGCGCGCCGCTGCGTGAAGCCGCGGCGCAGGAAGCGGTGGTGCAGGTGCGCCTGGTCCGGCAGGTAGAGCGGCTCGCGGTGCTTGAGGCGGCGAAGCAGGACGAACGACGTGTCGAAGATCGGCACGGCGAGCGCGAAGAGCGGGAAGAAGAGCGCGACGGTCGCCGCCGTCTTCAGGAGGCCCTGGATCGAGACCGTGGCGAGCAGGAAGCCCATGAGGAGCGCGCCCGAGTCGCCCATGAAGATCCGCGCCGGATAGAAGTTGTGGCGGAGGAACCCGAGGCACGCGCCGGCGATGATCGCGGAGAGCACGGCCGCCTCCGGATTCCCGAGAGAGAGCGCGATGACGGCGAACGTCGCGCCCGAGATCCCGCAGATCCCGGCGGCGAGGCCGTCGAGGCCGTCGAGGAAGTTGACCATGTTCATGATCGCGACGATCCAGACGAGCGTGACGGCGACGCTGGCCCAGAACGGGAGCTCGTGGATGCCGATGAACGGGAACGTGAAGCGGTCGATGCGGACGCCGAAGTCGATCGCGATCACGGCCGCGCCCGCCTGGCCGCCGAGCTTCACCCACCACGGAAGGCCGCGGAAGTCGTCCGCCATGCCGACCGTCGTCGCGAGTGCGGCGCCGAGCAGGATCCCGCGGTAGGGACCGGAGAGGTCGAGGAAGGCGAGCGCAGGGACGAAGACCCCGAAGAAGAGCGCGAGGCCGCCGAGGCGCGGGACAGCCTGGAGGTGGATGCGGCGCCGCTCCAGCGGCTCGTCGACGATTCCGAGTACCCGCGCGACGCGGCCCACCGCCGGCGTCAGGACGAGGACGACCGCGAGCGCGACGAGGAAGCCCCAGATGACGTCCAGGTGGTCCCTGAGCGTGTCGAACATCTACTTGGTCCCGAAGAGGCGGTCGCCCGCGTCCCCGAGGCCAGGGACGATGTAGCCCTTCTCGTTCAGGCCCCGGTCCACGGCCGCGACGACGACGTTGACGTCGGGATGCTCGGAGTGGAGGCGCTCGATCCCCTCCGGCGCGGCGATGATGGCGATGAGGCGCACCGAGGTCGCGCCCGCGCTCTTCACCGTCGTGACCGCGGCGGCGGTCGAGTTCCCGGTGGCGAGCATCGGGTCGAGGAGGATGACGTCGCGCTCGGCGACGTCGGCCGGGAGCTTCACGTAGTACTCGACCGGCTGAAGCGTCTCCTCGTTCCGGTAGAGGCCGATGAAGCCGACGCGGGCGCCCGAGATCAGGCTGAGGACGCCGTCGAGCATTCCGAGCCCCGCGCGCAGGATCGGGCAGACCGCCACCTTCTTGCCGGAGATCCGCTGGACGGTCGTTCGCTCGAGCGGAGTCTCGATCTCGATCTCCTCGGTGGCGAGACCCTTCGTCGCCTCGTACGTGAGGAGAAGTGTGACCTCGTCCACGAGCTCGCGGAAGAGATGCGTCGGCGTCGAGTCGTCGCGCAGCATTCCCAGCTTGTGCTGGACCAGCGGGTGGTCGACGACCACGAGCTTTTCCGTCGCCACGCTCATGCCTGGTAGGTCGTGTACCCCCTGAACCCCGGATAGAGCGGGCGCTTCTCGCAGAGCGCTTCGCTGCGGCCGCTGAGCGCAGTCCAGGTCCGGGTCCGGGCCGAGCGCGCCGGCGATGACCTCCCCCACCTCGCGCAGGTCGTCCTCGTCGAAGCCGCGCATGGTCACGGCGGGGGTGCCGAGACGCACGCCGGAGGCCTCCATCGGCGGGCGCTCGTCGAAGGGAACGGTGTTCCGGTTGGCGGTGATCTTCACCTCGTGGAGCCGCTCCTCCGCCGCCTTGCCCGACCACTCGCCGCCGCGGAGGTCCATCTGCAGGAGATGCGTGTCGGTTCCGCCGGTGAGGACGTCGAGTCCGTTCTCCATCAGGGTCGAAGCGAGCGCGTCCGCGTTGGCGCGGATCTGCGACTGGTAGTCGCGGAAGGCGCCTGAGCCCGCGATCTTGAAGCAGGCAGCCTTGCCGGCGATCACGTGCAGGAGCGGGCCGCCCTGCATTCCCGGGAAGACCGCCTTGTCGAGGGCCTGCGCGTGCTCCTCCCTGCAGAGGACGAAGCCCGAGCGCGGCCCGGCGAGCGTCTTGTGCGTCGTCGAGGTGACGAAGTCGCAGTGCGGCGTGGGGTTCGGGTGGATGCCGGCCGCGACGAGCCCGGCGAAATGGGCCATGTCGCAGAGAAGGAGCGCACCGACCTCGTCCGCGATCTCCCGAAAGCGGTCGGCCTCGATCGTCCTCGGGTAGGCGGACCCGCCGCAGACGATCAGCTTGGGCCGGCATTCCTTCGCGGACGTGAGCACCTCGTCGAAATCGACGAGCGACGTCTCGCGGTCGACGCCGTAGCCGACGAAGTTGTAGAGCTTGCCCGAGAAGTTGACCTTGAGGCCGTGCGTGAGGTGGCCGCCGTGGTCGAGCCGCATGGCGAGCACCGTGTCCCCCGGCTCCAGGCAGCTGAAGTACACGGCCATGTTCGTCTGCGCGCCCGCGTGCGGCTGCACGTTCGCGTGGTCGGCGCCGAAGAGCTCCTTCGCCCGGTCGATGGCCAGCTGCTCGATCTCGTCCACGACCTCGCAGCCGCCGTAGTAGCGGCGCCCGGGGTAGCCCTCCGCGTACTTGTTCGTGGGCACGCTCCCCATGGCCTCGAGGACGCTCGGCCACGTGAAGTTCTCGGAGGCGATCAGCTCGATCTGACCGCGCTGGCGCTCGAGCTCGCGCTCGATGAGGGCAGCGGTGTCGGGATCGATCTCGGCCAACCCGGCCCGCTGGAGCTCCTGCAGCGTCTCCTGCGCGATCGCCACGGGTCCACCATACCGCGTCATCCGGCCGCGCAGGCCGGGCCCGTCAGCCGGTCGTCGCGCGCGCGATTTTGGCCAGGGCCTCGGGCGCCGGAACGGCTCCCTCGCGGAGCACCTCGGGCTCTGGTCCGGTGAGGTCGATCACCGTCGAGGGGGTGCCCGGAAGCGCACCCGCGTCGACGACCGCGGCGGCCGCCCGGAGGATCTCCTCGGGGATGTCCTCGACCCGCGCCGGGTCCGGTCCTCCGTGGACGTTCGCGCTCGTCATCGCAACGGCGCCGAAGCCGTCGAGCGCCGCCTTCGCCTCGGCCGGAAGGTCCGGAATACGAACGCCGATCGTCTCCGGCCGCGTGCCGGTCAGCCAGCGGTAGCGGCACGCGGGGTTCGGGAGGACGAGCGTGTACGGCCCGGGGAGAACGGCCCGAGCCATGACGGCGGCGCGGCCGCGCAACTCGGGAACGGCGTCGAGGATCACCTCGAGATCAGAGGCGACGAGGGCGACGGGGATCTCCTTCGGACGCTTCTTCTGCCGGAGGAGCCGCCGGATCGGCGCCTCGTGGTAGGCGTCGACGCAGAGGCCGTAGACAGTGTCGGTCGGGAGGATGACCGTCTGTCCCGCCCGCAGCGCGGAGATGGCCGCGTCGACCGACTGTGCCGCGATCACGAGCCGTTCCAGCTTCCCTCGACCACGCGGTCGCGCCCGGCGAGATCCGATGTCTCGACGACCTGGCGGTAGCCGAGCGACTGGAGAGCCTCCGCGAGCCCGGCCGCCTGCCCGTCCCCGCACTCGAGGACGAGGCGGCCGCCCGGCACGAGAAGCGCTCGTGCCTCGGCGGCGACCTTCGCGCCGATGTCGACGCCGACGACGGCTTCATAGGGCTCGTAGAGCCGGATCTCGGGCTGAAGCGCCTTGTACTCCTCGGGCGAGACATACGGCGGGTTCGAGACGACGAGGTCGAACGACCCCTCGACATCGGAGAGCAGGTCTCCCCGGACGAGGCGGACGCGGCCGTTCACCCCGGCTCGCGCCTGGTTCTCCCGGGCCAGGGACAACGCCTGCTCGGAGCTGTCGACGGCGACGACCTGCGCTCCATCGTGCTCGTCGGCGATGGCGAGCGCGATCGCGCCCGACCCGACGCCCACGTCGAGGACGCGCGGCTCGGTGAGGCCACCGAGAAAGGCGAGGCAGCGCTCGACGACGACCTCCGTCTCGGGCCTGGGGATCAGCGCCCGGTCGTCCACCTTCAAGAGGAGCCGACGGAAGCCCCACTCGCCGAGGATGTAGGCGAGCGGCTCGCGCCGGAGGCGCCGCCCGACGAGCTCGTCCAGCCGCTCGGTCTCGAAGGCGGTCACAGGGCGGCCCGAGGAGTAGAGCTCGGAGCGCGCAAGCCCGAGCACGTCCGCGACGAGAATCTCGGCGTCGACGCGCGGCGAGGGCACTCCCGCTGCGCGGAGCCTGCCTTCGACCTCGTGGACGGCATCCAAGGGCATCACACCCTGTTCGCTGCAGACAGTCACGTGTTTCTTACGCCGCCGCTCTCTCGAGAGCCTGCCGCCGCTCCTCGGCGGCGAGGGCTTCCGTGAACTCGTCCAGGTCGCCCTCGACGATTCGGTCGAGCCGCTTGATCGTCAGGTTGACCCGGTGGTCCGTGACGCGGTTGTCGGGATAGTTGTAGGTGCGGATCTTCTCGGCCCGCTCGCCGCGGCCGATCTGCGAGCGGCGGGCCTCCGAGAGCTCTTCCTCCTGGCGCTCGCGCTCGAGCTCGAGCAGGCGCGCGCGGAGGACGCGCAATGCCTTTGTCTTGTTCTGGAGCTGCGACTTCTCGTCCTGCATTGCAACGACGAGCCCGGTCGGAACGTGCGTGATCCGAACCGCCGAGTCGGTCGTGTTCACGCTCTGGCCGCCGGGCCCGGTCGAGCGATAGACGTCGATCTTCAAGTCGTTGGGGTCGATCTCGACCTCGACCTCCTCGGCCTCGGGCATGACGGCCACGGTCGCCGTCGACGTGTGGATGCGTCCCTGGGATTCGGTTACCGGCACGCGTTGTACCCGGTGCGTGCCTCCCTCCCACTTGAAGATCGAATACGCGCCCTCGCCCTTGATCGCGAACGTGACGTCGTTGTAGCCGCCGCTCTCGCTCGGGTTGGAGCCGAGCACTTCCCACTTGAACCCTCGGGACTCGGAGTAGCGCGTGAGCATGCGGAAGAGGTCGCCCGCCCAGATGGCCGCCTCGTCCCCGCCCGTGCCCTTGCGGATCTCGACGATCACGTCCTTCTCGTCGTTGGGATCGCGCTGGACGAGCGCAAGCTTCAGCTCGTCCTCGAGCTCCTCGAGTCGGCGCTCGAGCTCCGGGACCATCCCCCGAAGCTCCGCGTCCTCGCGCGCGGCCTCCAGGTCCTCGCTCGTCGAACGCCATTCCTGCGCGAGCTTGTGCGGGCCTTCGAGCTCCTTCAGCCGACGGCCGGCGTCCGCGGCCTGATGGTGGTCGGCGAAGATCGCAGGGTCGCTCATCCGCTCCTGCGCGTCGGCGTAGGAGCGCTCCAGTTCCTGGATCAGGCTGTCCATCTGGCTCACGGCGATCAGCATAGACTCAGGCCACAGTGGAACCGCTGCAGGGAAGCTGTCTTTGCGGAGGCGTCCGGTTCGAGATCACGGCGCCGTTTCTCAACGCCAACCACTGCCACTGCTCGCGCTGCCGCAAGCACTCGGGGACGTTCGGAGAGACCCAGGGGCGCGTGCCGCGCGAGGGCTTCCGCCTCATCTCGGGCGAGGAGCTCATCCGCGTCTACCGGCCCGCAGACGACGCCGGGGTCAAGGCGTTCTGCTCCCAGTGCGGCTCGAGCCTCTTCGGCAGGACGTGGCCTGACGGGCCGGAGATCTCCATCCGCCTCGGCGCGCTCGACGGCGACCCGGGCATCCGGCCTGAGTTCCACACCTACGTGGACTCCAGGGCGCCGTGGGACGAGCTTCCGGACGACGGCCTGCCCCGCTACCCGGACGAGCCTCCCGCGTAGCGGCCGACGAGTCTGGGGCGACGCTCGCAAAGGAGGCCAGCGAGCAGGCCCGAGACAGTACGAGGGGTACGGCGAGGGACTGCGAGCGCAGGAACCTGCAGTGAGTCAATTAAGACGCGAAGCGTTGAAGCCGGGCTTTGCCCGGCGAAAGCCGCCGCCGGCCAGGCTCGTCGGGCTAGGCCATTACTTCGACCTTGCGCTCCTCGGGGGTGATGCGGCCCTCGAGCCGGAGCACCTCGCGGAGAGCGCGAATCGAGACCTCGACCTGGTCGAGAGAGGGCTCGCGCGTCGTGAGGCGCTGAAGCCAGAGACCGGGCGCGAGCACCGCACGCAGGATGGGGTTCGTCGCGTGCCTGCCGGCGAAGCGGATGATCTCGTACGCGATCCCGGCGATCACCGGTAGAAGCAGGATCCGCGAGATGATCAGCCAGTACCAGTTCGGGCGCCCGACGAACGCGAAGACGAAGATCGCGACGACCATGACGTAGAGCAGGAACGCCGTTCCGCAGCGGACGTGCAGGAGGCTGTAGCGCTGCACGTTCTCGGGCGTGAGCTCCTCGCCGGCCTCGTAGGCGTTGATCGCCTTGTGCTCGGCCGCGTGGTACTGGAAGACGCGCTTCAGGTCGGGCAGCATCGAGATGATGAGCAGGTAGACGATGAAGATCGTCACGCGCACCAGCCCCTCGACGACGACGAACGCGCCGGTCGAGTCGATCGGAAGCCAGTTCGTGATCAGCGCCGGGGAGACCTTGAAGAGGAGGAGCGCGAAGCCGATCGCGATGCCGAACGCGAAGATCAGCTGTCCGCGCGTGAGCTCGGTCTCGACCTCACCGTCCTCCCCCTCCTCCTGCGCCGCGTAGTTCGCCGAGATGGCGAGCGCGCGAAAGCCGATCGACAGGGACTCGCCGAGGGCGATGATCCCGCGGACGATCGGGACCCGCAGCCAGCGGTGCCGAAGGAGAATGGAGGTGACCGGGCGGTTGACCTCGGCGATGACGCCGTCGGGCTTTCGCACTGCCACCGACCAGGCGGATGGGCCGCGCATCATCACGCCCTCAAGGACCGCCTGGCCTCCAATCGGGGCGCTCATGCGCTTCTTTTCGCTGCTAGGCCCTGCCGGCCTTCTCGAGACGCCGCTGGAAGCGCTCGACGCGACCGCCGGTGTCCATGAGCTTCTGCTTGCCGGTGTAGAACGGATGGCACTCGGAGCAGATCTCCACGTGCAGCTCCGGCTTGGTCGACCGGGTCTGAAACTCGTTCCCGCACGAGCAGTGCACGGTGGCGAGAACGTAGTCGGGATGGATTTCAGGCTTCATTTGAACTCAGGATAGCAGCAGCGGTTTTGCCGGCCACGTTGCCACCCGAGACGACAACGGCGACCGTCTTGCCTTCGACATCCGGCACCTTCCCGGCCAGAAGCGCCCCCACCCCGGCGGCCGCCCCGGGCTCCGCTGCGAGCTTCGCGCGCTCGTACAGAAACCGGAAGCCCGCACGAATGTCGTCCTCGGAGACCAGTACCGACTCGACCCCGCGCTCGCGGCAGACGGCGAGGCAATGCTCGCCTGCAATCGGGGCATTCAGGGCGTCGGCGATCGAATTCGGCCGAACCACGACGGGATGGCCCGCGGCGAGCCCGTCCCGCAGCGCGGTCGACCCTTCCGGCTCGACGCCGACGACGCGAGCATCCGGGGCTCCGACCGCGATCCCGGAGATGAGGCCTCCGCCGCCGACGCCCGCGACGATCACGTCTGTTTCGGGCACGTCCTCGAGGATCTCGCGGCTCAGGCTGGAGTGGCCCTCGATGACGACCGGGTCGTCGAACGGATGGACGAACACGCGCCCGGTTTCCGCCCGCAGCTCCTCGAGACGTGCAAACGCCTCTCCCGGCCCGGGTGCCTCGCGGTCCACAGCCGCGCCGTAGGCCCTCGCCGCCGCCGCCTTCACCTCGCTCGTTCCCTGCCACATCACGACGAGACAGTCGATCTTCTCGAGCGCACAGCCGAACGCCACCGCAGCGGCCGCGTTGCCCGCCGAGACGGTGATCACGCCGCACGCTCTCTCCTCGGGGGTGAGTGTCGCGAGCTTCGCCAGGATCCCCCTTGGCTTGAAGGAGCCCGTCTTCTGGAAGAGCTCGGCCTTGAGCAGGGCGGTGCCGCCAAACGCGTCTCCCAGGGTCGTCGACCGCAGGAGCGGCGTTCGCAGGAGCGTGCTCACATCAAGCGGTACTCGGGCCCGTCGCCGCCCTCGGGCGGCGTCAGCCGTCCGCCCTTCGCGGTGATCGCGCCGCACTGGACGCAGTTCGAGGCCGTCACCTCGACTTCGACGACATTGCCCGCCGGGGATGCCGCGCCTCCGAGCTCGTAGACGTGGGCGGGGCACATGTGCACCCACGCCTCGGCGACCTCGCGCCGGACCTTGCGGTCGACGCGGAGGTGGTTGGGCGCGTCGTCGCGCGTCTTCAACCCCGAGAGGTAGACGCTCGAGAGCTTGTCGAAGGTGAGCTGCCCGTCAGGCTCCGGATACGACCGCACCCGGTCGCCGACGAACACCGGCACCTCGGCGTCGCGCTCGAGCTTCAGGTCGCGGGGCGGGAGCTTCCCGAGCGTGTTCAGCGCCACACCGGCGAGCATCGCGCCGCGCGTGAACCCGTATTGGAATGCCGGGCGCATGTTGCGCACGCGCTCGAGGTCCTTCCAGACGTAGCTCTCCCTGAGGGCCGCGTCGTAGGACTCGAGTGCGCCGGGCTCCCAGGCCGTGCGGCCGGGCGCAAGCGTCTCGAAGGCGCTCTCAGCGGCCAGCATTCCCGAGCGCATTGCGTAGTGGATGCCCTTGAGTGCCGGCACGTTGACGAGGCCCGCCCCGTCGCCGGCGATCATTCCGCCGGGGAAGTGGAAGCGGTCCGGGAGCGCGAGGAAGCCGCCCTCCGGAATCGTCTTGGCCCCCCAGGCGACGCGTTTGCCGCCGTCGAGGATCTTGCGCACGAACGGGTGCAGCTTCAGCTCCTGGAGGAGGTCGTGGACCGAGAGCGTCGCGTCCGTGTAGTCCAGGCCGACGACCATCCCGAGAGCCACGTGCCCTTCGCCGAGCGGGTAGATGAAGCTGCCGCCGAACTCCCTGAACTTCTTCGCTCCCCGAAGCGGCCAGCCCATGGTGTGGATGACACGGTTGAGGGGGTGCGGGACCTCCCACACCTCCTTGACGCCGAGCGCCCACACCTGCGGGCGCGACTGGAGGCCGAAGCGGTCGAGCGCAACTCCGGTGAGGTGACCCTGCGTCCCCTCGGCGAGGATGGTGACGCGCGCGGTGATGTCGGAGCCCGGCTCGAAGTTCGGGAGCTCCTCGCCGCCTCGACCGCGGCCGCGGTCGCCGGTGCGAATGCCGACGACGCGGCCACCCGAGACGAGCAGCTTGCGAGCTGCTGTCTCCGGGACGAGCGTCGCGCCTCCCTCCTCCGCGTGCTCCGCGAGCCAGGCGCCGATCTCCGAGATCGACGCGACGTAGTTGCCGTGGTTCCACATCGTCGGCGGGGCAGGAAGACGCATCGCCCGCTTGGCGGTCAGGTAGTAGAGGCCCTCGCGCTCGACGCGCGACCGGAACGGCATGTCCTCGCTGTGCATTCCGGGGAAGAGCTGTCGGAAGGCGCGCGGGTTCACGACGGCGCCGGAGAGGAGGTGCGCGCCGGGCGCCTTGCCCTTCTCGACGATCGCCACGGGGATCTCGCCCAGCCGCTCGCGGACAGCCGGGTTCTCCTCGAGAAGCTGGTTCAGCCTGATCGCTGCCGAGAGGCCGGCCGGGCCCCCTCCGACGACGAGGACGCCGACATCGATGCGCTCATCCGGCGGATCGGTGGGCTCGGCGACGAACTCGGCCGGGCCGAACGGCGGCGGGAAGTCCGCGGGACGAACGCTCACGATCCCCTCTTCTCCCTCACGAGCTCGGTCAGCTTGGGAACGATCTCGTGCACGTCGCCGACGACAGCGAGGTCGGAGTACTCGAAGATCGGCGCGTTCGGGTCCTTGTTGATGGCGACGATGGTGCCAGAGCCTTGCATGCCGACCTTGTGCTGGATCGCGCCCGAGATCCCGCACGCGATGTAGAGCTTCGGCGAGACCGTCTTCCCTGTCTGGCCGACCTGGGTCGAGTACGGATACCAGCCTGCGTCGACGACCGCACGGGTCGCGGCGACCGCGCCTCCGAGAGCTTTGGCGAGGTCCTCGACCAGGGAGAAGTTCTCGGACTTCCCGAGCCCGCGGCCCCCCGCGACGATCACGTCGGCGTCCTCGATCGACGGCCCCTGGCTCTCTTCGTGCGCCTGCTCGACCATCACCGCCTGCTTGGAGAAGTCCTGGATCTCGACGGGGACCTTCGTCACCTCGGCGCTCCCGCCGGTCTCGGCCGGCTCGAAGGTCCCGGAGCGGATGAGCGCGAGGCGCGGCTCGCTCTTCCAGCCGACCTCCGCGATCACGGAGTCACCGAGCGCGGGCCGCTTGCCGACGAGCTTCCCGTCCTTGAGCTCGAGATCGACGAGGTCCCAGTTGAGACCTGCGTCTAGGCGCGCCGCAAGGCCGGCTGCCACGTCGGAGGCGAGGACGGATGCGCCGAAGACGACGTTGTCGAACCCCTCGGACTCGACGAGCTTGGCGAGGACGTCGACCCGTGGCTGCGGGAGCGGCGCCTCGAGGGCGGGATCGTCGGCGACGAAGACGCGGGAGGCGCCGTGGCGTCCGACCGCCTCGGCCATGCCCTCGACGTCGGCGCCAAGGAGCACGGCAGCGACGTCGTCCCCGAGCTGCGCCGCCTTGCCGAGCACGCCGAGTGAGCCCTTGACGGGCTCGCCCTCGTGGTGCTCGACGTAGACAAGGGTGGGCATCAGATCAGCTTGTGGGACGAGAGGTAGTCGACGATCTTCTCGGCGGCGGCGGGCCCGTCGTCCTCGATTCGCTCGCTCTCTCCGCGCGAGGGCGGATCGGAGAGCCCGTAGACCTCGGTGCGTGAGCCGGGCTCGCCTGCGTCCTCCGCGGCAAGCCCGAGATCGGAGAGCGACACGGTCTCCTGCGGCTTCTTCTTCGCGCCCATGATCCCCTTGAGGGACGGGTAGCGCGGCTCGTTGATCGCGTCGGACACGGCGACCACGCACGGGACCGGCGCCTCGATGACGTCGTAGCCGTACTCGGTCTGCCGTTTCACCTTCACCTTGCCGTCGGAGGCCTCGAGGCTCGCGGCCTGGGAGATCACTGGAAGACGGAGCCGGTCGGCGACGGCTGCCCAGAGCACGGCGCCGTCGGAGTCGCCGGCCTGCTGGCCGAAGAGGACGATGTCGGCGCCCTCGCGCTCGAGCGCCGTGGCGAGCGCCTTGCTCGTCGCGACGAGGTCGGAGCCGGCGAGTCCTTCGTCGGAGACGTGGACGGCGCGGTCGGCGCCGATCGCGAGCGCCTTTCGGAGCGAGTCGGCGGCGCGCTCGGGGCCCATGAGGACGCGCGACGACCTCGCCCTCGCCGCCCTTGTCCTTGAGCTGCAGCCCCTCCTCGATCGCGTGCGTGTCGAACTCGTTCAGCGCGCCGGCGACGCCCCGGTCGAGCCGAAAGGTCTGGGGATCGAGGCGCTTGGGAGCGGAGGCGTCCGGCACCTCCTTCACGCAGACGGCCACTTTCACGGCGGCGATCCTATCCGTTCAAGATCGAACGGCCACCTGCCGAAGGGTCTGTTACCGTCCGCCACTTCGGACGCGAACCGGAGCCAATGCTCAGCCACCGGACGACAGCCCGAGGGGTTCTTCTCCTTCTTTTGATCGGGGTCTTCACAGGGACCGCGAACGCCGGCGTGCCCCAGGTGACCGCGTTCCCCGTCGTCGGCAACGTCACCTACACGAACGACTGGCACGACCCCCGGCCGGGCGGCTGGCACGAGGGCAACGACATCATGTCGGTGCGCCACCAGCCCGCCGTCGCGTTCGAGGCCGGATGGGTCGAAAAGTGGTCGCACCCGAAGGGCGCCGTCCCGAGCTGCATGCTCGTCCTGCACGGCAAGAGCGGGATGGTCTACTGGTACATCCACCTGAACAACGACCGCGGGCCGCACAACGACAACGACGCAGGGTGTCGCAAGGCGTATGCGCCCGGACTCGGCTACCACGACCAGGTCAGCCGCGGCCAGCTCGTCGGCTTCGTCGGCGACTCCGGCGATGCGAACGGCATCCAGCCGCACCTCCACTTCGAGGTGCACAGGCCCAACGGCACGCCGATCAACCCCTTCGAGCACCTGAACGACGCGAAGCACCTCCTCTTCCCCCGCCTCCGGCCAGGCCTCGGCGACGTCACGCTCACGCTGAAGGGCGCCAAGGTCCTGAGCAAGACGAGCTCGACGATCACCGTGAGGACGAAGCGGGTCGTCGTCGCGCCGCTCGGGCTGAGCTTCGTCAACCGCCGCAAGGTCACCTTCGCCGTCCCGGTCGACGCAAACGTGGAGCGCAAGGGCGCCAGCGGCTACAGCACGACCGACGTCTCCTCGGCGCAGGTCGGCGAGCGAACGAGGGTGACCACGGACACCTTCGCCCCGACATGGACGCAGCAGAGGGCTCTGGCCGAGTCGCTCGCGGCCGCCAAGATCCTCCTGCTCGGCTAGTCGGGAAGCGCCGCGCGGAGCTCCCGGGCCGCTCGCTCCGGGTCGTCCGCCTCGACGATTGCCCGGACGACCGCGACCCTGGTCGCGCCGGCCGCAACGACGTCCGCGACGTTTGCGGCCTCGATGCCGCCGATGGCGAACCAGGGGAGAGTCGCAGTCGCGGCGGCATAGCGGACGAGCTCGAGGCCGACGGCGGGCCGGCCTTCCTTCGTCGGCGTCGCGTGCACGGGACCGACGGCGATGTAGTCGGCCCTCGCCGCGTCGATCTCGGCAGGCGCGTGGGTGGAGAGGCCGACCGGCAGGCCGAAGGCCCGCGCAGCCTCGACGGGGATGTCGTCCTGCCCCACGTGGACGAAATCGGCTCCTGCGAGGACGGCGAGATCGGGCCGGTCGTTGACCCCGAGCGGGATACCGTGGGCGGCCGTCACGATACGGGCCTCGCCGAGCGCATCGAGGAGCCGAGCCGTCGGCGAGCGACCGCTCGCGCACCTGGACGACGTCCACGCCGCCGCGGATCGCCGCCGCGAGGAACTCGCCGAAGCCGGGCCTGACCGGCGTGACGAGGTAGAGCTTCCTATCCGCCAGCAACGGGGCGGGCGACGACGAGCCGGTCTGCATCCTCGAGCTCGACGTCCGCGTAGCGGGCGCGCTCCACGGGCTCGCCGTTTCGCTCCACGAGCGCGTAGCCGGCCTCGAGCCCGAGGCGGGCGAGCAGGGTGGCGACGGTCGCGCCCGGAGCGAGCTCCTGCTCGCGCCCATTGACGTCGACTGTCAAACCGTCCCTCCGACCGGGCTCGACGGTGTGGGTGCCTGCTCCTCCATGACACCCGCATGGAAGGCCGTGCGGCCGGCCTCGACCGCGAGGCGGAAAGCCTCTGCCATGGCGACCGGGTCGTCCGCTCGCGCGATGGCCGTGTTGACGAGCACGGCATCGGCGCCCATCTCCATGGACTCCGCCGCGTGCGACGGGGCGCCGAGGCCGGCGTCGACGACGACCGGGACCTCGGCCTGCTCGACGATGATCCGGATCGAGTCGCGCAGCTTGAGGCCCCTCCCGCTTCCGATCGGAGCCGCGAGCGGCATGACCGTCGCGCAGCCGACCTCCTCGAGCTTCTTGGCCAGGACGGGATCCGGAAGGACGTAAGGCAGGACCGTGAAGCCGTCCTCGACGAGCCTCGCCGCCGCCTTCAGGGTCTCGACCGGATCAGGCAGGAGGTAGCGCGCGTCCGGGATGACCTCGAGCTTGACCCAGTCCGGCAGGCCGCCGGCCCGGGCGAGCTTCGCGGACCTGACCGCCTCGTCGGCGGTCTCGCAGCCCGAGGTGTTCGGGAGAAGGAGCACCTCCTCCGGCAGGAAAGAGGTGATGTCCTCGCCCGGTGCATCGAAGTCGATCCGCCGCACGGCGACGGTGACAATCTCCGTGCCCGAGGCGGCGACCGCGTCGCGCATCGTCTCGAAGGTGTCGTACTTGCCGGTCCCGAGAAGAAGGCGCGAGCCGAACTCCCGGCCGGCGATGGTCAACGTGTCGTGCATGGGCTTCCTTCCCAGGCTAGCAGCGGCTTTGCGGTTCCTAGCGCCCCCGAAACTCGGGCTCGCGCTTCTCGGCGAAGGCGGCCATGCCCTCTTTCTGGTCCTCCGAGGAGAAGAGCATCGCGAAGAGGCGGAGCTCGGTCTCCATGTGGGCGCTCGCCTCGCCGGTCAGGTAGAGGTTGGTCGCCTCCTTGGCGTAGGCGAGGGCGAGCGGGCTCTTCTTCGCCAGCTCGTGGGCCAGCTTCATCGCGGCGGGCATCAGCTCGTCCGGATCGTAGATCTGGTTCACGAGGCCCCAGTCGTGTGCCTCCTGGGCCTCGACGGCGCGCCCTGAGAAGACGATCTCCTTCGCGAAGCCGAGCCCGACGATGCGCGGCAGGCGCTGGCTCCCACCCCAGCCCGGGATGATCCCGAGGTTGACCTCCGGCTGGCCGAGCTTTGCCTGCCTCGACGCTATGCGGATGTCGCAGGCGAGAGCGAGCTCGCAGCCGCCGCCGAGCGCATAGCCGTTGATCGCGGCGATGGTCGGCTTGGGAATGGTCTCGAGAAGGTTCGCGCAGGCCTGGCCGAGCTCGCCCCAGCGCCTCGCCTCGAGCACCCCGAGCGACTGCATGTACTTGATGTCCGCCCCGGCGACGAAGGCCTTGTCGCCCGCGCCGGTGAGGAGGACGACGTGCGCCTCCGGATCGGCGGCGAGGTCCTCCAGGTGGTCCCGCAGCGCCTCGGCGTGCTCGACGTCGAGCGCGTTCATGGCGTCGGGCCGGTTGACGGTCACGACTGCGACGCCGCCGTCACGTACGACGTCGACGCTCACCGGGTGACCGGTACTCGCTCGCGGAGAAAATCGACGATCTCCGAGACGGGAGCCCCGGGAGTGAAGACCTCGGCAACGCCTTGCCGCTTCAGCTCCTCGACGTCCGGCTTCGGGATCGTGCCGCCGACGACGACGACCACATCGTCGACGCCGTTCGACTTCAACCCTTCGAGAATTTTCGGGACGAGCGTCATGTGCGCGCCCGAGAGGATGGAGATGCCGACCGCGTCCGCGTCCTCCTGGATCGCGGTCTCGACGATCTGCTCCGGGGTCTGGTGCAGGCCCGTGTAGATGACCTCCATGCCGGCGTCCCTGAGCGCGCGGGCGATGATCTTCGCCCCCCGGTCGTGGCCGTCGAGCCCCGGCTTGGCGATGACGACCCGGATCTTGCGCTCGCGATTCATGGCGGTCGGTCAGTATATGAACGTGAGGCTCACCGTCATCGGGTCATCACCGGCCTGGCCGAACCCCGGCAGCGCGCAGTCGGGGTACCTCGTGGAGAGCGACGCCGATCCGCGGCGGAGCCTTCTGCTCGACTGCGGCCCGGGCGTTCTCGGACGCCTCCGCGCGAACGGAGGCAAGCGCGTCAACGCGGCGGCCATCACCCACTTCCACCTCGACCACTGGGGCGACCTCGTCCCATGGGCATGGCTGAACGCCTACGGCCCGACGGACGAGCACATCCCGTGCAGCGTGTGGCTCCCGCCCGGCGGCCGCTCCCAGCTGGACGCCTTCGCGGGCACCTTCGGGAACCCCGGCATGTTCGACTCCGCGTTCGACCTCAACGAGTTCGCGCCGGGGACGCCGTTCCAGGCGGCCGGCTTCGAGGTCGAGGCGCACCGCCTACCGCACTACACGATGGAGGCCTACGGCTTCCGGGTCCGGGAGGGAGACAAGCTGCTCGCCTACTCCGGCGACTCCGCCCCGACCGAGGAGCTCTCGGCGCTCGCGCGCGGAGCGGACCTCTTCGTCTGCGAGGCGACCCTCGCGGCGTCCGACAAGGACGGCGAGCCCCGCGGGCATCTGTCGGCCGACGAAGCGCTGGCCGCAGCCGACGGCCCGATCCTCCTCACGCACAGGCCGGTCGAGCTCCCGATCCCCGACGGCGTCCAGCTCGCAACCGACGGCCTCACCATAGACGTCTGATGGACCCGAGCTTCTTCGCCCGCTTCGGGCTCTACATCGAGCCGCAGCTTCTGGACGCGGACACATGCACGAGGGTGCGCGCGGCGATGGACGACGCCCAGCAGGTCGAGGCGACCATCGAGGACGAGGGCACGTACGAGGTCGATCGCTCGCACCGAAAGACGCGGCTCGCGAAGGTTGACCCGGAGACCCTCGCCATCGTCCGGGACCGCCTCAACTCGCTCCGCGACACGCTGTCCCGGCACTTCGACCTCGAGCTCGAGGAATGCGAGAAGCCGCAGTTCCTCGTCTACGAGGAGGGCGACTTCTTTCGCCCGCACATGGACTCGAGCGACAAGGACGCCGACGAGGCTTCCGGCCGGCGCGTCTCTGCCGTCATCTTCCTGAACGAGACAGCGCAGGAGCCTGCGCCCGACGCGTACGGCGGCGGCTCGCTCTCGTTCTATGGCCTCCTTCAGGACGACCCCAAGGGCGAGGGGATCGGCCTGCCGCTCGTCGGCTCGCCCGGTGCCCTGGTCGCCTTTCCGTCGCAGATGATCCACGGCGTCTCACCGGTCACGCACGGCCGCCGGTACACGATCGCAAGCTGGTTCCCCACCGGCACGAATTGACAACATCCGGGGCCGTGCCCAACATGAGAGATCTGTGGCGGAGCAGAGCTATCAGCCGAATCCGGACGTCGTCGCCCAGCGGGTGCAGGACGAGGTCGTCCTCGTCAACCTGCGCACGAACGAGATCTACACCCTGAACAAGACCGCGGCGCGCGCCTGGGAGCTGATCGCCGAAGGGCGTGACCGCTCGGGCGTCGAGGCCGGGCTCGCGGAGGAGTTCACGGTGGAGGAGGCCGACGTGCCGAATGAGCTCGACGGCCTGCTCGACCAGCTCGTCGAGAAAGAGCTGATCCAACCCGCATGACCGCAGTGGACCTGCGGGCGGGAGTCGAGGCTCTTTCCTCTACGCCGCCCTCGTTCCTCGCGCATTACAGCGTCGAGGCCGGGCTCGAGCTGGCCCAGGGGCGGGACGAGACCGCGATTGCCGCCGGAGACGAGACGTGCACGGTCGTCTTCGCGGGCCACCTGGTCGACCACGAGCGGCTCGGCGGGCCTGCGTCTGCCGAAACGCAGTCCACCGCGGAGCTCCTGCTGGCCGCCTACCGCGCTCGAGGCGAGGCGATCTTCGGGGATCTTCGCGGCGTCTTTGCCGTGGTCATCCACGACCGGCGCAGGGACACCCTCCTGTTCGCGCGTGACCAGCTCGGCCATCACTCCCTCTTCTTCGCGCGCGAGTCGGGGGCCGTGCACCTGTCCGACTCGATCGTGCGCCTCGTTCGCCACCCTGAGGTGCCGAGCTCAATCGACCGCGTCGTGATCGCGGAGATGTTGATCCACCGGACGCGGAGCTCCGACGAGACAGGCTTCGAGTCGGTCAAGCGCGCGCGCTCAGGCTGGTTGTACCGGCTCGAGCGATCGACGCTCTCCGCCGGCCGCTACTGGTTCCCCGTGGCGCCGGACGGAGCGACCGAATGGGCAAGCGAGGAGGAATTGCCGGAGTTCGAAGGATTGATGGCCGCGGCCGTCCGTCGATCAGTCGAGCCTGGCGCCACGGGGATCTTCCTGAGCGGAGGACTCGACTCCGTGACGGTCGCGACCTACGCGGCCGACCTGCTCACCGCCGACGGCGAGGGGCTCCCTCCGGCACTCTCGATCATGTTTCCGGAGTTCGACGAGACGGCGGTACAGACGACGGTCGCCAGAACGCTTGGACTTCCGCACACCCTCGTGCCGTTCGAGGAGGCGTCGGGCCGGGACGGTCTCGTCATGAGCGCCGTGCGAACGAGCGGGACGTGGCCGATGCCCCTCGTGAACCTCTGGCAGCCCGCGTACGCGCACCTCGCGCTTCTCGCGAAAGGGATGGGAATCCGGCGCGTGCTGACCGGGGCCGGCGGGGACGAGTGGCTCCAGGTCAGCCCGCAGTGGGGCTTCTCGCGGCTGCGTCGGCTGCACGTGCGCGAGATGCACCACCTCTACAGGACGTATCTACAGTCGTACAACCTGAAGCGTGGCCCCCTGCTCAAGAATCTCCTGTGGCGCTACGGCATCCGGCACACCCTCCGCTCCGCGGCCATGAAGTCGCTCGACGCCGCGTTGCCAAGCGCCGGCCGGGGCGTGAAGACCCGCCGATTCCGCAATTCGCGGCCTTCCTGGCTCGCTCCGGATCCCACCATCGCGGCGGAGGTCGAGCGCCGAGCCGGCTCGCTCACGGCCATCGAGAGCCCGGACGTGGGCTTCGCCAAGGACAACTTCCCCTTCCTGGAGAATCCGATCGGCGCGATGGAGCGGGAGGAGGCGTTCGAGCGCGGACGCCGCATGGGGGTGGAGACGTACATGCCCTTCTGGGACCCAGATCTGGACAACTTCCTCGCCCGGGTGCCTCCGCATCTCATGAACAGGGGTTACTGGTCGAAAGGCCTGGTGCGCACGAAGCTCGCGGAGAGATTTCCTGACGCCGGGTTCGCCACGCAGCGCAAGGTCCTCTCGACCACGCTCTCGACGCGCCTGATGTACGAGCAGACTCCCGGAGCCTGGGCGAAGATGGGGGGAGTCCCAGCACTTTCGGCGGCTGGAATAGTCGACGAAAAGGTTTTACAATCCGACGTGGAGAGACGAGTAGAACTCATCAAGCAGCCTGAAGGCTCGAGCGGCGAGCAGACGTTAGCGCGTTCCATTGCGGCGCACGGCATCTGGACGGTGCTCAACGTCGAGTCATGGCTGCGACAGTGGGTCTGAAACGAGAGAGGTAGAGGGTGAAGGTCAACCGGGAGGAGAAGGAGGTGAACGAGATGACCCTCAAAGGGACTGCATCTTCCTGGGAGCCGATGGAACTGCGACTCGTAGGACAGGTGGAGGAAGTGATGCTGGGCGGTGTGAACAACACCGACTGCAGCAACATTCCGCCGGGCAAGACAGTGCCTTCCCCAAGCGATCCGGGGGAGCCCTGTCTCAAGCCACCGGGCCAGGAATAGCAGCCTTAATCGGCTCGGGGCCGTGGGTCCCGAGCCGAGGCAGGCTGGCCTCATGATCACCACCCTGACGTTGACCGTCGGGTCGCGCGCTGTCCGCGTTCCGGAGCCGGACCCGGACCATCCGGACACGCAGGTCTGGTACACGGCCGACTGGGAGCCGCACGCGTGGTTCTATCCCGTCGGCGACGAGTACTGGGTGCGCCTGAGCGAGATCGGGACCTTTCGCGTGGCGACGAACGGAAGCGTCCTTGCCTTTCCCGAGCCTGGAACGCCTTTCGGTTTGCTGGTCGACGCCTATCGCCGGACAGTCCTCCCCCAGGCGCTGCAGTTCTTCGGACGCGAGGTGCTGCATGCGAGCGCCGTCGTCGTCAATGGCAATGTCGTCGGTTTCTCCGCCTACTCGAAGACCGGCAAGTCGACCCTTGCATTCGCCCTCGCCCAGCGTGGCTACGAGCCCTGGTCCGACGACGCCCTGGCGTTCGAGACGGGTACCGACGGAGCGCGCACTCTCGCTCTCCCGTTCGCGGTTCGGCTCCGGCCCGAATCGAGAGATCACTTCGGGGTCGATCCACTTCCTCCCGAGGAGAGGCCCGAGAACGGATCGATCGAAGTGGGCGCGACGTCTCTTCCCCTCGCCGCAATCTGCGTGCTCCGACGTCCCGACGAAGGCATGCCCGGGTCGACCGTGGAGGCGATGCCTGCCGGAGAGGTCGTCTCGAACCTGCTGCCGCACGCGTACTGGGCGTCCCTCGCCGATGCGGCTCGGAAGGAGCGCATGCTCCGCGCCTACCTCGGGCTGGCCGGCAAGATCGACGTGTTCCGGGTGACGATGCCCGAGTCGCTCGACGACCTGCCGGAGCTCCTCGACCGGATCGAGGAGCTCGTTCTGCGCCCGGCCGGAGCGCCTTGAGCATCCAGAGGCGCACGGCTCGAGTCCGCAACGTCGTCCGCAGTCCCGCGGACGTCCTCCTCTTCGCGCGCATGCTCGGGTGGGCGGCCGCGCTCCCCCTGCTCAAGCGCCGGATGGCGCTGCCGAAGCTCGTCGAAACAGCGGTCCCGGAAGTCCGAGCCGACGCAGACCGCCGGCCGGAGACCGTCATCGCCTTCTCCCGCTGGGTCTATCGCATCCCGGGGTTCAGGGACAACTGCCTCGAGAAAAGCCTTCTCACATACCGATATCTCCCTGCCGATGGGGGCCGGTACCGCCTCGTGCTCGGCGTTCGCGCCAGCGAGGCCGAGGGGCCGCCGGGCCATGCCTGGCTCACGATCGACGGCGTCCCGGTGCACGACACTTCCGAATCGCTGGCCGACCTGGTGCCCATCCTCGCCTTCGACAGCGCCGGCCGGCGCGAGGCGCCGGAGTCAGGCGGGAGGACGGCCCCGCGAACGGGCGACGGCGATCAGCGCGGGGAACAGCCGGAAGACGAGAGAGAAGGGTCGCCAGATCCTCGCTAGGACAACGCCGAGGCGCCCCCTCCGCGCAATCGGCACGTGCGCACGGAGGTAGTCGCGCGTCGGAAAGACCTCCCGGACGACCAGCTCGGCTTTCCGGCGCAGACCTGGCGTGGCGTCGAAGCGGCGAAGGCCCGCCGTGATCCCGGGGTTCTCGACCAATGCCCCGGGCTCCTGGCCGAGGCGGGCGTTCAGCTCTTGCCCGGCGGGAAGGAGGTCGAGGCCCGCCGCGAACTCCGGCTGAACGTCGAGCTCACTTGCGAGACCGGCCGCGTCGACCCAGACCGAGTCCGGCAGCCGTTCGAAGCCCCGGCGCAGGTCCTCGAGCGGGCTCGTGAGCCCCGGACCGTGCTGGGCAGCGTGCAGGCCCAGATGCAGCGCGCGAGCCTCGGCGCTCGGCACGTGGACCGACCCGCGTCCGAGCGAGAGCGGCTCGGAGTCGGCGTAGAGCCGGTCGAAGACCTTCGCCGGATCTGCCGCGACTCCGGCGAGGCGGCGATGGAGATCGAGGTTGACCGGGCCGCGCAGCCAGACTCGTCCGTGCCAGTCGTCGTGCACGAAGCGAAAGCCGAGGCGCTGCAGGATCTGCTCCGCACGGGCGAGATCGGGCTCCCGGACGAGGAGGTCGATGTCGTCATATGGCCGCTCCCCCGGCGCGTCGTAGAGCCACCGTCCGATCGCCGGGCCCTTCACGAGCAGATTCGGGATGTCGTCCGCGTCGAGCGCCGCGACCACCTCGACCGCGACCGCGTCGAGTGCGAGTGTCACGCCCACGACCTCCGGAGCTTGGAGGCGGTCAGGCATCAGTACTGAGTCAGCGTCCCCGCCCGGCGCGTGTGATCGACCGCGCGCGCGAAGAAATAGTTGGCGATGGGCAGGGCGACGATTCCCATCACGAAGAGCACGAGCGCGTCCGTCACCCAGTCGTTCCCGAGGAAGATCGCGTGCCGGAGGCCCTCGAACGCGAAGCGTGTCGGCACGATGCGGGCGATCGGCTGGAGCCAGTCGGGCAACGTCGAGATGGGAAAGAACGCGCCGCCGAGGATCCCCAGCGCGTAGGTGAAGAGCCCGACGAGCGCCTCTCCCCTCTTCACGACCAGCATCACGCCGCCAAGGATGATGCCGAGCGCCCCGAAAGCCAACGCCGACACGAGCAGCATGACGACGAAGCCGAGCCAGTCTGTGTGCGTGAAGTCGACGCCGAGGAGGCTCCCGCCCACGAGGATGTAGACCGCCGCGCGGCCCATCGAGAAGAGGAACGGGTACCCGGCGAGCCCCGCCGAGAGCTCCGTGAGCGTGACTGGCTGGACAATCAACGCCTCGAGGGTGCCCGTGTACTGCTCCTCCCGGATTCGGTAGGCGAGCCCGGTGCTGGCCGCGCCGATCACGTTGGTGATCGCGATGCCGACGAGCGCATAGGCGAAGTACGAGGAGACGCCCAGGTTCGAGTCCGCGGCCACGTCGAGCGTGCGCGCGATGAAGTAGTAAACAAGGAGGTTCGCGACCCCGAAGAGGAGGTCGAGCAGGAAGGCGAGCCGATACGTGCGCCTGCTCGCGTACTCGCGCCGGACCAGGGTGAGGACCCGGTTCAAGCGGGGCGGGCGGGCTCTAGGTAGGAAAGTCGACGCGGCGGCCACAGCGCTTGACGTCCTCATCGAGGTGGGTTGCCATCACGACGCTCGTTCGCTTTCGCCCCTCGAGTGCCTGCCAAAGCCGCTCGCGCGCGTCCGCGTCCAGGGAGCGGGTGGGCTCGTCGAGGAGGACGAGCGCCGGGTCGCCGAGCAGGGCGCGTGCGAGAGCCACCTGCTGGATCATCCCCGACGACGCCCGGTTCACGCTCTCGGCCGCGATCTCTCTCAGCTCGAGCTCCTCCTCCACCGCGTCCACCCTACGCGCCGCGTCGCGTTCGCTCCCGAAGCGGAGCCGCGCGAAGAAGAGGAGGTTCGCGTGCCCGGTGAGGCGCATGTCGAAGGAGCGCTCCTGCGAGAGCGAGGCGCCGACGAGCGCGCGCGCTTCGAGGGTGCCGGCCTCGTGCCCGCAGACGCGTACTGCTCCTTCGCTCGGAAGGAGCGTGCCGGCGATACAGCGGAGCACCGTCGACTTTCCCGATCCGTTCGGACCCCAGAAAGCGACGCGCTCCGCGGGCTCGAGGCTCAGGTCGAGCTCTTTCACGACAACGCGAGATCCGAAACGCCTGCTCAGCCGATCGATCGAGAGTACGGATCCATTCGTGGACACGGACGTCATTAAAGGGCCGCCGCCGGTGGGCGAGGATCCCGGCTCGTCGTCAGGAGCGCCCAGCCGTACGCGCACGTGAATCGCGCCGTCGGCGCCTCGGGGCGCCGGAGGGCCGCAAGCGCGCCGTAGCGGGCCAGGCCGCGGCCGAGCGTGGCGAGCCCACGGGCCCTGCCTTTCCCCCCGCGGGCCTCGGAGCGGCCACGAGCCCGGAAGGCGTCGGCGAAGTAGTCCTCCGTGACGCGCTCCGGCGGGACGAGGTGCAAGGCGGCGGCCGCGGGCTCGTACCAGGTCTCGAAGCCGGCCTCGGCGAAACGGCGCTGCAACTCCTGCTCCTCGCCGCGGTCCGAAGGATCCTCGGGTCGCACTCCACGGTCGGGGTCGAAGCCTCCGAGCGAGAGCGCCGGCTGAACGCGGATGCTCATGTTCCCTCCCCACGCATAGCCCACCCGAGGCGCCTGGTCGAGTCGCCTGCGCTCGCCGCCCAGATCGAGAACCGAGACCACGTAGAGGAGATAGTCAGCGAGCCAGCCCGGCCTGGGAGCTTGCCACTCTGGAAGGAGCGGGCCACCGATGCACGCGACATTCGGGGTCGACTCGCGCCAGGCGCCTCGCAGCGCGGCGAGCCAGCCCGGCTGGACGCGGACATCGTCGTCCACGAAGCACACGATGGGATGCCGTGCCTCGCGGAGCGCACGGTTCCGGGCGGCGGAGAGCCCGCCCCGAGGCTCGGACACGAGCCTCCCGCCCGGCAGCTCGGCCAGGAAGGCCCCGGCCGCCGCTCCCGTCTCATCCGTGGAGCCGTTGTCGACGACTAGCAGCTCGTCTTCCGGCCTCAGCTCCGTCGCGATCGCGTCGAGCGCGCCGAGGAGGCGCTCCTGCCGGTCCCGCGTGGGAACGGCGACGGTGAGGCCGTCCATCTAGGCCGATGCGACGCCGGCGAGAGGCTTTCCGTCGAGCCCCTCCGGCTCGGCGACGCCGAGCAGCGCGAGCACCGTCGGCGCCAGGTCGAGCACGTTGCCGCCCTCGACGCGGGTTCCCGGCGAGATCCCCGGGCCCATCGCCCAGAGGCGCGACTCCACGGTGTGGTCGCCCGAGCGCGGCGTGTTCGGGCCGTACTGGTGCAGCCGGAGCAGACCGGCGCGGGGAGACTGGGCAGCGTTGATCTGGCCCAGGTCGGTGCGGAAGACCACGATCACGTCGGGGATGTCGGGATGGTGGTCGGGGCCGAACGCCTCCTCGGCCGTCACCACGCGCTCGACGACGGGCTTTCCGCTCTCGGGATCCTCGAGCGCATGGAGCTCGCGCCGGAGCTCCTCGACCAGGGCGTCCACCTCTTCGGGCTCCACCTGCCCGTGTGGCTCGCGCCCTTTGAGGTTGAACCTGATCCCGCCACAACGGTTGTTGGGGATCGCGATCGCCTTCGTGTCGGGCGACTCGAGCGGCAAGGGCAGCGAACCCGCGCGCGCCTGAACCCGCCTCCGGAGCGGCCCCGGGACGAGCGCGCGGATGATGCCCTTGACCGTGGTCGGCGTCCGCGATCGCACCTGGGCGGTCGTTCCGCTTCCCGAGCCGAAGCCCGTGCGGACGAGAAACTCGGGCAGAAGCTGGTAGCCGCCGACGGACGTGCCCATCCCATGGCTCGCGACGACGAGCACCGTCGCCTCGGGCCCGGCTGCGTCGAGGAGCGCCTCGATGCCCTTGCCGACCTCGAGGTAGACCGTCTTGACGGCTTCGCGGAGCTCCTCGGGGGCCGACGGGTCGTACCCCGGTTGGTCGGGGTCGAAGAAATGCCAGAACTGATGGCCGACGCAATGGGTCTCGCCGAAGCTGCAAACGAACAGGTCCCACTCCTCGCGGCCGAACAGCTCGACGAGGAGCTCGGCCCTCTTCTGCGCGCCTTCGACGAGCCCGGCGAGGAGCGCCTCGAAGCCCTCGCGCTTGTACCCGTGCGAATCGCACTGCAACACCGGGTGCTCTCCCCAGCGAGCGAGCACCTCCTCGAGGACCTCCGGCGGGTCGCTCTCTGTCCCGAAGTTCCGGTCGTGCAGCCCCCATTCGGTCAGCATGAAGCCGTTCAGGCCCGGATGGATCACCGTCTGCGGCTGGTCGATGACCGCGACGCGCTTGCCGGCATCCGAGACGTAGCTCCAGTAGTGCGGGAAGTTGGAGACATCCTCTGGCTCGAGCCGGCGCAGGGCCGTCTCTCCGGTGTGAATCTGCCTCGGGTGGTAGTACTGGGCCGTTCGCCCGGCGGAGATTCCGGTCGTCAGCTCCGGCCAGATCGCGCCAGGAAGCGTCTCGAGGGAGTTGCCGAGCCGTGCGACCGTCCCCTGCTTCGTCAGCCGCGCGAACGCGGGCGACTCACCGGACGCAGCCCACTTTTCGAGGAGGGTTGCCTCGGCAGCATCCAGCCCGATGACGAGTACCTTGGTTGACACGATCGTCTAGAAGACCGGCGTCTCGCGCCAGACGCCCCAGGTCTCCCGAAGAGCATCGCACATCTCGCCCATGGTCACGTAGGCGCGAGAGGCGTCGATGATCGCAGGCATGAGGTTAGTGTCGGCCGCGGCCGCGCCCTGCTTGAGCCGGGCGAGCGCCGAGGAGACCGCGGCCGAGTCGCGCCGCGCGCGCAGGGCCTGAACGCGCTCGATCTGCTTGCGCTCGAGGGCCGCGTCGATCTTCAGGATCTCGAGCTCACGCTCGTCGGTGTCCTCGAACCTGTTCACGCCGACGATGACGCGATCGCCGGACTCGACCTCGCTCTGGAACCGGAAGGACGCCTCGGCAATCTCGCGCTGGAAGAAGTTCTCCTTGATCGCCTCGACGACCCCGCCGAGGTCGCGGATGCGCCCGAAGTAGTCGTAGGCCTCCTGCTCCAGCCGGTTGGTCAGGTCCTCGAGGTAGTAGGAGCCGCCGAGCGGGTCGATCGTCGACGCGACGCCGGTCTCGTGGGCGATCACCTGCTGCGTGCGCAGCGCGAGCTTCACCGCGTGCTCGGTCGGAAGCGCAAGCGCCTCGTCGAAGGAGTTGGTGTGGAGCGACTGGCAGCCACCGAGGACCGCGGCCAGCGCCTCGAGCGCCGTCCGGACGATGTTCACCTCGGGCTGCTGGGCGGTCAGCGAGACGCCGGCGGTCTGCGCGTGGAAACGCATGAGCCACGAGCGCGGGTTCTTCGCGCCGTAGCGCTCGCGGAGCTCCCTGGCCCAGATGCGGCGGGCGGCCCGGTACTTCGCCACCTCTTCGAAGAAGTCGATGTGCGCGTTGAAGAAGAACGAGAGCCGCGGGGCGAAGTCGTCGACGTCGAGCCCGCGCTCGACCCCGGCCTCCACGTAGGCGAACCCGTCGGCGAGTGTGAAGGCGAGCTCCTGGGCGGCGGTCGAGCCCGCCTCGCGGATGTGGTAGCCCGAGATCGAGACCGGGTGCCAGAGCGGCACGTGGCGCGCGCAGTACTCGATCATGTCCACGCAGAGCCGCATCGAGGGCTCGGGCGGGAAGATCCACTCCTTCTGGGCGATGTACTCCTTGAGGATGTCCGTCTGGATCGTCCCGCGCAGCTTGTCCTGGGGCACCCCCTGCTCCTCGGCGACGCAGATGTAGAAGGCCAGAAGCATCGCCGCCGGCGCGTTGATGGTCATCGAGGTCGAGACCTCGCCGAGCGGGATCCCGGCGAAGAGTTGCTCCATGTCCTCGAGCGAGTCGATGGCGACGCCTTCGCGCCCGACCTCGCCGAGCGACCTCGCGTGGTCGGAGTCGTAGCCCATGAGGGTCGGCATGTCGAACGCCGTCGAGAGACCCGTCTGGCCGTGGTCGAGCAGGTAGCGGAAGCGCGCGTTCGTCTCCTCGGCGGTGCCGAAGCCGGCGAACTGGCGCATCGTCCAGAGCCTCCCGCGGTACATCGAGGGATAGACGCCGCGCGTGTACGGAAAGGCGCCCGGATAGCCGAGGTCGCGGTCGTAGTCGATCGCAACGTTCGCAGGCGTGTAGAGCGGCTCGTTCTCGAGCCCCGAGATGGTTGTAAAGAGGGCGTTGCGCTCGGACCCGGAGCCATAGAGCTCCCGCCATTCGCCACTTGCCTTCGCCCCCCGCCGGTCGTCCGTGATGGCCATGGGCGTCGCCCATTCTACGCCCGCCTCATGGCGGGACACCGCTTCCACCCTCGAGTCCGTCCCTCGAACGAGGGTTTCTCCGCGGTCGCTGACCGCTTTCTTACCAACTTCCGGCCGTCGGCTCGCTTCCACCACCGATACCGAGACGGTCAAACGGCAGGCATGCAACGCCAACCTGCGGCACAGAAAGGAAGTCAAAATGCACATGTTCGACTTCGTAGCACGCCATCCGCTGCGCGCGCTGGGTGCCCTTTCGGCGCTCATCGCGGCAGTCGCGGTGGCCGTTGGATCGAGCGCGAGCTTCACCGCGACTTCCGCGAACCCCAGCAACACGTTCGCGGCCGGGACGCTCTCGATCCTCAACTCGAAGGAGGGCCTCGCGGTCCTCACAGCGAGTGGAATGAAGCCCGGCGACTCCGCCACTGGCACGGTTGACGTCCAGAACAGCGGTTCGCTCTCCGGCGCCTTCGTGCTCTCGCGCTCGAATATCGTCGACTCCGACGCGGTTCATCCGATGTCGGCCAAGCTCGACCTCGTCGTCAAGGATTGCGGCGACTTCTCGAGTGGCACGCCGACCTGCGATGTGGGCGATCCCGTGAAGTACACGGGGACGATCGCAGCGATGGGCTCGACGGCTCTGGGAACGTTCGCGGCGGCCGAGAAGCACCGCTACCAGTTCGCGGTGACCTTCAACTCCAGCGCGGACAACTTCTACCAGGGCGACAACTCGAGCGTCGAGTTCGACTGGGACGCCTCCTAGGCGACTCGGACTTCTGAGCATGGCGTCGGGGCCGCAATTCGGCGGCCCCGCAGCCCCGGACAACCGGTGCTCACTACTCCGAAGCCTGAAGAGGAGACGTCGATGACGACAAAGACGGCGTACGACTATCACTACCGCTGGGAGCCGCGAAGCTCCCGGAAGCGGCTCGGCACGGCTCTGGCAACCGCCCTCTGCGCGGCCTGCCTGAGCCTTGCGGGGTTGATGCTTCTGCCGGGCCTCCTCGGCTACCAGCGGTACGTGATCACGAGCGGGTCGATGACCGGCACGTACGACCGTGGCTCAGTCGTCTTCGACAAGGTGGTTCCCGTCTCCGACCTCCGCGTCGGCGACGCGATCACCTACATGCCCCCGCCGGGCTCCGGCCCGAGCGGTCGCATCACACACCGGATCGTCTGGATCGGCTCCGACAAGTTCGGGCGCCAGGTCCTTCGCACGAAGGGCGATGCCAACGAGGCGGCCGATCCGTGGACGTTCACGCTCGACGGAGCCACACAGGCTCGCGTCGCTTTCCATGTCCCCTACGTCGGCTACGTGCTCTCCGCCCTGGCGATCCGCCAGGTGCGGATGGCGGTCATCGGTCTGCCGGCACTCCTGATCGCCTTCGCAGTGCTCGTCGGCTTCCTCCGCGACGCGCGCAAGGCGACGACTGATTCGGAGGCTCGCTCGTGAGGCTCCGCGGCATCGCAGCTTGTCTCGCGGTCGCGGCTCTCGGCGTGGCCGGGGTCACGTTCTCCGGGGCCGCGTTCACTGCGGCCAGCGCCAACAACGGGAACAGCTTCACGGCTTCGAACGCTTTCAACCTCTCCGCGACGATGACGGATCCGGGAGCGAACCTCCACGCGACGGTCACGCTCCAGGCGACCGCCTCAGACGGAGGGGACGGATCCACGATCACCCTCGTCACGATCCAGAAGTCTCCCGCGGGCGCGGGCACCTGGACGACGGCGTGCACCGATTCGACGTCGCCCTACTCCTGCTCGTGGGACAGCACGACCGTCACCGACGGTCTCTACGACTTCCGGGCTCTCGTCCAGAACGACGCCGGCGGCTCTGCGACCTCGGCGGCGGTCACCAACCGTCGAGTCGACAACACTGCCCCCACGGCCGGCATCACCGACCCGGGCACTCCGCTCAAGGGAACGGTCACCGTCAGCGCGACCGGCACGGACACCGGCGGCTCGGGCGTGGCCAACGTAAAGGTGCAGCGCTCTCCGGCGGGTGCGGGCACCTGGACTGACATCTGCACGGACGCGAGCTCTCCCTACTCCTGCTCGTGGGACACGACGGGAGTCACCGACGGGCTCTACGACCTCCGCTCCGTCTCGACCGACAACGCGGGTAACACCACCAACTCCTCGACCGTCGCCAACCGGCGGGTCGACAACACCGCGCCGACGGCGACGATGACGAACCCCGGCTCGCCGATCACAGGAAACAAGAGCTTCGACGGGACTTCGTCCGACACGGGGGGCTCGGGCGTCGCGTCGCTCAAGTTCCAGATCTCCCCGGTGGGCGCCGGGACCTGGAGCGACATGTGCTCCGACACGTCCTCGCCCTACTCGTGCTCCTACGACACGAGCGGCGTCGCGGACGGTCAGTACGACTTCCGTTCGGTCGCGACGGACAACGCCGGCAACACGGCCAACTCGACGGTGTACTCGGGCGCAATCGTGGACAACACGGCCCCGACGGTGACGATGACGGATCCCGGCCAGTACCTGAAGGGCACGATCACGCTCGACGCGACGGCCGGCGACGGAGCCGGCTCCGGCGTCGCCAGCGTCAAGATCCAGCGCTCCCCGGCCGGCGCCGGCACCTGGACGGACATCTGCACGGACAACTCTTCTCCGTACCAGTGCGCGAGCGTCAACACGGCGACCTGGGGCGGCGACGGCCTCTACGACCTCCGCGCCGTGGCGACCGACAACGTCGCCAAGACGACCAATTCCACCGTCGTCACGAACCGCCGCGTCGACAACACGGCCCCGACCGCGGCCGCCACGGATCCCGGAACGCCTCTGCATCTGACCGTCACGGTCGGCGCGACCGGCACAGACGGCGGATCGGGCGTGGCGAACGTGACGATCCAGCGCTCCCCCGCCGGCGCAGGCACCTGGACCGACCTCTGCACCGACACGACGTCGCCGTACTCCTGCTCGTGGGACACCACAGGAGTCACGGACGGTCTCTACGACCTTCGCAGCATCACCACGGACAACGCGGGGAACCAGACCACCTCCTCCACGGTCGCGAACCGGCGCGTCGACAACACGGCTCCGACCGCGTCGCTCACTGACCCCGGCTCGCCACTCCGCCTGACCGTGACGCTGAACGCGACCGGCACGGACACCGGCGGCTCGGGCGTCCTCAACGTCGCCATCCAGCGGGCCCCGACCGGGACTTCCACGTGGACGACGATCTGCACCGACGCCACGAGCCCGTACTCCTGCTCGTGGAACACGACCGGCGTCGGCGACGGCGGTTACGACCTACGCGCGGTCACGACGGACAACGCCGGCAACGCCACGAACTCGACGATCGTCTCGAACCGCGTCGTCGACAACACCGCGCCGACGGCGACCGACATCCAGACCGGCGTCACCGGGACGACGGCCGGGCGGCCGCAGCAGGGCGACACGCTCGTCTTCACCTTCAGCGAGCAGATCGCGCCCGGCACCGATCGTCGCCGGGTGGAACGGCACCGGCACCCAGAACGTCACGGTGACGATGGACACCGGCAACCACCTGTCGATCACCGGCGCGACGCTCATCAACGGCTTCGTCACGCTCGGCGGCGCGCAACTACATCCAAGCGGCAAGACCGTCGTCTTCTCCAACTCGACGATCGCGCAGAGCGGCAGCGACCGTCACCCTCACGCTCGGCGCACCCGACAAGCCGCAGTTCACGCAGACGGGAACCGCGGCCAGACGAGCTGGCCGGTGGCGCCGCGGCCCTCACCGACATCGCCGGCAATGCCGATCACGACCGTGACCTGCCTCGAGACCTCGCCTCCGGTGGACGCGGAGTTCTAGGAGATGCGGCGACTCTTCCGCAGACTCGAAGTTCTGGCCGTCGTCGTGGTCGCGATCTGCCTGGCCGTCCTCTCGGGCGGCCAGCAGCCTTCCCGGGCCCAGCTCCAACTCGCCTCCGGACCGGGCGGATCGCTCACGCTCTCGAACGACAAGGAGGGTGCGGCCGTTCTGTCGCTCGGTGGGATGCGACCGGGAGACTCGGTGACGGACACGGTCACGCTCGGCAACACCGGCACGCTCGACGGCGACCTCTCGCTCGCGACGTCCAACCTCGTCGACACGCCCGGCAGCGGCGGCGGCATGCTCTCCGGCGAGCTCGACCTGCGCATCCGCGACGTCACGCGCCCGGCGTCCCCCGTCGTCGTCTACAACGGGAAGATCGACGCCCTCACGCCGGTCGCGCTCGGAACACTGGCGGCCGGCGCCACTCGCGTCTACGAGTTCCGCGTCGTCTTCCCCGACGCCGGCCCCGGCGCGGAGAACGCCTACCAGGGCTCTGCGGTCAGCGTCCAGTTCGACTGGAGCGCCTTCAACGGCGGGCCCGACGTCGACCCGCCCGAGACGACGATCACGTCCGGCCCGGCTGCCCTCTCGGCGAGCCCGGATGCGACGTTCGCGTTCACCGCCGACGAGTCGGGCAGCACGTTCGAGTGCTCCGTGGACAGCGCCGCGTTCGCGTCCTGCACCAGCCCCGCGACGTTCACCGGCCTCTCGGACGGCTCCCACACCTTCGACGTGCGCGCCACGGACAGCTCGACGAATACCGACCCGACTCCGGACAGCGCCTCCTGGACGATCGACGCGACCGCGCCGAACGTCTCCCTGGCCGACCCGGGCTCGCCGCTCCGCGGCACGGTCACCCTGAGCCCTTCGGCCGGTGACGGTACGGGCTCCGGCATCGCCAGCCTGATCGTCCAGCGCTCGCCCGCCGGCGCGGGAACCTGGACGACGATCGGGACGAGTTGGAATACGACCGGCGTGGCCGACGGCAGCTACGACCTGCGCGCCCGCGCCACCGACAACGCGGGCAACGCGGCCAACTCGCCGGTGCGCACCGTCGTCGTCGACAACACCGCGCCCGCCCTGGTCACGTCCGTCCCGTCGGACGGCGAGCTCGTCGCCGCGGCCGGCTCACTCGTCGTCACGGCGACCGAGAACCTCTCCGGCATCGCGAATGCGACGATCGACGGCGCCGCCGCGCCTGCCCCGCTCCTTGCCGGTGCCACGGCGACGTACGCGGCGGCCTTCGCAGCCGGGCCACATACGCTCGTCGGCCAGCTGGAAGACGTGGCGGGCAACCGTCGCTGGATCGCCGTGCACTTCACCGTCTGGAGCCTCGCCAGTCTGGACTACCCATGGATCGAGAAGAACTCGCCGGCGTCGGCGGCGATCTCGCTGACGGCGACGAACGGCGAAGGGGCGATCGCCGTTCCGTCCGGATCCTGGAGCGGTGCGCCGAGCGGCGACTGGCTCGTCGTGAGGATCGATCCCAAGCCGGCGGAGCCCGTGCCGGGCGGCCTTTCGATGGTCGGCCCGAGCTACGACGTGAGCGCGCACTGGGCGCTCGCCGGCACCGCTGTCCACTCCTTCTCGAAGGCGCTCGAGCTCACCATCCCGAACGCGACTGGGCCCGTCGTTCCCGCGACCTTCAAGAGCGGGGCCTGGCGCGTGATCGAGCCGATCCCGAGTGGAACGAGCCTCCCGAGCGGCTGGCAGGACGGCTACTACACGTCGGGATCGGACGTCCACATCCTGACCAAGCACCTCTCCTCCTTCGCCCTTCTCGAGGACGTCCAGGCGCCGACGAAGCCGGCCGGGTTCAAGGGGGCGAAGAAGAAGGGTCGCCTCGTCCTCTCATGGAAGGGGGCAACAGACCAAAGCGGCGTCGTCTCCGCCTACCTCGTCTACGCCAACGGCTCGCTCGTGAAGACGGTCGCAGGGAAGGCACGCTCGGTGAAGCTGGGCGCCTTCAAGACGGTCGACAAGCGGGCGTTCCAGATCGCGGCCCGCGACGCGGCAGGAAACGTCGGGCCCAGGACGCGCGCGCTCCTCGTCGTCCCCGCTCTCGCGCGTCTCACCGTTGCGGACGCCAAGCAGCGTCTCTCCGCTCGCGGTCTGCGCATGGGCAAGGTGACCTACGACTATTCGACGACCGTCGCTTCGGGTCGCGTGATCCGCGCCCGCGCCGCGGTCGCCGCCCTGCACTCGGCGATTCCCGTGGTCCTCTCGCGTGGCCCCGTGCACAGCCACTCCTCCAACCCCCGGGGAAACGACGCGACGGACGACGACACGCCCAGCCCGAGCACGGGCGGCACGACTCCCGGCGGAACCGCTCCGTGGGGAGGGGAGACGACCCCCACCTCGGAGCCCACATCGGTGCCGAGCGCGGGTGCCGCAGCCGACGGCACCGGAGCCTCCGGGACGGGATCCGACGAGCCGGCTCAGGCCGGCCAAGCGCCTCAGGCGGGTGAAGTGGTGCCCGAGAGCTTCTCCTCGAGCGAAGATTCCCCGCGCCGGCGAGCCCTCGGGCTCGGGCTTCTCGCCGGCGCCTTCCTCGCGGCCGGCGCGGCAGCAGTTCGGGCGGGCAGGCCCGCGCGTGCGGAGCCCGGAACCAAGTCGAGTCCCTCGTCTTCTGGGACGAGCGCCTGCTTCACGCGGTCGGCAACGCGCTTCGGCGTGTGAGCGCCCGGCTCTAGAACGCCGCCTCGACCGCGATCGCAAGACCGACGCGCGACGAGCGCCGCTCCGATCGCCCGCTTGAGCGTTCGCTCGGACATCCGGCCGGTCAGCCGGGCGCCGAGCCAGGCTCCCGGAACAGCGGCGGCCACACTGACGGCGAGCACCGGCCAGTCGACCTCCAGACGCACGGCGTGACCCGCGAAGCCCGCGAGTCCGAGAAAGAAGCCGACCACGAGGTTCGTCCCGACCGCCCGCGCCGCGGGAAGCCCGACGCGTCCGAGCAGGGCCGGCATTCGAAGCGTGCCGAGGATGAGACCGACCGCCCCTCCGATCAGGCCGATGACCGCGCCCGCGACGACGGCTGCGAGCCTGGGGCTGCGGGCACGAGGGGGCGCGCCGAGCTCGAAGAGAAGCTGGACGCCGTTCCAGAGGAGTGCGGCCGCGATGCCTCCGAGGAGCAGCGTCTCTGGCACGCGCCCGCCGAAGTATCCGCCCAGGAAGGCCGCCGCCACCGAGGGCGGCGTCATCCAGGCGGCGATGCGCCAGTCGACGCGGCCTGCCCGAGCATGCGCGATGCCGCCCGTGAGCGCCGACGCGGCGCTGACGGCGATGTTCGTCCCCGCAGCCGTCGCCGCGCTCCCCGACGCCAGGATTACGGCCGGCAGGCGCAGGCTGCCGAGCACGAGCCCGACGGCGCCCCCGAGCACGCCTGCCCCGAACGACGCCGCGGCCGCTAGCGCGAGGCGCCAGGCTTCCAGAGCGGCTCCTCGCCGCTCACCGCGGCCCGGGCGAGGATGAAGAGCAGGTCGGAGAGCCGGTTCAGATAGGCGAGCGCCACCGGGCTCGCGTCCTCGGCCGCCGCGAGAGCGACCGCGTCGCGCTCGGCGCGGCGGCAGACCGTCCGGGCCACATGCAGCCGTGCCGCCGCCTCCCCGCCGCCGGGGAGTACGAAGCTCTTCAGCGGCTCGAGGCGCTCGTTCACCTGGTCGCAGAGCTCCTCGAGCCTGTCTACCTGGGACTGCTGCACGCGTAGCCGCTCGCGCTCGTCAGTGAGAGGAACCGAGAGATCGGCGCCGACGTCGAAGAGGTCGTTCTGCACCTGTTCGAGCCACGGGCGGAACTCTTCCGGAAGGTCGTCCGAGGCCAGCGCGAGGCCGAGCAGGGAGTTGAGCTCGTCGACCGTCCCGTACGCGGCGATGCGCAGATCGGTCTTCGGCACGCGCTTTCCGTCCCCGCGGCTCGTCTCCCCCTTGTCGCCCCCGCGGGTGTAGATCTTCGTCAGGCGGACCGGCTCGTCGCGGCTTCGGCTCATCGGGCGGCGAGTATAGATACGCGCGCCGCGCGCGCCGGCCTAGCCGACCGAAGGAATGGCGACCGGCTCGTTGACCCCGGTGATGACGAGGTCGATGTGCATGACGATCGTCTGGCCGGCGATCTTCATCGGCATGTCGACCAACGTGCGCATCGGCAGGTGCGTCGTCTGCGAGACGTAGAGGACGGCGCGAATGTCTCCGAGGATGTCGGACGCGTCGCCGAGATCGGAGGCGCCTGTGCCACCGAGGGTCCCGAGGATCCCGTTCAGCGCAGCCGACGTGTCGATTCACGCCGGCGATGCGGTTCATCGGCTCACCGCCGACCATCACGCCCTCCTCGACACGGACGTCCGTGACGTACGTGGAGCCGCCCGCGCTGACGTAGAGGACGTTGTCGCGGATCACGATCGTCATCGCCCCGAGGCCGCGAGCGTCGCTCGCGTTCAGCGTTGCGTAGGAATCGCCCGCGCGCGATCGACAGGAGCTCGAGCGGGCTGAACGGCTTGGCCTAACTCTTTAGGGTGATTCGTACGAGTAGAAGCCGGCGCCGGATTTCCGGCCTAGGCGCCCGGCCGCCACGTGCTCCCGAAGGAGCGGGCACGGCTCGTAGCGCTCGTCGCCGAGACCCTCCCGCAGGACCTCGAGAATCGCGACGCACGTGTCGAGGCCGATCAGGTCGGCGAGCGCCAGCGGCCCCATCGGGTGGTTGAACCCGAGCTTGGCGATCGTGTCGATCGCCTCCGGCTCGGCGACGCCGTCGTGGAGCGCCCAGACGGCCTCGTTGATGAAGGGCAGGAGGATGCGGTTCGAGACGAAGCCGGGGAAGTCGTTCGCCTCGGCGGGGGTCTTGCCGAGCTCCTGCGCGAGCTCCACAACGGCCGCTCTCGTCTCGGCCGAGGTCTCCTTCGTGCTCACGACCTCGACGAGCGCCATCACCGGCACCGGGTTGAAGAAGTGCATGCCGATCACTCGGTCCGGCCGGCTCGTCGCCGCGGCGAGCGAGGCGATCGGGATCGAGGACGTGTTGGAGGCGAGGATCGCTTCCGCAGGGAGCACCGAGTCGGCCTCGCGGAAGATCGCCTCCTTCACAGCCCGGTCTTCGACGACCGCCTCGATCATCAGGTCCGCGGGCACGATCCCGTCGACCGGCGTGAGGCGCCCGAGGACGTCGTCCGGATCGATGTCCGCACCCTTCGCCGCAAGGCGCTCGAGGCTCTTCCCCATCGCGGCCAGCCCGCGCTCCACCGCGCCGGGTGCCGCATCGTGGAGGGAGACCCGCCGTCCCGAAGCGGCGAGAACCTGCGCGATGCCGCCGCCCATCTGGCCGGCGCCGACGACGAGGACGTGCTCGAACCTCACTCCCCTAGCTTATGAGCCGCGATTCCTCTTGCGCGCGAGCTCGTCCAGCTCGGCGCCGACGAGGAAGATCGTCGCCGAGACGAGGACGTACGACGTGAGGACGAGGAAGACGGTCAGGCTTCCCGTCGCGCTCTTCAGGTCCGCGACCTCTGTGACCCACCCGCGAAAGAGCGCCGAGGCGACGATCCATGTGCCGATGACGAGGAGCGAGCCGCCGCTCGCCCAGCGGAACTCCGGCTTCTCGGCGGGCGCGAAGCGGAAGAGAAGCGCCACCGCCGCCCAGAGGAAGAAGATCGAGACAGGCCAGCGAAGGACGCTGAGCAGGGTGTCGAGCGAGCCGTCCGTAACGGACGGGGCGACCGACTGGACCAGCACGGCGGCGATCAGACACAGGACGACCGCGAGGCCAAGGCCGGCCGCGACCCCGACGCGCCGCAGCTTCGAGCGATCTTCCTCGACGTCGTGGATCCGGTTCAGCGCCTGCGTGACCGCGTTCACGGCCCAGGTCATGTCCCAGATGACGAGCGCGATCGCGAGCGCGATCAGCGCCGACTTGTCGGTCGCGAAGATCCGATTCACGGTGAAGTCGATCCCGTTGAAGACCGGTTGGGTCAGGTGACCCTCGAGCGCCGGGGCGATCGTGTCCGTCCAGACGTCCTCGAGCCCGAAGACTCCGAGGAGAGCGAGACCGAGCAGGGTGAGCGGCACGAGCGCGACGAGCGCGCGAAAGGCGATCGCAGAGGCGTACGTCAGCAGGCTGTGCTCGGCGAAGCACTCGGCGACGTCGTGCACGGTCGCCCGCAGGCTGCTCGTGCGGATGGAGTCTGCTCTCGTCGCCACGAGGTTCCCCTACCCCCGCATGAGCGCGAGAACACGCTGTGCAGGCGGAGCGCCTAGACCTCGATGAGGACGGCGTCGCCCCCGCCGCCGCCCGAGCAGATCGCGGCGAGGCCGAGCCCGCCGCCGTTTCGGCGCAGCTCGTGCACCATCGTCGCGAGGATGCGGGCGCCGGACGCGCCGATGGGATGGCCGAGGGCGACCGCGCCCCCGTTCACGTTGACGCGCTCCGGGTCGGCGCCGAGCAGCTCGGCCGAGTGGACGACCACGGAGGAGAAGGCCTCGTTCAGCTCGACGCGCTCGACGTCGCCGATCGTCTTCCCCGCCTTGTCGAGCGCCTTCGTCCCAGCCTTCGCCGGCGTGCGCGCGAGGTAGGCGAACTCGTCGGCGACGTAGGCCTGGGCGACGATCGTGGCGAGCACCTCGAGCCCGTGCGCCTTCGCGTACTCGTCGCTCGTGATCACCAGGGCTCCCGCGCCGTCGTTGACCCCGGGCGCGTTCCCGGCCGTCGTCGTGCCCTCGGGGTCGAACACGGGCTTGAGGGACGAGAGCTTCTCGTAGGACGTCTCGCGCCGCGGCCCCTCGTCACGAGCCACGTCGCCGACGGCGACGAGCTCGTCGTCGAAGAGGTGGTTGTCCATGGCGTGCACCGCGCGCTCGTGCGAGCGCAGCGCCCAGCGGTCCTGATCCTCGCGGGAGATGCCGAGCTCGCGCGAGACGAAGGACGCCTGCTCGACCATGTGCTTCTGGTCGAAGGTCGACGTCAGGCCGTCGTGGGTCATGAGGTCGATCAGCGTCCCGTCGCCGAGCCGGTAGCCGAAGCGCGCCTTCTTGAGGATGTAGGGCGCGTTCGTCATCGATTCCATGCCGCCGGCGACGATGACGCTGTGGTCGCCGGAGCGGATCATCTGGTCGGCGATCTGGACCGCGCGGATGCTCGAGGCGCAGACCTTGTTGATCGTGTCCGCGGGCACCTCGACAGGGAGACCGGCTCCGACGGCGGCCTGCCTCGCCGGCGCCTGGCCGGCGCCGCCCTGGAGCACCTGGCCCATCGTGACGTACTCGACATCGCCGTCGGGGACGCCCGCGCGGTCGAGAGCGGCGCGGATCGCGACGGCGCCGAGCTGCGGCGCTTCATAGTCCTTGAGGGCCCCTCCGAGCTTCCCGAAGGGCGTTCTCACCGCCGAAACGATGACTGCGCGGGCCATGAAAAGAGCGTACCTGTCAGGGAGTGGACTGCTCGCGCGCTCGCCAGGCGCGGGCCATCTCGATGCGCTGCAGCCCCGTCGGGTGCGTCTCCAGGAGGATGTACGACCAGGTCGGCGGGCTGGGATCGGCGTGCGCCGCGAACGTGAACCGCTTGAAAAGGCCCTCGGCGTCCTGCGGGTCCTGCGTGAGCGTGAGGGCGACCCAGTCGGCCTCGGCCTCCATATGGCGCGTGATCACGTTCTGCAGCGGCAGCGCGAGGGTCGAGAGCACGACGAGCGCGAGCAGGCCGAGCGGGACCGCCTCGGGATTCCGCATCCCGCCGCGCCTCCTGGTGATCCGCGAGATGAGGAACGCGCCGGGGATCGCGAAGAGCGCGTACCAGGCGACGCCCTTGAAGATGTGCTTGCGCGCGTGGTGGCCGAGCTCGTGCGCGACCACGACCTGCTGCTCGTCGAGCGTGAACGGCCGGCGCAGGACGGTGCTCCAGAGGATCACGCGCCGGGTGGGCCCGAGGCCCACGGCCTCGGCGTTCGGCGCGGTCGTCTCGCCGCCGACGTCCTGCACCTTGATCGGGATGTCCTCGAGGCCGAGCTGTTGCTCGTAGGAGTTCGCCGACGCCTGGAGCGCCGGCCGGCGGAGCGGCTGCTGTCCAGGGATCAGGTACGGGAGGAGGAAGGCGAAGAGGGCCGCCAACGCGACGAACGCCGCCCCGCCCGGCAGCCACCACCAGTCGCCGATGACCTGGGCGATGCCGACCACGATGAGGATCGCAAGGCAGACGAAGAGGAACTCCGCGCCGAGGCCGAACCAGCCGTTCACGATCCACTCCTGGTACGAGGCCAGCGTGACGTCGTGGCGGCGCTGCCACCAGAGCTCGGCGAGCCCGAATGGAAGCTGGAGGAGCCAGACCAGCCCGAGGCCGAGCATGGCGAGAAGCATCCCGGTCCCGATCGGGCCGGCGGCGGACTCGCGCACGAACTTCGGGCCGATCCGCGCATAGACGGCGACCACGGCGATGACGACGACCTGAGCGAGGACGAAGTCCCAGCGCACGAAGCGCTCGTAGCTCTCGGCCTCGGAGAGCGTCGAGGTCGGGAAGAGCGACGTCTCCTCGACGTCCGGGAGCTTCGAGGCCGTCCGGGATGACGCTCTGCCAGAGGAAGTAGGCCGCGACGAGCCACCCGGCGAGCGCCGCCGCGAGCGCGACCCCGATCCCGACGCGCCTGGCTATGTGAACGCGGGCTCCGGCTCCGGCTCGAACTCGGGCGGCGGAGGCGCCGGTCGAGGCGGAGCGAACTCCCACGGCCCGCTGTACGGATAGACGTCGGTCAGGAGAAAGAAATACGCGTTCGTCTCGGCGCCATAGCGAAGGGCCCAGGCGCCCACGTTCCGAAACCCGAGCGGCATGCGCCCGAGGAAGAGCCCGACGAACCACCCGAAGAACGCGACGAAGAAGAGCACCCCGTTCAGGGTGCCGCTGATCAAGAACGCGGGAAGTGCGAGGAACAGGCGCGCCAGCGTCTTCAGCCGGTGCTGGCGCTCGGGCCCGTCGATCTCGACCTCGATGGGATAGGTGCCCGGCGCGCCGACGAAGCCCGGAAAGGGGTTCGCGATCAGAAAGACGTACGCGTAGACATGGACGATGTACTGCACGTAGGCGGCGATGAAGCGGTGGAGCAGCCTCGGCGACCTTCCAATCGCCAGCGTCGCGAACCAGTTGACGATCGACGCGAAGAAGACGGCGATGCTCCACAGGACGAGCCAGAAGAGGTGCACGAGAAAGAGCAGGAGGCGGAAGAAGACCGTCAGGCGCGAGCGGCGCAGGTCGTCATCGACATTCAAGCGCACCGGCCGCGGCTCCTCGGGCGACGTCGGCCGCCGGCTCCGCGGGGTCCGAGTTCGGATAGCGGTCCGTCAGGAGGAACAAGTAGCCCCAGGTCTGGGCCGCGTAGCGAAGCCCGTAAGCAAAGAGATCACGCATTCCGTGCGGCGCGCGCCCGCGCGCGAGGGCCGCGAACCAGACGAGGACCGAGAGCACGAAGAAACCCGACACGAAGGTGGCGCCGGACTCCCACGAGCTCGTGCTCGAGCTCTGATCGTCGTAGCTCGCGTTGTTGCCCCCGCCGCCCGGAGCGCCGACGAGGGTCCCCGCGATCGTCGCGGCCGGGATGACGAGCACGATGCGGAAGAGCGTCTTCCAGCGGTTCTGGCGCTCGGGTGGGTCGATCTCGACGTCGACCGGATAGCCCGGCTTGCCCGTGAAGCTCGGGTACGGATCGGCGGCGAAGAAGAAGTACGCGTGCAGATGCGTCGTGAAGCGGATGTACGAGGCGAAGAACTCGTGCAGGCTGAGCGGCGAGCGCCCCTTGATGAGCGTCAGGAACCAGTTGACGATCGCGGCGAAGAAGACGCCGATCGACCAGATGACGAGCCAGATCCAGAGCGGGATCGAGAGGAGGAGGCGGAAGCCCACGGTCAGCCGCGAGCGATGGAGGTCGTCCGTGACGACGACCCGGATCGGGTGCCGGTTCGGATCCGGCGGCTGGTCAGCCGGCTCCAGTGAAGGCGGTTCGATGGGCGGCGGCTCGAAGACCATTCGGCCCGCATTAATGCCAGAGCAGTTGACGGCCCCCGGACCCGTGTCCTACCCTCTGAGGACATGACTCCCGTCCGCACCTGGTGGGCCTGGCGCCGTGAGCGGAGCGGGAGCGACGCCTGCTGAAGAAGGGTCGACATCCCCGTTCCGCTCGAAGACCTTCCCTCGGAGGGTCTTTTTGGTTGCCATGACGATCGCTAGCGACATCCACGCAGACCTCATCACCCCGCTCGGGGCCTACCTCCGGCTGGCCGCCGAAGGCGGCGCGGCCTTCCTGCTCGAATCCGTCGAGAAGGGCCGCCTCGGGCGCTACAGCCTCGTCGGGCGCGGGACGCGGATCGTGGACTTCGCCGCCGCGGAGAGCGCGCTCGCCGCCGGGAGCCCGGTGGTCGGCTACCTCGCCTACGACCACGTCGCGGAGCTCGAGCCGACAGTGCCGCTCCCGGACGACGGCGCCGGCCTTCCGGAGAGCCGCTTCGTCGTCGCCGACACCCTCGTCCGCTTCGACCATGCCGCGAGCGTCGCCGAGGTCCTCCACGGCGACCGGGACGCCGTCGCCGCGCTGCTCTCGGGGGAGCGGAGCGAGCCGAAGCCCGGAGCTGCGACGCACGGCGAGACGACCCGGCACCCCGAGAAGGACGACTACGAGCGGAGCGTTCGCCGCGCGAAGGAATACATCCGCGAGGGCGACGCGTTCCAGATAGTGGTCTCACAACGGGCGGAGCGACCGACGGACGTCTCTGCCCTCGCGCTCTACCGGTCGCTCCGCCGCATCAACCCCTCGCCGTACCACTTCCTGCTCGACCTCGACGGCATCGCGCTCGTCGGCTCCTCCCCCGAGACACTCGTGAAGCTGGAGGGGACGCGGGCGAGCCTGAACCCGATCGCCGGGACGACCGGCCCCGGCGAGGGCGAGGCCGAGGAGCTTCTCGCCTCCGAGAAGGACCGGGCCGAGCACATCATGCTCGTCGACCTCGGCCGCAACGACCTCTCGCGGGTGTGCAAGCCGGGCACGGTCCGCGTCGGCAAGTTCCTCGAGCCCGAGCGCTACTCGCACGTCACGCATCTCGTCTCCGAGGTCGCCGGCGAGCTCCTCCCCGAGACCGGCCCGTTCGACCTCTTGCGCGCCTGCTTCCCCGCGGGCACCGTGTCGGGGGCGCCGAAGGTGCGGGCGATGCAGATCATCTCCGAGCTCGAGGGTTACCGCCGCGGCCCGTACGCGGGCGCGGTCGGCTACGCGCTCCCCGGCGGCTCCTTCGACACCTGCATCGCGATCCGCACGGTCGTGCTCGAGGGCGGGCTCGCGCGACTGCAGGCAGGCGCGGGCATCGTCGCCGACTCGGACCCGGCGGCCGAGCACGAGGAGTGCCTGCGCAAGCTCGCCGCGCTCGAGGCGGCGCTCGAGGAGGCGGAGGGCGCGTGATCCTCCTCATCGACAACTACGACTCGTTCACGTACAACCTCGCGCACCTCTTCCAGGAGCTCGGCGCCGAGGTGGCCGTCGTCCGCAACGACAAGATCGACGCCGACGCGGCGGAGAAGCTCCAGCCGAGCCACCTGGTCATCTCTCCGGGGCCCGGCCGGCCGGCCGACGCGGGCGCCAGCCTGGAGATCGTCCGCAGGCTGGGCGAGCGCGTGCCGACCCTCGGCGTATGCCTCGGCCACCAGGCGATCGTGGAGGCCTACGGCGGAGAGGTCGGCCAGGCCAAGCGCCTGATGCATGGGAAGGCGAGCCCGGTCGCCCACGACGGCCAAGGTCTCTTCGCGGGCCTGCCCGATCCACTCGAGAGCGGCCGCTACCACTCGCTCGCCGCGACGCGCGTCCCCGAGTCCCTCGAGGTCTGCGCGACCACGGAGGACGGCGAAGTGATGGCGGTCCGGCACCGCGAGCTCCCGGTCGTCGGCATCCAGTTCCACCCGGAGTCGGTGCTCACGCCCGACGGCCCGGCTCTCGCGAAGAACTTCCTGGAGGGGAAGCGATGACGATCCAGGAAGGTCTCGCGCGGCTCCTCGACGGGCACGATCTGAGCCGGGACGAGGCGCGCGCCGTGATGGGCGAGATCATGAGCGGCTCGGCCACCCCTGCGCAGATCGGCGGATTCCTCATCGCACTTCGCCTCAAGGGCGAGACCGCCGACGAGATCGCCGGCTGCGCCGAGGCCATGCGGGAGCACGTGCTCTCGGTCAAGCCGAAGCGCGACGACCTCGTCGACACGGCGGGGACGGGCGGCGACGGCGCCGGCACCTTCAACATCTCGACGGCGGCGGCCCTCGTGGCGGCGGCCGCAGGAGCCGGCGTGGCGAAGCACGGCAACCGCGCAGTGTCGTCTTCGTCGGGCTCGGCCGACGTCCTCGAGGCGCTCGGCTTCGACCTCGAGCAGCCGGCCGAGCGAATCGAGCGCTCGATCGACGAGCTCGGGTTCGGCTTCCTCTTCGCCCCCTCCCACCACCCCGCGATGCGCCACGCCGCCCCGGTGCGGCGCGAGCTCGCGGCCCGCACGGTGTTCAACGTGCTCGGCCCGCTCACGAATCCGGCGGGCGCGCGGGCGCAGGTGGTCGGCGTCTACGCGCCGGAGCTCGTGCCCACGATCGCCGAGGTGCTCGCCCAGCTCGGCTCCCGCCGCGCGTTCGTCGTCCACGGAGCGGGCGGAGTGGACGAGCTTTCGCCAATCGGCCCGAACCTCGTCTACGAGGTCGCCGACGGGAAGGTGCGACAGCGCGAGATCGACCCGCTCGACTTCGGAGTTCCGCGCTGCAAGCCAGGCGAGCTCGCCGGCGGCTCCCCGGAGGAGAACGCTGCGGCGATCCGCGAGATCTTCGCCGGCGCCAAGGGCGCGAAGCGCGAGGCCGTCCTCCTCAACGCGGGCGGCGCGGTCGCGGCCGGCGGCCACGCGGAGGACCTCGCCGAGGGATACGCGATCGCCCAGAAGGCGCTCGACTCGGGAGCGGCGGCGGAGCGGCTCGAGCAGCTCGTCGCGTTCTCGCAGGAGAAGGAGGTCGTCGCCTGATGGGCCGCTTCCGCGACGCCCTCTCGCAGCCTGGCCTCGGCGCTATCGCCGAGGTGAAGCGCCGCTCGCCGTCGGCGGGCGATCTCCGGCCCGATGCCGATCCCGCCGAGCTCGCGGCCGCCTTCGAAGCGGCGGGCGCCTCGGCAGTCTCCATCCTCGTGGACGAGCGCTTCGCGGGCACCTGGGACGACCTGCGCGCCGCGCGCGCGGTCGCCTCCCTCCCGCTCCTCGCCAAAGGGTTCTTCTCGACGAGGGAGCACCTCGAGACGGCGAAGACGAGCGGCGCCGACGCGGTTCTCCTCCTGCTCCGCGACCTCGACGATGCGCAGGTGCGCGAGCTGATGGGCGTCGCCGGCGAGCTTGGCCTGGACACCCTCGTCGAGGCGCACGACGCCGAGGAGCTCGCGCGCGCGACGGCGCTCGACGCACCCGTGATCGGTCTCAACGCCCGCGACCTCGGCACATTCGAGATCGACCGCCGCGAACAGCTCGAACTCGTCGCCGCCGCTCCGCGCGACCGGATCGTCGTCGCCGAGAGCGGCATCCTCAACCGCGCCCACGGAGCCGCCGCCGAGCTCGCCGGTGCCGACGCCGTGCTGGTCGGCTCGGCGCTCATGCGCGCGCCGGACCCGGCCGCGACGCTGGCCGACCTGCTGCGGCGGCCGTATGTGAAGGTCTGCGGCCTGACGCGCGAGGAGGACGTCGCCGTCGCCGCCGAGGCGGGCGCCGACTTCGCGGGCTTCGTCCTCGCGGAGAGCCCCCGTCGCGCCGCCGCGCCGCTTCCCGTGCCCGAGACAATGCTGTCCGTCGGCGTCTTCGTCGGCGAGACAGAGGAGGTCGGCACCGATCTCGCCCAGCTCTACGCGCAGGAGAACGGCCACCGCGCGCGCGACGGCGTCCTCCTCCGCGGGGACGAGGTGGTCGCGCACGTGAAGGACCTGCCGTGGCTCGAGGAGGACGACGGCCACTGGAAGCAGGCGGCGCGCGCCGAGGGCCGCGTCCTGCTCGCCGGCGGCCTCGGCCCGGAGAACGTCCGCGCGGCGATCGAGGCGGTCGATCCGTGGTGCGTGGACGCGAGCCGCAGCCTCGAGGCCTCCCCGGGGATCAAGGACCACGACCGCGTGCGCGCATTCGTGGAGGCCGCCAGGTGACTTCCGTGGACACCGGCTACTTCGGCCCGTACGGTGGCCGCTACGTCCCCGAGACGCTCGTCCCGGCGCTCGACGAGCTCGAGCGCGGCTGGCGGGAGATCAAGGACGATCCCGGCTTCGCCCTCGAGCTCGAAGGGCTGCAGCGCGACTACGTCGGCCGCCCGACACCGCTCTACCGCACCGAGCGGCTCGCCGAGGGGAAGTCCGTCTACCTGAAGCGCGAGGACCTCTGCCACACCGGCGCCCACAAGATCAACAACGCGCTCGGCCAGGCCCTCATCGCGCGCCGACTCGGCAAGCAGCGAATCGTCGCCGAGACCGGCGCGGGCCAGCACGGCGTGGCGGCGGCCACCGTCTGCGCACGCTTCGGGCTCGACTGCGTCGTCTACATGGGCTCCGAGGACATGGCGCGCCAGGCGCCCAACGTCGAGCGCATGCGCCTCCTCGGCGCGGAGGTGAGCCCGGTCGAGTTCGGCACGCGCACGCTCAAGGAGGCGACGAGCGAGGCGATTCGGGACTGGATCACGAACGTCGAGACGACCCACTACATGATCGGCTCCTGCGTGGGCCCGCACCCGTACCCGGAGCTCGTCGGCGAGCTCCAGGCCGTGATCGGGCGCGAGGCCCGTGCACAGATCCTCGCTACCGAGGGCCGGCTCCCCGACGCGGTCGTCGCCTGCGTGGGCGGAGGCTCGAACGCCATCGGCCTCTTCGCCGGCTTCGTGGACGACGCCGACGTGCGCCTGATCGGAGTCGAGGCGGCCGGAGCGGCGAGCCTCGGCACCGGCCGGGCCGGTGTCCTCCACGGCGCCCGCTCCTCCCTCCTCGCCGACGAGGACGGGCAGATCGCCGACGCGCATTCGATCTCGGCCGGGCTCGACTACCCGGGCGTCGGCCCCGAGCACGCCTTCCTCCGGGACTCCGGCCGCGCCGAATACGTGCCGGCTACCGACGAGGAGGCGCTCGCCGCGTTCCACCTCCTCGCCGAGCGGGAGGGGATCATCCCCGCGCTCGAGCCGGCGCACGCACTTGCCCGGGCCCTCGAGCTCGACGCCGAGCTGATCCTCGTCGGCCTGTCCGGCCGCGGCGACAAGGACCTCGCCACCGTGCTCTCCCGATGAAGCGGGTCTCGATCTACCTGATGGCCGGGAAGAAGACGCCCGAGCTCGCCGCCGCCGCGGTGGCCGGAGGCGCCGACCTCCTCGAGATCGGCTTTCCCTTCTCCGACCCCCTGGCGGACGGCCCCGTGATCAGGCTCGCCGGCGAGCGCGCGCTCGCGGAAGGGATGCGAACGCAAGCCTGCCTCGAATGCCTGGCTGAGACGAGGGCCAGGGTCGACGTGCCGCTGATCCCCATGACCTACGCCTCCATCCTCGAGGCCTACGGGTACGAGCGCTTCCGTGACGACGCCGTGGCGGCCGGGGCGACGAGCTTCATCGTCGCAGACCTCCCGCTCGAGTCCGCGCCCGACCTTCCGCGGGTCCAGCTCGTCGCGCCCACGACACCCGACGAGCGGATCCGCCTCGCGGCGGAACGGACCGACGGCTGGCTCTACCTCGTCTCGCTCACCGGGACGACCGGGGCGCGCGACTCCGTATCGAGCCAGCTCGGCGGCCTCGTCGAGCGGTCACGGTCGGTCACCGACGTCCCTCTGCTCGCCGGCTTCGGGATCTCGACGCCCGAGCAAGCCGCCGCCGCGGCAGAGCTCGCCGACGGCATCGTCGTCGGAAGCCGCGCGGTCGAGGTGGCCGAGTCGGAGGGCCCCTCAGGGCTCGAGCGCTACGTCAGGACGCTGCGGACCGCAGTGGACGACCTGGCTGCGAGCCGCGCCGGCTAGGGAACCGTCCGGTCGGCGAGACCGCGCACGACCGCCTCGGACGCGCGTCCGGCCTTCTCGACCACGAGGTACTCCGGCGTCCGCTCGGTGACGCGCTCGATGTCGGCCAGCTCGTGGCCTTCGCAGACGACGAACCGGCTCGAGTCGAGCCGGAGCCGCTCGTAAGCGCGGACGGTGATGACGACGGTGCTGATGCACGACTCGTCCCCACACTCGCAGAGGATCTCGAGCGCCTCCGCGTCGTTCGCTCCGATCTCGAAGATCCGCTCGTTGACCGCACGGAAGAGCAGCTCGCTCCTCACCGCAGCGTCGAAGTCAGACACGCATCAGCCCTCGGCTTCCAGATAGGAGGCAGCGAGCGCGCGCGCGCACTCCTCCGCGCAGCGCCGCGTGGAGCTTGCCGCAAGGGCCCCGCCGGTCGTGCTGCCGAGCCCGTCCAGCAGGATGGAGTTCGATTCGATCACCCGTACGCAGAGGCTCAGCGCCCTCCTGCTGTCGGGATCGCCGACTCGCCCGAAGTCCGCAGCGTACGCAGCGACGCCGCTGATCGAGGCGAGCGTTCTCCGCTCCTCCCCGTGCGCACCCTGCAGCGCTGCCGCGCACGCCTCGGCGCATTCCCCTGCGGCCACGCATGCGGCTTCGAGCCGCTCCGACGCGGCTCGGGGCACGTCCCAGGAAAGGGGAATGGTGGAGGGCGGCCCCGGCAGTCCCGTCAGGCTCCAGAGCCGCCAGCTGAGGTCGAGATGTCGGTCTCTCGCGGCCACCGCCACATCGCGGAGCCTGCGCCCTCTCCGCCTCTCCGCGCGTGCCTCGGCGACCACACGGGCCCGCCGCGCCTGAAGCTCGCGCGCGGCCGCCACGACGGAGCGTCCGTGCTCCTGCATCAGCCTCTCGTCGTCGCCCATGACTTCCATAGGAAGTACCCGAAATTAGCACGGTTATTCGCGCGCTGACAAGGAATACAATGGAGACATCGACCCGTTCCCGCATCCAAGCAGGGGTCGAGCCAGCGAGAGCCTGTTGAAGAAGCCCACTGAGCTCGGGCACCGGGCTGGTCTCGTCGAGGAAGTGCCGAGCTGAGCGGCGAAACCGCAGCCGCCGACGTACAGGCCGGGGTCGTCGGCATCGCGGCCTCAGCCGGTGGACTGGCGGCGCTGACGGCCGTGCTGGGGTCCATTCCTCACGACTTCCCGCTGCCGATCCTGATCGTGGAGCATCAGCTGCCGGGCAGCAAGAGCCTCCTCCCCTCGATCCTCGACCGCTCGACCGCTCTGACCGTGAAGCAGGCCGAGGATGGGGAGACGGCTCGACCGGGGACGGTCTACGTCGCTCCCACCGACACGCACCTGGTCATCGGCGCCGGCCGGCGCCTCGAGCTCCTCGATTCGGCTCCCGAGCGTTTTCAGCGCCCGTCCGCGAACGTCCTCTTCCAATCGCTCGCCGAGCACGTCGACGGCGCGGCGGTCGTGATCGTGCTTTCGGGCATGGGTCGCGACGGTGCAGAGGGCGCGGTGGCGGTGAAAGAGGCGGGCGGAAGAGTGATGGCTCAAGACGAAGCGTCGGCGCAGTTTTTCGGGATGCCGGGAGCGGCCATCGAGACCGGCGCAGTCGACCAGGTCCTCCCGGCCGCCGAGATCGGCCCCGCCCTCAGCCTCATGGTCGCCCCGGGCGCCGCGGCATGAGCACGGAGCTCGATCCCGGGTTCGAAGAGCTCCTCGACTTCGTCCACGAGGCGAGGGGGTTCGACTATTCGCAGTACAAGCGGCCGAGCCTCATGCGGCGTTTCGAGAAGCGCATGCAGACGGCGGGCGTGGACACCTACGAGGACTACCGCAGCTACCTGGAAGCCGAGCCGCGGGAGTTCGCCGAGCTCCTGGACACGATTCTGATCAACGTCACAGGGTTCTTCCGCGACCCTGACTGCCTGGGAGTACCTCGCCAAGGAGATCGTCCCGAAGATCGTCGAGCACAAGCCCGACGGCGAGAGGATCCGCGCCTGGTCGGCCGGCTGCGCGACGGGAGAAGAGGCGTACACGATCGCCATGCTCTTCGCCGAGGCACTAGGGGCCGAGGCCTACGCGAAGCGCGTCAAGATCTATGCCACCGACCTTGACGACGACGCGCTTGCCACGGCCAGGCTCGCGAGATACGACGCGAAGGCGACCGATGGGGTCCCGGAGAATCTCCGGGCCGAGTACTTCGAAGACGGCAACAGCGGGTCGACCGTGCGGAGCGACATTCGCCGCTCGGTCGTCTTCGGCCGCAACGACCTCTTGAGCGACCCCCCGATCTCGAAGGTCGACCTGCTCGTCTCGCGCAACACCCTCATGTACTTCGGCGCGCAGGCGCAGCACACGGTGCTCGCGAATTTTTCCTTCGCGCTCGGGCCCGGCGGCTTCCTCTTCCTCGGCAAGGCCGAGGCGCTCCACAGCCGGACGAGCCTCTTTCTGCCCGTAGACCTGAAGCACCGGGTCTTCACGAGGAATCCCGGCATCGCGCCGGAGTACCGCGGGACCGAGCTGTCTCCGGTGGCTGCGCTTCCCGAGGAAAACCGCAGGCTGCGCGAGTCGAGCTTCGAAAGCGGCCCTTCGGCACAACTCGTGATCGACACGGAAGGGCGCCTCGCGCTCGCCAACACGGAGGCGCGCGCTCTCTTCAACCTTTCGCCGACGGACGTCGGCCGCCCGCTGCAGGATCTCGAGGTCTCGTACCGGCCGCTCGAGCTCCGGTCCCGGATCGACCAGACGATCAGCGAGCGCCGGCCTCTCTTCGAGCGCGACGTCCAGTTCGGGATCGACGGAACGGAACATCAGCTCGACGCCCAGTTCACGCCCCTGCAGTCGACGGGCGGCGAGCTGTTCGGGGTGAGCATCGTGTTCGACGACGTCACGCGCGCCCGAGGGCTCCGCAACGAGCTCGAGGGTGCGAAGCGGGAGCTCGAGACCGCCTACGAGGAGCTGCAGTCGACCGTCGAGGAGCTCGAGACGACGAACGAAGAGCTCCAGTCCACGAACGAGGAGCTCGAGACGACGAACGAAGAGCTCCAGTCCACGAACGAGGAGCTCGAGACGATGAACGAGGAGCTCCAGTCCACGAACGAGGAGCTTCTGACGATGAACGACGAGCTCCGCGACCGAACGGACGAGGCGGTCGGCGCGAACGCCTTCCTCTCGTCCGTCCTCACGAGCATCCCCGAGGCCGTGGTCGTCCTCGATCCCGATCTCGTCGTGACGGCATGGAGCAGCGCCGCGGCGGACATCTGGGGCGTTTCCGCTCAGGAGGCGGAGGGCCAGTTCTTCCTCAACCTCGACATCGGGCTGCCGGTCGGCGAGCTGCGTGAGCCCGCGCGAGCGGCGCTCGGCGGTCAGGAGATCGAGTCGCTCCCCGTCCCTGCGCACGACCGTCGCGGAAAGCCCGTCATCGCCTCGATCTCGTTCGCCCCGCTCCTCGGGGCCGGAGGTGACCCGCGCGGCGCGATCCTGACGATGAAGGTCGAGCCTATGGAAGTGTCCGCCTGAGCGCTCACCCTCGCCCCCGGGCGCGGGAGCTCGGCATCGCCATCGGCACCCTGCCGACCGGCGAACGGAACGCGATCACCGATGTCCCCGGGGTCCGGGTCGGGCACACCACGCTGATCGAGGGTGAGGACGTCCGCACGGGCGTGACAGTGGTCCAGCCGCACGAGGCCAGCCCCTGGTACGAGCCAGTCTTCGCCGGCGCGCACCGCCTGAACGGGAACGGCGAGCTGACCGGGCTGGAGTGGATCCGCGAGTCCGGGATGCTGTGCTCGCCGATCGCCCTGACGAACACGCACTCGGTCGGCGTCGTCCGCGACGCGCTCATCTCCGCCGAGATCGCCTCGCGATCGGATGAGCGGGAGTTCTGGAGCCTCCCCGTCGTCGGCGAGACCTGGGACGGCCTTCTGAACGACATCAACGGGATGCACGTGCGCCCCGAGCACGTCGAGGCCGCGCTCGCCTCTGCCTCCGACGGCCCGGTCGCGGAGGGCAACGTCGGCGGCGGCACGGGGATGATCTGCCACGGCTTCAAGGGCGGGATCGGCACGTCGTCCCGGGTGGTCCAGGGAGCCGGTGGCGCGGTCGTCGGCGTCCTCGTCCAGGCGAACCACGGACGGCGGGAGCGCCTGCGCGTGAACGGCATCCCGGTCGGCGAAGGGATTCCGGTAACGGACATCCCCGACCCATACGGCCGTGTGCCGCCGGGAGCGGGATCCATCATCGCGATCGTCGCGACCGACGCCGCCCTCCTCCCCATCCAGTGCGAGCGCCTCGCCCAGCGCGCGGGACTCGGCATCGCGCGCGTGGGCGGAGTCGGCGAGCACTCGAGCGGCGACCTCTTCCTCGCCTTCGCCTCCGGGAACCGGGGCCTCCCGTCGGCCGACGTCGACGCCGACGCGCCGCTGACCATCCCCGTCCAGATGCTGGCGAACAACTACATCACCGCGCTCTTCGACGCCGTCGTCGAGGCCACCGAGGAGGCGATCGTGAACGCGCTCTGTGCCGCGGAAACCCTCACCGGCGCGGGCGGCGCGACGGCCTACGAGCTCCCCAACGACCGGCTCCAGGAGCTCGCCTCCTCCTCCTGACGCGGCGAAGCCCGCCGGGGCGGGCTCCGCTTTCCTGAGCAGTCGGGCGACGTTCGGGGCCCAGGAGGGCGATGTGACGCCGAGCAAACACCGCTGTCGTGAGCCGCATGTGGGGAATCCGTAAAGGTCTCGTTAATCCGCGCGCGGCCGTAGGCTAGGCCCATGCACACAATCGAGCTCACCGAAGAGGAACTCACCCTGGTCCGCGCGGCGCTCCACTCCTACCTCGACGACTTCGGGCACGAGGAGGCAGACGTGCTGCGCAGCCTCAAGGAGCTCCTCGCCAAGCTGCCCTCCGCCGACGCTTAGTGGCGATTCTCGAGACGAGAGCCGACCCGGCCGCTCCTGAGTTCGGCGCGAACCGGGAGCGCATGGAGGCGCTCGTCTCGGACCTTCGCGAGCGCACGGCCGAGGCGGCGCGCGGCGGAGGCGACGCGGCGGTCGAGAAGCACCGTTCGCGCGGGAAGCTCCTCGCCCGCGAGCGTGTCGACCGGCTCCTCGACCCCGAGTCGGCATTCCTCGAGCTGAACGCGCTCGCGGCCAACGGCCTCTACGACGGCGACGCGCCCGCGGCAGGGATGGTCACCGGGATCGGCGTCGTCGAGGGGCGGGAGTGCGTGATCGTCGCGAACGACGCGACGGTGAAGGGCGGCACGTACTACCCGCTCACCGTCAAGAAGCACCTCCGTGCACAGGAGGTCGCGCGGCAGAACGGGCTCCCGTGCATCTATCTGGTGGATTCCGGCGGCGCCTTCCTGCCGATGCAGGACGAGGTCTTTCCGGACCGCGAGCACTTCGGGCGCATCTTCTTCAATCAGGCGGTGATGTCCGCCGCGGGGATTCCGCAGATCGCGGCGGTCATGGGCTCCTGCACAGCCGGAGGCGCCTACGTCCCGGCCATGAGCGACGAGACGGTGATCGTCAAGGGCACGGGCACGATCTTTCTCGGCGGCCCGCCGCTCGTGAAGGCGGCCACCGGCGAGGAGGTGACCGCGGAGGAGCTCGGCGGCGCCGACGTCCACACGCGCACCTCCGGCGTGGCCGACCACTACGCCGTCTCGGACGAGCACGCGCTTGCCCTCGTCCGCGAGATCGTCGCGAACCTGAGCCTGCGCGCTCCCGAAGCTCCGTGGGAACGCGAGGCGCCGGCCGAGCCGCTCCACGACCCGGCCGACCTCTACGGGATCGTCCCCGTCGACTATGCGAAGGGCTACGACGTCCGCGAGGTCATCGCCCGCATCGTCGACGGCAGCGACTTCCACGAGTTCAAGGCGCTCTACGGCGAAACCCTCGTCTGCGGGTTCGGCCACATCGAGGGCTTCCCGGTCGGGATTCTCGCCAACAACGGCGTGCTCTTCTCCGAAAGCGCGCTGAAGGGGGCGCACTTCGTCGAGCTCGCCTGCAAGCGCCGCGTCCCGCTCGTCTTCCTCCAGAACATCACCGGCTTCATGGTCGGCAAGGAGTACGAGGCCGGCGGAATCGCCAAGGACGGCGCCAAGCTCGTCACCGCGGTCGCGTGCGCGCAGGTGCCGAAGTTCACGGTCCTGATCGGCGGCTCCTTCGGCGCGGGGAACTACGGGATGTGCGGCCGGGCGTACGAGCCGCGGCAGCTCTGGATGTGGCCGAACGCACGCATCAGCGTGATGGGCGGGGAGCAGGCGGCATCGGTTCTCTCCACGGTCGGCCGCGCCGATCCGGACGAGATCCGCGCGAAGTACGAGGCCGAGGGCAATCCGTACTACTCGACGGCGCGGCTCTGGGACGACGGCATCATCGACCCGGCGGATACCCGGCGCGTGCTCGCGCTCGGCATCGCCGCGAGCCTGAACGCTCCCATTCCGGAGACGACGTTCGGCGTCTTCAGGATGTAAGCGACGGAAGCGGCGGCAGGTCCGGCACCTGCGGCAGCGGAGGCGGCGGCGGAACCTCGACGGACGGGAGCGGCGCCGGCAGCTCCACGGGCGGAAGCTCGACCGGCGGAAGGTCGGCGGGCAAGAGCGAGCCGACGTCCTGCTTGGAGCTCTCCTCGCTGGCGGACGGCGCCTGGTGATGGGCCGGCTTGCCGCTCCCCGGCGAGCCGCCCTTGTGCTTCTTCTTCGCCCCGGCAGGGTGAGCCGGGTTCGTGGTGGGAAGCTGGTGGGACACGACGACGTCCGGCGTGCGCGCCTTGGCCACGGCGGCGGGCTCGTCCGAGGCTGAGCCGTCCCGGACCGGCACGGTCCCGAGCACCGCGCAGCCGACGAGGCAAGCGAACCCGACCCGGCCGAAGGAGAAGCCGAACGACGCCGCCTTCGCGAGGCCCGGAAGCCCGAGGAAGCCGAGGCGCCGGCGCGGGCGAACGACGGGGACGCGATCGACGAGCTCGAGCTCCTCGGCGAGCGCGCGGCGGGCGCGGAAGATCAGCGCCTCGACGGCCGCGAGCGACAACCCGAGCTCGAACGAGATCTCGGCATAGGAGCGCCCCTGGATCTCGCGGAGAAGGATCGCCTCCCGCTGCGCGTCGGTGAGGCGCAAGAGCGCTGCATGGATGTCCTCCGACGCCGAGCCCTCGTCGTCGTCCAGCGTGAGCAGGAGCTCCGAGTCGAGCTCGACCTCCTGGGGCCGCTCGGCGCGAAGCCGGGCGCGGCGGCGGACGACGTTGCGGGCGATGGTGAGAAGCCACGCGCGCGGCTTCTCAGGCGTGTCGCCGCGTCGCATGGCTCGAAAGGCGTTCAAGAAGGCGGCCTGCGTGACGTCCTCGGCCTCGTCGGGATCGCGCACGTCGCGAAGCACCGACCCGTACACCTCGCGCCGGTGCCGACGGTAGATCCGCTCGAACGAGCGATCCGCGTCCACGAGTGCGTTATGCCACCAAAAGATGCTTCTCAACCGTGTTAGCCTGAGTTTCTTCATTCATGGGGTCATGACGACACGCGCAGAGAGACAGGGCCGAAACGAATCGCTTTTCCGCGAGGTCAACGAGCGGATCGCAGAGCTCAACCAGACCTTCCAGGTCGAGGGCCGCTCCGAGTTCCTCTGCGAGTGCGGCCGTGAGGAGTGCAAAGAGCCGGTCTCGATCTCGATCGACGAGTACGAGACGATTCGGCGCGCGTCGACGCGGTTCTTCGTCCTCCCCGGTCACGAGGACACGAGCGTCGAGAGCGTCGTGGAGCGAAGCGAGCGCTACGTCGTCGTCGAGAAGATCGGCGACGCCGCCGAAGAGGCCGACGACCTCGATCCCCGGAACTAGGCCGTCAGCTCTTCGAGGCGCGCCTCGAGCGACGCGCGCTCGGAGGCATCGAGAGGAAGCAGCGGCGCGCGCACGTCTCCCTTGACCGGCACGCCGCGCCACGCGAGCGCGGCCTTCACCGCCGCGTTGAACTGAAATTGCTGCAGCGCGTCGCGGAGCGCCGCGACGGTGTCGACCGCGCCGTCCGCTCCGGGGTCGCGGTTGAGGCCGGCGACGTACTCGGGGAACGCCGCGGCGAGCCCCGAGACGGTTCCCGCGGCGCCCTCGGCCAGGCCGCGCGGGAGCAGCGGCTCCGACCCGATGAAGATGTCGAGCCCCTCGAGCAGGTAAGGCTGCACACGCTCGAAGGGCGTGTCGGAGACTTTCAGGCCGGCCAGGTTCGGCGCGGCCTCGCGCAGGCGCTCGATCACCGGCTGCGGGATCGCATAGCCGCTCCTGGCCTCGAACTCGTAGAGGAAGAACGGCACCGGCGCGCAGGCCTCCGCCGCGGCGCGGAAGTGCTCGAAGAGCGATTCCTCCGAGAGCGGGAAGTACGGCGGCGGAATGACCGCCACCGCCGAAGCCCCGGCCGAGGCAGCGTGCTCGGCGAGCGCGACAGTTTCCGCGGTCGTCTGGGCGCCACAGTGGACGGCGACCTCGAGCCGCCCTCGACAGGCCTCCAGGTAGAGCTCGGCGGCCCGGCGCCGCTCCTCGGCTGTGAGGAGGATCCCCTCCCCCGTCGTCCCCAGCGCGAGGATCCCGTCGAGCCCTCCCGCGGCGAGGAAGTCCGCAACGGGCCCGAACGCGTCCTCGTCCAGGCGCGTGCCGCCGTCGCGAAGAGGCGTCACCGCCGCGGCCAGGGCACCGTGGATCACACGCCAACTCTAGAGGCCGAAACCGAGTCGCCCGCACCTCGTAAGCTCCCGTGCGATGAGCGCGCTTCGCCTGGAGAGGGACGGGCCCGTCCTCCGTGTCACGCTCGCCCGCCCCGAGCGGCGGAACGCGTTCGACGCTGCGTTGATCGCCGAGCTGACCGAGGCGTTCGCCGACGTCGGCGACGCGCGGGCGGTCGTCCTGGCCGGAGAGGGCGAGGCGTTCTGCGCAGGGGCCGACGTCGAGTGGCAGCGCGCCTCCATCGACCTGAGCTACGAGGAGAACGTGGCCGATGCCCTGCGGCTCTACGCGATGTGCGAGGCGATCGACCGCTGCCCCGCTCCGGTCGTCGCGTGCGTGCACGGCTACGCGCTCGGCGGCGGCGGCGGGCTCGTCGCGTGCTCGGACATCGTCGTCGCGGACGCCGAGACGGTCTTTGGCTTCACAGAGGTCCGGCTCGGCATCGTGCCCGCGGTCATCTCTCCCTTCGTGCTGCCGCGGATCGGGGCACACGCGCGCCGCTACTTCCTCACCGGCGAGCGGTTCGGGGCCGACGTCGCCCTCCGGATCGGGCTCGTGAGCGAGATCGCGGACGGGGACCTCGACGAGCGGGTCGACGCAGTTCTCGGACACCTGCTCGCGAGCGGCCCCGAGGCGGTGCGCACGGCGAAGGAGCTCGTGCGCGACCGGCCGGGTGGGCAGACGGTCGCCGAGATCGCGGCCGCGCGACGCACGAGCGCGGAGGGCCAGGACGGACTGCGCGCCTTCCTCGAGAAGCGCACGCCCGCATGGAGATCCGAAAGCTCCTCGTAGCGAACCGCGGCGAGATCGCCGCGCGGATCTTCTCCACCTGCGACCGCCTCGGGATCGCGACCGTGGCCGTGGCCGCGCCCGACGACGCGGGCGCGTTCCACACGCGGCGCGCTGCCGCGGCCGAGGAGGTGTCGAGCTATCTCGACATCGAGGGAATCGTCGCCGCGGCGACGCGCGCCGGCGTGGACGCGGTCCACCCCGGCTACGGGTTCCTGGCCGAGAACCCGGGCTTCGCCGAAGCGGTTGTCTCGGCCGGCCTCCGGTTCGTCGGCCCATCTCCGGAGGCGATCCGCGCGGCCGGGGACAAGCTCGAGGCGAAGCGACTCGCGGCGGAGGCCGGCGTTCCGGTCGTCCAAAGCGGCGATCCCGAAGAGGTCGGCTTCCCCCTCATGGTCAAGGCGGCGGCCGGCGGGGGCGGGCGCGGCATGCGGCTCGTGCGCTCCCCGGACGAGCTCGAAGAGGCGCTCGAGTCCGCTCGCCGCGAGGCCGCGTCCGGGTTCGGCGACGACCGGGTTTTCTGCGAGCGCTACGTCGAGCGGCCCCGCCACGTCGAGATCCAGCTCCTCGCGGACTCCCACGGGACGACCGTCCACCTCGGCGAGCGCGACTGCTCGGTGCAACGCAGGCACCAGAAGATCCTCGAGGAGAGCCCTTCTCCGGCGGTCGGGCCCGACCTGCGCGCGGAGATGGGCGAGGCCGCGGTCGCCTTCGCGCGCGCGGTCGGCTACGAGAGCGCGGGCACCGCGGAGTTCATGCTCGCGGGCGGCGAGTTCTTCTTCCTCGAGCTGAACGCACGCATCCAGGTCGAGCACCCGGTCACCGAGCTCGTCACCGGTCTCGACCTCGTCGAGGAGCAGCTCCGCATCGCCTCGGGCGAGTCCCTGGAGATCGAGGCGCGACAGCCCGAGGGCCATGCGGTGGAGGTGAGGCTCTACGCCGAGGATCCGCGCACCTTCCTCCCCCGCACCGGCACGATCACGCGGCTACGGCTTCCAGAGGCGATCCGCGTCGACCAGGGCGTCGAGGAAGGCGACGAGATCCCGGTCGCCTACGACCCGCTGATCGCGAAGCTGATCGCCCACGAGGAGACGCGGGAGGAAGCGCTCGCTGCGCTCTCCGCCGCGCTGCGCGAGACCGAGGTTCGGGGCGTGGAGACGAACCTCCCTTTCCTCCGCTGGCTCGTCGCCCACCCCGAGCTCCGGGCGGGGGAGGCGACGACCGCCTTCCTCGACGAGAACCCGCCGCTCTCACGGCCGCGCCGCGTCTCCCGTCCATGGCACGGCTCGTGGCGGCTCAACGGCCCCGCGCCCGCCCGCACGGCTCCGCCCACCGTCGAGGGAACCGGCCACGGCGACCTCCTCGGCGGGCAGAGCACGCTGACCGCCCCGATGCCCGGAGTGGTCATAAAGGTGCTCGCCTCCGAGGGAGACCGAGTCGAGCCGCGGCAGCCTCTCGTCGTCCTCGAGGCGATGAAGATGGAGACGCCGCTCGTCTCCCCCTACGAGGCGGTCGTCCGGAGGGTGCACGTCGCCGAGGGCGAGCGAGTCGACGGCGGCGCGCTCCTGATCGAGCTCGAGGAATGACGGATCCTCTCGCCCGCTTCCGGGAGTGGCAGGAGGAGGCCGTGGCGGCCGGCGTCACCCTGCCCGAGGCGATGACGCTCGCGACCGCGGATGAGGCCGGCCGCCCCTCGGCCCGCACGGTTCTCCTCAAAGGCGTGGACGAGCGGGGCTTCGTCTTCTTCACGAACTACGAGAGCCGCAAGGGCCGCCAGCTCGCCGCCAACCCGCACGCCGCGCTCACCTTCCTCTGGCACACGGAGCCCCGCCGGCAGGTGCTCGTGACCGGAACGGTGGAGAAGGTCCCGCGCGCCGAGTCGGAGGCCTACTTCGCGACGCGCGACCCGGGCAGCCGCCTCGGCGCATGGGCGTCGCGGCAGAGCTCCCCGCTCGGGAGCAAGGCCGAGCTCGACGCGGCCTTCGCGGAGGCGGAGGCCCGCTTCGGCGACGAAGTGCCACTGCCCGACTGGTGGGGCGGCTACGTGCTCGACCCGGAGACGATCGAGTTCTGGGAGAGCAGGCCGAACCGGCTCCACGAGCGCATCGCGCTACACCCGCACAAGCGATGGCTCCTGGAGCGCTGCCCTGCTCTTCCCCTAGCCCACGAGGTCTTTGAGCCGAAGAGCGAGTCCCATGTCGCCGTCGACGCGGATCTTCCCGGTCATGAAGGCGCCCATCGGGTTCTGCTCCCCGTTCACGACTCCGAGGAACGTCTGCTCGTCGGTCGCGATGACGCAGTCGGCCGGGTCCTGAGACCCGGTGTCGGTGACCGTGGCCGCGCCGTCGTCCACGTCGACGCGCCAGCTGCCGGCGCCCTCGATGTCGAACCGGTAGGAGGCCGTCAGGTTGGCGGCGCGCGACGAGTCGGGCCTCGACCCGAGGTCGGCGAAGAACTGCTGAGCCGACTCGTAGGTCACAGCGTCGCGGGGGCCGGCTCCGGGCCGACCATGCGCCGCCCCGGGGCCGGCGGCAGTAGGAAGCTGACCCCGAGGGCGAGTGTGGGCCCGATCGCCGTGGCGAGCACCGCGGTCTCGAGGTCGACGGTGTCCGCGAGGGCGCCGAGGACGAGCGCCGCGACACCGCCGAGCCCGATCGCGAGACCGATGGAAAGCCCGGAGGCCATGCCGACGCGGCCCGGCATGTACTCCTGGCTCATCACGAGGCTGACTCCGAAGGTTCCGATGACACAGGCGCCCGAGAGCGTAACCGCCGCCACGCCGATCGGCCCGCCCACCAGCACGTAGACGAGGATGAGCGGCGTCGCGGCGATGAAGCTCCCACGCAGCACCGGGCGCCGGCCGAAGCGGTCGGCGAGCGGGCCGCCGAGCAGCGTTCCCACGGCCCCGGCGAAGAGAAAGAGCGCGAGCACGAAGGTTCCGTAGGCCTCGCCGTGGCCGTTGTGGATCTCCCACAGCGGGATGAACGTGAAGAGGCCCATGTGCGCGACGCTCCGCAGGCCGACGACGACGAGCAGCAAGACGAGGCCGCGAGTCTCGGTCTTTGCCGCCGCCGCCCGCTGCTCCCGCGGTGACTCGTCCGGCGCGAAGCTCGCCAGGTAGCGGAGCACGAGCACGAGGCCGGTGGCCACGGCCAGCCCCGGCAGGGCGATCAGCAGCCCGCCCTTCAGTCCGAGCGAGAGGATGAGCGCCGAGGCGTAGACGGGCCCGAGCGCGAAGCCGATGTTGCCTCCGACCGAGAAAAACGACATCCCGCTCGCCCGCCGCGAGCCGCTCGCATAGCTCGCGAACTTCGATCCCTCGGGGTGGTAGGCGGCCACTCCGAGTCCGGCTGCGAGGACGGCGAGGAAGGTGAGCGGATACGAGGGTGCTGCGGCGGCGAGCGCCATTCCCACTCCCGCGAGGCCGACCCCCGCCGGGAGGAGCCAGAGCGCGCCCCGCGCGTCCGACCAGAGCCCGAACAGCGGCTGGATCAGCGACGAGCTGATCGTCGCGGCGAGGACGAGCGCGGAGGCCATCGTGTAGGTGAGGTCGAACTCGGCCTTGAGGAAGGGCAGCAGCGCAGGGAGAGACCCCTGCGCGAGGTCCGTTGCGAGATGACCGGACGAGAGCGCGGCCATCGCCTTTCTGTCCACCCCGCGCACCGGCGCGAGAATACCCGTCGCGCGCTACCGGGACGCGTGCTCTGCGAGCAGCGCGTACGTGAGCTCCCACTGCGTACGCACGATCTCGCGGCGGTTGCGCTCGAGTGCGAGCGGCGACGCGGCGAGATGGAGCTCTTCCCGTTCACGCAGAAGCCCTCCGAGATGACTCTGGAGGGCTCCTACCGGGAGAGGGTTTCGCCCGCGAGGGGAGGGTGCGGGCGGAGAGGGTAGAGCTGCGCTCATTGCGCATCCCTCTCATCGACCTGAGGGATTGCGTCTATATCCCTCATTCGAGGAACACGGTACGAACCTGTTCGGATAGCATCCGCGCGCGCCCATGGAGATCGACGTCGTCGAAGCATCGCCGGCGGAGGTTGCCGCGGACGTCCTGGCCTTCGCCGTCCCGGAGCCGATCGAGCTCCAGTCGGCCGGCCAAGAGCTCGACCGCCTGGTCGACGGGGGGATCCAACACCTGATCGAGGACGGGGAGCTCAAGGGCGAGCGCGGCCGAGTCACCCTCCTGCACACGCGAAACGAGCTCAAAGCCCACCGGGTCGCCGTCGGCGGCATGGGTGCGGACGGGGACTCCGACAGCCTGCGCACGGCGGCCGCCGCGGTCGCCAGGCGCGCGGGAGAGATCGGCGGCAAGACCGTCGCCTGGATCCTGAGCGAGAACGGGCTGCCCCCGGCCGAACAGGCGCGCGCCGTCGTCGACGGCATGGCGCTCGGTCCCTACGACGCCGGCATCTGGAAGACGAAGGACGAGCACGTTGCCGTCGAGCGCCTCGTCCTCTGCGGCTCGGGCGCGACCGAGGTCGTCGAGGAGGCGCAACGCGCCAACGTCGTCGCTGCGTGGACGAACCGCTGCCGCGACCTCGTCAATGCGCCGCCCAACGTCTGCACTCCGACCACCCTCGCCGAGTTCGCCGAGGACACCGCGAGCCGCTTCGAGCACATGAGCTTCTCCGCCCTCGGCCCCGACGAGATTCGCGAGGCGGGCATGGGCGCGCTCACCGCGGTCAGCCAGGGGAGCGAGAACCCCCCGCGCCTGATCACGCTCTCCTACGAACCGCCTTCCGCGACACGCGGCGAGGTCGTCCTCGGGCTCGTCGGCAAGGCGATCACCTTCGACTCGGGCGGCCTCTCCCTGAAGCCGGCCAGCCGCATGGAGGAGATGAAGACCGACATGGGCGGCGGCGGCGCCGTCCTCGCCGCGATGGGCGCGATCGCCGAGCTCGGACTGCCGGTCAAGGTGCTGGCCGTCGTCCCGTCCTGCGAGAACATGCCCGGCGGCCGCTCGTACCGGCCCGGCGACATCATCACCGCGCTGAACGGCAAGACGATCGAGGTGACGAACACCGATGCGGAGGGGCGGCTCATCCTCGCGGACGCGCTCACGCACGCGCGGCGCTCAGGGGCGACGCACATCCTCGACCTCGCCACCCTCACGGGCGCCATCGTGATCGCGATGGGCGACTACTACGCGGGCCTCTTCGCCAACGACGACGCATGGGCGCAGGAGATCCGGGCCGCCGCGGAAGAAAGCGGCGACCACGCCTGGATCATGCCGCTGCACGAGACCTACCGCCGCTACATCGAGTCGCCGTACGCCGACATGAAGAACTCCTCCGAGTACCGGCAGGGCTCGCCGATTCTCGCCGCCCGCTTCCTGCAGGAGTTCGTGGGCGAGGGCCCGTGGGCGCACCTCGACATCGCCGGCACGGCCTACCTCGAGCGCACGCGCGAGGACTACTACGGCGCCCCCGGCGCAACCGGGTACGGCGTGCGGCTCCTCGCGGAGCTCGCCCAGCCGGTTTTCTTAGTGAACTTCGAGCTCTCGGACGACCACCAGCTGCTCCGGCAGACGGTTCGCGACTTCGCCGAGGAGCGGATCGCGCCTGTGGCGGAGGAGCTCGACCGCGAGCACCGCTTTCCCTACGACATCGTCGAGGCGCTCGCCGAGCTCGGGCTCATGGGCATCCCGATCCCGGAAGAGCACGGAGGCGGTGGCGGCGACACGCTCGCGTATGCCATCGCCGTCGAGGAGCTGACGCGCATCGACTCGTCCGTCGCGATCACGGTCGCGGCGCACACGTCGCTCGGCACCATGCCGATCCTCCTCTTCGGCTCCGACGAGCAGAAGGAGCGCTGGCTGCCGGAGCTGGCCTCGGGGCAGCGGCTCGCGGCGTTCGGCCTGACCGAGCCCGAGGCCGGCTCGGACGCGGGCGCAACGCGGACGACGGCCGAGCTCCGCGACGGGAGCTGGGTCGTCAACGGCTCCAAGATCTTCATCACGAACGCGGGCACCGACATCTCGGCGTTCGTGACGATCACCGCCCGGACGGGCGACGACGAGATCTCGAACATCGTCGTCCCCAACGGGACGGAGGGCTACGAGCTCTCGGCCCCGATGCGAAAGATGGGCTGGCGGGCCTCGGACACGCGCGAGCTCTCGTTCCACGACTGTGCCGTCCCCGAGGACCATCTCCTGGGCGAGCGCGGCGCCGGCCTGAAGCAGTTCCTCGAGATCCTCGACGGCGGCCGGATCTCAGTGGCGGCGATGGGGCTCGGCCTGGCACAGGGCGCGTTCGACCTGGCGTCGTCGTATGCGCGCGAGCGGAAGCAGTTCGGGCAGCCGATCGGGAAGTTCCAGGCGATCCAGTTCCAGCTCGCCGACATGGCGACGGAGATCGAGGCCGGCCGGAACCTCGTCTACAAGGCAGCATGGCTGAAGGACGACGGGCGCCCGTTCGCGCAGGCGGCCGCGATCGCGAAGCTCTACACCGGCGAGCTCGCGAACCGGGCCGTGAACGCGGCGCTGCAGATCCACGGCGGGTACGGGTTCATGGACGAGTACGCGATCTCGCGGCTCTACCGCGACCAGAAGGTGCTGGAGATCGGCGAGGGCACCAATGAGATCCAGCGGCTCGTCATCGCCCGCGGTCTCGGCTTCTAGTCGGGGCCACCCCAAGCCACCACCCGCTTTCCAGCGTAATCCGCAAATACGCAAAGGTGGCGCGCGCAATGCGCCGGGACCGCGACGACGGCGAGGCGGGATGTCCCTTGCCCGAGCGCGGCACTCCGATAGCATCCGCGCGTCTCTTCTAGGAGGTAGCGCATGCCGCTTTTCATGGACGTACACAACATGGACGGGGGCGTTTCCTGCGACGCCGTTCGCGACGCTCACGCCAAGGACGTCGCCATTCAGGGCGACCACGACGTCAACTACAAGAGCTACTGGGTGAGCGAGGCCGAGGGCAAGATCTTCTGCCTCGTCGAGGCGCCCGACGCTGAGACGGCGACGCGCGTCCACCGCGAGGCTCACGGCCTCGAGGCGGACGAGATCTACGAGGTCATCGAGGGCTCGTAGCGGCCGCCCGCCTCTACGCCGGCTCGTCCGGCTTCTCGTACGCGACCTGGAAAGGCGGCTTCTACCCGGCGGATGCGAAGCCGACGGACTTCCTGCGCTTCTACGCGACCAGGCTCAACACGGTCGAGCTCAATTCGACCTTCCGCCGGCTTCCCGCCGAGGACCAGTTCGAGCGCTGGGCCGACCAGACCGCGCCCGGCTTCAGGTTCGGGGTCACCCTCGCCCGCCGGGTGACGTCCTTCGGCCGCGTCGAGGGAGTGGACGCGGCGGCCCAGGCGATCTCGAAGCTCGGCGACCGGCTCGGCCCGGTCCGCATCAAGGTGCTCCAGGCGCGAGACGACGGATTCCTCCGCCTGCTGCTCGACTCCCTGGAGCCCACCATGCGCTGGGCGCTCGACTTCCGCCACGAGTCGTGGCTCGACGAGGAGATCCAGGCGCGACTCGACGAGCGCGGCGTCGCGCGGGTCGATGCGGTGGAATGCGGCGCCGACTTCCGCTACCTGCGGCTCCGCAACCCTCCGTACAGCGACGACGACCTGGCCGCCGAGGCGGCGCGGATCGACCCCATGATCGCGGCCGGGCTCGACGTCTTCGCCTACTTCCAGCACGAGGACGAGCCCACCGCTCCGCGCTACGCCGAACGCCTGCTCGAGCTCGTCAGCGGTCCGCCAGGCGGATGACGAAGCGGAGCGCCTGCCAGGTGTCGTCGATGGCGCAGCTCTTGTTGTCGACGAGCCCGGCGTCGAGCCCGGTCTTCTGCACCGAGTCGAAGGTGAGGTCGGTCGAAACGCCGGATGCCTTCTTCGGCCAGGCGACCCAGAGCCCGCCGGCCGGCGCGAGCCGCCGCGCGAGCGGCGTAAAGGCGCGCGTCAGCTCACCCTGACGCGTCGCGAAGAGCACCGCGACGTCGAACTCGCCGCGGAGCCTCGGCTTCACCCCGAGCTCCTCCGCGAACCCAGGCGGCGCCTTCTGGAGCGCGACGCGCGATTCCTCCTCGATGCCGAGCTTCTTCGGCAGCGGCGTGGACGAGTAATCCTTGTGCACGCTGCGAATCTAGCGAGCGAGGGAAGAAAGTTGCCCGCCCGCGCGTCTTGTGGGCATGTACTACAGCCCACACAGCCATCTCGCGATCGCACGCGCCCGGCATGAGGACATGCTCCGCGACGCAGACCGCGCCCGGCTCGCCCGTTCGTTCGCCGAGGACAAGCCCGGCCCGCTCTCGCGCCTTTGGACGCACCTCGCCCGCAAGCGCGAGGCCGATCCGCGGCCCGTAACCGCCTAGCGCACCCGCTCGGCCTCGTAGCCCCACTCGGCGAGGAACCCGAGGAGCTCGTCGCAATGCTCCTCGTCTCGCGTCGAGAGCGTGAGCTCGACGGCGGTCCCGGTCACCGGCAGGTCCATGCCCTCCCGATGGTGGTCGACGGAGACGACGTTGACGCGCCGCTCGGCGATCCGGGCCAGGAGAGCGGCGAGCGCACCCGGACGGTCCGAGATCCTCGTTCGCAGGACGAGAAAACGGCTCGCGCGCGTCAGCCCGTGCCGCGCGACCTCGACGAGGAGCGAGGCGTCGATGTTCCCGCCCGAGAGGAGCGCGCAGACGGGGCCGTCGCCCTCGACCTTGCCGGTCAGAAGGGCAGCCACCGAGGCCGCGCCCGCCCCCTCGACGACCAGCTTCACACGCTCGAGGAGGAGCACGATCGCGTCGGCGATCTCGGCGTCGGTGACGGTCACGATCGCGTCGAGGCGGTCGGCGAGGATGCGCTTCGTCAGCTCGCCCGGCTGCTTCACGGCGATCCCGTCCGCGATCGTGATCCCGCCTGGCTCGAGGCCGGCGAACGGGGCGCAGTTCGCGGCCTGCACGCCGACGAGATGGATCTCGGGCCGCAGCTCGCGTAGCGCAAGCGCGACGCCGGACGCGAGGCCGCCGCCGCCGATCGGCACGACGAGTGTCTCCACGTCGCCGAGCTGCTCGGCGAGCTCGAGGCCGAGCGTTCCCTGGCCGGCCACGACCGCCTCGTCCTCGAAGGCATGGACGAAGGTTGCGCCGGCCGCCTCGCGTTCGTGCGCCGCACCCTGCGCCTCGTCGAAGCCTTCCCCGGAGAGAAGCACTTCGGCGCCGTAGCTCCGCGTGGCGTCGACCTTGGCCATCGGCGCGTCGAGCGGCATGAACACCGTCGCCGCCACGCCCGCCTCCCGAGCGGCGAGCGCCACCGCCTGGCCGTGGTTCCCGGCGCTCGCGGTCACGACGCCCGCGGCGCGCTCCTCGTCCGTCATCGTCGCGAGCTTGTTGACCGCGCCGCGGATCTTGAACGAGCCCGTTCGCTGCAGGTTCTCCGCCTTGAGAAAGACCTGGCGGCCGCTGCGGCGGCCGAGCGTCTCGGAGGAGTAGACCGGTGTCTCGCGCGCGAGGCCGTGCACGCGCTCGCGGGCGGCCTGGATCTCAGCGAGTGTCGGGCCTGCCGCCGTCTTCATGAACCTTGAACACCTTCTCCATGATTTCGCGTACCGCCGTCAAGGGATCGAGCTCCCGCCGCTGGACCGCCTCGAGCAGGCGCCGTAGCTCCGGATCATCTCCTACCGCGCCCTCGAGGTGCGCCTTGGCCCGCGCGCTCGCGACCGCGAAGACCTCGCCGGCGAGATTCTTGGCGCGCCGATCCGCGAGCAGGCCCGCGGACTCGAGGTGGCGCCGGTGCGCGGAGATCTCCGTCCAGAGCTCGTCGATACCCTCACCGCGAACGGCCTCGGTGAGGACGATCGGCGGCTGCCACTCGCGTCCGGTGTCGAGCGCCAGGATCGACCGGACCTCGTTCACCATCGTCTTCGCGGCCGGATGGTCGCGCTTGTTGACCGCGATCACGTCCGGGATCTCCATGATCCCCGCCTTGAGCGCCTGGATCGAGTCCCCGGAGCCCGGCATCAGCACAAGGAGGACGGTGTCGGCGATCGAGATGATCTCGACCTCGCTCTGCCCCGCCCCAACCGTCTCGAGGAAGACGAGGTCCTTGCCTGAGGCATCGAGGACGAGCGCGGCCTGCAGGGTCGCCTCGGCGAGCCCGCCGAGGTGCCCGCGCGTTCCCATCGAGCGGATGAAGACCTCGGGGTCGAGGAAGTGGTCGGCGAGCCTGATGCGATCACCCAGGAGCGCGCCTTTGGTGAAGGGGCTCGAGGGGTCCACGGAGATGACGCCGACCGACGCGTCCTCGGCGCGCACGTGGCGAACGAGCGCACTGATGAGGCTCGACTTCCCCACTCCGGGCGGCCCGGTGACGCCGATCCCGTACGAATTGCCGGTGCTCGGATAGAGCTCGCGGATGAGCTCGTAGGCGAGCGGATCAGAGCCCTCGACCAGCGTGATGGCGCGGGCGAGAGCGCGGCGCTCGCCGGCGCGGACGCCCTCGACGAGCGCTTCGAGAGTCCAGCCGCGGGTCAATCCCGGGCGGGCTCCGGCCCGGACGCGTGCCGCACCGAGACGCGTCCTCCGTCGGCGTCCACCCGGCGGGCGAGCAGGAAGCCGACGACCGCCGCGATAGCAAGCAGCCCGGCGGCGACGGCCCACACGGTCCGCGCCCCCGCTGCGTTCGTAAGCGGGCCGGCAACGATCATGCCCAGGCCGAGGAACGCGTAGCCGAGGCTCATGACGACGGCGAACGCTCTTCCGCGCAGACGGTCGGGCGCTCCGCGCTGGACGAGCACGGCATTCGTGATCACGGCGACGCCGTTCCCCGCGCCGGCGGCCACGACGACTACCGCGGCAACCCAGACGTTCGGAGCCACGGCAGCCGCGCCGAAGCCGAGTGCCATGAGACCGATGGAGACGCCGTATGGCAGGGCCATCCCGCGCTGCTCGATCCAGCTCCCGCCGAAGAAACTGCCGAGCATGAGCCCGACGGCGCCGGCTGCGACGAGCAGTCCGTAGCCGAAGTCGCCGGCGTCGAAGACATTCTTCGCAAGCACGATCTCCGCGACGTTCACGCCCGCGGTCGCAAAGACGGCGATGCTCCACGCGACGATGATCGTCAGGAGCGACTTCGAGCGGAGGGCGAAGGAAAACCCGTCGGCAAGGTCGCGCCAGTGGCCGCGGCTCGGCGCGCGCTCGGCCTCCTCGAGGCTCTCCCTGATCCGCACGATGAGAAGCGCGGAGACGAGGAAGCTGAAGGCGTTCACGACGTAGGCGGCGTCCGGGCTCGTCGCCGCGACCAGCGCCCCGCCGACGAGGGCTCCGATCGCCCAGGTGAAGTTGTCGGCGGCCTGGAGGAGGCCGTTGGCCTGCGGGAGGTCCTCGTCCGAGACGAGGTTCGGCAGCCCCGCATACACGGCCGGGCGGAAGAGGCTCGTCGCCATTCCGGCGGCGAAGGCGAGCGCGACGATCTGGGCCGGGCTCGTCGCGAACGGAAGGACGAAGAACACCGCCGCACGTGCGAGGTCCGCGATCACGAGGATCCACCGGCGCGAAGCGATGTCGAGGAGCCGGCCGGCGAGGAAGCCGACGATGACGCTCGGGAGAAACTCGACGACGAGCAGCGCGCTGACCCAGGACGCGTTCTCCGTACGATCGAAGACGTCCACGACGAGCGCGACGAACGCGAGCCACGTGCCGATGCTGGACGCGAGCGTCGCAAAGAAGAGAAGGCGGAATCCTCCAGCCTCCCGCACGAGCCCGAAACGAGCCCGGCTGCGGCCCCCTGTCACGGTCCGAACCGTAACAGCGCCGCGAGAGAGCGGCAGGTCCTAGAAGGAGGTATGCGCGCCCTGGAGCACGCGCTCCAGCGCGGCCGCGAAGAACTCGTTCTCCTCGCGGGTCCCTACCGTGACGCGGATCGCATCGTCCGCGCCGAAAGGCCCGAGGGGGCGCACGATCGCACCCTCGCGAAGGAGCCGGTCGAACACCGCGCGGGAATCCTCACCCGTCTCCACGTAGACGAAGTTGGCGACCGGAGGCGAGGCCACGGTGAGGCCGAGGCCCGTGCAGGCCTCCTCCAGCCGGCTGCGCTCCTCCGCAGTCTCCCGCCGCCTGCGCGCGATCTCCGCCGCGTTTCCGAGGCTCGCGCGCGCCGCGTCCTGGGCGGTCTGGTTGATGTCGAACGCGTTTCGCACCTTGCCGATCGCCTCGACGACCTCGGCCGGGCCGACCCCGTAGCCGACGCGAAGCCCGGCGAGCCCGTAGATCTTCGAAAAGGTGCGCAGGACGAGGGCGCGCCGGCCGGTCTTGACCGACTCCTCGATCCCGTCGGGGTAGTCCTCCGACTCGACGTACTCGAAGTACGCCTCGTCGAGGACGGTGAGCACGTGCTCCGGGACGCGCGCGAAGTAAGACTCGATCTCGCTCCGGCCGATCATCGTGCCGGTCGGGTTGTTCGGATTGCAGAGGTAGACGATCTTCGTGCGCGGGCCGATCTCGCCGAGGATCGCGTCGACGTCGTAGCAGTGGTCCGTGAGCGGGACCCGCTTCGCGCCCGCGCCGAGCTTGAGGGCGTCGAGGACGTAGCTCGGGAAGGAGGGCCAGCCGCAGACGATCTCATCGCCTGGGTCGAGCACGGCGATCGAGAGGTACATGATCACCGAGTCGGCGCCCGCCGCGATCGTGACGTTCTCCAGGCCGACTCCGTGGCGCTCGGCGAGCGCAGTGCGGAGAAGGTAGGCGCCTCCATCCGGGTAGCGGTTCAGCCCCGGCGCACCACGCTCGATCGCCTCGAGCGCTTCCGGGAATGGGCCGTACTGGCCCTCGTTGGAGGCGAGCTTGACCACGCGCTCGAGGCCGAGCTCGCGCTGAACTTCCTCCACCGGCTTGCCCGGTTCATACGGGACGAGGCTCTGAACGGCGGGTCGAACGAGAGGAGTGTCGGCCATTCCCCTAATCTTTTCATGCCGTGGAGATCGGCCTCTTCCCTCTCAACCTCGTGCTCCTCCCAGGCGAGCAGGCGCCGCTGCACATCTTCGAGCCCCGCTACCGCGAGCTCATCGGCGAGTGCCTCGAGCAGGGTGGCGAGTTCGGGCTCGTGCTCACGGACGACGACGGCATGCGTGAGATCGGCTGCCGCGCCGGCGTGATCGAGGTGCTGGAGCAGTTCGACGACGGGCGGCTGAACGTCGTGGTCGAGGGCCGCGAACGGATTCGGATCGCCGAGCTCACGGATGGCCGCACCTACATGACGGCCGAGGTCGAGGACATAGACGACGAGGACGAGGCGCCGACCGAGGACGAGATCGAGGAATGCCTCGCGGCTTACCAGCGCGTCGTCAGCGCCGCCGAGGCCGATCTCGAGGAGCTCGACTTCGACGCGGACTCGATCGCGTATCAGATCGCCGCCCGCGTGGACTTCGGCACCGAGGTCAAGCAGGGCCTCCTGGAGCTCCGCTCGGAGCGCGAGCGCGTGCTGCGTCTCGCCCCGATGCTCGACCAGGCCGCCGAGGCGGTGCAGCGCGACCGCGAGATCCGCGAGCGAGCCTCCGGCAACGGCCGCGTCGAACCCGTCTAGAGCTTCTTGACGGCGTGGACGGGCCGCCCGGCGGCCTCCCACGCGTAGTACGAGGCGCTCGGGCCGAACTCCGTCTCGTAGACGACGACGCGCGGGTTCCGCCCCACCTCCTTGGCGCGCTGGGCATGCCTGAGCAGGTTCGGGTCGTCGCGGCGCTCCCAGACGAGGATGAGGTGCGCCGCCGTCATGAAGTGCGCGACGAACGGACAGCCCTCCGCGGGGCAGGGGAAGGGGTCGGTGGCGACGCAAAACCAGCCGGCGTGGTCGCCGCTCGTGTCGTCGGTCCAGAGCTCTTCCTCGGCCTCGAGGCGGACGTCCTCTTCGAGAACGGTGCCGCGCTCGAGCTCGTAGCCGGTCACAGGTCCTTCTCCATGAGGATCGCGTCCACATAGCCGTCTCGCCGTCGGAAATGGCCCCGGCGGGTGCCGACCCGCCGGTACCCGATCCGGTCGTACAGGGCGAGCGCGGCCTCGTTGTGGGGAAAGACGTGAAGCTCGATCTTGCGGACGCCGACCGCGCGCGCCCAGTTCTCGGCGCTCTCCATCAGGGCATTTCCGATGCCCCGCCGGCGGTAGCCGTCCGCGACCATGAGCCCGACGTCGGCGACGTGCTCGCTGGCCGGATGGCTTTCCCGGCTGATGGAGAGGCGGCCGACGATCTTGCCGTCGAGCTCGGCGACGAGCACGGCGGCGTACCTGTGCCTTCGGATCGCCTTGAGGTAGCGCCGTTCCTCGGCGACGCTGCGCCAGCCCTCCGTCGGCGATCAGCCAGCCGCCCTCCTCCGACCCGACGGCCTCGCGCCAGGCGCACGAGCGCGCCGGCGTCGCCCGGCTCCGCGCTGCGGACGGCCGCTGTCACTCGACGACCGCCCCCGCTCCTCCTCGTCTCGGATCGCCGGCCGCCTCGAGCTCCCCCTCCGCGCCGAGCCCGACTGCCGAGGCGCCGCCGAAGTAGAGGTTCAGCCCGCTCCAGCGAACGACCTCGTAGCCCGCGGATTCGAGCTGGGCGGCGGTGTCGGGTCCGATTCCTCCCTCGACCTGGAGCGCCTCGCCCTCCAGATGAACGCGCGGCGCCTCGATCGCCTCCCGGACGGTGAGGCCGTGGTCGAGCACGTTGACGACGAACTGCAGGATGGCGGCGCGCAGGCGGATCGACCCGGCGCTCCCGACCACCAGGCGCGGCCGTCCCTCCTCGAGGACGATCGAGGGCGCCATCATGCTCGTCAGCCGGTTGCCTGGCGACCCTTCCCGGCCGCCCGGGTTCAGGTCCTCCTCCCCCAGCATGTTGTTCATGTGGATCCCGGTTCCCGGCACGATCACGCCGGATCCGCAACCGGTCGAAGCCGAAAGGGACGCCGCATTCCCGTGCGCGTCGACCACGCTGATGTGCGTCGTGGACGGGAGCCCGGCCGGCTCGGGCGCGAACTGCCGCACCCGCTTCCGCGCGCGCTGGGCGGCGGCGGCAAGGTTCTCCTCAGTAAGCAGGCGCCTCGGCAGGCCGCCGCGGCTGAGGCCGCTGAGGAAGCCTGATCCCGCGCGCGAGCTGGGCCTCCCGCATGACCTCAGCGAGCGCCGCGATCGCCTGTGCGCTTCCCCGCTCGCCCGCTTCGCCGAGCCGGTCGAGAACGCTCAGCGCGTAGGCAATCAGGAGGCCTCCTGCCGAGGGCGGCGGATTGGAGACGAATTCCCACCGGCGGTACGGCACCCGCACGGGCCGCCGGCGGATCACGCGATAGCTCTCGAGGTCGGTCCGCGTCAGAGAGCCGCCGCGTTCCTGCACCGCCGCGCTGATCGCCCTGCCGACGTCGCCGCGGTAGAAGCCGTCCGGCCCCTCGGCGGCCAGGCGGTCGAGCGTGTCCGCGAGAGCCGGCATGCGCAGCCGCTCGCCGGGCTGGAGTGGCCCCTTGCCTCCGTAGATCCGCTTGCCCTCCGGCTCCGCGCGAAGGATCGGGTCGAGGATCCGCTGGAGAAATCCCTGCTGCGTGTTGACGTCGAGGCCCTCGCGGGCCAGCCGCGCCGCCGGCGCGATCAGCTCAGCCCAGGGAATGCGTGCGTAGGCCGCATGCGCCGCGCCGAGCCCCGCCACCGCGCCGGGCACGGCACACGAGGCCGCGCCGATGAGAAAGACCTGCTGCATCCCGGGCTCGAACTCGACGTCGACCGCCTCCATCCGTGCCCGTCCGCCCCGTGGAAGCTCACGCCCTGGGATGGCGACGAAGAAGTCGAGGAGCCGGTCGGTGTGGTCCGACGCGCGGTGGACGAGCATGAAGCCGCCCGCCCCCGGCCCGGTCAGCGGGCTCTCGGCAACCCAGGAGACGAACGCGGCCGCGATGCAGGCATCGACCGCATTGCCCCCCTCGGCGAGGATCTCCGCGCCCGTCTGCGCGGTGAGCGGATGCCCGGCCGCGACTGCGCCTTTCATGCGCGAAGGGTACCCCTAACCTTGGGCCGGCTTACAGGTCGCGCAGGAAGCTCGGCGGCTCGAGCATGTCCTCGGGCTCGGTGAGCTGCGCCGGCCCGCGCGGGGTCGGCGAGCTGAGGCCCGGGCGTCCTCCCAGCCCGGTGGCGATCACCGTGACCCAGATCTGGCCGGAGAGACGCTCGTCGATGGTGGCGCCGAAGATGATGTTCGTCTCCTCCGTCGCAGCCTCGCGCACGACCTCCGCGGCCTCGTTGACCTCGAGCAGCGTGAGGTCGTCCCCGCCGGCGATCGAAAGGAGGATGCCTCTCGCACCGACGATCTCGGTGTCGATGAGGGGCGAGCGCAGCGCCCGCTCGGCCGCTTCGCGCGCGCGGGTCTCCCCCGTCGCGAAGCCGATGCCCATGATCGCGGAGCCTGCGTCGCTCATGATCGTGCGCACGTCCGCGAAGTCGAGGTTGATGAGACCGGGCATCGTGATGAGGTCGCAGATGCCCTGCACGCCCTGGCGCAGGACGTCGTCGGCGATCCGGAACGCGTCGAGCATCGACGTCGAGCGCTCGAGCACCTCGAGCAGCCGGTCGTTCGGGATGACGATGACGGTGTCGCAGACCTCGCGGAGCTCATGCACGCCCTTCTCGGCCTGCGAGCGGCGTCGACTGCCTTCGAAGCGGAACGGAAGCGTGACGATCCCGACCGAGAGCGCACCGACCTCGCGCGCGATCCGCGCGACGACCGGAGCGGCTCCGGTGCCGGTCCCGCCGCCCTCGCCCGCGGTCACGAAGACCATGTCCGAGCCGCGGAGGACGTGCTTGATCTGGTCGTAGGCCTCCTCGGCGGCCTCGCGGCCGAGGTTCGGGTCTGAGCCGGAGCCCAGGCCCTGGGTCAGCTCGCGGCCGATATGGAGCTTGATGGGCGCCTCGCACGTCCGGAGCTGCTGGATGTCGGTGTTGACCGCGATGAACTCGACCTGCGAGATGCCGGCCTCGATCATGCGGTTGACCGCGTTCAGGCCGCCGCCGCCGACGCCGACTACGCGGATGACCGCGAGGTACGCGGCCGACTCCGGGCGCGGCGCGCGGTGGATGCGGGGCGCCGGCTCGGCCATGCGGGCGGCCGGAGCGGGCTCGTAGCCTCGCTCGACGGGTGCCGGGGAGGTCCGCTGCGGAGCGGGCTCGGAACGTGTGGGCTCGGACGGAGGAGCGACCGGCTCTGCGACCGTTGCCTCGGAAGAGCTCGTCACCGCCTCGCGCTCGGGCTCCCGCTCGACCTCGGCGGGAGGCGCAGGGGGTGCCGACTGCTCCGGTGCTGCGTGCTCGACGGTCGGCGCTTCGGCCGACTCCTGGCCGGCACGCTCTCGCTCGGCCTGGCGCTGCGCGGCCTCGGTCGCCTTGAAGAGCTCGGCGAGTGGGCCCTCACGCATGCTCGCGCGGCGTCGCGCCATTGAGCACCTCCTTCGCGAGGTCGCGGTAGGCCTTGGCGGCCGGGCCGGACGGGTCGTACTTGAGCACCGAGCTGCCCTCGACGGGCGCTTCGGCATAGCGGACGGTCTTCTTGATGCGCGTCTCGAAAACGAGGTCTCCGAAGTTCTCCTTCAGCATCTCCACCGCCTCGCGGCCGTGCACGGTGCGGGAGTCGTACATCGTCGGGAGGATGCCCTTGATCTCGACGACGGGATTCAGGTTCTCCCGAATCATGCTGAGCGTGTTCTCGAGCTGGACGAGCCCGCGGAGCGAGAGGTATTCGCACTGGACGGGGACGATCACGCCATCCGAGGCCGTGAGCGCGTTGATCGTCAGGAGGCCGAGGGACGGCGGCGTGTCGATCAGGATGTAGTCGTAGCGGCTGCGCACCGGGAGCAGTGCTTTCTGCAGCGCGCGCTCGCGCCCGATCATGCTCGAAAGCGCCATCTCCGCGCCGGCAAGGTCGATGGACGAGACGGCGACATCTACCTCCGCCCGATGGATGACTTCTTCGATCGGCATCGAGTGGACGAGGACGTCGTACATCGACCGCTCGACCTGATCCGGGTCCATGCCCTGAGACATGGTCAGGTTGCCCTGTGGATCGAGATCGACGGCGAGCACCTCGAAGCCGTTTTCCTTGAACGCGACCGCGAGGTTCAGCGTGGTGGTCGTCTTCGCCACGCCACCCTTTTGATTAGCGAAGGCGATGACCTGGCCCAGCGTTGCTCCTTTAGAAGTGGACGTCCGCTTGCGCGGACGCGGAAGAATCCCGGAAAGCCCCATGAGGGGTCGTGTTTCGTGTCACGGTAGCACAATCCTTCTCGGCCAATTAACCCGCAAATCCGCTGGAAATATGGCTTTGCCGCGCTGAGTCCGGGCGGAAAAGCTCAGCGGCGAAGCGCCAGAAGCGACAGCATCTCGAAGCAGGCGTTCGCAGCGACGAAGGCCGTCACTCCGGACGGGTCGTACGGCGGCGAGACCTCGACGCAGTCGAAGCCGCGGAAGTCCAGTCCTGTGAGCGCACGGACGAAGGCGAGGGCCTCACGGCTCGAAGGACCGCCGGGTTCAGGGGTGCCGGTTCCCGGCGCGAACGCCGGGTCGACGAAGTCGACGTCGAAGGACAGGAAGCACGGGGCGTCGCCGACCCGTGCTCGGACACGATCGGCAAAGGCCGCCGGCCCGAGCTCCGCCAGCTCCTCGTACGGGAGCGCATCGAAGCCGAGCTCCGCCGGGAGCGCCGCGTCCGCCTTGGCGGTCAGCGATCCACGCATGCCGGCCTGCACCGAGCGTGCCGGGTCGAGGAGGCCCTCCTCCGCCGCCCGCCGGACCACGCTGCCGTGGAAGAGCTTCTGGCCGAAGTACTCGTCCCAGACATCGTGGTGGGCGTCCAGCTGCACGAGGGCAAGCGGACCGTGGACGGCAGCGAGCGCGCGCAGCTCGGCGAGGAGCACCGTGTGGTCGCCGCCCAGGCCGAGGGTGACGACGCCGGCAGCTGCGACCTCGCCGAGGGCCGCGGCCGACCGCTCGAGGGAATCGGCGGTCGAGCCGGGGACCGTGGGCACGTCCCCGTAGTCGACGAGCGACAGGCGCCCGCAGACGTCGACGTCCAAGTATGGGGTTGTAGTTGCGCAGCATGACCGAGGCGCTGCGAATCGCCTCCGGCCCGAAACGCGAACCGCTGCGAAAGACCTGGGCGCCGTCGCTGGGGATTCCGACCACGGCGACGTCGACCTCGTGGAGGTCCTTGACGTGCGGAAGGCGCATGAACGTCCGCGGGCCCGAGAACCGCGGCGTCTCGAAGGCGTCCGGCGGTCCGTAGCGGGGCATCTGCGCGGCGATTATAGGGAGGTTCCGGTGACCACCCCCTCGCTCTCGGCGACAAGACCGGCGCGGCAGTCAGCGAGCGCGGTGCGTGCCCGCTCCACGCTCTCCGGTCGTTCCGCGGCGATCCAGCGCTCGCCCTCCGCGAGCAGGCTTCGCACCTCCGCGAGGAGGTCGGCTGCGGGAGCGCCCTCCCGTCGAAGGGCGTCGATCCGCTCGAGTCGCTCGAGTACCTGTCTGGCCTCGTCCATGCCTCCAAGCTAGAAGGCAAGAACGCGCGTGTGTGTCACGAAGTGCGCCGAGGCTTTCGACAATCGCGCCAGTAGGCGATCAAGAGGATCGCCATGCCGACGAGCGCGATCGAGAGAAGCGTCCAGTCGTCGCGGTTGATGACCGCGAGCAGGATCCCGAAGATGAACGCGAGGCGAAATCCGATGCAGCGCCGACGGTGGAGCCGGTCGCTGCCGAGCGTCATCCTGCTGCGACGACCCGGGCAGCCGTCGTGACCTGCGGCCGAGGTCTCAGCCCGAGAAGCGACTCGTCGAGCGCGACGACGAGCTCCAACCGGTCGGGGTGGAGCAGTGTCTCGACGAGCGCGCGCCGCACCGCATCCTCCGCGCGAGCTCCGGGCCCGTCGCCGTCGAGGAGCGCACGGAAGGCGGTGAGCAGCTCGGAGCGCTCGCGGGCCGTCTCGCCCAGGAGCACCGCCGTTCTCATTGCAGCCGCCCAGGCTCCCTCGTCGCACCCGAAGAGCGCCTCGAGGGCCTCGCGAAGCTCGTCCGAACGGAGCGGCCCCTCGTGGAACAACGCGAGCTCCCAGCGCTCGAGCGCTTCGAGCAGCTCAGGGTCTTCGGGAGCTGCGGCGAGGCGGCTCTGAAGCTGAACGGCGAGCTGGGCGCGGAAGGGATCGAGGCGCGTCGGCTCCCCCGGCGGCACCTGCGCGGCAAGGGGAGGCACCGGGCGGACGCCGTACGGCCTCCAGTCCAATCGCTCGAAGAGCACCGGGCCCGCCGCGACGGCACCCGGGGTCGCGAGTCGCAGGACGCTGACGGCGAGGCCGACCTCAGCCGGGGCGTCGGGCACCTCGCAGGCACTCCCGTCGAGGTCGCGCTCGAGCTCGAGGACGAGCGTGCGATCGACTTCCCGCCCGAAGTCTGCGGGAAGGAGGCGGCCCGCCTCGGGCCACGAAGCCGTCAGCTCGCCGGCCGCAGCAGGGCGGACGCGCATGCCCCGGCCGAGCTCGATCTCACCCCCGGCCGTCAGCCCGACCAGGGGCGCAATGGCCGCGTAGGCGCGCCGCTCGCCGAAGAGGGAGTGCTCGAGCTCCGAGTACGCGGATTCGAAGGCGACATCGTCCCAGTCGAAGGCGCCGCACGCCTCCGCTGTGCGCGTGAGGAGCGGGATGAGGATGGTGCGGCGGAGGGCCTCGTCTTCGCCGACGCGTTCTCCCGCGTGCGCCTGGGCGAAGATCCCGGCGGCCGGCTCGTCCTTGAGGGCGATGAGCGCCTCGGTCGCGTCGTCGCGGCGCCCGAGCCGCTCGGCCCGGGCCTCGACGAAGGAGCCGATCAGCGGTCTGTACTCGTAGAGCGTCGGGCGGTTCGGGCCACCGTGCTCCTCGAGGGAAACGGGGATGTCCGCACCCGACTCGAGCTCGCGGCCGAGCTCGAAGAACGCACCGAGGCAGAACGCCCGGAGCGCGCGAAAGAGATGGGGAGACCGAGGGCCGGGAGGCACGCCACCCTCGTTACGCCCCGCGCGGCTCCGTTCCTTCCTGACAAGCGGGACACCAGTACGCCATGCGGGCGTCGTCGCCCTGCGGCCAGGAGCGAATCAGGGTCCCGCAGCGGCCGCACGGACGCCCTGCGCGCCGGTAGACGTAATGGCCGCGGCGCCGCCGCGGCGCCTGCATCAGATTGGCCGCCGCAGCCAGGACCGAGCGGAGCCGCTCGTCGTCCACCTCGCGCAGCGGGACCCAGGGCTTCACGCCCGCGACGAAGAGGGCCTCCGCCTTCCACATGTTTCCGATGCCCGCGACGAGCGTCTGGTCGAGGAGCGCCTCTCCGAGCGCGCGGCTCTGCCCGGCGGCCCGAAAGCGAACGAGCATCGCGTCGAGGTCGGGTGGGGCGGCCATGATGTCCGGCCCAAGCCGATCGGTCCGGCCGCGGCCGAGCTCCAGGACGGGGCCCCGGCGCTGGACCGCCTGCCATTCGGCACCGCGGAGGACGAGCCAGGGCTTGCCCAGGATGGGCCGCCCGGCGGGCTCCACGCGCCAGCGCCCGTGCATGCGGAGATGGCTCCGCACGACGGTGCCGTCCTCGAACGTGAGCAGGAGGTTCTTGCCGACCGCCTCGACGCGCTCGAGGCGGTGGCCGTCGATTCGCTCGGCGATCCGGAGAAGCGCCGCGCGAGGATGAGGCGAGTCGGCCCGCACCACGTCTCCCTCCAGCACGCGGAGGCGCTCCGCGGTGCGATGGATTGCGTCTCCCTCGGGCACGGCGGCTAGCCGCGGAGGACGGCTCGGCGAGGGCCCGGGAGGAATCCCGCCTCGACGAGCAGCGGCATGATCTCGCTCTCGCTCACAGGCTCGCCGTCGAAGCGCTCGACCGCGAGGCGCTTCTGGCCGGTGGAGCGCACGTGTGCGACAAGCGCGTCCAGGGCGGGGCGAAGCCATTCCGGGTCCGGATCCCGCAGCGGCACGAGCGAGCGGCCGCCACGCTCGACATAGAGCGCGGGCGAGCCGCCGAGCAGGACGACATAGGCGCCGGCGACCCGCGCCGCGCGCGCTCCGGCGCGCTTCGGCCACGGAAGCGCTGCTCCGTAGGGCTGCGCGGGGTCGGCAGCGGCGAGCACCAGCGGCAAGGGCTCGGCGGGATGCTCGCGCAGGCGCTCGACGGCTCCGGGGAGAGCGAACTGCGCTCCACCCAGTCCCTCGACGAAGTAGCCCCGGCGACAGAGGCCCAGCGTTTCGAGGTTCCGCAGCTCGCGGTACACGGGCGCGTAGCCGCCCGGCACGCCCTCGCCGCGGACGCCGTCGCGCGTGACGATGCCCTGGCGCTCGAGAAGCAGCTCGGCCAGCGCTCGCGGGTCAGGGTCGCCCGCGAAGATCGGGGCGGTCCCGGCCCAGCGGCCCTGCGTCGCTGTGATCGCATCGGACCGGCGACGCGAGAAGCGACGTGGCCGGCGCTCCGGCCTCGGAGCCTGGAAGCGGCGTGCGGCACGAAGCGGCTGCCAGGCGTCGTTCGTCACCTCGCCGGACCAGACGAGCTCCCAGAGTGCGGGCAGCGCGGTCTCCGCGTCGAGCCCGGTCTCGCGCAACAGGTCGAACCAGAAAAGTGCGCTGCCCTCGAGCGCGGCGCGGATGCGGTCGTAGGCCTCCCCTTCCGGAGGCGGCAGCGTCGCCGGGCGTCCAAGTGCAGGCGCGTCCTCACGGAAGTAGACGGCCACCCGCTCGAGCCCGGCACCGACCCACACGACCTCGCCGGAAGCGGTGAGCTGATCGAGCTCGGCCGGCTGGAAGCCGGGCACGCGGCGCGGGAGGATGCCGGTCTCCCAGAGCGACACGGGAAGCGACACTCCCTGCAGCGGCACGAGCGCCTCCCTCAGCGTTGCCCGCCGATCGATCCCGTGCCACGCGGGCAGGAACCGGCCGAGGGCCTCCTCGTCCACCGGCTCGACCTCCTTGCGCAGCGCGGCGAGGCTCGCGCGGCGAAGGCGGCGGAGAACGTCCGGCTCGCACCATTCCCGTTCGGTTCCACCGGGCCGAAGCTCGCCGCGGACCAGGCGTCCATCGCGCTCGAGACGGCCGAGCTCGGCTTCGGCTCGCTCGAACGCGATGGCGAAGCGGGCGGCTGCCTCTGCAGTCGTGAACGGCCCGCGGCCACGCGCGTAGCGGATGAGGAGCCCGCCGAGCGGGTCGTCTCCGGTTTCGAGGAAGGCGTCGGGCAGACCAGACGGCGGCATCGCGCCGACGGCGTCCCGGTAGCGGCCGGCGTCCTCGGCCGCGATGAGCCGGGTCTCTCCTCCGACGCGGATCTGCACCGCCCGGCGCTCGGCCTCGAGCGGCTCGGCGAGCGCGGCTTCGTATTCGCCGGAACGGAGATCGCCTCTGCGGAGCAGGAGATCGTGCAACTGGTCCGGGCTCTTCGGCGAGCCGCGAAGCTCCTCCTCCACCTGCTCGAGCGCCGCCGGATCGATCAGATCGCGAAGCTCCTCCTGGCCGAGAAGCTCCTTGAGCAGGTCGCGGTCGAGCGAGAGGGCCTGGGCGCGGCGCTCGGCGAGCGGCGTGTCGTCCTCGTACATGTACGTGGCGACGTAGTCGAAGAGGAGGGACGAGGCGTACGGCGAGGCTGTCGGAGTCTCGACCTCGACGAGGTCGATCCGGCGCTGGCGCAGAGCCGCGAGGAGCTCACGCAGGGCCGGCAGGTCGAAGACGTCCTGGAGGCACTCGCGATAGGTCTCGAGGATGACCGGGAAGTCGGAGTAACGGCGCGCGACCTGCAGGAGCCCTTGCGCCTTGAGCCGCTGCTGCCAGAGCGGTGTCCTCTGCCCCGGCCTTCGCCGCGGGATGAGGAGGGCGCGCGCGGCGTTCTCGCGGAAGCGCGCACCGAAGAGCGCCGTCCCGGCGAGCTCGGTGACGACCAGCTCCTCCAGCTCGGCGGGGTCGATGAGCACGTCGTCGATGGGCGGAGGTGCATCCGCGTCCGGGAGATGGAGGGCGATGCCGTCATCCGACCAGATCGCGTTCACCTCGAGCCCGAGCGACTCGCGCAGGCGGGCCGCCAGCGCGAGCGACCACGGCGCGTGCACCCGCCCGCCGAAAGGCGTGAGGATGCAGAGGCGCCAGTCGCCGATCTCGTCGCGGAAGCGCTCGACGACGACGGTTCGGTCCGACGGGATCGCGCGCGTGGCCTCCTCTTGCTCGCGCAGGTAGGTGAGCAGGTTCTGCGCGGCGCGCTCGTCCAGAGAGTGTTGGTCGGTCAGCCTCTCGATCGCCCGCTTGTCGTCGAGGCCGACGAGCTCCCGCGCGGTGCGCCCGATTGCCTGGCCGAGCTCGAACGGGCGGCCGACCCCCTCGCCCTTCCAGAAGGGAACAAGGCCGGGGATGCCCGGGGCCGGAGAGACGAGGACGCGGTCACGGGTGATCTCCTCGATCCGCCACGTCGAGGCGCCGAGCAGGAATGTCTGGCCGGCGCGGGCCTCGTAGACCATCTCCTCGTCGAGCTCCCCGACGCGCCCGCCGCCCTCGACGAGGTAGACGCCGAAGAGCCCGCGGTCGGGGATGGTGCCGGCGTTCGTGACTGCGAGCCTTCGCGCGCCCTCGCGGCCGCGGACGAAGCCGCGCACGCGATCCCAGATGATGCGCGGGCGGAGCTCGGCGAACTCCTCTGACGGGTAGCGGCCCGCCAGCATGTCGAGGACGTTCTCGAGCTGCTTGCGCGAGAGGTCGCGGAACGGGTAGGCGCGCCGCACCAGGTCGTGCAGCTCGTCCACCGAGATCTCCTCGTCGGCGGCGACGGCGACGATCTGCTGCGCCAAGACGTCGAGCGGGTTCCGCGGCACGCGCGTCTCCTCGATGGCGCCTTCGCGCATGCGCTGGGCAACGACAGCCGATTCGAGCAGGTCGGCCCGGAACTTGGGGAAGATGCGCCCCTTCGAAGGTTCGTCGAGGCGATGGCCGGCGCGGCCGACCCGCTGCAGGCCGCGCGCGACCGACTTGGGCGACTCGACCTGGATGACGAGGTCGACGGCGCCCATGTCGATCCCGAGCTCGAGGGACGACGTGGCGACGAGGGCGGGGATCTCGCCACGTTTGAGGAGCTCTTCGACCTCGACGCGCTGCTCACGCGCCAGCGAGCCGTGGTGCGCGCGGGCGATCTCGCGCTCCGCGAGCTCGTTCAGCCGCAGGGCAAGCCGCTCGGCCAACCGGCGGTTGTTGACGAAGACGATCGTCGAGCGGTGGCTCTCGACGAGCTGCAGGAGCTCGGGGTAGATCGACGGCCAGATCGAGTTGCCCTCCCCCGGCTCGCGCATGTCCTCGACTGGGACGACGACCCGCAGGTCGAGCTCCTTCGCCCGCCCGGCGTCGACGAGCTCGATGTCGCGCCCCCCGGAGACGAAGCGGCCGATCTCGTCGAGCGGCCGCTGGGTCGCCGAGAGGCCGATGCGCTGAACCGGCTCGGCGGTGAGGCGCTCCAGCCGCTCGAGACTGAGCGCGAGGTGGGCGCCGCGCTTGCTACCAGCGACGGCGTGCACCTCGTCCACGATCACGAAGCGGATGGTTCGGAGCGTCTCGCGCGCCCGCGAGGTGAGGAGGAGAAAGAGCGACTCGGGCGTGGTGATGAGGATGTCCGGCGGGTTGCGCAGCATGGCCGCGCGCTCCTTCGCCGGGGTGTCGCCGGTGCGGACGCCGACCGTGAGGCTCGAGCCGATTCCCGCCAGAGGGCCGCGGAGGTTGCGCTCGACGTCGTAGTTGAGCGCCTTGAGCGGGCTGACGTAGAGCACCTGGATGCCCTCGCCGGGCCGCGCGCGGTCGAGCGCCCAGAGGAAGGCCGCGAGCGTCTTCCCCGAGCCCGTCGGCGCCTGGATGAGCGTGTGCTTGCCGGACGCGATCGCGGGCCAGCCGCGCTCCTGGGCGGGAGTCGGCGCGTCGAAGGTCTGCTCGAACCAGCGGCGAACGGTGGGGCTGAACGGCGCGAGCGCGCTCACCGTTCCAGCGTATCGCGCGGGCGGACGCCTACCGGGGCGGGCTTGGGCCATGCGTTGGGTGCTCGTCCCTCCTCCCACCCCGACCCTAAGAGCGAAATCGTCGCGCCGCTGGAACGCAACGCATCAGAAAGAAGGAGGTTTGCGGAGAAAGCGTCAGGCGCTAGGATCGGCACATGGACGACACATGCACCGGCCCGGCTCCACTTCACCGGCAACGACGAGGCCGACGCGCTCCTCGCCGAGGAGCCGCTCGCGCTCCTCATCGGCTTCGTCCTCGACCAGCAGGTCCCGGTGCAGAAGGCCTTCTCGGGGCCGCTCGAGCTGAAGCGGCGGATCGGCAATCTCGACGCAAGCGCGATCGCGGGCATGGACCCCGGCGAGCTCGACCGCGCATTCCGGGAGCGGCCGGCGCTCCATCGCTTCCCCGGGACGATGGCGATGCGGACGCAGGAGCTCTGTGCCGCCATCGCAACGGACTACGACGGCGACGCCGCCCGTGTCTGGACCGAGGCGAGCGACGGCAAGGACCTTCAGCAGCGCCTTCTCGACCTGCCCGGCATCGGCCCGATGAAGGCACGGTCGCTGATCGCGATCCTGGGCAAGCGGTTCGGGATCAAGCCGCCCGGCTGGGAGGACGTCGCTCCGAGCCATCCCACCCTCGGCGACGTCGACTCCGTCGAAGCTCTCCTGGACTACCAGGCGAAGAAGCGCGCGCACAAGGCGGCCATGCGCGCCGCCGGCGCGACCAGGCCTAGTAGCTACAGACCTCTCTCGAGAGCCGAGCGGGCCTCGAAGGGCTCAGCCGACCTCGGTGAGCGCGGACGAGCGGTTCTCCCGCACCATCTCGCGCGCGATCACGAGTCGCTGGATCTCGTTCGTGCCCTCGTAGATCTGCGTGATCTTGGCGTCGCGCATCATGCGCTCGACCGGGTACTCCTTGATGTAGCCGTAGCCGCCGAGGATCTGCACGGCGTCGACCGTGACCTCCATCGCGACGTCCGAGCAGAGGAGCTTCGCCATCGCGGAGTACTTGGTCAGGTCAGGCGCGTCCTCGTCGATCATGACTCCGACCTTGTAGAGGAGGTCGCGCGCCGCCTCGCACTTCGTCTCCATGTCCGCGAGCTTCGCCGCGATCATCTGGTGCTCGACGATCGGCTTGCCCATGGTCTCCCTCGACTGGGCGTAGTCGAGCGCATAGTCGGTCGCGCCCTGGGCGATCCCGAGCGCCTGGGCGGCAATCCCGGGCCGCGAGCGGTCGAGGATCCGCATCGCGATCTTGAAGCCCTCGCCCTCGCTCCCGATGAGATTCGCCGCCGGCACGCGGCAGTCGTTGAAGAAGACCTCGCCGGTGGTCGAGCCTTTGATCCCGAGCTTCGGCTCGATGCGGCCGACCTCGAAACCGGGTGCGTCGGACTCGACCATGAAGCACGAGATGCCGTCGTGACCCGCCGACGGGTCGGTCTTCGCGAACACCGTGTAGAGGTGCGCGACCCCTGCGTTCGTGATGAAGCGCTTCGAGCCGTTGAGGACGTACTCGTCGCCGTCGCGCTTCGCCTCCGTGCGCATCGCGGCGGCATCCGAGCCGGAGCCGGGCTCGGTCAGCGCGTAGGCGGCGATCCACTCTCCGCTCGCGATCTTGGGCAGGAAACGGTCCCGTTGCTCCTCGGTGCCCGCAAGCCGCAGCGCGAGGGAGCTCAGCTCCTGCACGGCGAGGATGAGGCCCACCGTCGCATCGGCCTTGGAGATCTCCTCCACGGCGACGAGCAGCATCAGCGCACCCGCGTTCGCCCCTCCGTGGCGCTCGTCGAAGGCGAGCCCGAAGATCTCGTGCTCGCGCAGGAGCTCGACCATGTCCCAGGGGAAGTCGCCCGACTCGTCGATCTCGGCCGCGCGGGGAGCGATTCGCTCACGCGTCAGGGTGCGGACGAGCTCGCGGATCTCACGCTGTTCCTCGGAAAGCGGGTCCCACGGCACAGGTCAATTCTAGGTGCGGTCGGGGTTTTCGAACCGCGCGTGCAGGTGGTTGTCGTGATTCCACAGGACCTGCACGATCCCCGGCGGGCCGGTGAGCCTCGTGTTCGGGCCGACGAAGACGACCGAGGCGCCCGCGGCGACGAAGCGGTCGACGAGATCCTGTGCGAGCCGGTGCTCGATCTGGCTCGCAACGAGCGGCGGCCGCTCGCGCCGGTCCCGCCGCGGGTAGTAGACGTCGACATCGAGCCCGTTCTGATGAGAAGCGTGGCGTGGCCCGAAGGGGCCTCCCCGCCGGCGGCTGAGGTCGCCGACCCCGAGTCGCGGCGCGGACGGATGCGCCTCTGCGTAACCCGCGACAACGCCGATGACCTTGCGGACGAGGAAGTCCGTCCCCCACCTCCTCCCAGGCCGGTCGGGGCGGCGATGGAGCAGCGGATCCCACGTGAAGAAGCGAGCGCCGGCCGCGGGGAGCTGCACGCCGCGCACGAGCCTTCCTGCCGCCGGTGTCCCGACCGCGTGGGAATGGCGCCACTGCATCGCCCGAACCGTTTGTGCAGGGGCCGGCGCGCCCTCGTCCGCCGACGGCGTGGCGAAGCCGCAGAGAGCGAACGTCAGGAAGATCAGGCAGATTGTCCGCACGCAGGGGGTACGTGAACCTCGCGGTCGGCGGTCCGCGTACAAGAGACCAATGGGAATCGAGATCTTGCTCTCCGCAGTCGCGCTCGCCTCCTCGGGGCCGAGCACGGGCACCGAGGTCGTCGGCCACTCGACGCGGGACCGCCCCATCAAGGTGCACCGCCTCGGCGATCCGGCGAGCCCGCACAAGGTGCTCGTCGTCGGCTGCATCCACGGGAACGAGTGCGCGGGGAGCGCGGTCACGCACAACCTCGTCCGCCGCAAGCCGCCGGGCAGCTTCGACCTCTGGGTGATCCACTGCGTGAACCCGGACGGGCGCAAGCTCGGCGTGCGCCAGAACGGCCGCGGGGTCGACCTGAACCGGAACTTCGGCTCGGAATGGATCCCGATCGGAAGCCGCTGGGACCCCGAGTACTCGGGCCCACGTCCGTGGTCGGAACCCGAGACCCGCACCGTGCGGAGGCTCGTCAAGGACCTCCGGCCGGAGCTGACGATCTGGTACCACCAGCCGCAGACCCTCGTGCGCGCCTGGGGCCAGAGCGTGCCGGCTGCAAGGAAGTTCGCGCGCTTTTCCAACATGAGCTTCGCCAAGATCCGCTGGCCGCATGGCACCGCGCCGAACTGGCAGAACCACCGCTTCGCGGGCACGAGCTCCTTCGTGGTCGAGCTGGCGCCGGGCGCGCTCTCCAAGCACAAGGCGAATCGCCAGGCCTACGCCGTCATGCGCCTCGCGCGGACGTTCGCGAACTAGACGCGCTCGGCGAGGATCTCGTCCGAGGTCGGCGAGGTGGGCGCCCGACCGCTCCATCTCCTCGAGCGCGCGCTCGCGAGTCGCCCGGCTCGACGTCGACGCCGCGCACGGCATCCTCGACCACGGTGACGTCGAACCCCTCACGCCGCGCGTCGAGCACGGTGCTCTTGACGCAGTAGTCGGTCGCGAGGCCGGCGACGAACAGGCGGGTCGACCTCCCTGCTCGCGGAGGAGTTCGCCGAGCTCGCGTGTCCTGGAAGCCGGAATACCCCTGGCTGTTCGGGTCCTGGCCCTTGTCGATCACGACGTCGATCTTGGCCCGCTCGAGGTCCGGATGGAGCTCGGCGCCGGGGGTTCCCGCCACGCAGTGCACCGGCCAGATCGAAGGCGGATCGGCGCCGCGCCACTTCGCGGCGTCGACTTCCACGCCCGCGAACGAGCCGTGGTCGGCGCGGATGCCAGTCGCGCGTGGCGATGACGAGGTCGAAGCTGTCCAGGAGCGCGTTGATCGGCTCCGCGATCTCGAGCGCCCTTCGCGACCGGCAGCGCACCGCCCGGCGTGAAATCGTTCTGGAAGTCGACGATCAGGAAGGCGTCCACGAGGCGGAATGGTATGGACCTCGCGGCCGCCTGCGCGCGTAGGTCTCCGGATGGACTTCTTGCGGGCAGAGCCTCGTATAGTCGGCACGCCATGGCAGGAGCGGGCCGCGAGGAACGTGCCTGGGTGCGCGGCGCCCAGGCCGGATCGGCCTCGGACCTCGAGGCCCTGTTCCGCCACCACTGGCCCGGCGCCTACCGGGCCGCCTACCTCGTCGTCCACGACGCCGCCGCGGCCGAGGACATCGCCCAGGAGGCGTTCCTCTCAGCCGATGCGCGCCCTCGACAGCTTCGACCGCCGCCGCCCTTTCGGCCCCTGGCTTCATCGCATCGTCGTGAACCGCGCAATCGACTGGACTAGAGCGAGGGCTCTGCGGCGCGAGGTCGGAGACGAGCAGCTCGCCGTCACACCTTCGCGGCCGGAGACGCCGCCGGACGATCTCAGCAACGAGATCATGGCCGCGCTCGCGGGTCCCTCTCGCCCGACCACCGCGCAGTGGTCGTGCTCCGCTACGTCCTCGACTACTCGCCCGGCGAGATCGCCGAGCTGCTCGAGCTGCCGCGCGGCACCGTCAACTCGCGCCTCCGGCGCGGCCTGGACACCCTGCAGGAGCGCGTCACGAGGGAGACCGTCGTGAGCGAAGACCGCGTACGCAGCGCTCTCCGGCAGGCGCCGCTCCCGGACGAGGCCGGCGCAGCTGAGCGCGCGTGGGCGCTCGTCGAGCGCGGCGTTCGAGTCGCGCGAGCGGATCCCCTGGGCAGCGAAAGCGCCGCGGGCCGCTCGTCGCGCTCGTGGCTGCCGGGGCGATCGTGGTCGCGGCGCTGACGCCGCCGGGCATGGCGGTCGTCGACCGCTTCCGCGACGCCGTCGGGCGGGAGCCTTCGCAGCCCGCGCTCGTGAAGCTGCCCGCCCCCGGGCGCCTGCTCGTTCTGTCTCCGGAAGGCCCGTGGGTCGTCCAAGAGGACGGCTCGAAGCGCCTGCTCGGCGACTACGAGGACGCGTCGTGGTCTCCGCGCGGGCTCTTCGTCATCGCCACGCGGGGACACCAGCTCGTGGCGCTCGACTCCGAGAGCGGAGAGCCGCGCTGGTCGCTCTCGCGGACGGAGCCCGTCCGTGACCCGCGCTGGTCGGGCGGCGGACTGGACACGCGGATCGCCTACCGGGCGGGCGACACGCTGCACATCGTCGCGGGCGACGGCTCTCCGGACGCGGTCGTCGCCGACGGCGTCGCCCCGATCGCCCCGGCCTGGAAGCCGGATTCCCACGTGCTCGCCTACGCCGACGCGGCAGGGCGCGTCCACGTGGTCGACGCCGACACGCGGCGGCAGCTTTGGCGGACGCGGACCGTGAAGGGCGTCCGCGAGCTCGCCTTCTCGGGAAACCGGCTGGCCGTCTCGACCTCGACGCGCGTGGTCGTCTTCCGCCGAGGAGAGCCGACACCGTTCCTCGAGCTGCCGCGCGGTCACGTTCTCCTCGACACAGCCATTATCGGATTCGGCGGCGTCCTGTACGCGGACTACGACCCTCGAAACGACTCCACCACGCTCTTCCGTTCCGACTGCACGATCGCGGGCGCGTGCCGGCTCATGCCCGACACGCGGATGTTCGAGGGCCCCGGCCGCATTTCGAACCTCGTCACCTCTCCTGACCGCGCGTGGATCACGGCGGGCTGGCCGGCCGCGGACCAATTTCTCTTCTTCGAGAGCGCGCCGCGGCGGCTCGGCAAGGTGGACGCGGTCTCCAACGTGACCGCGGAGTTCTCCCCCGGCGGCGACGCGGGCGGGGTCTTCCCGGAGATCGCCGGCTGGGCGCCGCCCCCGCCGTGAGGCGCCGCGTCCTCGTCGCGCTCGGAGCGGCGCTCCTCTGGCTCCCCGTCGCAGACAACCTGCCGGCCGCGGAGCCGCCCGGAGCCGATTGGTCGCGGCCGCACAGCATTCAGTCCGGCGACATCACGGTCTACTACCCGCGGGCGTGGACTGCCTCCGTCGAGGAGACAACGATCGTCGTCCGCTCGGGCAGCACCCGCATCATGCTCGTCGACTACGGGACCACCCAGGCGGGCTCCTTCCCCCCGCGGCCCGATCGCTTCGACCTGGACGACCATGACCGCCGCTTCCTCTCCTGCCTGGGATTCGAAGGCTGGAACCGTGACGTTCACGGATCGCGGCCAGGTGGTACAGGCGTTCGTCAAGCTCGGTCCCAACACGCCGAAGTCCGACGCGGCCGAAGTGCTCGACCGGGTCGAGATCGGCTAGCCGTACCCCTCGCCCCATCCGCCGTCCGGGTCCGATTGGATTGCACGCGTGATCCTCGAGAACGGGACGATCCGCACGCTCGACCCCTCGCTGCCGAAGGCGGGCGCCCTCGCGATCGCGGGCGAGGTCGTGGCCGGCGGCATCGGCACGCACGAGACCGCCCTCGCGAGCCCCGACCGCATCGACCTCGAGGGTCGCTGCGTCCTCCCCGGATTCACCGACGCCCACGTCCATTTCCCGACCTGGGCGCTCGCCCAGCGCCAGGTACGACTCGAGGGCACAAGCTCACTGGACGAGGCGCTCGCCCGGGTCGGCGACGCGGTCGGGTCGGTTCCCGAAGGACGCTGGCTCCGCGGCCTCGGCTGGCGGAGCGGCGACTGGTCTCCCGCCGTCGAGCCGACCAAGGAAGCCCTGGACGCGGTCACGGGCGACGTCCCGGCCGCGCTCATGGCGCGCGACTACCACTCGCTCTGGCTGAACTCGGCGGCCCTCGCTCGGGCGAACGGCGACCTCCAGGTTCCCGGCGGCGTCGTCGAGCGCGACGAGCAAGGCGAGCCGACCGGCGTCCTGCGCGAGGAATGCGCGTGGCATTTCCGCGACCTCTACGTGCGGCCGACGCATGAGGAGATGGTGGACGCCTCGCGCGAGGGAATCCGGCTCGCGAATTCCCGCGGCGTCGTCGCGATCCACGACAAGGACGGCTGGCTCGGAGCGCTCGCCGTCTTCCAGGAGCTCCAGCGGGAAGGCGCCCTCACGCTGCGGGTGTGGCAGTCGCTTCCGCACGACCACGTCGACCGGCTCGCGGAGATCGGCATCTCGGCCGGCCTCGGAGACGCGTTCCTCAGGGTCGGCTACATCAAGGCCTTCATGGACGGGACGCTCGGCTCGCAGACAGCGCGGATGCTGGACGGCTCGGGGGTCGAGATCACCAGCCGGGCCGAGCTCGAGGACATCGTCAGGCGGTCTGCGCGCGCAGGCTTCCCGGTCGCGGTCCACGCCATCGGCAACCTCGCGAACCGGCAGGCGCTCGACGCCTTCGAGGCGACGCAGGATGAGTGGCGCCCGCGCGGGCTCCGCCCTCGCATCGAGCACGCCCAGCTCCTTGCGCCGGAGGACGTGCCGCGCTTCGCGAAGCTCGGCGTCGCGGCCTCCGTGCAGTTCAGCCACGCGCCCTCGGACCGAGACCTCGCCGACCGCTTCTGGGACGACCTGACGCCGGGCGCCTACGCCTACCGCTCGCTCCTCGACGCGGGCACGCACGTCGCCAACGGCTCGGACGCGCCGATCGAGGAGCTCGATCCGCTCGCAGGAATCGCGGCCGGAGTCCTGCGCACGATCGACGACAGGCCGGCCTGGCATCCGGAGCAGCGCGTGACGGTGGAAGAGGCCGTCCACGCCACGTGCGTCGCCCCGGCCTGGCTCGAAGGAGCCGAGCGCCGGCGAGGCCGCCTCGTGCCCGGCCAGCTCGCCGACCTCGTCGTCCTCGACCGCGATCCTTTCGAGTGCCCGCGCGAGGAGCTTCGGGACGTGGCCCTGGTCGCGACGATGGCGGGCGGAAGGTGGGTGCACAACCCGCCGCCGTGGGACTAGCGGCGCCTCCGAGTACAATGAGCGCATGCGCACGATGCGTCCCGTCCATGACGCCAACTGCTCGGTCGCCTGTACGGCCGACATCATCGGCGCCAAGTGGACCGCGGTGATCGTCCACGACATGTCCGAAGGGCCACGCCGTTTCTCCGAGCTCGAGCGCTCCTGCCCCGGCATCAGCCCGCGAACGCTGTCCGAGCGGCTCCGCGTCCTCGAGCAGGAGGGGATCCTCCAGCGGACGAGCGCGCGCCGCCGCGTGGACTACTCCTTGACCGAGAAGGGCGAGGCGCTCCTGCCGATCATCGACGCGATGCGGCAGTTCGGACACGAATGGCTCGTCCCCGAGCACGGGCACGCGCACACGTCCGCGGACGACACCGCGCTCGTCTAGCTACAGCGCCTTGAAGGCGAGCAGGGTCTCGCGCGCGGCGGCGACGCCGAGCGGGATGTAGCGCGCGAGCAACCGCTCGTTCGGCGAGTGCACGTTGGCGCCCGGGAGCGAGAAGCCGGTGAGGATCGTCGGAATCCCCTTGTCGGCGAGCGCGGGCACGATCGGCAGCGTGCCGCCGGTTCTGAGCAGTAGAGGGCGTTTTCCGAGCGCGTGCTCGAAGGCGTCCTGCGCCAGCTTGACGGCCGGGGCGTCGGGGGAGATGAGCCCCGCGGGAGCAGACGACCAGCGCTCGATCTCGAGCTCGGCGCCTTCGGGCGCCGCCTCGCGGAGGAGCCGGTCGAAGGCTGCGGCGATCTCGTCGACGTCCTGGCCAGGCGCGAGCCGGATGGAGACGTTCGCCTCGGCGTCCACCGGAAGCACGGTCTTCTGCAGGATCGGCGAGCCGCCCGCGAGGCCGTTCACGTCCACGGCGGGACCGGCCAGCGTGCGGGGGTAGAAGTCCTCGGCCGCTGCGGCGTCCATCGGACGCGCGCCCTCCGCGGCGAGGACGTCCGCGCCCGGGTCGAGCTCGCTCCAGGAGCGCCGCTCCTCCTCGGTCGCGGGCGCGACTCCCGCGCGCAGCTCGTCCGGCAGGGCGACGACCGCCTCCAGGGTCTGCATCAGCGCGTGCACGGCGTTCAGCGCGGCGCCGCCGAACATCCCGGAGTGGAGGTCGCGCTCGCCGCTCGAGAGGCGCACATGGAAGTAGATGAGCCCGCGCGTGCCGAGGTCGAAGGAAGGCACGTCCTCACGAGGCATGCCGCTGTCGAAGATGATGCACGCGTCCGCTCCGCGCTCGTCCGCCTCGAGGAACTCGACGATCGAATGGCCGCCCGTCTCCTCTTCCCCGTCGAAGGCGATGCGCACGTTGACCGGGAGCTCGCCCGCGCTCGCGAGCAGCTCCGCCGCCTTCAGCAGGAGGTACGAGTTCCCCTTGTCGTCCACCGAGCCGCGGGCGTAGAGATAGCCGTCGCGGATCTCGGGCTCGAAGGGATCGGACTCCCAGAGGTCGAGCGGCGCCGGCGGCTGCACGTCGAAATGGCCGTAGAGCATGACCGTGGGCGCGTCGCCGTTTCCGCTCGACGCGGGGATCTCCCCGATCGCGAGCGGGAAGGTGGACGTCTCCACGAGCCCGGCCTCGCCGCCCGCAGCTCGCACGAAGTCGCAGACCCACTCGCCGGCGCGCCGCACGTCGCCGGCATGCGCCGGGTCCGCGCTCACGCTGGGGATGCGGAGGAGCTCGTAGAGCTCCTCGAGCCAGGCCTGATCGGGACCGTCAGCCACCGGCCTGCGAGTCTAGCCGGGTGCGAGCACGTTCAGGCGGCGGGAGCCGCGGAACGACGGGGCGCCGACGAGATGACGAGCGCAACCACGACGAGCCCGATCCAGGCCCCGCCGACGACGGGCAGCTCTGCGACGTCAGCGATCGCCGAACCGACGAAGACATTGGCCAGGTAACCGAGGAAAACCGCTCCGAGGGCCCGGCCGAAGCGCACCGGGGCATCCCCGAGCAGCGACGCGGCCTGTTGGGTGATCCAGGCCGTGATCGCCACCTGCGCCGCCGCTAGGAGGAGGGCGGCGAGGACGAGCCCACCCAGACCGCGGTAGCCGTCGACCGAGCCGACCGCGAGCGCCGTGGAGGATGCGAGCGCAAACGGCCAGAGAAGCAGCAGGGCGAGCACGGCGCCGGCGAAGTATCCGGCGAGCGCTCCCCCCAGGGAGGCGAGGAAGCCCGGCGCCGATCGGTAGCGCGTCTCCACGGGCTCAGCGCGGCCGCTTAGGCCGCGACGTCTCTGAGCTTTTGGCTCTCAGCCAGCGCCTGGAGCTTCTTCAGGCTCTGGTTCTCGATCTGGCGCACGCGCTCGCGGGTGACGTTGAACGTCCGCCCGACCTCGTCGAGCGTCCGCGGGTGCTGGCCGTCGAGGCCGTAGCGAAGCTCGAGGACGCGCCGCTCGCGGGGCGAGAGCGCGCACAGGATCCGCTTGAGCGTCTCCTTGCGCAGCGTGGTCTCGGCCGCCTCGTCCGGAGCGGCGGCGGACTGATCGGCGAGGAAATGTCCGAACTCGGACTCCTCCTCGTCGCCGACCGGCTTCTCCAGGGAGATGGGCGCCTGCGCGCTCCGCCGGATCTGCTCGACCTCTTCGCGTTCGATCTCCAGCTCGCGCGCGATCTCGTCCGCGGTCGGGTCGTGCCCGAGCTCGGCGAGGAGCTTGCGCTCGACGCGGCCGATCTTGTTCAGCTTTTCGACGACATGGACGGGCATGCGGATCGTGCGCGCCTTGTCGGCCAGGGCACGGGCGACCGCCTGCCGGATCCACCACGTCGCGTAGGTGGAGAACTTGAAGCCCTTGCGGTAGTCGAACTTCTCCGCAGCGCGAACCAGGCCGATCGTCCCCTCCTGGATGAGGTCGAGGAAGGGCAGGCCCTGGTTGCGGTAGTTCTTCGCGATCGAGACAACGAGGCGGAGGTTCGCCTCGACCATCTGCTGCTTCGCGCGGTGGTCGCCGCGCTCGATCCGCTTCGAGAGCTCGACTTCCTGCGCTGCCGTGAGGAGCGGCACTTTGCCGATGTCCTTGAGGAAGAGCTGGAGCGAGTCGGTGGATACTTCGGCCGCGTCCGGTTGCGCCGAGGTTGGCTCCTCCTCCTCGGGCTCCGACTCGACGACCTCGATGTGAAGCTCGTCGAGCTGCTTGTAGAACTCGTCGATCTGGACCGTGTCCAGCTCCAGCTCGTCGAGCGCGAGCGCGACTTCCTCCTGAGTCAGGAAGCCGGCCTCCTGGCCCTGGCGGACGAGCGCCTTGGCGGCGTCTTCGTCCAGCGTCACGCCTTTCCCACCATTCCCTCTCCCCTCGTGCAAGCTGACCCCTCCTCTGACCGTATTGACGGCCCCCGATTTGTCAACGGCCTCTCCGTGCCGGATGCCACATTTGTGTGGCGCGACTCTTGCACGACCACCGGACAGTTCGCCATGGGCCGACTGGACTATTTGTTAGACGTTAGGTCCCAATGCCTTCAAGACGGGAAAGAAGCGATTTTGCTTCCCGGCTGTAGAGACTTACAGGCATGGTAGCTGCGGCTTTCTCCAACTGCGCGCGCGCGTCCTGAACGTCTCTGATCCACAGGAGAAGGACGCCGAGGTGGAAGCGGACGAGCGCGGAATCCGGGTTGTCGCGTGCCAGCGGCCCCAAACGGGAGAAGGCGGCCGAAGGGTCGTCCTTGTCGAAACGCCCGACCGCGGCGGCAACCTTGGCGTCCAGCCGGTCGGGCGCGAGCTCGAGCGCGCGGTCGAAAGCGGCACGTGCCGAGATCGGCTTGCCGACCCGCTGCAACGCCGTGCCGTAGAGGATCCACTGGTCGGCGCCGCCGCCGCGTGCCGCCGCCTCGAGCTCGTCGAGCTGCTCCTGCGGCGACTTGCCGGTGAGGCCCGGGGGCGGCTCCAGCGTGGTGAAAAACGACGGCAGCCCGGGCGCCATATCGGGATGAAGAACGTCGCCGGCGCGGACGGCTGACTGCGAGTCGGGCTCGACTTCGACCGCCTCCCGCCACTCGGCCGCCGCTTCGTCCTGCTGCCCCTCGGCATAGAGGGCGAGTCCGAGGTGGAGATGGACGAGCGCGCTGTCGGGATGCGACGCCTCGAGCTCCCGCAGCCGCTCGAGCGTTCCGTCGGGCCAAGCGGAGACCGCGGCCCCGACCGCGGCCTCGAGCGACTCCGGGTGGTCTCGGAGCAACGCGGCGAACTGCGCGCGCGCGTCGTCGGTCCGGCCGCTGTCGTAGGACCGTTCGGCCGCGCGGAGAGCTTGCGCCTCGGAGTCGTCGCCGAGGAGGACGCTGAGCTCGAGGACGGGAGGCTTCTCGCCGGGGCTCCCGTCCCCGCGGCCGATGAGGGCGACTCCGGCCACGACGGCCGCGGCGACGAGAGCCAAACCCCCGACGATCAGCCGAATGCGGGTTCGCGGAGACACGTGCCGAGCGTAGCCCGCGCGCCCTGGGCAGCCGAGGCCAAGTTGCTATATTTCGTGAAGTTATGCCGACGTACCGCGAGCTGCTTCAGCAGACCAAGTCAGAGATCGAAGAGGTCGACGCCTCCGCGGCGCAGGAGCTTCTCTCCGAGGACTCCGTCGCAGTCGTGGACGTGCGCGAGCGCGACGAGTGGGACGAAGGTCACCTCCCCCGCGCGGTACACGTGCCGCGCGGCAACCTGGAGTCCCGGATCGAGCGCACTGTCCCGGACAAGTCGAGCAAGGTGCTCCTCTACTGCGCCGCCGGAAACCGCTCCGCCTTCGCCGCGAAAACCCTCGAGGAGCTCGGCTACGAGAACGTCGTCTCGCTCGCCGGCGGCTTCACCGACTGGAAGCGGAACGGCCTCCCCTACGAGGTCCCCGAGGCGCTCGACGCGACGAAGCGCCGCCGCTACAGCCGCCACCTCCTGATCCCCGAGGTCGGCGAGGAGGGGCAGCTCAAGCTTCTCCAGTCGCGCATCCTCCTGATCGGCGCGGGCGGGCTCGGCTCGCCGGCCTCGCTCTACCTCGCAGCCGCCGGCGTCGGCACGCTCGGGATCGTCGACGACGACGCGGTCGACGAGACGAACCTTCAGCGCCAGATCGTCCACTCGACCGACCGTCTCGGCGAGCCCAAGGCCGACTCGGCCAAGCGGACGATCGAGGCGCTGAACCCGGATGTCACCGTCAAGGTCTTCAAGGAGCGCCTCACGTCGGAGAACGTCGACCGGATCCTGGGCGAGGGCTGGGACGTGATCGTCGACGGCGCGGACAACTTCCCGACGCGCTATCTCCTGAACGATGCGTCGGTCTGGCACGGCATCCCCGTCGTGCACGGCTCGATCTTCCGCTTCGAGGGCCAGGTGACGGTCTTCAAACCGCACGAGGGCCCCTGCTACCGCTGCCTCTTCCCGCAGCCGCCCCCTCCCGAGCTCGCCCCGAGCTGCGCCGAGGGCGGCGTGCTCGGCGTCCTTCCGGGCGTCGTCGGCTCCCTGCAGGCGAACGAGGCGCTGAAGCTCGCGCTCGGGATCGGCGACCCGCTCGTCGGCCGCCTGCAGATGTTCGATGCCCTCGAAGGCACCTTCACCGAGATCTCCCTCCGCCGCGACCCGGACTGCCCGGTCTGCGGCGAGAGCCCCACGATCACGAGCTACATCGACTACGTCGAGTTCTGCCAGGGCGGAAGGACGCACGTAGCCTCGTGACCCGCGTCCGCATCCCGCCCACGCTCCGCGATTCGGTCGGCGGCGCACGGGAGGTCGACGCCTCCGGCTCCACCGTCCGCGAGCTCCTGGCCGACCTCGCCGAACGTTTCCCCGGTCTGGGCAGCCAGGTGCTCGAGAACGGGAACGAGATCGTCCCGTTCGTGAACGTCTACGTGAACAACGAGGACGTCCGCACCCTCGAAGGCCTGGAGACTCCGGTGGGCGACGGCACCTCGGTGATCCTCCTGCCGGCGATGGCGGGCGGCGAGCGAACGCTGACCCCCTCCCTCCTCGAGACGATCGGCGGCACCCCCCTCGTCGAGCTCTCTCGGATAAGCCCGGAAGGGGGTGCCCGGCTCTACGCAAAGCTCGAGGGCCAGAACCCGACCGGTTCGATCAAGGACCGGATCGCGAAGACGATGGTCGAGGCCGCGGAGTCCTCGGGCGAGCTCGAGCCGGGACGCGAGCTCCTCGAGCCGACGAGCGGCAACACCGGCATCTCGCTCGCGATGGTGGCGAAGCTCAGGGGCTATCCGCTGACCTGCGTCCTTCCCGAGAACTCGACGCCCGAGCGCGTCCGCATGCTCGAGCTCTACGGCGCGAAGGTCGTCTTCTCGCCCGGAAGCGAGGGCTCGAACGGCGCCGTTCGCCACGCGCTGCGCCTCGCGGAGAGCGACCCCCGCTACTTCATGCTCAACCAGTACGCGAACGAGGCGAACCCGCGCGCCCACTACGAGGGCACCGGCGCGGAGATCGCGGAGGCGCTTCCCCGCGTCGATGCGTTCGTCGCCGGCCTCGGCACGGGCGGGACGCTCATGGGCGCCGGCGAACGGCTGCGGGAGTCCTTCCCCGATGTCCTGGTCGCGGCCGCGGAGCCCTTCCAGGGCGACCTCGTCTACGGCCTCCGCTCGCTCGCGGACGGCTACGTCCCCCCGATCCTCGACGTCTCGCGGCTCGACCGGAAGATCCTCGTCTCGAACGACGAGTCGCTCACCGGCCTGCGCGCCCTGCTCGACCGGGAGGGAATCTTCGCGGGCGTCTCCTCGGGCGCCGTCGTGCACGTCGCCCGGCGAATCGCAGCCGAGCTCGACGAGGACGCGGTCGTCGTCGCCGTGCTCGCCGACGCTGGCTGGAAGTACCTGTCCGCCGACTTCTGGACGGATGGCGCGCGGACGATGGAAGACCACCTCTGGTGGTAGTTCCGCCTGCGGTGCGCTCGGCGCTCGTCGAGCACGCCGAGGCGGAGAGCCCGAACGAGGCCTGCGGAGTCGTCGTCTTCAAGGACGGCGAGGCCGAGCGCTACATCCCCGGCACGAACCTCTCCGAAAGCCCGTACCGCTACGAGCTGCAGGTGCCGCCGGACACGTGGTTCCTGGAGGACGACGGCTACGAGCTCGCCGTCTTCCACTCGCACGTCTCGAGCCCGCCGCGCCCGTCGCGCACCGACGTCGAGAACATCGGCCTCTGGGAGGGCAAGCCCTACCTCATCCTCTCGCTGCGAACGGGCGAGCTCGCCGGCTGGCGGATCGCCGGCGGGCGGATCGAGGCGGAAGAGGTCTCCTAGGAGACGCCGAAGCTGCCGCGCATTGTTTCGGATGCGCGTCGCAGCGGAACTTGTAGGTGCCGACCTGCAGCGTGACCTTCCACGTGCGGCTGCCGATGAAGTCGATCGCCGGTCTTCTTGCTCACGCCCGGGCCGAACAGGTGGAAGTTGTGGCCTGAGCTCTGGTCGGAGATGACGAACTTGCGCGCCCCTGGGCTCGCGTGGTTCACGGTGGTGCCATTGGCACGCTTGAGCGTGATCGTCGACCCCGGTCCCACCGTTCCGTAGAAGGGCCGCGCCGCGGCGACCGCCGGGACGGCGAGCGCGGCAGCGATCACGAGGGTCACGAGGACGGAACGGCCTCCCATCTCGTACCCCTACGGCCGGGAGCGGCGAACGGATTTCTCCCGGCGTGAGGGATTGACCGGCCGGCACGGAAGGCCGAGAAGGAGATCGTGAGGCTCCTCGCCGTCGTCGCAACAGCCCTCTTCCTCGCCGCGCCCGCGGCGGCGGCGCCCGTGCCGCTCCCCGCCGCGCCCGGCTGCCCGCTCTTCCCGGAGACGAACGTCTGGAACAAGCCGGTCGGCAAGCTCCCCCTCCGCTCGAACTCGAGGAAGGTCGTCCGCGCGATCGGCGCCGGGCTCCCCGTCCACGCCGACTTCGGCTCGGGGCTCTGGGAAGGCGCGCCGATCGGGATCCCGATCACGGTGGTCGACTCTTCGCAGGCGACGTCGGCGGTGGACTTCCACTACGACGACGAGAGCGACGCGGGGCCTTATCCGATCCCGAACGGCGTTGCGATCGAGGGTGGCGACGACTCGGACGGCGACAGGCACGCGATCATCGTCGACTCCGATTCCTGCACGCTCTACGAGCTCTTCGCCCTCTACCCCTCGCCGTGGAGCGCGGGCTCGGGCGCGATCTGGAGCCTGACCTCGAACGCGCTGCGGCCTCGCGGGTGGACGTCGGCCGACGCCGCCGGCCTGCCGATCCTCCCCGGCCTCGTCCGCTACGAAGAGGTCGCCGCCGGCCACATCGACCACGCCATCCGCTTCACCGTGAGCCGCTCCAGGCGCGCCTACGTCTATCCGGCACGGCACTTCGCCTCGAGCCTGACGAGCAAGTCACTGCCGCCGATGGGCCTGCGCCTGCGACTCCGTGCGAACTATCCGGTGTCCCACTTTCCGTACCAGGCCCAAGTCGTCCTCAAGGCGCTCAAGCGCTACGGGATGATCGTCGCCGACAACGGCTCGAGCTGGTATCTCACCGGCGCGCCCGACCCGGGGTGGAACAACGACCAGCTCCACACGCTCGGCAAGGTCAAGGGGTCGGACTTCCGCGTCGTCGACACGCGCGGGTTCACGAACGGCTAGAGCTCGACCGGACGGCCCTCGTCGGCTGAGCGGTAGAGCGCCTCGAGGGCCCGCGCCTGCCCCACCGCGTCGTCGCGGCCGAGGAGCGGCTCGGCCTCGCCGGCGATCGCAGCGCACATGTTGTCCAGCTCGAGGCGATAGGGGTCTGCCGGCGGGAGTGCGATCTCCTCGCGGCTCTCGCCGCGACGCAGGTGCAGGACGAGGCGCTGGGCGAGCCACGGGTCGGGAATGACGAGCGAGCCTTCGGTCCCCACCGCCTCGAGACCGTCGCGCCTCGGGAGGTGCATACCCGCGTCGATCTCCGCGAGCACGCCCCGGGGAAAGCGGAGGACCCCGGTGAAGAGGACGTCCACGCGGGAGTCGCCGATCACCTGCTCGCCGTAGACCCGTTCCGGCTCGCCGGCGAGGAGACGGGCCGCGCTGACGCAGTACGCGCCGACGTCCATGAGCGCACCGCCGCCGAGATCGGGGTCGAGACGGATGTTGCGCCGGCCTTCGAGCGGGAAGCTGAAGGTCGCCCGCACGAGCTGCAGCTCCCCGATCACCCCGCCCTCCACGAGTTGGACGAGCTTGGCCGTCTGCGGGCTGTGCCGCCACATGAAGGCCTCCATCAGGATGCGGCCGGCGCGCTCGGCGGCGTCGAACGCCTCCTCCGCGTCCTCCAGGCTGCGCGTGAGCGGCTTCTCGCAGAGGACGTGCTTGCCGGCGGCGAGGGCCCGCACCGACCACTCGACGTGGAGGGAGTTCGGCAGGGAGATGTACACGGCGTCCACCTCGGGGTCCTCGACGAGCGCCTCGTAGCTCCCGTGCGAGCGCTGGATGCCGTGCTCGACGGCATACGCCTCGGCGCGGTCGGCGTCGCGGCTCGCGACGGCGACCACCTCGGCGAGATCCGACTTCTCGGCGGCCGCCAGGATCCGGCGGTTGATCCTCGCGGTGGACAGGAACCCCCAGCGCACCTTGGCGGCGGTCACTTGGCCCCTTCGCGGATGACCCTGTCGGTGGCGCGCACGTCAGAGCGGCTGGACGAACTCGACCGGCGCCCCGTCCACCTCGATGAACGACACACGCACCTCGCCGAAGACGTCGAATGGCTCCGCGATCGTCTTCTCGCCTTCCATCGCCTCCTCGAGGCTGTCCACCCGGTACGCGACGTGCGGAACCGTGCGGATGAGCTCGGCCTCGGGGCTCGAAGGCTCGTACCAGAGCCACTCCACCCGGTAGGGGTGGTCGCGCGGGCTCGTGAGCCAGAGGCGCTTCGACTCGAGGAAGCGCATGCCGTCTCGCTTTGCGGCCGCCGGAACGCCGATGTGGTCGAACTCCACTTAGTGCCTCGTCCGGTGATGGTCTCGTGTTTCTTGCGAGTGCACGGGGCCGTCAGGCAAGGACGCAGGGAGCGTCAATATGGACATACTGGCGCGACTGAGGACGCCGCCGGACGGTTCCGGGTGCCGCCAGAAATGCGCTGACTATTGCCGGATGGGGCACGGAGGGATCCTACTCTGCTGCCGCGAGCTCCTCCGCTTCGTCCTCGGGGAGGAACTCGACCTCGAGCCGCTCGATTCTCGGCCCGTCGACGTCGAGTACGTGGAAGCGCATGCCGTCATGCAGGACCTCGTCGCCTTTCTGCGGCCGCACGCCCGAGCTCGCCGAAGACGAAGCCGGCGACCGTGTGGTAGTCCTCCTGCGGCAGGTCGGCCTTGAACTCCTCGTTGAAGTCGTCGATCGGGAACGTGCCGTCGATCCGGATGTGGCTCTCGTCGATACGCTCGACCGACTCGTCCGGGAGGTCGTACTCGTCCTCGATCTCGCCCACGATCTCCTCGAGCAGGTCTTCGAGCGTGACGATCCCCTGGAAGGCGCCGTACTCGTCGACGACGAGCGCCATGTGCTGGTTCTGGCGCCGGAACTCCGCAAGCATCGCCGCGAGGTCCTTCGTCTCCGGGACGACATGGGCCGGGCGAACGAGCTCCTCGACCATGACGTTGTCGATCCCGCGGTCGTAAAGGGCCCTGAAGAGGTCGCGCACGTGCAGGAGGCCGACGACGTCGTCAAGCGACCCCCGGTAGACCGGGTAACGCGTGAACGGCGAGTCGACCACCGCGGCGAGGCACTCGTGGGGCGGGAGGTCGATCGAGAGCGCCACGACCTCGGGCCGCGGCACCATCACCTCGTGGACCTCCTTGTCCGCGAAGTCGAAGACCTTGTAGAGCATCGCCTCTTCTTCCTCGTGGATGACGCCGGTGTCCTCGGCGGCCGCGACCATCATCCGAATCTCGTCCTCGTCCGCGATGACGACCCCTGCCGGGGCCGGCGAGATGCCGAAGAGGCTCGTGAACGCGTTCGCCGACTTCTGCAGGAACCACACGATCGGATACGTGCCGATGTAGAACGCCTCGACCGGGAGCGCGACCCAGAGCGCCGTGTTCTCGTTCTTCGTGAGCGCGACGGCCTTCGGCACGAGCTCGCCGAGGACGACGTGCAGGTACGTGACGATCGCGAACGCGAGGATGAAGGAGACCGTCGCCGCGAGCGCGGGGTCGAGGAAGTGCTCGACGAGCGGCTCGCCGATCGCACCGAGGGCGATCGAGAAGGCGGTGATTCCGAGCTGGACCGTGCCGATGAAGCGCACGGGATCGTCCATGATCCGAAGAGCGATCCTTGCCCGTCGGCTCCCCTCGGCGGCGAGCTCCGACAGACGCGAGCGCCTGGCCGTTACGAGCGAGTACTCGGCCGCAACGAAGAACGCGTTCCCCGCGACGAGCAGGAGAACGGCGAGGATCTCGAGGAAAATGGTCACGCCCCGCTTCCCGGGGCGTGGGTACTAGGCGGGATCTCGTCCAACTTCTAGCTTTCAGGATAGCGCAGGGCCCATACCGTCTTCCCGGCCGACACCGTTTCCAAAGGTCTTAGGCCCGCGTCGAGCAGGGCGAGATCGGCTCTGAAGCCTGGCTCCAGGCGCCCGCGGTCGGTGAGGCCGAGGAGCTGCGCGGGAACGAGGCTTGCCATCGCTGCGGCCTCGGGAAGCCCGAAGCGGGCAAACCGCGCGACGATCCCGGCTCCCGAGATGTCGCCGCCGGCGAGACGGTTGTCGGGCGTGAGCGGCTGGGCGACGCGGTCGCTCGTGAGCGCGATCCGGCCCGGCCCGGCCGCACGCACGGTCAGGGCTTCCACCCCCGGATGCAGATGGCGCCCGTCCCCGAGGAGGCCGAGCGTGACGCGCTCGTCCAGGAGCAGGGCGGCGACGGGACCCGTCTCGCGCGCCTTGAGCGGCGACATCGCGTTCCAGAGGTGGGTGGCGAAGCGGGCTCCGGCCTCGACCGCGGCGCGCGCCGTCGCCGCGTTGGCGAGCGTATGGCCGACTCCCGCGACCGCCCGCTCGGCCACGATCCGGATCGCGTCACGGGCAAAATCGAGCTCCGGAGCGATGGTCACGAGGCGGACGTCGCCGCGGTCGAGCCATTCGGCGAGGAGATCGAGATCAACCGGGAGGAGGTCGTCGACCGGGAGGGCCCCTGCGGCCTCGGGGTTCAGGAACGGCCCCTCGAGGTGCAGCCCGAGACAGAGCGGGTCGGTCGTCTCGACGGGTCTCTGCGCGGTCTGAAGATAGCCCGTAACCCCTGTAGCGATCAGGGTTTCCGGCGCGTAGACATGTAGGTCCACGAACCCGGGAAAGATGATTCGCTCGTTGCTCGCGTCCCCGTATTCGACCTCGACGATGAGGTCTTCCTCGATCGTCAGCGCACCCGTTTTTGCGCCACCGATCGGGTCAACGAGAAGTCCCTCTAAAGTGTGACGCCCTCTCACCCGATTATCATCGTGCCTTGGGGGAAGCCGCAGTGTCCACAAACGGAGCCGCAACCGAGATCACCTGCCTGATCGCCGACGATCATGAGGTCGTCCGCGAAGGGCTTCGACTCTCGCTGAGCCGCTCGCCTCAGATCCGCGTCGTCGGAGAGGCGTCGGACGGCGCGAGCGCCGTGGCGATCGCCGAGAGGCGCCGCCCGAACGTCGTGATCATGGATGTGCGCATGCCGGGGATGGACGGCCTGGAGGCGACCAAGATTCTCGCCGAGCGCCTACCGGGCACCGCGGTGCTCATCTTCACGGCGTACGGCGAGCGCAGCCTCCTCGGCCGCGGGCTCGAGGCCGGTGCGAAGGGCTACATCCTGAAAGAGGCCCCGCACCAGACTCTCCTGCGCGCCATCGAGAAGGTCGCAAGCGGCGAGGGCTACGTCGATCCGGCCCTCATGCCCGCCCTCCTCACGCGCGAGCGCGAGGAGATGCTGACGCAGCGCGAGCGTGAGATCCTGCAGCTGCTCGCCGACGGCATGTCGAACGCCGATGTCGCCGCCCGCCTCTTCATCAGCCAGGAGACGGTGAAGAGCCACGTGCGACACATCCTCGCCAAGCTCGAGGCCGACACGCGCACCCATGCCGTTGCGATCGCTCTCCGCGAGTCGATCATCGATTAGCCGGAAAAACGTACCGGGCTTCCTCGTCGCGGCCACCGTCGGCTGCGCGGTCATCAGCGCGGTCGGCTGGGCTCTGAACCGCGAGGCGCTCGCCGCCGCGGGCCTCATCGGCGCCACCGCGTTCGCAGGCGCCTTCGCCGTCTACCTGATCGTCTCCGAGCGCCGCCGGCACGAGTCCGCCGAGGACGAGCTGGCCGCGCAGGCGAGCTTCCTCGAGTCGCTCGTGGAATCCATCGCAGCCGTTTCGGGCCCGCTCGACCCGGACGAGATCGTTGAGCGAGCCTGCGACGAGGCGAAGCGCCTCTTCGACGCCCGCTCGGCGCGGTTCCTCGCTCCCGGCGAGGAGGTCAAGGAAACGGACGGCAAGCTCGTCGTGCCGCTCGCCGTCCGAGGCGAACCCGTCGGGTCGATCGAGATCGTCCGCTCAGAGCCCTTCGAGCGCTGGGACCGGACTCGCGCCTCCGTGCTCGGTGACTTCGCATCTCGTGCGGTCGAGAACGCGCGCCTCGTCATGGAGGCGCAGGAGCGCGAGGCCGAGCGCGGCCGTCTGACGGAGCAGCTCATCACGGCCGAGCAGGACGAGCGCCGCCGGCTCTCCCTCTTCCTCCACGACGGGCCCGTGCAGGCAATGGCCGGGATCGCGCTCATGCACGACGCAGCGCTCGCGTCGATCGAGGACGGACGCTACGAGGACGCGGCAAAGGTGATCGAGAGCTCGCTCGAGCGCGAGCGGCGCACCATTCAGGAGCTGCGCGACCTCTCGTTCGCGATCGAGCCGCTCGTCCTCCGCGACGCAGGCTTCGAGGCGGCCGTGCAGGCCCTGGCCGATCAGGTCGAGCAGTCGCAGGGAATCACGGTCGCCACGAGCGTCGCAGCCGGCGAACGTCTGAGCGAGAAGGCCCAGGTCGCCCTCTACCAGGTCATCCGCGAGGCGATCAACCAGGCGGTTCTCCGTCGGCCGAGCCAGATCGTAGTGACCGTCGAGGAGCTCGCGCGACGGCGACTACGCGACCGAGGTCGACGACGACGGCGTCGACGAGCGGCGGCGGGCCTCCATCGAGGCGATCGAAGAGCGCGTCCGTCTCCTCAACGGCCGGCTCTCCATCGAGTCGCGTGAGGAGGGCGGCACGGCGATCCGCGTCGTCATGCCCGCCTACGTGGCGGCAGCGCAGGGGTAAGATCCGGCCCGCATGGCCGGCACGCACATCCTGTTCGTCTCCCGCCCGACCGGCTACGAGCTGGTCGAGCGCGAAGGAGACCCGCCCGCTCCCGGGACCCAGGTCGACCTGGAGGAGAACGGCGCGCGCTTCGAGGTCGTCAAGGTCGCGCCCTCCCCGCTCCCGCAGGACGACCGGCCCTGCGCGTACCTACAACCGGCCTAAGGCGTCCTCGGCGGCGATCTTGCCGAAGACGAGCGCCGAGGCGAGCGCGCTCGACCAGCCGCCCGTGGAGATCCCGCCCGCGTCCGCACCGGCAACCCAGAGCCCGTCGGCGGCGCGCCCGCGCGGGTCGACGGCGATCCCGCCCAGCGTCGTCGTGATCCCCGCGACCACCTCGACCGCCGTCTCGCCGTCGCGGCGCTCGACCGGAGCCCCTGCGGCACGGGCCGCCTCGATGACCTCGCCGACGGTGCGCTCGCGGACCGGCTCCGCCAGCGCGTCGTCGGGAACGACGTAGCGGGCGCGGGCCCCGGGCTGGCGCGCCGTCCACTGGACGACGTCGATCTCCGACCATGTGCGCGCCTCGTACACGTCGCCGGCGAGGTTCTCGACACGCGCGTGCTTTGCATACACCTGGGCCAGCGGCGACGAAATCCGCGGACGCAATCTCGGGCGCAGCGGCAAGGTTGCGCCCGTAGAACTCCGCGAGGCCCACGCTCTCGGCCGCTCCTGCCGCGCGCGCGAGTCGAAGGCCGTCCCCCGTGCTCCAGGGGTTCGCACGCAGGACGAGGCTTCGCGCCTCGGGCGTGATCTGCTCGCGGACGAGCTCCGCGTCCCCCTGAAACCCCCCGGTCGCAAGGATGACCGGCACGCCGTCGGGGAGCTCGGTCAGCGGCCGGCCCAGCCGCACGTCGCCCGCGCGACGGGCAAGAACCTCGGTGAGCCCCATCGGATCGAAGCGGACACCTGACGTGAGTGGATTGCCGGTCTCCCGCGTGACGACCGGCGCGCCGAGCCCCTCGAGCCACGCGAGCGCGTCGTCGAGGCCTTCCCAGACCACGCGCTGCAGCTCGGGGTCGCCGCCCGCGCACTCCTCCCGGAAACGCTCGAATTCCCGGTAGCGCCAGATGACGCAGCTCGAGAGGTACATCGACCCGCCCGGCCGGTCCCCCTTCTCGTGGACGACGATGCCGGCGCCGAGCTCGCGCGCACGTGCGGCCGCGGCCAGGCCGGCCATCCCCGCCCCCGCGACGACGAGGTCGGGCAGTTCGCTAGACGAGCGAGAAGGTCGGCTTGTGCTCGACGTACTCGAGCTTGATGCCGTCCGGGCCCCAGACGAAGACGGCGTACGTGTTCGCCGCATCGACGATGTCGGCGATCTCGAGCCCGCGCTCCTCGGCCTCGCGGATGTGGTGGTCTGCCGACTCCACGCGCAGTCCGAGGTGGTTGAGCAGCGGCCGCTCCGGCTCCTCGGTCTCGCCCTGCTCGAGGTCGACGTAGGCGTCGCCGGCCTTCAGCCGGCCGTCCTGCACGTCGAAGCCGAGCTCGGCGAGCTGCGCAAACGTCGCCTCGGGGTCCGCGACCCGGAACGCAACGTGGTCGAGGTCGTAGGCGACGCCGTCGTCGGCAGCCACGAGCGCGAACGGGACGCGCTGCGGGCCCTCGAACTCGACGCGGCCTTCCTCCGGCCGCTCGACCGCGAGGTCGGGCGGGAGCTCGGCGAGCGCCTCATCGAGGTCGAACACACGCAGGCCGATCCGCGAGAGAGGGCCTGGAGCGCGCTCGGGCTCGGCGGCGAACAGCGTCAGCTTGCCGCGACGCGCATCGGCCCCCACGAGCGTGAACTTGTCCGTGCGGTCGATGACGTGCATGCCCAGCCGGTCGACGAGGAAGTCCGCCAGCTCGTCCCGGTCGCCGACCCAGAGGGCGATGTGGTCCAGCGTCTCGATCTTCATACCGCGCAAACTACCCACGATGACGGGTTGCAACGCGGGCAAAAGTGGGGAAATTCCCGGTGATGGGTCACGGGGGGTCAACGGGGAACGGAAACAGGAGCACCCGAATTCTGCTTCTCGCGGCCCGCCAGCCCGATCTCCGCGGTCTGCTCGAGGAGGCGGGGTTCACGGTCGACGCACAGAGACAGCCGCCCAAGGGCGAGCTTCCGGATGTGGACCTCGCGGTCGTCTTCCGCGGACGGCTCATCGGTCGCAACCAGGCCGCAACGCTTTACGAGCGCGGGATCCCGGTCGTCGAAGTTCTGACCTCCGAGCCCACGACGCCGTCGACCGCCGGGTGGCTGCGCCTCTCGAACCGGATCTCGAAGCCGGACCTCGTGCAGGTCGTGCGCGCGGTCGCCGACTGGGCGGACGGCGACGGACCTTCGCCCGCGGAATAGAATCGGCCTTCCCATCCCGAGGAGGGCATCGATGCTCACATTCGGCGTCACGGTCCTGCCGGATCCGCCGCACACCCGCTTCGTCGAGCTCATGAAGCTCGCGGAGGACAACGGCTTCGAGTACGGCTGGACGTACGACTCCCACATCCTCTGGCAGGACGCGTATCCGCTGATGACGCTCCTGGCGATGAACACCGACCGCCTGAAGATGGGCCATTGCGTCACGAACCCGGGGACGCGCGAGCCGACGGTGACCGCCAGCTCCTACGCCACCCTCCACGACATCTCGAACGGGCGCATGGTCATGGGGATCGGGCGCGGCGACTCCGCCCGGAGAGTGATCGGCTACAAGCCGGTGAAGATGGCCGAGTTCGAGGCCGCCCTGGCGATGATGAAGGAGCTGATGAACGGGCGGCCCGTCGAGTGGAACGGGAAGGAGCTCGAGCTCACATGGGCCCAGGGGCGGCCCGACATCCCGCTCTACGTCGCCGCGTACGGCCCGCGCGCGCTCGGCGTGGCCGGCCGCGTCGGCGACGGCGTGATCATCCAGCTGGCCGACCCGGTGATCATCCAGTGGATCATGGACCAGGCGCGCGCCGCTGCGGTCGAGGCCGGGCGCGACCCGGACGAGCTCCAGTGCCTCGTCTGCGCACCGAGCATCATCACGGACGACATGCAGGAGGCCCGCGAGGCCGTGCGCTGGTTCCCGGCGATGGTCTCGAACCACGTCATGGACCTGATCGAGCGGTACGGGGAGAACTCGGAGATCCCCAAGGACCTGACCGATTACGTCAAGGCGCGGAAGTTCTACGACTACAAGGACCACAGCCGCGAGGGCGCCGCCCACGGCGAATTCGTCACGGACGAGATCTGCGACCGCTTCTCGGTGATCGGGAACGTCGAGCAGGTGACCGCAAAGCTCAAGGAGCTCGAGTCGATCGGCGTCGACCACTACAACATCTACCTGATGACCCACGGGCAGGAGGACATCCTCCGCGCCTACGGGAGCGAGATCATCCCGCAGTTCAAGGGCGCAGCCGTCTAGCCGCAAGGCGCCGAGCGCCCGCTGCTAGGGTCGCGGGATCGACTGGACCGCGTTCCACTTCCTGAACGACCTCTTCCGGGGTCACGGCATCCTGGAGGAAGAGATCGGCGATTTCGTCGCGGTCTGGGCGGTGCCGCTCTTCGCCGCGGCGACGATCGGCCTCTGGTTCCTCGACCGGCCCGGGCCCTGGTACCGCTGGAAGATCGCCGCGCTCGCGGGCATGACCGCCGCTGGCCTCGGTCTCGTCGTGAGCCAGGTGATCACCCACTTCTGGCAGCGGCCGCGGCCCTTCGTCGCCCACCCTCACGACACCGTCCTCCTCGTCGCGCGCTCCAGTGAGCCCTCCTTCCCGAGCGACCACGCGGTCGCGGCCTTCGCGATTGCGTTCGCGGTCGCGTTCATCGGCCGGCGCATGGGCGCCGCCTTCCTGGCCGCCGCGACCCTGATCGCCGTCACGCGGCGTGATCGCCGGGCTGCATTATCCCGGCGACATCGTCGGAGGCGCGGCGATCGGGCTCCTCTCCGCGGCGCTCGTCTACTGGCTCGCGGGCGACTACCTCACGCCCGTCGTGAGGCTTGCGAGCAAGATCACCGACCCGCTCGTCACGCCAGCGTGGCGTGCCCTCGACCGGGCCAAGGACCGCAGGCGCGGCAGGACGGCCTCCTGATGGCGCCGATCCCGCCGGAAGCCCGAGCCCTGCTGGAGTCGGAAGCCCTCGCACACCTCGTGACGCTCAACCCCGACGGAAGCCCGCAGGTGACCTGCATCTGGGTCGGGGTGGACGGGGACGAGATCGTGGCCGGCCATCTCTTCCCGCAGCAGAAGCTCCGCAACATCGAGCACGACCCCCGCGTCGCCCTCTCCGTCGAGAGCAAAGAGACGAACGAGATGGGCCTGCGCCACTACCTCGTCGTCCACGGCCGCGCCCGGGTCACCGAGGGCGGCGCGCCCGAGCTCCTGCAGGAGCTGGCGCAGACCTACATCGGTCCGGGGACGACGTTCCCGCCGATGCCGGATCCTCCGCCTGGCCGAGTGACCCACATCACGCCCGAGCGCTTCGGCGGCGTCGGCCCCTGGGCCGCCGGCTAGCGCGGCGTCAGCGTGATCGAGCGGAAGAGCCGGTAGGCGGTCGGCTCGAAGCCCATGCTCGGCCAGAAACGCGCCGCGAGAAGGTTGGCGGAGCGCCAGTCCGTGATGCACGAGCGGTAGCCCTGCTCCCAGGCCCACGCGAGTGCGTACCTCGTCAGCGCCGTGCCGACGCCGAGCCCCCGCGCAGCCGGGACGGTGGCCGCGATCGTGAGCTCCGTTTCCGCATCGTCCACCCGCTCGAGGATGAGGTGGCCGAGGGGCTCGCCCTCCCGCTCTGCGACGAAGTACGCCACCCCGTCCTCGGCGAGGTACTCGGCGTACGAGGCCCGCGCGTCCTCTGCGGGCGGGGCGGGCGCGCCTGCCCAGGTCGGTGCCGATGCCTGGTGGTCGAAGATGACGAAGGCGAGTCCCATGGCGAGGTCGAGATCCTCGGGCCCGCCGATCCGGAGGGTGAAGCCGTCGGGCTCGGGCAGGGAGGCGGGCTCCAGGGCGACCTGCGCGTGCACCTGTTGCTGGGCGAAGGACAGGCCGTACCAGGCGGCAAGCACGTCTTCGGCAGCCGGGACGACGACGTAATGGTCGAGGTAGCCGGCCTCGACCCAGGCCTCGCCGGCGACCGAATAGAGGTCGCGGTAGATCGCAGGGCTCTCACCCTCGGCGATGCCGTGGTCGGCGAGCGACGCCCAGGCATGGCGGCCGCGAACCTCGCTCTCGTTCAGAGCCGCGAGAAGGCGGCCGGCGAAGCGACCGTCGCGGACGGCGCCGGCGCCCACCTTCCCGTCCTCCTCCAGGCGCCGAAGCTCGAGCGCCAAGCTAGTTCGCGACGGATTGGCGCTTGCGGGCGGGCGTGAGCCACATTCCGTAAGGAAAACGCCGGCACGGCGGAATGTAAAGCCGGATCGGGCGTCAGGCCCATCGGGTAGAACGCAGGGGATGAGATGGAAGTTCTGGCAGGCCGAGGAGAAAGCCCAGCCCATCGTGTCCGAGGAGGTCGCGGCGCCGCGCCCCGATCCGGTGCCGGAGTCTGCGCCCGAGCCGGTCCACGAGCCGCCTGCGCTGCACATCGAGCCCGAGCCGGCGGCGCGGGAACCGGAGCCCGAGCCGGAAGTGCCCGCCCAGGTCACGCTCACGATCGACGAGGCCAAGGGCGTGATCAAGGAGGCTGGCGGCGACGTCATCCAGGTCGGCTTTCTCGCGAGCGCCTACAGGCGCAGCCTGGAGGAGGATCCCGAGAGCCCGGAGACCGCTGCCTCCCGCAAGCGCCTCCGAGAGCTCGTCGGGAAGCGGCTCAAGGATCGCGGCCTGCTCGCCTCGGACGGAATCCTCGAGCTGCGCGACTAAGGGCTACGACCCGCGCGCGGGGTGCTCGGGCCGGACACCTACGAGCATCCGTGGGTGCCGGCCACGATCCTGATCACCGCGTAGCTCGGCGGGGCCTAGCGGTACCGGTAGACGATGCGACCTCGCGTGAGGTCGTACGGCGAGAGCTCGACCTTCACGCGGTCGCCAAGGAAGATGCGGATGCGATAGCGCCGCATCTTCCCCGCCGTGTACGCAAGCGTCTCGTGGCCGTTGTCGAGGGCGATGCGGAACATTCGATTCCGCAACGCCTCGACGACCTCGCCTTCCATCTCGATCTTCTCTTCCTTGACGGAAATGACGCCTCCCCGAAACTACTGGATGGGAGCGACGTTTGTCGCCTCCGGGCCTTTCTGACCCTCGCGGGCTTCGTATTCGACCTTCGCGCCCTCCGTGAGGGACTTGAAGCCGTCGCCTGCGATGTTCGAGTGGTGGACGAAGAGATCCTTGTCACCCTCGTCCGGGCTGATGAAGCCGTAGCCCTTCGAATCGTTGAACCACTTAACGGTTCCGGTTGCCATGAAGAAACACCTCCTTACCCAGTACTGACGAACGGGTAGGAAGGTGGATGACCCTCGGTACTCGCCCTGGTTTGCACAGACAACTTTACACGTACAGCGCGCGCGCCGTCCGGTTAGGGGCCCCTAGGACGGAGCCGAGACCACGTAAAACGGCTGTGCTTCGAGCTTCACGACGCTATACCGTTCGCCTGTCTCGACGATCCGCTCATTCTCGAGCTCGTGACCGGGCTTCACCCAGAACAGGCTTGGATTCGACCTGCTGCGACTCCGCTCGTCGCCGGTCAGCTCGAGCCGCGCGTTGCACCGAAGGTCCGCGCACTCGCAGCCGAAGGTCGTTTCCTTGCCTGCCTCGTCGTTGCGAACCGCCTTCAGACGATGATTCAGCGCCGCCTGCCGTTCCTTCATGGACATGAATCCCCCTTCTGGAGTTCGCCGGGGGAGCGCCTCTATCGAACTCGCCGGTCTCAGCCGTTCGAAAAGGGGGGCGCGAGAGAAGAACCACCGCGACGCTGTACCCATTCTAGTCTGCACCGAGCGCGCACGCCGCCCGGCCGCGGCGCCGCGTAAAATGGTGCAGATGGATGCTCCTTTAGCGCGCACGAAGCCGAGGCTCCGTGGGGTCTTCCACGAGATCGGCTTCTATGTGGCCGTCGGTCTCGGCGTACCGCTCGTGCTCACGGCCGAGGAAGGGCGGGCGAGGCTCAGCGCGATCGTGTTTGCGAGCTGTCTCGCCGGGTGCTTCGGGGCAAGCGCCCTGTACCACCGGCCGACGTGGGCGCCGACCGCACGGCAGTGGCTCGCACGCCTCGATCATGCGGGCGTCTATCTCCTCATCGCCGGCACGTACACACCCTTCTGCCTGCTCGTCATGTCGAAGGGGTGGGCGGTGCCGGTCCTGTCGATCGTCTGGAGCGGCGCGTTCTTCGCGATCATGCTCAAGCTCTTCTGGGTGCGCGCTCCCAAGTGGCTCTCGGCAGCCATCGGCCTCGCGCTCGGTTGGGTCGGCGTCGTCGCGATCTCGCAGCTTCTCAAGGTCGAGGTAGCCGGCCTCATCCTCGTGATCGCCGGCGGGCTTCTGTATACGGCAGGTGCGATCGTCTACGCTCGCCGCCGTCCGGACCCCGCGCCGGCAGTCTTCGGCTATCACGAGCTCTTCCACGTGCTCACGCTCGCCGCCGCCGGCTGCCAGCTCGCCGCGATCGCGTTCTTCGTCCTCCCACGAGCCTGAGCCGAGAACTCTGAGCGAGCGCCACGCGTGACCGAGAAGTGGAGGGTCAGGGAATCGAAGAGGGTGACGCCCGAGAAGAAGGACGTCTGGGCTTCGTGGACGGTCAGGTCGACCGCCTCTGATGGACGAGAGGTATGGACCCGTGTCGACGTCTCGCGCGAAGCCATGAACCGGCTCGAGCGCGGCGACGTCGCCGATGCGACCCGGCAGGCGCTCCGAACGCAGGGACGGAGCCCGGTCGAGGCAGCCGTCAAGCAAGGCGACGATCCGCCCGCTCGCATCGTCTGCACGCCGACGGGGTGCAAGGCGCGCGCCTGAAACGGAAAAGGCCCCGCTTAGCAGGGCCTTTTCGAGTAGCGGGGGCAGGATTTGAACCTGCGACCTCCGGGTTATGAGCCCGGCGAGCTACCTGACTGCTCCACCCCGCGTCGCGAGCCCAAGGATAGCATTCGTCCCATGCCCTGGTGGACGTGGGTCTCGCTCGCATTCTTCGCCGCAATCGTGCTCGCCGCGAGCGTCGTCGCGCTGCTCGCACTGCGCTCGCTGAGCCGGCTGCAGACCGTCGGCGACCGCCTCCAGGCCGCCTTCGAAGACCTTTCCACGAAGAGCGAGGAACTGGAGCGCCGCGCGGCACGGGCGAGCTCGCGGGTCGAGTCGGTCGAGCCGCATTTCGAGCACCTGCGCGCGTCGCTCGACCGCTTCTCCGTCCTCACCTGGGCGATCGGCGACATGACGAAGACCGTCAGCCGGCTGCGAAGCGCGCTGCTCGTCCACAAGTGACGCGCGTCGCCGCCGTCGACATCGGCACGAACTCGACGCGGCTGCTCGTGGCCGACGTCGAGGACGGGTCGGTCCGCGAGCTCGACCGGCGCCTCGAGATCACGCGCCTGGGCGAGGGCGTGGACGAGCGACGCATCCTCCTCCCGCAGGCCATCGCGCGCGTCCGCAACGTCCTGGCCGAGTACCGGCGCGCGGCGGAGGAAGCGGGCGCCGAGCGCACGCTCGCGTTTGCGACGAGCGCCGTCCGCGACGCCGAGAACGGCGAGGCGTTCCTCGGCGAGATCGAGTGGAGCTACGCCTTCAAGACGCGGCTCCTCGGCGGCGACGAGGAGGCGCTCCTCACCTTCCGCGGAGTCTCCGCCGGACGCGACGTCGCGCCGGGAACGGTTGTCATCGACGTCGGCGGCGGCTCGACCGAGCTCATCCTCGGCGGCCCCGACGGCGTCGCCTTCCACACGAGCCTCGACCTGGGCTGCGTCCGCCTCACCGAGCGCTTCGGCACCGACTTCGGCGCGGCGGCCGCGCACGTGCGGGACGTGCTCGCCGGATCGGTGCCAGCCGAGGTCCGGCCGCGAGCCGCGATCGGCGTCGCCGGGACGATCACGACGATCGCCACCCTCGATCTCGGCCTGGAGGAGGAAGATCCCGACGTCGTGCACGGCCACCGGCTCTCCGCCGAGACCGTCGCGGCCTGGACCGAGCGGCTCGAGGGGATGAGCGTCGAGGAGATCCGCGCGCTCCGCGGCATGCACCCCGACCGGGCGCCGGTGATCGCGGCCGGCGCCGTCGTCGTCCGCGAGACACTCGCGTACTTCGGCCTCGAGACGCTCGAGGTGAGCGAGCACGACATCATGCACGGAGCCGCGCTCGCCGCAGCCGAGCTGCCGGAGGAGGCCGAAGGCGGCGCCCCTCCCACCGCGCACACCTGCTGCTAGCTAGAAGTGGCTGACGAGCCAGGCGTGGACGTCGCCGATCCGCGCGATCTGCAGCGTGAGGTGGCCGTCCTCGTCGTAGACGTGCTCCTCCGCGCCGGGGATCCGCTGCGCGAGCCAGCGGCCGTGCGCGACCGGGACGAACTGATCCTGGGAGCCGTGCCAGACCTGAACCGGGACGCTCGACCTCGTCGAACTCGAATCCCCACGGCTTGACGAAGACGAAGTCGTCCTCGACCCAGCCGTCGACGCCGCTCCGCAGGGCCTCGGCGATCTGCTCGTAGAAGTACCGCGCAAGCGTCGCCGGTGAGGCAGGCCCGGTCGGGCGGGCAGAGGAGAGAGGTGAGCGACTCGGCGATCGCCTCCGGTGAGCCGCCGAGCATCGCCTCGCGCTGCTCCTCCAGGTAGCGGCGCAGCGGCTCCTCGCCCTCGAGGGTGGCGCCGAACTCGTCGAGGTTGTCCTGGCCCATGCCGTCGAGCCAGTCGAGGCCTTCGGCGCCCCAGGGCGCCACGCTGGCAAGAGCCGCTACCGCAACGACGCGCTCCGGGCGCACCGCGTTCGCGAGCGCGTGCGGCCCGCCGCCCGAGCCGCCGTAGACGGCATAGCGTCCGACGCCGAGGGCGTCCGCGATCGCGGCGATGTCGTCGGCCGCATCCGCCACCGCTCGGCCTGGATCCGGATCGGAGCCGCCGTACCCGGGCCGGTCGTAGGCGAGGAGGCGGATCCCTCGCCTACCGGCGTCCTCAACGACCTCGTGCCAGAAGAGCCGCGAGCCCGGCGTGCCGTGCAGGCAGAAGACCGCGTGGCCTTCGGGATCGCCGGCCTCCGCCACGCAAACGGTGCGTCCGCCGACGTCGACGCGGTGCTCCTGCATCAGCTCTCCTCGAGGGGAGCCGGCGGCTCGTCCTCGGCGAGCCGGCGCGCGATGGGCTCTCTGGCGACGACGCCGAGCAGGCGGCCGTCGTCCGTGACGGGCAGCCGCTCCACGTCGAGCTCGGCCATGCGGTGGAGCGCCTCGTCCAGCGGGATGTCCGGCGAGATGGTGACGACGTCTCCGTCGGCGACCTCTCCGGCCGTCGCCGACTCCAGGTCGACGCCCTTCGCGACCGCGGCGACGATGTTCTCGGCGCCGATGCAGCCGACGAGCTTCTCGCCGTCTGCAACGAGCACGCTCGACACGTTGGGATGCGTCAAGAGCTCGGCCGCCTCGCGCGCATTCGCATTCGCCTGCAGCACGAGGGGATCCGACATGAGGGCCTCGCGGACGATCACGGGTGAATCCCGCGCGCCTCGAGGGCCTCGGCAACCTCGCGGATGCTCGTGACGAGCGCCGCGCGCCGGAACGGAAGCGCCTCGCTCTCCGAGAGGTCCCACACCCGGCTGAGCGCGTCGCCCATGAGGTCGGCGAGGCGCGAGCGGATCTCGTCCGGGCCCCAGAAGAGTCGCTGGATGTCCTGCACCCACTCGAAGTACGAGACGGCCACGCCGCCCGCGTTGGTGAGGATGTCGGGGAGGACGGGGATGCCGCGCTCGCCGAGGATCTCGTCTCCCTCGAGGGACGTCGGCCCGTTCGCGCCCTCGGCGACGAGCTTCGTCTGCAGCCAGGCCCGCGTTCGCCGCGGTGACCTGGTTCTCCGTGGCGGCGAGGACGAGCACGTCGCAGGGAAGCTCGAGGAGGCCGCGATTCGAGACGTCCTGTCGATCCCGGGAAGCCGGCGATGCCGTCGTGCGTCGCCGCGCCACTCGTCGAGCGCTTCAGGTCGAGACCGCGCTCGTCGTGGACGCCGCCGGCGATGTCGGAGACGCCGACGACGCGAGCCCCGCGGAGGGCGAGCTCGTGGGCCGCGACCGCGCCGACCTTCCCGTAGCCCTGGACGACGCAGCTCGAGCTTTGCGAGCGACCAGCCGAGCCGGCGCACGGCCTCCTCCACGACCATGACGACCCCGATCCCGGTCGCCTCGGGCCGGAGGACGCTGCCGCCCACGGAGAGCGGCTTGCCGGTGACGATCTCCGGCACGGCGTGGCCGACCTGCATCGAGTAGGTGTCCATCATCCAGGCCATCGTCTGCTCGTCGGTGGCCATGTCGGGAGCGGGGATGTCTCGCTGCGGGCCGATGATCGGCAGGAGCTCGGCCGTGAACCTCCGCGTCAGGCGCTCGAGCTCTCCGCGGGAGAGGTTCCGCGGGTTGCAGCGCACTCCGCCCTTCGCGCCGCCGTACGGGAGGCGCAGAAGCGCGCACTTCCAGGTCATCCACATCGCGAGCGCGGCGCACTCGCCGAGCGTCACCGCCTTGTCGTAGCGGATCCCGCCCTTCGTCGGGCCAAGGACGCTCGAATGCTGGACGCGATAGCCCGGGTAGACGCCGAGCGTGCCGTCGTCCAGGCGAACGGGGATGGACGTGGCGAGGCCGCGCTCGGGATAGCGGAGCACCTCCGCGACGAACGGGTTGATCCCCGCCGTCGGGAGCGCCCGGTCGAACTGGCCGATCGCCTGCCAGAAAAGCGGGTCGTCGAGCTCTGGGGGGAGCTCGCCGCGCCGGGTCGTGGCGGGCTCGGTCGCCATGCGCTCAGTCTATGCGGGTCTAGACCTCGCTACGCGCGACCTCCTCGTCGTCGGACGCCTTGATTCCTTCGGCTTCGGACAGGCCGATCCCGACCCTGCGCGCCAGTCCAGGATAGAAGAGCGTGATGAGGATCCCGAGCAGGAGCCACCCGCCGACCATGAGCGGGAAGTTGTCGTACGGGTACGCCGGCCTCGGCCACACGTTCTTGTAGATCACGTAGACGAGCGCAACGATCGCGAGGATCGGGACGGTCACGCGCCAGAGCGCTTCGCGACGGCCGAGGTGGAGGAACCTCATCGCTCCGAGGTTCACGACGATGTACGCGACCAGCATGCTGAGGACGCCGATCGTCCCCATGTAGAAGAACGCGTTCACCGACGTCGTCCCGTTGATGCGAAGCGCGACGCCGACGACGACGGCGAAGGCCATCACGACGGCGAGCGAGACGATCGGTGCGCCGGTCCTCCGTGAGGTGTCGCCGAGCCGCGTCGTGACGAAGCCGTCGCGCCCCAGGGCGAAGAGGAGCCTCGCCGCCCCGACCGCGCAGCCGAGGCCGCTCGCAAAGGCACTCAGCATCGCGCCGAGGTTGATCGCGTCGGCCATGCCGTCACCGACGTAGCTCTTCGAGAGCTCGTCGAGGGGCGCCGAGGAGCTGGAAAACGCGTCGATCCCGGCCTGGTCGATGCCGAAGCCGAGCGACTGGCCGAACATGACGAGCGTGTAGAAGATGCCGCAGAACCCGACCGCCACGGCGATGGCGAGCGGCACGTTGCGGCGCGGGTTGTTGGTCTCCTCGCCGAGCGCGGCGGCGCCTTCGAAGCCGCCGAAGGAGAGGAAGCCGAAGACCGACGCGAACGCGACCGCACTGAGCCCGACTCCCTCCGCGGGGACGAACGGCTTGAGCGTGAAGTCCTGCCCGTTCGGCGCGTTCCCGCCGATCACCTTCACGTAGATGACGATGATCAGGATGGTGACGAGCGCGACGGAGATCGCCTCGAAGCCGAGGAGCGAGCGCGTCACGGCCTTGATGTCGTTGTAGGCGAAGAGCCAGATGAGCGCGGCCGCGACGAGGGAGATGATCACCCAGTCGGGGTTGTCCCAGATCCCGATGCCGCTGAAGAACGACTCCCCGAAGAGGCCGATCTCGGCGAAGTTGGCCGCGAGGAAGGCGGAGTAGGTGCCGAGCAGGGCCCAGCACGCGAAGAAGCCCGCGCGCGGCCCGAGCGTCACGCCTGCGAGGGCGTAGGCCGAGCCCGCGTGGTTGAAGAAGCTCGTCAGACGGATGAAGGCGTACGAGACGAGCGCGATCGCGACCGAGGCCAGGAGAAATGCCAGCGGGACGGCCCGCCCGACGATGCCTGCCGGCAGGACGCCGTTCAACGCCATTGCCGCGGTGGGCGCCATGATCCCGACAGAGATCGCAAACGCCTCCCAGACTCTGAGCTCCCGGCGCAGGGTGCCACGAGGCCGCTCGGCCGCCGCAGTTGGTTCCGCAATCTCGCTCATCGTCATCTACCTCCTTCGAAGATCGCTTCCGGGATGAATGCGCCGACGACCCAGTTGGGCGCGTCGACGACCTCGTGGATGCGCAGGTCGGCGGCCACGCTCGCGACGGCGTAGGCCTCCTCCCGCTCGAGCCCGTACCGGTCGCCGAGGTGGGCGATCGTCGCGCGGACGGCATCGCGCGAGGCTTCCATCAGGTCGGGCCCGACTCCTGTGCAGACGTGGAAGCTCGTCCGCGCGTCGTCCACCCCGCGCCGGCCGGCAGGTGGAACTGCGGCGCCTCGATCGAGAAGTCACGCCGAACCGTGAGCCGAAGGATCACGTCCATGGCGGTCTCGATCGCCGTGCCGCAGACCTCGCCGTCGCCCTGGGCGGCGTGCGTGTCGCCGAGGGAGAACAGGGCTCCCTCGACGCCGACCGGCAGGAAGAGGCTGACCCCGGTGCGGAGGTGCTTGACGTCCATGTTCCCGCCGAAGCGGGACGGCGGCACGATCGAGTGCTCGCCGGGCTCGGGCATCGCGACCCCGAGCGTGCCCGGGAAGGGCCGGTGCGGGAGCGTGACCTTCTCCCCGAAGCGCACCTTGCCCGCCGCCGCGTCGACCTCGGAGATCCGAAGCCACGGGTCCGGGAACTCGTCCGCGAGGAGGCCGAAGCCGGGGATGATCGCCGTCCAGCCCCAGTCCTTGGCCTCGAACGCGAGGAGCTCGACCTCGAGCACGTCGCCCGGCTCCGCCCCCTTGACGAAGATCGGGCCGCTGACCGGGTTCACGTGCGAGAAGTCGAGCTTCGCCACGTCCTCGACTCCGGAGCCCTTGTGGATCTGCTCGTCCGAGGCGTCGCGCACGTGCAGCTGCACCGATTCGCCCGACTCGATCTCGAGCGCAGGCTCGATCGAGTTGTCCCAGACGTAGTTGAACGCGTCCGGTGGTACGTCGTGGATGGACGCCATCGGCGGGATCATGCACGCTACTCGGGCTCGACGAGAAGGGTCAGGCCGTCGCGCTCGACGACCCGCACCCAGGCCCCCTGGTCCGCCCCGGCCTCGCAGCGCGCGCGCCAGAGCTCTCCCTGGATGCGCACCTGCCCTTCCGGCCGGCATGCAGACGCCACTTCGGCCCGCGCGCCGAGCATGGTCTCGGCGCCCATCTTCACGCGGTGGCGCTGCGAGAGCCAGATCCAGAAGAAGGTCTCGCCGATCTCGATCACGGCCGCCACGCCGACCAGGACGAGGCCCCATGGCGCCGGGACGACGAAGACGGCGAGGATGACCGCGATGACGAAGATCATGCCGCGGGTTGAACGGCCGCCCGCTTTTTCGGGATCATGGGACCTGCATTGGATCAGGTAGCCGCAGTCCTCGCGATTCTCGCCGTCGTTCTCGTTCGCGCTCGCGGCCACGCTCTGGCAGCGGGCGACGATGGGCTCCGACATCTTCGGGGGGAGCCCGAAAGCCTTCGCCAAGCTCTTGACGAACAAGGTCTGGCTCGTCGGTCTCGGCGCTCAGTTGGTGGGTGTGCGTCCTACAGGCGGCGGCCCTCGACCGCGGGCGGGTCGCGATCATCCAGCCGCTGCTCGTGACCGCGGTCATCTGGGCCATGCCGCTCGGGTACTTCTTGACGAACCAGACGATCACGCGCCGCCACATCCTCGGGGCCGCCATCGTCGTCGCCGGCCTCGCCATCTTCGCGAGCTTCGGCGATCCCGCAGGGGGCCTCGACGACGCGCCGGGCTCCGCGTGGCTCTCGGCGTTCGTCGTCCTCGGCACGATCTGCATCTGCCTGCTGCTCTTCGGGCGGCGGGGCGATCTTTCGGCACGGGCAACCGTCTACGGCGCCATCGCCGGCATCCTCTACGGCGTTTCGGCGACGCTGATGAAGCCAGTTGTCGAGAACCTGCACACCGACGGTGCAGCGAGCGTGCTGGAGGGCTGGGAGTTCTGGGTGATGGCGATCGGCGGGCTCGGCGGCTTCTACATCCAGCAGATCTCGCTTGCGACCGGGAAGCTCGTGACTTCCGTGGCGACTGTCTCCGTCGTCAATCCGGTCGTGAGCGTGATGCTCGGCGTGCTCGTCCTCGAGGAGCGCCTCGACCAGCCGCCTGCGTGGCATGTCGTCCTGGCAGTCGCGGGGCTGGCGCTCGCCCTCCTCGGCGCCGTCGTGATCGCATCCGTCTCCGAGGGGGCGAGAGAAGTCGAGGCGACGAGCGACCAGCCAGTCGCACCTCCCCGGCCGCAGACGGCCTAGGGAACGCTCAAACGGAGATCTGCACCGGCGAGGTGATCAGCCAGATCACCGTGCCGAGAAAGATGAGCCAGCCGAGCGCCAGAAGGGCCTCCCGCTGGCGCAGCCGATGCAGCTTCGTGGAGATCCCGGCGAAGAACAGCGCTGAGGCGAGCAGTACGACGGCGAGCACGTAGTTGTCCGCGCGCTGGTTGGCGAGCTCGGCGTCGTCGGAATGCCCTCCGGCCTCAGCGTTCAGCTGCGAGCTCCGCACGTCTTCGGAAACGCTGTACTCCGGCATCGCGAACGGGGACAGCGGCGCATCCGGATTCGTGAACGGCGCCGTCGCGATCCACGCGGCGAACGCGGGCTGGAACTCGGGGCGGAACCGACGCCGGTAGAACTCCGCCAGTTCGCGGTTTCCCGCCAGGTGCGCATCGGTCCATTGCACGAAGGTGGCGATGTCGATCTGCGTGAGCTGCCCTGCCCGGGTCGCGGCCTCGGACGACTCGATGCGCGCCGCCGTCCCCTTGCTGGTGTTCACCGCCTGCTGTCCCCTCCATTGCGTCGACTGGTACGTGCTCCACGCCGTCGCGACCGCCGCGACGGCGAGCAGGATCGTGGCGAACAGCTCGACCCGGCGCTCCCTCCTCTCGTCGGGCTGCACGGTCAGGCGAAGACGTTGACGGCGCGCGCGATCACGAGCCCGACGACCGTCAGCGAGATCAGCGACTGGAGCGCCATCGTCAGCTTCGCCCAGCGGGCCATGGGCATCACGTCGGTCGGGCTGAAGGCGGTGCTCGTCGTCAGAGCGAGGATGAGGTAGTCGGCGTATTGCGTGCGCCAGCCCGGCGGCGAGAGCTCCGGGCTCATGTGCTGCGTGAAGGCGAAGTCGGGATAGGGGCGGTCGCCCCGGTAGCGCGCGAGCGGGCCCGCCGCTGTCGAGCAACCAGTAGAAGAGGCTGAAGACGAGGACGTTGCCGAGCCAGATGAGAGCGCCCGACGCGAGCAGGTCGCTCGCCGAGTTCGTCACCTTGGTGCCCTCGACCAGGTCGACGATCAGCTGGACCGTGGACGCGAGCGCAGCGCAGCCGAGCAGGCCGACCAGCCCGATGGCAAGCCGTCTGAGCCAGCGCCTGCGCCCGCTCACGCGGGCGGGGTCCGCCGCCAGAAGGACGAGCAGCAGTCCGATCTCGACCGCCGGGACCAGCCAGTCCGGCCCCAGCGAGGAGCGGTCCGGCACCGCGACCCGCAGGACGATCGAGATCGCGATGAAGAAGCCGAGCGTCGCCACGATCGGCCAGCGCGGCTCGAGGAACACGCGCTCCTCTGGTTCGGGCGCCGCGGTCGTCAAGCCGGGCTCGGGCTCGCGGTCCCGGCGGCACGGGTGTCCGGGTCGGCCGGACGCCTGTCCTCGGCCTGATAGGCGGCGAGGAGCTCCTGCTCCCGCTCGAAGCGGGGGAAGAACCGGGCGACGACGACGGCACCGAGGAGGACCGCGACGATTCCGGCCAGGTAGGCCCACTGGTCTCCCTGGACGAACGAGGTCTTCGCGGCCGCCGTGATCTGGCTCGAGTACTGCGGATATTCCTGGGCGATCGCCTCGGCGCCGTCGAACGACTTCGTCAGCTGGCCTGCGACGTTGTCGGACACCTGCTTGTTCGACTCGGCGATCTGGCTCGCGAAGGCGGAGGCATAGCCTGCTGTGAGGAGCGCGCCGAAGATCGACTGCATGACGGCGCCGCCCAGGTCGCGCTGGAGGTCCGCCGTTCCCGATGCCATCCCCGCCCGCCGGACGGGCACGGAGCCGGTGAGGGAGTGTGAAGCCGGGGTGCCTGCGAGGCCGACCCCGATCCCGACGAGGGCGTAGCCGAGACCGACTTTCCAGTACGAGGCGTCCTCCTTCCAGAGGAGGAGCATCGTGAGGAAGCCGAGCATGACGAAGACGTAGCCGGAGAGGAGCGTGAAGCGGGCGCCACGGGCTTCGACGATCTTCGCCGAGCGCGGGGCGACGAGCACCATGCAGAACGCGGCGGGCAGGATGGCGAGGCCGGCGTCCAGGGTCGAGTAGCCGAGAACGTTCTGCAAGTACTGCTGGCCAACGAACATCGCCCCCATCAGCGAGCCGAAGACGATGATCCCCGCGCACGCGGCCACCCAGAACGGCGGTCGTGCGGCCACGTCGAGGTCGTAGAGCGGGTTCGAAGCTCGTCGCTGACGGAGGTAGAAAAGCGCGAGCGCGGCGACCGCGACGAGCGCGAGCCCGATGCTCAGCGCGCCCTTGTCCGGCACCGGCGCGAAGTTGATCGAGAGGATCAGCGCGCCGACGAGCACGAGCGAGAGGATTCCGCCGAGGTTGTCGACCGGCTCGGTCCCTTCGTTCACGTGAGCGGGCACGAGGCGTATAGCCATCACGATCGCCACCACCGCAAGCGGAAGGGTCAGGAGGAACACGGAGCCCCACCAGAAGTGCTCGAGGAGAAGACCGGAGAGCAGCGGCCCGAGCGCGGCGATCGCGCCGCCGATGCCCGACCAGAGCGCGATCGCCTTCGTCCGCCCCGGGCCGGACCAGAGCGCGGTGATGAGAGCGAGCGTCGTCGGGTAGGCCATGCCCGCGGCGACGCCGCCGCCGATGCGCGCGACGATGAGAACGATGTCCGACGGGGCCCATGCGGCGAGGAGCGAGGCTGGAATCGCGAGCACGGTGCCGATCAGAGCATGAGCTTCCGGCCGTAGCGGTCGCCGAGCGCCCCGAGCCAGAGCACCGAGCACGCCAGGCCGAGGGAGTAGCCGACCGCGACGAGATCGAGCGCCGTCTGGCTCGAGTCGAAGTGCTCTCCGATCGACGGCAGCGCGACGTTGGCGACGGCCAGGTTCAGGTTCGCGACCGCGGCGACCAGGATCAGCGCCGTGAGGACGAGCCCCGCGCGTTGCGGCTGCGAAGCGGTTCGGTCCACCGAGGCGCTCATCCGACGACCTTAATCCGCCCCGACGAGCGGGGAAGCCGCGTCGAGGCCCCGAGACGGCTCGTCAAATCTCGGCGTGCGTCGGCATGCGGCCAGTCTCGGGTGTGGTTAGGTGAGCAGCGGCCGACTTCACCTAGGTGAACCTGACCCCGTGTCCGACCTACGCGTGGCACCCGGCGACTGTCTTGCATGAGGTAGGGCCGAACGACGTATGTGCGGGGATAGAGCGTTGAGTAGCCTTTCGCCATGGGCGTGACCCTGCACGCGGGGGGGCCGCCTCAGCAGCCGGCCCGTCCGCCGCCGCTGCTGACGACGAAGCTGCATCCTCCGGCCGGGAGGGAGCAGACGGTCCTGCGCGTCCGTCTCGTCAAGCGGCTCCAGGCTCCTGCGGGCACCAAGTTGACGGCCCTGGCCGCACCAGCGGGATACGGGAAGACCACACTCCTCGGAGCGTGGCGCGAGCTGACACCGCAGCAGCCGATCGCATGGCTGACAGTCGACGAAGGAGACAACGACCCGGTCGTCCTCTGGTCTTACGTGACCGCCGCGCTCGTCGAAGCGTGCCCGGAGCTCGAGGTCCGGGCCATCCCCGAGCACGTCGACGCGGCGACCATCGTGGACGTTGTCCTGCCGGAGCTGATCAACGCACTCGCGGCTTTCGGCCCTGCAGCCCTCGTCCTCGACGACTTCCACGAGCTCACGAGCGGGCCGGCCCGCGACTCTCTCGCCTGGTTCATCGACCGCGTGCCCTCCACGTTCCAGACTCGTCATTGCCACGCGGAGCGAGCCGGCGCTGTCGCTGGGGGCGTTGCGCGCGCACGGTGAGCTGCTCGAGCTCCGCGCGGCGGAGCTCGGGTTCGACGCGACCGAGGCAGCAGCGCTCCTGAACGACTTACTCGGGCTCGGGCTCGAACGCGAGCAGGTCGAAGCGCTCGTTGAGCGCACGGAGGGCTGGCCGGCGGGGATCTACCTCGCGGCTCTCTCGCTGCAGGCGACGCCCGACCGTTCCGAGTTCGTGTCCAGGTTCAGCGGTGGGAACCGTCACGTGGTCGACTTCCTGGTCGACGAGGTGCTGAACCACCATGACCCCGACGTCCAGACCCTCATGCTCCGTTCTTCGATCCTGGGACGAATGTGCGGCCCCCTCTGCGACGCCGTGCTCGAGAAGGAAGGAAGCGCTGAACGGCTTCGCGAGCTCGCTCGCACGAATCTCTTCCTGGTGCCGCTCGACGACCGCGGCGAGTGGTACCGCTTCCATCAGCTCTTCGCTCAGCTCCTGCGCGTCGAGCTCGAGCATCGCGAGCCGGGTCTCGCACCCACCCTCCACCGCCGCGCACTGGCCTGGCACCGGGAGCACGGGACGATCGAGGAAGCACTCGGGCATGCGTTCGGCGCAGAGTCGGCGAAGGAACTGCCGGTCCGCACAGGTCCCTCTCGCGGACAGGCCGATTTGAGCGAACGCGAGGTGGTCGTCCTGCGAATGCTCACCGGGCCCCTGTCCGAGCGCGACATCGGCCGTGAGCTCTACGTCTCGCACAACACCGTGCACAGCCATACGAGGTCGATCTTCCGCAAGCTCGGCGCGTCGTCTCGGTCCGAGGCGATCCGCAAGGCGCGCTCCGCCGGCCTGATCTGACCTCCGGCTGCGGTCCACCTAGGTGAATCGCCGCGCGCTCGGCTTCCCTCACCTACTTCTGCGTCACGCTCGCCCGACATGGGCGCGACATACCGGATCGTCGTTCGAGGAGAGCTCGACGACCGCTTCGCGTTCCTCTTCAACGGCATGCGAATGGAGCGGGTGGAGGGCACCACAGTCTTGACAGGCACGGTCGTCGACCAGGCGCAATTGCACGGATACATCGATCGGCTGGCCGAGCTCGGCCTCGACCTCCTCAGGATCGAGCAGCTGGGCGAGCTCGTCGGCCTCGCGGCCTGGGCTACGACCCAAGGAAAGGGGAAATAGTGATCGCTGACGCACCCGCCACCCAGGTGGCCCAACCGCCACAGCTCGAAGGCCGCCGCGCCGACCACCTCGTGATCTTCGGGATCACGGGCGACCTGGCGAAGGTGATGACGTTTCGGTCGCTGTATCGCCTCGAGCAGCGCGGCCTGCTCGACTGCCCGATCCTCGGCGTCGCGGTCGACGACTGGTCGATAGACCAGCTCGTGGAGCGTGCGCGCGAGTCGATCGTCGGCACGGGCGAGGAGCTGGACGAAGACGTCTTCCAACGCCTGGCCAAGCGCCTCTCATACGTGGCCGGCGACTTTGCGGACGACGCGACGTACGGCCGGGTTGCCGCGGCGATCGACAGCGCGACGCTGCCCGTCTTCTATCTCGAGATCCCGCCGTTTCTCTTCGGCAGAGTCGTGAAAGGGCTGGCCGATGCGGGCCTGACGAAGAACGCGCGCGTCGTGGTCGAGAAGCCGTTCGGGCACGACCTCGAGTCCGCCCGTGCGCTGGCAGACGAGCTCCACGCCTACATCGACGAGTCCCAGCTCTTCCGGATCGACCACTACCTCGGGAAGATGGGCACCGACGAGATCGTCTTCCTGCGCTTCGCGAACGCGATGCTCGAGCCGATCTGGAGCCGCAACTACGTCGCCTCCGTCCAGATCACGATGGCGGAGGACTTCGGAGTCGAGGATCGCGGCCACTTCTACGATCCCGTCGGCGCGCTCCGCGACGTCGTCGTCAACCACCTCATGCAGGTGGTCTCTCTCTGCGCGATGGAGGCACCGGCGCGGGGAGATCCCCAGACGATCAAGGACGCCCAGGTCTCCCTGTTTCGCGCGGTCAAGGAGGCGGACCCGGCGCAGCTACGTCCGCGGCCAGTACGAGGGGTACCAGTCGATCGACGGCGTCGCCCCCGACTCGAGCGACCGAGACCTACGTCGGCCCTGCGCCTCGAGATCGAGAACTGGCGCTGGGCCGGCGTGCCCTTCTTCATCCGCGCGGGGAAGTGCCTGCCGGTGATGCAGACCGAGCTCAGGCTCGTCTTCAAGCACCCGCCTCGGCTCGGCTTCAAGGCCTTCGACCGGAGCATGGAGCCGAACCAGCTCGTCGTGAAGCTCGACCCCACGACGGGCATCCGCATGGAGCTCGAGGCTCACCGCGCGGACGGGCCGGGCCAGGTTCAGCTCGACCTGGAGTTCTCGCAGCAGGGCGGCGAGGGCGCGACGCCGTACGAGGTTCTCCTCAACGCCGCTCTCACCGGAGAGAGCATCCGCTTCACGCGCCAGGACGCGGTCGAGGAAACGTGGCGAGTCTTCCAGCCGCTCCTCGACGCCCCTCCCCCGGTCCAGTCGTATGCGCCAGGGCTCATGGGGCCCGGATGAGGCCGACCAGCTGCTGTCCGGCTACGGCCGCTGGCACGGACCGTGGATCTCGTCATGAGCACCGGCGCGACCACACAGGCGGCCCCGCAGAGCGCCGCCGCACCGTCGCCGTTTCCGCCGATCGCGGACTACGCGTTCCTGTCCGACTGCCATACCGGCGCGCTCGTGGCCGCGGACGGGGCGATCGACTGGCTCTGTATCCCGTCCTTCGACTCACCGAGCATCTTCGGCAGCCTCCTCGACCGACAGGCCGGCTTCTTCCGCTTTGCGCCGTTCGGGATCAACCATCCGACCGCGCGCTCGTACGAGCCCGGGACGAATGTCCTTCGAACGACCTGGAAGACGCCATCCGGCTGGGTGCGCGTCTTTGACGCTTTGACGGTCGGCCCCTGGGATCACGAGGATGAGATCACGCCGCACACGCGCCCTCCCGCGGACGACGATGCCGACCACATGCTCGTGCGGACGGTCGAGTGCCTCGAGGGACAGGTCGAGCTCGAAATCGTCTGCGAGCCGGCCTTCGACTATGGACGCGCACCCGCCGCCTGGACGATGAACGACGGCGACCGCCACTCCGCCGAGGCGAGCGGGGCCGGGCAGACCTTTCGCCTGGTGTCCGATCTCGCACTCGACATCGAGGGCGAGCGCGTGCGCGGGCGCCACGTCCTCCAGGCGGGCGAAAAGGCGTACTGCGCCCTCTCATGGGCCGAGGAGCTGGCCGCGCCCGCCGACAGCAAGGAGGCCGAGGCGCGGGTCGCAGCCACGACCCGCTTCTGGCGCGCCTGGCTGAGCAGGGCGCGAATCCCCGACCACCGCCTGCGCGATCCGATCCAGCGCTCGGCGCTCACGATCAAGGGCCTGACGTATATGCCCACCGGGGCAACCGTCGCCGCGCTCACGACGTCCCTGCCGGAGACGCCCGGAGGCGAGCGCAACTGGGACTACCGCTACACCTGGATCCGCGACACGACCTTCACCCTGCAGGCGCTCCACTTCCTCAACCTCAACTCGGAAGCCGACGAGTTCATGGAGTTCGTCGCGGACCTCGAGCCCACAGAGGACGGCTCGCTGCAGATCATGTATGGGATCGACGGTCGGCGGGACCTCACGGAGGAAACCCTCGACGATCTGACCGGCTATGCGGGGGCGCGTCCCGTCCGCATCGGCAATGGCGCGTTCGACCAGAAGCAGAACGACGTCTTCGGAGCGGTGCTCGACTCCATCCTCCTACACACGCAGCACAGCGACCGCCTGCCGCGCAGCCTGTGGCCGATCGTCCAGTCACAGGCCGAGTGTGCGACAGCGGTCTGGCAGAACCCCGACCAGGGGATCTGGGAGGCGCGCGGCAAGCCGCAGCAATATGTCTCGTCCAAGCTCATGTGCTGGGTCGCGCTCGACCGAGCCGCCAAGCTCGCGGAGATCCGGGCTGATCCCGAACAGCAGGAGAAGTGGCGCACCGTCGCCGACGAGATCCACGCCGACATCCTCGAGCACGGCGCCAAAGGCGGAGTCCTCCGCCAGCACTACGAGACCGACGCGCTGGACGCTTCTACGCTCCTGGCGGCGATCTTCGGCTTCCTGCCCGGCGACGACAAGCTTCTGCGCAAGTCCGTCGAGGCGATCGCCGACGACCTGACCGAGGACGGCTTCGTGCTGCGTTACAAGACCGACGAGACCGACGACGGGCTCTCGGGCAAGGAAGGGACCTTCCTCATCTGCTCCTTCTGGCTCGTGTCAGCCCTCGCGATCGTCGGCGAGCTGCAGCGGGCGCGCGATCTGATGGAGCGCCTGCTCAGGGTCGCCTCGCCGCTCGGCCTCTATGCGGAGGAGTTCGACGCCGCGACGGGCCGGCACCTGGGCAACTTCCCGCAGGCCTTCTCGCACCTCGCGCTGATCGAGGCCGCAGCGCGCATCGTCGTCCCCGAGATGCTGGCGGAGTATTGATGCTCGGCGGCGTCGCTCGCCCCTACGTGAGGAGGTCCCATGGACGCCTATGACGTGATCATCATCGGCACCGGCGCAGGCGGCGGGACGCTCGCCCATCATCTGGCCCCGTCGGGCAAGAAGATCCTGTTGCTCGAACGCGGGGACTGGCTCCCTCGCGAGCCCCAGAACTGGCTCGCCCAGGACGTCTTCGTCGAGAACCGCTACGTCTCGGACGACACCTGGTACGACTCCAAGGGCAAGGCGTTCCAGCCGCAAGTGCACTACTTCGTCGGCGGCGCGACGAAGCTCTACGGCGCGGCCCTCTACCGCCTTCGCAAGGAGGATTTCGGCGAGCTCAAGCACCACGACGGATTGTCGCCCGCATGGCCGATCTCCTACGACGAGCTCGAGCCGTACTACACGAAGGCGGAGCAGCTCTACCAGGTTCACGGAGCGCGCGGCGAGGATCCGACCGAGCCGCATGCAAGCGGCGACTACCCGCACCCGGCCGTCTCGCACGAGCCGCGCATCCAGCAGCTCTCGGACGATCTGGCCGGCGCGGGCTACCACCCGTTTCACGCTCCGTGCGGGATCATGCTCGACGAGTCGAACCCGCCCTACTCGAGGTGCGTGCGCTGCGCCAACTGCGACGGCTTCCCATGCGCTGTCCACGCGAAGTCGGATGCCGAGGTGATCGCCGTACGCCCAGCGCTCGAGCATCCGAACGTGACGCTGCTCACCAACGCGAAGGCGGTCAGGCTGGAGACGAACGCGGAGGGCACGGCAGTCACTGGCGTCGTCGTCGAGCACAACGGGGAGACCGAGACCTTCGCGAGTGAGATGGTCGTCGTCTCCTGCGGAGCCGCCAACTCGGCGAAGCTCCTGCTCGAGTCTGGGAGCGACAAGCACCCGAACGGGCTCGCGAACGCCTCGGATCAGGTCGGGCGAAACTTCATGTTCCACGACAGCACCGCAGTGCTCGCCCTCTCCCGCGAAGAGAACCCGACCGTCTTCCAGAAGACGCTGGGGCTGAACGATTTCTACTTCGGAGCGGACGACTTCGACTACCCGCTGGGCAACGTCCAGATGGTGGGCAAGTCGCAATCACCCATGTTCCGCGGAGAGAAGCCAATCGAGACGAAGCTGGCGCCCCAGTTCTCGCTCGACCGTATCGCCCGCCACGCGATCGACTTCTGGCTCTCCACTGAAGACCTGCCCCGGCCCGACAACCGCGTCACCGTCGACCGAGAAGGCAAGCTCACCCTGAGCTACACGGAGACGAACGCCGAGGCCAGGAAGCAGCTGTACGGAAAGGTGAAGTCGATCGTCGGGGATCTGGACATGAACCCGGGACACCTCATCCACCGCTTCGCGTACATGAAGACCGACATCCCGGAGGCCGGCTGCGCCCACCAGGCGGGAACGTGCCGGTTCGGCTCCGATCCTGCCGACTCGGTGCTGAACACCGATTGCCGCGCGCATGAGCTCGACAACCTCTACGTGGTCGACACGAGCTTCTTCCCCTCCATCGGGGCCGTCAATCCGGCGCTGACCGCCATGGCGAACGCGCTCCGCGTCGGCGACCACCTGCTGGAGCGGCTCGCGGCCTGATGCCGTATGCGCTCCTTTCGGGTGAACAGATCGAGTTACGCGCCGGTGAGCAGCGAGTCGTCGTCGCCGAGGTCGGTGCCGGCCTCCGCTCCTACACGGTCGGGGACCAGGACGTGCTCGACGGGTACGCCGCCGACGAGCTGGCGCCGTCCGGGCGCGGGCAGGTGCTCGCCCCATGGCCGAACCGCATCGAGGACGGCGCCTACGAGTTCGGCGGGGCCCAGCACCAGCTGCCGCTCAACGAGGTCCCGGCGCGAAACGCGATCCACGGACTCGTCCGCTGGTCGGCGTGGTCCGCCGCCGAACACTCGCCCGACCGCGTCCTGCTCGAGCACACGCTGCATCCTCAGCCCGGGTATCCGTTCTCGCTCGCGCTCGGAATCGAGTACTCGCTCTCGCAGGACGGCCTTCGCGTGACTTCGACCGCCACCAACATCGGGCCCGAGGCCTGCCCGTACGGGTTCGGCATGCACCCGTACCTGACCATGGGCACGGAGAAGGTCGACGAGCTGATCCTGCGCGCACCCGGCCGAACCGTGCTGACAAACGAACGACCGCGGGATCCCGGTCGGCTCGGAGCCCGTCGAGGGCACCGAGTACGACTTCCGGCGGCCGCGGCCGATCGGCACGGCGAAACTCGACCACGCCTTCACCGACCTCGAGCGCGACGAGCGACGGCCTCGCGAGCGTCGAGCTCCTCAACCCCGAAGACGAGCGGTCGCTTCTCCTCTGGCTCGACGACGGCTACCGCTACCTGCAGCTCTTCACCGGAGATCCGCTTCCGGACGTGGCCCGGCGAAGCCTCGCGGTCGAGCCGATGACCTGCGCGCCGAACGCGTTTCGGACGGGAGACGGCCTGCTCGTGCTCGAGCCAGGCGAAGCGACGACTCGTCGTGGGGGATCCGGGCGTGAGCGCCGACCGTCCACGCGTGCTCATCCTCGGAGGCGGCTTCGCCGGCGTCGGCGCGGCACAGAAGCTCGAGAAGGCGGATGCAGAGGTCGTGCTGGTCGACCGCCACGACTACCACACCTTCCAGCCGCTCCTCTACCAGCTGGCGACGGGGCTCCTCGAGACGACTGCGGTCGGCCATTCGCTCCGCGACCTGCTCGAGCGCCAGGAGAACACAAGCATTCACAAGGCAACGGTGAGCGCGATCGACCTCGACGCCCGCGAGGCCACCTTTGCCGAGATCTCGCCGCTCTCCTACGACTACCTCGTCCTCGGCCTCGGCGCGGAGGTCAACTTCTTCGGGACCGACGGAGCAGAGGACCACGCCTTCCCGATGTACACACTGCCGAACGCCGTGCGCCTCAAGGATCACCTCCTCGAGCGCTGGGAGGCCGCCGAGCGCGACCCGAGCCTAGTCGAGGACGGTGCGCTGAACGTTGTCATCGTCGGGGGCGGCCCGACCGGAGTTGAGACGGCAGGAGCCGTCGCGGAGCTCTACCGCGCCGACTTCGCCAAGGACTACCCGTCGCTTCCGCAGGAGCAGGCGCGCATAACCCTGGTCGAGGCCGGGCCCGAGCTCTTCTCCATGTTCAAGCCGAAGATCCGCGAGTACACGGCCAAGGCTCTGACCGATCGCACGGTCGAGGTCAAGACCGGGGCGATGGTCTCATCAGTCTCACCGACACGCGTGACGCTGAAGTCCGGGGAGGAGCTGAAGGCGCACACCCTGGTCTGGGGCGCCGGCCTGCAGGGGAACCGGCTCGTGCAGACGCTCGGGCTCGAGCTGCAGCGCGGCAATCGCATCGCCGTCGGACCCGATCTGACGCTGCCCGACCGCCCCGAGGTCTATGCGCTCGGCGACATCGCGGCGATCATGGACGAGAAGACCCAGCAGGTCCTTCCCCAGCTCGGTTCCGTCGGCCTTCAGTCAGGGGAGCACGCCGGGGAGTCGATCGCTCACCGCATCGCGGGCAAGAAGACCAAGCCGTTCAAGTACAAGGACAAGGGGACGATGGCGGCGATCGGGCGCCGGGCCGCGGTCGTACAGATGCTCGGCGGGCGCACGATGACCGGAACGAAGGCGCAGCTCGCGTGGGCCACGGTGCACCTTGCCCTCCTGCCCACGAACGAAGACCGAGCGAAGGCCGTCGTGGACTGGGCGGGGGCGACGTTCTCGCACCAGCGGGCCGGGCGGATCACCGTGGAAAACGAGTAGCCCATGACACTGGCGTCGGTTGTCGATCTCGCGCGCTTGCAGTTCGCGACCACTTCGATCTACCACTTCTTCTTCGTGCCGCTGACGCTGGGGCTGGGACCGCTCGTCGCGATCATGCAGACGATCTGGCACCGGACCGGGAACGAGAGCTGGCTGCGGCTGACCCGCTTCTTCGGAACGCTGTTCCTGATCAACTTCGCGATCGGCGTCGCGACCGGCCTGGTCCAGGAGTTCGAGTTCGGGATGAACTGGTCGGTGTACTCGCGGTTCGTCGGCAACGTCTTCGGTGCCCCGCTCGCCATGGAGGGCCTGGGCGCGTTCGCCCTCGAGGCCACCTTCCTCGGCCTGTGGATCTTTGGCTGGAACCGCCTCTCGCCGCGCCTCCATCTGGCGACGCTGTGGATCGCAGTGCTCGGCACTTGGATGTCTGGCTACTTCATCCTCGTCGCGAACTCGTGGATGCAGCAGCCGGTCGGGTACAAGATCGTCGACGGCGAGGCGCAGCTGACGAGCGTCTCGGCGCTCCTGTCGAACGGGTTCGCGCTTCGCGCGTACGTGCACACGATTCTCGCGGGATTGATCTTCGGGTCGATCGTGATGTTCGGCATCTGCTGCTGGCACTTCCTCCGCGGCCGCGAGGTCGACCTTTTCCGGAGCGCCGCGAAGCTTGCGCTGATCGTCGCGGTTCCGGCGACGCTGCTGCAGCTCGTGGTCGGCAACCGCTTCGGAGAGGCGGTCACGAGCGCCCAGGGCATGAAGATCGCCGCCTCGGAGGCGCAGTGGAACACGTGCCAGCCGTGCGGCTTCTCGGTCTTTCAGATCGGCGGCTTCACGGCGGATGACCAGACGCCGAAGTTCGCGATCACGGTCCCGAGGCTCCTGTCCTACATGGCCACCGGCTCTTTCGACGGCCAGGTGCAAGGCCTCAACCAGCTCCAGCAGCAGGAGCAGCGCGCGTACGGCCGCGACAACTACATGCCGAATGTCAGGGTCATCTACTGGTCGATGCGGGTGATGGCGTTCGCAGGCGTCCTGATGTTCCTGGTCGCCGCTGTCGGTGCGTGGCTCTTCCGGAAAAGGAAACTCGAGCGGGCGCGCTGGTTCTTGTGGACGGCGATCGTGGCGATGGCCCTGCCCTACATCGCGGCAACCGCGGGCTGGATCCTCACCGAGATGGGACGCCAGCCCTGGATCGTGCAGGGCCTGCTGAAGACGGCTGACGCCAACTCGCCGAGCGTCAGCACGACCTGGCTTGCAATCAGTCTCGCGTTCTTCATCACGCTCTACGTCGCGCTCCTCGTCGTCGACATCTGGCTCATGCGGCGGTACGCGCGTCTCGATGCGTCGGCCGATCCCGAGGGCGACGCGCCGGCGGCCGCTCCGGCGGTGGGCTACTGATGGATCTCGAGTCCCTCTGGTTCGGGATCATCGTCTTTTTCTGGTCGGCCTACTTCCTGCTCGAAGGCTTCGACTTCGGGGTCGGCATGCTGCTCCCCTTCGTGCCAAAGAACGAGGCCGAGCGAAACGTGCAGATCGAGACGATCGGCCCCGTCTGGGACGGGAACGAGGTCTGGCTCGTCATTGCCGGCGCGGCGACGTTCGCCGCGTTCCCCGCCTGGTACGCGTCGATGTTCTCGGGCTTCTACCTCGCGCTCCTGCTCGTGCTCTTCTTCCTCATCATCCGCGTGCTCTCGTTCGAGTGGCGCGCGAAGAGCACGAGCCCAGGCTGGCGCGCGGTCTGGCTCTCGGCCAACGCGGTAGGGAGCTACGGCGCCGCGCTCATCTGGGGCGTCGGCCTCGCCAGCCTGCTGTACGGCGTGCCGCTCGACTCCGACGGCGACTTCACCGGCACCTTCTGGGATCTCTTCAGCCCTTACAGCGTGCTCGCCGGGATCACGTTCATCGCTCTCTTCGCCTTCCACGGGGCCACCTTCCTCACGCTGAGGACGACGGGCGCGCTCCTCGAGCGTGTCGCCGCGAGGGCGCGTGTCCTCTCGATCCCGGCTCTCGTGCTCGGCGCGGCCTTCCTCGCGACGACGGTCGGCGTCGCCATGCACCGAAACGACAAGGATCTCTTTCCGCCCGTCCTTCCAGCGGCGCTGGGGGTCGCCGCTCTCCTGCTCGCAGCGATCTTGGTCCGCGGACGATCGGGCTGGGCGTTCGTCATGACCGCGCTCGGGACGGTGCTAACTGTCGTCACCCTCTTCACGAGCCTCTACCCACGGGTCATGGTCTCCGACCCGACGTTCGGCAACAGCCTCACGGTCGAGAACGCGTCATCGGCTCATTACACGCTCGCAGTGCTGAGCGTCGTCGCACTCATCACCATGCCGATCGTCCTCCTCTACCAGGCCTGGGCGTATCGCGTCTTCCGGCACCGACTCGGCGGCGACGAGCCTGCGTCGACGCCGGCGGCTCCGGTGAGCACACAACCCGAGGTCTAGCCGGTGCGCGGACTCGACCCACGCCTCGTCCGGCGGGCCCGGCCGGTGCGTTCGATGCTCGCCGCGGACGCGGCGCTGGGTCTCGTCGCGGCGCTGCTCGTCATCGCCCAGGCCGTCCTGATCGCGCGCGTCGCGGCGGAGGCCTTCGGCGGAGCCTCGCTCGGTGACGTCACGGTACCGCTCGCGCTCCTCATTGTGGCGGTAGTCGGCCGCGCGGCCGGCGCGTGGGGCTTCGAGGTCGTCGGGCGGCGGGCGGCCACAAACGTCCAATCGCAGCTCCGCAACGAGCTCGTGGAGAAGCGGCTCCGGAGCCGGCCGGCGGCTCTCGACGGGGCGGAGAGCGCCGAGCTCGCGACGATCGCGGTCTCGGGGGTCGACGCGCTCGAGACAACGTTCGCCCGCTACATCCCCCAGGTCGTCCTCGCGGCCGTCGTCCCGGTCGCCGTCCTCGCCGTGGTCGCCTCCATCGACCTGGTCTCCGCCGGCGTCATGCTGCTCACGCTTCCGCTCGTGCCCGTCTTCATGTGGCTCGTTGGGCGGCACACGGAGCGTCGTGCGCGCGAGCGCTGGCACGCGCTCTCCTTCCTCGCCGGCCACTTCCTGGACGTCGTTCGCGGCCTGCCGACCCTGCGCGCCTTCAACCGTGGCGAGCCCCAGGTGGAGCGGATCTCGGAAGTCGGCGACCGCTACCGGCGCGCGACGATGGGGACTCTCCGCATCGCCTTCCTCTCGGGAGCCGTGTTGGAGCTCATGGCCACGCTCGGTATCGCCCTCGTCGCAGTCACGGTCGGCGTCCGGCTCGTCAGCGGCGGGATGGCGTTCGAGGCTGCACTGACCGTCCTCGTCCTCTCGCCGGAGCTCTACCTGCCGCTGAGGAACCTCGCGGCGCAGTTCCACGCGGGCGCGGACGGGCTCGCCGTCGCGTCAAGGCTCCTCGACCTCGTCGAGGCCTCAGAACCACTCGCGCGCGGGGGCGGGCTGGCGCCGAGCCCGCGTGAGGCGGCCGTCCGGCTCGAGGGAGTCTCCTTCTCCTATCCGGGGCGGCCGGGAAACGTGCTGAGCTCCCTCGACCTCGAGCTCCGGCCGGGAGAGACCGTCGCGCTTGTCGGGTCGAGCGGAGCCGGAAAGAGCACGGTCGCCTCCCTACTCCTCCTCTTGGCGCAACCTTCTTCGGGGCGCGTGACCGCCGGAGGGGTGGATCTCGCGGAATGCGACCCGGAGACTTGGCGGGCGCACCTTGCCTGGGTTCCGCAGTACCCGACTCTCTTCCAGGGCACCGTGGCGAAAAACATCGCGCTCGGCGATCCCGCCGCCGGCGAGGCGCGCATCCGCGCCGCCGCGGAGCTCGCGGGAGCCGATGAGTTCATCCGCCGGCTCCCCGACGGTTTCGGGACCATTGTCGGCGACGGGGGGCGGGCGCTTTCCGCGGGTGAGCGGCGGCGGATTGCGATCGCCCGCGCGTTTCTCCGCGATGCGCCGCTCGTGATCCTCGACGAGCCGACTGCGAATCTCGACCAGGAGGGTGCGGAAGTTGTCGGCAGCGCGCTCGCGCGGCTCGGGCAGGGGCGGACCGTACTCCTGATCGCACACGACGACGAGATGGTTCGACACGCCGACCGGACCGTGCGGCTCTTCGGCGGCCGGATCGCCGAGGCCAAGGAGGCGAGAGCGGCCTGATGAGCACGTTGCGACGATTACTCGCGCTCGCGGGGATGCCGGCCCGGCGGGTCGGCCTCTCTGTCCTCCTCGGTGCGCTCGCGGTCGGCTTCGGCATCGCGCTCATGGCGACCGCGGGGTATCTCATCTCGCGAGCTGCCGAGCATCCGCCGATCCTGTCGCTGACCGTGACGATCGTCCTCGTGCGCTTTTTCGGGCTGGCGCGGCCGATCGCGCGTTACCTCGAGCGCCTCGCTTCGCACGACCTCGCTCTGCGGGCGCTCGCCAGGATTCGCGCCCGCTTCTACGCCCGCATCGAGCCGCTGGCCCCCGCCGAGCTCGGCGCATTCCGCCGCGGGGATCTCCTCTCCCGCATGGTCGGGGATGTTGACACTCTCCAGGGTCTCTACCTCCGCGGGGTCGGGCCGCCGCTCGTCGCTGTCCTGACGGGAGCCGCATGCGTCGTCGCGACCGCAATCGTCCTGCCCGAAGCCGCCGCGATTCTCGCTATGGGTCTCATCGTCGGCGGAATCGCCGTCCCCGCGCTCGCCGCGTACCTCGGCCGGGCGGCGGGACGGCGCCAGGCCGCGGCGAGGGGCGAGCTCAGCGCATTGCTCGTGGAACTCTTGCGCGGAGCGCCCGAGCTCGTGGTGTACGGGCGCGACCGCGACACGATGGCTCGCGTGCATGAAGCGGACGCCGAGCTCGCTCGCCTGGGCCGGCGCGATGCGCTCACCGCAGGTCTCGCCGAGGCGCTTTCCGTCCTCGTCGCCGGACTGACGGCGGCGGGCGTCCTCGCGGTGGCCGTTTCGGCGCACGACGCCGGTGCGCTCGACCGCGTGCTCGTGGCGACCCTCGCCCTTCTGGCCCTCGCGTCCTTCGAAGCCGTCGCGCCGTTGCCCGGGACGGCGCGTGAGCTTGCCTCCCTGCTCGCCTCCGGGCGGCGGATCCTCGAGCTGACGGACCGCGCTCCGCAAATCGCCGACCCGCCGCGCCCGGCGCCTCCGCCTGAGTCCGCGACCGTCGCTCTCGAGTCCGCGACGGCCCGCTACGCAGACGAGGAGGAGCCCGCGCTCAGCGGCGTCGACCTGCGGCTCGATCCAGGAAGGCGAGTCGCGCTCGTGGGGCCGAGCGGGGCGGGGAAGACGACCGTCGTCAACCTCCTCCTCCGCTTCCTCGATCCGGAGGAAGGTCGCGTGACCCTGGCGGGACGGGATCTGCGCGAGTACCGGCAGGAGGACGTCCGGCGCACGTTCGCCCTCGCCGGCCAGGAAGCGCACGTCTTCGACTCGACGATCCGCGAGAACCTGCGTCTCGCGCGCCCCGCTGCGTCCGAGAATGAGCTTCACGATGTGCTCGATCGCGTCCGCCTGGCGGAGTGGGTCGCCGGCCTTCCTGACGGGATCGACACTCGCGTGGGCGAGGAGGGGACGGAGCTCTCGGGCGGTCAGCGTCAGCGCGTCGTTCTGGCCCGTGCGCTGCTCGCGGACGCGCCCGTGCTGGTCCTGGACGAGCCGACCGCCCACCTCGACCCGGCGACCGCCGAGGCCCTCATGGACGATGTCCTCGGCGCCGCCGAGGAGCGAACGGTGCTCCTCATCACGCATCGGCAGGAAGGTCTCGCCCGGATGGACGAGGTGCACACCCTCGCTTACGGACGGACAAGCGTTGAGTGCCGGGGGTGAGAGTCGAACTCACACGCCCTTGCGGGCAGGGGATTTTAAGTCCCCCGCGTCTACCGTTCCGCCACCCCGGCGGGTCGGCTCAGCGCAAGTGTAAGGGCGGGCCCGACAGGATTCTCATTGCCGGCCCGGCGTCAGCTGGGAGAGGGGGAACTTCTCGGGCGCGTCGCCCGAGGGGCCCCGGTAGTCGTCGCGGAAGTTGTCGAACGCGTCCTGGTCGAAGGTCGGGCACGTCATCAGGTGCGTCCACGACGTGAGGAAGATCTTCTTGCTCGCGTCGGGAGGCGGGGTCGCCTGGATGCTGGGCCAGATCGGCGCGACGACGATCCCGTCGGGATCCGCCTGGTACCAGTTGGCGATTTGCTCCACCGTCGAGGCAGGGACGTCGGCGCCGTACTGCACGACGACGCCGCCGTGCTCGAGGTTGTGGACGAGCGCGGTCTCGTCCACCGGGACGTCGTAGAGGTTCCAGACGGCCGGCGCCTTCGGGCCGGGCGGGTAGTGCGGCCCGCTGGTCGGCGGGTAGGAGTTGTAGCGGAAGTCGCTGGAGAGCTTCTCGATGTGCTGGCGGCCCATCGGCGGGAAGGTCGCGCGGGTGCAGGGGCCGGCCGGGCCGCTCGCCTCGGCGCTCCCTCCTCGGGTCGCGAGGACGATGCCCACGATCGCTGCGGCGACGATGATCGCCACGCCGAGCGCCACGAACCAGAGGTTCAGGCGACGGGGCCCGCCCGACTCGACGCGCCGCTGCGGCCCTGCGGCCCTCTGCTGTGGACCTTGGCTCGTGCGGGGAGGAGGCGGGACGCGGCTCTTCTTCTTCTTGGCCACGACTCGGAGAAAAGTATCAAGCGGTCGCGCGCGCCTGAGCGCCGAAGAAGTCGGCGACGGCTGCGAGCGTCGGCGACCACCGGCGCGGGCGGAAGCGCTTCGAGGAACCGCCGACCGTACGCCCGCGAGCGCAGCCGCGGGTCGAGGATCGCCACGACGCCCTCGTCTCCGTGCCCGCGGATCAGGCGGCCGAACCCCTGTCGAAGCTGCAGGACCGCCGCGGGCAGGGCGTACTCCGCGAACCAGTCCCCTCCCTCCCGCGTGATCCGCTCGCAGCGCGCTTCGACGAGCGGATCGCCCGGCGCGGCGAACGGCAGCTTGTCGATCACGAGGAGCGAGAGCGACTCGCCCTGGATGTCGACGCCCTGCCAGAAGGTCGCGGTCGCGAAGAGGATGGAGTCGACGTCGTCGCGGAACCGCTCCAGGAGCCGCTCGCGCGGCGCGTCGCCCTGCCGCAGGACCGGGAACTGGAGCCGCGGCGCGCAGCGGGGGACGAGCTCGTCGAGCGCGCGGTAGGAGGAGGTGAGGACGAGCGCTCGGCCCGCCGAGAGCCGGCAGAGCGAGACGATCTCGTCCGCGAGCCGATCGTAGTAGCCCGGGGAGCGCGGCTCCGGAACGCGGGTCGGGACGTACACGAGGGCCTGGTCGCGGAAGTCGAAGGGCGAAGGAAGGACGAGCTCGCGCGCATCTTCGAGCCCCAGGCGGCGGCGGACGAAGCCGGGGTCGAGCGTTGCGGAGACGAGGATCGCCGTCGTCCCGCTCTCCCACAGGCTCTCGCAGAGGAGGCCCGAGACGTCGACGGGCGCCCACGCGACCGCGCCGGGCTCGGCCCACGACACGCGGTCGGGGTCGTCGAGCGCGAGGCAGCTCTCCACGTCCTCGGCCGCGACGAGGGTGCGCCGGGCGAGCGCGTCGCCGTCCTCTCCGGTGCCGGTGAGCGCTGCGGCGAGCGCGCCGAGCGCTGCCGCGAGCACGAGGCCGTGCTCTTCGAGCTCCGCCTGGTCGGCCGCGGTGAGGCGGCGGCGCCCGGAGCCGGGATCGAATGCCCCGATCAAGCGCTCGCCGGCCCGGTCGACCTCGGCCAGCGGCCTCGCCGGCGGCGTTCGGCTCTCCTCGCGGCAGAAGCGCTCCACGTCGCGCTCGAGCTGGCGGAGCCGCGCGAGCGAGATCCGGCCGCCGAACCACGCGGCGGCTGCTTCCTCCAGGCGGTGCGCCTCGTCGAAGACGACCGCGTCGTGCTCCGGCAGGACGCCGGCGCCGTCGGAGCGCGTGCGGAGTGCGAGGTCCGCGAAGTAGAGGGCATGGTTGGCGATCACGAGCTCCGCCTCCCCCGCCCGCTCGCGCGCCTTCTCGGCGAAGCAACTTCCGACGAGGGGGCAGCGGCGGCCCGCGCAGCGCTCGGCTCCCACGGAGAGCTCGGACCAGAGCGATACCGACGGCTCGAAGTCGAGCTCTGCGCGGTCGCCCGTCTCCGTCATTGCGATCCAGTCCCGAAGGCGCTCGAAGTCGGCCGCGTCCTCTGCCGTCCGGAAGAGCCCGCCGAGCTGGTCGACTCCCTGGAGGCCCTTGCGGCAGAGGTAGTTCTGGCGGCCCTTGACGACGGCGACCCGGACGGGGCGCCCGAGCGCCGCCGCGGCGGCCGGAACGTCTTTCTTCAGGAGCTGCTCCTGCAGCGCCTTCGTCGCGGTCGCCACGACCACGCGCTGGCCGGAAAGGAGCGCCGGGACGAGGTAGGCGAGGCTCTTGCCGGTGCCCGTGCCCGCTTCCGCCACGAGGTGGTCGCGGCTCTCGAGCGCGCTCGCGACCTCGGTCGCGAGCGCCTCTTGCTCGGGCCGCGGCTCGAAGCCGGCGAGCGCGCCGGACAACCGGCCAGCGGGTCCGAAGAAGGCATCCATGGGGGACGACGAGCCTAGTTCAGGCTCCGGTCATCATAGAACGTGTGTTCGCACGTATGTGCGCCGGCTCTGTGCCGAAAGAAAAAAGGCCGCTCTTTGCGAATGTTTTCGCCCACAGCGTTCTTGACGGCCTGCGAACCCGGCCAGTACGCTCCGCGAGCCAGATCCGGTAAGCCCTCGGGCTCGCCGGATTTGGCGTTTAAGGACACGTACACTGCGGCGTATCCAGACGAACGAGGAGGAGCCCTCATGGGTTGGCTGGACAAGCTGCTTGGCCGCGACAAAGAGGATGCGGGCGAGCCCGCCGGTACCTCCACGAGCGTGGAGAGCGACATGGATGCCGGCGCGGCCGACGATGTCGACCCGCACGCCGGGCACGATCACCCGCCTGGCGAGCACCCGCACGAAGAGCAGCCGTAGGTAGAGGCGGCCTTCGGGCCGCCTCTTCTCTTCCTCCGGCGGTATGCCGTCCGACGCTGTCTCTAGCGTTTGTCGGTCCTTGATCGTGCTCGTCGCCATCCTTGTCCTGGCCGCCGTCGCGGCGCTCGCCGTCTGGCTCAAGAAAGAGCTCGCCGACCTGCGCGCGAGCTCCGGCCAGCAGCTCTCGGCCCAGCTCTCCGAGCGCAACGCGGACGTCGACCGGCGCCTGGCGAACGTCGTCGAGACGATGGACCGCCGGCTCGGCGACTTCGACCAACGCGTCGACCACCGCCTCGAGAGCGCGGCCCGCACGGCGACGGCGATCCACCAGCAGCTTGGGAAGATCGGCGAGACGAACACGCAGATGCTCGACCGCGCCAAGGACCTCGCGCGCCTCGAGCAGGCGCTGCGTCCGCCGAAGGCGCGGGGCGGTTTCGGCGAGCTACTCCTGGGCAACCTGCTCGCCGATACCTTCCCCCGTGACAAGTACGAGCTCCAGTACGGCTTCCGCAGCGGCGAGCGAGTCGACGCCGTCATCCGCCTCGACCGCTCGCTCGTGCCCATCGACGCCAAGTTCCCCCTGGACAACTTCACCCGGCTGATCGAGGCCGAGGACGAGGCCGGGCGCGAGCAGCACGCGAAGCAGTTCGTGCGCGACGTGAAGGCGCACGTCGATGCGATCGCCGACAAGTACATCCGCCCGGACGAAGGCACGTACGAGTTCGCGCTCATGTACCTGCCGGCCGAGGCCGTCTATTACGAGCTCGTGTGCAACCGGCTCGGCGGCGAGACGGGGCCGCTCGGCTACGCGCTCGAGCGCAAGGTCATCCCGGTCTCCCCGTCGACCCTGCACGCATACCTCCTCGTGATCCTGCTCGGCTTCAAGGGCCTGCAGATCGAGGAGCACGCCATGGAGGTCATGGCGTACTGCGCCCAGCTCGGCAAGGACTTCTCACGCTTCAAGGACGATTTCGAGCTCGTCGGCACGCACATCGGCCGGGCCCAGTCGAAGTACGCCGAGGCCGAGAAGCGCCTCGGCCGCTTCGAGACCAAGCTCGAGCGGGCTGCCGACAGCGAGCTCGAGCCTTCCGAGGCGGAGACCGTGCAGGAGCTTCCGCGCGCGCTCGATGCAGCCTAGGGACGGCCTAGTACCGAAGAAGGGCGCCGATGCCCTCGACCGGGCGGAGATCCTCCCGGTGCCGCACGGCCCAGACGCGCCCGCCGTGCACGAGGGTCTGGTGGACCGCGAGGTCGAGCCCGTTGGTCGAAGCCTCCATGCTCGTGCCGTCGAGCGGGCACTTCCCGCCGCTGACGGCGACCCTGCCGCAGCGAGGACAGCGGAAGGCGTCGCGATCGACACCGTCCTGGAAGAGCAAGAGCTCGACCCGCGCGTCTGACGCGGCCTCGAGAGTCTGCTCCCAGCCCGCAGCTGCGCGTCCGTTTCGTCCCACTTCTTCCTCCCAGCGCGCCACGACCTCGGTCTCCTTCTCGGCCCGGTAGCGGTCGAGCACGGGAACGGCGAGCGAGAGCAGCTCGGCCGGAGTCGCATGGGCCTCGGCGGACGTCCAACCGACGACCGCCGCAGCCGCGTCGTGCGAGAGGAGCTCCGCGAATTCGGCGCGGGTCTCCTCCGAGGAGATGACCACGACCTGCATGTTGTGCAGCCGGCGTACAAGCCGGTCGAGCGCGTCGGCGACCTCCTGTAGGTGCTCGCGAACCTTCGTCTCGATGTGGCGCTGATAGCGCGCCTGCGACCAGCCTCCCTGGTCGTGCCGGCCCGGCTGCTCCTCGGTGTGGTCGGCGAGATCCTGGAGCCTGCCTCCGCGCAGGCGGTAGAAGTGCCCGAGCTCGCGGCCGACCACGACGACGAGGGCGCCCTCCCCGCGCCCGACGAGCGGCACGAGCGGAGCCAGGTAGAGCGTTCGCCCCACGTTGACCTCGTCAGGCACGGCTTCCGTGAGGGGAAGCGTCCGCCAGATGTTGTCGAGCCCGGAGGAGAAGATCGCGAGCCCGTGCGCCCCGTCCCGCTCGAACTCGCTTTCGTAGAAGGAGCGGATCCGCTCGAAGTCCGCCCGGAGCCCGACGCGCTGGTCGTGCGTCATGTCGCGCCGGTTGGCGCCGTCCCCCTTCGCGGCTTCGTCGAGGAGGGAGTGCAGCCTCGTGACGGCGTCCCCGGGAGTCGGCGTCACTTTCGGGTCGAGATCGAGATAGAGGCTGATCGCGCAGCCCTTCTCCGCTTCGAAGCCCGCCAGGTCGCGAAGCTCATCCCAGGTGATCGTGCGTGCCATCAGCTCCCAGCAGTACGTTTCCTCAGGAACGCAAACTACACGAGCAGGAACAATCGGCTCCGTAACGCCGTTTACTACGTAGAAGCATGAATTCTGTCGACGGAAAGGATGCAGTGAGCTCGAACGACGTGCGCGAAGTGATCATCATCGGCGGGGGGCCCGCCGGCTACACCGCTGCCCTCTATGCGGCGCGGGCGAACCTCAACCCGCTCGTCATCGAAGGCTTCGCCTGGGGCGGCCAGCTGATGATCACGAGCGACGTGGAGAACTACCCCGGGTACGCGGACGGGATCCTCGGGCCCGAGATGATGCAGGACTTCCGCAAGCAGGCGGAGCGCTTCGGCACCGAGTTCATCACCGACGACGTGACGAGGATCGACCTCTCCGAGCGCCCCTTCGGCGTCTGGGTCGGCGACACGGAGTACCGCGCCGAGTCGATCATCGTCGCCACCGGCGCGAACGCACGCCAGCTCGGCCTCGAGTCCGAGAAGACCCTGCAGGGCCGCGGAGTCTCCTACTGCGCTGTCTGCGACGCCGCGTTCTTCAAGGAGCGCGAGGTCGTCGTGGTCGGCGGCGGCGACTCCGCGATGGAGGAGGCGACCTTCCTCGCCAAGTTCGCGCCCAAGGTGACCATCGTCCACCGGCGCGAGTCCTTCCGTGCGTCTCCCATCATGGTCGACCGCGCGCGCTCGAACGACCGCATCGAGTTCGTCCTCGACTCCGTCGTCGAGGAGGTGCTCGGCACCGAGGACGGCTGCGTGACCGGCGTTCTCATCCGCAACGTCAAGACCGGCGAGGAGACCGAGCTCAAGACCGACGGGCTCTTCGTCGCCATCGGACACGACCCGAACACCGCGCTCTTCCGCGGGCAGCTCGACATGGACGACGCCGGCTACATCGTCACGAAGGGCAAGTCCACAGAGACCAACATCCCGGGCGTCTTCGCAGCCGGAGACGTCCAGGATCACGTCTACCGGCAGGCGGTCACGGCCGCCGGGTCGGGGACGATGGCGGCGCTCGACGCAGAGCGCTGGCTGGCCGCCCAGCACGGGCAGCCCGAGGCTGCGCTCGCGACGCCGCGCAACTGGTAGTCCTTCCGAAGACGTGCCGTACTTCATCTGTCCCAACTGCCGGCGCAGGTCGATCGACCACGACCGCCGCGAGGATCTCACGAACGAGGCCGTCGGCTGCGCGCACTGCGGCTTCGGCTTCCTCTTCGAGCTGCTCGACGACTACTACCCCGCGCCGGGAACCGGATTCGTCGTCTGCGACCATGACCGGCGGATCCTCGCCGCCGGCCAGGGCGTCTTCGAGCTGACGGGCTACCGGGAGCAGGAGCTCCTCGGCCGCGACGTCACGGAGGCGTTCTCGATCCAGACGCGAAACGGCGACGCCAACCCGGCCGAGGTTGCCGTCGAGTGGGGCGTGCGACAGCTCGGGAAGAAGATCTCCGTCAAAACCCGCTCAGGCGTGACCAAGGAGATCACGGCCGACTACTTCCCGGCCTATGACGAGGACGGCGGCCTCCTCGTCGCGCTGATTCCCAAGGCCTAGGCCGACTCAGACCCGGCTCGACGGGCAGAGGCCGTTCACCACGCACTCCGCGCACCGCGGCGCCCTTGCGATGCAGACGCGGCGCCCGTGCCAGATGAGCAGGTGCGGGAAGCGCGCCCAGTCCTCGCGCGGAACGAGGCGCATGAGATCGCGCTCGATCTTCACGGGGTCGTCACGGCGTGTGAAGCCGAGCCGCTGCGAGAGCCGGCGGACATGCGTGTCGACCACGACGCCCTGCGTCGCACCGCGCTCGGCGGCCACGACATTCGCGGTCTTCCGCCCCACTCCGGGCAGGCGCACGAGATCCTCGATCCGAGTCGGCACCTGGCCGTCGTACTCCTCGATGAGGACTTTCATCGCGCCGCGTACGTTCCTCGCCTTCTGCCGGAAAGTCCCGGTCGGACGAAGGTCGGCCTCGAGCTCTTCCGGCGGCACGGCCAGGTAATCCTCAGGACGCTCGTACTTCTGGAAGAGCTTCTCCGTGACCCGGTTCACCGTCACGTCTGTGGTCTGCGCGGACAGCATCACCGAGACGAGGAGCTCGAGGTCGCTGCGGAAGCGGAGCGCGATGACCGCGTCGGGATGCGCCGCTGCCAGCCGTTCGATCACCGGCCGAACGCGCTCTCGCTTCGGCCCGACACGCTTCCTCGCTTCCTGGACGTAGCTGCGGTGCACTACGCAGCGGGCGCGGAAACCGCCGTCTGCGCGCCCGGCAGTCCCGGGCCCGCGCACACGACGTCGAGGGCGGGGCAGCCGGCGCAGGCGAACTCGCTCGGCGTCGGCCGGAAGTCGCCCTCGTGGATTGCCGCGATCGCGGCGGAGAGTTCCGCCTCGAGCGCAGGCACCTCGTCGCGGGCGAACGTGCGCCGCACAGCGTCCTCGGGCCGCTCGAGAAAGACGTAGGCGACCTCGACTTGATCGGCGCCCGCGCGGAACGCGGCCAACGCGTACACGAGCCGCTGCAGCGAATAGTCGTCCTCGAGCGCTTCCTCCGGGGTCAGGTCCTCGAGGCGGTTCGTCTTGTAATCGACGATGAGAGCCCGGTCGTCCCCGAGGCGGAAGAGATCGAAGCGCCCGTGGAGGAGGACGCCGTCGTGCTCGAAGGCGAACGGGAGCTCCGGCTTCGGCTCGGCGCCGGTTCGAAGCTCGGCCGCGAGCGGCGAGGCATGCCAGGCGTCGACGAGCGACGAGACGCGAGCGAGGTCCTCGGGAGTCGCGGCCGGATAGCGCGCGAGGACAAGATCTCCCGTCTCGGCGCCGGGAAGACCGTGCTCGAGAGCGACGTGGACCGCATCGCCGATCTCGGTCGCGGCGAGCCCCTCGACGCCGGCGACGAGCCCGCCCGGCCCGGCCGTCCGCAGGCCGGCGAGGCGCTCGGCGTAGAAGCGGTACGAGCAGCGCCCGAACAGGGCAAGGGCGCTATAGGAGAGGCTGCGAATCCGGAAGGCGGGCGGCTCGGGAATCGGCGCGAGCGGCGGGAGCTCCGGCGCGGCGCGCGTCACGGCACCCTCGACCGCGGCGAAGAGCTCCAGCTGCGCGACCTCCGCCTCCTCCACCTCGGGCACACCGTTCTCGCGCCGGTCGACTCGCAGGAGGACGCGCGCACCCTCCCGCTCGAGCTCGACAGGTTCGCCCGACTCGAGGTCGGCCTCGAGGCGATCGAGGATCCAGCGGATCGGCGCCTTCGCGTCGCGCGTCGACGTCGGGTCGACGGCTCCGGACACGATCAGACGGTCGATCGCCCGGGTCATCGCCACGTAGTAGAGGCGGCGCGTCTCGGCCTCGTCCGCCGCGCGCTCCGCAGCCCGAAGCTCGTCGAAGCCCGAGGCGGCGTGGCGCTTCCCAGTCGAGGGGTCGACGACCTTGAAGCCGACCCGCCCGTCCGGCAGGCACAGGATCTCGTCGCGCACGGCGTGCTCGGGGTTCCGCCCCGCGTCGGCGACGACCACGACCTTGAACTCGAGGCCCTTCGCCGAGTGAATGGTCAGGAGCCGCACCGCATCGCCGCCCTCTTCCTCCGCGACAGCCTCCCCCTCGCGCGCGCCGGCGGCCTCCTGGTCGGCGACGAAGCGGAGGAAGCCTTCGATGTCGGGACCGCGGAGCTCCTCGTACGAGCGCGCAAGCCGCGCGAGCTTGCGGAGGTTCGCGTAGCGGCGGCGGCCGTCCCACCGGGCGAGGACCGCGAGATCGTAGTCGTGCTCGGAAATGATCCGCTCGCAGAGGCGTTCGAGGCCCGAATTGGCCGCGGCCCGCACCAGCCGGTCGTACCGCTGGCGGAAGGCCTCGAAGAGACGCCGGTCACGCGGGCCGACCTCGGCCGGGAGGTCGCGTTCCATCCCGGTGAAGAGCGGGCGCTTGCCGGCCGCGCGGCGCAAGAGGTAGAGCGCGTCGTTCGAGACGCCCACGAAGGGCGAGGCGAGGACGCTCACCAGGGCCTCGTCGTCGTAGCGGTTGAGGACGAGCCGGAGGTACATCTTCAGGTCGCCGACCTGCTGCTGCCCGAAGTAGCCGCGCCCCGCCGCGCGGTACGTGGGCAGGCCTTCCACCCGCAGCGCTTCCTCGTACCGCTCCGCATCGGTGCCGGCCGCAAAGAGGAGCACGATGTCCCCCGGCGCCGCCTGCTCGGAGTCCACGAGCTCGCGCACGCGCCGGGCGACGTGCCGGGCCTCGGCGATGCGCCAGTGCGTATCCCCCTCGCGGTAGCTCGCCTTGTCCGTGACGAGCAGCTCGACCGCAGGCCCGAAGATCGGGTCGGAGAAGCGGCCGGCCGCGACGAGCGGCTCGTACTCCGAGCCGAACTCGGCGCCGAAGAGGTGGTTGACGACGTCCAGGACCTCGGGCCGCGAACGATAGTTCTCCGTCAGCGGCAAGACCCCGGCGCTCGCGGCGCGGCGCTCGCGGAAGACCTCGACGTCGGCGTGGCGGAAGCGATAGATGGACTGGAACTCGTCGCCGACGAAGAAGACCTCGTCGCCTGCCACCAGGTCGACCAGCTCGCACTGGAGGCGGTTCGTGTCCTGGAACTCGTCCACGAGGATCGAGCGGAAGCGCCAGCGCGCGTCGTCGCGGACCTTCTCGTTCAGCTGCAAAAGGGTGCGGGCTTGCAGCTGCAGGTCTTCGAAGTCGAGTGCCGACTCGCGAGCCTTCGCCTCGGCGTAGGCCGCGTCGAACTCACCCAGGATCTCCTCGAGGAGCGCGCGGTCGCGGGAGGCGATCTCGTCCAGAGCCGCCTGCTCGACCGCGGCCAGGGCCTCGCCGAAGGAGGCGAAGCGCTCCCGCTCCTCCCCGCCCACGCGGAGATCGGAGAGATCGAGGAGGTCCTCAGCCGGGGGAACGGGGTCGAGCAGCTGCAGGGCGTCCTCGACCTGCGCGCGGCCGGGGAGGGACTCCTCAGTGACGCGCAGCGTGATCTCCGCGACCTCGCTCAGCTCGGCGACGCGTGCGGCGAGCGACGAGACGGGCTCACCCGGGAGCGCGAGCGGCCGCCCGGCCGAGCGCAGGCGGTCATGGACGCTCGTGAGCATCCCGCGCAGCCCCTCCGCCCCGTACGTGGCGAGGAGGCGCACTCGCTCGGGCCCGCCCGTCTCGACGTAGCGGGCGAGTGCCTCCGCGAATGCCTCCGAGCGCAGGACCGCGGACTGGCTCTCGTCGAGCACACGGAAGCGTGGGTCGAGGCCGGCCTCGAACGGATGCGCGCGCAGCAGGCGGTGGCAGAAGCCGTGGATCGTCGAGATCCAGCCGCCGTCGAGGTCGCGTGCGAGATCGTGGCGCTCGGCCTCCACGAGCCGCTCCCGGATCCGCGTGCGCAGCTCGCCGGCCGCACGCTCCGTGTACGTGATGACGAGGACGTTGTCGATGCCCAGCCCGCGCTCGCAGACGGCCTTCACGAACCGCTCGACGAGCACCGTCGTCTTGCCCGTCCCGGCGCCGGCCGAGACGAAGACCACGCCCGGCTCCTCGATCGCCGCGACCTGCTGGTCGGAGGGAGTCGTCCTCACGAGTGCCGGATCCTGCACATCGTCCAGAGGGAGCACCAGCGCGGGCACTCTCCTCCCCGCGGATCGGTGCGAACGTCACCCGCGTGCATCCGGTCGACCGCGCGCCGGGCGCGGGCCTGCGCCTCGTCGACCTGGTGCCAGAAGTCGTCCTCGGAAACGTAGTCCGGCCGCTTCAGCCCGGGCACCGCGTCCTCGCGCGCGTCGGCGCGGACGAGGCCGCGGGCCTCCCTCGTCCCAGTGAGGCCACGGTAGATGCCGCCGAGCGGCTCCATGCCGACGAGATCGCGAAGCGCGAGGATGTAGAGCGGGATCTGGAGCTTCTCCTCGGTCTCGATATCGCGGGCGCCGTACGCCCGGCCGAGCTTGTAGTCCTGGACGATGCCGCGTGCGCTGAAGGGGTCGGCGTCGATCCGGTCGATCTTCCCGGAGACGGTGAAGCCGCCGAGCTCGAGGCCGCGCTGGAGCTCGACCGGGGCAGAGCTCGTCCCGAACCCGACCTCGAAGCGGCGCGGCACGAGCGGGAGGCCGAGCTCGAGCTCCTGCTTGACGAAGTGCTCGAGGTCGCGCGCAAGGGTCTCCTCGAGCTCGAGCCGCTCGAGGTCGGTGATGTCGAGCCGGACGCCGCCGGCGATCGCCTCGACCAGGCATTCGCGCAGGAAGACGAGGGTCTCGTCCAGGCGGTCGGCCTCGACAGCGTCCGTTCCGAGGCGCTTCGGCAGCCCGCTGTAAAAGCGGTAGAGCGTCTGGTGCGCAATGCCGCCGCGCACGCGCGCGTCCAGAACAGCGTCGATCTCCTTCGGGGCGATCACCCGCTCGAAGAACCACATGGACGAGCAATCGAGGAAGCGCTCGAGCTCCGTCACGGAGAAGCGGGCTCGCTGCGCGAGCTCCTCGACGACGAGCGGGTGGGCGAGTGTCGTCTGGCGGTCGAACGCGGCCAGCGCGCGCTCGATCCTCCGCTCCCAGCCGTTGGCCAGCGCGAGCGCGCGGGCCTCGTCCTCGTCCGTGGCCGCGATGGCAGCGGCCGCGCGAAGCCGCTCGCGCTCCGTCGGGCCGCGCTCGAGCTCCCACGAAAGGCTCGACAGCGGACGCTTCTTCGTCGCGAGCGCGACGTCGGCCGGGTCGAACCGCGAGCGCACCTCCTCGTAGAAGGGGCTCGGCTCCTGCGGGCGGCCGTCGTCGTCTGCGGCCTCGCGCACGAGCAGGAGCTGCCGCCAGGCGCGGGTGCAGGCCGTGTAGAAGAGGTAGCGCTCGCGGGCGAGCGGGTCCGGCCGTACGAGCCGCCGGCCCTTCCCGGCCGCCTCGAGCTCGCGCCGCGTCTCGTCCGGCAGGAAGGGCGTCTCGGTCGAGCGCCGCGGGAAGACTCCCTCCTCGAGGCCGAGGATGAAGACCGCCTGCCAGCGCCTCGTCCGCGCGCGCATGAGATCGACAACAGCCACCCGGCCGGGCTCTGCGGTGCCGCCGATCCGTACCTGCGCCCGCTCGAGCGCCGAGACGATCTGCTCCGGCGAGCTCTCTCCTTCGAGCTTGCGCCAGCCTTCGAGCTCGTCGAGAAGGCCGAGCGCCGCCTCGTGAGCCCGCAGGTCGATCCGCGACGTCTCGCCGACCGGCGGCGACTCGAGCCCGTAGGCGGCCGTGATCATCCGGCGGACGAGCGCACGCGCGACGCCGAGCGGATCCTCCTCTCCCTGCAGCTCGAGCAGGGCGGGCACCGAGTGGCCGAGGAGCCGCTCGGCTTCCTCCACGACGCGACCCGGGTCCTTGATCCCGCGCCCGCGGAGCCTCCCCTCGACGAAGTCGGCGCGGGTGCGTGCGAGGCCGGAGAACCGAGAACGGAGGAACGTGAACAGGTCGCGGCGGCCTCCACCGAGCCAGGCGAAGCGCAGCAGCCCGAGAAGCGCTGTCCCGAACGGCGTCCGCCTGAGCGAGAGCCGCCCCTCGTAGGAATAGGGAATCCCGAGGGAGCCGAACGCGGTCTCGAGCGGCGAGCGGACCCGGTCGAGGCTGGGCACCACGACGGCGATCTCGTCGGCGGGCATGCCTCCGCGGATGAGCGTGAGGATCTCCTCGCCCGCGAGTTCGAGGGAAGCGCGCGCTCCTGCGGCTTCGAGGAAGCGGACGGCGCCTTCGAGCGGCGGCGGATCGGTGCGCCGCTCCTCGAAGAGCGTGCGCTCCAGGTGGGCGAGCGCGGGGCTGTCGTACCACTCCTGTGGCGCGAGCGACTCGACGTCGTCGCCGGCGAGACGCGCCAGGTCGTCGGCCGTGCGCTGGAGCGAGCCGAAGGCCGGGCGCAGGGGCTCGTAGGGAAGCGAAACGACGACATCCGCGCGTCCGGCGAGCGCCTCGAGCAGCCGCCACTGCGCACCCGTGAGATCCTCGAACCCGTAGGCGAAGACCGGCTGCGAGCCCCAGGCGCCGAACTCGCCCGCGACCAGGTCGGCGGCGCGCGCGCGTGCCAGCTCGCGATCCCAGAGCTCGAGGCGGTCGAGCTCCGCCCGGTAACCCCGGTACAGATCGGCGAGCTGCCCGTCCAGGTCGCCGGGCTCGAGCAGCGCCGCTTCAAGGTCGGCGACGGCGGACCCGAGAGCGTCGGCAAACCCGGGGTACCGCGACGACGGAGCGAGCCCGTTCAGGCCGGTCGCGGAAACGACACGGGCGAGCAGAAGCGACCGCTGCGCATCGGTGACCTGAGGGCGCGAGGCAGCGCCCGCGTTCTGCCGGACGCGCCTGAAAAGGTCGTCGAACGTCCCGATCGTCCCGCCAAGAAGGGCGGGGCGGCGCGCCAGCAGATCGTGCTCCACCCGGTTGACGTCCGCCCGGTTCGGAACAATCAGAAACGGGTCTCGGTCGAGGGTTTCGAGATAACGATCGAGCAGACGCGCGACTTTGCCCGCGTTCGCGGGGCCCACCAGGAGAGCCAGCGCCATCTGCTCGATTCTAGACGTCTGCCCGGCGGCCCCCGACCACCGGGCAGTGCGCTCGTCGAGCCGTTTTTCGGCGAGAAATCTCTACGCGGCGGACTTCGGCCTGCGGCCGCGGCGAGCCGCGGCCCGGCCCGGCATCTTCCCCGCACAGTCGTCGCAGAGATCCGCGGCCTTGGCGCCCCTGCGCGCGTCCGTGTACGTCACCCGCATTCCGGCGCCCTTGCCCTCGCCGACTTCCTTGCCGCAGTTGTCGCACACGAGAATGGTTTTTCGAGCCAATGTTCCTCCAGAGATCGATGTTCGGCTGTGCGGATGCTAGCGAAAAGCGTCCGCTATTCCTCAGCCGATATTTCTGCTCCGAGGACCGCATCCGTTCCGCCCGGACTATTCGAAACGTGATTGTCCCCGATTACCGCTTTCGCGCCGTAATGCGCGAGGATCGCGAACCCCATTCGCGTCTTGTCGCCGGACGCATCATCGGGGCGAATCCCGTCAACACTATTGTCATCGATCTCACATTCGGAATAGTCGCCGCAGAAGATGCCGACGCCGAGCGAATCGCTCACATCGTTTCCCTCCACCACGGCCATCGACATCTCCGTAAGCGTGAGAGCCCGGAGCGACGTACCGCTGACCCGGTTGTCGCTGACTCGGGCATGGGCGAAATGGGTGACGATCCCCTCACGACCGCCGACGACGGTGCAGTCCTCGACGATGCTCGGGGCGAGATCGAAGCCGAACGAGATGTCGATGCCCTGGGCGTAGTCGCCGGCAGGCGAATGGACGAGGCAATTCCGGATCGAGACGGACGACCGGCGCACATGAATGCCGTCGAGCTTCGCGCCAGAGATCCGCACGTGATCGAGCGTGACGTTGTGCGCGTCGTCGACCTCGATTCCGTTCTCGCCGCCGACCACCGTTACGTTCCGGATGGTGACATTGTCCGCGGTCACGACGATTCCCCCACGCACGACCGCCCCGGGATCGCCGACGAGATTCTGCGCCCGATCGAGCACGAGAGGCCCGTCGTGGATCCCGGCCGAGAGCCGCACGGTCGGCGGCTGCATCGCGAGGGCGACTCCGCCGAAGAGCGCGAGGGACGCGAGCACGAGAACAGCGACCGCGAGACCGGCGCGTCCAAGCTCCCCGCCGTCATCGCCGTACGACAGGCGGAGGTACGGAAGGAGAGCATGCGTGAGTATCTGGGCGAGGATCCAGGAGCCCGCGAAGAAGGCGAGCGCGACGAAGAGCGGCGCCGAGATCCCGAGCACATAGACGATGGCCATGATCGCCGCGAGCTCTGCTGCCGCGAGCGGCAGCGCGAGCCAACCGGGTTGGTAGTCGAGCCGTCGGTCGAGGACGACGTCGAATGCCAGGCCGACGCCGATCATCGTCCCCGCGAGGGCGAGCGGCCACCACTCGGTGACCACCGCGGCAAGCCCGCAGGCCGCGAGGAGCGGCGCGAGCGCGGCCGCGAGGCGCGACTCGATCCGGCCTCTCAGCGTGAACGACACGCCATCACCCTTCGGAGAAATCCGCGCGCCGCGTACTTGGCGCCCATCAACGTGTCCGCGGCCGGGAACGCCCACTGCCCGGCGACGCCGGCGATCGCGAGCGTCCGCTCGCCGTCGGTGAGGGAGCCGACGGTGGAGTCCGGCTCGAGGGCGATCCAGTTGCCCGTCGTGGCGAGCCCGTGCTCGGCGACGAGGGCCGCGAGCAGCGGATCATGCGCATAGCCGCGCCGGAATCCGGTGGCGCAGACGACCTGGTCGGCCCCGTTCAGCTCGGCCGCGACGCGGAAGCGACCGGCTCGCCGCGCGCGCTCGACCGGCTCGTCCCAGGTGCGCCCGGCAGGGTAGGAAGGCGTCGACCAGCGGCCGAGCAGGGCGCGGCGCTCGTCCGGCCGCGTGTCGTGGTACGCGGCCAGCCCGCGACGCGTGAAGAGCTGGCGTGGGAGGTTGAGCGGGCGCCGCTCGGGTTCGCGCCTGCGCACCGAGACGACGTCCGAGCCGGCGGCGAGCGCGTTCAGCCACTCGGTCGCGGCGGCCATGCCCGCGCCGACGATCTCCACACGCTCGGCGTACTCGTGCGGCTGGTAGGAGTGGACCGCACGTGGGTCTCCCTCGAGCTCCGGAGGAAACGCGAGCCCGGGATGGCCGGTCGCGACGAGGACGTGGCGGAAGCGGCCCAAATCGTCGAGCTCGAAGCCGCCGTCGACGGCGCTGATCCGCTTCACGCGGCAGCGGCGGAAGCTCTCGTCCCAGCCGCTTTCCGCTCGAACCTCCTCGACGTGCTCGAGGAACTCCTCGACGGTCGGGTGATAGCGGTCGAGCCAGCTCTCGACGAGCGGGAGCGGGCTCTTGTCCCGGAGCGACGCGCGGACCGCGAGGCCGGGGAACGAGCGTGGCGCGCAATGGCCGTCGCTCTCGGAGCGCATGCGGCGCTGGCGGATGGCAGCCGCCCGTACGCGCCACTGGCCCGCGGGGTCGGCGTCCGTTCCGAACACGTCTATTTCGGCGGGAGTGAGCCCCCGATGTCTGAGGGTTGCATAGCCGACCAGGCCCGCGAGGCCGCCGCCGACGATCGCGCACTCTTTGGTCTCACTCACGCTGCGTTCTCCAGGCTGAGGGTCGCCGAGCTCGAGCGCGAGCGACAGAAACAGCGCATGCGACCACAGGAGCGGGCGGGCCGGCGGGCCCCACCGATCCACCCACTCGGCGCGCTTCCGGGGATGCAGCAGGTGCTCCTCCAGCTGCTCGGGGAGCTCCCCGTCAGCGCTCGCCGCGGCGGCGATCCAGTCCAGCTCGGCGCGCGCCTCCTCCAATCTCCGCACCTTGGCGTAGTGCCAGCCGAGGAGCGCGGCGAGGACGACCCAGAGCCCGCCGCCGTAGAACTCGTCGCGCGGGTGCCGGTGGACGCCGCGGCCGACCATGAGCTCGGACTCGACCGTGCGGACGGTGGCCTCCATGAGCGGATCATCGTGCCCCAGCAGCCCGAAAGGTGTGGCAACCGCGATCAGGCTGGCGTCGAGTCCGCCCTCCCCGAGCCGCGCGACGAGCCGCCCCTCCACGACGCCGTCGCGGCGCACCGCAGAGCGGATCGACTCCGCGGCGTCCGTGGCCCAGTCCTCTTCGACTAGACCAGACGTCAGCCCGCCGTAGAGGGCAGCGAGCGTCGCGACATGCACCCCGCGCCGCTCCTCCCACCAGTCGAAGCAGGGCGATCTGCCAGCAATCGGCGGCATATCGAAGGGAGGTCCGCGCGGCCGAAAGCCAAGGCGCGGGGTCGACGCCGTGCCGCCGTACGTGGCCGCCAAGCGCCCAGACCCAGGCGCCGTACCCGTCGAGCTGCGCCGCCGACCACTCGCCGGGCACCTCGTGCCCGTCGACCGTGAAGCGCCCGTCGAGGATCTCACGCGCGGCCATGCGCCCGGCTCGCGCCTCCACCACCCCCGCGCACCAGGAGAAGAACGCCTCCGCGCTCGCACGCTCGCCGGCCCGGCTCATCGCGTCGGCGACGAAGGCGCCGTCTCGCAGCCAGGCGTTCCGGTACGCAGCGGGAAACGGCGCTGCCAGATACGCGCCCGACGCGGCCTGGTGCTCCCGGATGACTGCGACGCTCCGGGCCGCGAGCCCGTCGAGGCTCATTTCACCGAGCCGGCGAGCAGCCCCTGGACGAAGTAGCGCTGGAACGCGAAGAAGACCGCGAGCGGGATGACGAGCGACACGAACGAGGCCGGGGCGATCAGCTCGATGTTCGATCCGAACTGGCGCAGCTGGGAGAAGATCGCCACGGTGATCGGCTGCGTCTGACGCCCGAAGGTCAGCGCGACGAGCAGGTCGTTCCACGTCCAGAGGAACTGGAAGATCGCAAGCGAGGCGATCGCCGGGAGCCCGAGCGGGAGGATCAGGCGCAGGAAGATACGCATCTCCGACGCCCCGTCGATCCGCGCCGCTTCGAGGAGCTCCCTCGGTATCCCGATGAAGAAGTTGCGCAAGAGGAAGATCGCAAACGGGAGCCCGAACGCGGTGTGGAAGAGGATCAGGCTGAACACCGTGTCGAAGATCCCGATCTTGTTGTAGAGCGTGAAGATCGGGATCAGGGCCATCTGCAAAGGCACGACCAGGAGCGCGACGACGCCGATGAAGGCCCAGTCGCGTCCGGGGAAGTCGAGCCAGGCGAACGCATAGCCGGCGAGCGCGGCGACCATGATCGGCAGGAGCGTGCCGCCGACCGAGATCCAGACGGTCGTCAGGAGCGAGTCCCGGATGGCCTGGGTGTCCCAGATGTTCTGATAGTTCTCGAACGTGAGCAGGCTCGGCTGCGTGAAGACGCGCCACCAACCGCCCTGCGCGAAGTCCTCCGGCGCGATGAGCGACGTGATGAGGAGGCCGAAGGTCGGGACGAGCCAGAGCAGGCCGACCACGACCAGGAGAACCTGGATCGGCGCTTTCCCAAGGACGCGCAGCACCTTGGCCGACTTCGGCTCCTCGACGACGGGAGCGCGGCTCGGAGCGGTGGCGGTGGCGGTGGTCACGCTTCTCTCCTGAAGTTGCGGACGTTGAGCAAGAGGATCGGGATCACGAGGATGAAGAGGAAGACCGCGATCGCCGAGCCAAGGCCGAAGTTGTTCGCGCCGCCGAACGACGTCCTCCACATGGCGAGCGCGATCACGTTCGCGTCGTCCTGCACCGAGCCCGGCGCGAGCGAGACGACTATGTCGAAGACTTTGAGCACGTTGATCAGCATCGTCACGAAGACCACCGAGAGCACCGGGAGGAGCTGCGGCACCGTCACGCGCCGGAAGACCTGCCACTCGTTCGCGCCGTCGGTGCGCGCCGCCTCGAGCGTCTCGCGGGAGATCGCCGAGAGCCCCGCGGCGATCACGACCATCGAGAACCCGGCCCAGATCCAGATGTAGGCGATCAGGAGCGAGGGCGTGATGAGCTTCTCACCGAGCCAGGCGACGCCCGCGAACGGCTGGGCGAACGTGTCCGCCGAGATGCCGACGCGGTAGTTCCCCGCCTCGAGGCCTTCGAACGCGAACGTGCCGTCGGCGGCGCTCACCGTCGTGCCGACGATGTCGCCGTTGGCGTCGAAGAGCGTGAGAGTGACGCCGGGAAGCCCGACCTCGTCCTGCTCGACCTCGTTCGGATTGCCGCCGCCGGGCTTGAAGTCTCTCCAGACGACGCCGGTGATGCCGCCCTGCAGCGCCTCGGGCAGGACGGCCTGGACCGCGTCGGTGGGGACGTCGGCCGGCGGAATGCCGGTGAGGCCGAGCTTGGCCACGTCGCCCGGCTGCACCGGGTTCTGGAGAGTGATCCCGCCCTTCGGCGTGCCCTGCAGGTCCTGGCTCGACGGCTTCGCGTCGGCGAGGACACCCGGCGGGTTGATGGCGTCCTTCACCACCGCGATCGAGGCGTTGATCGCGCCGAGGTTCGGGTCCTGCTGGTCCATGATCCGCCAGATGACGCCGGCGGCGAAGGCGCTGATCGCCATCGGCATGAAGACGGCCGTCTTGAAGGCGACCGACCAGCTGACGCGCTCCGTCAGGACGGCGAAGATGAGGCCGACCGCGGTCACGAAGGCGGGCACGACGGCGACCCAGATGGCGTTGTTCTTGATCGCCGTCAGGAGCAGGTCGCTCGTGAACAGCGTCTTGTAGTTGTCGATCCCGACGAACTTGTCGAACCCGGACTGCCCGAAGAAGCTCCGGAAGAGCGTGTAGATCGCCGGGTAGACGACCCAGACACCCAGGAGGACGATCGCGGGCAGCAGGAAGAGGAGCGCGACGCCGTTCCTGCTCCACCAACTGTCCGAAGGCGGTGGCGGAGCCGCCGCGGGGGGCGGCTCCGCCGAGATGCTTGCTCCGCTCACGTCGACCTCGGCTCGGTGCTCCTAGCCGCCGTAGGCCTTCGCTGCGGCGTCCTCCATCTGCTGCGCGATCCCGTCGACGTCCTTCGGGTTCTTCAAGAAGTCCTGGAAGAGCTTGAAGAGACCCTGGCCGACGGTGCCGCCGAACTCGGCGGGCTGCAGGTCGGAGAGGTCGAAGCGGAACGTCTCGACATCCGCGAGCGAGCCGGCGGTCGTCTTCGTGATCTCGTCCGGATAGACGCTCGGGTCGACATTCTTGTTCAGGGTGGCGAAGCCGCCCTTCGCGGCCCAGATCTCAGCCGCCTCGGGCGAGGCGAGGTACTTCACGAGCGCCTCGGCCGCCGGGCTGTCCTTGAACATGACGACCGTGTCGCCGCCGCCCACGACCACCTGCGGCGAGTCGTTGATGGACGGGAACGCGAACACGTCGAAGCCGGTTCCGGCCTCCGCCTTCGTCGAGTCGGTGATGACGCCGGCGACGAAGTCGCCCTCCATCACCTGGGCCGCCTTGGGCGGATCCGAGAAGACCTGCGTCACCGAGGTCGGGAAGTCGGTCTGGAGCGCGCTCTCCGTGCCGCCCGCGATCTTGTCGGACTGCAGGACGTCGGCCATCGTCGTCAGCGCGTCCTTGACGGACTGGTCCGTCCACGGGATGTCGTGCGTGGCGAGCTGGTCGTACTTGTCCGGCCCAGCCGATCGGAGGTAGATGTTCTCGAAGAGGTCGGTGAGCGTCCAACCGTCCGCTCCACCGATCGAGTACGGCGCGACACCCGACGCGGCCAGGGTGTCACCGTTCTTGAGCCAGGTGTCCCAGTCGTCGGCCGGCTCCACACCGGCGTCCGAATAGGCCTGGACGTTGTACCAGACGAGTGACTTGTTGGCCGCCTTGAAGAGGAAGCCGTAGAGCTTGCCGTCGACGGTGCCGAGATCGACCACCGACTGCCCGAAGTTGTCCGAGATGTCGCTGGAGGCGAAGTCGAGCGGCTGCAGCGCGTTCTTCTTCACGAAGTCCGTCATGAGACCGGGCTGCGGGAGCGCAGCGAGGTCGGGCGGGTTGCCGCCCTGGACCGCCGTCGAGAGCTGCGTCGGGAGCTGGTCGCCCGCCGCGGTGTACGTCACGTCGACGTCGGGGTTCTGCTCCTTGAACCCGTCCAGCACGGCCTGGAATGCGGCCTGCTCTGCACCTGTCCAGACGGCCATCATGGAGACGCTGCCCGAGGCACCGCCTCCTGTTCCTCCTGTCGCTCCGCCGGTCGTCTCTCCGTTCCCCCCGCCACAGGCTGCGGCGAGAAGGGCGACGACGACGAAGGCTCCGAATGCTGAGAATCGGCGCCTCATCACGCTCCCTTCGCTTGATCGTTGTCGTAGATCCCGAGACCCGTGTCCGGGTCGAAGAAATGCAGTGAGCTGGTGTCGACCACCACTTCGACGGTGTCCCCTTCATTCACCTGCGAACGCGGGCTGAAACGCCCGACCATCGTCGTGTGCGCGGCCTCCTCGGATTCGGCGGCCGCTCGCTCGTCGCCGAGGTCCTCGGCGAGCTCGCGGACCTCTTCGGTCAGCGCCGGGCGGGCCCCTACCCCGATGTGCACCATGATCTCGGAGCCGAGCGCCTCGGTCAGCTCGACCTTGCCCTTCAGGCGGTGGTCGGGCGGCGCATCGGTCTCGATCGCCGCGTCCTCGAGATCCTCGGGCCGGATGCCGAGCACGACGAGCTTGCCTTCGAACCCCTTCAGCGCCGGCCGCTTGTCGAGCAGCTCCGAGCTGAGCCCGAGGCGCTCGTCGCCGACGAGCGCGTGCAGCGTTCCGTTCGAAGCCTCGAGTGTCGTCTCGATCAGGTTCATGGCCGGGCTGCCGATGAAGCCGCCGACGAAGAGGTTGACGGGGCGGTCGTAGAGCTCCTGCGGCGAGGCGACCTGCTGCAGCTCCCCCTTGCGCATGACGGCGACGCGATCGCCCATCGTCATCGCCTCGATCTGGTCGTGCGTGACGTAGAGCGTCGTGACGCCGAGGTCGTCCTGGATGCGCGCGATCTCCGCACGGGTCTGCACGCGCAGCTTCGCGTCGAGGTTCGAGAGCGGCTCGTCCATGAGGAAAGCCTGGGGGCGCCGCACGATCGCGCGCCCCATGGCGACGCGCTGGCGCTGACCGCCGGACAGCGCGCGCGGCTTCCGCTTCAGGAACGGCTCGAGCCCGAGGATGCGCGCCGCCTCTTTCACGCGCGTGTCGATCTCGGCCTTCTTCTCCTTGCGAAGCTTGAGCCCGAAGGCGATGTTGTCGTAGACCGAGAGATGCGGATAGAGCGCGTAGCTCTGGAAGACCATCGCGATGTCGCGGTCGCGAGAAGGCACGTGGTTCACGACGCGGTCGCCGATGCGCAGGACCCCCTCGCTGATCTCCTCGAGCCCGGCGACCATCCGAAGGGCCGTCGTCTTGCCGCACCCCGACGGCCCGACGAGAACCATGAACTCGCCGTCCTCGATCCCGAGGCTCATATCCGAGACAGCACGAGTGCCGTCCGGATAGACCTTCGCAACCCGATCGAATGTAACTCCCGCTACTGGAGGCCCCCGTTTCCCCGCTTGAGCGCGGCGAGCTTACCAAGTCGAAACAATTCTGCGCGAGGTTGCAGTCACTAGACTCGGCGCGGTGGACACGCGCACCATCGCCATCCTCGAGGGGGACGAGACCGGGCAGGAACTGCTCGAAGAGGCCGTCCGCATCCTCTCGCCCGACGCGATCGGCTTCGAGCTCGAGCTCCAGCGCTTCGACCTCTCGCTCGAGGCCCGTCGGCGCACGGACAACCAGGTCGTCCACGAGGCCGCGACAGCCATCCGGGAGCACGGCCTCGGCCTGAAGGCCGCCACCGTTACGCCCGAGGGCAAGGACGACGTCGGCAGCCCGAATCGCATCCTGCGGGAGGAGATCGGCGGCCACGTGATCGTCCGCACCGGGCGCCGCATCCCCGGAGTCGTGCCGATCGGCGGGGCCTTCTATCCCATCTCGGTCGTGCGCATGGCCGTCGGCGACGCCTACGGCGCCAAGGAGTGGCGCGAGGGCGACGGCGAAGAGGAGGTCGCCTTCCGCACAGAGCGCATCGAGCGGCGCATCTGCCACGCGGTCGCCGAGTTCTCTTTCCGCCACGCCGAGCGCACGAAAGCGAAGGTCTTCGGCGGGCCCAAGTACACGGTGAGCCCCGTCTACGAGGGCATGCTCAAGGAGGAGATGGACGCCGCCGCAGAGCGTCATCCCGAGGTCGCCTACGAGCCGCAGCTCATCGACGCGACGTTCGCGCTCCTGATCGGGTCGGCGGGCGAGGCGCTCGTCATCCCGGCGCTGAACCGCGACGGAGACATCCTCTCCGACCTCGTGCTGCCCCTGTTCGGCTCGATCGCAGGCTCGGAGTCCCTGCTCGTCGCGTTCAACGAGGACTACACGCCGCGCGCGCTCATGGCCGAGGCCGCGCACGGCACGGCCCCCGCGCTCCAGGGCAAGAACGTCGCAAACCCGATGGCGATGATCCTCGCCTCCGCCGCGCTCCTCTCCCACATCGACGACGAGGACGCGCGCGCCGCCGGACGGGCGATCCGCGAGGCAGCGCTGGAGGCCGTCTCGGCGGGGACGAGAACCGCCGACCTCGGCGGCCACGCGTCCACCACGGAGTTCACGGACGACGTCATCGGCCGCGTTCGCTCCAAGCTCGAGGTCTGGGCCTCTCTGGGCAACGTTTGAGGCGCGTCGGGGCCTACCTTCGCAGCCTCGACCCGAGGCTGCCTCGCTCGGTCTGGATCCTGAACGCGGGCGGCCTCATGAACGCAGTCGGGACGGGCATGGCCTATCCGTTCGTCGTCATCTACCTGCACAACGTGCGCGGCTTCTCGCTCGGGATCTCGGGGCTCATCGTGGCCGCCTCGGGGGCCGCCGGCATCGTCTGCGGGCCGGCGATCGGCGTCGTCATCGACAAGATCGGAGGCCGCCTGACGCTTGCGGGTGCGCTCATCCTCCAGGCGATCGGCTGGGGAAGCTTCCCGCTCGTCCAGGAGCCCTGGCACGGTGTTCTCGCCGCGATCGTGGCGGGAATCGGGAACGCGGGCTTCTGGCCGAGCCAGTCCGCGCTCCTGGCCGGCCTGACCTCGCAGGCACGCCGGCATGGGGCCTTCGCCCTGCAGCGCGTGACCCGCAACCTCGGGATCGGGCTGGGCGGGCTCCTCGGCGGCCTGATCGCCACCACCTCGGATGCGTCGAGCTTCACCGTGCTCTTCACCGTCAACGCGCTGACGTTCTTCCTCTTCGTCGGGATGCTCTTCTTCGTTCCCGACCCGGAGATCGCGGCGGCGGATCCGAACATGCCGCGCGGCGGCTACCTCGACGTGCTCCGCAACCACGTCTTCCTCGGGATCGCGGGCCTGAACGTCGTCTTCGTGACCGCGGGCTACGCGCAGATCGAGCTTCTGCCGGTGTTCGCGAAGAACGAGGCGGGCGTCAGCGAGCGCGAGATCGGGCTCATCTTCTTCCTGAACACCGTGATCGTCGCCGTCGCACAGCTGCCGGTCGCCAAGCTCCTCGAGGGCCGCAGCCGCATGCGCTCGCTCGCCGCCATGTGCGTCCTCTGGGCGGTCTCGTGGATCTTCGTCTTCATCGGCGGAGCCGCATTCGAGGCTGCCGCCGCGGTGGCGATCTTCTCCTTCGCGGTGATCCTCTTCGGCCTCGGCGAGTGCTTCCAGGGGCCGGTGCAGGGCGCGCTCGTGGCCGACCTCGCCCCGCCGCGGCTCCGCGGGCGCTACATGGCGGTCTCGACGAACTCCTGGGATCTCGGCTTTCTCCTCGGCCCGGCCATCGGCGGCTTCATCCTCGCGGCCGAGCCGCTCGCGCTCTGGCCGCTCGCCGCGGTCGCCTGCCTCGCGGCCGGAGCCGGAGCGCTCTCGCTGGAGAGCAGGCTGCCGCCGAAGCTCCGGCTCACCCCGGCGTGAGGTGGGTCCCGGTCACCGGCCGGGATGCCCGGCTCGAGGCGCTGGACTTCGGGGGCGAAGGCCCTGGCATCCTCCTGTTGCATGGGCTCGCCGGCACCGCCGTGGAGTGGGAGGAAACGGCCGCCTGGCTATCCGCAACTCACCGCGTCGTCGCGCTCGACCAGCGTGGGCACGGGCGGAGCGAGCGGCGGCCGGCCGACGTCTCGCGGGAAGCGTTCGTGGCGGATGCCATCGCAGCGATCGAGGAGCTCGCGCTGGCTCCCGCTGTCCTGATCGGCCAATCGCTCGGCGGGCACACCGCGTTTCTCGTCGCCGCGGCGCGGCCGGACCTCGTACGCGGGCTCGTGATCGCCGAGGCCTCGCCCGTCGAGGCGAAGCCCGGGCAGCCGGAGGAGATCCGGAAGCTGCTTTCGGCGTGGCCGATGTTCCCGTCCCGCGACGCGGCGCAGGAGTACTTCGGCGGCGACACGCCGGCCGCGCGAGCGTGGGCGCGCAACCTCGAACGAGACTGAAGACGGGCTCGTCCCCGCCTTCGAATCGACGTCATGGTCGAGGCGATCGCCGCCGCGGCCGACGCGCGCTGGGACGAGTGGCGACAGATTCAGGCGCCGACGCTGATCGTGCGGGGAGAGCGCGGCGACCTTTCGGAGGAAGAGGCGGCGGAGATGGCGCCGGCGCTTCCCACCGCAGAGCTCGTCACGCTCCCGGGCGGCCACGACGTCCACCTCGACGAGCCCGAGGCTTGGCGGGCTGCAGTCGAAAGCTTCCTCGCCCGCCTCAGCTGAGCGCGCGCTCGATGGCGGCTCGGCCGCCCTGCAGCACCGGCTCGCCGTGCGAGACGAGCACCATCTCGACCGGCAGGTCGAGAAGCGCGCGCAGCGCCTCGCGCAGCTCTTCGTAGCTCAGGCCCGGCTCCAGGTAGCGGAGCCAGCCCGGGGGGCACATGCGGAGGGCCCCCTGATCGTCCCCGAGGAGCCGATCGCCCGGGACGAGAGCCCGTGGGCCCGGGAGCCAGACCATGGTCTCCCCCGCCCGCCGGATGGTCACCGTCTCCACGCCCTCGGGGAGCGACGGCTTGGCGCGGGAGGTCGTCGCGTCGAAGCGCCGAACGACCTCGTCCCGGCTGCGGCGATGGAAACCGATCGTCGTCAGGACGCGAACCGGCCGGCCGTGGGCTCGCACCCGTTCCTCGAGGGCGGGCCAGAGCTCCTCCGGGACGAGCGGGTCGACGAAGACGAACGCGTCGGGAGCCTCGTACGCGACCGACCCGACGCGCTCGGGCCAGTCGGCGGGGCTGTCGGCCGAGGCGCCGGGCACCCACTCCGGATGCGGCGCTTCCCAGCGCCAGAGCCCCGGCGCGAGCTCCGCGAGCCGCGCTATCGCTGGTCGAGCGGAGGGTTCTGGACGTTGTGCTCGGTGGCGTATTCGTCCACCAGCTTGTTGATCACGTCCGCTCCGTCGCCGTAGGCGTAGTTGATCTTCACGAACGGCTCCCATTTCTCGGGGAGCGCGTCCTCCGGGAAGATCGCTTCGACCGGGCATTCCGGCTCGCATGCGCCGCAGTCGATGCACTCCTCGGGGTCGATGATGAGTATGCGGTCGAACACGTGGATGCAGTCCACCGGACACACGTCCACGCAGGACAGATCTTTGATGTCGATGCAGGGCTCGGCGATGATGTAGGTCATCGCCGACCAGTTTATGTAACGAGCTCTTCGACTAGCTGCGGTGCCCGCTCGGCGAGTGCAGAGCGCGCCACCACCTGGTCGAGGCCGGCTTCGTGCGCCGCTCGCAGGCCGGCGGTGTCGGTGTGATTCGTGTACCCGAGGATGGGAATGTCGGGCCAGGAGTCGGCCACCTCGTACGGATCGATGCGGGCGAGATCGCAGATCACGAGGTCGGGCGAATCCACGCTGTCGGTCGTGATCAGCTTGTGGGACCCGCCCAGAAGCGCGTCCAGCTTTCCTCGAAAGAAGAGATCGACCCCCGCCAGCAGGATCGTCGCCACGCGCGGGAGCGTACCATCCCGCGAGGGCGGAAAACAGGGCCTTTGCTAGCTTGGTCGCGCATGGCGACGACCGCCTGCTTCGCGAAAAAAGTGGCCCTCTGGTTCGAGCGCGAAGGGGTGGAGCGGGTCGCCGACCCCGTTCGGCTCCGGCAGATGAACATGGCGATCGCCCTCGCCGCCTCGCGCTGGAACGAATTCGCCGTCGAGCCCGACGCAGAACACCGGATGAACGCGTGGCTCGACGAGGTGGAGCGGCGCGCGGTCGTGCGCAGAGCCGAGGCGCGGGCCGAGGCGATCCGGCTCGCCCGCGGCTGGTTCAGCGACTGCCTGGACTAGACGTCCACGCCGAACTTCTCGAAGAGGCGGTTGAAGGCGATGCGGATCCACCAGAAGCGGTCGAAGAAGAGCAGGAGCCCGAGCGCGACGAGGAGCGCTCCGCTTACGAACCTGACCGCGTCGTAGCGGTCGCGGAGCCAGCGCGAGGCGCCCATCGCGCGGTCGAAGCCGATTCCCACGAGGACGAACGGCACGGCGAGGCCGAGGGAGTAGACGAGCAGGAGCAGCGACCCCTGGGCGGCCGTGGAGGCATCCCCCGCGAGCGCAAGGATGGTCGCGAGCACCGGGCCGATGCACGGGGCGGCGCAGACTCCGAAGGCGCCACCGAGAAGGGCGCGCGAGCCGCGGCGGCGGGCTCCCTCGACGAGCTCCGGCGCGACCATGCGGTCGAGCCAGGGGAACGGCAGGAGGCCCATGAAGGCGAAGCCGAAGACGACGACGATCACGCCCGCGACCATGGAGAGGAGGCGCTGGTCGTGGACGAGCCCGCCGGCCGCGCCCGCCAGCGCGCCGAGCGCGACGAAGACGAGCGTGAAGCCGGCGATGAAGGGGATGCTGGCGGCCACGACCTTCCTCCCGCCCACCCCGATCTGCACGCCGGAGACCGCTGAGAGATAGCCGGGCACGAGCGGGAGCACGCAGGGAGTGACGAAGGACAGGAGGCCCGCGACGAACGCGAGCGGGATCTTGGCCTCCATGGGCTAAGCCTCAGGCGTCGTAGCGGGCGAGCTCTTCGTCGACCCGGCGCTCGAGCTCGGGATCCAGGCTGAAGCGACCGTTGGCGGAAGGCCCTGGCTCCTCCGCCTTCCGGCTCCGGCTCCAGCGATAGGCGAGGAAGCCGACCACCCCCGCCGCGAGCACGATCCCGGCGAGCGGAAGCACCCATGCCAGCAGGTTGAAGCCGCTCTTGGGCGGGGCGGCGAGAACGCTCTCCCCGAACTGGTCGACGAGCTTGCCCTTGATCTCCGACTTCGTGTCCCCGGCCGCGATGCGTGCGCGGATGAAGGCGCGCATGCGCTCGGCGATCGGCGAGGTCGACGCGGCGAGCGTCTCGTGGCAGGTCGGGCAGATGAGCTCGCGCTCGAGCTCCGGAAGCGTCGGGTTCTGCTCGCTCGCCGCCACCGGCGCGACCACGGCGAGCGCGACGACGAGCACGGCGAGGAGCTTCCGCGTCATGCCGGTCGGCCGAGCGCGATCTTGATGTTGCGCTCGAGGTCTTCCTCGGTGAGCGGCCCGGCGACGTGCTCGCCGACGATCCTCCCCTGTGCGTCGATGAACCACGTCTCCGGGAATCCCGTCACCCCGTAGTGCCCGAGTGTCGAGCCGTGCTTGTCGCGGACGACGGGATACGTGATCCCCGCCCGGTCGACGAATCGCTGCGCGTCGACGTCGAAGTCCTGTGCATCCACGCCGAGGACGACCACGCCCTGGTCCTTGTAGCGGTTCCACGCCGACTCGAGGAGCGGCGCCTCGTCCTTGCACGGGCCGCACCAGGAGGCCCAGAAGTTGAGCACGACGGCCTTGCCGCGGAACGAGGCAAGGCTCACCTGCTCGTCGCTGTTCAGGTGCGGCAGCGTGAAGTTGGGCGCCGGGCGACCGGCATCAGGCGCCTCGTCGGGATTGAACACCTTCCAGCCCAGGAGGGCGAGGAGCAGCGCGACCACCAGAACGGCGGCCGCTTGCAGGGCAATTCTCAGGCGGCCGGGCATGCCGCCTCCGAGTGTACTTACGCCCTCACGATGAAGACCGTGGAGCCGACCTCGACGCGCTCGAAGAGCCACTCCGCGTCCGGGATGCGCATCCGGATGCAGCCGTGTGACGCCGAGTACCCGATCGAGGCGGCATCAGGAGTCCCGTGGATGCCGACTCCGGAGGCTGAGAGGCCCATCCAGCGAGTGCCGAGCGGGTTGCCCGGACCGGGCGGGATCGGGCTCGCGCCTGCTGCCCAGGCGGTGTCCGGCGGGTACCACCACGGGTTCCGCTGCATCGTCACGATCGTGAACTTGCCGGTCGGCGTTGGGTAGATCGGCTGCCCGACTGCGACGCCGAAGCTCGCGCGGAAGCGCATGTGCGCTCCCTTGTAGAGGTAGAGGCGGTGCGACCCGCGTCGGATGACGACGACGGGCTTGAAGTTGAAGCGCGTCACGTCGGGCTTCACGACGCGGTACTGGACGGCCACGGGGCCGCGCGAGTTCGCGCGGATCGCGACCTTCAGAAGCGTGCGGGTCGGCTGACGAAGGACGTTGAACCCCTCCCGCGACTTCGTGAAGTGCGGCCGCAGATGGCTGAGCCGGACGCGCGCGTCCCGCGGCTCCCGGGAGAGGAGCTTGTCCAGCTTCGCCACGTAGTGGCGGAGCTGGGCGAACTCGATGGAGACGGTGAGCGGCACGTCCGCGGGAGGAGCAGCCGCGAGCGCGTTCGTGACCGCCAAGGCGACGTGGGTGCGGACACCGAGCTGCCATGGCGTGGCTTCGAGCGTCCTCGCCCTGAAGCGGAGCTTGAACGGGGTCTTCACTTCGGCAACCACAGCGGCCTTCGCTTCGTCGGCGGTCATGCCTCCGACGTCGATTCCCTGAATCGTCACACCGGGTTGGATCGTGGCGGGCGGCGTCTGGGCGAACGCCGGCGCCGCGGCGACCAGAGCACCGACGAAGAAAGCGGTTGCGGCGAGCCCGCGCATCATGATCCCAATCCTATTCATCGAACAGGCTGAGGTCATTCGCTATCGCGCCGTCCGCTCCTGCGGCGAGCACGCGCTCGAGGTCGTCCCGGGTCTCGACCGTCCACGCGAAGACCGCTGCTCCGGCTGCGCGGCAGCGAGCGACGACCTTCGGGGTCACGAGCACGTGATGGAGCATGGCGGCATCCGCACCGGCGCCGGCGAGCATGCCGCCGATGCGGGCAGGAAGCGCCGCGCGGAGCACGCGAAGCCCCGGCGCGACGAAGACGCGGAACGGGCGTCGCTCGCTGAGGCCGTGGCGGTCGTTCGGGTACGCCAGGCCCGTGGCGATGCGTGGCTCGAGCCGCTTGGCCTCCCGAAGCACCTGCGGATGGAAGGACGTGACGAGCGTCCGCTCGAGGAGGCCGTGCGCGGCGACGCCCCGCACGATCCCCTCCTCGTGGCCGGGCGTCTTCACGTCGAGGTCGAGCCAGATCCGTGGCGGCGCCTGCCGCGCGAAGAGCCGGAGCGCTTCCTCGAGCACCGGGCTGTCCGGCTGAACCTGCGCGGCCGAGTGAGCGAGGCGGAGCCCTCCGTCCACCGCGAGGACGTCGAGCTCGACCATGTCCACCTCGGCCGCGAGCGCGGCGTCGAGCGCGGCGAGCGAGTTCTCGGGCGCGAGCGCGGAGGCGCCGCGATGGGCGACCTTCAAGTAGCCGCCCGCCGGCTTCGGCAGGCTCACGGACCGGGCGCGGTCGGGAGCAGATCCTGCTCGAGCTCGCCGCCGTGGGCCGCGTAACCGAGGATCATCCGGTCGGTCAGCCACTCGACCGGGGCGCGGTCGTCGGTGAGCGGCTCGCCGGTGCGGCCCATGGGGCTTAGCCGCGCGCGAAACTCGGGGACGAGCGACTCGGCGGCGGGGCTGATCGCGGCGATGCGACTCTCGAGCTCGGCCTGCGAGACCTGCTCGGGAAAGGCGAGGAGGAGTTGGTTGAACTCGAGCGCCCGCCAGCGCCAGACCGACGGGAACTGCGTCAGCATCGTGGTGCCGAGCGCGTCCGAGAGGCGCTCGTCCCCGGGCACGGCGGCCACGTTCAGCGCGACGGCTCCGCCGGGCGCCAGGTGATCGCGGACGAGGCGGAAGAACTCCTCGGTGGCGAGATAGAACGGGATGTAGGGCTGGTGGTAGGCGTCGACGGCGATGATGTCGTAGCGCTTGTCCGTCCCGGCTAGATAGGGGCGGCCATCAGCCGTGACGACGTGCAGGCGCGGGTTGTCGCCGAGCCCGAAGTAACGGCGCCCGACCTCGGTCACCTTCGGGTCGATCTCGACACCGTCGATCTCCACATCCGGGTAGAGCTCCCCGAACGCCCGGGCCGTCGTCCCGCCCGCGTTTCCGATCACGAGCATCCGCTCGGGCGGGTGGTCGAGGAGGGGCGGGACGACGAGGAACATGTCCCACTCGCCGCCCGTGAGCACGGTGTCCGGCCTCCACACCGAGTGATTGACGATGCCCTCGTTGAGACGGAGGACACGCGAGCCGTCGGAGCGCTGCAACACCTGGATGTACTGGTAGGCCGACTCCGTCTCGTAGACGAGGCCCGACGTCGCCTTGATCGTCTCTGCGGGGACGAAGAGGAGCGCGGCCATCCCGACGGTGAGGATCTGCCAGCGGCTGCCGAGCATGAGCGCGGCCGCGAGGACGAGCAGGGCCGCGGCGCCGAGCATCGTCCGCTGCGTTCCGATGAGCGGGATGGCGACGAGCGCCGAGACGAAGGTGCCGACGATGCTCCCGAGCGTGGAGAGGGCGTAGAGGCGTCCGGCGACCGCGCCCGCCTGGGAGACGTCGTCGAGGGCGAGGCGAACGGCGAACGGCGAGACGGCGCCCAGGAGCGTCACCGGCACCGCGAACAGAAGGAGCGCGGCGAAGAAGGAGCCGACGACGGCGCCGACGCTGATCGTGTCGAGACCCTGCACGGTGAAGTCGAGGACCGGCCGCGCTACGAACGGGAGCACCGCGATGACGAGCGCGGCCACGAGCACGATCCACCCCAGCAGGCGAGCCTCGGGCCGGCGGTCGGCCACCTTGCCTCCGATCCAGTAGCCGACCGAGAGGTAGACGAGGATCAGCCCGATGATGTTGGCCCAGACGACCGTCGAGCTCCCGAAGTAGGGCGCGAGGAGCCGCGAGGCGGCGATCTCGGTCGCCAGGGTTCCCGCGCCCGCGGTGAAGACGACGACTCCGAGCCGCCGGCGGCTCACCGAGGCGACGGGCACGGCCGCGGCCGTCAGGGACTCAGCCTGAGACACACCACGGCGCAGTCGTCCGAGAGCTCCCCGCCGGCAAAGCTCTTGCAGTCGGCGAGCACCGCCTCGGCGAGCTCCTGTGCGCCGAGCTCGGCGCGGCGGCGCAACAGGTCGTCGAGCCGCTCCTCGCCGTAGAGCTCGCCGTCGCGGCGCGCCTCGATGACCCCGTCCGTGTAGAGGACGACGGTCGTCCCGGGCGGGAGCTCGTCCCGCGCGACCTCGTACTCCTGGTCGGTGTCGATGCCGAGCGCGAGCCCGTGGCCCCCCAGCTCCCCGACCTGGCCGTCGGGAGTGACGACGCGCGCGGCCGGATGGCCGGCGCTCGCGCACGCGACGGTGCTCGACTCGGGATCGAGGAGCACGTAGAGCATCGTGATGAACTTCCCGGTCTCGATCTCGTCGACGACGACCTCGTTCGCCGCGGCGAGGAAGTCGGCGGGCTCCGGGTGCATGCGCGCGAGGGCGCGGAAGCTGAACTTCGCCATGGCCATGTCCGCAGCGGCCTGGATGCCCTTGCCCGTGACGTCGCCGAGGATCACCGCGAGCCGCCCGTCATCGAGGTGGAGGAAGTCGTACACGTCTCCGCCCACGTCCACCTGCGCCGCCGACTGGTAGACGTGCCCGACCTCGATCCCGCCGACATCCGGGAGCGCGCTTGGGAGCAGCGAGCGCTGCATGGTCTCGGAGAAATCCTTCTGCTGTTGGTAGAGGCGCGCGTTGTCGATCGCGAGCGCTGCCTGGCCGGCGACGGTCATCGCCACGTCGACGGTCTCACGCTCGAGAGGCCGCGCAGGGTCGAGGGAGAGGAGCGTCAGCGTGCCCAGGGTCTCACCCGGAGTCGCGAGAGGGAGGACGGCCGCACTTCCTCCCTGGGCGAGGAACGGCTCGAGGGTTCGATGCGCGTCGCGGCCGTCGGCCATGCCCGGCTGGAGAAGCACGGGGCGGCCCGACCGGAGCAGCCGCCGCGCGAGCGGCGCGTCCATCGGCTGCGGCAGCGCGAGCAGGCGTTCCGCGGTCTCCCGCAGGGCGGGCTCCCCGACGTAGATCGCCTTCGACTCCAGAACCTCACCGCGCGCGCCGGGCATGCGGATCACGGCCGCGTCGAGGTCGAAGAGCTGCACCATCGTCTTGGTGACGGCCGCGAGCGTGGCGTCGAGGGAGAGGCTCTCGGCGAAGGAGGCCGAGATCTCGTAGAGCCCGCGCAGCTGGCGGGTCGAGCGGCGCTCGGAGTCGAGCGTCGCCTCGAGCACCTCGCCGAGATCCTTGGTGCGCTCGTGCAGACGGGCGTTCTCGACCGCGACCGCGAGCTGGCTGGAGAGCGCGAGCAGCAGGCTCTCCTCGCCCTCGCGGTAGGAGCGGGCCCGCGACTTGTACACCGCGAGCGCCCCGATGACCTCGTCGTGGACGATGAGCGGGACGACGAGCGCGCGGCGGATGCCGTTCGCCTCCCAGCCTTCCTCGAGGCCCTTGAGGCGCGGGTCGCGGCGCATGTCCTCGATGAAGAGGAAGCCGCGGCCGCGGAACGGACCGAGGGCGAGCTCGAGCAGCCGCTCGGCGAGATCGGTGTGCGGGCCTTCGAGCCCGCGGGAGGCTGCAGCGGTGAGCCGATGGCCCTCGCGCAGGTAGACCGCGACGTGGCCGCTCGCGGTCAGCTCGGCGATCCTCTCGACCGCGGTCTCCAGCGTGTGCGCGAGGGAGAGCTGGGCGATCGCCTGGCTGACGACGCCGATGATGGTCTGCGAGCGCCTGAGCGCGGTCGCGATCAGGCCGACCCTGCGGCTTCGCCTGAGCGCGAGCGCCGCGCGCGCCGAGAACGGCACGAGGATCGCGAGCGCGTTCTCGTCCGGCTCGGCGTCGAAGTAGAGCTGCAGCGCGCCGACAGGAGGCTCTCCGAGCGGGATCGTCGCCACGCTGGCGCCCGATCCGTTGCCGCCCGACGAGCGCCGGGAGACGAAGGCCCGCTGACGGTCGGCGAGCGCGGCCCGGACGTCCTCCTCCCCCTGGCCGTGATCGGGAGCTTCGCCGTTGAACCCGTGCCGTGCGAGGAACGAAGGCGGCGCGTCGGCCTCGACGCGCCAGAGGGCTGCGCCGACCGCCCCGGTCGCGAGCGTGGCGAGGCGAACGACCTGCTCCGCCGTCTCTGCCTCGTCCGCACCGGCGACAAGTGCTTCGCCGAGGAGCTCCAGCGGGAGCGCCCGCCCGTTGGCCCCCAGCTCGTTCCGGCCGGCTCCTTCGAGCCGGACGGCAATTCCGATGTGCGCCGCCGCGAGGCGACCGAGCATGCGCTCGCGCTCTTCGAAGGGCGTGTCGCTGGTGCGGTAGAGCTCCAGGGTCGCGACGATCCGCTCGCCGACCCGGACGGGGTGGACCCCCATCGTCTCCGCCCGCGCCCGCGAGGCGACGTTGCGGATCGCGGCCGGGAGACCTTCGTCCGAGCTCGACGTGGACGACTCGAGCTCCTCCGCGTCGAGCCCGTCGAGGCTCAGCCGCGAGCCCTCGAGCTCGGCGGCGAGCGCGGACGACTCCGCGCGGACGGCGCGGGCGACGAGACATCCTTCGTCCGGCGCGATTGTGCGGACGATGACGAGGTCGCTTCCCGTTGCGGCGGCCGCGGCCTCGGCGAGGCCGTCGAGCGCTTCGGCGAGCGAGCCGTCCTCGAGCAGCCCGCGGGCGGCCCGGTTGAAGCTCTCGAGCAGCTCGTCTTCACGTTCGTATGCGACCCCCCGCACGACCTCATTATGCGCCTTTGCCCTGCGTGAACCGGTTGCGGCCGGGCGGATGAGCGTTAACATCTTCCGACCATCGGGTCCCCAGCCCCGCATAGGCCACCGGCGGAAGACCCGCCCATCGACCCCGATGCGGTCGAGCGCGGGCTTGCGCTCGCACGCGCAAAGCGGCGCGCGCGCATCGAGCACAAGCGCGAGGCGCACCGCGCGAGGATCCGCTTCCTCTTCCTTCTGCTCGGTCTCGTGCTCCTGACCCTGATCATCTCGCTCTCGATCTGGCAGAAGATCCAGGACGTCTTCGGGCTTTGATGGAGCCTCGGCAGAGAATGACGCTCCCCACGGCGGAGTTTCGAAGCCCCGGCGAAGGGCTCGCCTGGCTGGGCGGGCTCGTGCTCGCGCTGAGCACGTTCATGAGCTGGTACACGTTCGACGCCGACGTCGGGTTCACCGTCTCGATCACGGGCTGGCACACCGGCCTGCTCGGGAAGCTCGTCTTCTTCGTCGGCCTCGCCGTGCTCGCCTTTCTCGGCCTCCGCGCGAGCGGCGTCGAGCTCCCGCCGAGCGTTCCGGGAGGAATGGTGATCGCGGGCTTCGGGCTCTTGGCGACGATCTTCGTCCTCGTCCGCGTGATCTCGATCCCGGACGACTTCTCGCCGGCCGGGCGCAGCATCGGGCTCTGGATCAGCCTCCTGGCGGGCCTGCTCCTGATTGCCGCGGGGCTTCTGCGCTCCGCCGAGGAAGTCTGAGCGCGGCCACCCAGGCCAGCCCGACCGCAGTCCCGAGCGCGGCGCCCGCGAGCACGTCTCCGGGGTAGTGCACCCCGACGTAGACGCGTGAGAAGGCGATCGCCGCGGCGAGCAGGAAGAAGAGCGGCGCACCGCGCCGCCACAGGTAGGTGAGCGAGACGGCGCCCGCGAACGCGGTCGCCGCGTGGCCCGAAGGAAAGGACCAGCCGCCCGCGCCCATCAGCGGGTCGGCCTGCGGGACGCTGAGACTCGGGCGCGGGCGCTCGACTCCCGACTTGATCACGAGCGCGAGCAGATCTGCAGTCCAAACGCTTCCCGCGGTGAGGAGGACGGGGAAGGCGACATTGCGCCGGGTCACCAGGGAGATCGCCACGGCGAGGACGATCCAGACCGTCCCGAAGTAGCCGACCTTCGAGAGGCCGACGAACACCGGGTCGAGGAACCCGGCCCGGTGCTCGACGACCCAGACGAAGACGTCGTGGTCTATCGGCGGCGCAGGAGCTGCTTGGTGGACTCGATCAGCGCCTGCGGGTCGAAGGGCTTGCCGATGAAGGCGTTCGCGCCCTCCCGTGCGGCCCTGCTCGCGGTCTCCTCGTCCACCTTGCCGCTGAACATGATCACCGGGACGGAGCCGAGCCCATGGCGCTCCTGCATCCTGCGCAGCATCTCGAACCCGTCCACCTCGGGCATCATCACGTCGAGGAGAACGAGGTCGGGCGGCTCGTCCTCGAGCGCCGCAAGACCCTCGTCGGCGCTCCCTGCCTCGCGGACCAGGTAGCCGTCCATCTCGAGATTCACGCGCACGAACTCACGCAGCTGCTCGTCGTCGTCGACGATGAGGACGAGCCGCTTCCCTCCGGCCGCCGTCGTGCCGCCGCTCGAACCGGCGAGGAACGAGTCGAGGTCGGCGCGGCGGAAGCGACGGTGCCCACCCGGCGTATAGAACGCGGACAGGCGACCGCCGTCCGACCATTTGCGGACCGTGCTCTGGGCGACGCCGAGATAGGACGCGGCCTGGCCAAGCGTGAGCCATTCGCTGCCCTCGCCCCCAGGATTCCCCCCACCCCGGCTGGTTCTGCGTTCAGTGGCCATGTAAGGCTCGGGCAATCTACCAAGCCTTCCGCCCGCGTCAGGGATTCGAAACCGTGACGGTCACTGTCTCCTGCGGCGTGAGCGTCGTAACCTCGAGCGTCCGCACGGACGTGTTGGTCCCCCCGCTCTCGCCGCCGCTCTCGAGCGCGCGTCCGATCGCGATTCCGGCGAAGAGAAGAACCGCCGCGGCGACCAGCCTGACGAGCCAGACCAGGGCGCGGCGACGTGTGCGTCCGCGCCGCGCCTGCGCACGTTCGCGGTCGCGCTCCCGCGCGCGGTCCGAGGGGCTGAGGTCGGTCGACACGTCAGGGACGGTAATCGCTCGCGCCCTGCGCGTAGAGCGCGAACGCCGCATCCTGCACGAGCGCCGTGTCCTTGATCCCCGCTCTGGAGCGCGCGGGCATGGAGGAGACGACCACGTCGCGCACCCAGTCCTCCGAACCGCTGTAGGCCTGGGCGAGCTCCGCGAGCGTGAACGTCTGGCCGACCCTCCGTGCGAGCTCGTCTGCAACCGCCTCGACGAGGACGCGCAGGTGCCGCGACCGGGCGGTGTCGTCGCCCGCTGCGTCGAGCAAGCGCTTTCCTTCCGACCACTGGTGCCGGGCGAGTGCGAGGCTGGACATGCGCGGACGTTACCCCTGCACCGCGCGCTCACACCGCCGGTCGGGGCACCAGCGTTCCTCTACCTCGCCCATGATCCTCTCGCCGAGCTCATAGCCGGGCCGGGCGAGCGCGAAGGCGGCGTGGGCGTGGAGACACTTGAGGTTCTCACGGCGACGCGTGCCGGCGATCCCAACGGGCAGCTCGGGCCTGAGCCTGCGCTGCTCGGCATCGGCGCGCTCGAGACTCGCGCCGAGCTCGTCATCCTCCTGGGCCTCGCGGGAGTAGCGCTCGACTCCTCCCTCGGCTTCGACGCGGGAGATGCCGGCCACGAGCCAGGGGCAGGTCAGATAGAAGGTGGTCGGGAAGGGCTTCCCGTCAGCTCCGAACGGCGCCTGTTCCGTAACCGCCGGAAAGCCGTACGCGCAGCGCGCCGCAACCCGCCGGAATGGGCGGGCAGGCCGGCCGAGCTGCCAAGAGACGACTCGCGTGTCGTCCACCAGATCATGGTACCGCCCTCTCTTCCGAGGTCCCGACGCCCTTCACGATGAAAAGATGCTCGCCCTCTCGGACGAGCCCGAGGCGCCGCGCCTCCCGGATGACATAGTCGCTCTTGCCCGCGTCCATCAGCTTCTTGGTCAGCTCGGTGTTGTCGCGCTCGAGAGCCGTGATGGCCGCCTGCCGGTCCCGCACCTCCTGCTGTGCGTGCCGGTACGAGGTCAGCGGGTGGATGTAGGAGACCGCGATGACCACGAGAACCGCCGCGCCGATCCAGCGGAGTGCGAGCTTCGAGCGCGAAGGCCTGCGGCGAGCCATGGACAGACGACATTCGACCGCCCGCCGCTCCTTCCTGCCCGGCGCCTAGGCGGTCTCGACCTTGATGACGTTGGTGGTTCCGGGAACGTTGACCGCGGTGCCCGCGGTGATGACGACCCGGTCGCCGGGCACGACGAGGCCGGTCGCGCGCGAGGCGTCGAGCGTGCGGCTCCAGAGATGCTCGACGTTGGCGCACTCCTCGATCTCCGCCGGCACGACTCCCCATTCGATCGCCATCTGCTGGAGGGCGTAGCGCTTGTGCGTCGCGCCGATGATCGGCCGCTGCGGCCGATGGCGCGCCACCGCCGACGCGGTGCGCCCGCTGTAGGTGGGGACGAGGATCGCAGTCGCGCCCAGCACTTCCGCAATGTCGCAGGCTGCGTTCGACATCGCCTCGCCGACCGTCGGCGCCCGGTCCTCGCCCGCCCGCGCAAGCTCGTGGCGAGGCAGCAGGCTCGGCTCGACGGCGCAGGCGATCCTGTCCATGTAGACGACGCTCTCGATGGGGAACTCGCCGACCGCGGTCTCTCCGGAGAGCATGAGCGCCGAGGTGCCGTCGAGGACGGCGTTCGCGACGTCGCTCGCCTCGGCCCGCGTCGGGTCGGCGTGATGGATCATGGACTCCAGCATCTGGGTCGCGGTGATCGCCGGCTTCCCGTGCTCGAGCGCGCAGAGGATGATCCGCTTCTGGACGAGCGGCACCGCAGCGGGGCCGATCTCGACACCGAGGTCGCCGCGCGCGACCATCACCGCGTCCGAGGCGGAGACGATCGCCTCCAGCTCCTCGATGGCCTCGGCCTTCTCGATCTTCGCGATCACGAGCGCCGTCGAGCCCGCGCTGTGCAGGAGCTCCCGCAGGGCATGGATGTCCCCCGCCGAGCGCACGAACGAGAGCGCGACGAAGTCGACTCCGATCGTGAGCGCGAACTCGAGATCGGCGAGATCCTTCTCGGTCAGCGAGGGGATCGGGAGCGTCGCCCCGGGGACGTTGACGCCCTTGTGCGAGTCGACCTTTCCGCCGACGGCAACCTTGCAATGCGCCCGTCCCGCCTTCACCTCCTCGACCTGCAAGTGCACGAGTCCGTCGTCGATGAGGACGTCCTGTCCGGGCACCAGGACCTCGGCGAGCACAGGCGGGCTGACGGGCAGGTCGCCCGGCTCGCCGGTGCCGTCACCCGAGAGGACGACCTCGTCGCCGCTCGCGAGCACGACCGTTCCGGGGAGGTCGCCGATGCGGAGCTTCGGGCCCTGGAGATCGGCGATCAGCGCGAGCGGACGGCCGGCGCGCGCCTGGGCCTCGCGGATGAGAAGAGCGCGCTCCGCGTGGTCCTCGTGCGAGCCGTGCGAGAAGTTGAGGCGCGCCGCGTCCATCCCGGAGTCGACGAGCTTGTCGAGCATCTCCCGGGACGAGGTGGCTGGGCCGATCGTGCAGACGATCTTGGTGCGGCGCCGTCCGAACGTCACGCCTCCACGTTAGCGCGAGCGAAGGAGGGTGACCCTCAGCGCGCCGAGCGCGGGAAGGCCGACCAGCCCGGATACGAAGCCTTCGAGCCGAGCTCTTCCTCGATCCGCAGGAGCTGGTTGTACTTCGCCACCCGATCCGTCCGGGAAGGAGCGCCGATCTTGGCCTGCCCCGCCCCGGTCGCCACGGCGAGGTCGGCGATCGTCGTGTCCTCCGTCTCGCCGGAGCGATGGGAGATGACCGTTCCGTAGCCGGCCGAGCGGGCGAGGTCGATCGCCTCGAGCGTCTCGGTGAGCGTCCCGATCTGGTTCACCTTGAGGAGGATGGCGTTGGCGGCGCCCTGGTCGATTCCCTGGCGCAACCGGTCCACATTCGTGACGAAGAGGTCGTCGCCGACGAGCTGCACGCGGTCGCCGAGCCGGTCGGTCAGCGTCCGCCAGCCGTCCCACTCGTTCTCTGCCATCGGGTCCTCGATCGAGACGATGGGGTAGCGCCCGCAGAGGCCTTCCCAGTAGTCGATCAGCTGGTCCGAGCTCGCGACGCGGCCCTCGAACCGGTAGGCGCCGTTGCGCCAGATCTCGGTCGCAGCAGGATCGAGCGCGATAGCGATCCGGTCCCCGTGCCCTGCCCGCTCGGCCGCCTCGACGATCGTGCGGATCGCGTCCTCGCTCGCGCCGAAGTCCGGGGCGAATCCGCCCTCGTCCCCCACCGCGGTCGGAAGCCCGCGCTCGTGCAGGAGCGCCTTCAGGGTCTGGAAGACCTCGACGCCGATCCGCAGGCCCTCGGCGTAGGTCGAGGCTCCGGCCGGCACGATCATGAACTCCTGCAGGTCGAGAGAGTTCTGCGCGTGGGCGCCGCCGTTGACGACGTTCATCATCGGCACCGGCAGCACGTGCGCCTCGACGCCGCCAATCCACGCGTAGAGCGGCTTGCCCGCGTCGGCCGCGGCCGCCTTGGCCGTGGCGAGCGAGCAGCCGAGGATCGCGTTCGCGCCAAGCCGCCCCTTGTTCGGGGTGCCGTCCGCCTCGATGAGCGTGTTGTCGACAGCAGCCTGGTCGGAGGCGTCCATCCCTGAGAGCGCGGTGGCGAGCTCGCCGTTCACGTTGGCGACGGCCTGCGTCACTCCCTTGCCGAGCCAGTCGTCGCCGCCGTCCCGCAGCTCTACGGCCTCGAACTGGCCGGTGGATGCCCCCGAGGGGACCGCTGCCCGGCCGAAGGCGCCCGACTCGAGCTCGACGTCGACCTCGACCGTCGGGTTCCCCCGCGAGTCGAGGATCTGCCGTCCGTGGACGCGGGCGATCTTGCTCACGAGCCCGCCTTCGCGAGGTCGTAGTAGCGGTCCTGCTCGGTCAGCTCGAGACCGGAGAACTCCTTGCCCTCGGCGGCGGCGAGCTCCGCCGCGCGCTCGACCCGCTCGACGAACCGCCGGCTCGCCTGGCGCAGCTCGAGCTCGGGGTCGACGCCGAGGTGGCGTGCCACGTTCACCGCAGCGAAGAGGACGTCGCCGAGCTCGTTCCCGCTCGGATCCTCACGCAGCTCCTCGACCTCGTCGTCGAGGTCGCCCGAGGCTCCTGCGAGATCCGGGTACTCGAAGCCGATCGTCGCCGCGCGCCGCTGAACCTTCTGCGCGTAGAGGAGCGAAGGCAGCGTCTCGGGCACGTGATGGAAGATCCCCTCGCGCCCTTCCTGCTCGGTCTTCAGCTCTTCCCAGCGCTGCTTGACCGCGCCCGGGGTGTCCGCCGTGCCGTCCCCGAACACATGCGGATGGCGGCGCACGAGCTTCTCGTGAATCGCCGCTGCGACCGTCGCCAGATCGCCGGCGCCGCGCTCCTCGAGGAGCAGCGCGAGGAAGAAGGTCTGGAAGAGAAGGTCGCCGAGCTCATCGACGAGCTTGGCGTCATCGGTGGCGAGTGCGGCGTCCGCGACCTCGTAGGCCTCCTCGACAGTGTGCGGGACGATCGTCTCGGCGGTCTGCGCCCGGTCCCACGGGCAGTCGCGGCGGAGGCGCTCCGCCAGCTCCTGGAGGTCGACGAGAGCGCGGGCGAGCTCGTCGCGGTCGGGCACGACGCTAACCGGTGGTGGTGGTTCCGCCGCTGGTATCGGTCGCGCTCGCCGGGGCATAGCCGGGAGCGTAGGCGACCTCGTCGCCGTACTTCGCAGGCAGCGCCGCGATCCAGGCCTTCATGGCCGCGTTCTGCTTCGTCTGCAAAAGCGTCGTCTCGATCTCGTCCTTGACGTCGGCGAGCGGTTGCGTCGTCGCCGGCTTCACGGGCCCAAGCACCTCGATGATGTGCCAGCCGAACTCCGTCTTGATCGGATCGGAGAGATCGCCCGTCTTCGCGGAGAAGACGAACTCGTCGAAGGGCGCGACCGTGCGCCCCTTGAACGCGGTGAACTTGCCGCCGGCGGCCTTCGAGGCCGTGTCCTGAGTGTACTTCTCCGCGAGCTTCGCGAAGTCCGCGCCGCCCTGGATCTGGTCGTGGAGCTTCTGTGCGAGCGCCTCGTTCTTCACGAGGATGTGGCGCACCTCCCGTGAGGCCGGCTGCTGGTACTTGGTCGGGTTCTTGTCGTAGTACGCCTGGATGTCGGCGTCGGAGACAGTGACCTTCTTGATGACGGCCTCGTAGATCTTGTTCGTGAGGATGCTGACGCGCACCTGGTCGCGCACCTGAGCGTCCGTGATCCCGGCTTTCGCGAGCTCCGCCTGGTACTTCTGCTCATCGGCCAGGCCGTTCTGCTCCTTCACCTGATTCAGCTGCGTCTCGATCTCCTGGTCGGTGACCTTGATCCCCATCGACCTCGGCCTCTAGCTCCCACTCCTTCTGCTCGACGAGAGCCCTTCACGACCGTGGCCTTGAGCGCCTCGTACTCAGCAGTGCCGGGCTCCGGGAAAGTCCTGCTTCTGCGCCTCGGCCGACTTCTTCTGCTGCTCGATGAGCTGGTCGAACTCCTCCTTCGTGACCGTCTTGTCACCGACGACGGCGACCGCGCCTTCGGGAACATCGGCCGAGCTCGTGCCTCCGCCGCCGCATGCGGCAAGGGCGAGCGCCGCGATGAGCGCGAGCAGGAGCAGAGAGCTGGTGCGACGGATGTGAGAGGACATCGGAGGAAAGGCCTAGGCGGCCAACCGCAGATCGAGGATAGCATCGACCAGCCGGAGCGCTGTCTTGAACCCGTCACCCCTCAAGGTGACCTCGCTCTGGGCGCTCGAATAGACGGCGGTGTCGACGAGCGCGCGCAGGCCGCGGAGCTCCGCCGAGCCGAGCACGAGCGGCCCGATCACCGTCCGGCCGGAGCGGAAGACGAGGTAGTCCGCGCCCAGGCGCGCGAGCTTCAGCTTCGCCTCCTGGATCTCGAACAGGTGCTCGACCGGCTCAGGCACAGGGCCGAAGCGGTCTTCCGCGGCGGCGCGGAGCTCCCGCAGCTCGTCCTCCGACTCGGCGAGCGCGAGCCGCCGGTGCAGGTCGATCTTCTGCGCCTCTCCGGGGATGTAGTCCGCCGGCACGTAGGCATCCACCTGCGCCTCGACGCGAACCGGCCGGCCGGCCGCGCGGCGCGTGCCGCTCAGCTCGGCGACCGCCTCGGCGAGAAGCTCGACGTAGAGCTCGAAGCCGATCGCGGCCACGTGCCCGGACTGCTCGGCCCCGAGTAGGTCGCCCGCGCCGCGGATCTCGAGGTCGCGCATGGCGATGGCGAAACCCGCGCCGAGCTCGGTGTGGTCGGCCAGCGTGGCGAGCCGAGCCCGCGCCTCCTGGGTCAGCTCATGCCCGTCGGGATAGAAGAGGTACGCGTGGGCGGTGACGTCGCTCCGGCCCACGCGCCCGCGAATCTGGTAGAGCTGGGCGAGCCCGAGAGCATCGGCCCGCTCGACGATCAGCGTGTTCGCCTGCGGGATGTCGAGGCCCGACTCGATGATCGTGGTCGACACGAGCACGTCCGCGTCGCCCGCGAGGAACGAGAGCATGTGCTGCTCGAGCTCGCGCTCCGGCATCTGCCCGTGCGCGACGATGAGTCGCAGGTTCGGCAACAGCTGTTGAAGGTGGTCGGCTGCCTCCTGGATGGTCTCGACCCTGTTGTGCAGATAGAACGCTTGACCCCCTCGCTCGGCCTCGCGCGTCAGCGCGAGGACGGACGAAGATCCTCGTCGTACTCCCCGACGTGCGTGCGGATCGGGCGGCGGCCCTGCGGCGGCGTCTCGATGACGCTGATGTCGCGCAGGCCCGCGAGCGACATGTGCAGCGTGCGTGGGATCGGCGTGGCCGAGAGCGAGAGGACGTCCACCTCGAGCCGGAGCTGGCGCAGGAGCTCCTTCTGGGCGACGCCGAAGCGCTGTTCCTCGTCCACGATCACGAGCCCGAGCTCCTTCGGGACGACGTCGCGGGAGAGGACGCGGTGCGTGCCGATGAGGACGTCCACCTTGCCTTCGCGGTAGGCGGCGAGCACCTTCTTCACGTCGGCCGGCTTGCGGAATCGCGAGATCATCTCGACGGTGACCGGCATGTCGCGGTAGCGCTCGCGGAAGGTATTCCAGTGCTGCTGGGCGAGAATGGTCGTCGGGGCGAGCAGCAGCGTCTGGCGCCCGTTGGCCGCTGCGACGAAGGCGGCGCGAACCCCGACCTCCGTCTTCCCGAAGCCGACGTCTCCGCAGACGAGGCGGTCCATCGGCCGCGGCGCCTCGAGATCCTCCTTCACCGCTTCGATCGCGGTCAGCTGATCGGGCGTCTCCTCGAAGGGGAAGCTCGCCTCGAGCTGCTCGACGAGCTCGTTGTCGGTCGGGAACGCTGTGCCCTCGGCACGCTGCCGCTGTGCGTAGAGGGCGATCAGCTCGCCGGCGAGCTCGTGGGCGCCCGCCCGCGCACGGCTCTTGATGTTGTCCCATGCCTTTCCGCCGAGCTTCGAGAGCGTTGGCGCGTGCCCGTCGGCGCCGACGTAGCGCGACACCTTCCCGATCTGCTCGTGCGGGACGTACAGCCGGTCGTCACCGCGGAAGGCGAGGAAGAGATAGTCGCGCGTGACCCCCGCGACGGTCTTCGTCTCGAAGCCGAGGAGCTTCCCGACGCCGTGGTCCTCGTGGACGACGAAGTCGCCCGTGCGCAGGTCGGCGAAGCTCTGCAGAGCGCGGCCGATCCGCGCGTCGGCCCGCGGCGGGCGCTTGCGGAAGATCTGCGTGTCCGGGAGGAGGACGAGGCCGAGATCGCGCAGGACGAAGCCGCGCCGCGCGGGGGCGACGGCGAAGAAGAGCCCTTCTCCGTCCGGGAGCTCGTCGCCGGGCTCGAGGACCGTCGGCTCGATGCGGCGGAGGAGCGCCTTGGTCCTGAGGGCCTCGCCGCGATGCGCGAAGGTGACGACCACCCGGTTCCCCCCGCGAACGAACGCGAGGAGGTCGCGCTCCGCCTCCGAGAGCCCGCGCGCCGCGACCGCCGGGCGCTGGGCCTCGAAGGCGTATCGCTGGCCGGCCGGGAGCTGGCTCAGCTCGGTCGCGCCGCCGAGGCCGAGCTGAACGCCGAGCTCCTCCTTTCACAGCCTGGCGCGCGTCATCCGCCTGCCAGACGAGATCGGGGGCGGGAAGCGGAAGGACGAGGTCGTCCGGCGGAGGCGGTGGCTCGTCCTCGAGCCAGGGCTCGACGAGGTCGGAGCGGCGCTCGACCGCGGGCTGGATCAGCGCCTGGTCGAGCGGGTGCAGCGTCCGCTGGGTGAAGGCGGAGTAGGCGCGGAGCGACTCGATCTCGTCTCCGAAGAGCTCGAGGCGGACCGGCTCGCGGCCGGTCGAGGGGTAGACGTCCACGATCCCGCCGCGCACCGCGAACTGCCCGCGCTCCTGCGCCTGCTCGACGCGCTCGTAACCGGCGAGAGCGAGTCGCTCGACGAGCTCCTCGCTTCCCGGCGAGTCGCCCACGCGAAGTCGGATGGTCTCCGGCCTCGTCTCCTTCGGCGGCACGCCCTCTGCCGCGCCGATCGCCGAGGCGCAGACGAGCCCGCCGGCCTCGAGGATCTCGAGGGCCCGGGCGCGCTCGCCGACGAGGTGCGGCGGCGGCTCGAGCCCGCTCCCCCAGCGCACTCCGCGCGAGGCGAAGAGGCCGACGTTCTCATCCCCGAGGAACCAGCCCGCGGCCTCCGCAGCGTCCCGGGCCTCGGCGTCGTCCGGGAAGACGATGACGAGCGGTCCGCCGCGCTCGAGGAAGACCGCGGCGAGGAAGAGCGGCACGAGCGGCTCGGAGACGCGGGCAGCGGCAGGCGCCGCGACGAACTCGCGGAGGCGCTCGCTCTCGGCGAGCTCGCGGGCGAGGGTGTTGAGTGCCGGCTGGTCCATGACGAGCGACGGAACGCGCGGTTCCGCGGGGTCATCGTAGCCGCGGCGCTAGGGTCTACCCGTGGCCGGAGAGCTCCTCCCGATCGGCACGCGCCCGAAGCTCGTGGCGTCGTTCGAGCCGCCCGATGCAGTCAAGCTCTTCGAGGAGTGGCGCACGGCGCATGCCGATGCCCTGGCGGCGATCCCGCCGGACGCGTGGCGCGTCGAATACGGCCGCACCGGCGTGGGTGCCTACGTGCGAGTGCGAGTGGACGAGGCGCACCTGCCCGAGAGCCTCACGACGACCTAGCCGGGGCCTCCCCACGCCTCCACCCGCTTTCGAGCGTAGCGTCGAAAGACGCGTGCGTGGCGCACGCAGTGTGCCGCGAGTGAGCTAGCGCTCGTTGAAGCGCTGCTGGGCTTCCTCCAGCCCATCACGCACCAGCGTCTCCACGGCGTCCGCGGCGCGCCCCACCAACGCGCCCACGTCGGCCTCGGGCTCGAAGGGCGAGAGCACCCAGTCGGACACCGGCCGCGGATCGCCGCGCTCCGGCCGCCCCACTCCGATCCGCAGCCGCAGGAACTCCGGCGTCTTCAGATGCTGCGCCAGCGACCGCAGCCCGTTGTGCCCGGCGAGCCCGCCGCCGAGCCGCGCCTGCATCCGCCCGAGGTCGAGATCCACCTCGTCGTGAACCGCGAGCAGAGACTCGGGATCGACCTTGTAGAACTTCGCCGCCGCCGCAGCCGAGCGGCCCGACTCGTTCATGTACGTCTGCGGCTTCAGGAGCGCGAGCCGGGCACTGTCGATGCGCACGTCCGCAAGCTCGCCGGAGAACTTCGAGCGCCACGAGCCGCCGTGCCGCCGGGCGAGCTCGTCCGCGACCATGAAACCGACGTTGTGCCTCGTCGTCGCGTACTCGCGGCCGGGATTGCCGAGCCCGACGACCAAGAGGTCGAGCGTCGAGGCCTGCTCGCCCCGACGGAAGAGGCGCACGGACTAACCCTCGGCGTTTTCTTCGCCGGAAGCTTCGGCCTCCGACTCGCCGCCCTCGGCACCCGCCTCGCCCTCGGCGGCCTCGCCCTCGCCTTCGACAGCCTCGCCCTCGATCTCCTCGCCTTCCTCGGCCTCGACTTCCTCGGGCTCCGGCTCCTTCGTGGGCGGGCTGACCGTCGCGAGCACCGTCTCGAGATCGTCGAGAAGCGTGACGCCCTCGGGAACGCGCAGGTCGGTGATGCGGAGGCTGTCTCCGATCACCATCGCGGAGATGTCGAGCTCGAGGTGGTCGGGCACCTCCATCGGGAGTGCCTCGACGCGGACCTCGCGGTTGATCTGGCTGAGGACGCCGCCTTCCTTCTGGCCGGCCGCCTCGCCGACGAGCTCGATGACGACGTTCGTCTGGATCGCCTGGTCGAGCCGAACCTCGTGAAGGTCGATGTGGAGAAGGCGGGCGCGGGTCGGATCCAGCTGGTAGTCCTTGACGACCGCGTGGTGGGCCTTCTGCTGGCCCTCGAGAACGACATCGAGGATCGCGTGCAGCCCGTGGTCGCCCGTCAGCGCCTTGCGGAGCTGGCGCTCCTCAATGCAGAACGGATGTGCCTTGTCGCCGCTCCCGTAGAGAACGCCCGGGATGAGGCCTTCCTCACGCAGGCGCCGCGAGGACGCGCTCCCGCGCGACTCCCTTGCCTGCACCTGCAGCTTGACTCGCTCTCCTGCCATTTCCGGCGGAGAAGTGTACCGACGCCGTCTTGAGTTCCGCAGTGGAGCCTGCTTGAACCCGTGGATGAAGAAATTGCTTCTACTCGCGCTTGCGCTCGCCGTCGTGCCTCGGGGTCGCAGCACTCGCGAAGACATGCGGCTCGAGGTGCGGAGATGACAAGCGCGCTCTTGTGCAAGTTTTTGCATCCGGCAAGCGTCCTACCTGTTAGACCAAGCGAAGGGAACGTCGCCGCATGCTTCACTGGTAGTTAGCCGCACCACCAACCGCGCGAGACTAGAGCTTCTCGACGTACTCCACCCGCGACCATTCGTGGAGCGACTGCCAGACGCGCAGGTAAAGATCTCGTTCCAGACGGGCTTGCTCCGCGTGGAGTTCGTGTGGGAGCTCGACCTCAAGCGTCTCCGCGTCGATCTGGACGACCGCACACTCACGCCACTCGTCGCGCGGCGAACGAAACGTAGAACTCACCTGTGCCAACGGCCCTCGATAACGGCCAACGCTCGCCGCGAAAGCTCCGACGCGCGGTCGCGCGGCTGCTCGGGCGGAAGTTGTAACCGCCAGTACCGCTCTTGCCGATGTAAGGGTGCGGGGCCGGATCGAACCTCGCGCAGTCGACCAAGCGCGACGTTGGCAGCGCGATAGGGATAACGGTGGTTCGGCCCCGCGACGATCAGCAGACATGGCTCGTGCGGACACTTGTCCGCTGGTCGCTGGCGTGGATCTCATCGGAAAGGATCCGTGCGCGCGCGCCGGTGTCCTCAACGACGCGACGTATCGCAGGGAGCGGCTGACCAAGCGACGCCTACTGCTCTCGACAACGGCCGCCGCTCGCCGCGCACGCTCCTCCGCGCCGTCGTCGCTCGGCTGCTCGGGCGGAAGGCGTAAGCCCGCTTCCCGACCAGTACCGCATCGAACTGATCGAGCGGGCCTAGCCGCTCAGTCCGGCAGCAAACCGGAGGGGTAGCGGGTCTCCCGTTGCGGCGGGAACCGCGCGTCGGCGACCTCGCTGTCCTGCGTGTCCTCGGGAGAGCTTGCGTTGTGGCGGGCGGCGGTTTCGTCGGCGCAGTTGTAGCCCCACGGGCCGTCCTTCTGGAACTGCCGTGAGCTTGCGCACAGGAGCACGCACGGCCCCTCGCCCGCACCCACGAAGGCGTGGCGCGTCTCCGGCGGGCAGTGCACGAAGTCCCATTGCTTGAGCGGCCGCTCCTGCCCTTCGACGATCAGCAGCCCCTCGCCCGAGAGCACGAGGAAGTCCTCCTGTTCCGTCTCCCAGTGATACGTCCCGGTCGGCTCGCCGGGGCTTACGACCCGGATGGCCATGCCGAGCATCGGGAAGAAGGTCTCCGCCTCGTATTCGTCGTAGCCGGTGAGCGGCACGCTGTGGCCTTGACCCGGCTTGTCGAACCAGCGCGCGTCGCGCGCGTTCATGACGAACCAGCCGACGCTCGCCGGGACGAGGCCTGCCTCCGTCTCCTCGAGTTCTGCCTCGGAAACCACGGCCGGATGATACGGCGGCCGCCGAGCCGGGCGAAAGGCGAACGCGATGGTGCGCTTGGTAGGAGCACGCGCGGCGCGGGAGTAGTCGATCACGGAGTAGCGATAACCCCGACCGGCGTTAGGAGAGCGCGCGCTCGAGGGCGGCCCGATCGCCAGGCCCACCGTGCGTGGCGAGCACATGCTCGACCGGGCGCTCGAGCAGCGGGCGCAAGCCCTCGGCGACCTGCGTGGGCGTCACGCCGTCAGGTAACCACTCGGGCGGGATCTCGAGGCCCTGGCCGAAGTCGACAAGCGTGTCTCCGGCGATGACCGCACCGTGGCTCTCGACCCATAGCACGACGTCGTTCGGCTCCTTTCCCGGGAACCCCTCGACTCCGACGGGCAGCTGATCGCCCGCCGAGAACAGATGCCCCTTGACCGTGTCGCTGGCAAGCAGCCAGTCCACGTCCGGGCTGCCCTCGTCGGGCGGAGGCACGAACACCGCGGCGCTGAGCCGCTCCGCCAGGCTCCGGGTGTCGCGCTCGTGCCACGGGCACGTCAGCACGATCGCCGGCTGACGGTCGGCCGCAAGCTCGACTATCTCTCTCGGCGCGGCCAGCGGATCGAACAGCAGCACCTGGTCGCCGTCGTCGATCGCATAAGACGAAACCACTCCCGCCTTACTCGGCGTCTCAGCGGTCGCCGCAAGGCGCTCGCGAAGCGCCTCGTTCTCAGGCCCCGACCAGTCCGGGTGCGGTGCCTCCCAATGCCAAAGACCAGGCCGCAACTCGCGCACGGCCGCATGCTAATCACATGGGAGGCAATCGACGCGCTGCTCGAACGAGCTTCGAATGACGGGGCGCGCGTTCCCGTATGGGCGCCAACGAGGAGACGGACGAGGTCGTGCTGCGGCTCGATGCCTGACTTCCACTGCCCTCGCCGACGCCAACCACGGCCCTCGATAACGGCTGCCGCTCGCCGAGCAAGCTTCTACGCGCCGTCGTCGCTCGGCTGCTCGGGCGGAAGCCCTAGCCGGAACGCTTGCGGGAGGGCGGCGAGGGTCTGCGGATTGCCGCGTGGGCCTCGACCGTTCTCCTTGCGGAGCTTGAGCTACTTCTCCGTATCGACTCGGATGAACGGCGCGGGGAACGGGAAGTTGGCGGCGCCGTCGACGAGCGTGTTGCCGTCGAAGACGATCGTCGCCGTCGCGCTCGCAGGGCGCTCCTTTCTCTTAGAGCCAGGCCCATTGACCGAGGTGGTGATCGGTCCGGTCCCGGCCCAACTAGCGTCGACCGACACCGCGTGCAGCCCGCCACGGTTATCGCGCACGTTGGAGAACGTGCCGCTGACACTCACCTTCTTGAGGTCAGTGCCGAACTGGGTGGGCGCCGCCTGTACGAAACCCCAACTGAAGGTGCCGTCCGGGCACAGGCCCACGAACCCGACTCTGAGAGGCGGATTGGGGTCAGGCGTCGTCCCCGCCTCGATGAAGTTGTCCGTCTCCACGATCAGGCGGCCGTCGGCTGCCGTGGAGCCATCCGGGCACTGGAACGGGATCAACCAGCGGGCGGAGGCAACTTGCTCTGTGAAGCCCTTCGCGGCCGATGCGACGGCCGGTACGACAAGCAACGCTAGGGCGGCGAGCAGGTAGACGAGGTACCTGTACGGCCGGTGAGGTCGGTTGGCGGATCGGCTTCGCGGCAACGGCAGACCACGCATGAGCGGACTCCTTTCGTAAGCCTGGAAGGCGCCTTACGATCGCGCAGGTTTAGCCGGGAGTACGCACGAAGGCGCCTTCCGGTTCACGAGGGGGAGGCCCACTCCGCCGGCCTAGTCGGAGCGTCGCTGGTAGTCGAGGGCTCGACGTGCGTCGACGGATCTCTCTCGGGCGACGCCGCTCGCCGCGCAAGCTCCTACGCGCCCTCGTCGCTCGGCGGCTCGGGCGGAAGCCCTAAGGGGCGCACAACGAACGAGGCTCACACGCGGACAAGCATTCAACGAAAGGCGTGGCGGAAGGTCCCCCAGAAGATCACGACGAGAGCCAGGATGCACAACGACAGAACGACGTCCTGCAAGATCCTGACCCAGAACGGCCATCCGTCGACCACATCCGGTAGCGGCAAGGTTCCGAGGATGCCGTTGCCGGATTCGCTCGCCTTGCGCTGGGCGGGCGCCCCGGCGACATCGGCCTGTGACGTTGCACTCTGTCTCGAGGTCGCTGCGGATTCCACTCCGGCGAGCGCGTTGGGGCTCGGACTCCTGGAGCTGCCCAGCGTCGCCGAAGAACCGCTCGCCTGAGGTGCCAGGACTTGCTGAAGACGAACGAGCCGGCGCAGCTGCCGGCGCTCGACGTGTGTGAGCCCGCCCTTTCGCAGACGGGCCATCTCCGCGCGCAGCGCCCGGGCGACCTCGGTTCGAAGGTCAGGCGAGCGACGTAGCAGCGCTTCGAGGCGGCGGAGATTCGCGCGCACATTGCGCCCGAGCTCGATGCGCTCGAGCAGAACCTCGGCGCGCCGCGGCAACCGGTCGAAGCGTGTGTGGTACGAGCGCCCGGGCGTCCTCTGATCGCCGCGCGAACCGCCGGGACGACCGCCGTCACTCGAGGTCGTTCCTCGAGAGTCGCTCGAACTCGTTCCGGTGGAAGAGGAGGTGGCACCCTGAAGTATCGTCTGCGGACCGGCGCTCGTCCCGGCGACGAGGGACCCGGCCGTGCCCGAGGCGGTTGACGTGACCGACCCGACCACGTCGTCCGCCGTCCCGACCACGTCGTCTGCCGTGGACGTCACCGTCCCCACCGGTTCGTCGACGGCCGACGTCGCCGTTGCGAGGACGTCGGTCCCGCCCAAAGGATCGTCTGCCTGCGCAGGGACAGGCCCCGCGAAGAACGCGCCGATCCCGAGTAGGACGATCAGACGCCTACGCCACATACGCCGCACCTTCATGAACTTCTCCCATGCCTGCACGTTGTGATTACCCACACGAGCGCGAAAGCGAACCTCTTAGGGGCCACGGTGATTTCACCGGGGCTGCCTTGGCCGCTTCCACCGCCGTCGTGATCACGCACGTGCCGCCAGAAAGGCGCCGGAGCGCCCCCGCTCCCGCGCAAAAACTCCTCCGCGCCGTCGTCGCTCGGCTGCTCGAGCGGAAGGCCTAGAACGTGAGGGCGGCACTGTGGGCCGCCCCCGTAGACCTCGTAACTGCTGGGGAGAGCTGCCCAGCGAACCTTCTGATTGGCCCGACGCGCTGCTTACCTCAGTTGAACTCGCAATTGAGAACGGTCTCGCCACGCCGACAGATGTCGCCACCCCTGCCGCCGTTGATCGAATCCGTCCCGCTGCCTCCGTTGAGGAGGTCGTCTCCCGCGCGTCCCTCGATATGGTCGTTTCCGCCGAAGCCGTGGATCTCATTTGGCGCGCCGTTTCCAATCAGCGTGTCGGAGCCTTCACCCCCGTCGATGTGTTCGATGCTCGCAAGCGTGTCGCTCCCATGGCCCGTCGCTTGCCCGGTTCTCAGGTCGACCATCACAGGCGATCCGCCAATCCAACGCACGTTGTCGAAGCCGCGCCCGCCGAAATATCGGTCGTCGAAAGCGTGCGCGCCATCAATCATCAGGTCGAAGCCTGGGCCGGCCGTGCTCACGTCCTCCCCGCTTCCACCTTCCAGGTAGTCATCTCCTCGACCACCGACGAGCCGATCCCGGTTTGGGCCGCCATACAGCCCACCCACAAAGTCGCCACCCCGACCGCCCACGATCAAATCGCGGCCGCGCAAGCCTTTGATGAGATCGTCACCACGCTGGCCCTTCGCCTTGTCGGCGCCGGCTCCCAGGATCAGCCGATCCCACCCGGCACCGCTACAAACCAAGTCGTTTCCGTCCAGGCTCCTCACGGTGTCGTCCCCAGCCCTTCCGACGATCACGTCCCTTGCTGCTGTTCCCACGATCCGGTCGTCTCCTTTTGTGCCGATTAGTGTGGCCTGGTGTCCGAAGCAGGTCTGCGGTGCAGCCAGGCCCGGCGTTGCGACCCAAGCGGCTACCAACACCAATCCACCGAAAACGATCCATAGGCGCTTCGCAAGACGCATGACCCCTCCTCCTAATCGGTTGAGGTCTGGAGACTACTCTTGATGATTTCCCAGAGCCCCGGCGCGACTAGATGCGCGTGCTTGTGACCAAGCTCGACCCGGCGGCCCTGACTAATGCCGACGGCACTGAACAACGGCCGCCGCTCACGGCGTAAGCTCCTCCGCGCCATCGTCGCTCGGCTGCTCAGGCGGAAGCCCTAGGCCGGAACGCTTGCGCAAGAACGGCGGCGAGAGGACCTATTGACACACCGGCATTTGGGACGACAGTGAGACGGGCGACTCGGTTGCGGCCACTTCCGAGCGACCTGCGGCGTGTACGTCTATATCAGCGATCCCGACCAGATCCTCAACCTGCAGCAATTCCTGCGGCAGGCTGGCTGCGTTGCCGAACGCCGACGGTCGCATGAACTCGTCGTGTACCTCCCTGACGCGCCGAGTGAGGCCCAGGCGCGCCGAGAAGTGAACGTCTATCTCGCTTCCTGGCAGGCTCGGAATCGCGGCGTCGAGGCGTACGTCCTCGACGGTGACGAGAACGCCAGCTAAGAGCTCCGACACGCCTCCAAAGCATCGCGCACGTGCTCCCAGAAGGGCGCCTGAGTCGTGATCGCCTGCGCTCAGGTTTGTGCCCGCTCTCCTGTCCGGGATTGCCGGCTACCACCGTCGGCCCACCTGGCGCGCCCGGTGCGTGGCCGTTTGCCGGTTGCAGCGGCGATGCTCTGGCCCGGAGTAGACCTTCCGCTCAGTACCGTCGACGTGACCGAGAAGCGCGAACTCCTGCGGAGCGCAGGATTCGAAGCCTCGGAGGCCGGCGACGAAACCGCGGGTTAGCACTCGGGTAGCACCAGGCGCCCAATCCCGCATGGTTGCGGTGACTGGCTAAAAGAGCTGGTTCTCGCCGGCGAAGATCGCCGAGACCGACTCGTCCGAGAAGACGTTCTTGATCGTGTCCGCGAGGAGGATCGAGACCGTGAGCGGCTCGGGGAAGTTGTCGGGCCGGAGCAGCGGGTTGATCGGGACGGTGTCCGTGACCGCGATCTCCTTCAGCTGGCTCTGGCCGAGCTTCTCGAAGGCGCTCTCCGGGATGAGCGCGTGCGTGGCGCACGCGTAGACCTCGGTGGCGCCCGCGTCCTTGAGCGCCTGTGCGCCGGCGATGAGCGTCCCGCCGGTGACGATGATGTCGTCGGTCATGATCGCCACCTTGCCTTTGACGCGGCCGATCACCTCGGTGACCGCCGCCGAGTCCCGGGCCGGGCGCGTCTTGTTCATGATCGCGAGGTCGGCCTCGAGCATCTCTCCGAACTTGCGCGCCATCTTCGCGCGGCCGGGATCCGGCGAGACCGCAACGACGTCGTCGCCGTGCAGGCCCTTGTCGCGGTAATACTGCGCGAAGAGCGGGAGCGCCGTCATGTGGTCGACCGGGATCGAGACGAAGCCCTGGATCTGGCCCGCATGGAGATCCATCGTGAGAATGCGGTCGACGCCCGCGGCGAGGAGCATGTCCGCGACGAGCTTGGCGGTGATCGGCTCACGCGGGGCCGACTTCTTGTCCTGCCGCGAGTACGGGTACCACGGCATGACCGCGGTGATCCGATTCGCCGAGGCGAGCTTGGCGGCCTGGATCATGATCATGAGCTCCATCAGGTGGTCGTTCGAGTGCAGCCCGTGGCACGACTGGATGAGGAAGACGTCCGCGCCGCGGATGGACTCGCAGTAGCGGCAGTACGTCTCGCCGTTGGCGAAGGTCTCGAGCTCCACCTCGCCGAGCGAGATGTTGAGGAGCTCGGCGATGCGCTCCGAGAGCTCGGGGTTCGAGCGGCCGGAGAAGAGCATGAGCTTCCCGGACGGACCGCGCTCGATCCAGCGGCCACGTTCGCCGCTCGCCTGTGGAATCGGCACTTCGGGCACTTCGAGGCCCGGCAGCCTGGTCAGCTCAGTCGTTCCGCTTTCCACCGTTGCCTTCCTGGTCGATCCACCCCGCGACGGTACTCGAAGCATCGCGGTCAACCTCCACTCGCGCAACTGGAACATTGTCCCTGCAGCGCTGGACGTACCCCGCGATCATGTTCCGGCACCGCTCGGACGGAGGTGCGTGAAGGGGGGCACGACCTCTCCGGGCCCCACCTCGGCATCGACGACCACGGCGTGCGGGCCGACCTCCGCGCCGGCGCGGACGATGGCCTTCCCCTGCAGGATCGTGAACGGATGGATCACGGCCTCGGGTTCGATGACGACGTCCGGGCCGATCCAGGTCGTCGCCGGGTCGATGATGGCCACGCCAGCCGCCATGTGCTCCTCGACGATGCGCCGGCGAAGCTCGGAGGCGGCCTCCGCCAGCTCGGCCCGCGTGTTGACGCCGAGACCCATTTCGGCCACAGGGGCACAATAGACGGCGCCGCCGCGCCCGGCCTCGACGAGGTTCCGCACGGCATCGGTGAGGTAGAGCTCGCCCTGGGCGTTGGCAGGATCGAGCGCCTCGAGAGCGGGCCACAGGTCGGCTGCGCGAAACACGTAGATCGAGGTGTTCAGCTCGCGGAGGGCGCGCTCCTCCGGCGAAGCGTCCTTCTCTTCGACGATGGCGCGCAGGGCGCCTTTCTCGTCGCGCAGGATGCGGCCGTAGGGGAGCGGCTCGTCCGGCTCGATGGAGAGGACGGTGACGGCGGCGCCGTTTCGGCGGTGCTCGTCGAGAAGCGCTTCGAGGAGCTCGGTGGTCAGAAGCGGCGCAGCGCCGTCGAGAACGAAGACGTCGCCCTCGAACCCGGCGAGGGCCGCGCGCGCGGCGGCGACCGCGTCTCCCGTGCCCTTCGGCTCCTCCTGGACGGCGAGGGTTGCTCGCTCGGGAAGCGTGCCGTCGAGCTCGCCCTTCGTGGCGGGCGAGCAGACGACGACGAGCGGGTCGGGGCGAAGCGGCAGGACCGGCGCGATCGACCAGTCGAGGAGGCGCCGCCCGAGGAGCGGGTGCAGGTGCTTCGGGCGCTCGGAGCGCATCCGCGTTCCGAGGCCTGCAGCCATTACGACCGCGGCGAGCGATGGAGTCATGGGTTCGAGGTTATGGCTGGGGCGGGAGGATTCGAACCTCCGGTCACGGGACCAAAACCCGCTGCCTTACCGCTTGGCTACGCCCCACCGGATCGCGAGTCACTCTACTTTCGGTCAAGGAGGAGCGCCGCCAGCAGGAAGACCGCCAGGGCGATCAGGACGATGAGCGCAAGCGTCTTGACGAGCACCCAGAGAACGGGGACGAGCACCGCGAGAAGCTGCGAGACCGCCGCGATCCAGGTGATCTCGTAGACGACGCCCGGACGCCGACGACCGAGGAACCAGTACGCCGCGAGCGCGAGGATCACGGCGATGATCACGTAGCGCCAACCGTGGGCGCTGAAGAGCACGAGCAGGCTCTCGACGAACGCGATCAGGAGCGCGAGCCGGAGCCGCCGCTCCCTCAGCCAGTGGGCGGAGCTGCTCTCGCCGTGCTCGATCGTCCTGGGCTCGTCCATGGCGGCGCGACGCTACCAGACCGGAGCGACCACCCAGGTCCGCGCCTGGGCGCGCAGCCCACGGGCGGCGCGCTTCGCGTCCGCGAGGTGGTGGAAGAGCCCGTAGACGGCGGGGCCGGCGCCGCTGACGTCTGCCCGGAAGGCGCCGCCGCCCAGGAGGTCGTCGACGATCCTTGGCCTGCCCGCCGCCTCGGCGAGATCGTTCGGCGGAAAGGCCGCGAAGTCGCGCGGACGGCGCACGGCCGTGAGAGCCTCCGTCAGCGCCGCGCGCCGCTCCTCGAATCCCGCGATGCCGTTCGTCGCGTCGAAGCGAGCGTAGACGTCGGCAGTAGAGCGTTTGCTCGCCCGCCGGGGGAGCGCGACGACCACCCAGAAATCCTGCGGCAGCTCGAGGGGGGTGAGCCGCTCGCCCGCCCCCTCGGCGAGCTTGGGTCCGGGCTCGAGGAAGAAGGGAACGTCGGCCCCGATGCCGGAGGCGAGCTCTGCGAGTCTCTCGGCTGGGAGCGGCTCGTCGAGCAGCGGGTTGGCGAGGACGAGCGCCGCGGCGGCGTCGGCGCTCCCTCCGCCCAGGCCGGCGGCCAGCGGAATCCGCTTCCGGATCTCGGCGCGCCAGTGCGGCTCGACCCCGGCCGCGGCGGCGAGCCGCTCGAGCGCGGCGCGGACGATCGTGTCCTTTCGGAAGCCGTCGACCGCGAGACTTTGTGCGGGCGCGACTTCGACCGCGTCGCAGATGTCGATCCGCTGCATGACGGTGACGAGCTCGTGCAGCCCGTCCTCGCGGGCGGGCCCGACGAGGAGCGCAAGATTGATCTTCGCGGCGGCGGGGAGCCGCTTCACGGCAGGAGCTCCGCCAGCTCGAGGAACTGCTGGGGGGCGAGCGCCTCGGCTCGGATGTCGGGCTGTAGCCCGAGCTTCTCCAGCGCCGACTCGGCCTCCGCCCTGCCGCCGCGGGAGAGCTCGAGCGAGTTGAGGAGGGTCTTGCGCCGGTGCGCGAACGCGCTCTGGACGACCTCCTTCAGGTGCGCGAACTCGGGGCCCCAGTTGCGCGTACGCCTGAACGCGACGAGCGCGGAGTCCACATTCGGCGGCGGGCGGAAGACCGTGCGGGCGACCGGATGGAAGCCCGTGCGCTCGGCCGTCAGCTGGACGAGCACGGAGACCGCGCCGTAGCTCTTCGTCCCCGGCACCGCGAAGAAGCGGTCCGCGACCTCCCGCTGAACCATCACGCACCAGTGCTCGACCGCGGGCAGCCCGTCCAGGCTCTCCGCGATCAGCGGTGTGGCGATCTGGTACGGCAGGTTGGCGACGAGCTTTCCCGGCGGCGGGTCGAGCGCCTCGAGTGGAAGCGTGAGGGCGTCCCCGAGGACGAGCTCGACGTTTTCGCGGCCGGCCAGCGCATCGCGCAGGTACGGCTCGAGGCTGCGGTCGAGCTCGACGGCGTGGACGAGGCGCACACGCTCGGCCAGATACGCGGTGAGGACGCCGAGACCGGCGCCGACCTCGAGCACGACGTCTTCGGGTCCGAGCTCCGCGAGGCGGCCCGCGACGCCGAGGATGTTGTCGTCGACCAGGAAGTGCTGCCCGAGATCGCGGTTGGGCGCGACAGGCAGCTTCACGGGAGGCCGAAGGCCGCAGTCGCATTTGCGTCGATCGCGCTCTCGAGCTCGTCCCGGTCCTCGCCCCGCGCCTCGGCCAGGGTGGCGAGCGTATGGACGACATGCGCCGGCTCGTTCCGGCGGCCTCGGACCGGCTGAGGAGAGAGGTAGGGGCTGTCCGTCTCGGCCAGGATCCGGCCGACGGGGACGCGTGCCGCGGCGGTGCGGAGCTCGCCCGCCTTGGGGTACGTCACGTTGCCGGCGAAGGAGACGAACCAGCCGCGCTCGAGCGCCGGGGCGAGCAGGCGAAGAGACGAGAAGCAGTGCAGCACGACGCGCGCATCCTCCGGGAGGGCTGTGAGCACGGCCAGGGTCTCGTCCTCCGCCGCTCGGGTGTGGACGACGATCGGCTTGCCGGTCGCGACGGCGAGCTCTGCCTGGGCGCGAAAGAGCTCGAGCTGGCGGTCGTGCGGCGCGTAGTCCCGGAAGTGGTCGAGCCCGGTCTCCCCCACGGCGACCGCCTTGGGGTGCTCGAGCAGCCCAGCGAGCTCCTCGACCTCGGCCGGGCCAGCCGTCCCCGCCTCGTGCGGATGGAGCCCGAGCGAGACGAATACGCCCTCCTCCCGATCGGCGAGCTCGAGCGCCGTGCGGCACGAGTCGAGCGTCGTCCCGATCGTGACGACCCGCCCCACGCCCGCTTCACGTGCCCGTGCGAGCGCCTCGGGCGCGTCGTCGAGAGCGTCCAGGTGCGCGTGGGTGTCGATCACGTCGCGATTCAGACTGCCGCGGGCGAGTCCACCCGTGGGAAGAGGGGCTCGGCAGGCGCAATCCCCTCCGCGGCGCGGGTCTGTCCGGCGCGCGCTTGCTCCCAGTCCAGACTCGCGTCCTGGGCCAGCGCCTCGAGGATGCGCGGCGTCGTCTCGGGGAGATAGGGCGCCAGCACGATCGCGAGCACGCGCAGGCCGTCCGCGAGGTCGAAGAGGACGCGGTCGAGATCGTCCGCCTTGGCCTCGTCCTTCGCGAGCTCCCACGGCGCGTTCTGCTCTACGTGTCGGTTGAGGGCGCGGACGACCTCCCAGATCTCGTCGAGTCCGCCCGTCAGGTCGTAGGCGTCCAGGCGCGCGACGACCTTCGGCCCCAGGCCGTCGAGCTCGGCGGCCAGCTCCGCGGAGCCCGCGACGACCGGGAGCTTCCCCTCCCGGTAGCGCGCGACCATCGCCGTTGTCCGCGACAGAAGGTTGCCGAGGTCGTTGCCGAGCTCGCGCTCGTACCGCTCGTGCAGCCCGTCGACCGAGATGTTCCCGTCCTGCCCGAACGAGGCTGCGCGGAAGAGGTAGTAGCGCACCGCGTCGACCCCGTACACGTCGATCAGCTCGAGCGGATCGATGACGTTCCCGACGGACTTGGACATCTTGCGGTCGTCCATCAGGAGATAGCCGTGCACGAAGAGCTGCTTGGGCACGCTGATCCCCGCGCCCATCAGGAGCGCCGGCCAGATCACGCAGTGGAACTTGAGGATGTCCTTCGCCAGGAGGTGGTGGACCTCCGGCCAGAGCCGCTCGCGGAGGTCCTCGCCCTCGCGCGCGAAGGCAAGCGCGCTCCAGTAGTTGATGAGCGCGTCGACCCAGACGTAGACCACCTGGTCGGGATCCCAGGGGACGGACACGCCCCAGCGCTGCGTCGCCCGGCTCACGCTGATGTCGTCGAGGCCCTGCTCGATGAAGCTCCGCGCCTCGTTGGCCCGGAACTTGGGCAGGACGAACTCGGGGTTCTCGTCGTAGAGGGCGAGCAGCCTGTCCTGATAGGCGGAGAGACGGAAGAAGTAGTTCTTCTCCTCGACCCACTCCGGTGGGATCCCGTGCTGCGGACATTTGCCGTCCACGAGCTCCGCCTCGGTGTAGAAGGATTCGCAGCGGCTGCAGTAGAGCCCGGCGTAGACGCCTTCGTAGATCTCGCCCGCGTCGTAGATCCGCTGCAGGAACTCCTGCACGAGGCGCTCGTGGCGCTCGTCGGTCGTGCGGATGAAGAAGTCGTTGGAGACGTTGATCCGCTCCGTCATCTCGATGAACGCGGCGGCGTTCCGGTCGACGAACTCCTTCGGCTCGAGTCCGGCCTCTTCCGCGACCCGCGCGATGTTCGAGCCATGCTCGTCGGTGCCCGTCAGAAAGAAGGTCTCCTCTCCGCGCTGGCGACGGTGGCGCGCGAATATGTCCGCCGCGATCGTCGTGTACGCATGCCCGACGTGCGGCGTCGCGTTGACGTAATAGATGGGAGTCGTGATGTAGAAGCTCACGCACGGCAATCATACGAATGACTCCGCGCGGCCCCGCAGCCGCGAATGATGGTTAGAAATGGCAAAGCGGGGGGACCTGTTTCGTGGAGTCCGCCGCAAACGAAAGGCAGAAATACGTTGGGGTCGAACGGAACGACAGAGCGCCCGGTGAAAGAGCGCTCCGTAAGGGGGGCAACGAAGACGGGGATCATCCGGCACATCGACGACCTGGGCAGGATCGTCATCCCCATCGAGATCCGGAAGCGCTTCTCGCTCGGCGAGAAGGACCCGCTCGAGATCTCGGTGAAGGACGACGTCATCCTCCTGTCCAAGCCGCAGACGGTGTGCGTCTTCTGTGGGCGCCGTAACTCCCTGCAGGAGCACCGCGGACGTGCCGTGTGCCGCAACTGCGTCACCGAGCTCGCGGCGGCGTCGGGCTAACCAGGCGCAGAGCCCTCCGAGCCCGAGCAGCGCCGCCAGTCCTGCCGCCGTCCAGACGGGGCGTGGGCCGGCACCGGCCGCCGCGGCGACGGTTTCCCCGGTCCGGGTCGCCGCGCGCAACACCGTGGCGTCTGGGAGTGAAAGCGGGCTCCGCGAGGCCTCGGGCAGCTGCGCGGCTCTCGCATGCCCGGGTGACCCGACGACACCTTCCGTCGGCGGGTGCCGGACTTCCGACGGCCGCCGCGACGTGCGCGCCCGTGGCGCCGGAGCCGGCTCGACGCTCGGCTCCTCTACGGCCGCCGGTGCCGGAAAGGTGTGGCTGTGGTGCCTCGAGCCGGAGCCATGGGCTGGCGTCGGTACTGGGTCCGGCTCGACCGGGGCAGGCTCGTCCGGCGCCGGCGCCAACGGGGGCAGGAGCCCGAGCGGATCGACGTAGCCGTCCGGCTCGTCGGCCTTGCGGACGCCCAGGTAGACGTACGGCTCGGCTGCCTGTCCGACCGACCCCACGACGTCTCCCTCGCCCACCGCGAGCGCCCGCGGGACAGAGGTGGAACCGAGGCGCTGCAGCGTGACGGCGTAACCGTCGGCGGTGCGGATCGTGATCGTCTTCCCACCCGTCGGGACGGTGCCGGCAAAGCTGATCGTTCCGGCTGCCGGCGCGCGCACCGGCGTCCCGGCCGGAGCGCCGATGTCGACGCCGCGGTGCTGGCCGCCGGCATAGGGATCGTCACCAAGGACGAAGGGTCGAAGCACCGGCCCGTCGACGGGCCAGGCCCAGGCGAGCGCGGGCTGCACGCCGACCTGGAGCGCGACGAGGACCGGAAGCAGCAAGGCGAGGCCTTTCATCGCCGCTCCTCCTCGTTGTCAAATTTGCGAACGGGAACGAGCGTAGCAAGACGGCCGCCTCGTTGTCAACTCGGGCGACAGCTATCTTCGTCGAGCTACAGTGACCCTTTGTAAAGCTTGTTGCGCGGGATTCCGGTGAGCCGCGAGACGAGTTCCGCGGCCCGGCGCCGCGGAACGCCCGCTTCGACGAGCTCGACGACTGCTGCGAGCGCATCTCCCTCGGGAACCGAGGCGACCTCCGCCGGCCCGAGGACGAGTGTGATCTCGCCCTTCGGCGCCTCCGTGAACCGCGCGGCGACCTCGCGCGCGGAGCCGCGAACGATCTCCTCGAAGCGCTTCGTCAGCTCGCGGCAGACGGCGACCGGGCGCTCGGGGTCGGCCTCCGCGAGCGAGCGCAGCGAGCCTGGAAGCCGTCTGGGCGACTCGAACGCCACGACCGGGCCGCTCCAGGGGGCGGTCTCCTCCCACAGGCGGTCGAGCGCCTCCCGCCCCCGCGGCAGATACCCGACGAACGAATAGCGCTCGCCGACGAGCCCGCTCGCCACAAGCGCCGTTTCAACTGCCGAGGGCCCCGGCAACACGGTGACCTCGATCCCGCGCTCGATCGCCGCGGAGATCAGCCTGCGCTCCCGGGTCGTTCACGCCCGGAAGGCCGGCGTCGCTCGCGAGCGCGATCCTGTCGCCCTCCTCGAGCCGCGGCAGCAGCTCGTCGACCCGCTTCGCCTCGTTGTGGCGGTGGTAGCTGACGAGCTTGGCCCGGATCCCGTGCCGGTCGAGGAGCGTGCGCGTCCGGCGCGTGTCCTCACAGAGGACGAGGTCGGCCTCGCCGAGCTCGCGCAAGACCCGCAGCGTGACGTCCTCGAGGTTGCCGATCGGCGTCGCACAGACGACGAGGGGCATCAGTGCCCCTTCAGGTAATGCTGCCCCGCTTCTGGGTCACGAGCACCGAGCCGGAGTCGGCACTCGCTCGTCGCCAAGGCCGGACGCCTTGGCAAGAGCGAGGGGAGGCTCCGGCGACGCGTGATCGTGGGCCGGAAGCAGGCGTGTACTGCCTGGAGGGGCACTACTCCCGGTGCAGCGCCTCGAAGCCGACGAGCCCAGCGCCGATCAGGCCCGCCTCGACACCGAGCAGAGCCGGGACGATCCTGACCTCGTCCCGCGCCGGCGCGAGCGCGCGCTCCGCCACGACCCTCCGGGCCGGCTCGAGGAGGAGGTCGCCGGCACGCGCGAAGCCGCCGCCGATCACGACGAGCTCAGGATTGAAGATGTTCACGAAGCTCGCAATGCCCACGCCGAGGTGGAAGCCGACGTGAGAGAGCACCTCGCGGGCATCGCCGGGACCGTGCGCGGCGAGCTCGACGGCGAGGCGCGCGTCGACGGTCTTGCCCTCGGCAGCCGCGCACCCGAGATCCCCTTCGGGATTCTGCTCGGCGGCCTCGCGCGCATAGCCGTCCGCGGCCGTGCCCGATGCCAGCGCCTCGAGGTGGCCGCGTCCGGGACAGCGGCCCTGGCAGGGAGGGCCGTGGAGGTCGAGTGTGATGTGGCCGAGCTCGGCCGCGGCGCCGATCGCGCCGCGGTAGAGATTGCCGTCGAGGATGAGGCCGCCGCCTACTCCCGTCCCGAGGGTGAGCATGACCATGTGACGGGAGCCTCGGCCGGCTCCGAGGCGGTGCTCGGCGACCGCCGCGGCGTTTGCGTCGTTCTCGATCGCGACGGGCACGCCGAACCGCTTGGCGAGCCGGTCGCGGAGCGGCACGTCCGAGAGCGGAATGTTGACGGAGTCGATCGCCTCCCCGCGGCGCTGGTCGATCGTCGACGGAATACCGATCCCGATTGCGCCGATGTCTTCCTCCAGGAGGCCCTCGACGGCCTCTTCGACCTGCGCCAGAACGGCGTCCTCGCTGCTCGTGTCGGTCGCGCTGACAACGCGCTTCTCGACGACACCTTCATCGTCGACGACCCCCGAGAGCAGCTTCGTGCCCCCGAGGTCAAGTGCGATCACACGGGGGGAAGCCACGGCCTCAGGCTACGATACTCGGTCGCGTGCCGCCCAAGGACAAGCCGTACCGCATCTACCGCGGGGGGAGAGTAAAGGGCCCGATCCGGCCCGAGTCGCCGAAGTCCGACCGCAAGGCGGAGAAGGACAAGGCGAACGGACCCGAGCCCCGCTCCTACCGCGGCCCGAAGCCCGCCAGAACGAGGCGGCGCTGGGTCCGCCCTGTCGCCTGGACCCTCGTCGGCCTGCTCGTCCTGGCGCTCGTCTGGGGAGTGCTCGGCTTCCTCGCGTTCCGAAGCGGCGTCAAGGAGGCGAACAAGAAGCTCGACCCGCGCGCGGAGCGGGCGCTCGCGCCGCAGGACGGGATCATGCTCTCCAACCCGAGCAACATCCTCGTGCTCGGCGCCGACAATGGCTCCAAGTCGAGACAGGGATCCGTCGCGCGCTCGGACTCGATCATGATCGTGCACACAGATCCCGACGAGCACCGGATCGCGCTCCTCTCGATCCCGCGCGACCTCCGCGTGGACATCCCGGGTCACGGCGAGGACAAGATCAACGCGGCCTTCGCGTACGGTGGCCCGACGCTCGCGATCAAGACCGTGCAGAGCGTCACCGGCCTCCCCATCAACCACGTCGTCGTGGTCGACTTCGGCACCTTCGACGAGGTGATCGACGCCCTCGGCGGGGTCGCGATCGACGTTCCCAAGCCGATTCTCTCCAACAAGTTCGAGTGCCCGTTCGGGACCGAGGCACGCTGCGACCGCTGGAAGGGCTGGCGGTTCAAGAAGGGCGAGCAGACGATGAGCGGCAAGCGCGCTCTGATCTACGCGCGGATCCGCGAGAATCAGCTCGACCCGAAGGAGTCCGACATCACGCGCGGCGAGCGCCAGCAGGCGGTCGTCTCCGCGATGGCCGACAAGATCGTCAGCTTCACGGAGTACCTGAAGGCGCCCTTCAACGGCGACGACATCACGAAGCCGCTCGCGACCGACCTCTCCGCCGCGCAGATCCTCCAGCTCTCCTGGATCAAGTTCCGCACCCCGTCGAGCGGGAAGCTGAAATGCCGCCTGGGCGGCCTCGCCTCGAACATCGGCGGCATCGACTACATCGTCGGCACCGAGGAGAACGTCTCGGTGATCGCGATGGTGACGGGGAAGAGCGCGCCCCAGCCTCCGAAGCCCGCCTCCGGACCGTACGGCCCCGGCTGCATCGTGGGCGGCTAGGGGGTAGCGTCCCCGTCGTGGAGGGAGACCAGACCGTCGTCCTGACCGTCGTCCCCGGGGAGACCGAGGCCGAGGTCCTCTGCGGCCTGCTCCGGGCCAACGGCATCGAGTGCGGCTATCGCGACACGGATGCGATCGACTCCCCGCTCGAGGATTTCATGACCTCGGGGCCGCGCGAGATCCTCGTCCACGAGGCGGATCTCGAAACGGCGCGGGCGCTGCTCCCCGCCTAGGCTTCGGCGGCTTTCTTCTCGGATTTCTTTTCGGACTTCTCGGGCTTCGAGTCGGTCTTCTCCTTCTTCTCGGAGGAGTCCGACTTGTCGGGCTTGTCGCCGTCGCGCTTGCCGGATGCGCGGCCGTAGTCGGTCTTGTAGAAGCCCGAGCCTTTGAAGTGGATCGCGGCGGGGTAGAGCACCTTCTCGAGCGGGCTCTCACCGCAGATCTGGCACTCTGACGGGGGCGGATCCGTCATCCGCTGGAACAGCTCGAACGTGTGCCCGTTTGGGCACCTGTATTCGTAGATCGGCATAAAAAGAAAGGCCCGGTTTGCGGGAGGAAATGCTACCAGGGGGGACGGCCGCCTCCGGCGCGCGCGCCGAGCGGGCGCCGCGCCAATCCTGGCTGGAGCGCGCGGTTCTCCGGGTGCGCGAAGACCCGTACCACCTCGGGGTGGGCGTCATCTCTGCTGCGCTCGCCACCTTCCTCCTCTTCCAGATGACGGTGTGGCCGCCGCACGAGGACGAGACTCTCGTCTTCTTCGTCACGCAACAGCCGATCGGCGATGTCTTCTCCACCGTCTTCGCCGAGCGCGGCGGCGCACCGCTCCACTGGCTCCTCGCCTACCTCGCCGGCTCGATCTCCCCCAGCCTGACCGCGCTGCGGCTCGTGTCGGTCGTCTTCGCTGTCGCGAGCATGCCTGTGATCGCGGCCCTCGTCGCCCGGCTCACGGACAAGCGCACCGCGCTCGTCGCCACCGCGCTCGCCGCGGCGAGCTGGATCACCATCTACCACGGCATCTACGCGCGCATGTACAGCCTCTTCCTCTTCCTCAGCGCGCTTTCGTTCCTCACGCTTCTCCGTGCCGTCGGCACGCGTGACCCCAAGCGCTGGGCCGCGTGGGTCGCGGCGATGGTGCTCACCATCGCGACGCAGCCGTACGGGACCTTCGTGCTCGCCGCACAGGCCGTCTACGTCCTGGCGCGCAGTCGGAGGCGCGAGTTGCCGCTCCGGCCGGCCGCGATCTCGTTTGGGATCGTCGTCGTGCTCGTCGCGCCGCTCTGGCTCATCTACCGCGTGCTCGCGTCGCGCTTCGGCATCGGCCTCACCGGCGAGAGCGACTCGAAGCTGGGATCGCCGGTCGACGTCCTCGAGTACGTCTGGCACACGATCGGCGACTTCGGCGCCGGCTGGACCGCGGCAACCGCCGTCATCGCCGCGCTCGCGGTGCTCGGCGGAGTCGTCCTCTTCCGCACGCGCCCCGCCGCGGTGCTGCTGGCCGCCACGGTGCTGCTCGTCCCGACGCTCGCGCTCATGGTCGCCCGGTCGCAGTCGAGCGTCTTCCTCGAAAGCAGGCACCTGATCTTCGCCCTGCCGTTCTTCCAGATGCTCGTCGCCGCCGGCCTCCTGAGACTGGCCGGCTTCGCGGGGCGGGCGGAGGCGGCCGTCGTCCTCGTCGGCCTCACCGCACTCCTCGGCGTCGAGTTCGCCTGGGGCTGGCACAAGACGCCGTACATGTACGCGGGCGAGCCCGCCGCCCGCGAGCAGGCGCGGGAGGAGGCCGCCGCGTGGCTGGCCGCCACGAGCCGCCCGGACGACATCCTCTTCGGCTACGAGCCGCTCTACCTCGACGCGCGCGAGGCGGGAGCGCCCTTCGGCTCCGTGATCGTCCAGCGCGCGGATCCCCGGCTCGCGATCGAGAGCCTCGACGAGGCGGCGAAGCCGCTCGGCCGCGGCGTATGGGTCTTCGACGCGTCCGATCAGAGCGACCTGAGCCGCGTCAAGCTCACCATCCCGGAGACCGTCCCCGGGCCGATCTTCGAGTCGCGCGCGTGGGGCCCGTTCCTCGTCATCAGGACGAAGGAGCCGGTGCAGGACGCGGAGGACTTCTTCCGCGACACCGCGGCGGTCGAGCTCGAGGGGCGGGCCCTCGGCGTCGGGGACGCGAGCATCAACCTGCAGACCGCGGTCACCGCGCTCAGCAGGCTCGAGAACCGCTAGCGGGCGGCGGCTTCCTCGCGGGCCTCGCGCTCGAGCGTCTCCGCGTAGCAGGGAGCCTCCTCGAAGGCGGCGAGGCCGGCCGGCGTCTGGCGCTTCTCGGGACGGCGAGGGACGCGCATCCGGCCGGCGGCGGCGAGGCCGGCCGCGCTACCGACGATCCCTCCGATCAGGAAGGAGCGGATCCGTTTCGCGCGCTCGCTCTCCACGTGAGCGATTGTAGGCTCCTCGCCCCCCAATGATCTGCACCCTCGGTGACCTCCTCCTCGACGTCGTCGTCCGCCTGGACGGGCCGATCGCCGAGGACACCGACACCTACGGCCGCACCCGGGTGGGCCCGGGCGGCCAGGCGGCAAACGTCGCCGCGTGGACGGCTGCGCTCGGAGGGCGGGCCCGGTTCATCGGCAAGCGGGCCGACGACCCGGCCGGGGTCGTGCTCGCGGACGAGCTTCGGCGGCGCGGGGTCGAGCTCGCGGGCCCCGTGCAGGAAACGGGCACCGGCACCGTGGTGTCCGTGGCGACGCCGGACGGGAAGCGGACGATGCTGACCGACCGCGGGATCGCGCCCGGCTTCGCGGCGGACGAGCTCGACGCGTCCTGGCTCGAAGGCTGCGAGTGGCTGCACATCGCCGGCTACAGCCTCGCGCGCCCGCCCATCAGGGAGGCCTCGCTCGCCGCCGCCGCGCTCGCGCCGCGCGTGAGCGTCGACCTTTCCTCGACCGCCGCGATCGAGGCGGCGGGCGTCGATGAGTTCCGGGAGCTTCTCGGCCGCATCGGCCCCGAGGTCGTCTTCGCGAACGAGGAGGAGTCCGAGCTCGTCGGCGAGATCGAGACGGAGACGCTCGTGATCAAGCGCGGCGCGGGCGGCATCGTCGTCTCGGGCGCCGAGTACGAGGCGAAACCGGCCGAGGTCGTCGACACGACGGGCGCCGGCGATGCGCTCGCCGCCGGTTTTCTCCTCGGCGGCCCGGACCTCGGGCTCGACGCGGCGGCGCGCTGTGTGGCAACCATGGGGGCCTTCCCGCAGTGACCGACCTCCTCCGCATCCATCCCGAAGTGCGCGCGGCCCTCGAGTCGCGGCGGCCCGTGGTCGCGCTCGAGACGACGCTCGTCGCGCACGGCTTTCCGGGCGGAGTCGGAGCCGAGGTCGCCGCGGAGGCCGAGCGGCGCGTGCGCATGGCCTGGGCGGTGCCGGCGACCATCGGCGTCGTCGACGGACGGATCTGCGTCGGCCTGGAAGCGGGCGAGCTCGAGCGGTTCGCCACGTCGCCCGACGCGCGCAAGGTCGGCCCGCGAGACCTTGCCGCCTGCGCGGTGGCCAAGGAGCTGGGCGCGACCACCGTGGGCGCGACCCTCGCCGTCTGCCGCGCCGCGGGCATCGGGTTCATGGGCACCGGCGGGATCGGCGGAGTCCACCGCGGCTGGGAGCATTCGCTGGACATCTCCGCCGACCTCGGCGAACTCGGCCGGACCGAGGCGCTGGTCGTCGCGTCGGGCGCGAAGTCCATCCTCGACGTGGACGCGACCGCCGAGGTGCTGGAGACCCTTGGTGTGCCCGTCCTCGGCTGGCGCACCGACGAGATGCCGCTCTTCTACAAGGCGGACGGTGGCCCGCCAGTCTCCCAGCGCGTGCAGAGCGTCGACGAGGCGGCCCAGGTGGCGCAGTTCCACTGGCGCCTCGGGCGCCACTCCGGAATCGTGCTCGCGCGACCGCCGGACGAGAGCCTCGACGTCGAGCCGCTCATCGAGGAGGGCATCAAGGAGGCGGCCAAGCGCGGGATCCGCGGGCAGGCGGTGACGCCGTTCGTCCTCTCGTACCTGCACGAGAAGAGCGACGGGCGCACCATCGAGGTGAACAAGAAGCTGATCGTCGAGAACGCCGCGCTCGCCGCCGAGGTCGCAACCGCGTACTCGAAGCTGACCTAGCTACTCGTCGATCCGCTCGATGGCGACGATGTCGTCGGCGTCGAACTGCGCCTCGCCGGCCTGGCCCCAGCCGACGATGTCGCCGCTCGGCAGGATCGCCACGGGCGCGATCACCGTGCCGTCCCGGAGAAGGAGCCTGGTCTGATGGGCGCCGAAAGCGTCTTGCGGCCAGCCGGCCACCTCGGCGACGAGCCAGTCGGGCAGCCGCGGCGGGTCGGCCACTACTCCGCGAGGAGCTTCAGCAGGTCCTCGACCTCGAGCATCTCGTAGGACTCGGTGTGCACGCTCCCCCGCGCGCCGAGCGCAACGGAGACCTTCGCGATCGCCGAGGCGTCGGGCGCCTCGACGATGTTCACGAAGTCGTGCGGCCCGAGAACGAACCACTGATGCAGGACTTTGACTCCGAGCTCCTCGACGTCCTTGTTCACCTCGCGCACCCGCTCCGGGTTGGCGCGCAGCGTCTGCAGGCCCTGCTCACTGAGCTGCGACAGCATCAGGTACTTCGGCATCCGTCCTCCTAGGTCTTCGGCTGCGGCGAGGATAACGCCCGCGACTTCTGCTCGAAGTAGAGCAGGCTGAGCCCGAGGAAGAAGAAGGGCCCGAGCACGCCGTTCGCCAGCACGCGCGCGGCGAGGCTCCCGTTGTCCGCGAAGCCCGTCAAGAGGATCCCAAGGAACGGGCCGAAGAGCGCGTAGATGACGGTGAGCGCCGCGCTCACGCCGAGCACGTGCAGGAAGTCCGGCCGGGCAAGGTCGGTCGCCCGCGTGAGCGCGAAGCCGATTTGCCCGAACCAGGACGTGCCCTCGGGAGCGCGCTCGATCATCGCCACCGGAATCGCGAGCCCGACGAATGAGAGCCAGGCGACCGAGAAGAAGAGGATGAGGGCGTCCACGATCCCGAGCACGAACGGGAGCGAGACGATGATCATGAGCGGGGCGAGGACCGGAGCCCGGAGGCCGACCTGGGCCCAGGCCTCGGCGGCCGGGTCACCGAGCGCAATGCGGGCGGCGACCGCGTAACACACGGTGAACGCGGGCGCGATGACCGCGATGACGAGGAGGAGCTCGCCGAGGATTCCGGCCACCAGGACGGCCCCGCCGAGGAAGGCGCCGATGCCCGCCGCAGCCCAGAGCCGCTCCCCGTAGAGACGGACGGTCTCGGCGAGGAGCTCTCCGAGCTTGAGCGGGTGGTCGACGGTCATGGAAGGCGGAACGGTACCCTCGCCGCATCGAGATCCGGCGCGAGACCTACGGCAGCGAGGCTGCCCGGGCGCTGACCGACCCGCTCGCGGCGGAGCTGCTCGAGCGCCACGGCCGGCCCGGATCCGGGGGCGAGCCGCCCGCGTCGGACTTCGCGTTGCCGGACGGCGCATTCCTGGTCGGCTCTGTGGACGGCCTCGACGTGGCTTGCGGCGGCGTGTGCCGCTTCGATGCCGAGACGGCTGAGATCCGGCGGATGTACGTCGTGCCGGAGCGCCGAGGCGCAGGCTTCTCGCGGCGGATGCTCGGCGCGCTGGAGGACGAGGCGCGCTCCCTGGGGTATCGCCGGGTGCGGCTCGAGACCGGCGTCCACCAGCACGAAGCGCTCGGCCTCTACCGCTCCGCCGGCTTCGAGGAGATCCCGCGCTACGGCCCGTACGTGGACGACGAGCTGAGCGTCTGCTTCGAGAAGTCGCTCTAGCGCTGCTCGGAAGCGAGCCGGAGCCCGAGGGCAACGAGCACGGCTCCTGTCAGCCCGTCCACGACGCGGCGAATGCGCGGCCGCTCGAAGACCGTCCTCGCCCGGGCGACCGCGAAGGCGTAGGCGGTCAGCCACGCGGCGGTCATCGCGCAGAAGCAGAGGCCGAGCGCCATGAACGTCGCGAAGCGCGGGCCCGACTCCGGCGCGAACTGCGGCAGGAGGCTCGTGAAGAAGACGGCCATCTTCGGGTTACCGAGGTTCGAGACGACGCCCTGCCGGTAGGCCTTGGCGGGAGAGAGCCCGTCTGTCGTGCCTGACGATGTCGGCCGGGGCTCGCGAGCGGCGCGCCGCCCGCACGAGCATCTGCCCGCCGAGGAAGACGAGGTAGATGGCGCCGGCGAGCTTGACCGCGAGAAAGGCCGGCTCGGAAGCGAGGAGGAGCGCGGTGATGCCTGCGCTCGCGGCGAGCGTCCACACCGCCTGGCCCGTCGAGACCCCGAGCGCGGTGAGGACGCCGGCGCGTCTCCCGCCGAGCAGCGTGCTCCGGATCGTGAGCGCCGTGTCCTGCCCCGGCGTGACGATCACGAGCGCCGAGACCCCCAGGAACGCGAGGATCTCCTTCACACGCGTGCGGGTTCGGCGGCGGAGACCTTCTCGAAGACGAGCTCGCCGTTCTGGGCGTCGACGCGGATGCGTTCGCCGTCGGCGAAGTCTCCCTCGAGGAGCCGCATCGCGAGCGGGTTCTCGACCAGCCGCTGGAGCGCGCGCTTGAGCGGGCGGGCTCCGTAGGTCGGATCCCAGCCGGCCTCGGCCAGCGTCTCCTTGGCGGCGTCCGTGAGCTCGAGCTCGATCCCGCGCCCGGCGAGCCGGGCGCGCAGCCGTTCGAGCTGCAGCTCGACGATCTCGCCGAGCTGCTCGCGGGTGAGCGCCTTGAACTCGACGACCTCGTCCACCCGGTTCAGGAACTCCGGCCGGAAGTACTCCGAGAGCGCATCGGCCGAGCGGATGTTGGAGGTCATGATGATCACGGTGTTGCGGAAGTCGACCGTGCGGCCCTGGCCGTCGGTGAGGCGGCCGTCGTCCAGGATCTGCAGGAGGACGTCGAACACCTCGGCGTGCGCCTTCTCGATCTCGTCGAGGAGGACGACCGAGTACGGACGGCGCCGCACCGCCTCGGTCAGCTGCCCGCCCTCGTCATAGCCGACGTAGCCGGGCGGTGCGCCGACGAGGCGCGAGACCGTGTGCCGCTCCTGGTACTCCGACATGTCGAGCCGGACGAGCGCCCGCTCGTCGTCGAACATGAACTCGGCGAGAGCGCGGGCGAGCTCCGTCTTCCCCACGCCGGTCGGCCCGAGGAAGATGAAGGAGCCGATCGGCCGGTTCGGGTCCTGGAGGCCGGTGCGCGCGCGGCGGAGCGCGTTGGCCACCGCCTCGACAGCCTCGTCCTGGCCGACGACCCGCTGGTGCAGCCGCTCCTCCATGTGGATGAGCTTCTCGGTCTCGCCCTCGAGGAGGCGCGAGACGGGAACGCCGGTCCAGCGGGCGACCACGGCGGCGACGTCGTCCTCGTCGACCTCCTCCTTGACCATCGGCTCGAACTCCGCCTGCTCGCGCTCGGCGAGCTCGGTCTCGAGCGCCGGCAGCTCGCCGTAGCGAATCTCCGCCACTCTCTGCAGGTCGCCCTGGCGCTCGGCGCGCTCGGCCTCCATGCGCAGGTCGTCGATCTTCTGGGTGATCTCCTTGACGCGGTCGAGCGCCTCCTTCTCCTTCGCCCAGCGCGCAGCGAGTTCGTCCCGCTGCGCCTTCGCGTCGGCGAGCTCGCGCTCGACCGGCTCGCGGACATCCTTCGACTCCTTGCCCATCGCGGCGAGCTCGATCTCGAGCTGGCGCACCCGGCGCTCTGCCTCATCGAGCTCGAGCGGCGACGAGTCGATCTCCATGCGGAGACGCGAGGCGGACTCGTCCACGAGGTCGATGGCCTTGTCGGGAAGCTGGCGGTCGGAGATGTAGCGGTCGGAGAGAACCGCCGCGGCGACGAGCGCGGCGTCGCGGATACGAACGCCGTGATGCGCCTCGTAGCGCTCCTTCAGGCCGCGGAGGATGGCGATCGTGTCCGCCACCGAAGGCTCGCCGACAAAGACCGGCTGGAAGCGGCGCTCGAGCGCGGCGTCCTTCTCGATGTGCTTGCGGTACTCGTCGAGGGTCGTCGCGCCGATGCAGCGGAGCTCGCCGCGAGCGAGCATCGGCTTCAGCATGTTGGCCGCGTCGACGGCGCCCTCGGCGGCGCCCGCGCCGACGATCGTGTGCAGCTCGTCGATGAAGAGGACGATCTGGCCCTCGGCCTCCCTGATGTTCTCGAGGACGGCCTTCAGCCGCTCCTCGAACTCGCCGCGGTACTTCGAGCCGGCGAGAAGGGAGCCGATGTCGAGCGCCCAGACCCGCCGGCCCTTGAGCCCCTCGGGGACGTCGCCCGCGACGATGCGCTGGGCGAGACCCTCGACGATGGCGGTCTTGCCGACGCCCGGGTCGCCGATGAGGACGGGGTTGTTCTTCGTCCGGCGCGAAAGCACCTGGATGACACGGCGGATCTCCTCGTCGCGCCCGACGACGGGATCGAGCTTGCCGGACTCGGCGAGCTCGGTGAGGTCGCGGCCGAACTTCTCGAGCGCCTGGTAGGAGCCCTCCGGATCCTGCGACGTCACGCGCTGTGAGCCGCGCAATCGCTTCAGCGAGGCGAGGAGCTTGTCGCGCGGAGACGACGTCGAGCGCGAGCAGGAGGTGCTCGGTCGAGACGTACTCGTCGTCCATCGACCGCGCTTCGTCCTCGGCGCGGTCGAGGACCTGCGCGAAATCGGTCGAGGCGCGGCGGCTGCTGCGAGGAGCCCTGCACCGCCGGCTTCTGCGCGAGCTTCGCCTCGCACTCGGCGCGAAGGGAATCCACCGACTCGCCGGCGCGCTCGACGAGCGTGCGCGGGAGCTCCTGGTCGAGGAGCGCGATGCAGAGGTGCTCGGGGTAGACCTCGGGGTTGCCGCGGCGGCGCGCAAGCTCCTGCGCGGCGGCGACCGCCTCTCCCGACTTGATCGTCAGCCTGTTGAAGTCCATCTCGTCCTTTCGGGGAGGTCTGTCCTCACGGCGGTAGAGCACGACCTCGCGCTTGTACTGCTTGTGCACGTTGCGAATCTCCCGGCGCAGCTCCCGCTCGAGCCGATCGAGCCGTGCGCGCGCCTTCCCGAGCTCGTCCTCGAGGCGGATGACCGTCTCGACACCGGCGAGGTTCAGGCCGAGCTCGGTGGTCAGGCGCTGGATGAGCCGGAGCCGCTCGAGGTCGGCCTCGGAGTAGAGGCGCGTGTTCCCCGGGGTGCGCCTGGGGCGCACGAGGCCCTTCGACTCGTAGATGCGAAGCGTCTGCGGGTGCATGCCGACGAGCTCGGCGGCGACGGAGATCATGTAGCGCGGCCGCTCCTGCTCGGTCATTCGCGCTCCGCCTCCCGACCGCCGGTCCAGAGCGTCCACGTGAGGACGAGGGTGCTGGCGACGACGAGGAAAATCGCGATCCACTGCAGCGCCGCGACCATCGTCAGGAAGAGCCCGAGGGCGACGACGAGCGCCACCATCGCGTAGGTCCGAAGCCGCCGGCGCGTCACGAGAACACCTTCTCTCTAGGGTCGTCGCGCGAGATCTTCTGCAGGTTCTCGATCGCCTCGCGCTCGGCCTTGGAGAGCTTGGTCGGGACGTTGACCCGCAGCCGCGCGAGCAGGTCGCCCTTCCCGCTGCCCTTCAGCTTGGGCGCGCCGCGGCCCTTGACCTTCAGCATCTTCCCGTCCTGCGAGCCCGCCGGGATCTTGAGCGCGACGCGGCCGTCCGGGGTCGGGATCTCGACGGTCGCCCCGAGCGCGGCCTCGGCGTAGGTGACCGGGACCTCGAGGACGAGATCGGCGCCTCGCCGTTCGTAGAGCGGCGATGCGGCGACACGCGTCACGACGATGAGGTCGCCGGGCGGGCCGCCGTTCGTCCCAGCCTCACCCTTGCCCTTGAGGCGGATCTGCGTGCCGTCCTTGACCCCGGCCGGAATCTTCACGGTGTAGCGCTTCGTGCGGCGCTCGCGGCCGGCGCCGCGGCAGTTCCGGCACGGCCGCTCGATGACCGTCCCGTTGCCGTGGCAGCGAGGGCACGGACGCGAGAACGCGAAGAAGCCTTCATCCTCGGAGACGACCCCGCGGCCGCGGCACTCCGGGCAGATCTGCGGCGCTGTGCCGGGCTCGGCGCCGGTGCCGTGGCAGGCGGAACAGGTGACCTCGAGGTCGACGGGAATCTTCGTCGTCAGGCCCTTGAGCGAGTCCTCGAAGGAGACGTTGATCGCCACCTCGACGTCACGCCCGCGTTCGCCGCGCTGGCGACGCTGAGACGAGCCGCGGGCCGCGCCCGCATTCCCGAAGATGTTTCCGAACAGATCGCCGATGTCGCCGAGGTCGGAGAAGTTCCCGGACCAGTTGAAGTTGCCGCCGGCGCCAGGCCCGCCGCCGGCGCCGCTGAAAATCCGCGGCCCGACCTGGTCGTACTGCTTGCGCTTCTCCGGGTCCGAGAGGACGTCGTAGGCGCCCTGGATCTCCTTGAAGCGCTCCTCCGCCGCCTTGTCGCCCGGGTTCTTGTCCGGGTGGTGCTGGCGCGCGAGCTTCCGGTAGGCCTTCTTGATCTCGTCCGCCGAGGCGCCCTTCTTGACGCCCAGCACCTCGTAGAGATCCCTCATTCGCCCTGCGACACCACGACTCGGGCCGGGCGGAGAACGCGGTCGCCCAGGCGATAGCCCTTCTGCAGGACCTCGATGACGGAGCCGTCCTCCTCGCTCGGAGGGCTGCGAAACGAGTGCCTCGTGGACGTGCGGGTCGAACTGCCCGTCCGTCTCGACCTCCACGAGCCCCTCACGGGCGAGCGCCTCGACGAGCTCGCGGTGGACGAGCCGGACGCCTTCCTCCAGCTTCGCCTCCTCGTGCTGCGCGGCCGCCTCGAGCGCGCGCTCGAGGTCGTCGAGCACGGGCAGGAGCTCCTTGACGAGCCGCTCGTGGGCACGCGCGACCAGGCCTTCCTGGTCGCGCGCCACCCGCTTGCGGTAGTTCTCGAAGTCGGCGGCGACTCGCTTGAGATCGTTCAGATACTCGTCGCGTTCCTTCTCGAGGAGCGCTGCGCGCTCCTCGAGAGTAGAACCCTTTCTTCGAGCTCGGAGGGCTCGGCTTGGGCTCGGCCTCTTCGGTCATCAGGACTGCTTCGCCTCCTCGTCGATGACCTCGTAGTCGGCTTCCTCGACGACCTCGTCGTCGCTGGTGGACTCACCGTTGGTGGAGGACGCCGACGCGGCCTGCTCCGACTGCACCTTTTCGTAGACGGCCTGCGCCAGCTTGTGCGAGGCCTCCATGAGCGACTCGGACTTCGCCCGGATCTCGGCGGCGTCGGTGCCGTCGAGCGCCGTGCGGAGCTCCTCCGTCCGCGACTCGATCGTGGAGATCGTCTCCTCGTCGAGCGCGTCGCGGTGGTCCTTGAGGCTCTTCTCGGTCGAGTAGAGGAGGTTCTCGGCCTGGTTTCGAGCCTCGGCGGCCTCGCGCATCTTGTGCGCCTCGTCCGCGTGGGACTCGGCCTCGCGGATCATCCGCCCGACCTCGTCCTCGGAGAGGCCCGAGCCGCTCTCGATGCGGATCTCCTGCTCGTTACCGGTGCCGAGGTCCTTCGCGGACACGTTGATGATGCGGTTCGCGTCGATGTCGAAGGTGACCTCGATCTGCGGCATGCCGCGCGGCGCCGGCGGGATGCCGACGAGCTGGAACTTGCCGAGCGTCTTGTTGAAGGACGCCATCTCCGACTCGCCCTGGAGGACGTGGATCTCGACCGAGGGCTGGTTGTCCTCCGCGGTCGAGAAGGTGTCCGACTTCTTCGTCGGGATGGTCGTGTTGCGGTCGATCAGCTTCGTGAAGACGCCGCCCTTGGTCTCGATGCCGAGGGAGAGCGGGGTCACGTCCAGAAGCAGGACGTCCTTCACCTCGCCCTTGAGGACGCCGGCCTGGATGGCCGCGCCGACGGCGACGACCTCGTCCGGGTTGACGCCCTTGTGCGGCTCCTTGCCGATGATCTCCTTGACCCTGTCCTGCACGGCCGGCATGCGGGTCATGCCGCCTACGAGGATCACGTGGTCGATCTGGTCGGGCGTGAGCCCGGCGTCGGAGAGCGCCTGCTTCGTCGGGCCGACGATGCGGTCGAGCAGCTCGGCGGTCAGCTCGGCGAGCTTCGCGCGCGTGAGCTGGAGGTCGAGGTGCTTCGGGCCCTCGGGAGTCGCCGTGACGTACGGCAGGTTGATCTGCGTCGACATCGTCGACGAGAGCTCGATCTTCGCCTTCTCGGCGGCCTCGTAGAGACGCTGGAGCGCCATTCGATCGCCGACGAGGTCGATGCCCTGGTCGCGCTTGAACTCGGCGACCATCCAGTCGACGATCGCCTTGTCGAAGTTGTCGCCGCCGAGGTGGTTGTCGCCGTTCACGGCCTTCACCTCGAAGACGCCCTCGCCGAGGTCGAGGATCGAGACGTCGAACGTCCCGCCCCCGAGGTCGAAGACGAGGATGGTCTGGTCGGACTCCTTCTCGAGCCCGTAGGCGAGCGAGGCCGCGGTCGGCTCGCTGATGATGCGAAGGACGTTGAGCCCGGCGATCTTGCCGGCGTCGCGCGTCGCCTCGATCTGCGCGTCGGCGAAGTACGCGGGCACGGTGATGACCGCGTCCGTGACCGGCTCGCCGAGGAACGCCTCGGCATCCGTCCGGAGCTTCTGCAGGATCATCGCGCTGATCTCCGGCGGCGCGTACTCCTTGTCGCCCGCCTTCACGCGCACGTCGCCGTTCGGGGTCTTGTCGACCTCGTACGGGACGATCTTCATCTCCTCCGAGACCTCGTCGTACTTGCGGCCCATGAAGCGCTTGATGGAGAAGACCGTGTTCTGCGGGTTCGTCACCTGCTGACGCTTTGCGGGCGCCCCGACGAGCCGCTGGCCGTCACGCGTGAACGCGACGACGGACGGGGTCGTGCGCCCGCCCTCCGCGTTCGGGATGACGGTCGGCTCGCCGCCCTCGAGCACGGCCATCGCAGAGTTGGTCGTGCCGAGGTCGATTCCGATTGTCTTTGCCATGGATGAGACTCCTCCGTTACTGGACAGCTAAGAAAATCTAAGCCTCGTTATAGCAAATCTGGGGCCGAAGAATCGTGGTTCGGGGCGGTGCGGACTCCGAAAAGGGCGAAGGCGCCCGTTCGGGCGCCTTCGCTGGGCACTCCACAGAGGTCGCGCTCTACATCCGGTCGCGCACTTCCTCCTTGGCGTCTTCCGCCTTGTCCTTGGCCTCGCCCCACTTCTGCTGGGCCTGGCCCTGCTTCTCACGCATCTCGTCGTCGGTGAGCTTGCCTTCCTGCTCCTTCAGCTCGCCTTCGACCCTGTCAGTCTCGCCACCCATCTTGACCCCTTTCGTTGAGGTGGGTGCTGTTTCCCCTGCAAATCCGGCTCTAAAACCGGCGCTGTACGGCGTCGTAGGCCCCTCCCGGGCTCGAGCACCTCGCCGCTCTTGCGGACGATGAGCGCAACCGAGGCGAGGATGACCGCGCCGGCGGCAAGCATCTGCCCGGTGATCTCCTCGCCGAGGAAGAGGGAGCCGAGCGCGACCGCGATCACGGGATTCACGTAGGCGTAGGTGGAGACGAGCGACGTGGGCGCGTTGCGGAGGAGCCAGACGTAGGCGACGAAGCCGACGAGTGTCCCGACCACGACGAGGTAGGCGATCGCCCCGAGAGCGTCGGCGGTGGGATGCAGGTCGCCGAGCTCACCGCGCGCCGCGCCGGCGACGAGGAGGAGCGCACCGCCGCAGAGGGCGGCGAGCCCGGCCGAGACGAGCGGCCGCTTCGGAAGCGCCGCTCCGCGTGAGTACAGGGAACCGGCGGCCCAGGCGAGAGCTGCGAGGACACAGACGACGGCGCCGAGCCGGTCGAAGCTCCCCTCCCCGAACGGGTCGAAGAGAAAGGCGAGGCCGCCGAAGCCGACGACGAGGCCGAGTGTGGCGCTCGGGTGCAGGCGCTTGCCGAAGAAGATGCGGTCGAGGAGCGCCATCCAGAGCGGGATGCTGCCGATCAGGAGCGCCGCCACTCCCGACGGCACGGTCTGCTGCGCCCACGCGAGGCCGCCGTGGCCCAGCAGGAAGAGCGCACCGCCGAAGATGAAGCCCGCTCGGATCTGCGTCCAGCCGATGGGGTCGCCCTGCCGGTCGCCGCGCGGAAGCGCCCAGGCGAGGAGGAGCGTCCCGGCCGTGACGTGCCGGGTGCCCATCGCGAGAAGCGGCGGCACGTCGCGAACCGCGATCGTGACGGCCATGAAGGTCGAGCCCCAGACGATGTAGATCGTCGCCAGGGCGAGCCAGACCCTCGGCCGATAGGACGCCGCCATGACCCGAGGATGCCCGCGCAGGACGATCAGCTCAAGTCGGATTCCGAGGGGAATCCATTACGTGTGCTGATCGGTCCCCGGGGGAGGCTAGGGTATGCCTGTGGCGCTCGAAGACACGTTCCACCGGCCGCTGCGCGACCTCCGTGTCTCGATCACGGACCGCTGCAACTTCCGTTGCGTCTACTGCATGCCCAAGGAGGTCTACGGGCGCGACTACGCCTTCCTCCCCCGACGCGACCTCCTGACGTTCGAGGAGATCGCCCGCCTCGCGCAGGTCTTCGCCGGCCTGGGCGTCGAGAAGATCAGGCTGACCGGCGGCGAGCCGCTCATCCGCCGCGACGTCGAGCGCCTCGTCGAGATGCTGGCGGAGATCCCCGCGCTCGACCTCACGCTGACGACGAACGGGGCCGCCCTTGTCCAGAAGGCGCAGGCGCTGAAGGACGCGGGGCTCGGACGGATCACGGTGAGCCTCGACTCGCTCGACGACGACGTCTTCCGCGCGATGAACGACGTCGACTTCCCCGTGCAGACCGTTCTCGACGGGATCGAAGCGGCCTCGGCCGCCGGGCTCCCGGTGAAGGTGAACGTCGTCGTGAAGCGCGGCGTCAACGAGGACAGCGTGCTCCCGATGGCGCGCCATTTCCGCGACCGGGGCCACGTCGTGCGTTTCATCGAGTACATGGACGTCGGGCACACGAACGGCTGGCGCCTGGACGACGTCGTGCCGGCGGCGGACATCGTCACGGCCATCGACGCGGAACTGCCGCTCGAGCCGCTGCCGCCCCGCTACCCGGGGGAGGTCGCCGAGCGCTACCGCTACCGGGACGGCGGCGGGGAGATCGGCGTCATCGCGTCCGTCACGCGCCCGTTCTGCGGCGCCTGCACCCGGGCCCGGCTGTCTGCCGACGGCTCGCTCTACACGTGCCTCTTCGCCACGACCGGCCACGACCTCCGCGCCCTTGTGCGCGGAGACGCCGGCGACGACGAGATCGCCGCTGCGCTCGGAGGAAATCTGGCGCGAGCGGGCCGACCGCTATTCGGAGCTCCGCTCGTCGGCGACGCCCGACCTCCCGAAGGTCGAGATGTCCTACATCGGCGGCTAAGGCGTTAGGCTCGCGCCGTGCCCAACCCCAAGCTCGCACGCGCAAAGCAGACCTACACGGACGAGGCCCGCCGGCTGGCCGCGCAGTCCATGGCCCAGCTCGAGGAGGCGAAGGTCACTCCGGACGCGCTCACGATCTCGGGCGTCGGCCTCTGCATCGCGGGATCCGTGGCCGTCTTCTTCGAGTACGTGGGCTGGGGGTTCTACTGGCTCGGGGCGGTGCTCTTCGTAATCGGGTCTGTGCTCGACGTCCTCGACGGCGCGCTTGCGCGGAGCCGTGGGATCGGGAGCCCGTTCGGCGCCTTTCTCGATTCGACCGTCGACCGCGTCGGCGAGGGCTTCATGATCGGCGCGATCGGGCTCGTGCTCATGCGCCACGACCAGATGTGGGGCGTGGCGCTCGCGTTCGCCGCCGTCGCCGGCTCGTTCCTCGTCAGCTACGCCCGTGCGCGGGCCGAGGCGCTGGGCCTCCGCGGCGACGTGGGCCTCGGTAGCCGGGCCGAACGGGTGGTGGTCATCACCGCCGGGCTCGTGCTCGCGCCGGTCCACGAGCTCGTCCTGCCGGCGACGATGGCGCTGCTCGCGACCACCGCGTGGATCACGGTCGTCCAGCGGATTCTGTTCGTCCGCAAGCAGCTTCGCAGCGCCTGATAGCACATTTGTGCTATCACTAGTGCGATGGCACGGGAGCGCAAGGACGTCCTCGTCCGCATGCCCGCGGACCTCAAGCGCAATCTCGCACGCGAGGTCGAGGCGACCGAAGGCAGCCTCAACGACCTCGCCGTAGGGATTCTCGCCTCCCGCTTCGCCGTCCCCTTCGAGCCGAGCGGGCGCAGAGGGAGCGCACCCAGCACCTCGGGTGACGTGCTGCTCCGGATGCCTCCCGAGCTCAAGGAAAAGCTTTCACGGCGTGCGCGCGAACGGAAGCGAACGCTGAATCAACTCGTCGTCGAGACGCTCGAGGAGCGGTTCGGCGAATCCAGAAAGGAAGAGATGGCTTCGAGCAACGGCTCCAAGAACGGCCGCACGCGCGGAAACGGCAAGGTGCGCGTCGCGATCATCGGCGTGGGCAACTGCGCCAACTCGCTCCTGCAGGGAGTGGAGTACTACAAGGACGCGGACCCCGAGCAGTTCGTCCCCGGCCTCATGCACGTCGACCTGGGCGGCTACCACGTCTCCGACGTCGAGTTCACCGCGGCCTTCGACGTCACGAAGGACAAGGTCGGCAAGGACCTGTCCGAGGCGATCTGGGCGCATCCCAACGACACATACAAGTTCGCCGACGTGCCGAAGACGGGCATCAAGGTCTCCCGCGGGATGACGCACGACGGCATCGGCAAGTACCTCTCCGAGGTCCTCGAGAAGGCCCCCGGCGAGACCGACGACGTGGTCGGCATCCTCAAGGAGACCGGCACGGACGTCGTCGTCAACTACCTCCCGGTCGGCTCCGAGGAGGCGACCAAGTGGTACACGGAGCAGATCCTCTCCGCCGGCTGCGCGATGGTGAACTGCATGCCCGTGTTCATCGCGCGCGAGGCCTACTGGCAGCGGCGCTTCGAGCAGGCCGGCGTGCCGATCATCGGCGACGACATCAAGTCGCAGGTCGGGGCGACGATCACGCACCGCGTCCTCACGAGCCTCTTCCGCGAGCGCGGAGTGCATCTCGACAAGACGATGCAGCTGAACGTCGGCGGCAACTCCGACTTCCTCAACATGCTCGAGCGCGAGCGCCTCGAGTCGAAGAAGATCTCGAAGACGAACGCGGTCACGTCGATGCTCGACTACGACCTCGGCGCGAAGAACGTCCACGTCGGCCCGTCCGACTACGTGCCCTGGCTGACCGACCGCAAGTGGGCCTACATCCGCATGGAGGGCTCCGCGTTCGGCGACGTCCCGCTCAACCTGGAGCTCAAGCTCGAGGTGTGGGACTCCCCCAACTCGGCCGGCATCGTCATCGACGCCGTCCGGCTCGCCAAGCTCGCCATGAACAAGGGCGTATCGGGCGCGCTCGAGGGCCCGAGCTCGTATCTCATGAAGTCGCCCCCGAAGCAGATTCAAGACGACGAGGCGTACGACCTCGTCGAGCAGTTCATCAAGAAGAACGCGCTGAAGACCGCCAAGACCTCGGTCACGGCATAGGAAAACGCCCGGGCGGCGTCTGCTCGTGACGTATTAGGAGCGAAGGGGAGGGTCGGGCCCTCGCGCCGGCCCTCCCCTTTTCAGGCCACTCCGAGAACGGACTAGACTCAGGGAGTGGGCCTACGGATCTGCATGGTCACGCCGTTCGCGTGGTCGCAGCCCCACCCGGTGAACGAGCACGTGAGGGCCGCGTCGGACGAGCTTCGCCGCCGCGGCCACGAAGTCGTCGTGCTCGCCCCGTCCAACCGCGCGGTCGATCTTGCCCAGGGCCGGCGCGCGCTGCGGCGCCTGGGCGCCCAGGGCGAGCCGCTCTCCGGAGTCGTGGCCCTCGGTCCCGCCGTGCCCGTCTCGAGGAAGAGCCGCCTGGGGGTCCCGATCGGAGTTCGCGCGAACCTCGAGCTCGCCCTCGGCACGGACTCCTTCGACGTCCTGCACGCGCACGAGCCCGGGCTCCCGAGCCTCTCCTACCTTGCACTTCGCGACTCACGGGCTCTCTCGGTCGCAACCTTCCATTCTCCGGAGCGGCTCGCCTACCCGCCCGGCAAGAAGCAGCGCGAGCGGCTCCTTTCCCGGATCGACGGCCTGACCGCCGTCGGCGACGAGACGCTGTCGGCGGCTCGGACGCGCTTCCCGGGCGACTATCGAGCGCTCCCGTACGGGATCGAGCTCGACCGCGTCCGCGCCTCCCGGCCCGCCGACCGGTTCCTGTTCGAGTGGCGAGCCGACGAGCTCGCGCGCGGGCGGGCGGCCCTGCGAGAGCTGCGCGGGCTTCCAGGCTGGGAGCTCGTCTTCGTGCGGACGAGTCCGCTCTCCGGCCGGCCCTACATTCCCCGGGCGCTTCGCGACCGCGTCACCGTTCGCACCGCCCTCGACGGCGAGAGCAGGGCGCGCCTCCTGGTCGGCGCGGCCGGCCTCGTCCCCGCCGAGCGTGGTCTGCGCCGATTCCGCGCCGAGGCGGCCGCGGCGGGAGTGCCGCTCGCCGACCCCGCCGGTGCAAGCGGGCAGCCGGAGCTCGTCGGCGCCGCGCTCGGCCGGCTCGCGGCGGACCCGGACTGGCGCCGCCAGCAGTCCGCCGAGGCAAGGGAGTCCTCGGAGGCTGAGAGCGCCGAGGCCCTCGGGAACGAGCTCGAGACGCTCTACGAGTCCGTGCTGGGCCGGAGGCGGAAGCTGGTTCGCCCACCTGCCGAGCCGCTGGCGGACCGCCCGTTCATCCTGGCCGACCTGCACATGCACACCGACCACTCCCACGACTGCGCCGTCCCGGTGGCCGACCTCCTCGACTACGCGGAAGCCCAGGGCCTCGGGGCAATCGCGATCACCGACCACAACGTCTTTGCCGGCGCGCAGGAGGCCGTCCAGCTCGCGCGCGGCCGCGACCTGGTCGTCATCCCCGGCGAGGAGATCAAGACCCAGAAAGGCGAGGTGATCGGGCTCTTCCTCGCGGAGAAGATCGAGCGCGGCCTGCCGATGGCCGACACGATCGCCGCGATCAGGGAGCAGGGAGGAGTCGTCTACCTCCCCCACCCGTTCGACCGCCTGCATACGATTCCCGACGCGCCGACCCTGCACCGTCACCTGCCCGAGATCGACGTCTTCGAGGTCTACAACGCGCGCCTCCTCTTCGAGGGGTTCAACGACGAGGCCCTCCGCTACGCGCGGAAGTACAACCTCACGATGGGCGCGGGCTCCGACGCACACGTCCTCCAGGGCGTCGGCACGGGTCTCGTCCGCATGCGCGCGTTCGAGAACGCGGCCGAGTTCTTGATCAGCCTGCGCTCGGCCGAGATCGTGCGCCGGCCGAAGTCGCTCGTGTACCTGCAGGGCCTCAAGTGGGTCGCGCAGTCGCGAGCCCGCCGCTCGAAGGCCGCCGTGTAGGAAGAGGGGCTCCCCGCCCCGAACTAACTCTCCGGAAGCCCCTTGCCCGTGCCCACGGACGACATCTCACAGCGCTACCTCGAGAAGGCGATCGCCGAGATCAACGCTCTCGGCCGCGAGATCGCCCAGGAGGCAGGCGATGAACGCGCCCCGGTGCTCGGCTCCGGCCACCCGCAGGCGGACCTCTTCCTGCTCAAGTACGGGCCGCAAACTGCGGAGCAGCACGAGGGCGTCGCATTCTTCGGCCGCGCCGGGCAAGCGGTGCTGAAGTCGCTCCAGCGCCTCCAGGTCGACCCGACGGCGATTTACGGGACGAACTGCCTGAAGTTCGCCGGAGCCGACGAGGAGCAGGCGCGGGAGTGGCTGGCGCGCGAGATCCACGTCGTTCAGCCCAAGCTCATCGTCGTCATGGGGCAAGATGCGCTCACGTGCCTGAACGCAGTCCGCTTCCCGCTCGCGGCGGAGATCGCGAGCCAACCGGGGTCGATCCAGAAGTTCACTCCGACGATCAGCGCGCTGGTGACCCCGGACCTGGACGCATCGCTGGACGAGGCTCCGGCGAAGAAGGACTTCTGGGAGGCGTTCAAGGCGATCGGGCCCTGGTGGTCCGAACAGCCGCCGTACTAGCTGTACTCGCGGTTCTCGCCTGGTACTACGGCTTCTCGGAGGACCTGCCCACGCTCGGGCTCTGGGGCGACGTCGTCTTTCTATCGTTCGGCCTGATCCCGCTCACGTTCCTGCTCCCCCTCATCGCCCTGCCCCTGCGGCGCTCGAGGATGGAGCGGCTGGGCTGGGCTGCCGTCGGGCTCGTCGGGGTCAGCGTCCTGCTCGAATTGGCCGACCTCGACATCGCCGCGAACTTCGTGAAGATCGCGGCGGTCGTCTGCGTCGCGTGGTGGTTTCTCTCCTTCTTCGAGGCGCTCAGCTGGGTGCTCCTCATCGCCGTCCTGATCGTCCCGGTGGACATCTTCTCGGTCGCCCGCGGGCCGACGAAGGAGATCGTCGAGAACCAGCCGCAGGTCTTCAACGCGCTCTCGATCTCGTTCCCGCTGCCCGGCGAGCACAACTCGGCGCAGCTCGGCCTCCCGGATGTTCTCTTCTTCTCGCTCTTCCTCGGAGCGGCCGACCGCTTCGGCCTGCGCATCGGGCTGACGTGGATCCTGATGACGCTTTCGTTCGGAGCGACCCTGGCGCTCGCGGTCGGGTTCGACATCTCCGGCCTCCCGGCGCTACCGCTCCTCTCGGTCGGGTTCGTCCTCGCGAACGCCGATCACATGTGGCGCTACTACAGGGACTGGCGCTCGGCGAGAGACTCGAAGTGAGCCGTGACCTCCTCCGCGCTCGGCGGATGGAGGAGCGCCTCGTTCACGAGCTCGTCGGCCTCCGGGAAGCCGGTATCGCGGACGAGCGCGGCCGCGGCCTCGACGTCGTAAGGCGTCCGGCGTAGCTCGACCGTCGGCCCGAGGAGGGCCCAGGCGGCGATTCCCGGCTCGCCCTCGTAGGCCATCCCGACGCTGCCCGCGTTCACGAGTCGCCGGTCGCCGACGAGGCGGTCGAACTGCGCGTGCGTGTGGCCGCAGACGACGAGATTCTGGGTGACGCCGTCGAGGATCGGGTCGAGGCGCTTCGGCGGCGTGATCGCAGTGAGGATCTCCTCGTCACTTCGCGGCGAGCCGTGGCAGAAGAGGACCTCGCCGAGGCCGTCGACCTCCATCGGCAGCGGGTGCGGGAGATCGCGGAGGAAGGCGAGCTCCTCGTCGTCCAGCTGCTCGTGCACCCAGCGGGCCCGCCGCGTCCAGAGCTCCTCTCCCTCCCGGGAGCGGCGACCTCGCGGTCGCAGTTGCCGCGGATGAAGGTCGCCCCGCGGTCGCGCAGAAGGCTCAGCGTCTCCTTCGGCATCGGCCCGAGGACGGCGTCGCCGCCGACGAGGATCGTGTCCGCGTCGACCTCGGCGAGCACCGCTTCGAGAGCCGGCAGGTTCCCGTGGACGTCGTAGAGGGCGGCGACCTGGCTCATCGCGTGAAGAGGGAGACCGACTCGACGTGCGGGGTGTGCGGGAACATGTCCACCGGCCGTACCCGCTCGAGCGTGTAGCCGTGGTCGGAGACGAGCGCCTTGGCGTTTCCGGCGAGCGTCGTCGGGTTGCAGGAGACATAGACGAGGCGAGGCGCCGCGAGGGCGCCGACATGCGCGAGCGCCTTGCCGGAGAGCCCGGCGCGCGGCGGGTCGACCATGACGACGTCGGGGTCGCCGGCGCGGTCGCGGAGCTCCTCGACGTCCGCCCCGACGTCGCCTGCGAAGAACGCAGCATTCGGAAGGCCGTTCAGCTGACCGTTCTCTACGGCGCAGGCGATGGATTCCTCGGAGGAGTCGATTCCCCAGACGGTCAGGGCCTCGCGGGCCATGGCGAGGCCGATCGTTCCCGTACCGCAGTAGAGGTCGTAGACCGTCTCCTCGCCGGTCAGCCCTGCGTAGGAGATCGCGAGCGAGTAGAGGCGCTCGGCCATCTCCGTATTCGTCTGCAAAAAGGCGTTCGGCCGCACGCGAAAGCGGAGGCCGAGGATCTCCTCCTCGATCGCCTCCTCGCCCCACAGGAGTCGCGACGGGACGTTGGTGATCTCCGCGGGCGTGTCGTTCACGGCCCAGTAAGCGGAGCGCACCTCGGGGAACTCCTGTACCGCGGCGACGAAGCTTTCATCGTCGAACTCGCCAGGCGCGGTGACGAGGACGACGAGCGCCTGACCCGTGTTGCGCCCTTCGCGGACGACGAGATGGCGGAGGTAGCCCTCCTGCGACTCCTGGTCGTACGCGCGCAGGCCGATCTCGTTCGCCCACTGCTTCACCCGGTTGCGGATGGCATTGCCGAGATCCGTCGTGAGCCAGCAGCGCTCGATGTCGAGCACCTCGTCCCAGCGACCTGCGCGGTGGAAGCCGAGCGCGACCTTTCCGTCGTCGTCCGTGAACGAGTACTCGAGCTTGTTGCGGTAGTGGAAGACGGACTCGGCCGGCAGGATCGGGTCGAGCTGGAAGCCTTCGAGCCGGCCGATGCGGGCGAGCGCATCGGCAACCTGGGCTTCCTTCGCGGCGGTCTGCGCCTCGTAGGCAAGGTCCTGGAAGCGGCAGCCTCCGCAGGCCGGGTAGTGCGCGCACGGCGCCTCGACGCGCGGAGCTCCCGCCTCGACGACCTCGAGCGCGGTCGCCTCCGCGTGATTCCGCTTCACCTTCGTCACCTTGGCGCGCACGGTGTCCCCGGGAAGGCCGCGGCGGACGAAGACGACGAAGCCGTTCAGGCGCGCGACGCCGTTCCCGCCGTAGGCGAGCGAGTCGATCTTGAGGTCGAGCTCCTGGTCCTTCTTGAGAGGGGCGGCCACGGCCCGATGGTATCGGCGGTCTCGAGCGGTAGAGTCGGCACGTGCTCATCGGCGTCGTCGGCGACAGGAACCCCGCGAACGAGACCCACACGATGCTCGACGCCAGCCTCGCCCACGCAGGCGCCGAAGGGGAGTGGATCTCGACGGACGCCGTGCCCCCGGCCGAGGAGCTGGAGGAGCGCTTCGCCGGGATCTGGCTCGCGCCCGCGAGCCCGTACCGAAGCATGGACGGCGCCCTCGCCACGGTCACGGCCGCGCGCGAGCGCGGCATCCCGCTCGTCGCCACCTGAGGCGGCTTCCAGCACGTGCTCGTGGAGTACGCACGGAACGTCCTGGGAGCGGAAGGCGCGGAGCACGCGGAGACGAGCCCGGACGCCGCCGACCTCGTGGTCACCCCGCTCTCCTGCTCGCTCTGGGGGCAGGAACACCCGGTCGTCCTGGTGCCCGGAACCCGTGCGGCCGGCCTCTACGGCGTCGAGTCCGCAGTGGAGGACTACTTCTGCAGCTACGGCCTGAGCCCGGAATACCGGCCGCGGATGGAGGAGTCGGGCCTGCGGGTCAGCGGCGTCGACGAGGAGGGCGAGCCGCGCATCGTCGAGCTCGACGGCCACCCGTTCTTTGTCGCGACGCTCTTCTGCTTCCAGACGCGCTCACGGCCGGACGAGCCGCACCCACTCGTCGCCGGGTTCGTCGACGCGGCGCGTCAGTCCAGCGTCGTGACGTAGACCTTCCGCGTACGCGGGCCGTCGAACTCGCAGAAGAAGATCCCCTGGTAGGTGCCGAGGGCGAGCTCGCCCTCGTCGAGCGGCACCATGATCTGCGGACCGACGATCGTCGAACGCGCATGAGAAGGCGCGTTCGGGCCGTCGGCGTCGTCGTGGCGCCACTCCCAGTCCTCTCCGACGACGCGGCCGAACGCGCGCTCGAGGTCGTCGACGAGATCGGGGTCGATGTTCTCGTTGATCGTCACCGCCGCGGTCGTGTGCGGGACGTAGACGAGCGCCGCCGAGCCCCCTCCCCCGTTGCCCCTGACCGCCTCGCGCACCTGCTCGGTGATGTTGACGAGCTCGGTTTTCTTCTCCGTTTGCACGTCGAACTGCCGCACGGCAGCTATCCTACGACACGCATGGCGACGGCCCCGGTGGCAGAGCTCGAGGCGTACCGGGACGAAGCCGACCGGTTCATCGCCGCGCTCGACGAGGAGTACTACCTCCATTTCGCGGGCCTGAAGGACGAGTTCGAGCTCTCCCCGATCTACGAGCGCTTCTCGGACCTGACGACGCTCGATGCGTGCCGGCGCCTCGCCGCGTCGGCCGAGATCGAGGGCCGCGGCGCCCGCGAGCTCTGGCGCTTCGGCTGCGAGGGCTATCTGGGAGACCTGACGCGGGCGGACGCCGAGGAGATCGCGGGGCTCGAAGCGTCGCTCTCGGCCACCGTGGACGGAGAGGAGATCGGCTACCGGCTCCTGCGCCCCTCGATCGCCAACGAGCCCGATCGCGACCGGCGCGAGCGGCTCGACCGCGCCCGGGTCTCGCTGACCGCGGAGCACCTGAACGAGCGCCACGTCCGGATCGCCGAGGTACGAAGGTCCGCGACGAGGGAGCTCGGAGCGCCCACCTACCGCGAGCTCTACACGGGCTTCGGCTTCCCCCTCGAAGAGCTCGCCGCCCAGTGCGAGCACTTCCTCACGGACACCGAGGACATGTACGTGCGCACCATGGACGCACTCTTCCGGCGGCGAGTCGGGATCCCGCTCGAGGGGGCGAAGCGCTGGGACGTCCCGCGCCTCTTCCGCGCCAGCGAATGGGACACCGGCTTCCCCGGCCAGCAAATGCTTCCCGCGCTCGAGGCAACGCTCGCGGGCCTCGGGATCGACCTCGAGGCGCAGGGGAACGTCCACCTCGACATCGAATCGCGGCCGACGAAGTCCCCGCGTGCGTTCTGCGCGCCGATCGAGGTTCCCGGCCGCGTCATGCTCGTCATCCAGCCGATCGGCGGCCCCGACGACTGGCATGCGCTCTTCCACGAGGCGGGGCACACGGAGCACTACGCGCACACCTCCGCGGACCTTCCGGTCGAGGCACGCCGGCTCGGCGACAACGCCGTCACCGAGGGCTGGGCGATGCTGCTCGAGCTCCTGGTGAACGAGCCTACATGGCTCGAGCGGCGGCTCGACTTCGCAAGGCCGGAGGACTTCGCCGCCGAGGCGTCGGCCGGGCAGCTCTACTTCGTCCGCCGCTACGCGGCCAAGTTCCTCTACGAGCTCGAGCTCCACGGCGAGGCCGAGCTCGAGTCGATGCGCGGCCGCTACGTCGAGCGGATGCAGGATGCCCTGAAGATCGAGGTCTCCGACGTCGACTTCCTCGCGGACGTCGACGCCGGCTTCTACTCGTCGAGCTATCTGCGGGCGTGGGCCTTCGAGTCTCTCCTGCGCTCGTTCCTGCGCGAGGAGTTCGGGCGCGCCTGGTTCACGCGCCGCGAAGCGGGCTCGCTCCTCCGGGAGCTCTGGGCGGAAGGCCAGAGGCCGACCGCGGACGAGCTCCTCGGCGAGGTCGCCGGCGCCGAGCTCGAGCTCAGCGCGGTGGCGGAACGAATCGGCGAGACTGTCGCCTGATGCGCAAGGTCCTGATCGCCGGCGCCGCCGGCCGCGACTTCCACAACTTCAACGTCGCCTTCCGCGGGCGGGACGACGTTCGCGTCGTCGCCTTCACCGCCACCCAGATCCCGGACATCGAAGGGCGCGTCTACCCGGCAGAGCTCGCCGGCGAGGGCTATCCGGACGGCATCCCGATCCGCGCCGAGGAAGAGCTGACCGATCTCATCCGGAGCGAGGAGGTGGACGACGTCGTCTTCGCCTACTCGGACGTGACCCACGAGCACGTGATGCACATCGGCTCCATCGCCATGGCGGCCGGCGCCGACTTCCGGCTGATGGGCCCGCGCTCCACCGAGCTGCGCTCCGCGAAGCCGGTCGTCGCCATCTGTGCGGTGCGCACCGGCTCCGGCAAGAGCCAGACGACGCGCCACGTCGCCTCGGTCCTTCGCGGCGCGGGCAAGAGCGTGGCCGTTCTCCGGCACCCGATGCCCTACGGCGACCTGACGAAGCAGGCCGTCCAGCGCTTCGAGCGCTACGAGGATCTCGACGCGGCCGACGCGACCATCGAGGAGCGCGAGGAGTACGAGCCCCACATCGCCGAGGGCAACCTCGTCTTCGCAGGGGTCGACTACGGCGCCATCCTCGAGCGCGCCGAGCAGGAGGCCGACGTGGTCGTCTGGGACGGGGGCAACAACGACATCCCCTTCATCCACCCGGACCTGCATCTCGTGGTCGTCGACCCGCACCGGCCGGGCCACGAGCTCCGCTACCACCCCGGCGAGACCAACCTGCGCATGGCCGACGCCTGCGTCGTGAACAAGATCGACACCGCGCCCGAGGAAGGCGTCGAGGCCGTCCTCCAGTCGATCCGCTTCGCGAACCCCGACGCCGCGATCGTCCGCGCAGCGTCTCCGTTCGAGGTCGAGCAGGACACGCACCAGATCGCCGGCAAGCGCGTCCTCGCGATCGAGGACGGGCCGACGCTGACTCACGGCGAGATGACGTATGGCGCCGCCGTGCTGGCGGCAAAGGCGGGCGGCGCCTCCGAGCTCGTCGACCCCCGTCCCTTCGCGGTGGGCTCGATCAAGGAGACCTTCGCGAAATACCCGCACATGACCCAGCTCCTCCCGGCGATGGGCTACGGCCGCAAGCAGATGGAGGAGCTCCGCGAGACGATCGAGCGCTCGGACGCCGACCTCGTCCTCATCGGGACGCCCATCGACCTCCGCCGCGTGATCGAGCTCGACAAGCCCGCGCTCCGGGTCACCTACAGTCTCCAGGAGATCGGCGAGCCGACGATCGCCCAGCTCCTCGCCGAGCGCGGGATCATCGACTCGGCCTAGCCGGGCACAAGGACCGCGGTCGTGCGGGCGAATAAGCACGCGCTATGGCCGCTCTGACCGTCGTCGCGCTCGGGGGCAACGCCCTGCTCGGTCCCGGCGAGCGTGGGACCGCCGCCGAGCAGCGGGCGAACCTCGCGTCGACCTTTGCCGCGACCGCCTCGATCCTCACGGACGGGCCCGTCGTGGTCACGCACGGGAACGGGCCGCAGGTGGGAAACGAGCTGTTGCGCCAGGAGCTGGCGAGCGCGGAGGCGCCTCCCCTTCCCCTGTACGTGGCCGTCGCCCAGACGCAGGCGGAGATCGGGGCGCTCGTCGCCGCCGAGCTCGAGCCCGTCTCGGGCAGGCGCGTGGTCGTCGTCCTGACCCGCGTCGTCGTCGCCGAGGACGACCCCGCCTTCGCCGACCCGACGAAGCCGGTCGGCCCCTTCTACGACTCCGAGCGCGCGCATGCCCTCGAGCAGGAGCGCGGCTGGGCGGTGCGCGAGGATGCCAACCGCGGCTGGCGGCGCGTCGTTCCCTCCCCGAGACCTCTCGAGGTCCTCGAGCTCGGGCCGATCAGGACGCTCCTCGAGAGCGGGGCGATGGTCGTCGCCGTCGGCGGCGGGGGGATCCCCGTCGTCGCCCGAGACGGGCGCCACGACGGTGTCGACGCCGTCATCGACAAGGACCACGCCTCCGCGCTCCTCGCCATCGAGCTCGGCGCCGAGCGGTTCGTCATCCTCACCCAGGTGCCCACGGTCTACACGGGCTTCGGCACCGACGAGCAGCAGGCAGTCGAGGAGCTCGTCCCCGGCCGCGACGACGGGCTGATCGACTCGCTCCCCGCGGGCAGCATGCGCCCGAAGGTGGAGGCCGCGTTCCGCTTCGTCCGCGAGACCGGCGGGGAGGCGCTCATCACGAGCTCCGAAGGCGCTCGCGGCCGGAGACCCGGGCACCCGCGTCGTCGCGCCCGCCTAGGATGCCCGCGTGATCTCGGCGCAGCTCAAGGGGCGGGACTTCCTGCGCGTGAACGACTGGGACGCGGACGAGCTGATCAGCGTCCTCGACCTCGCCGACCGGCTGAAAGCGCGCCAGCGCGAGCGCGTCGAGCACCGCCACCTCGAGGGCAGGTCGCTCGGGATGATCTTCCAGAAGCCCTCGACGAGGACGCGCGTCAGCTTCGAGGTGGGGATGTTCCAGCTGGGCGGCACCGCGCTCTACCTCGCGGCCGGCGACCTGCAGCTCGGGCGCGGCGAGACGATCGAGGACACGGGCACCGTTCTCTCCCGCTACCTCGACGGGATCATGATCCGCACCTTCGCGCAGGCCGACGTGGACGCGCTCGCCGCCGCCGCGGACATCCCGGTCATCAACGGGCTCACCGACGACTTCCATCCGTGCCAGGCGCTCGCCGACGTGATGACGATCAGGGAGCGGCTCGGCGGGTTCGACGGCGTGCGCGTCGCATATCTCGGTGACGGGAACAACGTCTGCCATTCGCTCATGGTGGCGTGCGCGAAGCTGGGGATGGACTTCGTCGCCGCCACACCGGAGGGGTACGAGCCGAGCGATGAGGTCGTCGGCTGGGCGCGCGCGGCCGCGAACGTCTCCGGACGGTCGGTCGAGCTGACGCACGACCCGCGCGCGGGCGCCGAGGGCGCGGACGTCCTCTACACCGACGTCTGGACGAGCATGGGCCAGGACGAGGAGCGCGAGCGCAGGCTCGCCGACCTCGCCGGCTTCGGGATCGACGACGCGCTCCTCCAGCTCGGCAGCGAGCGGGCGATCGTCCTCCACTGCCTGCCGGCCCACTACGGCGAGGAGATCACGAAGGAGGTTCTCTACGGGCCGCGCTCGGCGGTCTGGGACCAGGCGGAGAACCGGCTGCACGCGCAGAAGGCGCTGATGGCGCTCGTGATCCGCTAGGACATGCTCCCGCTCAGGGACAACGTCCCGACCAGGCGGTTCCCGGTGGTGACCGTCGCGCTCATCGCGATCAACTTCGCCGTCTGGATCCTCTACGAGCTACCGCACCTGAACCGGGCGATCCTCGACTCCGGCTACTTCCCGTGCGAGCCCGTGCACGACTGCGTCGCGCCGGGGAACCCGTGGTGGATCGACATCTTCACCGCGATGTTCATGCACGGAGGCTGGGAGCACATCCTCGGCAACATGCTCTTCCTCTGGATCTTCGGGAACAACGTCGAGGACACGCTCGGCCGGCCGCGCTTCGTCGCCTTCTACCTCGCGGGCGGGCTCTTCGCGACGCTGAGCCAGACCATCGTGACGCTCGAGGCTGGGTCAGCGCACCGCCGCCCAGATCCCCAACGTCGGCGCGAGCGGCGCGATCGCCGCCGTGCTCGGCGCCTACATCGTGCTCTTCCCCGGCGGGCGCGTGTTCACGTGGGTGATCCCGTTCTTCTTCTTCGAGCTGCCCGCGCTCCTGTTCCTCGGAATCTGGTTCCTGCTCCAGCTCTTCCTCGGCTCGCAGTCGGTCGTCGCGCCCGAGCAGGGCGGCGGCGTCGCGTTCTTCGCCCACGTCGGCGGCTTCGTCTTCGGCCTCCTGGCGATCAGGATCTTCTCGGCCGGCCGCCCCAGACCCGTGCGGCCCGCGTATTGACCTTCGACGAGCACGTGGAGCGAGCGCTTGCCTCGCTGCCGGCCGACCTGCGCGCGGCCATGTCCAACGTCGAGATCGTCGTCGAGGACGAGAACCCCGAGGACCCGGACCTCTTCGGCCTCTACTTCGGGATCCCGCTCACCGAGCGGCACGACTACTCGGGCGTCCTCCCGGACAAGATCGCCATCTACCGCCTGCCGCTCGAGGAGGAGTTCGGCGACGACCCCGCCGTGCTCGAGGAGGAGATCCGCATCACGGTCCTCCACGAGGTGGCCCACCACTTCGGGATCGACGAGGACCGCCTCGAAGAGCTCGGCTGGAGCTAGTCGTCCTGAAGCCGCACGAAGGCGGCGTTGAGGAAGTCCGCGACTGCCTGGCCGCCGAAGATCGTCGTCACGAGCCGGGTCTGGCGCGGGAAGAGGACGAGCGAGTAGGTGAAGCCCGAAGCCGCCCAGAGGCCGATGCAGTGGGGGCAGGTGACGAGCTCGCCGAGTGCCCGCGCATGGCCTTCGCGCTTCGGCTCGGTCGCCTCGGGGTCCTCGGTCACGGGAGCACGGACGAACGACGTCACCCGGTCCTTGGCGATCAGGCGGCCGACCTTGTAGCTCGCGAGCCCGATCCGGACGGTGTCCGTGAGCGAGATCCGCTCGGGCAGCCTCCGTCCGGCCACGAAGAGGAACCCGGCCAGAGCGGTGCCGAAGGCCGCGGCGAGCGCCGCGTACTCGGGGAAAGGCTGTTCGTCTTCCACCGGCTAAGCGGCCCGGCGCAGCGCCTTGACCAGATCCTTCTTGGACATGTCGGAGCGGCCCGGGATGTCGGCCTCGCGCGCGAGCTCGTAGAGCTCCTCCTTGGAGAGCGAGTCGAGCTCGCCGTTTCCGCTCGGCGCCGAGGCCGAGCGTCCTCCTCCGCGGCCGCGGTTCGACGCCTCGAGGCTCGCCCGCAGCGCGGCCATGAGGTCGGTCGGCGCCTCGGGCTCGGCCGTCGGCTCCGCATGCACGGGCTCCCCCTTGCGCTTCGCCTTGATGATCTCGCAGAGCGCGTCGCGGTAGGTGTCCCTGTAGGAGCCCGGGTCGAAGGAGTCGCGGAACTGCTCGACGAGCTGCGACGCCATCGCGAGCTCCTTCTCGTCCACCTTCACCTTCTTCGGCGCGATGCCCTCGAGGGAGCGCACCTCGTCGGCGAAGTGCATGCGCTCGAGCGTGATCGCGCCCTCCCGCACACGCAGGCAGCCGAGGTTCTGGCGGTCGCGCATGACCCACTTGGCGATCCCGGCGAGGCCCGATTCCTCCATCGCGCCGAGGAGCAGGGCGTACACGCGCTCGCCGTTCTCCTCGGGGCCGAGGTAGTAGGTGCGCTCGAAGTAGATCGGGTCGATCTCCTCGAAGGGCACGAACTGGCGGATGTCGATGGTGCGGTGGTTCTCCGCCGCGGCGGCCTCGAAGTCCTCGTCGGTCATGTAGACCCACTCGCCCTTCTCGTACTCGAACCCCTTGACGATCTCCGAGTCCGGGACGGGCTTCCCTTCCTCCTTGCAGACCTTCTCGTAGCCGATGCGGCTCCCGTCCGGTTCGTGGACGTAGTTGAAGTGGAGCGAGTGGTCCTCGACGGCGCTGTACATGCGCACCGGAACGTTGACGAGCCCGAATGCGATCGAGCCCGTCCAGATCGCGCGTGGCATCAGGCCTCCGCCTCCTCCTTCTCGGCGCCGCCAGGAATGGCCGCGCGCTCGGGCGGCTCGTCGACGAGGTTGAGGACGCGCATGCCGTGCGTGAAGACGACGGCGCCTCCCAGCCAGCCGCCGACGGTCAGGGCGACGAAGCCGACGAGGGTGGCGATGAACGTCTTGCCGCCCATCTCGCCCGCGACGTAGCGGTCGTGCCCGAACACCGCCGCGAGCGCGAAGAAGCCGGTCGCGGTCAGCATCGAGAGCATGTGCCACGTCGCCGTCCACCAGAGTGGCGAGCGCCACGTGATCGAGAGCCAGTCGGCGAGCCCGGTGAGCGCGGCGAAGGCCGTGAAGCCGAGGCCGACGAGGAGCGCAAGCCACCAGGCCCTGGTCAGGTTCCCCTCGGACACCCCGGCGAAGGCCAGGATCCCGAGCACGGTGGCGGTCGTGTACGCGCCGATCGTCGCGTCGGTCAGCGGGGGATGCAGTGGGTGTCCAGGGAATCCCCGGACGAGATACGAGAGTCTCATGGCCGCTCTCTACCCCGTTTGCGGGAAGCCACACGACGGGTAGCGGTGAGGGGTGATCCGGGAGCGGGCGGTTCGAGCTTTCGCGGGGGCCGTCGTCGGGCTCCGCTTCCTCGTCGTGCTGGCCTGGATCGCGGCCGCGCTCGCCGTGACGTGGTGGCTGCCCGGGCTCGGCTCGGGGGAGCCGCTCCCACTCGGCGGCCTCATCCCGGAGAACGCGGAGTCGGCCCAGATCGCGCAGCGCGACGCGGAGATCTTCGCCGTACCGCTGACGACCGACACGCTCGTCGTCCAGCGCGACCCCGACGGGACTCTCGCCGGCCGCGCAGGCGCGAGCGGTGGCGCGGGCGCTCGCCGTGAGCCGGGCGCCGAAGCAGGCGGAGGGCATTCAGCTCGCACTCCCGATCGCCAACACACTCGGTCTCTTCCCTAGCTCACGCGAGCACGGGACGACGGCGATCACCTACCTCTACTTCGGCTCGGAGGCCTCCCTCTCGGACCGGGTCTCGGAGGCGGAGGCGTACGCGAGTCAGATCCCGGCGGATGACGCGCCGGTCGGAGTCACCGGGCCTGCTCCGGCCCGCGACCAGCAGTTCCGCGAGATGGAGGACGCGCTGCCGATCGTGGAGGCCGGCACCGTGCTCGTCATCCTGCTCGTCGTCGGCCTCACCTTCCAGGCCTTCGGCGCCCCGCTCCTCACGCTCTTCGCCGCCGCGATCTCGTTCCTCGTCGCGCGCGGCGTGATCCCCTGGGTCGGGACGCGGCTCGGCGTCGAGATCCCGCAGGAGGTAGAGCCGCTCGTCGTCGCCCTGACCCTCGGAATCGTCACCGACTACGCCGTCTTCTACCTGTCCGGGATGCGCCGCTCGCTCCTCGAGGGGCGCTCGCCCGTGGAGTCCGCCCGGGCGGCAACGATACGCGTGACGCCGATCGTTGCCACCGCAGGGCTGATCGTCGTCGCGGGAACCGCGTCTCTCCTCGTCGGCGAGCTCGACTTTTTCCGCGCCTTCGGCCCTGGCCTCGCGCTGACCGCCGCGGTCGCCCTCGTGGTCTCGATCACGCTCATCCCGGCGATGCTCGCCATTCTCGGCCGCCTCGTCTTCTGGCCCGGCTACGACGAGGCGGACCGGGAGGATCACTTCGCGTCGCCCACGCGGGAATCGTTCGCCCGCTTCGCTTCGTCCCGGCCGGTCGCACTCGTGATCGTCCTCCTCTGCGGGGGGCTGCTCTTCCTCTGCGCGACAGGCCTCCCCGACACGAAGCTCGCCATCCGCCTGATCAGCGGCCTGCCGTCCGACACGCAGGAGGCTCGGGCAGCGGACGCAGCCGGCACGGGCTTCGCACCGGGGATCGCGGCGCCGACGGTCGTGGTCGTGGAGGGCAGCGGGATCGGGGAGGACACGGCGGCGCTCCTACGGCTCGAACGGGCGCTCGGCGAGCAGCCGGGCGTGGCCGGGATCCTCGGCCCGCGCGAGCAGCAGATCCCCCAGGCCCCCGACGGCCTCTTCGTGACGGAGGACGGGAACGCGGCGCGCTACGTCGTCATCCTGGATCACGACCCTCTGGGCGCCCCGGCGATCGACGAGGTGCGTGCCCTCGACGACGCACTCCCCGGCCTGCTCCGCGACAGCGGCCTCGAGGGCACGAAGGCGGGGATCACCGGCCAGACCGCGCTCGCATCGGACACCGTCCAGGCGGTGGTGGACAGCTCCTTACGCGTCGGCATCGCCGTGCTCCTCGTCAACTTCCTCCTGCTCGCTCTCTTCCTGCGAGCGTTCGTCGCCCCGCTCTACCTCCTCGCGGCGAGCGTCGCCTCCGTGGCGGCCACGCTCGGCCTGACGACGTACGTCTTCCAGGACCTCCTCGGCCACTCCGACCTCACGTACTACGTCCCGTTCGCGGCCGGAGTCCTGCTCGTCTGCCTGGGCTCGGACTACAACGTCTACGTGGTCGGGCGCATCTGGCAGGAGGCGGAGCGCATGCCGCTCAGGGAGGCGATCGCGTTCGCCGCCCCTCGCGCCTCGAAGGCGATCGGCGTCGCGGGCATCGCTCTGGCCGCCTCCTTCGGGATGCTCGCCGTCGTTCCGATCGACGGCTTCCGGGAGCTCGCCTTCATGCTCGCGGTCGGCGTCCTGCTCGAGACGTTCGTCGTCCGCTCGGCGCTCATCCCCGCCCTGATCTCGCTCTTCGGCTCCTCGAGCGGCTGGCCCGGCCGGGTCGGCACCCCCGAGCCGGCGCGCGAGACAACGCGTGCCTAGGATCCAGCAATGGGAGGCAAAGGCCCAACCGAGTTCGAGCAAGCGGCCGCGTTCCGGGCGTCCCTGCGCCGGTTTCACCGGATCAGCGAGGACGCGGCCCGTCAAGCCGGGCTGACACCGCGGCGCCACCTGCTGCTGCTCATGATCAAGGGCGCGCCCGGCGGCGCCGAGCGCTCGACCGTCAGCGAGCTCTGCGAGCGGATGCAGCTGGCGCAGAGCACGGTCACGGAGCTCGTGCAGCGCGCGGAGGAGGCCGGTCTCGTGCGCCGCGCGCAGGCCCGCGACGACGGCCGCATCGCCTACCTGACCCTGACGCCGGAGGGGGAGCGGCGCCTGCGGTCGGTGCACGACCAGCTGCGCCCGGAGCGCAAAGCGCTCGCCCTCATCCTGCACGAGCTCGACGGGCAAGGCCCCGCCGGTCGCTAGACACGGCGGGGCGTAGCCGCTGGGGTCAGACCTGCGCTTCTGCCAGCTCGACCGTGCAGGACGAGCGGCCGCGCTTCTCGAGGTACTGCTGGTGGTAGTCCTCGGCCTCGTAGAACTCCGTCGCCGGGACGATCTCCGTGACGATCTTCTTCGGCCAGTGCAGCTTCTCCTGGAGCTCGTCGCGCGTCCGAATGGCCGCGGCCTCCTGCTCAGGAGAGTGGAAGAAGACCGCCGAGCGGTACTGCGAGCCGATGTCCAGGCCCTGGCGGTTCTTCGTGGTCGGGTTGTGCTTCATCCAGAAGACATCGAGCAGGTCGTCGTACGAGACCCGCTCCGGGTCGTACGTGACCTCGACCGCCTCCGCATGGCCCGTCGTGTGCGAGCACACGAGCTCGTAGGTCGGGTTCTCGACGTTTCCGCCGGTGTAGCCCACGCGCGTCGCGAGGACGCCGGGGATCTGGCGGAACGCCGCCTCGACGCCCCAGAAGCAGCCTGCTCCAAACGTTGCCTTCTCCAAGCTCATCTCCTTCTCGTTCGACATGTTCACTAGTTCGAACGCTCGAGGCTCCGCAGCTGTTCCTCGGCCTTGAGCAGCTCTTTCCGCGCTTTGTCCGCCTCCCGATCGGCCGTTTGGGCACGTTTCTGCGCTTCCTGGAGAGCGGAGCGGGCTTTGTCCAGCTCGCGCTTTCGCCGCTCGGCGGCTGCATCGGGCTTCCCCGCCTTCGAAGATGTCTTGCGCTTCGGGGGCGCGGGCATCCCGGCGAGGCCGAAGCCCGACGCCGAGAGCTCCTTCGTCAGCCGTCCGCGCTCGAGGAGCTCGCGCGCCTCCGGGTCGACCGCCGCCGCCCGAAGAGTGGACTCGAGCTTCCTGAGCGTCGCGTCGCCGTCCGCGAGGCCCCGTCCCGCGTCGAGGAGCGCGGTCAGCGCACGGCGCTCGCTGTCCTCGGCCCGGCGCAGCTCATCGGCCTTCCCCCCGCGCATGAGCTCCGCCTGGCCTTCGCGCAGCTGCTCGCCTGCGGTCAGGAGTGCCCTCACGTTCATGCGCTCGTTCCGGGCGAGCTGATTGGCGACCCAGGCCGCGGCGGTCGGCTTGCGGGCCTTCTTCAGATGGTCGGCCGCCTCGCGCTCGCCGCCGCTTCGGAGCTCCTTGATCCTCGTGTCGCGAGCCTCCGTGAATCGGTCGAGCGGCAGCCCGTAGAGGCGGTCGATCTCCTTGTCGAGGTTTATCGCCAGAGCCGAAAGGTATCGCTTCAAGAGAGCGATGACAGCCGAAGAGCACAGCTCCTCCGCGGGAAGGCCCGAGCTCGACCTGGACGAAGAGCGGGACGACGGGAACGAGGACGGAGCCCCCGTCGCCGGCGGCCTCTGCCGGCTCGACGCGCCGGACTCCGCCGCCGACGAGGACGCGGGCTAGGCGGCCTTCGCCGCCTCGACCTCTTCCTCGAGGTACGCGAACGACGCCGGGTCCGTCGCGGCCACGCACGCCTCCGGGAGCGCGGCACAGCCGAGCCAGCGCACTTCCGGGCGCCAGAGCAAGACGCCGAGGCCGCCGAGGAGGGTGATCGTCCCGTCCACGGCAACGGCTCCGCCGGCACCGAGCCAGGCCGCGAGTCCCGCCGTGATGAGGGCGCCGATCGGGAGGACACCGACGAACGCCGCCGCCCAGATGGCCATGGCGCGCGAGCGCATCTCCTCCGAGCTCGCGGCCTGCACGACGACCGTCGAGAGCCCGATGAACACGACGCCCGTGAAGCCCCCGATCAGCGCGAGCGCGAAGGAGAGCGGCACCGAGGTCGAGATACCGATGATCGCGATCGCGGCCGCGCAGAGGAGATAGCAGACGAGACTCGGCTCACCCTTGTTCGGGCGGCGTGAGAGCACCAGGAGGGCGCACCGAGCCGAGCACGGAGCCGAGGCCGATCAGCGAGATGAGGATCCCGAGCGTCTCCGGGCCCTCGTGGAGCTGGAAGCGGACGAGGCCGGGAACCATGAAGGCCACCGGCGGCGTGGCGAACATTCCGGCGAAGACCATCAGCATCATCAGCGAGGCGAGACTCCGCTGCCCGAAGACGTAGCGGATGCCGTCCGCCATCGCCCCGCGCACGCCTACGCTCACCGAGGCGATCTTGGCGCGCGAGCTCGGCAGGAGGACGAGAGCACCGAGGACGCCCAGGAAGCTGACCGCGTTCACGCCGAAGACCCAGGTCGGCCCGGCCGACGCGAGGAGCACACCGGCGATCGCCGGCCCGACGAAGCGGGCGACCTGGAGCGCGAGGCTGTTCAGCGCGACCGCGCTCTCGAGGTCCTTTGGCGGGACCGTCCCGGCCAGCATGGACTGGAAGGCCGGGAAGCTGAGCGCTCCGAGCGTCCCGCCGATGAAGGCGAGCAGGCCCATGAGGAAGACCGTCAGGTCGCCCGAGGCCCAGAGGACTGCAAGCGCGATGGCGACGCCCATGTTCCCGCCCTGGAAGAGGAGGAGGATCTTCCGGCGGTCGAAATGGTCGGCGAGCACGCCGGCCGGGAGCGCGAAGACGAGGTTCGGGATCGTGTTGAGGAAGCCGATGATCCCGAGCGTCGCCGCCGAGCCGCCGAGCAGGAGGACGACGTAGCCGAAGGCGCCCGCCTCCACCCAGCTCCCGGCGAGCGAGAGCAGCACGCCGCCGAAGTAGATCTGGAAGCGCCGGTGGCGAAGCGCGGCTGCCCCCGCCTTCCAGTCGCCGCCACGGCCTTCCCCGACCGGGGCCTCCGGGATCGGGGCGCCGAGGAGGGCGTGCACTCCGCCCGTGACCGCATACGCGTCGAAGCCCCTGTCCCTCAGCCAGTGCGCCACACGGACGCTCGTCGCCTCGCGCAGTCAGGTGCAGGCGAGGACGACCGCGCGGGCGCGCGGCAGCTCGTCGAGGCGGCTCGGAATCTCGTCGGGCGGGACACGGACTGCATTTGCAAGCTCGACCGAGTCGTCCTCGTGCCGGCGCACATCGACCAGCACGGCGCCGTCCTCCAGGAGCCGGTGCGCCTCCGCAGGTGAGATCCGCAGCGAAGAGCGCCTGACCGCGGACGGGATGTGGTACCGGCGTGTCGGCGTCGACACGCTACGGCCAGAGCGGCTCGCGGTCGAAACGCTCGAGCGGCTTCCAGTCCTCCCGGACCGGTGCGAAGACGTCGATCATGACCGCGCCGTCGGGGCCGGTGTGCACCTCGTGCGGCGTGTTCGCCGGAATCGACCACGTGTCCCCCGGCCCTAGCTCCCTGGTCTCGTCGCCGACCCGAAACTCGCAGGACCCGGAGATCAGGATCCCGAGCTGCTCGTTCTCGTGGCTGTGCTCCGGGACGACGCTGCCGGGATCGAGCTCGACGAGCCCGAGGGTGAGCCGTTCACCGTGCACGACGCGGCCCGCGACCCCATCCCAGATCTTCTGCGGCTGAACCTTGCTCGTTTCTTCGAAGGCGCCCAAGGGGCGATCGTACCGCGCAGCGCCACGTTGCTCTAGACCTCTACGCCATAGGCCTCCGTGAAAGCCTCCTGCGCGTAGGCCAGCGACGCGTAGGCGAACCCCTTGTCGCCCCAGCCCGTGCCCCAGCTGTTGCGAACGATGAAGCGGCTGGCGGTGTAGCCGACGAGCGCGACCGCGTGGCCTCCACGCGTCGAGTTCGGGTTGTAGGTGTCGAGGTTCCCGCCGGTGAAGCTCGCGTCGTCCCAGGTCGAGTCCACGTCGAGCCGCACCATGATCGGCCCGTTGTTCGCGAGCCAGTTGCGCCAGTCTGTGAGGTTCGAGCCCAGGTTGAAGTAGGCGAGGATCTTCCGCAGCGCCGCAGTCGCGTAGAAGGTGCTCGCCTTGCCCCGCGTAGAGCTTGCCGGTCGCGAAGGGGAGGTACTGTCGCGCACGGCTCCGAACTTGCGCGCAACGTCGAGCGCCGTCTTCAGGCTCGTTCCCTCGGTCTCGATGAAGGTGGTCGGCCGAGTCACGAACGGGTCGGTCTCCTTCGAGGCCATCCACATGAAGCGCGGTGAGAGGAGCTGAGCTCGTCGTCAGCTTCCCCGACTTGACGAAGTGCCAGCGAAGCAGCGAGTCGGCGCTCGCCCAGCCGACGCAGGAACCGGTCGACCCCTGGTCGTTGATGGTCCACCAGGTCGTCCGTAGGTCTTTGGACGTCGGGATCGTGGCCGTCGCCGCAGCGATTTCGGACTTGGCCGCGTCGTCGAAAGTCCAGTCTTCTTCGGTCTTCGGCGACGGCTTGCAGTTCAGGATCCGCTTCTGCCGTCGCGGCCTGGTCGTTCGGCGGCGCGTCGTCTTCCGTGAGTCGGGCCATGCGAGCCTCCTCCTTAGTAGATCCAGATCGCCGGGTCGCGGACGCTGGACTTCGTCGTGTTCGGGCCGACGTGGCGGACGTCCACGTGGCGAACGAGGCCCGACGCGCCCTGGTAGCCGATCCCGGAGAAGCGCTTCAGCGCCTTGACCGCGGCCGTGGGCTTGACCGGGACGAGATCGACCGCGTTTCCGTACATGTGCTGCGAGTTCTTCGCGGCCCCGGGGATGCTCGCGTTCTTCTGCGGGTCGCGATAGCCCGAGACGACGGAGACCGGCTTGCCCACGAGCTCGCGGTAGTCCTCGAGACCGAGGATGAGCTCGCGGCTCACCTTGATCCAGCCGTTGCCGCTCGACTTGAACTCCTTGAAGGCGAAGTTCGGCGAGCATTTGCCACCCTGGTCGACGGAAGCCTTCAGCGCCTCCTGGGTCTTCGCGCCCGCGTGCCCGTCGATGAGGAGCTTCCAGAACGCGAAGCCTCGCTGAAAGTCCTCGACCGCGGCGAACGTGTCCTGTCCCCAGGCGCCGTCCACCTTCAGGGGCCAGCCAAGCTCCTTGAGCGCCCGCTGCACATCGCGGGTCGTCATGGCGCCGTCGTCGGCGGGCTGGACGGTTCCCCGCGCGAAGAGCTCTCCCTCGGCTTTCCGGCGAGAGACGAGGCCCGCAAGCGTGCGCGAGCCCGCCTTCACCCAGCGGTCGAGCTGCGCGGGCACCTCGTCGTACTTGCCCTCGTTCAGCAGCTTGAGCAGCGTCGATTCGCGGAAGGCGCCCGAGCCGACGTTGAAGACGAAACTCGTCAGCGCGTCGAACTGGTCCTGCTCGAGCGGCACCTTGACTGCGTCGTTCACCGCCGCGGCCGCCGAAGCTGCATCCTCACCGAGGATCTCGAGCGCATGCTCGCGCGTGAGGCCCTTCCGGAACTCGGCGCTCTCGGAGCCGTCGCAGTTTCCCATGTGGACGAGGTGCCCGTAGCCGATCGTGCAATGGCCGGCCGCGTCGTCGTAGAGATCCGACCGGAAGCCCTCGAAGCCCGCGATCAGCCGAACGCCCGCCTTGCTCAGCTTGCGCTTGCGCCGCCGCGGAGCGGCCGTCGAACGCGCTGCCGTGCGCCGCTTTGTCGTCGTTGTCGCCATGCTCGCCTCCAATCCCGGGTGCGGTCGTACGTTCCTCGCCGACCGCAGAGGCGAGACAACCAGCCTGAAACGGCAGGCCGCTCTTGTCAAGCCGGGCCTCGAAGCGTAGCCTCGGGCGGAAGGAAACCGTCTGCGGCCGGAGGGAGGGGGCACCATGGCCCAGACGGAACTGAGGACGCTCGACGAGACAGAGGACGGAGGCGCGCCGTCGCACGGGGCGCTCGTCTTTCCCGAGCTGATCTGGAAGCACTACTGCTGGCAGCACGCGCTCCATCCCGAGCGCTACGGCAAGTCGCGCAACGGCCACGGCGCACAGAACGGGGACGTGCCCGAGCTCTACCGCTCGTACCGGCGCAGCCTCGACAGGTTCGAGGACGACGCGGGCGCGATCGTGGACGCGTACTGGTGCCTCACCGACGCCTCTGCAGTCGTGCTCACGAGCAAGCAGACCTCCCGCTGGCCCCGCCGGCACGACCTGCGTCTCTACCGCGCCACCGACTGGGTGACGAGTGCGGCCCCGCGGATCGCCGCGCTCCTCCACCATTCCGATTCGCTCGCGATGAAGGCGAACCAGATCCTGCCGACCGTCCCTAAGCGGATCGCGCTCAACTGGATCTTCTCCGAGCAAAGCTTCCTGCTCGGCGTGATCGAGCGGACGGACGGGAAGCCGAGTGAGAAGGATCTCGATTCGGTCGTCGCCGAGCACGCTGAGGAGCTCAAGCGGATCGAGCGCTACTACGACCGGGCGGCGAGCAAGAGCGTGCGGCTCGTCTACTTCTTGGGCATGCTCGTCGGCATCTTCCTGCTGGCCGCGCTCGGGCTCGCGATCTCGGCGATCCTCGGCATCTCCACGGAGCTGAATCTGCGCTCGACCCCGACCCAGAACTTCTTCGCCTCCTACGGCGCAGGCGCGGTCGGCGCGCTCGTGAGCGTGATGCTGCGCATGCGGCCAGACACGCGCAGCGGCTTCTCGGTCGACTACGAGGTCGGCCGCGGCCCGATTTTCTGGCTCGGGGCCTTCCGGCCCGTGATCGGCGCGATCTTTGCCTCGGCCGTCTACTTCGCGCTCGAGAGCGACTTCATCCAACTCGGGTCGATCACTCAGCAGAACACGTTCACGTTCTACGCCTTCGTCGGCTTCCTGGCCGGCTTCAGCGAGCGTTTCACGCACGTGATCTTCGGCGAGGCCGAGCTCACCGTGGCCGAGGCGCTGGGAGCCGCCCCGTCAGGGCGCGACTCGAAGAAACCCGAGCAGCTGCCGCCGGTGGACGACCCAGACGAAGGCGCCTAGTGCGGCGCGGCCTCCTGGATCTGCTCGGCCACCTCCGCGCGGCGGTGATGCTCCTTGCCGCTCCGGAACTCCTCGATGTAGCCGTCGAAGTCCCACGTCTCGAGGAACGCCGCCGCGGCGTCCCGCCCAGACTGGTAGAGCGCTTCCTTCCGTGACGGGGTGACGTCGAACTCGGTCGTCCCGATCCCGAGCGTGGGGATCGGGATGGTGCGCGCGAAGTTCGCCTTCTCGACATAGAGCCGGTCGTGCGCCTCCATCATCGTGTCCGCCATCGCCTTCACGTACTTGAAGAGCCCGCCGAGCCCGTGTGGCGCGCGCTCGGGGGCAGGCAGACGCGCGCCGATCGGAGTCTGCGGATGGGGCTCGACGAGGAGCAACCCGAAGGTCGGCCACGACGGTACTTCGGCGTCCGGGCAATCGAAGAGCCAGACCGGGAAGTTCGAGAGCATTCCGCCGTCGACGATCACGTGCTCGCGGTTCGTCTTCTCGTTCGTGACCGAAACCGGCTCGAAGAAGATCGGGATGCTCATGCTCATCCGCACCGCCCGGGCGACCGAGAGCTCGTCCGGGTCGATCCCGAGCTGGTCGGCGTCGCGCGGCAGGACGAGCAGCCGGTGCGACGTCGTGTCGGACGCGATCACCTGCAGCCGGTAGCGGTAGCGGGGATCGTCCCCGTACTCGTCGGTGGTGAGCGCCGAGAAGGTCTCGGCGCCCTTCGCCTTCAAGAGCTCGCCGATCCAGTCCTCGAAGTAGCGGCCCTCGTAGATGCCGAGGTCCTTGAAGATGCTGACGCCCTTGCCGACCAGCGGGAGCTTGTCCTCCCAGGCCGTGTCCCGGAACTTGAGGAAGTCCATGCCGAAGATGACGTCTTTGAGCTCTGCCGCGGTGTAGCCCGCCGCGATCAGCGCGGCCGTGATCGCCCCCGCAGACGTGCCCGCGACGTTCTGCGGGCGGAAGTCGTGCTCCTCGAGGACGGAGAAGGCTCCCGCGAGGCCGATGCCCTTGACCCCGCCGCCCTCGCAGACGAGATCGCAGTAGTTCCTGTGCTCCTGTGCAGCCACGACGCACCTCCTTGGCGCGAAGCCGTCGGCCGCAGAGCAACGACTAGTCGGTCAGTCCCACACCACTCTGACACAGGACTATGCTGGGCGACAAGCTACGGGAGGTCGGTCATGACACTGAAGTTGAACATGCTCCCGCCGAGCGTGAACAACATGTCCGTTCGCGTCTTCGTGCGGGCCGCGGGGCTCCCCTTCGAGGAGGAGAACGTCTGGGGCCAGACGCAGTCGGACGAATACAAGGCCAGGGTGCCGTCCGGGCTGACCCCTTCGGTCGAGACCGAAGGCCTACCGAAGGGTGCGCTCTGGGAGAGCTGCGCCGTGATGATGTACCTCGCGAGCCGCGAAGGGCTCACGAGCCTCTATCCCACCGACCTCGACCGCCGCGCGATGGTGGACAGCGCGAACTTCTACACGATGAGCATCCTCTACCCGCTCGTCGCGCGCGCCACGTATCCCCGCCTCAGCTTCTCGGGCTATCCGGGCGAGGTCTCCATGTCGGACGCCACCGACGAGGGAAAGGAGACGGCGCGAAAGGCTGCGGAGGAGGCCATCCCGGCGATCCTCGAGGTCTACAACTCGTTCTTCCTGGCCGACAGCCCGTTCATCGGCGGCGACGAGCCGTCGATCGCCGACATCCGGCTCGCGTGCACCCTCGAGTTTCTCGCGGTCAGCGACGCGGAGCTTCCCGGCTGGCTGAAGGACTACATGGAACGGGTCGAGTCCGCGCTCGGGGACGCCTACAGCGAGCCGGCCGGAGACGTCCGCGGCTACATCGCACAGGTCACCGGCGAGGCCGTCGCGAGCTAGCACGACGGGCCGCCGTCCTTGACGGCGGCCCGTTCCCTTTGGCTGCGCGGTTCGCGTTTGACAGGCGCCCGGCGATTCGGGACGGTAGGGCCGCGACCCACGACAAGAGGGAGAAAGAACCATGGGACGAACGTGGACAACGCTAGGGGCAATGGCGGTTGCGGCCCTTGCTGTGGCGGTTCCGTCAATGGCTGGCGGAACGAAGACGACGACCTGCACCGATACGCTGGCGCCGGGCACTTATCAGCGCGTCGTCGTGCCTGCGGGCGCGGCGTGCCTCACCTTCGAGGGCCCGGTGACGATCAAGGGCGGCCTCTACGTCAGGCCGGGCGCGACCTTCGTGCTCGGAAGCGAGGAGAACCCGGCGCACACCGGCACGATCTCGGGCGGCGTGCACGCGACGAACGCGGCCTCCGTCCAGATCCACTTCAGCAAGATCAACGGCGGTGTCAACCTCGTGGGCGGCTCCGGCCCCTTCGGCGGCCCATTCGACATCACGTGGAACACGATTGAGGACAGCGTCATCAACGGGATGGTCAACATCGACGGCTACAACGGGTTCTGGCAGGGCTTTTTCCGGAACACCGTCAACGGCGCGATGAGCTTCACCGACAACACCGTCGTCGATCGCGACGGCAACGAGGTGCAGACCAACACCATTCACGGGACGCTCAGCTGCTCCGGGAACGACCCGGCCCCGCAGCAGGGCGACTCCGAAGGCAGCCCGAACTCCGTCACAGGCGGGGGAAGGGGGCAATGCGCCGGCGTCTAGCCGGGCGCGTCGCGACTGGGTGAGAGGAGAGGATCGCCCTCTCTCAGTAGACAGAGGCCGGCCTTGAGCGCCACGATGCGGTCGTAGGAGGCCGCGAGGCGGTCGTGCGGGATCTGCCCCGCCCGCGCGGCCTCGAGAAGCGACCGGTAGACACTGCGGGAGGATGCCTCGGAGCCGGTGAGGAGGAGCATGTCGGTTCCCGCCTTCGCAGCCTTGAGCGCGAGCGCGTTCGTCGCAATCCCACGCGTGTTCGCGGCGCCGTCGAGGGAGTCCGTGATCGTGACGCCGTGGAAGCCCAGTTCGCCGCGCAGCAGGTTCGTCCCGATCGCTCGCGACCAGCCGGCCGCGTGGCTTCGGTCGTAGGCGCGGTAGACGGCGTTCGAGAGCATGACGAGCGGGACGCCGTTCGCGACCGCGTGCCGGTAGGGCCTGAGGCCCGGTGCGAGCTCGCTCTTCGTCGCGTGGATATGGACGACGAAGTCGTCCGTGTTCTTCGCGGCGAAGCCGAGCCCTGGGAAGTGCTTCATCGTGGCGAGCGCGCCGCGGTCGCCCAGCCCGAGCGCGAAGGCGTTGGCGAGGCGCGACGTCTTCCTCGACCCGAACGACCACGTGCGGCCCTGCTGGTACATGAACGAGGAGGTCGAGACAGGCACGTCCGCGACCGGCGCGAAGTCGGTGTTGACGCCGAGGCCGAGGAGCGCGGCGCCGGTTTTCCGGCCCTGGCGGCGAGCGGTGTCGCTCGAGCCGAGGTCGCCCATCTGCGGCGGCGAAAGCGTCGGCGGGATCCAGGAGACGGTCTTCACCTGGCCGCCCTCCTGGTCGACCGCGATGAGGAGCGGCGGCTGCCCTCCTGCGGCGGCCGCCTGCTGGAGCTTGGTCGCGATGTTCGCGAGCTGCGTAGCGGAGGAGAAGTTCCAGCCATGGATGAGCACCCCGCCGATGCGCCCGCGGCGCGCGCGGTCGAGGAGCGACGCGGACGGCGTGTGCCCGTCCATCGAGACGACGAGCTTCTGCCCGATCAGGTGCTGGACCGAGGGGGCCGCAACGGCAGAAGCCGGCGCAATGGAGAGGAGGCCGACGGTGGCGAGCGCCGCAGCGGCGAATCGGAAGGGCATACGAGGGACGCTAACGCGCTGAGGTCAAGCGAACGTAACAGCTCCGCGACAGTCCAGAACGCGAGAGATGGAGCGTACCGGGATCGAACCGGTGACCTCCGGCTTGCAAAGAGCCGTGCTGCTCTCGAGAGATCACAGCTGAGCTAACCCGCATGTTCACTGTCGTTCCAGATCACTTTAGCCGAGGAGGGCTTGGTAGGTAGGGAACCTGGTAACTCTGGTCAGCCAGGTTGAGGATGCTTCGTCCCACGCGAGGAACCTCGGGGCCACATCGGGGAGAGGCTCATCGCGCGCGGGGGAGGGGGCCTCAGACAGTCGTAAGCGGGCCTCGAGGCCCGCTTACGATGTGCGCAGCTCTGTTTGGGTGTGCTAAGCGGTCTGCGGGCGACCTACGCGACGGCTTGCAAGCGCCGCTCCGCCGCCGAGGAGGACGAGTGCGAGAGCGAGACCCGCTCCGATTCCAGCGTCCTTCCAGTCGAAGCCGGCGGAGACGAGTTGCGGCTCGCCGATCGAGCGCGGCTGCGTGCGGACGAACTCGATCTTGTCGCTCGGGCTGCCGCTCGGGGTCGAGCGCACGACCTCGATCAGATCGCCACGGTTGATCGCGTAATCCATCGGCGTTGCTCGAGGCATGCCGTAGGCTGAGGCGACAACGGTCGGCTTGAGCGACGGATAGTCGCTGTTTGCGATCTGCGTCCCCGCATCAGCGACGCTGCCGGCGGGGTGCGACGGGAAATCCGTAACGAAAGCCTGGTAGCCCTGCGCTTGAACGGGCTGTATGTGTGCGCTTGAACGATCGAGCTTTCGTCCACTCGTGCCTGTGCAGCAGGGGCGACGAACGCTGCGATCGCGAGCCCGAGCGCGAAGCGCCTGATGAACCAGTTCCTTCTCCGAATGGTGCGCATCTTGCCTGCTCCTTTGTCGGCGTGTGCTAGTGCGCACAAGACGACTGGGGCAGGACTCTTCTTCCGATCTCGCCGAAATGGCTCCCCAACGACCTCATGAGCTCTGCTGAGGCATAGGATCGGTTCGACCCGCTGAAGGGACAACGACTGATAGAGCTGCCGACGGGAACGGTCACGTTCCTGTTCACGGACATGGAGGGCTCGACCCGGCTCTTGAAGCAGTTGGGCGAGCGGTACGCTGCCGTCCTCGCTGAGCATCAACAGATCTTGCGGCAGGCGGTCGAAGAGCGAGGCGGCCGCGAGATCGACAACCAGGGCGAGGCCTTCTTCTTCGCATTCGCGTCTGCGAACTCCGCGCTCGGAGCCGCCGTAGACGCGCAGCGAGCTCTTGCCGCCCACGACTGGGCGGACGGCAAGAAGTGCGAGTGCGAATGGGTCTGCACACGGGGGAGCCGGCCGTCGGAGAGGAGCGCTACGTCGGCCTCGGAGTGCATCGTGCGGCGCGTATCGGTGCGGTCGGCCACGGCGGGCAGGTCCTCTTGTCGAACGCGACGCGCGAGCTCGTAGACGCGTGAGCTCACCGGCGTCTCGATGCGAGATCTCGGCTCCTATCGCCTCAAGGACATCGACCACTTCGAGCGTCTCTATCAGCTCGACATCGAGGGTCTTGCGAACGACTTCCCTCCCTTGAATGCCGAGCGGGTGGCCGAGCGACGCCCGCGCCGGCGCATGCTTCTCGGAGGCCTGGTAGCGCTAGTCGCGCTCGTGGCGGTGGTGGTTGCTGCGCTGCTCTCGCGCGCTGGCGGCGCTCCCACCGTGAAGCCTGAATCGCTGGTCAAGATCGATGCCGACACAAACAAGATCGTGGACGTCGCCCCGGTGGGCAGGTCTCCGCGCGAGGTCGAGGTCGTCGGGGACTACGCGTTCGTGGCGAGCGAGTCCGATGGGACGATCACGCGGGTCGATAGCCGCACAGGGGCCGTTACAAACTCCGGACAGTACGACGCCAGCGACGGTCTCGCCGGGGAAGGCGACGAGTCGTTGTGGGTCGCGAGCGTCGGCCGCCAGCAGGTGACGCGCGTCGACGTCGAGTTGCCGCAGATCGACGTCTCGGAAAGGGTCGAAGGCCCGCACGTACCGCTCCCCAGACAGTAGCGGGGCCACAGCCCTCGCGGTCGGCGGCGACTCTCTCTGGATCGCAGGGGCGGCGACCCTGGCGCGGTCGAACGCTGGAATCTGCATCCACTGCGCCGCGAGCAGACGTACCCCCTTAAGTTCGACGACTACGGCGGCCGCGGCATCGCGTTCGGCTACGGGGCCGCGTGGAGCACGCTCGGCTCGGAGACCAACACCCTGCTTCGCATCGACGCGGTGAGCGGGCGGGCGACGCGCATCCTGGTGGGCAACTATCCGGACGGACGACCCGCGATCGGCTTTGGCTCCGTCTGGGTGGCGATGTACGACGACAACAAAGTCTGGCGTATCGACCCAGACACCGGCAGGCCGCAGGAGATCATCCCGGTGGGACACAGGTCCCTGGAGCGTCGCCGTCGGCTCGGGTTCGGTCTGGGTCACGAACGAATGTGACGGGACGGTGTCGCGAATCGACCCTGACACCAACACGGTCGTCGAGACGATCGAGACCGGCTATGAACCCGCGGTGGCTCGCGGCCGGGAGCGATTTCGTTGGGTGGCGTCACCGAGCTCGACGACCCGTCCTTCGAGGAAGAGTGTGGTAGTGCGGCGCCTCGCCGACGGCTGGGGTCACTCACGAGATAGACACGTAGCCCTGCGTAGACTGAGGTACATGTGCGAGCTAGCTATGGCTGGAGGTGTTTCGAAGGTGTTGGGAGAGGCTCGAGTGAGGCTCAATACGTGTGAATTTATGGAGCGTACCGGGATCGAACCGGTGACCTCCGGCTTGCAAAGCCGGCGCTCTCCCAGCTGAGCTAACGCCCCGTTCCAGATCACTCTAGCCCGCTAGACGGTCAGGCGGGTGACGGGCACGCCGAAGCGCTCGCGCGCCTCCTGCGCCGAGTCCTGCTCGAGCCAGCTCGCGTCGTCGTCCGGCCGCGTGACGACGAGGACCTCGTCCGCAGGAAAGGTCCGCAGGGCATCCTCGATCGCCTGGACGGGATCCGTGTCCCCCACCTCGGTCTCCGTACGCGCTGCTTCCGGCTCGACGCTCTCGGCGGCGCCGGAGGCCACCTTGGCGGCCTTCTCGCGCGCCTCGTCCTCGTCGCTCGCGAGCCACTGGAGCGGGGAGACGTCGGAGGCCGGCGCGACGACGCGGATCTCGGCTTCGTCGCCCGCGTGCTCGCGAACAGCGTCCCGCAGAGGGCCCGGCTCGACCGGCGCGGTGGCGATGACGAGCAGCTTCTTCCTGTCCATGCCCGCCGATTACCCGAATTGGGGAAGAAGGAAAACGAGCGCCCCGCCGAAGAAGTTGCCATGCGGCGGTCTCTGCGGCTTCTCGGAATTGTCGTGATCGTGCTCGCGACGGCGGCACCGGCGGCTGCGATCCTGGACGGCAAGCCGGACACGACGCATCCGTACGTCGGAATCCTCGTGACCGACATCGACGGCCAGCGCGTTCCGGTCTGCAGCGGCTTCCTGGTCAACTCGACGACCTTCGTGACCGCGGCGCACTGCGTCGACGACCTCGGCGACCTGCCCGCGCTCGTCTCCTTCGACCAGCGCTTCACTCCGGGCTCGGCGGTCGTCACCGGCACCGCAGTTCCGAACCCAGGCTTCGGCTCCCCCGGCGCGGACACGCACGACCTCGCGCTGATCGTCCTCGACACCCCTGTGACCAACCGCGGCTACGCGCAGCTCCCCACCCCCGGCCGACTGGCGAGCGCCGACAAGAAGGACCCACTCACGATCGTCGGCTACGGCGCGAACGGCTTCGTGAAGGGCGGCGGGAAGCCCGCGCCCGACTTCCGGCTCGTGCGCAGCTTCGGCGACTCGCGGATCTCGAAGGTCGAGAAGACCGGCTTCAACCTGCGCATGCAGGCCGGCATCTGCTTCGGCGACTCGGGCGGCCCGGTCCTCCTCGGCGACAGCAATCTCGTCGTCGGAGTCGCGTCGTTCGTGAACAACGGCCGCTGTGCCGGCAATGCATTCGCGTACCGGCTCGACACGGCTGCGTCCCTGGATTTCCTCGCGCCGTACCTCTAGACCGCTGGGCGGCGGCTAGAGAGAAGAAGGGCTAGTCGCCCCAGTCGAAGTCGCGCGAGCGGCCCCACAGCGTGTCCTCCGGATCCTTCGGCTCTGAGTCGCCGTTATCCCCGGTCGGCCACGCGAGCACCTTCTCCGGATCGAGCGCGGGCTCGACGCCGCTCAGCGTGTCTTCGATGCGTGCTTGCTCTTCGGTCTTGAAGAGCGGGTGGTTCTGGAAGGGATCGTCGACGTGATAGCCGGAGATCGGCATCTCGCGTTCGAGATCAGTGTTTTTGCGCTTGAGCTCGAGATGGTCTTCGATCACGCGCGCGAAAGTCGAGTCCTTGTCGAACGACATCACACCTCCGTGTCGGTCGTCTGGGGGCCGAAGGTCAGCGGCAGATCATAGACGACGGCGTCAGTTGTCGGAACTTGAACAGACCTTAGTGAGAGGCACGGACAGGCCCGTTTGTCTCGGCACACACCACGCAGTTCTTCCCAGCCCGCTTCGCGCGGTAGAGCGCCTCGTCGGCAGCGGCGAACAGACCCGGGCCGGTGCCGGCTTCCGGGAACGATGCGACGCCGAAGCTCGAGGTCACGGTCACCGGCTCGTCATGCGCCTCGGCCATCGCCCGCGACTCGACCGCCTCGCGAAGCCGTTCGGCCAGGGCCTCGGCACCGACGATGTCGGTCTGCGGGAGCAGGATGGCGAATTCCTCGCCTCCGTACCGCGCCGCCACGTCGATGTCGCGGACCGTCTCGCGGAGGATGTCGGCGAACGAGCGGAGCACCTCGTCCCCGGCCTGGTGGCCGAAGCGGTCGTTCACCTGCTTGAAGTTGTCCAGGTCGGCCAGAATGAGCGCGAGGGTGCCGCCGAAGCGCTCGGCGCGGCTGATCTCGTTCGCGAGCGAGTCCTCGAACTCGCGGCGGTTGGCGAGCTCGGTGAGGCCGTCCGTGCTCGCCTGGCGCGCGACGAGGCGGTGCAGCCGCACGTTCTCGAGGGCGATGGACGCCTGCGAGCCGAGCCAGAGCGCCAGCTCACGGGACTGGTCGCCGAAATCCGCGCCCGCCGGAGTGAGGAGGAGCATCGCGTCCTCGCCGCCCTCGGGGCCGAGTGGGATGACAAGCGGGCGGCCGCCCTCGTCGGGGTCGCCGGCGCGCGCCTGCTCTTCTCCGTCGACGACGAGCCGTCCACCGGCGGCGCCGGTCGCCTCGACCGCGCTCTCGACGATGACGTTGAGGAGCATGAAGGGGTCGTGCGTCGCGGCTAGGGCCTTGCCGAAGCGGTCGACTGCGTCCTGCACGCGGCCGCGCTCGGCGGCGAGCTGGCCGGACATCTCGTTGAACGCCCGTCCGAGGGTCGCGAGCTCGTCGCGGCCACGTACAGGAACACGCTGGCCGAACTGGCCGCGGGAAACGGCGCCGGCGGCATCGGCGAGCTCCCCCAGCGAGCGTACGATCGTCCGGCCGAGGAGCCACGCGAGGATCGCCACGATCGCGAGAGCGAGGAAGGCGAAGATCAGGAACCGCTCCCGTAGGGCGGAGACCGAATTGTCGATCGCAGACTTCGGCGTGACGACGACCAGGGTGAGCGGCGGGCTCGACTCGAGGATCGGGGCGGACACGGCGCGGTAGCGGCTGTCGCCGAGGTTCGTGTAGCTCGGCTCGGGGAGCGGGGTGACCTGCGTCCCGACGATGTCGCCAGGACCGGCCAGGACCTTGCCGCCCTGCGCGAGCAGGATTCGGTCGGGAGCTCCGAGGCCCGTCGCGGCGCGAAGCTGGGCGAGAAGCGAGCCGTCGAGCGGGAGCCAGACGACGATGCGGCCGAGCAACGCGCCGTTCTCCGCGAAGACGGACGACGTGCGCTCGACATGGAGGCCCACCGGAGCCTCTCCCGCGATCAACTGGCCGTTGACGTAGAAGGCCGCATCGGGAACCGAGCGGGCCAGGCGGACGAGCGCGGCGCGGTTGCGTGTCTGGAAGGCCTGCTGGACGCTCGTGGCGTGGGCGAGAGAATTCGCCGTTCCGGCCAGGTCCGCGCGGACTCGCCGCGAGTAGTCGTTGATCGCAACGCGAAGCGCCGCGTTCAAACGCGAGTCGGTGTTACCGACCTCGCCCCTGGTGGCCACTTCGCTGAACGCCCATGAAGCAGCGAGCAGCGGCAGTAGCGCCAGGAGAAGGAAATACGTGACGAGCCGAAGCTTGAAACTACCCAAGTGCCGCGCCTAACTCTCGTAGGGTTAACCACGTACCCGACCTGTCTATCGGCTCTGTCGCAATCCCTCCTTAGGGTGATCTGACCCGAAAGGGTCAGAAAACAGGTCGTTCGAGACTGATTGCGATGACCATTCCCGCGAACCAGCAGACACCTGCGAAGGCCACCGCGAACGCGGCCAGGCCTCGCTGAAAGCCTCCGATTCCCGCAGCGACGAGGGCAACGAGGACCGCGGCGGCGCCCACGCGGCCGGGGTAGTAGACGAGGCCTGCGGCTGCCGCGAAGATCGCGAAGGCGGCCATGAAGCCCGCAACCGTCGAGGCCGCGCCCTCGCCGGACCGCGAATCGCTCTCGTGCGCGCTCATCAGAGCTTCTCAGCCCTGGACGGCGCGAAGGCCGGCCGCGGCCGCCTCTCGGGCGAGCCGTGCGGCCCAGGATGGCGTCCGGGCACCCAGCGCCTTCCCGACGACGGGTGCCAGACAGGGCCGCCGCCGTCCTCCCCGCCCGGAAGCGCGCGGTCGTAGGCCGGATCCGTGCCCGGTTCCGGCGGGTCCTTGACGGCCCACCAGATCACGTAACCGAGGTACGCGGCCGGGATCTTCAGGATCACCAAGAAGAAGATGGTGAACCAGAGCATCGCCACTGAGTGTAACGTAGCCCGCTTCCGGTAACACCCAACACGCGCGCTCGCCGCTGCGGCCAACTTCGGCGAGGCGCGAACGGCCGCCCCATCGCCCAGGTGGCGGCCCGACCTCGTTCCCTACAAGGGGGTAACTACGTGAAGTCATTGCGCGCGGGCGGACTTGCGCTCGCCACAGTGATCGGACTCATCTGGGCCTCGGGGGCCTTCGCACAGGAAGGGACCACGGAGCCGACCACCACCGAAACGGCCGCCACGGAGAGCACGGCCGAGCCCGCGCCGGGTCCCTGGGCCGAGACGCCCAGGACTCGGGATCTGAAGCGGAGGGCGATCTGGCTCAAGCTCGTCGCCCGCAAGCTCTCCAAGCTGACGCAGCATCCCCGTCCCACCGTCAGCCGTACGCGGGGCGACTTCGACTCGCTCCTCCGCTACCGGCTGTGGCGTCGGGATGCATGGCGGATCCGCGCGGAGCGGGCGCGCTTTCGGGCGCATCACCCGCCCCACCTCGCCGAGTGGCGCTGCATCCACCGCTGGGAGGGGTCGTGGACCGACCCGAACTCGCCGTACTACGGCGGGCTCCAGATGGACCTCACCTTCCAGCGGGCCTACGGGCCCCGGCTGCTCCGCCACAAGGGCACGGCGAACCACTGGGCTCCCTACGAGCAGATGTGGGTGGCCGAGCGGGCGCTCAAGGCCGGCCGTGGGTTCCATCCCTGGCCGTTGACCGCCCGCAGGTGCGGGCTGATCTAGCCCGGAGGACGTAGCACCGCGAACTGGTCCGTGACCGCGAGCGAGCGGTTGCGGAAGCGATAGACCGCCGCGGGGCGCCCGCCCGCTCGACCGGGCGGGCGCTGCTCCCCCGTCGGCTCGAGCAGCGCACGGCGAAGCAGGACACGCTGCAGGTTCGTCGCGGAGACATCGTGCCCGAGCGCCGCGCGGTAGAGCCCGCGCAGCTCGGCGATCGTGAAGGCGGGCGGCGCCAGCGCAAAGCCGATGTTCGTGTACGAGAGCTTCGCGCGGAGACGCTCCCGCCCCGCGAGGACGGCGGCGAGGTGGTCGAAGGCGAGCTCCGGAAGCTCGTCGACTGGATGCCACGTCGTGTCGGCGGGGATTTTCGGGTCGATGCCGGCCGGCACGAGCCCGAGGTAGGCCGTCGCGATGAGCCGACGCTCAGGGTGGCGCTTCGGGTCGCTGAGCGTCTCGAGCTGCTCGAGGTGAGAGAGCTCGCGAACGTCCACCTTGGCCGCGAGATGCCGCTGGATGGACGCTTCGAGCGTCTCGCGCGCACCGAGCAGGCCGCCTGGAAGGGCCCAGGAGCCCTGGAACGGCGCTCTGGCGCGCTCCCAGAGGAGAACCTGCAACTGGCCCCTCCTCACCTGGAGGACGACCGCGAGGGCCTCGTGCTCGATTGCGTGCGTGGTAGACTTTTCCATCAGTTATCGACTCACAGTCGTAAACCTAGTGAGAGGTTAGCGCAGATGGCAGTCGTCGAGGCACCAGCACCCCCCATCACCCGAAGCACGGACGTCGAGGACGTCCTTCGCAGCGGCGGCTTCACCAGGTTCCACCGCCGCGCGGTCGCGGTCACCGGCTTCGCGTGGACCTTCGTGGCGATGGAGATTCTGCTCGTCGGCTTCACCGTTCCGGTCTTCACGGCTCTCTGGGGGATCTCGGGCAGCCTGGCCGGCTGGATCACCGCCTCGGCGCTCGCCGGCTCGCTCGTCGGCAGCGTCGTCTTCGGCCGGCTCGCCGACCGGATCGGCCGCCGGCGCATCTTCGTGACCGCGATCCTCTGGTACGCGAGCTTCACCGCGCTGACCGCCCTCGCGTGGGGGCCCTGGTCGGTCTCGGCCTTCCGCTTCCTCGCAGGCATCGGTCTCGGCGCGCTCCTCGTCGTCGACCCCTCCATGCTCTCGGAGTACCTCCCGCCGCAGAACCGCGGCCGCTTCCTCGTCTTCCTGGACTTCTTCTGGCCCGTCGGCCTGCTCCTCGCGACCGGACTTTCATGGGTCTTCCTCGACCAGATCGGCGGCGACTCCGGCTGGCGCTACCTCTTCCTCGCCGCCTCCTTCCCCGCCTTCCTCGCCTTCCTCGCACGGCTCAACCTCCCGGAGAGCCCTTACTGGCTCGCCCGCAACGGACGCCGGCGCGAAGCGGCGGAGGTCCTCGAGCAGATCACGGGCCGGCCCGTCTCCGCCGACGAGCTGACGGTCGCGGAGGAGCCGCGCGGCTCGCTCCGCGAGCTCGTCTCGGAGAAGCTCGGCGGCCGCTCGGCGATGATCGTCCTCGTCTGGATCGCCCTCAACATCTCGTACTACGGGCTCTTCCTCTGGCTTCCGTTCGTCCTCCAGGCCGAGAAGGACTTCACGGTCAACGTCTACCTCCTGCTGGCCCTCTCCGCGCTCTCGCAGTTCCCGGGCTACGGCGCCTCGATCTGGCTCGTGGAGCGGATCGGGCGCAAGCGGACGCTGACGCTCTTCCTCGCGCTCGGCGGCGTGAGCGCGCTCACGTTCGCCCTCGCCGAGACGCAGGCCGTCTTCATCGCCTCGCTCTTCTTCGTCGGCTTCTTCAACCTCGGCGCGTGGGGTGCGGTGTACCCGTACACGGCGGAGCTCTTCCCCACGCGCCTCCGCTCGACCGCCTTCGGAATGGTGGAGGGCTTCGGCAAGGGCGCCGCGATCGGCGGCCCGTACCTCTTCGGCGCGCTGATCGACCGGACGGGAGACACGGTCTGGTCGCTGGTCTTCGTCGCCCTCGTCATGGTCGCGGGGGCGGTGGCAACCCTCTTCGGACGGGAGACGCGCGGGACTAAGCTGACTTAGTGAACCGGCTCGCCCAGGAGACCAGCCCCTACCTCCTCCAGCACGCCGACAACCCCGTCGACTGGTACCCGTGGGGGGATGACGCGTTCGAGCGCGCCCGCGCCGAGGACAAGCCGATCCTGCTCTCGGTCGGCTATGCGGCCTGCCACTGGTGCCACGTCATGGAGCACGAGTCCTTCGAGGACGAAGAGACGGCGAGGCTCATGAACGAGCGCTTCGTCCCGGTGAAGGTCGACCGGGAGGAGCGCCCGGACGTGGACGGGCTGTACATGGAGGCGGTCGTCACCATGACCGGCCACGGCGGCTGGCCGATGACCGTCTTCCTCACGCCTGACGGGCGGCCGTTCTACGGAGGCACGTACTTCCCGCCGGAGCCGCGCTTCAACATGCCGAGCTTCACGCAGCTCCTTCTGGCCGTGTCGAAGGCCTACGAGGAGCGGCGCCGCGAGCTCGAGGAGCAGGCCGACGCGCTCGTGGGCGCGATCCGCGAGGCGAGCGAGCGCCCGCCGTCCAACGAGCCGCTCACATCGGAGCTGGTCGTGAACGCCGTTTCGGCGCTTCGCGCGCAGTTCGACCCCGAGCACGGCGGCTTCGGGCGCGCGCCGAAGTTCCCGCCCGGCGTCGAACCTCGAGCTCCTGCTGCGAACCGGGCGCGACGACGCGGTCGCGATGGTGCGGACGACCCTCGACGGAATGGCCGCGGGCGGCATGTACGACGTCCTCGGCGGCGGGTTCCACCGCTACTCCGTGGACGAAGCCTGGCTCGTCCCGCACTTCGAGAAGATGCTCTACGACAACGCGCTCCTCGCGCCCACGTACCTCCACGCCTGGCTGGTCACCGGGGAGGAGCGGTACCGGCAGGTGGCGGAGGAGACCCTCGACTACATGGCCCGCGACCTCAGGCTTCCGGAAGGAGGCTTCGCCTCGGCGCAGGACGCGGACACGGACGGCGTCGAGGGCCTCACCTACTCGTGGACCGCGGAGGAGATCGAGGAGGCGCTCGGCGAGCCGCATCCGGAGTGGCTCCAGCCCTTCGAGCATGGCCGCTCCGTCATCCGCGGCGACGTGCCGGAGGAGGCCCGCCGCCGGCTGCTCGAGGTGCGATCACAGCGGCCGCAGCCCTTCCGCGACGACAAGGCGATCACGGCCTGGAACGGCATGGCGCTGGCCGCCTTTGCGGAGGCCGCGCACCGGCTCGAGCGGCCGGACTATCTGGAGGTCGCGCTCGACCTCGCGCGCTTCCTCGGCGAGACGATGGCGGACGGCCAGGGCGGCCTCCTTCGCACCTACCGCGACGGAGTCGCCAAGATCGACGGGTACCTCGAGGACTACGCGCACGTCGCCAACGGCTACGTCGAGCTTCACTGGGCCACGGGGGATCCGCGCTGGCTCGAGGAGGCCTACCGGCTCGCGCAGCGGGCGCAGGCCTTCGCCGACCCCGAGCGCGGCGGGTGGTTCGTCGGCGACCACGACCTCGTGGCGCGGCGCAAGGAGTTCGACGACCACCCGACGCCGTCAGGGAACTCGATGATGGCCTCCGTCGCCCTTCGCCTCGCGCGAATCTGGGGGGACGAGGTGCTCGAGCGCGCCGCCGTCGGCGCGTTCCGCCTCGCCAGGCCGCTGCTCGAGCGCGCGCCCAACGGCGCTCGGGCACATGCTCTGCGCGCTCGACCTCCACTTCTCCACCCCGAGGGAGGTGGCGGTCGTCGGCGAGTCCGAGGAGCTCCGCAGCGCGGCGCTCCAGGGCTTCCAGCCGAACACGGTCTTCGCGTTCGCACCGGAGCCGACCGACGCGGTGCCGCTCCTCGCGGGGAGGGGCCTCGTGGACGGCAACCCGGCCGCCTACGTCTGCGAGCGCTTTGCCTGCCAGGCGCCCGTCACGAGCCGCGAAGAGCTCCTCAGCGCAACGGGTTAGACCGGCGGGGGCTCCCAGGCCGGTTCGGCCTCGGGCACGACCAGTGCCGGCTCGACCTGCTTGGGCTCGATCTTCCCGGCCTTGATGTCCTCCGCCCAATGGCACGCGACGACGTGGTCGGGCCCGAGCTTGCGGAGGAGCGGCTCCTCGTCGCGGCAGAGCGTCGGCTGCACGTAGGGGCAGCGTGTGTGGAACCTGCACGCGGCCGGGGGATTCGCCGGGCTCGGCAGGTCGCCGGCGAGGAGGATCGTCTCGCGCTCGCGCTCGACGACCGGGTCAGGGATCGGCACCGCCGAGAGGAGCGAGATCGTGTACGGGTGGAGCGGGTCGTCGTAGAGCTCGGCGGCCGCGGAGATCTCGACGATCTTGCCGAGGTACATGACCGCGATCCGGTCCGAGATGTGGCGGACGACCGCGAGGTCGTGGGCGATGAAGAGGTACGTGAGCTCGAAGTCGGACTGCAGGTTCTCGAGCAGGTTGATGATCTGCGCCTGGATCGAGACGTCGAGCGCCGAGACCGGCTCGTCGCAGACGATGAAGTCGGGGTTGAGCGCGAGGGAGCGCGCGAGGCCGATGCGCTGCCGCTGGCCGCCCGAGAACTCGTGCGGATAGCGGGTGGCCGCGTCGGCGGGGAGCCCGACGATCTCGAGGAGCTCCCGCACGCGACTCGAGCTCTCTTTCCTCCCAGAGAGGCCGTGCACGCGCAGGGGCTCGCCGACGATCCTCCCGACGCTGTGGCGCGGGTTGAGAGACGCGTACGGGTCCTGGAAGACCATCTGCATCCGGCGCCGGAGCGGCCGGATCTCGTTCTGCGACAGGGTCGTGATGTCCTTACCGTCGAAGACGATCCTGCCGGCGGTCGGCTCGTAGAGGCGGAGAATCGTTCGCCCGACCGTCGTCTTGCCGCAGCCGGACTCGCCGACGAGCCCGAGCGTCTCGCCGCGGCTGATCGAGAAGCTGACGTCGTCGACGGCCTTGATGTCGCCGATGTGGCGGTCGAGGACGATGCCGCTCTTGATCGGGAACCAGACCCTGAGGTTCTCGACCTCGACGAGAGCGCCGTCGCCGTTGCTCGCGACCTCAGCCAACCACGGCCGCCCTGGACCTCTGCCACTCCTCGACCGGCACCGGGTTGAAGCAGGCAACCATGTGGCCGGGCTCGAGCTCTCGGAGCGGCGGCACCTCGAGGCTCGACTGCTCGACCTCGAAGCGACAGCGGGGCTGGAAGGGACAGGCCTGCGGCGCGCGCAGCATGTCCCGCGGCGAACCTTCGATCGGCTGCAGCCTCGTCTTCCGCTCGGCGTCGAGGCGCGGGACGCTCTGCAGAAGGCCGAGCGTGTAGGGGTGGCGCGGGCGGCCGAAGAGTTGCTCGGCGCTCCCCGTCTCCATGAACATCCCTGCGTACATGACGTTCACTCGCTCGCACATCCCGGCGACAACGCCGAGGTCGTGCGTGATGAGCATGAGCGCCGTCTCGCGGTCCTCGACGAGGCGCTTCAGCAGGTCGAGGATCTGCGCCTGGATGGTGACGTCGAGCGCCGTCGTCGGCTCGTCGGCGATGAGGACCTTCGGCTCGCACGCCAGCGCCATGGCGATCATCGCCCGCTGCCGCATGCCTCCGGAGAACTGGTGCGGGTAGTCCTTGAGGCGGATCTCGGAGCTCGGGATCCCGACCTGGTCGAGCAGGTCGGCGACGCGCCGGTTCGCCTCGGCCTTGCTCAGGTCGAAGTGGGCCTCGAGCGCCTCGCGGATCTGCCGGCCGATCGTGAGCACCGGGTTCAGGCTCGTCATCGGGTCCTGGAAGATCATCGCGATGTCGCGCCCGCGGATCCGACGCAGCTCCCGGTCGGAGAGCGTGAACAGGTCGCGGTCGCCGAACATCGCCGTCCCACCCGTGATCTTTCCGGCGCGCGGGAGAATCCCCATCAGCGCGAGCGAGGTCACGCTCTTGCCGCAGCCCGACTCGCCGACGATCCCGAGCGTCTCGCCGGGCGCGATGTCGAAGGAGATCCCGTTGACCGCGTGCACGGTGCCGCGCTGCGTCCAGAACTCGACGCGAAGGTCTTCGACCGAGAGGAGTGGCTGCCGGGCCATTGGCTAGCGCGACCGCATCTTGGGGTCGATCGCTTCGCGGAGTCCGTCCCCGATCAGGTTGATGGAGATGGCGGTGACCACGATCGCGAGGCCCGGGATGATGGCGAGGTGCGGAGCCGTCTGCAGGAACCGCACGGTGTTCGTCAGCATCGTCCCCCACTCGGGCGTGGACGGATCCTGCGGGCCGAGGCCGAGGAAGCCGAGCCCCGCGGCGTCGATGATCGCCGTCGCGAGTGCCAGGGTCCCGGCGACGATCACGGGCGACATCGCGTTCGGAAGGATGTGCGAGCCGAGAATCGAGCGCCGCGGCACCCCCACCGCCCGCGCGGCGAGGACGAAGTCGTTCTCCCGCTGGGCGAGCACGGTCCCACGTAAGAGCCGGGCGAAGATCGGCACGTTGATGATCCCGATCGCGATCATGATCTGCGTCAGTCCCGGCCCGAGGAGCGCCACGATCCCGATCGCCATGAGGAAGCCGGGGATCGTCAGCCAGATGTCCGTGATGCGCATGATCACCGAGTCCGTCGCCCCGCCGACGAAGCCGGCGATGGCACCGAGGATGCTTCCGAAGAAGAACCCGACCGTGACCGAGACGACGCCGATCAGAAGCGAATAGCGGGCCCCGTAGACGATGCGGGAGAACTCGTCGCGTCCGAGCTCGTCGACGCCGAACAGATGCTCCCGAGACGGGCCGGGGCAGCAGCCCTCCTTGATGAGGGAGAGGTTCTGCTGCTTCGGCGGGTAGGGCGCGATGAGCGGCGCGAAGATCGCGATGATGACGATGCAGCCGAGAATCACGAACCCGGCGATCGCGCCCGGGTTGCGCCGCAGCCGCAGCCACGCGTCGGCCCAGAGCCCTCCGCCGCCCGACTGCTCGAACGAGACTTCCCTGGCTTCGAGCTCGGCGACGCTCATTTCGAGAGCCTGATCCGCGGGTTGAGCACGCCGTACGAGAGGTCGACGAGGAGGTTGACGAAGACGACGATGACCGCGACGAAAAGGACGCCGCCCTGGATCACCGGGTAGTTGCGGGCCTTGATCGCGTCCACGAGCCACGACCCGATCCCCGGGAAAGCGAAGACCGTCTCGGTGAGCACCGCCCCGGAGAGGAGAAGCCCGACCTGAAGGCCGATGATCGTCGAGATCGGGAGCATCGCGTTTCGCAGGACGTGGTGGAAGTCGACCGACCGCGGCGCGAGGCCCTTGGCCTGGGCCGTTCGCACGTAGTCCTCGTTCTGGACGTCGAGCACCGACGCGCGCGTGATGCGGGCGATGATCGCAAGCGGGATCGAGCCGAGCGCGATGGCCGGCAGGATGAGGTGCTTGCTCACGTCGACGAAGGCGTCCCAGTTTCGGGCCAGGATCGCGTCGAGGAGATAGAAGTTCGTCGGGTGCGGGATGTCGATGAGCACCGACATCCGCCCCACGCTGGGTAACCAGCCGAGCCGCACCGAGAAGACGTACTTGAGGATCAGGGCGAGGAAGAAGATCGGCGTCGAGATCCCGATGAGGGAGATCACGAGGCTCGTGTGGTCGACGGCTCCCTGGTAGTGCTTCGCCGCGATGAAGCCGAGCGGGATCCCGAAGATGACGGCGAAGAGGCCGGCGGCGATCGTGAGCTCGACCGTCGCCGGGAAGCGCTGCCGAATCTCCGTCGTCACCTCCTGGCGCGAGGTCGAGCTCGTCCCGAGCTGGAGCGTCGCCAGCTGCCTCACGTACTTGCTGTACTGGACGTAGATCGGCTTGTCGAGGCCGTACTGATGCTCCAGCGCGGCGACGGCTTCCGGCGTCGCCCGCTCGCCGAGGAGGGCCGTGGCAGGTCCTCCCGGGAGCGCCCTGATCCAGACGAAGACCAGGAGCGAGACCCCGAGGAGGATCGGGACGAGAAGCAAGAGCCGGCGGACGACGAATCGCAGCATGTGTGCTCGCCGTCCGCCGGCTCTCTGTTACCTCGCTATCCCACCGAGACGGTCGCGAACGACTGTAGGTCGACCGGGCTCGGCACATAGCCGGACACGTTCGCCTGGAAGGCGACCGCCGGCTTGTTGTGCGCGTAGGGGACGCCGGGCAGGATCGTCATGATCTGCCGGTTCGCCTCCTGGTACATCTCGGTGCGCTTGGCCTCGTCGGTCTCGGCCCGCGCCTTCTCCAGGAGCTTCTGGACGTCGTCCATCTCGTGGCTGTCCGTGGTGCCCCACTGCTTCTGCGGGGAGCGGAAGAAGACGCCGATGAAGTCGTCCGGATCGCCGAAGTCACCCGTCCAGCCGAGCAGGTAGACCTGCAGCTGGCCCTCGTCTGACTTGCCGAGGTAGTCCGGGCTCCACGGCGCACTGTGCGGGACGACCTTGAAGCCGGCCTGCTCGAGGCTCGCAGAGAAGGCCTCGAAGTTCCGCTTCGGGTCGGGCATGTACGGCCGGGAGACATCGGTCGGGTACCAGAAGTCGATCTTCACCGGAGGCGTGAGACCCGCCTCCTGGAGGAGCTGCTTCGACTTCTCGGGATCGAAGGTGTACTCCGGCACGTCGTCGGCATAGCCGAAGAGCGACGGGGGCATGAACTCCTTCGCCACCTCGCCACGGCCGCCGTAGAACGAGTCGACGACGCCCTGCCGGTCGAGCCCGTAGGCGATCGCCTGACGGACCTTCAGGTCGTCGAGCGGCGGCATGGAGATGTTGAACCCGACGTAGCCGACGTTGAAGGCCGGCCGGTCGAGGATCTGGAGGTCGGAGTTCTCCTGGATCGTCGGGATGTCCTGCGGCTCGACCAGGTCGTAGCCGTTGATCTCGCCGGTCTGGAGCGCCTGCAGGCGCGCGGCGTTGTCGGCGATGGGCCGGAAGATCAGCTGATCGATCTTCGCCCCGGTCCCGTTGAACCCCGTCGGGTTGTCAGACGTCGCGCCCCAGTAGTCCGGGAAGCGGTCGAGGACGAGCTTGTCGCCGCGCGTCCACGATTTGAACATGAACGGCCCCGTCCCCGTCGGATGCTCCGTCGAGTAGGTGCCCGTCGGATGGAAGATGCCGTCGGCGTCGACCGAGCCCTCGTCGGCGCCGAAATCCTGCAACGCCTTCGGGCTGGCGATCGAGAACGGGGTCAACGTCAGACCCGCGAGGAAGGCCGACGAGGGCGCCGTCAGCGTGATGACGGCCGTGTTCTCGTCCGTGGCCTCGCAGCTCTTGTACAGGCTGTCCTCCGGAGCGCCGCTCTTCGGGTCGTAGGTCGCAAAGCCGCCGAAGATCGTCTGCCAGTAATACGTCGCGCTCGGGTTCTGGAAGGAGCCCTTGAAGTTGTACCAACGGTCGAAGTTGAAGCAGACGGCGTCCGCGTTGAAGTCGGTTCCGTCCTGGAATTTGACGCCCTGGCGCAGATGGAACGTCCACGCCGTGCCGTCGTCGCTCGCCTCCCAGCTCTCGGCCAGGCCAGGCTCGACTTCCGTCGTGCCCGGCTTGAGCATCACCAGGGTCTCGAAGATCTGCTCGATGACCCGCGACGACTCGCCGTCGGAGACGAGAATTCCGTCGAGAGCGACCGGGTCTGCCGCGGAGCCGAAGACGAGCGTGCCGCCTCCACCGCCGCCCGTGGTCTCGCTCGGCGATGTACCGCCGGTGGATTCGTTGTCCCCTCCGCCGCATCCCGCCGCGATGAGGGCGAGAAACGCGACTAGCGGGAGGGCAAACTTGAGTAACTTTCCCCTCACCCTTCTCTCCTTTCGGTACGACCGCCCCCAAGGCGGACGGCACGTGAGTATCCGGGAAGTTGGACGTATCGGCAACCCTGGGGTTAGCCCGGCCCTCCCGGCGAGAGTAGGATCGATGCGCCGTGTGGACGACTCCGCTGCTCTACGAACGTCTGAGCTGGCCCGAGGTCCGGCGGGCCGCAGCCGAGGAACGGGTGTGTCTCGTCCCCGTCGCGACGCTCGAGGATCACGGGCCGCACATGCCGATCGACACCGATCTCCGGATCACTGCGGAGATCTGCCGCCGCGCCGCCGAGGCCGCTCCCGACGACGTCGTGCTCCTCCCGGCCATCCCGCACGGCTACTCGCCGCACCACATGGATTTCCCCGGCCCGATCACGATCGGCTGGGACACGTTCACGCGCTACCTCGTCGATGTGGGCACCTCGCTCGCCCGGCACGGATTCCGGCGCATCCTCTACCTGAACGGGCACGGCTCGAACCAGAACCTCGTCGAGATGGCCGCACGGCTCGTCGGCCTCGAGCACGACACGGTGCTCGCCGCAGCCGCCTTTCACTCATCCGGCGAGGACTCCGCCAGGGTGATCGCCGAGCTTCGGGAGTCGGGCCAGGGAGGCATGGCGCATGCGTGCGAGCTCGAGACGTCCATGTACCTCGCCATCGAGCCGGAAGCGGTCGAGATGGACAAGGCCGTCGACGAGCGCAGCTATCCGCAGGGAAAGCACGCGACCATGGACTGGTCGGACGGCCCGCTCAAGGTCATGCCCTGGTGGTCGTCGTTCTCGCGCACCGGGATCCAGGGCGACGCCAGCAAGGCGACCGAGGAGAAGGGCAGGAAGCTGCTCGACGCGGCCGTCTCCGAATGTGTCGAATTCGTGCGCGAACTGCTCGCGCGGCCTCTCCCGGAGCGGCTCGAGCCGCAGGAGACGCTCCCGTGAGCATCCCGGTCATCCGCGCCGCCGGCACCCACCGCGAGGCGGGCGCCGCGATCGGCGCCGCAACCCGCGACGTACATCCGGCGAAGCGTCGAGGGCGCCGAGTTCGACCACGACATCGTCCTCCGCTACCGAGGCGCGAGCGTCAAGCACCTGCCCTGGGTCGTGGAGGAGCTGGACGCGGCCGCGCGCGCGGCGGAGGTCGACCCGCTCGCGCTCTTCGCGGACGCCGTTCTCGAGCTGAGCACGTTCTCCCAGACGAAGGTGCCGGCCCACTGCACGGACGTCGCGGCCGTTCCCGCGCTCACCGCGGACGGGCACCTGCTCGTCGCGCACAACAACGACCTGAGCGCAGGCGACGAGAACGACGTGGTCGCGATCGAATGGAAGGTCGAGGGCGAGCCGACGATCTTCACGCTCGGCCTGGGCCCCTGGATCAGCGTCGGCTGGAACGAGGCCGGCCTCTCCATCACGGGGAACGAGGTCGCGCCGAAGGACGAGGGGGTCGGCATTCCGCGCCTCCTACAGGTGCGCGACGTGCTCACCCGGACGACCCTCACCGAGGCGACGCGCGCCATCCTCCACCCCGCCCGCGCCTCGTCCTACAACTGGGTCGTCGCACAGGACGACGTGGTGATGTCCATCGAAGGCTCGGCCACCGCGGCCGAGCCGATCGCACCTGCCGAGGACGGGACGCTCGCCCACACCAACCACTACGTCCATCCCGAGATGGTCGACTTCGAGGCGAGCGCATCGAGCGAGGGCTCGGCCGCGCGCCTGCAGCGGGCGAAGGAGCTCATGACGGAGTCCCTCGAGGAGGCGGTCACGCGAACGCGCCTGCGGGAAATCCTCTCCGACCACGAGGGCTCCGAGCCGCTCTGCCGCCACGGGAGCGCGCCGGGGGACTCGCAGACCGCTTTCTGGTGCATCGCCGACGTGACCGCCCGAACGGTCATGTACGGCCGCGGGAATCCCTGCGATTCCGAAGCGCAGCTTTACGTCTTTTCGTAGGACTCCCTCCTTCGAGGGATGCCGGTGCGTACTACGCGTCTGGCACACTGAAGCTACCTGGCGTAGGTAGGGATATACCTGGGTTTGCGGCCCCCGGGGCGAAAGGGGGCCAGAAAACGAGACGTCAACGCCGAGCCGAGATGGGTCGCGAGACCGCTCGGCTTCTGCCGCTGCTTCTGCCCGTCGTGGCAGCGGAGATCCTCACGGTCACGGTCGCAGCATCCGCGTTCGCGGCCTCGGAGCCGAGCCCGGAGACGCTTGCGGGCGTCTGGGCCCTGCTCATCGTGACGGCGGTCGCCGAGGCCTTCCCCGTCCCGCTCGAGAACGTGCCCGTGGGAGGCACATCGCTCGCGACGATCTTCATCGTCGGGACATCGGTCATCTACGGCTGGGAAGCGGCCGTCATCGTCGCCTTCGTCGCTCAGGTCGCCGTAGAGATCGGGCGCCGGCGCGACCTTCTCCGGGTCGCCTACAACGGCGGTGTCTACGCCCTGGGAGCGGCTGCCACGGCCGCAGCAAGCCTTCTCGGCAACCAGGAGGGCTTCGGCTGGCTCGCCCTGGAGACCCTCGTCGCGGCAGCGGCCTTCTACGTCGTCGACCTCGTGCTCGTCGCCCTCGTCGTCTCCCGCTCGACGCGCGAGCCGCTGAAGCAACTCCTCCCTCAGGCCACCTCCTCGACCCTCATCCCCTTCTCGGTCATGACCTCCCTCAGCCTCATGCTCGCCGTGCTCTGGGACCGCTCGCCGTTCCTGTCCGCCGCGCTCGTCGGCCCCGTCGTCGCGATCGCGCTGTACCAGCGCTCGGTACACCGGGAGCTGAAGGCCATGCGGCTCGCGCTGACGGATCCACTGACGGGGCTCGGGAACCATCGCCACTTCTACGAGCAGCTCGAACGGGAGGCGCTCGCGGCCGACAACGCGCACCCGCTCTCCCTCTGCCTCCTCGACGTGGACGACTTCAAGCAGATCAACGACCTCTACGGCCATCCCGTCGGAGACCAGGCGCTCGTCAGGGTCGCCGACCGGCTACGGCAGGACGGCGAAGCGTTCCGCATCGGCGGCGACGAGTTCGCGCTCCTCCTGCCCGGGAAGACCGCGCGCGAGGCCATCGAGATCGCCGAGGGCGTGATCGGGCGTGTGAGCGAGACGGCGCAGCTCTCCGCGGGAATCGTCACGTACCCCGACCATGGCGTCGAGCGCTCCGAGCTCATGCGCGTGGCCGACTCGGCCCTCTATCTGGCCAAGGAGCACGGGAAGAACCGCGTGCGCGTCTACCGCCCCGACCTGCTCGAGCTGGCCGAGCTTCGCCGCCTCGCCGAAGGGCCCGACCGGGCGGCGCGCCTGCGCGCGGCGGCATCGCTTGCCCATGCGGTCGATGCCCGCGATGCCTACACGGGCTCGCACTCCTACATGGTCGGGGAGCTCTCGGCGCGCGTGGCAAAGAGAATGGGCCTCGAGACCGAGCAGGTCGAGCTCGCACGCCTGGCCGGGAGCCTGCACGACCTCGGCAAGCTCGCCATCCCGGAGGAGATCCTGAGAAAGCCCGGCCCCCTGAACGAGGCCGAGCGCCTCGTCCTCGAGCGCCATCCCCAGATCGGCTTTCGCATGCTCGACTCGCTCGGGATCGAGCCGGTCGCCTCCTGGGTCCTGCACCACCACGAGCGCTGGGACGGGGACGGCTACCCGGACCGGTTGGGCGAGGACGCGATCCCGCTCGGCTCGCGCATCCTCTTCGTCGCCGATGCCTACGACGCGATGACGACCGACCGCGTCTACCGCTCCAAGCTCTCGCACGATCGCGCCATCTCCGAGCTCGAGCGCTGCGCGGGGACGCAGTTCGACCCGGAGGTTGTGGCGGCGCTCCTGGAGGAGCTCGGAGAAGAGGGAACCGCTAGGACAGCGGCAGCCGGTTCCACTTCCAGCCGGCGGCGACGGCGGCTGTGACGAGCAGAACGGCGACGATGCTGAGGCGGATCGCGGCGACGCGAACGTACGTAAACATGCTGGACCCTTTCGGAAGTTGACTGCGGCCCGAAAGCGAAGATCGGCGCGGAAAATCCGCTAGCTCAGCCCGGAAAGGGTGATTGGGGCCGCGTGTGCGGCCCCAATACCTACCTCACTACCTCTTGTGACCTTATGCCGCGACCGAAGAGAGGTCGCGAAGCGCAGCAAGACGCTGCAGCGCCTGGCCCTCGAGCTGGCGTACACGCTCCCGCGTGAGCCCGAGCTCGTGGCCGATCGCCTCGAGCGTCCACGGGTCGCCCTCGAAGCCGAATCGTAGCTCGAGAATACGCCGCTCCCGCTCGGGGAGGGCGTTGAGCGCCTTGCGGACTCCCTGCTTGCGCAGAGACTCCTCGGCCTCGTCGAACGGGTCTGCGGCCTCGCGGTCGGCGAAGAGATCGCCGAGCTCGCCTTCGTCGTCCGCTCCGACGCTCTGGTTCAGAGAGACGGAGGCCTGGGCGGCGCCCAGCGCCTCGTCGACATGCTGAACCGGAAGGCCGGTCGCCTCCGCGAGCTCTTCCTTCGTCGCCTCGCGCCCTAGCTCGACCTCGAGCCGGCGGGCGGCCCGGCCAAGCTTCTGCTGGCGCTCGACGACGTGGACGGGAACGCGGATGGTGCGCGCGTTGTTGGCGACGGCGCGCTGCACCGACTGGCGAATCCACCAGGTGGCATAGGTCGAGAACTTGAAGCCCCGCCGCCAGTCGAACTTCTCCACCGCGCGGTTGAGGCCGAGAGTCCCCTCCTGGATCAGGTCCAGGAACGGGACGCCGAGGCCCCGGTAGCCCTTGGCGATGGAGACGACGAGGCGGAGGTTCGACTCGATCATCTTCCTTTTGGCGATGAGATCGCCCTTCTCGATCTGCTTGGCCAGCGTGACCTCTTCGGAGGCGGTCAGAAGCTTGTGCTTGCCGACGTCCGCGAGGAAGAGCTGCAGGCTGTCGCCGGCACCGTGATGGACGTGCTCCGTGACCGGGGCGGCCGCCGGGGTCTCGGGCTCCGGCTCGTCGACCGGCGCGCCGATCTCGAGGCCGAGAGACTCGAGCTCCTGGGTGAAGTCGGCCATCTCCTGGTCGCCGAGGTCGAGCTCGAGGGCGAGGGCCTCCAGCTCGGCCGGCTCAACGTAGCCGCGCTCCTCGGCGTTTTCGACGATGGAGCGGCCCTGCAGGGTGTCGAGAAGTTCATGCATGGAATTCTGACTTTGACTCACGTAGTTCCTATGGTCCTTTCGCTGAAACGTTGTGGACGGATGTCACCTGTCCAACTAAACGTTCGCACTGTAGGACGAATTCCCTGGCTTTCCCAGGCATCCGGCGCCCGCTTAACTGACGTTTAACCTCACGGTTACCCACTGGTTACCGCCTCGGAGGTTTCGTCGCCTGCTGTCTCTTCAGACGCCTCGGGCGCGGTTTGGTTGGCTATTTCTTCTTGCGCTTCCGAGGCGCGCGCTTGGGCGCCGCGCGGCGCTCGGCGAGGAGCTCGACGGCGCGCTCGAGCGAGAGCTCGTCGACGTCGTCGCCCTTGCGAAGACTGGCGTTGGTCTCCCCGTCGGTCACGTAGGGGCCAAAGCGGCCGCTCTTCAGCGAGATCTCGCGCTGGCTCACCGGGTCCGGCCCAAGCGTGCGGAGAGAGGCGGCCGAAGGCCCCTGGCGGCGCCTCGTCTTTGGGCGCGTGAACGCCTCCGCGGCGGCCTCGATCCCGATGCTGAAGATCTCCTCTTCCGAATCGAGCGAACGAGTGTCGTCGCCCTTCTGCAGGTAAGGGCCGTACCGGCCGTTGCGGGCGACGATCTCCCCGCCGTCGGCAGGGTCGGCGCCGACGACGCGCGGCATCGAGAGAAGCTGGAGCGCCTCGTCGAGCGTGACGGTTTCGACGGACATGGACTTGAAGAGCGATGCCGTGCGCGGCTTCGCCGTGTCGCCCTCAGGAAGCAGCTCCGTGACGTACGGGCCGTAGCGCCCGTCCCGGACGCCGATCTCGTGGCCGGACTCGGGATCCTGGCCCAGGGTGCGGCCCTCCGAGGTACGGGAGAAAAGCTCCTCCGCCACCGCGGGAGTCAGCTCGTCGGGCGGGAGGTCGTCCGGAATCGACACACGGCGCCCGTCCTGCTCGATGTAGGGGCCGTAGCGGCCGACGCGGACGACGAGCCCGTTGCCGAGGTCGACCGAATTGACCTCACGCGCGTCGATGTCGTCCAGATCGGAGACGAGGCTCTTCAGGCCCTCGTCGCCGTCGTTGCCGAAATAGAACGACCGCAGCCAGCCGACGCGCTCCTCGTCCCCCGTCGCGATCCGATCGAGGACGTCTTCCATCCGGGCGGTGAACTCATAGTCGACCAGCCGGTCGAAGTGGCCCTCGAGCAGCTTCACGACGGCGAACGCGACGTACGAAGGGACGAGGGCCGAGCCCTTCTTGAAAACGTAGCCGCGGTCGATGATCGTGCCGATGATCGAGGCGTAGGTCGAGGGCCGGCCGATGCCGCGTTCCTCGAGCGCGCGCACGAGCGTCGCCTCGGTGAACCGCGGAGGCGGAGTCGTCTCGTGCCCGAGGGCCTCGAGACTTCGGTTCTCGAGCTCCTGTCCTTCCTCGAGCGGCGGCAGGCGCCGGTCGGCGTCTTCGTCGGCCGGCTCGTCGTCATTGCCCTCCTCGTAGGCCGCGAGGAAGCCTCGGAACGTGATCACGGTGCCGGACGTGGCGAATTCGGCATCGGCGCCGTCCGAGGCAGCGGCTCCCAGCCGCACCGAGACGGTCTCTCCCGTCGCGTCCGCCATCTGCGAGGCGACCGTCCGCCTCCAGACGAGCTCGTAGAGGGCCAGCCCATCCCGGTCGAGCTCGCGCTCGACCTGCTCCGGGGTGCGGAAGCTGTCGCCGGCGGGACGGATCGCCTCGTGGGCTTCCTGCGCGTTCTTCACCTTCCGGTCGTAGCGACGGGCATCGGCGGGAACCGAGTCCGGGCCAAAGAGCGAACGCGCCTGGTCTCGCGCGGCCTTGAGGGCGGACTCGGAGAGCGTGGTCGAGTCCGTTCGCATGTAGGTGATGTAGCCGTTGTCGTACAGCCGCTGAGCGACCCGCATCGTCGTCTGCGAGCTGAACCGGAGCTTGCGGCTCGCCTCCTGCTGAAGAGTCGAGGTCATGAACGGCGCAGCGGGCTTGCGCCTGTACGGCTTCCGCTGGACCGCGCGGACCGTGAAGTCGGCCTCGGCCAGCGACTCGGCAAGCGCACGGGCGGCCGTTTCGTCGAGATGGACGAGATCGGTGCTTCGGAGCTGCGCATCGGCCCCGAAATCGCGCCCCTGGGCAACTGTGCGCCCGTCCAGGGCGACGAGGCGCGCAGTGAACTCGCCGGGGTCGAATACTCCTTCGATGTCCCAGTAGGAGGCGACGACGAAAGCGATCCGGGCTCGCTCGCGCTCGACGACGAGGCGCGTGGCCACGGATTGAACGCGCCCGGCGGAAAGGCCCTTCGTGATCTTCTTCCAGAGAACGGGCGAGACCTCGTACCCGTACAGACGGTCGAGGATCCTGCGCGTCTCCTGGGCGTCGACCAGCCTGCGGTCTACGTCCCGGGTCTCCTCGAGGGCGCGCTGGATCGCATCCGGGGTGATCTCGTGGAAGACCATGCGGCGCACCGGAATCTTCGGCTTCAGCACCTCGATGAGGTGCCAGGCGATCGCCTCGCCCTCACGGTCTTCGTCCGTCGCGAGCAGGAGCTCGTCCGCTTCGGCGAGCCGTTTCTTCAGGCTCGCGACCACGTGCTTCTTGTCGGGATCGACGACGTAGAAGGGCTCGAAGTCTTCCTCCGTGTTCACGCCGAGCCGCGCCCACGGCACCTTCTTCATGTTCGCCGGGATGTCGGCGGCGCGCTCAGGCAGGTCGCGGACGTGTCCGATGCTCGACTCGACGACGAAGCCCGGGCCGAGGTAGCCGGCGATCGTCCTCGCTTTCGCGGGAGATTCGACGATGACGAGACGGCGCTCGCCGTCCTTCGTGGCTGGCTTTGTATCCGTCGGCACTGTGAAACACGTTAGCGAAGGCGCAAAACACGCCATTATTCGGCCCCATGGCCGTGCGACCTTTACTGGCAGTCGACGGCGACAACCTGGCGCACCGCGCCTACCACGCGCTTCCGAGCTCCATCAAGGGCGGGGACGGCAAGCCGGCGAACATGATCGTCGGCTTCGCGAACATGCTCATCCGCGCGTGGGAGGCCGAGGAGCCGCGCACGGTTTTCGTCGCCTTCGACACCCTCACCGTGCCGACGTACCGACACGAGCTCCTCCCCGCGTACCAGTCGGGGCGCGACTTCCCGCGGGATCTCACCGACCAGCTCGACCGGCTCCCCGACCTCGTCGAGGCGCTCGGCTTTCCCTGGGCGAAGGAAGCCGGCTACGAAGCGGACGACTTCCTGGCGGCCGCCGTCGCTTCGGAGGAAAAGCGCAAGGGCTCGTCGCTCGTGCTGACGAACGATCGCGATCTCTTTCAGCTGGCCTCGCCGCGGACGACCATCTTGCACCCGAAGCGCGGCGTGTCGGAGCTCCAGCGCGTCGGGCCGGCGGAGGTGCGCGAGCGCTACGGCGTCGAGCCGGAGCAGGTTCCGGACTTCATCGCCTTGCGCGGCGATCCGTCGGACCGGATCCCCGGCGCTCCGGGAGTCGGACCGGGGCGTGCCGCGGCAATCGTCAAGAAGCACGGATCGCTCGAGGCCGCGCTCGAGGCGGGCGGTTTCCCGACGATCGCCGACCAGCTGCGCGAGTACCTCCGCATCGCGACCCTTCAGTACGACGCGCCCATGCGCAAGCTCCCCGACGTGACGCCGAACTGGAAACGCGCCGCCGGCCTGACCGAGAAGTGGGGGCTCGGCGGCCTCTCGAAGCGGCTCCGCGAGCGGGGCGAGGCACCTTGACCAGCCCCTTCGTCAGCCACCGGGACTTTGCAAGCCTGCATCCGACCGGCGACCACGTCGAGCGGCCCGAGCGGGTCGGCGTCCTCCTCGAGGCGTTCCCCGAGTACGAGGAGCCCCGGCGCGCGACGGAAGCGGAGATCGCGCTCTGCCACGACCCGGACTACATCCGCCGGATCCGCGAGATCTCCGAGAGCGGGCAGACGGTCATGCTCGACTCGGACACGGTCTGCACGCCCTCGACCTACGAGACGGCGCGGCTCGCGGCCGGCGGGGCGATCGCCGTCGCCGAGCGCGGCGGGTTTGCGGCGGTCCGCCCGCCCGGGCATCACGCGCTTCCGGGCCGGGCAATGGGGTTCTGCGTCTTCGCGAACGTCGCGATCGCCGCCCGCTTCGCCCAGGTGAACCTCGGGATCGACCGGGTGGCGATCCTCGACTGGGACGTCCACCACGGAAACGGCACGCAAGACATCTTCTGGAGCGACCCGTCGGTGTTCCTCGTCTCCATCCAGCAATGGCCGTTCTGGCCAGGGAGCGGCGGGCCGGGCGAGGGGAACGAGACGACGCTGAACGTGCCGCTCCCCGCGGGCTCCGGAGACGGCACCTACCTCGACGCGATGGAGCAGCTGGTCGAGCCGGCCATCGCGGGGTTCGACCCGGAGCTCCTGCTCGTCTCGGCAGGGTTCGACGCCGCCGCCGGCGACCTCCTCGGCGGGATGCGCGTCACCGCCGACGGCTTTGCGGAGATGACGAGGCGCGCCCAGGGACTCGCGCCGCGGGTCGGATTCGTGCTCGAAGGCGGCTACACGATCGAGAACCTGCCGGCTCTCGTCGGCGCCGTCCTCTCCGCCTAGGTCAGAAGGAGCCCGGCCGCCACGAGGACGACGGCTCCGAGGCCGGCGAGCCATGCCTCCCGCTTCGCGTCGGCGACCACGTGACCTGCAGCGAAGCCCGCGAAGATCGCGGCGGGGACGAGCAGGAGGCCGATGGAGAACGACCCGAGCACGGCCCAGACGCCGAGCATGGCGGCCGCTCCGGTGAGGAGAATCGCCCGCCCCTTCGGTGCGAGGAACTGGGCCGAGATCAGCGCGAGAGCCGCACCGGCGACGCAGGCGGCAACGAAGAGGACCCTTCCGCTCGTCAGCTCTCCCTCCCCCTCGCCCTGGATGATGGCGAGGTAGAGCGCATCCACGGTGAGCGCGATTCCGGCCGCGCTGAGCGCTTGCCACCAGCCCGGTGGGGCCAGCCGACTGTCCACGCTCTAAGTGTAGGCCGGGTACGAGCCGAAGACGCGCAGCTCGCGCGTGAGGCCCTGCACCTCGGCGAGGGTCTCCGTGACGATCGGGTCGAGGGGATGCCCCGCCAGCACCGCGTCGAAGCGGTAGCGCCACGGCGTCGACGGGATCGGCCGCGAGACGAGCTGCACGAGGTCGAGCGAATGGCGGCCGAAGGGCTCGATCGCCTTGTGCAGAGCGCCCGGCCGGTGATCGGTCGCAAAGGAGAACGCGGTACGCCAGCTCTCGCCCTCACGGTCTATGCGCGTGTACGGCGCGACCGAGACGAAGCGCGTGTAGGCCTCGGGATGGTCGCCCACGTCGCCGGCAATGACCGTCAGCCCGTACATGCGCGCGGCTCGTTCGCTGGCGATCGCCGCCTCCGTCGGGTCGCCGCGCTCCGAGACCTCGGAAGCGGCGTCGGCAGTCGTGGCAGACGCGATCGCCATCGTCCAGGGCATGGCCGCGAGCAGGCGGCGGCACTGGTCGAGGGCGGCGGGATGCGAGCGGACGATCTTGATCTCCTCGAGGGGGACTTCCTTCGGCCCAACGAGGCAGTGCCGGATCGGCAGGACGGTCTCGCCCGTGATCGAGAGTGGCGACTCGTACAGGAGGTCGTGGGTCTCGTTGACCGGGCCGGTCAGCGAGCTCTCGATCGGGAGAACGCCGAAAGCGACCTCGCCCTCGGCCGTCGCCGCCACCACCGCCGTGAAGCTGGGCAGCGGAACGAGCTCGGTGCCGGTCGGAAAGAGGCTGTCGCAGGCCGCGGCGCTGTGCGCGCCGTCACGGCCCGGATAGGCGACGTTCACTCCCATGGATGAATCTAAGCGGAATTAGGAGCGAAGATCCGCCGGCAGGCGGAAGAAGACGTCTTCGCGGGCGATCTCGACCTCGGCGCGCTCCGTGAAGCCCAGCCCTGCGAGCCGCTCGAAGACGCGGTCGACGATGAGCTCCGGCGACGACGCGCCCGCGGTCAGCCCGACGGTCTCGTGGCCCTCCAGCCAGGCCGGGTCGAGGTCGGCCTCGTCGTCGATGAGGTAGGCATCGGCGCCCCGGTCGCGAGCGACCTCCACCAGGCGGTTGGCGTTCGAGCTCGTGCGCGAGCCGACGACGAGCACGAGCGTCGCCTCCTCGCAGATGCGCTTGACCGCGTCCTGGCGGTTCTGCGTCGCGTAACAGATGTCGGCGGACGGCGGCCCGACGAGATCCGGAAACCGCTCCCGCAGCGTGTCGACGACGTCGGCCGTGTCGTCCAGAGAAAGGGTGGTCTGCGTGATGTAGGCGACCCGTTCACCGTCCTCGACCTCGAGAGCGCGAGCGTCCTCGGGCGTCTCGACGAGGACGATGGAATCGGGCGCCTCCCCCATCGTGCCCTCGACCTCGACGTGGCCGGCATGGCCGACCAGCGCGATCTTGAGGCCGCGGCCGGCATAGCGCCGCGCCTCTGCGTGCACCTTGGAGACGAGCGGGCAAACGGCATCCACGACCTGAAGGCCGCGCTCCGCGCACTTCTCGTAGACCTTGGGCGCGACACCGTGCGCCGAGAGGACGATCAGCTCGCCTTCGGGAACCTCGTCCTCGGACTCGACGAACACCGCGCCGCGCGCCTCGAGGTCGCGCACGACATGGACGTTGTGGACGATCTCGTGGCGCACGTAGACCGGCGGCCCGTGCTGCTCGAGCAGCTTCTCGACGATGTCGATCGCGCGCACCACTCCTGCGCAGAAGCTCCGGGGTGCGGCGACGAGAACGCGCTTCATGATCGGGCACCCTCCGCTAGCGCGGAGGCTGCCCGACGAAGAGCAGCCGTGGCCTTCGATGCGTCACGGGCAGTCCGAAAGGATTTCACCGGCTCTGTCGCAAACGCCGCCGCGACGACTTTCCAGTCCGTGCCTCCGTCGGCCTTGCCCGCGCAGACGAGCCGCCCGACCGGCTGGTCGCCGGAATCGGAGATCGCGCGCACGACTCCGGCCAGCCTCCCGGTGGACGCGAGCACGCCGCTCTCCATGTCCACAACCGCCGCCCCGCTCTGCTCGGCAAGCGCGCGCCGGGCCTCGGGCTCGTTGGCGACGCCGTCGGAGGCGACGACGACCGCGGGCTCGGCGCCGGCGACCTCGAGCGCGGGCCCGTCCCAGAGCGTGCGCCCGGACGGATCCACCACCTTCGTCGCCGTCACGAGCGTGCCGGGACGAAGCGTTTCGCCGAGACCGCCCGCGAAGCCGAACGAGACGAGCTGCCCTTCGGGTAGCGGAAGGCCGGCGCCGAGACCGACGAGCGCCGTGCGCGCGCCCGCCTTCCGGGCTGCCTTCTCCTCCACTTTCAAGGCGCAGGCGAGAGTGAGTGCATTTCCCTCGCCAAATCGTCATCATCGTTCGCCATTACCGGAGAGTCCACGCGAGACTCCGCACCGTTTCCTTGACGCTCGAGGTCGTCGCGATCGTCGCCGACGGCTCGAAGCCGGAGTGGATGCCGCAGTGCTCGCAGCGGTGGTCGTTCCCCGGCCCATAGCGCTCCCACTCGATCCCGTCGATGAGCGCCTCGTAGGTCGGGAAGATGCCGTCGGTGAGGAGGTAGCAGGGGCCCTTCCACCCGTACGGGTTCCGCGTCACCGAGCCCCAGGGGGCGCACGGGAGCTTGCGGTCGCCGGTGAGGAAGTCCTGGTAGACCGGGCTTGCCAGCCACTTGTAGCCGTTCTTGCGCACGCCTTCGCGGATCTTGCGGAACTTCTCCTCGTGCTCCGCGCGCGTCATCGTGAGCGCGGGATCGATTTGGGAGTACTGGTAGCCCGGCGCGACGAGCATCCCGTCGATGCCGACCTCCTCGGTGAGGAAGCGCATCATCTCGAGCACGTCGTTGACGTCCGTCTCCTTGAAGGTGGTCGTGTTCGTCGTCACACGGAAGCCGGCCTCGCGGGCTTCGCGGATCGCCGCGACCGCGATCTCCCAGAGACCCGGGTAGTCGCAGATGTAGTCGTGAATCTCCTGCATGCCGTCGAGGTGGACGACGAACGTGAGGCGCGGGTTCGGCTCGAACCTGTCGAGCATGTCGGAGAGGCGGAGCGCGTTCGTGCAGAGCTGGATGTTCCGCTTCATCTCGAGGAAGCCGCCGACGACGTCCTCGATGCCCTTGAAGATGAGCGGCTCGCCACCGCAGACGGAGATGACCGGAGCCGGGCACTCGACTGCAGCCTGGAGGCATTCCTCCACGGTCAGCCGGGCCTTGTTCGACTCGTACTCGCGGATCTTCCCGCAGCCGATGCAGGCGATGTTGCAGCCGAGAGTCGGCTCCAACATGATCACGAGGGGGTAGCGGTCGTTCTTCTTCTGCGAGGCGACGTAGCGCCCGATCTGGACGGTGCTGCGAAGCGGAAACTTCATGCGCCTCCCTTCCGTGTCAGCGCTTCGGCCGTGGCGCGGGCCAAAGCCGGCTCGACCGGGCCTGGTTCGTACCCGAGTCTACTCCGAGCCTTTTCCGAGGAAAAATACATCGGTATGCGCGCGAGCTTGACCTCTTGTGCGTTCGCGAAACCTGCTTTCGCGGCTGCTACAGCGACAGGATACGGGACTCGGAGCCTCGGTCGCGGCGCTCCTGCGAGGTCGGCGATGACGGCGAAAAGCTCCTCGAGGGAGAGGTTCACGCCCCCGAGGAGGTAGCGCTCTCGCGGCTCCCCGTGTTCGAGCGCGAGGGCGTGGCCGCGAGCGACGTCGCGGACGTCGACCACGTTGAGCCCGGTCGTCTCGACAAAGCCGCGGATTCGGCCGGTGGCGACGTCCTCGATCATCTGCCCGGTTGGCGTTGGCTTGGCATCGCCGTCGCCGACGGGCGTGGTGGGGTTCACGACGACGGCTCCGGCTGCGAGCGCGAGGCGCTCCGACTCGAGCTTCGTGCGCTTGTACGGGACCGAGAGCTCCCACTCGGGCGGCTCGTCCTCCTCCGTCGCGATCGCGCCGGGGACGGGCCCGCACGTGCCGGCCGTGCTCGTGAAGAGGAAGCGGCGGACGCCCCTGGCGTGCGCGGCGGCGAGGATCGTCCTCGTTCCTTCGACGTTCACGCGCTGGAGCTCGGCCTCGGGCGCCTCGTAGCTGTAGAGCGCGGCGACGTGGACGACCGCGTCGCAGCCGTCGAGCACGCGTTCGAGGCCCGCGCTGTCGAGGAGGTCGACGCGCTCGTCGCGCACCTCGGCTCCCTGCTCGCGCAGCTCGCGCGCGACGTGGCTCCCGACGAAGCCCGTCGCGCCTGACACGTACACGTTCAAGCGCGGGCGGCTTTGAGGCGGCCGAGCGCCATGACCGGCCAGTACGTGCGATACAGGTGGTAGTTGATGAGGAAGTGGCGCGGGAAGCCCGTGCCCGTGAAATAGGGCTCGTCCCAGTCGCCGTCCTCGCGCTGGTTCTCTGCGAGCCAGGCGGCCGCGCGCGTCGCGGCTTCCGAATGAGCCTCTCCGGCGGCCACGAGCCCGAGGAGCGCCCAGGCGGTCTGGGATGCCGTCGGCTCGCCGCGCCCGTGCCAGCCCGTGCCGTCCTCGTCGGCGTCGTACGAGCGGCAGTCCTCGCCGAACCCGCCGTCCTCCTGCTGCACGGACTCGAGCCAGGCAACGGCGCGGCGCATCGCCGGGTGGTCGTGCGGGATGCCGGCGGCTTCGAGAGCGGGCAGGGCGGCGCCCGTGCCGTAGATGTAGTTCACGCCCCAGCGCCCGAACCAGGAGCCGTTCTCCTCCTGCTTGGAGAGCAGGTAGTCCACACCGCGGCGGGTGGAGTGCTCGTAGCCCGGCTCCCTGGCGAGGAGCTCGACGGCGTGGCCCGAGACGTCGACGCTCGGCGGGTCGATGATCGCGCCGAAGTCGACGAACGGGATCTCGTAGAGCCAGTAGGCGTCGCTGTCCTTGTCGAAGGCGCCCCAGCCGCCGCCCTGAGACTGCATCGCCTCGATCCAGCCGCAGGCGCGCGAGACCGAGGGGCGGCCGATGCCGAGCTCGTTCAGCGCGATGCCGACGACTGCCGCGTCGTCGATGTCGGGATAGAGGTCGTTGTCGTACTCGAAGGCCCAGCCGCCTGGCTCGACCCCGGGAAGCCGGACAGCCCAGTCTCCGCGCGCCCTGACCTCCTCCTGAAGGAGCCATTGGCCCGCCTTCTGCAGCGCCGGCTCCTCCGCCGCGACCCCCGCTGCGCGAAGCGCGACGAGCGCGAGGCAGGTGTCCCAGACGGGCGACTGGCAGGCCTCCGGCCGGAGGCGGTCGCCGTCGTCGACCATGAACCGCTTCCAGCCTTCGATCCCGCGCCGAAGATACGGCGACTCGGGCCCGTGGCCGCGGCAGGCGAAGGCGATCAGCGACCAGACCCACGGCGGCTGGATCCCGCCCCAGGAGCCGTCGAGCTCCTGCCGGTCGATCAGCCAGCGCTCCGCGTAGGCGAGCGCGCGCTCGCGGCCCGGCTGGACGGGTTGGCCGTTGTACCAGCGGATGGCGGAGTCGAGCAGGTTCCAGGCGGTCTGCGGCCGCTCCATCGGCCCGAGGTCGATCTCGCGGGCGAGGCGCTCCTCGGGAAGGCGGCGAACCGGCCGGTAGTGCATGACGATCGAAAGCGCGACGAGGGTCTGCCGCGCCCAGCAGCCGAAGCTGTAGACCGAGAGCGGAAGCTCGGGCTTGAGGAGGACGAGCTCGGGCGGGATCGCCTGGATCTCCTCCCAGGGCCAGAGGCCGAAGAGGGCGAGCCACATGCGCGTGAAGACCCGGGAGGCGCCGATGCCTCCCTGCTCCTCGATGTAGCTGCGGGCACCGGCCAGGCGGGGGTCGTCGGCGGCCAGGCCGGCCATGCGAAGCGCCGTGTAGGCCTCGACGGTCGCGGCGAGATCGGGCTCGCCGCCCCAGTAGATCGCCCACGTGCCGTCGTCGCGCCGGCGGGCGAGAAGCTCGTTGGCGCAGCGGCGGACGGTGTCCTCGTCGGCGATGCGGAGGAACTCGTGCCAGAAGATGTGCTGCGCCGTCATCGTCACGTTGGACTCGAGCTCGGCGACCCAGAAGCCGTCCGGCTCCTGCAGTGCGAGCAGCCGCTCGACGCCTGCGTCCAGGGCGCGGCCGAGGTCGGTGCCGACGGTCGTGCTCACGCGGTCACTTTCTCACGAACCGAGGCGGTGAGCACCCGGGCGGCCTCACGGCCACTCCGTACCGCGCTCTCCATCGTCGCGGGCCAGCCTGTGTCGGTCCAGGCGCCTGCCCGGACGACGTTCGGCCTGCCGGTCGTCGCTCCGGCGCGGAGCCGCGCGGTCCCCGGGCGGGCAGCGAACGTCGCAGCCGGCTCACGGCTCACGCGCGACCACAGGAGCTCGGCCGCTCCGAGCCGTTCGGTGACCTGCCCTGCGATGTGATCGATGAGCTCCCGGCCGCGCAACTCGAGCAGCTCGGGCGCTCCACTCGAGACGACGGTGATGTACTGGCCTCGCTCGGGATGGTGGCCCGTGAGTGCGCCGCGGTCGAAGAGCCAGTGCGCGTCGCTCCCCAGGAGCGCGGCGAGCGGCGAGCTCATGATCGGACGGTCGAACAGGAGGTGGACGCTCACGATGGGCGAGTCCTCGAGCCCGGGCTCCGGCTCGCCGAGCAGGCGCGCGCTCTCGGACGGCGGTACCGCGACGACGACCCCGTCCGCGTCGAGCTCGTCGAGAGACGCGACCCGCGCCGCGAGCGAGATCTCGGCGCCCCGCCGGGCGAGCTCGGCGCCGGCCGCGTCGCCGTGCATCTCGCCAAGTGGCGCCGTCGGGAGCACCAGGTCGCTCGCTCCACCGCCGGCGAGGAGCGCCGTCTGCACGGTGAAGATGCCTGGCGCGGCGCTCACCTCGTCCGTCCCAAGATTGAGCGCGGGCCGGATGAAGACGTCCCAGAAGCGCTCGATGCCCGCCTGCGACTGGCCGAGCGTCCGGAGCAGCGAGCCGAACGTCTCGTCGTCGTGGGCATCGGGGTCGAGCTTCGCGAGCTTGCGCGCCACGCGCCCCGTCGCAAACCGCTCGCCCAGGCCGATGTGCCCGTAGCGCAGAAGCCCGACGAGCCCGGGGCGGATGGTCGCGACGCTTCCGTCCTCGGCGACGACCGGGAGCCCGAGCCGCACGCGCCGTAGCGACGCGGCCTGGCCGATCTCCGCGACGAAGTCCAGGTACGCGGTGCAGCACCCGAGGGCGACGTGCTGGCCGTTGTCCGGCGGCGGGCTCGGGTCGCCCTCCCTTTCCGGCAGGGTCTGCACCGCCCCGCCGAGCGTCGGCCGCGCCTCGAAGAGGCGGACGTCGTGGCCCTGCTTCGTGAGCTCGAGCGCCGCCGCGAGCCCGGCGAGCCCACCGCCGACGACCGCGACCCTCACAGCGCCACGACCGCCTTCATCTTCTCGACGGTCGAGAGGCTTGGCGGCTCGCTGAAGACGTCGTAGCCGCGGGCCCGCATCTGCACGAGGAGGCCGCGATAGATCCCCGCGAAGCTGCGCACGCAGAGCGCGCTGCGCCGGTCGAGGAGCGGGAGGAGCTCGAGGCCCTTGCGCATGAGCGCGTCCGCGCGGACCGCCTGGTGCTCCATCAGCGGGCCCCAGCCGGGGCCGGGACTACCGGCGGCGATCTCCTCCTCGCTCACCCCGAACCGGCTCAGCTCGTCCTGAGGGAGATACACGCGCCCGAGCGACCAGTCCTCGGCGACGTCTCGCATGATGTTGATCTGCTGCAGCGCGAGGCCGAGCGTCTGCGCGCGGGGCCTCGCCGCCTCCCAGCTCGAAGGCTCGTACACGGCCGCGCACGCGACTCCCACGGCCCCTGCGACCCGCCGGCAGTACTCGCGCAGCTCGTCCCAGGACGCGTAGCGGTTTCGGTCGCAGTCCATGAGCGCACCGTCGACGAGGTCGACGAGCGCCTCGGGCGGAATGGGATAGCGGCTGATCGCGTCCGCGAGCGCGACGAGGATCGCGTCGCCGTCCTGCGAGGCGGGAAGCGCGCCGACGGCGGCCCGCCACGACTCGAGCTCGGCGCGGGCGGGCTCCTCCTGGTCGGCGAGGTCGTCGATGCGGCGCGCAAATGCGTAGAGCGCGGCGATCGCCCGGCGCTTCGGGCCCGGAAGGACGCGGATCCCCCAGGCGAAGTTCCGCGCGGTCTCGCGCGTGATCCGGTCCGTCTCGGCGTAGGCCTGCTCGGTGTTCACCGCCGGAAGAGCTCCCGGAAGGCGAGGCCGGCGAAGGTCCACTTGGTCGGAGCCGGCCGGCTGGTGAACACGTCCCACCCCGCGCGCTCGAGCGCGTCGAGAGCAGCGAGGCCGCCGCGCGCGTAGAGCGCCACGGACATCCCCGCGCGGCCGCCGAGCGCCTTGGTGAGGGGCAAGCCGGCCTCGAGGAGGCTCCGCGCGCGATCGCCCTCGTAGCGAAGCAGCGCGACGATCTCGTCGGTGAGCGGTCCCGCAAGGTCGTCGTCGGCGACGCCGAACCGCGCGAGGTCGTTCTGGGGGAGGTAGACGCGGCCGAGCGCCAGATCGCGCGGCGGGTCCTGGAGGAAGTTGACGAGCTGGAGGCCCGTACAGATCGAGTCGCTCATCCGCAGAAGCTCTTCCTCCCCCGCGCGCCCGTAGACGCCGAGCTACGAGGCGGCCGACCGGGTCGGCCGAGTAGGTGCAGTACTCCCGCACCTCCTCCCAGTTGGCATAGCGCGTCTTGCGCTGGTCGATCCGGTTCGCCTCGATCAAGCGCCGAAACGAATCGAGCGGGAGCCCGCAGGCGTCGATCGTCTCGTGCAGGCGCTGCATGATCTCGGTGCGCGGCGGGCCGTCCAGCTCGCGCTCGAGCTCGTCGAGGAGCACCATGCGATCTCCATGCGCCTCGTCGCCGAGATTGTCCACGAGCCGGGCGAAGCCGTAGATCGCCCGCAGGTGCGGCCGCGCGTGCCGCGGCGCGAGTACCGAGACAACCGGGAAGTTCTCTCCGCTCGCCCGAGCGTCGATGTGCTCCGCCGCCAGCTCTGGCGCTTCGAGAAGACTCGTCGCGGGCATGGCCCCCCATAGTATGGAGCGCCGAAGCCTTGGAAAGACCGGGGTCGAGGTGCCCGTTGTCGGGCTCGGCACCTGGCTCACCTTCGACGTCGGGCCCGACCGCCAGCAGGTCGCCGACGAGGTCGTCGAGACCGCGTACGGAAACGGGACGCGCGTCTTCGACTCCTCACCGATGTACGGCCGTGCCCAGGAGGTGCTCGGCCAGGCGGTCGACGGCCGGCGCGACGACGTCTTCATCGCATCGAAGATCTGGACGCCCTCGCAGGAGCAGGGGCGCTTTCAGCTCGAAGCGCAGCTCGGCTACTTCGGCGGTCGGGTGGACCTCGAGCAGGTGCACAACCTCGTCGCCTGGGAGCAGCACCTCGCGTGGCTCGAGCACGAACGGGAGCAGGACCGCGTACGCCTCCTCGGCGCGACGCACTACCAGAGCTCCGCGTTCGAGGAGCTCGAGCGGGTGATGCGAAGCGGGCGGATCGACGCGATCCAGATCCCCTACAACCCCATGGAGCGCGACGTCGAGCGGAGAATCCTTCCGCTCGCGGAGGAGCTCGGCCTGGGCGTCATCGTCATGCGGCCCTTCGCGGAGCGCGGCCTGCTCCCCGGCCCGGGGCCCGAGCGCCTCGAGCGCATCGGCGTCTCCACCTGGGCGGAGGCGCTCCTGAAGTGGATCCTGTCCGACCGGCGCGTGACCTGCGTGATCCCGGCGACGGCGGATCCCGCCCACGCGGCCGAGAACGCCGCAGCGGGCGAGCCGCCCTGGCTGGACGACGAACAGCGGAGGATGGTAGAAGAGCTCGCAGGTTGACCGAGGACGCCGGTCAGCCTGGCTCGACGCCGAGCTCGCGCAGGACCTCGGCGGTGTGCTCGCCGAGCCCGGGCACGGCTCCTAGCCCGGGGCGGGCGCCGCCGACGAGGAAGGGGTTGCCGACCGTCGGGATCGGCCCGGCCGGCGAGTCGACCTCGACCACGAGCCGGTTGTGGGCGAGCTGCGGGTGCTCCATCACCTCGGGGATCGCGTTCACGGCTCCGCACGGGATGTGGGCGGCCTGCAGGAGCTCCAGCCATTCCTCGGCACTGTGAGCCGAGAAGGCCCGGACGAGCTCGGGCTCGAGATGCCCTCGGTGCGCGACCCGCGATTCGTTGCTCGCAAAGCGCTCGTCGGCGTGCAGGTCAGGCCGGGCGACCACTTCGTGCGTGAACGCACGCCAGTGCTCGTCGGAGAGAACGGCGAAGCCGAAGAGGCGCCCGTCGCCTGCCGGGAAGGGGCCGTAAGGGCAGAAGTGCGGATGGCGCATTCCCGTCCGCGGCGGAACCTCGTGCCGATGCCACCACTGGTGCGGGAAGTAGCCGAGCCAGTCGACCATCGTGTCGAAGAGGGACACGGAGACGCGCTCCCCCTCGCCGGTCTGGGCGCGGCGCGCGAGCGCGGCGGCCGTGGCGACGGCGGCGTAGCTTCCCGCGCCGACGTCGCAGATCGAGACCCCGACGCGCGCGGGCTCCTCGGGGGTGCCTGTGATCGAGATGAGACCCGTCTCACCCTGGACGACGAGGTCGTAGGCGTTGCGCTCGGCGTAAGGGCCGTCGGGCCCGTAGCCCGAGATCTCCGTGTAGACGACGTCGGGACGGTGGCCCCGCACGGCCGGCTCGTCCACGCCGTGCTCGGCCGCCCATCCCGGGGTGAAGTTCTGCAGGAAGACGTCGCTCGCGCGGATGAGCGCCTCGAGCGCCGGCCGCGAAGCGTCGTCCTTCAGGTCGAGCGCGACGCTCCGCTTCCCCCGGTTCATCCAGACGAAGCCGCTCGACTCACCCTTCGCGATCGAGTCCCAGCCGCGGGTGACGTCGCCGACTCCCGGGCGCTCGATCTTGATCACGTCCGCGCCGAGGTCGGCGAGAAGCCGCGTGCAAAGCGGGCCCGCGAGTCCGTTCTCGCAGGCCAGCACGCGGGTGCCAGTGAGGAGCGGCACCCGCGTACCGTAGTGCCCTAGACGACGCTCTGCACCTCGACGACGTCGGCCGAGTCGAGCGAGAAGCCGTACGCCTGGTGCGCCTTGACGACCGACTCCGCGTCGGGAGCCTCCGAGAGGCAGAACGCGGTCCCGTCCTTGCCCAGGAAGACGTTCAGGCCCTTCACGCCGTGCTCGTCGGCCTCGCCGGCCTTGATGCGCTCGCCGATCGCGGCGGCCATCTCGGGGGCGACGTCGCTCATCTCGTGGTGGTCGATGAACTTCGGCACTGCTACTCCTCCTTGTCCGCTTGCTGAACCCCTGCTGGATCGATCCCGGGATCGCCGCCGGTGGCCGCGATCACGAGCCGGCCGAGATAGAGATCCCAGCCCTCGCCGTGGATCTGCCGCGCCTCCTCCGGAAGGTCGAGATGACGGAGGCGGACGAGCGTGCCCTCGCCGTCGGGCTCGAGCGTCACCTCGACCCGGCTCGACCCGGGCGGAACGCCGTGCGGCCCGGACGACTCCTGCCCCTCCCACCCCCACGTGAAGACCACGCGGCTGGGCCGGTCGATCTCGACGTACTCGCCGCGCGCGATGATGCGGTCGCCCATCTCGACGCGGTAGATGCCTCCGGGCTGGGGGTCGAGGTCGGCCTCGCGCCCCTTCCACAGCACCATCTTGTCTGGATCGGTGAAGAACTCGAACACGGTTTCCGGCCGGGCGGCGATCCTGACCTCGCGCTCGACAACGGTTGCGACTTCAGGCTGGTCGACGGCCACGTCGCCTCCTTCCCTCCTCGTGCTCCGCGGCGATCTTCAGGCGCTCGAGCCCGTCGCCCCAGAACGTTTCCAGGAACGCCCTCAGGTCTTCGAAGCCTTCGCTCCGGACGCTGTAGAGACGCTTGGTGCCCTCGCGCCGCTCGCTCACCAGCCCCGCACCCTTCAAGACCGTGAGGTGTTGGGACACCGCCGGCCGCGTGATCGAGAACTCGGCGGCGATCTCCCCTGCCGAGCGCTCTCGGTCGGCCACGAGCTCGAGGATGCGGCGGCGGTTCGGCTCCGCGATTGCGCGAAGGGCGTTTTCCATACGCGTATTGTAAGCAGATACTTACGTAAGACGCAACTAACTTATTGCGTGGCGGCTAGCATCGGCCCGGACACCCGCAAGGAGGAGACATGGCCGAGCTGAGCGACAAGGCGCGCAAACTTTTCGAGGACCCCAACATCCTCTTCGTGGCGACCGTGAATTCGGACGGATCGCCGCAGGTCACCCCGGTCTGGACGCACGTGGAAGACGGCCGGGTCACGTTCAACACCGCGAAGGGCCGGGTGAAAGAGCGCAACATGCGCCGTGATCCGCGCATCGGTCTGTCCATCACCGCGCGCGACAACCCGATGGACAAGGTGGACCTCGCGGGACGCGTCGTCGAGATGATCGAGGGCGACGAGGCCGAGGCGCAGATCGACGACCTGTCGGAGAAGTACATCGGGCAGCGCCCGTACCCGTGGCGCCGGGGCGAGGAGCGCATCAAGGTCGTGGTCGAGCCCGTTCGCGTCCACGAGATGTGAGCCTGCTCTACCTGACGCGGGAGGATGTTGCGGGCCTCCTTCCGAGCGTCTCCGACCAGCTCGACCTCGTCGAGGAGACGTACCGGGCGGTCGGCGCGGGGCGCGTCGAGCTCCCGCCGAAGCCGGGGATCCATCCGCGGCCCGACTCCTTCATCCACGCCATGCCTGCGTACCTGCGCGACGACGACGTCGCGGCGCTCAAGTGGGTGGCCGGCTACCCGGCGAACAAGGAGCGCGGCCTCCCCTACATCACGGGGCTCATCGTCCTGAACGACCCGGAGACGGGCGTGCCGGCGGCGATCATGGACGGCGCCGAGATCACCGCAGCGCGCACAGCCGCGGCGAGCGGCGTCTGCATCCGCAGGTTCGCGCCGGAGGACTGGAGCCGGGCAGCCGTGCTCGGAGCGGGAGAGCAGGGACGGTTCCACGCCCAGGTGCTGAGGGAGCTGAACTCCGAGGTCGCCATCCGGGCCTGGGACCCCCACCCCGAGCGCATCGGGTCGCTCGGAGACCGGGTCGAGGGGGCCGCGGGGCCGCGTGAGGCCGTCGAGGAGGCCGACATCGTGGTCACCGCCGGGCCGATCGTGGAGGAGCCTGATTCCCCGCTCACGCCCGACTGGCTCGCCGAGCGCTCGCTCGGCCTGCCGATCGACTTCGACTTCTACTTCAGCGCCGACGCGGTCGCCTCCGCCGAGCTCTTCCTCGTCGACGACGTGAGCCAGTTCGACTACTACCGCTCGCTCGGGCACTTCCAGGGCTGGCCCGAGCCCGAGGGCAGCGTCGGCGAGGCGCTGGCTCGCGACGGCTCGCCGGCAAGGGTCGTCTGCTGCAACCTCGGCATCGGCGCTCTCGACGCCGCGTTCGCGGCGCGCGTCCTTGCCGCGGCGCGGGACCGCGGCATCGGCACCGAGCTCCCGCTCTAGCTGCGGATTCGCTCGCCGCTCGGATCCCAGAGCGGCTCTTCGGCCACCTCGCCCGCGACCCAGTCGCCGAAGATCTCGACCTCGACCGCCTGGCCGGGCTGCACGGCCGCGCTCGGCAGATAGGCGTACGCGATCGAGCGCTCGACGGAGTAGCCGTAGCCGCCGCTCGTCACGCGGCCGACCGTCTCCCCTTCGACACGCACCGGCTCGGAGCCGAGCGCGACCGACCGTGGATCGGAGAGGACAAGGCAGGCAAGCCGGCGCTCCGGCTCGGACTTCGACGCGTCCTCGAGCGCCTCGCGGCCGATGAAGTCGCCCTTGTCGAGCTTGACGGCGAAGTCGAGTCCGGCCTCGTACGGATTCTCGTCCGGAGTGATGTCTGCGCCCCAGACGCGGTAGCCCTTCTCGAGCCGGAGCGAGTCGATCGCCTTGTAGCCGCCCGCGACGAGGCCGTGCTCCTTGCCCGCCTCCCAGATCGCGTCGAAGAGACGGAGGCCGAACTCCATCGGGCAGTAGAGCTCCCAGCCGAGCTCGCCGACATACGTGACCCGGAGGGCGAGGCAGGGAACCGGCCCGACCGCGATCTCCTGCCCGCGCATGTAGCGGAAGGCGTCGTTCGAGAGGTCGGCATCGGTGAGCGGCTGCAGGATCTCCCGCGCGGCCGGGCCCCAGAGGCCGAGGCAGGCGAAGCGGGACGTCACGTCCTCGACCTGCGCGCTCCCGTCCTCGGGGAGGTGGCGCCGGATCCAGGCGGCGTCGTGGTTTCCGAACGCCGTCCCGGTCACGATCCGGAAGCGGTCCTCGGCGAGGCGCGTGACGGTGAAGTCGCACTCGATCCCGCCGCGCTGGTTCAGCATCTGCGTGTACGTGATCGCGCCCACGTCGCGGGCGACCCGGTTGTCGCACATGTGCTCGAGGAAGCTCCGCCGCGCCGGGCCCGACGACGTCGATCTTCGCAAACGAGGTCTCGTCGAAGAGCGCGGCCGTCTCGCGGCAGGCCCGGTGCTCGGCTCCGATCGCGGGAGACCAGATCTCCCCGGCCCAGCCGCGCGGCCGGAGGCTCTCGTCCCCGCTCGCCGCGTTGGGCTCGAACCAGTTCGCGCGCTCCCAGCCCGACTTCTCCCCGAACGACGCGCCGAGCTCCTGGAGCCGCGCGTAGGTCGGCGAGAGCCTGAGCGGCCGGCCGGCGAGCCGCTCCTGGCCCGGGTACTTGATGTCGTAGTAGGTCGAATAGATCTCGTACGTGCGCGCGAGCGTGTAGTCGCGGCTGCGGTAATGCGGGCCGAAGCGGCGCGAGTCCATCTCCCAGACGTCGAGGCTCGGGACTCCCTCGACGATCCACTCGGCGACGAGCCGACCCATCCCGCCCGCGCCGGCGAGGCCGTGCGCGCAGAAGCCGGCCGCGACCCAGAAGCCGCGCACGTCGGACTCGCCGAGGATGAACTCGCCGTCGGGAGTGAACGCCTCGGGCCCGTTGACGAGGCTGATGACCTCGGATTCCTCGAGGTCGGGGACGCGAACGCACGCGTTGGTCATGAGCTCGTGGAAGCGCTCCCAGTCCTCGGGCAGCAGCTTGCCGTTGAAGTCCTCCGGGATGCCGTCGAGCCCCCAAGGCGCGGGGTTCCGCTCGTAGCCGCCCATGACGAGGCCGCCCGACTCGCCGCGGAAGTAGACGAGGAGCGACGGGTCGCGCATCGTCGGGATGTCGAGCGGGATCCCGCTCGGCCGCGTGATGAGGTACTCGTGAGCCATCGGGATGATCGGCACGGTCACGCCCGCGAGGCGCCCGATCTCGCCCGCGAACATGCCTCCCGCGTTGACCACGATTCCGGTCTCGATCGAGCCCTTGTCCGTTTCGACGCCGACCACGCGGCCGCCCTCGAGCCCGATCCCGGTCACCCGCGTGTTCGTGTTGATCTCGGCGCCTCGCCGCCGCGCGCCCTCGGCGAGGGCAAACGTCAGCTGACTCGGGTCGATGTAGCCGTCGGTCGGAAGGTAGGCCGCGCCGAGCACGCCGTCCGTGGACATCGGCGGGAAGAGCTCGGCCGCCCGCTCGGCGGAGACGAGCTCGAGCGGGAGCCCGAAGGTCTTCGCCCAGCCGGCCTGGCGGCGAAGCTCCTGCATCCGCTCCTCAGACGAGGCGAGCCGGAGGGAGCCGACCTCGCGCCAGCCGGTCTCGAGGCCGACCTCCTCCTCGAGCGTCCGGTAGAGGTCGACCGAGTTCATCATCATCTTGGTCAGGCTGATGGAGCCGCGCAGCTGCCCGACCAGGCCGGCGGAATGGAAGGTCGAGCCGCTGGTCAGGTCCGCACGCTCGCAAAGGACGACGTCGTCCCAGCCGAGCCGGGCGAGCCAGTACAGGATCGAGGCGCCGCCGACCCCTCCGCCGATGACGACGGCGCGCGCACGTGATCTCACGCGATGCTCCCCTCGACCACCGGGCGATACTACGCGGTCGTGGAAGTGATCCAACACCCCCCGTCTGTGGTGCTCATCGCCGTCGAAGGCGGGGAGCTGGTGCTCGTGCGCCAGTCTCGCCCGGGCTCGGGAACGCGGACGCTCGAGCTCCCGTCCGGAAAGCTCGAGGAGGGGGAGGCTCCCGCGGACGCGGCCGCCCGGGAGCTCGCGGAGGAGTGCGGGCTGGCCGCCGAGGTGCTGAACGCCATCGGGACGTTCTGGGCCGCGCCGGGCTATTCCACCGAGCTCGTGCACGTCTTCGAGGCGAGCGGCCTCAGCGAGTCCGATCCCGCCGAGCTCGACGACGACGAGGACATCGAGGTCGAGCGGCTCCCGCTCGTGGGGGCGTTGGAAGCGCTCGACGATGCGGCGTCGATCGCCGCATTCGCGCTCTGGCTCGAGCGGCAGTGACGAGCAGGGCGGCCTGGCTGCGCGACCTCGAGGGCTCGCTCGCCGATGACGAGAGCGGCGACGAGCTCGCGACCGCGCTCGTCGTCCTGGCCTCGGTGGCCGGTCGAGGAGATTCAGATCGATGAAGACGAGGCGCACGGGGCAAGCCGCCGGGCGTTGCTGCTCCTCACCGCGGGCGGCGACCCCGACCGCGGCCTCGACCTCAACGGCCGCGCGGTCAGCGCGCTCGCCGAGGAGGTGCGAACCGTCGACCGGCAGCTCGCCCTCGAACGCGGCCTGGACGAGCTGAAGGCGGCGGCCAAGGGCCTTCCCCACGTGTCCGAGGCGCTCACAGCACTGCGCGCCACGCCGGATGTGGCGTGGCGCGCATTTGCCTGTTCTCTCTTGGCCGAAGAGCTCGGCGCCGGCTAGCTACTTGCCCGCCGGTGCGGCCCCGGTTGCGGGACGCTCGTACTGCTCCTCGATCCGCTCCAGCTCTTCCTCGGTGCCCATTCGGATGGGGCCCTTAAACCAATGGCGAGCCGACAGGACCCACCAGCCGCCGAAGATCAGCCCGATGCCCGCGAACCAGAGGATCGTGTAGTTGGAGAACCGCCAGTCGAAGCCGTCCTCCCACGGAAGACCAACCTTGTACAGCGGGATCATGAAGATGATGGTGATCAACGCAACCCAGGCGACCGAGAGAGGATCGATCCACTTGTAGTGCTTGCCGAGGCTCCACGCTCTCTTCTCGTCCCAGCTGTCGCCTTTGCGCCAGCGCAGATAAACCGGGATCACGAAGGCGATGTAGAGGCCGATCACGGCAATCGCGGTGCCGACCGCGTACCCGACGAAGTAGTTCCAAACGGCAGGGATCATCAGGATGCCTGCGAAGAGCCAGATCCCGAACACCGACCACTTCGGCACCCGGTTCTTGCCGACGCGCCGCCAGTACTGATGGCCTGGGACGGCGCCGTCGCGCGAGAAGGCGAACATCATCCGAGACGCCGAGGTCACGGACGCTGTCACGCAGAAGAACTGTGCGACGACGCAGATGAAGAGCAGTGCCTCCGCCCAGCTCTGGCCCATCGACTCTGACCAGATCCAGGGCACGAGAAGCCCCAGGGCGTTGACCGTGTCGAGCGCCCCCTGGGTGCTCGGGATCGCGAACGTGACCGCCACGAGGAGAATCCAGCCGAAGATGACGGAGACGACTACGGAGGTCCACATCCCGGTCGCGGCCATCCGAGAGGCGTTGTTGGTTTCCTCGGCGGTATGCGCCGATGCGTCGAAGCCCGTGATCGTGTACTGCGGGAGCAGCATGCCGAGCCCGAGCACGAGCAGGAACGCGAGCCCGAATGAGGTCGTTCCGTCTCCGAAGCCAGAGTTGTTGATCGTCTTCGTGAACACATACGAGAACGACTGGTGGTTGTCCGGAACGATGATCAGGATCCCGACGATGACCACGACGCCGGCCATGTGCCACCAAGCGGAGATCATGTTCAGCCCGGACGTCAAGCTGATGTTCAAAAAGTTGATCAGGGCTGCCGCCGTCAGGAACAGCGCGTACAGAATGTAGGTCGAGGCCTCGAACGACGCGCCGAACCAATCGTTCATGTGGTCGGTGTACGAGAACCAGAAGTCGAGGAGAGCCTGCCCAAAGAGCGCAAGCCCGTATCCGATCGCCGCAGTGACCGCCACCTGACCGATCAGGTTGAACCACCCGGTCGCCCAGCCCCAGCCCGGGCTGCCGAGCTTTGACGCCCAGTAATACAGACCGCCGGCCGTCGGATAGGCGGAGGCGATTTCCGCCATGGCGAGGGCGATGATGGTCGACATGAGGCCGACGAGCAGCCATCCGTAGGTCACCCACATCGGGCCGCCGTGCTCGAAGCCGATGTTGTACGAGGTGAGGCACCCCGCGAGGATCGAGATGATCGTGAACGAGATCGCGAAGTTGCGGAACCCTCCCATCGCCCGGAAAAGCTCCTGCGCGTAGCCAAGTCGATGCAGGATCTTCTCGTCGTCGGAATGGCCCTGTCCTGCCGCCTGCTCTTCGGTGCTCATGCCGCTTCCTCCTGAGTCTGAGACCGCGTATTAGGACGTCCTCGGGCGGACGCTGTCAAGCCCCGCGGACGTTAGGATCGCCCGCATGACGCTGAAGGAGCTGACTGCCGAGATCGAGAGCGGCGCGATCGACACGATCGTCGTCGCCTTCACCGACATGCAGGGCCGCCTCATGGGGAAGCGCGTCCAAGGGCAGTTCTTCCTCGAGGGCGAAGTCGCGGAGCACGGCGTCGAGGGCTGCAACTACCTGCTTGCGCTCGACATGGAGATGGACCCCATCCCCGGGTATTCGATCGCCAACTGGGAGCGCGGCTACGGCGATTTCCTCCTGCAGCCCGACCTGGACACGCTGCGGCCGATTCCGTGGCTGGAAGGCACGGCTCTCGTCCTCTGCGACGTCCTCTGGCACGACGGCACGCCGGTCAACCCGTCGCCGAGGCAGGTCCTGAAGCGGCAGGTGGAGCGCGCCGCGGAGCTCGGCTACACGCCGATGTTCGGCTCCGAGCTCGAGTTCTACCTCCTCAAGGAGACCTACGCCGAGGCTCACGCAAAGCGCTACGAGGACCTGACGCCGTCGGTGCCCTACATCCTCGACTACCACATCCTCGCCACGACCTACGACGAGCCCTTCCTCCGCCAGATCCGCAACCACATGCAGGCGGCCGGGATCCCGGTCGAGAGCTCGAAGGGCGAGGCGTGGCCCGGCCAGCAGGAGGTCAACTTCCGCTACGCACCGGCCCTCGCGATGGCGGACAACCACACGGTCTACAAGAACGGCGCCAAGGAGATCGCGCACCTGAACGGCTGCTCGATCACGTTCATGGCGAAGCCCGACCACACGTGGATCGGCAACTCCTGCCACATCCACGCGAGCCTCTGGCGCGGCGACGAGAGCGCATTTGCGGGCGAGTCCGACGTCTTCAAGCAGTTCCTCGCCGGCCAGATCGCGTGCTTCCGCGAGCTCGCCCTCTTCCTCGCGCCGAACGTGAACTCCTACAAGCGCTACGCCGCCGGCAGCTGGGCGCCGACCACCCTCGCCTGGGGGCACGACAACCGCACGTGCGGCTTCCGCATCGTCGGCCACGGCAACGGCCTGCGCGCGGAGACCCGGATCCCCGGCGGGGACGTCAACCCGTATCTCGCCTTCGCCGCGGTGCTGGCGGCCGGCCTCCACGGCGTGGAGAACCAGCTGGAGCTGCCGCCGCCGCTCGAGGGAAACGCGTACGAGTCCGACGCCGAGCGCTTCCCGCACTCGCTGCGCGACGCGATCGATGCGCTCGAGGCCGGGACGATGGCGCGCGCGGCTTTCGGGGACGACGTCGTCGACCACTACCTGAACTACGCACGCACGGAGCAGCGGCTCTTCGACCAGGTCGTGACCGGTTACGAGCGGGAGAGGCTCTTCGAGCGTGGGTAAGCCGCTGATCGGGATCACGACGTACGTGGTGCCGGCCAAGTGGAGCTATTGGGATCTCGAGGCCGCGCTCGTCCCCGCCGCGTACGTGCAGGCAGTGGAGCAGGCCGGCGGCCGCGCGCTCCTCGTCCCGCCGGCAGAGAACGCGGTCGACGAGACCCTCGACGGGCTCGACGGCCTCGTCTTCTCAGGCGGCTCCGACCTCGACCCGGAGCTCTACGGCCAGGAAGCGCACGAGGAGACCTCCGGCATCGTCCGCAGGCGCGACGACGCCGAGCTCGCGCTGCTCGAGGGCGCGCTCGAGCGCGACATGCCGGTCCTCGCAATCTGCCGCGGGAGCCAGGTGCTGAACGTCGCCCGCGGCGGCGACCTCGTCCAGCACCTGCCCGAGGTCGTCGGGGACGAAAAGCACAAGCACAACCCGCCCGGGATCTTCGCCGACCACGACGTCGACCTCGTCCCGGGAACCCGCATCCAGAGCCTGCTCGGCGACCGCGCGCCGGTCAAGAGCCACCACCACCAGGGCTTCGGGAGGCTCGGCGAAGGGCTGCAGGAATCGGCCCGCGCCGACGACGGGACGATCGAAGCCGTCGAGGATCCCGCGCAGCGCTTCGCCGTCGGCGTGCTCTGGCACCCCGAGGCAGGGGAGGACTTCGCCCTCTTTCAGGGCCTCGTCGACGAGGCCCGCCGGTACGCCGAAGAGCGCCGCTAGCTAGCCGTTCTGAACCGTCAGCGTCGAGTGCAGGATGGTCGCGCTGTCGAAGGTGTGCAGGTTCTTGAACTGGACCCGTACTGTCTTCGAGCCAGCCGTCGTGTTCACCGCCCATTCATAGGAGGTCGTCGTCGGCCGCGGCTTCTGCACGCCGACCTTCCCGGTGTTGTCGAAGAACCGCACCGCGGGACCAACCTGTGAGCCATCGACGAGCACTCGGACGAACATCGCCGCGTACTTGTGGCCCGCGAATCCGCCTCCGCTGTTGAAATCTTGCTCGTAGCCGGTCGCAGAGAAACGGATGAGCATCGGGCCGGTGCCCGGGTTGACGACCACTTGGCTGCCGGTATTGATGAACGAGCCCGACGGTGTGTCGACGCGGTTGCTCGTTCTGAACGTCACCTGGTCGGCAGTGCCGCTTCCTGTCGCGCCGATCGCGCCGACCACGAGCACTCCAGCGGCGAGGACTGCGGCCGCGAACACCGCGATCAACCTTGGCTTTGTGAACATCGAGGGGCTCCTTGTTCGAGTGGCCTCCATCCTGCCCTCTGGCGCCGGACGACTCAAACGGGCAGAGCCTCCGTTCAGGCGAGGCGCTACTCTCTGGACGCAGTGAGACGCATCGCCCTGCTCTCGCTTGCGGTCTTCGCCCTCGTCGTCCTGGCCGGGTGCGGCGCCGCCAGCGACCAGACTCAGGAGCAGACGCTCACTCCTGCGCAGGTCCGGCAGACGTTCAAGCAGGCGACCGGGCGGCCGCTCGAGCCGGCGGCGGTCAGCGACCCCGCCTGGGACCAGCTCGGCTACGGGCTCGACATGCCGCAGTCGCTCGTCGACCGCTACGGGATCTTCAACGTCTACGTCGGCAAGCCGGGCAAGAGCGCCTCGCTCGCCTCCTTCTTCAAGGACAAGGACACGGACAAGCCGCTCGCCCGGAGCGCCGACGGCATCTACTGGGAGCTCGACTCGCAGAGCAAGACCTGGGTCGCCTACAAGCGCTACGGCGGGAACGTCGTCCTCGTCTGGTTCAGCGGCTCGAAGGAACAGGCCGCCGACGAGCGCTTCGACCGGCTCGACTCGATCCTCGCCGGTCTTCCACAGTTAAGCTCGCGCATCGCATGGGACGCCTGGACGGAAAAGTCGCCGTCATCACCGGCGCGGCCGGCGGCATCGGCCGGGAGGCCGCGATCCTCTTCTCGGAGGAAGGCGCCAGCGTCTGCGTTGCAGACGTCGATCCCGAGAAGGGCGAGGCGACCGCGGCCGAGTGCCGCGAGGCCTTCTTCCAGAAGGTGGACGTCGCCGACCCCGGCAGCGTGCAGGCCATGTACGCCGCGGCGGCCGAGCGCTACGGCGGAGTCGACGTCCTCTACAACAACGCGGGGATCATGCCCGCGGACGACGCCTCGGTCCTCGAGACCGAGGTCGACGCGTGGCAGCGCGTGCAGGACGTCAACACGAAGGGCGTCTTCCTCTGCTGCAAGCACGGGATCCCGCACCTGCTCGAGCGCGGCGGCGGCTCGGTCATCAACGTCGCCTCGTTCGTGGCTCTCGCCGGCGCGGCGACGTCGCAGATCTCCTACACCGCGTCGAAGGGCGCCGTCCTCTCCCTGAGCAGGGAGCTCGCCGTCGAGTTCGCGCGTCGAGGCGTGCGCGTCAACGCGCTGTGCCCCGGCCCCGTGGAGACGCCGCTCCTCATGCGGCTCTTCGACGAGACTCCGGGAGCGCTCGAACGCCGGCTCGTCCACCTGCCGATGGGCAGGCTGGCCCAGGCGAAGGAGATCGCCTACGGCGCGCTCTTCCTCGCCAGCGACGAGTCGTCGTACGTGAACGGCGCGACCTTCCTCGTGGACGGCGGCCTCACCGCCGCCTACGTCACGCCCGAGTAGGGAAGCGGCCCCGTTGCCGGGGCCGCTTCGATGCCGCTCGCTGCTCCGGCCTTACGGAGTCGCGATCTTCCAGAGACCGCGGCCGTGGGTGGCGGCGAGGATGTAGCTGCCGTCAGGGCTCAGCTGCACGTCGTTCGTGGACGCCGTCGGAAGCCTGGTGCCGAAGCGGAACCAGGTTCCCCCGTGCGAGCTCGGCGAGTAGAAGACGCCGATATCGCTCGCGACGACGAGGTGCCCGCTCGGCGTCAGGACGAGATCGTCGCCCGGAGCGTCCGGCAGGTTCCCGCTGATGTCGGTCCACGTTGCCCCACCGTTCATCGTCTCGAAAACGTGGCCTTCGCCCGAGTAGAACGTGCTCGTCCACCGTCGGGAGAAGCCGCTGAAGACCACGTAGGCGTGGTTCGAGTGATTCTTCTCGACGACCAAGCCCTGGATGAACCTGTTCGGGAATCCGGCGGGCAGGCTCAGCTGATGAACGGTTCCGCCATAGTTCGTCAGGATCCCGCGGGCAAAGCCGTCCGAGTTGCACGGGCCGCACCAAGCGGCGTACCACGTCCCGTTGCTCATGGCGACCTGCGTGATCGAGTGTCCGGCGCCGCTGTCGCCGCGGATCTGCCAGTCGCAGGAGGACGAGCCGCACGTGGTGTTCCAACCCTTTGCGACTCCGCCCGGATCGTTGATCCAGACGTACTGCCCGCCGGCGATCCAGAGGTTCGGATTCGCGAGATCGGGCTCGAACGGAGCGATGAACCGGGCGAGCGCGTCGCATGGACTCGGCGTGTACGTGAACGCGAAGCACGATGGCGAGATCTCTCGGAAGGAGTTCGACCCGGGGGTCCCGTCCGACTGGCCACCGTTCGTCGTCAGCGCCATGTCCAGCCCGACGTACTCGACGACCGCCTTGTTCCCATTCGTGTGGTCGACGAGAGTGTCGCCACCATCACCGCCGAAAGGCGAGACCATCGTCGTCGCACCCGGTGAGAGGAGCGACTCGCCGTTGTCCTGTAGGCCACCCCAGAGGGCGTCACCGCCCGGCACTGGGCCTGCGTCGGCGTAGTAGTACTGGAGCGTCCTGAGGCCGGAGTTGAGATTCGTCCAGCCGTATTGCGCGTGGTTCGTACGCGACCTCGAATAGACGCCGCCGTCGTTCCCGATGTAGACGGTGTTCCCGGAGATGGCGATCGCGTGCTGATCAGGATGGGTCGTCATCGGACAGCTGTTTAGGCCGTCCGGCCCGTCGGAGCACGGCATGCCGAAGTTCCAGTAAGGGCCGACCGCCGTCCACTTCCCGCCACCGTCCGTGGACTCGAAGACCTCCTCGAGCCCGAGATAGACGTGGTTGGCGTCCTGCGGGTCGACCGCGAGGAACTGGTTGTACCAGGCCTGGACACCCGGGTGATAACCGCGCCCGGCCTTGAGGGCCGAACCGCCGTTCGCGAGGTTCCTCCACTCGGCAACCTTGTTCCACGGGCCCGCGAACCCCGTCGTGGACATGTAGATGCCCTGCAGGATCGTGCCGCCCTGGTCGGTCTTCGCGTGGTTGAACATCGACGCCGACTGCACAACCGCGTAGACCTTGGCGCCGTTTGCCGACCAGGCGATCGAGGTGCGACCGAGGTCCTTCCCGTTGATCGCGCCACCGATGGTGAGGCGACTGAACGACTGGCCGCCGTTCGTCGACTGGAAGAACCCGTTGCAGTTCGAGCCGGCCCGCCAGCCGATGACGGCGTCGACGACCTGGCCCCCGGTCCCGGGCTTGACCGCGACGTCGGTCACGTTGACCGTGTCGGGAGTGCCACCGGCGGCCGAGCAGCCGCTCGGCTTGAGAACCGCTGTCCACGCGCCGGAGGTGGTGTTGGCCGGATGCCTGTAGAGGCCTTTGCTCGTCGCAGCGAGCGCCCACCCGTTCACGAAGATGATCTTCCCGACAAGCGTGTTCTGGAGCTCGTCGCCACCGACACGCGCGAAGTTCGCCCCGCCGTCGCCGGAGTACAGGATCCCGATGCCCGCGTACGAGTCGGAGCTCGTGTTCGCCTCGCCGGTTCCGACCCAGAGGCCGTGGCTCGCGTCGACCGAGACGGCTCCGATCGAAAGCGTTGGCGAATCGTCGAGAAGCGGCGACCAGCTCCCGCCCTGGCGTTTCCAGACACCGCCGTCGGCCGTGCCCGCGTAGAGCGTGCTTCCGTCCACAGCGAGCGCCGTTACACGCCCGCTGACAAGGCCTGCACCGCCACCGGAGTTCGACCACACCGGGTCGCGATAGCCCTGGGCATCGCTGTTGTAGTTCTGGGTCGTCAGCTCGGTCCACGGCCCACCGAATACGGGCAGCGCTTTGGCTTCGGCGTACGCGCCCGAGAATGCACCCGGCTCGACGACGTCGGCCGGAGACGTCCTGGCTTCCGCGTATTGGTCCGCCGCCTCGAGCACCTCGAAGGTGCCGTCCTCGGCTTCGGTGAGCTCGCGCTCAGACGACTTCCCCGTCGCCGTGGCGCCCGCAAATCCTGACGTCACTACGACGAGGAGCCCGAGAGCGACCAGCGCGCTCGCCAATCCGACACGCGAGCGCAATCGCATCACTCTTCGCATGTTCTCTCCTATCTCCCGGTGCCGCGGAGTCGGGGGAAGTAGACTCTCAGGCGCCGAGCACGTTGACCGCACGCGCCGCGACGAGGAGCACGGCGCCGACCGAGATCAGGGCGTCGAGACCCATGAGCGTCTTGGCGCGGCGGGTCAGCGGCATGGCGTCCGTCGGGCTGAAGGCGATGCCGTTCGTCAGCGCCACATACGCGTAGTCCTCGAGCCGCGGGTGCCAGCCGGTGTGCGCCAGGCGGTCGTTGTCGTCTTGCGGAAACCAGAAGTCGGGCCGTCTGCGCCCGCGTTTGGCACGCGCCCGAGGGCCGCCGGCATCGAGGCTCCAGTAGAGGAGGCCGAAGACGATCACGTTCGTGAGCCAGAGGACGGCACCGCTCATGAGGAGCTGCCCGCCCGAGAGGTCGCTGCTGTCCTCCGTGACGAGCGCAGCGATGAGCAGCGCCGAGTCCGCACAGATTGGCGGAGAGGACGACGAAGATCACGGTGATGTCCACGGTCCTGGGGAGCGTCGAGCGGCGATCGCGCCGACGAGAAGGACCTCGGGAATGGCCACGATGAGCCAGATCCAGCCCGGAGACGTCGACGAGCTCCCAGCCCTCCATCATGCTGACAACCGCGAGCAGAATCAGGAGCCCGAATGCTGCGAACGCGAAGGACGTCGCCTCGAGACGGGCCTCGTCGCGGCTGCCTTCCGGTTCCGGCTTGGACACCCAGACGTGGTTCGGCGGCTACGGAGCTTGCCCTGCCGGGCTCAGCGGCGGCCTTCGAAGCGCCCCTGCTCCTCGGCGGTGCGCTCGGCGGTCGGGATCGCCTCGAGCCTCTCGTCCGGAATCGGCTCCCCGCTCTCGACCGAGAGGCCGTAGGTGCCCGCGTCGACGCGGGCCTCCGCGCGCTCCACCGCGGCGAGCTCGTTCAGGAGGCGCTCGCGAAGACCGGCCTCGAACTCGTCTTCGTACAGCTCGCTGCCCTGGTCGCCGAGATGCTGGTCGACGGTCGAAAGCTCGCCGTCGCTCTCGCCCGCCTGCTCGGCAAGCGCCCGCTCGATTCGCTGCCGCTCCCGGCGAAGGAGCTCGCGTGCCTGTTCGGCGTCCACGAGGTGACTCTACCGACGCCGGTCAATCGCTCAGCGCTCGACGAGCTTCGACTTGTACTCGCTCCGCTGCAGGCTTCCCCACGGGACGAGCTCGACGCGCGCCTGCACGACGAGCACGCTCCGCAGCCGCTCGCCGATCGCCTGCGCCAGCTCGTCATCCGGAGACGTGTCCTCGGCGAGCTCGACCGCGACCGGAAGCGGCGGCTCCTGCTTCACGCCCGGGTCCCGCGGCCTGACGAGGATGTGGCCGCTGACCCTCGGCGCAAAGCCGTTCACGACCTCGCGCACGGCCGACGGGAAGACGTTGACTCCCCGGACGATGAGCATGTCGTCCGTGCGACCGATGCAGCGGACGCGAGGGCTCGTCCGCCCGCAGGGACACGGGCTTGTCCGAAACTCGACGTGATCGCGGGTTCGGAAGCGGACGAGCGGCGCCGCGCGGTGCTGCAGGTGGCTCAGGACGAGCTCGCCCTTCGCGCCGTCGGTGATGGCGAGGGCGTCGCCGGTCTCCGGGTCGATCAGCTCGGCGTGCACGAAGCCGCGCGCGCCGAGGTGCATCCCGTCCTGCTCTTCGCACTCGCCCCAGAGCGACGCGCCGATGTCTCCGATGCCCATCGCCTCTGTGACCTTGGCATCCCAGCCTTTCTCGAGCTTGGCGCGAAACGCCGGCTCCCCGCCTCCGGGCTCGCCGGCCACGAGCACACGACGCACGCTCGAGCCGCGCATGTCCTTCCCACGCTCGGCGGCCCATTCGAGCAAGTGGGCGGCGTAGGAGGGCGTGAGCACGGCGGTCTCCGGCTCGAGCAGCTCGATGGCGAGCATGAGCCGCTCCGTATTACCCGTGCCGACCGGGATGTGGCTGAGCCCGATGCGCTCGAAGGCGTCGAGCGCCGCGCCGGCGACGAAGGGCCCGGCGTTGTAGGTCGACACGATGCGCTCTCCTGACGAGACACCCGATGCCGCATAGCTCCGCGCCGAGCCCCTGATCCAGTTGTCGAGGTCGCCCGCGGTGAGCGGGATGTAGCTCGGCGTTCCGGTGGTGCCGCTCGTGGAGTAGATGCGGGCGATCTCGCCGCGCTCGACACAGAGGTGCGTCCCGATCGGGTTCTCCCGCGTCGCGGTCGCCTTCAACTCGCTCTTCTCGGTGAGCGGCAGGCGCGCGATGCCTTCGAGGCCGCCCGCTTCCTCAGGACTAGAGATCCCTGCTGCGCCGAGCTTCTCCCGGTAGAACGCCGAGCGCTCGAAGAGGTAGGCGACCTGTGTGCGATAGCTCCGGTCGTCGAGGGCGAGCTGCTCCTCCCAGGGGCGGCTCTCGACCTCCGGCTCGAGCATCACTCCGCCGGAGGCTCGTACTTCACGGCGTCCTCCGCGGCAGCGGCAAGGAGGAAGCCGATGGGGTTCTCCTGTTCCTCGGCGAGATGGGCGAGGAGGCCGGCCGTGCGCGCGAGGATGGGAATCGCCTTCACGGTGGCAGCCGAAAAGCCCAGGTCGAGCAGCACAGCGGCGATCGGCATCGCGACGTTCATTGTCAGCGGCTTGCCCCAGATCTCGGCGACCGCGTCGCGGAAGGCGCGCGCAAGGGCGACGTGGGGCCCGCTCGCGCCGCGCTCGTCGGCGAGCTCGAGGATTCGCTCCGCCCGCGGGTCGAGCGGCCGATGCACAGGATGCCCGAAGCCCGGCACCTTGCCGCCCCCCTCCTTGATCGCCCCGGCGAGCTCTGCAGCAGCCGCCGCGGGCTCAGCCCCCGCAGCGACCTTCGCCTGTGCCTCCTCGAGCAATCGCGCGCATTCCTCCGAGGTGCCGAGGACGACTGGGCCGGCGCCGAGGATCCCCGCCGCGACCGCGCCCTGGAGCGACGCGGGGTCGGCAGCGAGCGTCATCCGGGCCGCGACGTTGGTCGGCATCATCCCGTGCTCGGCAATGGCGACGAGCAGCAGGTCGAGGAAGTAGCGCTCGTCGTCGGTCGGCTCGCGGCCGGTGAGCAGGAGGTGGAAGTACTCGGTGAAGGTCAGGCGACCCATGAGGTCGCCTGACAGATCCCGCCCGCGCACCTCGACTCTGTCGGGGTAGGCCTGGCTCACGTGCGTGACGGGCTCGCCGGGCTTGCCGATCTGCATGGCGCATCTTGCCCTTAACTGCGAAGCCCCGCCGGAGCGGGGCTTCGTGTAGCAGGCCTGTAAGCCGGATTCTGTCGAGGGTGACCATCCATCTAGGCCACCGGTTCCCCGGTGGCTCGAGCAACGCACCCGGCTCCTCGGCGGGCCGCCTGAAACGGAGCCTGTTCGCCTTGCACCGGACGGGGTTTGGCTAGCCGTCGTGTCACCACGACGCTGGTGGGCTCTTACCCCACCCTTTCACCCTTGCCTTCGGCGTCTCCGGAGAGAGACGTTTCGCCGCTGGCGGTCTCCTTTCTGTGCCACTTTCCGTCGGCTTTCGCCGCCTGGGATTTCCCCAGCGTCCTGCCCTGCGGTGTCCGGACTTTCCTCGGACCGACCCGCCGAAGCGGCCCGGCCCGCGATCACCCGGCCTGCACGGTCAATTGTAGCCCCGATTCCGCGCCAGCCTCGAAGCGGGTCCCGCACTGCGGGCAGAGGATCGCCCCGCCCGTGTGGAGGACGAACTCGCCGCAGACTGGGCACTCGAGGCTCGCGCCGCGCATGAGCGCCAGGAGCTCCTGGTCGAGCGTGCGATTGAGGGCCACGATCTCCGTCATCAGACTCGCCTGAAGACCCCGATCACCTTGCCGAGGATCTGGACGTGGGTCGGATAGAGCGGCTCGAGGGTCTCGTTCTCCGGCTGGAGCCGGATGCGCCCGTTCTCGCGGAAGAAGCGCTTCACGGTCGCCTCGTCGGCGGCCTCGTCTTCGCCGGCGAGCGCCACGACGATGTCGCCGTCGCGGGCTGTCTGCTGCTTCTGAACGACGACGTAGTCGCCGTCGAGGATGCCGGCGTCGATCATGCTCTCGCCCTTGACGCGGAGAAGGAACTCGTCCCCTCCGGCGGTCAGCGGCTCCGGCACCGCGAGGTAGTCCTCGATGTTCTCCTCGGCGAGGAGCGGGCCGCCTGCGGCGATCTCGCCGACGAGCGGCAGGCGCCGTGGGTCGGGCGCGGCCACACGCACGGGACCGGGGCCCGAGGCGCGCTCGCGGCCGACGACCTCGAGGGCGCGAGGCTTGGTCGGGTCGCGGCGCAGCATCCCGGCACGCTCGAGATTCGCGAGATGCGCGTGCACCGTCGAGGGCGAGGCCAGGCCCACCTCCTCGCCGATCTCGCGCACGGTCGGTGGATACCCGTGCTTGGCGGCGTAGCTGACGACGAAGTCGTAGATCTCCTGCTGGCGCTTGCTCAGCATGCTCGGCTCCCTGGTCGAACGTCTGTTCGCATCACGGTAGCGCGGGTTTCGGACGGAGTCAAACTCCGGCCTAGCTACAATGCGCTTCGCGCGCTGGTGGCGGAATTGGTAGACGCGCAAGGTTGAGGGCCTTGTGCCCCTTGCGGGGCGTGGAGGTTCAAGTCCTCTCCAGCGCATAACAGGCAGCGCGAAGGCACCCCGAAGAGGGGTGCCTTCGTTCTTCTCCCATCGCTAAGGTACGCGCGGCTCGTGCGCGAACTTTGTGGAGAGGCGATCGACGTGGCGACGGCCGGCGGGGCCGGCTATGCCGACGCGCGCGCGGTGACACGCCGGGCCCAGCACGTGGCGACGAAGAACGGTGAGGTCGAGTCGGTCTCGGACGGCGAGACGGAAGGCGTCGGCGTCCGCGTCCTCGTCAACGGCGCCTGGGGATTCGCATGCGACCGCCGGCTGACGGAGGAAGGAGCACGGTCCGCCGCCGAGCGTGCAGTCGCATTCGCGCGCGCGAGCGCGGGCCGGTCGGGGAGACGCCAGGTCGAGCTCGCGCCCGCGCCGGCCGAGAAGGGCGAGTACCGAACGTCCGCCACGCGCGATCCGCTGGACGTCCCGCTCTCAGAGAAGGTCGAGCTCTGCCTCCGGGCCGAAGGGGGAATGAGGCACGAGGACGTGGAGATCACGGAGGCGACGCTTCGCGCCCAGCGCGAGGAGCGGGCGTTCCAGTCCTCCGAAGGCGCCGACGTCTACCAGGAGTTCGTGGAGTGCGGAGGCGGGATCGACGCGCTCGCCATCCGCGACGGGAAGGTTCAGATCCGCAGCTACCCGAGCGCGCACGGCGGCTCGAGCTCGCAGTCGGGCTGGGAGTACGTCGAGGGCCTGGACCTCCCGGGGAACGCGCCGCGGGTCGCCGAGGAGGCGGCCGCCCTCCTTCGCGCCGACCCATGCCCGTCGGGAGTGATGACGGTCGTCCTCGACAGCGAGCAGATGGTGCTGCAGGTACACGAGTCGGTCGGCCACCCGACCGAGCTCGACCGGGTCTACGGGACCGAGGCGGCCTACGCCGGCACGAGCTTCCTCAAGCCGGGTGACCTCGGCAGCCTCCGCTACGGGTCGGACCTGATGAACATCACCGCGGACTCGACGACTGCCGGCGGGCTCGGCACCTTCGCCTACGACGACGAGGGCGTGCCCGCGGGACGGCAGCCCGTCGTCGAAGGGGGCGTCCTGAACGGCTTCCTCTCGTCGCGCGAGACCGCGCGGATGATCGGAGCGGGGAACGGCGGCTCGATGCGCGCCGACGGGTGGAGCCGGATGCCGCTCGTCCGCATGACGAACCTGCACCTCGAGCCGGGCGAGGGGTCCTTCGACGACCTGCTCGCCGACGTCGACGACGGCATCTTCATGTGCACGAACAAGAGCTGGTCGATCGACGACAAGCGCCTCAACTTCCAGTTCGGGACGCAGATCGCATGGGAGATCAAGAGCGGCAAGCTCGGGCGCATGCTGCGCGACGCGACCTACATGGGCACGACGCCGATCTTCTGGTCCGGGCTCGACGCGGTCGGCGGCGCCGACGAATGGGAGCTCTACGGATTGACGAACTGCGGCAAGGGCCAGCCGGGCCAGCACGCGCACGTGTCTCACGGCACCGCCCCGGGCCGCTTCCGCAACGTCCAGGTTGGCGTCCGTGACGTCTGACGGCCGGGCGCTCGAGCTCGCCGATCGCGCCTGGCGGGCCGCCGAGGCGGACGAGGCGGACGCCGTCGTCCAGGTCGAGGAGTCGGGCTTCGCGCGCTTCGCCGGCTCCGAGGTCCACCAGCCGACGCTGATCAGCGACGAGTCGATCACGCTCCGCGTCGTCCGGGACGGGAAGGTCGGCTGTGCCGTCACGAACCGAACCGACGACGAGGGTCTCCGGGAGATGGCCCGGCGGGCCGCCGAGGCGGCGGACAGCGCGCCCGCGGATCCCGGGTACGCAGGGCTGCAGCCGCCGGCCGCCGTCCCCGACGTGGCCGGTTACGACGAAGAGACCGCGGTGCTGACCCCCGAGGAGCAGGCCGCGCTCGCCGCGCAGGCGATCGAGGCCGCTCCCGAGTACGGCCTTTACGGGTATTTCACGAGCGGCGCGACCGAGACGGCGGTGGCCTCGAGCACCGGCCATGCGGTCAGCCAGGGAATGACCGACGCGAGCGTCCTCGCCATCGCGGCCTCTGACGACGCCTCCGGCTACGCGGAGGAGACGTCCTGGAAGGCTGGCGACCTCGACCCGGCGGGCTGCGCGCGGGAGGCAGCCGAAAAGGCGGGCAGGACACGCGGCGCGACGGAGATCGAGGCCGGCACGCACGCCGCCATCCTCGAGCCCTATGCCTTCTCCGAGCTCCTCTGGTATTTCGGGTTCAGCTCCCTCGGAGCCCTGTCCTGCCTCGAGGGACGCAGCTACCTGAGCGGGCGGCTCGGCGAGAAGCTCTTCGACGAGAAGTTCACGCTGATCGACGACGGTCTCGACCCCGAGGGCATGCCCAAGGCGTTCGATCTCGAGGGCGTGCCCAAGCAGCGCGTCACGATCGTCGAGGACGGCGTCGCGAAGGACGTCGTCTGGGACCGCCGCACAGCCAAGCGCGCCGGCGACGGCCACGAGTCCACCGGCCACGCTCTCACGGCGCCCGCGCAAGGATTCGGCCCGCTGCCGCTCAACCTCTCGGTACGCGCCGGCGACGTGCCGACCGGTGAGCTACCGGAGCGAGTGGGTGACGGCATCTACGTGACCCGGCTCCACTACCTCGGCGTCGTCGACCCGCGCGAGGGGATCATCACGGGCATGACACGCGACGGCACGTTCAAGATCGAGGGCGGTAAGGTGACGAAGCCGCTCGTGAATCTCCGCTTCACCACGTCGTTCCCGAAGCTCGTCGAGGGGATCCTCGGTCTTTCCGACGAGGTCGTGCTCGTGAACCGCAGCGACTATTACGACGAGCGCTACCCCTTCGGGACGCGGGTGCCCGCGATCGCCACGAGCGCGTTCACGATCGTCGGAACGGGATCGGGGCCCGGCCTCTAGTGCCCGCCCTCCTCGTCGGCACGCGGAAGGGCCTTTTCGTCCTCTCCTCCGACGAGGACCGCCGCGACTGGGCGGTCTCCGACCCGCTGCTGACGGGCTGGGAGGTCTTCCACGCCGTTCCCGACCCGCGTGACGGCTCGGTCTACGCGGCGACGAACAGCTTCGTCTACGGCGCGACCGTGCACCGCTCGGAGGATCGCGGCGAAACCTGGACGCGCGCCGAGGAGCTCGGCCTCCCCGAGGAATCCGGCCTCACGCTCGAGAAGACCTGGCACGTTCGGCCGGGGCGCGAGGGCGAGAATGGCCGCCTCTGGCTCGGCGGCGCACCCGGCGTCCTTTTCCGAAGCGACGACTCCGGACGCACGTGGGAGACCGTGCAGAGCCTCGTCGGGCACGAGTCCCGGGAGAAGTGGAACCCGGGGGCCGGCGGCATGTGCTGCCACTCCATCCAGCTCGACCCGGACGACCCCAACCGGATGTACGTCGCGATCTCCGCCGCGGGGACCTTCCGCACCGAGGACGGCGGCGAGTCCTGGGAGCCGGCCAACTCCGGCGTGGCGGCCGACTTCTTCCCGGACAACCCGTTCCCCGAGGTCGGGCAGTGCGTGCACAAGCTGCTCGTCCACCCGGCCCGGCCGGAGCGCCTCTGGCAGCAGAACCACTGCGGCGTGTACCGCTCGGACGACTACGGCCGAAACTGGGAGCGCCTCGAGGGCAACGGGCTCCCGAGCGGCTTCGGCTTCCCGATCATGCTCGACCCGTCCGATCCGGACACCGCCTTCGTCATCCCGGAGGAGGGCGCCGAGAACCGCGTCACGCCTGACGGGCGGCTGGGCGTCTACCGCACACACGACGGCGGTCAGAGCTGGGAGCTCCTCGAGGGCGGCCTCCCGGATCCGGCCTGGGTGGCCGTGCTCCGCGAGTCTTCGTCGTTCGACGGGGGCAGCGTCTATTTCGGGACGCAGAGCGGCTCGGTCTTCGCGAGCGCCGACGGCGGCGACAGCTGGGTCGAGGCCGCAACGCACCTTCCGCCGATCCTCTCCGTCGAGGCGACCGACTGGCGGTAGTCCTGCTCCCGGGGATGCTCGCCGCCGAGGTCGGCGGGCAGCGCCGCTTCGACGTCGAGGCGGACACCGTCGGCTCCGCGCTCCGCTCCCTGCCGGTCGCCAACCTGGTCTTCGACGAGCGCGGGCAGCTACGGCAGCTCGTGAACGTCTACGTGGACGGGGTCGACGTCCGCGAGCACGAGGGCATGGACACGCGCCTCAGCGGCAGCGAGGAGATCCGCCTCGTCGCCGCGATCGCCGGGGGTTAAAGCACGTAGAACAGCGCGACGGTGTTGATGCCGAAGAGCGCCGCGACGACGAGCGTGAGCCGCGTCAGGTTCCGCTCGACGACGTGCTGGCCGCCCTGCGACGCGGGCGTGAAGCCCATGCCGCCGAAGCCCGTGTCGCGCCCGGAGTGCATGAGCACGAGGACGACGAGAATCGCGGACAGGAGCACCTGAACGACTGGCAGGACGACGTCGAGCACGGCCTCAGGATAGCGAGAGGCCTCAGGTGACAGCGTCGAGGACTGTTCGCACCAGATCCTGCGCGATCCTGTCCTTCGTCACGTAGCCGGACGCACCGGCGTTGTAGGCCTTCTCCACGTCCTCGGCATACGAGGAGCCGGTGAGGACGACGACCACGGTGGCAGGCGCCTCGGCGCGGATCCGCCGGCTCGCCTCGAACCCGTCCACGACCGGCATGCTCAGATCCAGGAGGACGACGTCGGGCTCGAGCTCCCCGGCGAGCCGCATCGCCTCCTCCCCGTCATGTGCCCGGCCGGCAATCTCGATCTGGGCTTCGATGCCGAGAATCGCCTCGAGGGCGTCCATGAAAAGCGGGTCGTCGTCGGCGATCAGGACGCGAACGAGTGGGGTCATGCGGTCGTCCGCCGGATCTCGAGGCCGCTCGCTGTCCCGACGTGCTCGACCTGAAGCGTTGCGTGCTCGAGCCCGAAGCGCTCCGCGAGCATGCGCTCCAGCTCGAGGCGAATCCGGTGGCAGTCCGCGCCCGGCTCGACGAGGACGTGCGCGGCAAGCGCCGGGAAGCCGTCGGTCACCGTCCAAACGTGCAGGTCGTGCGTCTCGACGACCCCGTCGTGCTCCACGATCGCGCGGCCGACCTCGGCCGGCGGAGCCGATGAGGGCGCGCCCTCGAGGAAGATCCGCCCGGATTCCCGCAGGAGCGTGACGCTCGCCCCGAACATGAGCCCGGCCACGAAGAGCGATGCGATCGGGTCGAGGCGGTTCCAGCCCGTGGCGAGGATCAGGGCGCCCGCAAGAGCGGTGCCGACGAAGGCGGCCAGGTCGGTGGCGATGTGCAGATAGGCGCCCCGCACGTTCAGGCTTTGCCGCTCCGCGCGGGCCATGAGCGCGAGGACGGCGAGGTTCACGACGATCCCGACCAACGCCACCACGGTCACGATCCCGGCCTCCACCTCGGGCGGCGAGATCAGCCGGCGGATCGCCGAGTAGACGATCAGGAGCCCGATCACCACGAGCGTGATTCCGTTCGCCTGCGCGGCGAGGATCTCCGCGCGCGCGAACCCGAACGTCCACCGGCCGCGGGCCGGCAGGGACGCTGCCCAGGCTGCGAAGAGCGCGAGCCCGAGCGCCGAGGCGTCGGTCAGCATGTGGCCCGCGTCCGCGAGCAGGGCGAGGGAGCTGGCCACGATCCCGAGCACGACCTCGGCGACCATGAAGGCGACGAGCAGCCCGAGCGACAGGGCAAGGATGCGGCGGTCGGCGCGTGAATCGGCGTGCACGTGCATGTGACTCATTCTGGCGTCTCGCCGGCCAGAAGCCGCGCCACCCGCGCCGCCTGCTTGACGACGTCGTGCTCCTCGGCGATCGCCCTTGCCGCCGGGTTCGGCCTCGGGAGATCTGTCAGCCGCGCGCAGGCCGGCGGCGATCGAGTCGACGCTGCCGGGATCGACGAGGATGCCTGTCTCGGGAGTGAGGAGCTCGGCCGGTCCACCGATGCGCGTCGCGACCACCGGACGCTCGCACGCGAGCGCCTCGAGCACCGCCTGCCCGAACGGCTCGATCAGGCTCGGCTGGCAGACGATGTCGCTCGCGGCGATCAGGTCAGGCACGCGATCGTGCGGCACGCGGCCGACGAGGTTGACACCGTCCTTTCCCTCCAGCGCGTGACGCAGCGGCCCATCGCCGGCGAACACGAGGCTCCCACCGTCGAGACCGGCAAAGGCATCCGCCAGGCGAACGACGTTCTTCCGCTCGTCCAGCGTTCCGACGCAGAGGTAGTGCGTGCCCGTCGCTGCTCCCACCCGAGCTTGGCACGAAGCGGCTCCGGATCGCGATGCCGGAAGCGCGCGAGATCGACGCCCGAGTCGATGACGTGCACCTTGCCCTGGGCGTCCGGGATCTTCGCCTCGAGCTCACCGCGGAGGAAGTCGGACACCGCGATCACCGCGTCCGCGCGGCGAATCGCGGCGGCGGTGGCCGTCGCCACGCCCGGGATGGCGCCGACGTTGCGGACGTCGCGACCGTGCGCGGTGAGAACCAGGTGGGCGCCGACCCTTCGCGCCGCGAAGGCGGCAGCCGCGCCCGCGGGGAAGAGGAAGTGCGCGTAGACGACGTCGGGATGAAACCGGCGCGCCTCGGCGAGCGCGCGAGCCGCGAGGCCTCCGTATTTGGCCGGCGAGCCGCCCCGGTGGTCGATCACCACACGGGAGACGTCGTTGCCGGCGCGCTCGAGCTCGTCAGCAAGCTGCTTTACGAAGACGCCGAGGTCGGGAGCCGAGGGGCCCGGATACATCTGAGAAACGAGCAAAACACGCATGTTGACTATTGTCGAAATCGCTCCAACGGGGGAGGCAAGCCAAAAAACCCCCGCTAAGGTCGAATTTATGGCGAAGGCTGCGGTCGCAGGCGTCGACGTTGCAGCGGTCGAGGAACACCTCGCACGCTACGTCGTCTCGTGCCCTCTCTGCAAAGGGGTGGGCCAGCTCGGCGTTGCGCACGAAGAGTGCAAGATCATTTCCGGCGCCGACGCGAAGGACGGGATCTCCGTCGTCGTCGTCCTCTGCAAGCGCTGCGGCTACCTGATGACGCTCGCCGCCGACCAGATCCTCCCCAAGAAGTCCTCGGCCAAGCCCAGGGCAAAAGCCGCCTGACCTCCCAGCAGGGAGGGCGGCCGCCAGGAGGCGGCCGCCCGGCAATCGGTCAGGCCGCTTGCTTCACGCGGCGCGAATCGCGCTCGAGCCGTTCCTCGGTCCGAGCACGCGCGTGGATGAGCTCCGGCGAGCCGAAGCGTTTCCGGGCCTCTGCGGTCCGGTATTCGCCCCAGAGCTCGTCGATGGTCTTCGAGAGGCCGGCGAGCTCGGCCGACGTCTCGGCATCTGATCCCTGATAGAGGCGGTTCCACAGCTCGGCGCGTCGCGCGATCGCCTGGTCCAGCTCCTCACGGATCTCGTTGGTTGTACGCACAACCTCTTTAACGAGGCCACGCGCACCACCATTCCGCCGAAAAGGAGCCGGAGGCGGGACTCGAACCCACGACCTACCGCTTACAAGGCGGTTGCTCTACCAGCTGAGCTACTCCGGCGGGCGCGGCCAGCGTAGCTAATCGAGAACCGCGCGCTCCTGCTGGTGCTGGAGGACCTTGCGCTTCACGCGCTGCAGGGCGTTGTCGATCGTCTTCGTGTCGCAGCCGAGGCCTTCGGCCATCTCCTCGTAGGAGTTGCCTTCGAGGTAGAGCCGGAGAGCGTCGCTCTCGAGCGGCGAGAGACCGGTGCCGAGGCAGAAGACGAGGCTCTGCAGCTCCTCCGTCGAGATGACGCAGACGGCGGGGTCGTCGACCCCCGGCCCCGGAAGCGCGTCTCCCAGGGTGCAGTCGCCGTCTTCCTGACCCGCGGGCGTGTGGCTGAACGAGACGTAGGTGTTCAGCGGCGCGTGCTTGAAGCGCGTCGCCGTCTTGATCGCCGTGATGATCTGCCGGGTGATGCAGAGCTCGGCGAAGCTCCGGAACGAGGTCTCCTTGTCGGTGCGGAAGTCGCGCACCGCCTTGTACAGCCCGACGAGGCCTTCCTGGATGAGGTCGTCGGACTCACCGCCGGCGATGAAGTACGAGCTCGCCTTGAGGCGGACGAAACCGGTGTAGCGGCGCAGCAGCGCGTCCATCGCGACGGAGTCCCCGTTCCTGGCACGGAGGACGAGCCGTAAATCCTCGACTTCTCGTTGAGTCTTTTCCTGCGGGCGGGCCGTGGCGAGCTGGCGGCGGGGCATCGGCTTTCCTCCTGGGCTTTTGGATGTGCCGGTGCCGAGGAAAGCATGCCTCGACAACCCTAACCCTCAACTTGAGGTCACGATCGTAGCAGGCGGTCCCCGAAAGTTCAATGTCGCCTGCGGCGCAAACGCTCGAGGGCAGAACGCGTGTTCTCATCGAGCGCGTCTTCGATCTGGGAGCGCCCTTCAGGTGCCGGCTTGGCGCTCTCGTCGAGATCCCGCAGGAAGTTCTTCGACGAGACCCGGCGGGTTTCCTGTCCGGCGGTTCCGCGGATCTCACGGTCGGAGGAGATCACCCAGACCTCCTCCTGCGCACGGTGCTCGGCGGCGAGGCGCTCGATGAGCGCGTCCGCCTCCTCGGCGAAGCGAACCGCCAGGTCCCCGTACGACGTGTCCTCGCCGACGCCGTCGAAGACGACCACCCCGCGTGCGCCTCGCATCGCGACGAAGCTCGCCAGGCGGTCCACCAGCTCGTCGCGCTCACGGAACGGGCTGGCGTGAAGGATGTTGTAGCCGTCGAAGAGGTAGAGCATCCGCACCTAAGGATGACGCCGCCACCGACGTGAGTGCGGCGATCCCGGCCAGAAGGCCGATACCGGCGCGAAGGTCGAGCGCCCCCGAAACGACGCCGATGAGCGGCGGTCCGCACAGGAATCCGAGGTACGAAACGGTCGTGACGCTTGCTACGGCGCTCCCGCGCTCCCGCTCGGTAGCCCCCCGGCCCGCCGCGCCGAGCAAGACCGGGGCGGCCACGGAGATGCCGGCGCCGCCGAGGAAGAAACCGATGAGAGCGACCGGGACGGCGGTCGACGTAGCTGTGACCGCGAGTCCGAGAGCCGAGAGAAGCGCGCCGCCGGCGAGCAGGGTGCGATCGCCCAAGCGGATGCCCAGCCCGTGACCAAGGACACGGCCGCTGACCATGGCCGCGGCGAAGAAGGCAGGCCCGAGACCGGCGAAGACCGGTGAGGCGTCGAGCTCGGTCTCGAGGAAGAGCGCGCTCCACTGCTCGATCCCGCTTTCGACGACGAAGGCGATCCCGCACAGCAGGCCGAGTACGACGAGCGGCCGCCGGAGCGAGATCCGCGGTGCTCGCTTCTCCGCGGGGGCGGGGAGCCTCAGAGCATCCCGATTCAGCCAGGCGGAGACGAACGGCACCACCGAGGTCGCAAGGAGAATCGGCACCGGTTGGACTCCGACCTCTCTCGCGACAGCCGCGAGGACGCTTCCCGCAAGGAAGCCCGCCGAGAACGACGCGTGCGCCTTCTGCATGATCGGGGCTCCCCCACATGCTTCGATGCTCGTGGCGCCAAAGTTGATCGACACGTCGAGCGCGCCCGATGCCACGCCGACCAGGACGAGCGCAAGGGCGAGCTGCAGCGGAGATTGTGCAAGCCCGGGCAGCAGAACAGCGAGGCCGAAGAATGTCGCTGCGAAGGGCAAGACCCTCGGCCCGATGCGGTCGATCAAGAGCCCGGTGAGGAACATCGCCGGCAGGGCGGCCGCCGCGACGAACAGGAGCGCGACGCCGAGGGCCGTGACCGATGCCCCGGTCTGCTCCTTGATCGCCGGCAGCAGAACCGCCCACGCCCCCCAGAAGACGCCGAATGCCGCGAACGCCGAGAGCGAGCCGAGCCGGGTCACGGCCGCCGTTGCCTGGCGGCTTCGAAGAGCGCCACGCCGGCCGCCACGCTCACGTTCAGCGATTCCACGGCTCCCGCCAACGGGATCGCGAACGCGTTATCGCACGTCTTGCGCACTAGAGGACGCAGGCCGCGCCCCTCGGCGCCGAAGACCAGCGCCGCCCCGGTGGTGAAGTCGGCCGACCAGACCGGCGTGTCGGCGTCACCGGAGGCCGCCCAGACCCAGAGATCGCCCCGCTTCACATCTGTGAGGTAGCGCGCGAGATTGACGACGACTCCGATCTGGACGTGCTCGACCGCGCCTGCGGAGGCTCGGCAGACCGCCGGCGTGACGCGCGCGGCCTTGTGCTCGGTGACGACGACGCCGGTCGCACCCGCTCCGTCCGCACTTCGGCAGACGGCACCGAGGTTGTGGGGATCGGTCACCTGGTCGAGGCACGCGATCAGCGGCCGCTCGCCCGCGGCGAGCTCATAGGCGTCCGCGTACCTGTAGGGCTCGCAGAATGCGACGACCCCCTGGTGGTCGCGGTTCCCGGCCAGCTCGTTCAGCTTCCCTTCGCGCTCGACGTGGACGCGAAGACCTGTCTCGTCGCGAAGCCACGGCTCGGAGGCGAGGGCGCGCTCGGTCGCGGAGAGCTCGAGGATCTGCCTGCGCCCGGCCCTGATCACCTCGCGGACGGGGCGGCGCCCGTAGACGACCTCGCGGGTCAAAGCTTCGCGACGAGCCGGTAGCCGCCGTCGGGCAGGTCCTGCATCTCCCAGCCGAGCGCCTCGAGCTCGGCCCGCAGCCGGTCTGCCTCCTCGAACTCTCGCGCCGCCCGCGCGGCGAAGCGCGCGTCCGCGAGCTCCATCACCTCGCGCGGAGCCTCAGGATGCAAGGGAAGCGGGAGGCCGAAGAGGAGAAGTGCCTTGAAGAGGAGATCGAGTCGGCCCGCAGCACGCCATTCGTGCATGAGGGCAAGGGCCGCCGGCGTGTTGAAGTCGTCGTCGAGAGCCTCGGTGAAGGCATCCCAGCCGCGGACGTCTTCCCGCGTCTCCACCACTCTCCGAGCGTTGCGGAAGTCGTCGGCGACACTCTTCGCCGCCTCCATCGCCTCGTCCGAGTAGTCGAGCGGGCCGCGGTAGTGGCCGCTGAGGAAGAAGACCAGGATCGCCTCGCGGCCGTAGGTGTCGAGCACCTCCCGCAGCGAGACGATGTTGCCCGTCGACTTCGACATCTTCTCCTCCGAGAGCTGCAGCAGCCCGTTGTGAGCCCAGAAGCGGGCGAACGGCCTCCCCGCTCCGCGCGACTGGGCGAGCTCGTTCTCGTGGTGCGGGAAGCGGAGATCGAGGCCGCCGCCGTGGATCTCGAACTCGGGGCCGAGGTGCTTCTCCGCCATCGCCGAGCACTCGATGTGCCAGCCCGGGCGTCCGGGCCCCCAGGGCGAGCCCCACTCCGTGTCCTCGTGTGCCTTCGTCGCCTTCCAGAGGGCGAAGTCGCGGGGGTCTTCCTTCAGGTCGCTCGGCTCCTGGGCGATCATGTCGTCCGGCTGCGCGCCCGAGAGCGAGCCGTACTCGGGATAGGCCGGCACGCGGAAGTAGACGTCGCCGCCGGACTCGTAGGCGAGCCCGCGGTCGATCAGCTCGCCGATGAGAGCGACGATCTCCGGGATGACCTCGGTCGCGCGCGGCTCGACGTCTGGCCGGCCGAGCCCGAGCTCGTCGGTGTCGTCGATGTACCACTGCGCCGCCTGCTCGGCCAGCTCGGCGCTCCCCATCTTCTGCCGCGCGGCCGCCTCGTAGATCTTGTCGTTGATGTCCGTGATGTTCTCGACGAGCTTGACCTCGTACCCGCGCTCGGCGAGCCACTGCCGCATCCACATCGAGACGACGAACGGACGCGCGTTTCCGATGTGGATCCGCTGGTACACGGTCGGGCCGCAGACGTACATGCGGATCGGGCCCGGCGGAGCCGGGAGCTCGACCTTCTGCCGCGTGGACGAGTCGTAGAGCAGCACCCCGGCGTTATACCGGGTTGCCGGTCAGCTCTTGCTGAATTGAGCCTCCTCGGTGGAGCCCTTGAGGGCAAGCGTCGAGCTCTCCCCGCCCGAGACCGCCTGGGCGACGAGGTCGAAGTAGCCGGCGCCGACCTCACGCTGGTGGCGCGTGGCCGTGTAGCCGTCCTCCTCGAGCTCGAACTCGTGCTCCTGGAGCCGCACGTAGGCGCTCATCCCCTCCGCCGAGTAGCCCTTGGCGAGCTCGAACATCGACGCGTTGAGGGCGTGGAAGCCCGCCAGCGTGATGAACTGGAAGCGGTAGCCCATGCGGCCCAGCTCCTGCTGGAAGGAGGCGATCTCGTCGTCGCCGAGATGACGCTTCCAGTTGAAGGAGGGCGAGCAGTTGTAGGCGAGGATCTTGCCGGGGAAGCGCTCGTGGATCGCCTCCGCGAAGTCGGCAGCCTCCTGCATGTCCGGCGTCGAGGTCTCGAACCAGATCAGGTCCGCGTACGGCGCGTACGCAAGCCCGCGCGCGATCGAAGACTCGAGGCCCGGCTGGACGAAGAAATAGCCCTCCGGGGTGCGCTCGCCGGTGAGGAACTCGTGGTCGCGCTCGTCGACGTCGCTCGTGATCAGCGTGGCGCTGAGGGCGTCGGTGCGCGCGACGACGAGGGTCGGCACGTCGCAGACGTCGGCCGCGAGGCGGGCGGCGGTCAGCGTGCGGACGAACTGGCTCGTCGGGACGAGCACCTTGCCGCCGAGATGGCCGCACTTCTTCTCCGAGGCGAGCTGGTCCTCGAAATGGACGCCGGCGGCGCCGGCCTCGATGAAGGACTTCATCAGCTCGAAGGCGTTCAGCGGCCCGCCGAAGCCCGCCTCGGCGTCCGCGACGATCGGGGCGAGCCAGTAGCGGCCGTTCCCGCCCTCGGCGGCCTCGATCTGGTCGGCTCGCCGCAGCGCGTTGTTCAAGCGGCGAACGAGCGCCGGCGCGCTCGTCGTCGGATAAAGGCTCTGATCGGGATAGACCTGCTCGGCGAGGTTCGCGTCAGCCGCGACCTGCCAGCCCGAGAGGTAGATCGCCTTCAGGCCGGCCTTGACCATCTGCACCGCCTGGCCGCCGGTCATGGCGCCGAGAGCGGCGACATAGTCCTCGTCCTCCAGGAGCTGCCAGAGGCGCTCCGCGCCGAGGCGGGCGAGCGTGTGCTCGACGTGGATGGTCCCGCGGAGCTTCTCCACGTCCTCTTCGCTGTACAGCCGTTCGATTCCGTTCCAGCGGTCCATCGGGGGCCTCCTAGTCCAGGTGGTCGTATGCGGGCAGGGTCAGGAACTCGGCGAACTGCTCGCCGAGAGCGACCTGCTCGAAGACTTCGCGGGCGTCGTCCCAGCGCCCGCCGTCCGAGAGCCGTTCCAGCTCGGCGTCCTCGACGGCGCGGACGTCCCGCTCGTCGATCTTGCCGTTGCGCACCCACTGCCAGATCTGGGAGCGCGAGATCTCTGCCGTGGCGGCGTCCTCCATCAGGTTGTAGATGGCGACCGCGCCGACACCTCGCAGCCAGGACTCCAGGTACTGGAGCCCGACGCTGACGTTGTTCTCGACCCCTGCCTCGGTGACCTCGCCGCCCGGCACCGTGACGTCGAGGAGGTCGCTCGCCTCGACCGAGACGTCCTCGCGCTGGCGATCGACCTGGTTCGGGCGGTCGCCGAGCACCGAGTCGAAGACCTCCGTCGCGACGGGTACGAGATCGGGATGCGCGACCCAGGTTCCGTCGAAGCCGCTGCCGGCCTCGCGCTCCTTGTCCTCGCGCACCTTGGCGAGCGCCGTTTCGTTCACCTCTGGGTCGCGGCGGCTGGGGACGAAGGCGGCCATCCCGCCCATCGCGTGCGCGCCGCGCCGGTGGCACGTCTTGACGAGGAGCTCCGTGTACGCCCGCATGAACGGGACGGTCATCGTCACCTGCGCGCGGTCGGGGAGGACGAAGTCAGGCCGGTCGCGGAACTTCTTGATGATGCTGAAGATGTAGTCCCAGCGGCCCGCGTTCAGGCCCGCGGAGTGCTCGCGGAGCTCGTAGAGGATCTCCTCCATCTCGAAGGCGGCCAGGATCGTCTCGACGAGAACGGTCGCCTTGATCGTGCCGCGCGGGATGCCGAGCTCTTCCTGGGCTGCCTCGAAGACGCCGTTCCAGAGCCGCGCCTCGAGATGGCTCTCGAGCTTCGGGAGGTAGAAGTAGGGCCCGCTGCCCGAGTCGAGCAGGCGCTGCGCGTTGTGGAAGAAGTGAAGGCCGAAGTCGAACAGGCTGCCCGAGATCGGCTCGCCGTCCACGAGCACGTGTCGCTCGGGTAGGTGCCAGCCGCGCGGGCGGACGATCAGCACCGCGGTCTCGTCGTTCAGGCGATACGTCTTGTCGGGAGTCGCCAGCTCGATCGTCCGGTCGATGGCGTCGCGGAGGTTCACATGCCCGTCGAGGCAGTTCGCCCACGTCGGCGAGTTCGCGTCCTCGAAGTCGGCCATGAAGCAGCGCGCGCCCGAGTTCAGGGCATTGATGACCATCTTCCGGTCGACCGGCCCGGTGATCTCACAGCGACGGTCCTGCAGGTCGGCCGGGACCGGCGCGACCCGCCAGTCGCCCTCGCGAGCCTCCCGGGTATCGGAGAGAAAGTCGGGGAGCTCGCCGGCGGCGATTCGCTCCTGCCGTTCGGCGCGCGCGGCGAGGAGGCGCTGCCGCTCGGGGCCGAAGCGCCGTTGCAGGCCCGCCACGAACTCGAGCGCTTCCTCGGTGAGAACCTCTGCGTGGCCCCCTTCGACGGGCGCGCGAAGCTCCAGCCCCCTCACCGACACGGACCCCACCTTCGTTCTAGTCTCGGTCGTGGTCGCGCTCGCACCATTCAGGACAGGTGCAATCCGCGATTTCGGACGTGCTCAGATAGGAGAGTCGGCGCGGAGGCTCGGGGGTTTGCTCGCGCTCGACCTCATCGACGTCGAAGGTGACAGCGGCTTCCATACGTTGAGGGTACCGCGCTGTCCGATATTCACACAATGATTTCTTTCGATCATCGTTATCAATAGGATCTATAGATGCTCTTCAACCAGATCACAGCTTTCGTCGAGACGGCGAGGCGGCAGAGCGTCAGCCGGGCGGCAGAGGCGCTGTTCATCTCCCAGCCCGCGCTGACGGCGAGGCTCAAGGGCCTCGAGGCCGACCTGGGCGCGCAGCTCTTCGTGCGCGGCCCGCGAGGCATGCGGCTCACGGACGCAGGCAACGCCTTCCTCCCCTACGCGGTTCGCTCGCTCGAGACGCTCACCGACGGCCGCATGCAGGTCAACGCTCTCGAACGCGGCGGCGCCGGCCGGCTCGCGATCGGAGCCGCGCCCGCGGTGTCGACCTACGTCCTCCCCCCGCTCCTGAAGCGCTTCTCGGAGGGCTTCCCTCGCGTCCTGGTCAGCGTACGCACCGGCCACTCGGAGGAGATCCTCGACCTCGTCCTGCGGGAGCAGGTGACGCTCGGCCTCGTGCGCGCCCTGCAGCACCCCGACATCGTGAGCACGCCGCTCTACGAAGACCGTCTCATCCTCGTCGTCGAGCCCGGCCATCCGTTCGCAGGCGAGGGCCGCATCCGCATGAAGGACCTGGCGGAGGAGCAGCTCGTCCAGTTCGACCGGACCTCCAGCTACCACGACCTCACGAGCGCGCTCTTCGTCACCGCGGGGGTGTCGCCGGCCAGCCGGATGGAGCTCGACAACATCGACGCCGCGAAGAAGATGGTCGAGCAGGGCTTCGGCGTCGCGCTCTTGCCCCAGACCTCCGTCGCGGACGAGCTCGAGGCGGGCATCCTGGCCGAGGTCGAGGTGGTGGACGCCTCGCCCGTGCGCCGCAAGATCGTCGCGATCACCCGGCGTGACGCGGGCCCGCCCGCGGGTCAGCCGAAGGCGTTCCTCGCGACCTTCGAGGAGATCCGCGACGAGCTCACGAGCTGGCCGCGGCGGCCCGCCGCAAAGCCTCGTCGCGCGGGAGAGCGACCAGCACGGTCCAGAGCTCCGGCCCGCGGTCGGCCCCGGTGAGCGCCCGCCGCAGCGCCTTCAGGTTGCCGCCGACGGCCTTGAGCTCCCGCAAGATCTCCTTCGCCGCCGTCTGATCCAGTGACTCGGGAGCCCTCTCCCGCAGCTCGTGGAAGCGCACCAGGGTCTCCGGGTGCTCGCTCGGCTGGGGAGAAGGCGTCGCGAGCAGCGAACGCGCGATCTCTCGCGCCTCGACGAGGTCGCGGGCGCCCCGCAAGGCAGGCACGGCCTCGGGCGACGCGTCGGCGGCCGCGGCGAGCTCGTCGTCAGGCATCGCCCCGATCGCGTCGATCGCAAGTCTCCGCAGGCGCGCGAGGTCGTAGTGGACGTCATGGCGCGGCACCCCGAGCTCGTCGAGGTAGGTGCGCACCGCCCCGGCCGGGAAGCCGAGCTCGCGCAGCGAGGCGACCGTCGCCCCCGCCGCGCGCTTGGAGAGCTTCTTGCCGTCCTCCCCGAGGATCAGCCCGTGGTGGACGTACTCGGGAGGCGTCGTCCCGAGGGCCTCGTGGAGACGGCGGTGGATGTCCTCGTTGGGCCGGTGGTCGTTCCCGCGGTAGACGTGCGTGATGCCGAAGTCGGCGTCGTCAACCACGCTGGCGAGGTGGTACGTCGCGCTGCCGTCCTCGCGTAGGAGCGTGACGCCGTCGAAGCGGTCGGTGCCGATGCGCTCGGCGGCTTCCCGGTAGCGATCCTGACGCTCGCTCTGCCGCGCAGGACCTTCGTCCCAGTCGATCTCGAGCCAGCCCAGGTCGCCGAGAATCGCCTCCTCGCCTCCGGCGACGTTCCGGGCGGGATCCGTGTCGTCGATCCGGAGCAGCATCCAGTCACCGGCTCGCCGGTTGACGACCGCGCTCAGGGCGTTGCCCACGTGGAGCGAGCCCGTCGGGCTCGGCGCGAAGCGGACGCGAACCATCGGAGCAATCTAACGTTCACATCGCAGCGGAATGACTTTCTCGCCCGAAGACAGCCTCGCCCTCCTGGCCATCCTCGCTGTCGTCGCGCTCCTGCTGGTCGCGGCCGAGCGGACGAGCATCCCCTACCCGATCCTGCTCGTGGTCGGCGGACTCGGGCTCGGCTTCATCCCGGGCATCCCGGAGTTCCAGCTGCCGCCGGACCTCGTCCTCGTCGCGGTCCTGCCGCCGCTCCTCTACGGAGCCGCGTTCTTCACCTCGCTCCGCGACCTCCGCGAGAACGCGTTCGCCATCACGCTCCTCGCCATCGGCCTCGTGCTCAGCACGATGCTCATCGTCGCCGTGGTCGCGCACGAGCTCATTCCCGGCCTCAGCTGGGGAGTCGCCTTCGTGCTCGGCGCGGTCGTTTCGCCGACGGACCCGACCGCAGCGACGGCGATCGCAGAGCGCCTCGGCCTGCCGCGGCGGCTCGTCGCGCTGATCGAAGGGGAGAGCCTCGTCAACGACGGCACGGCGCTGGTCGCCTACAAGTTCGCCGTCATTGCGGTGGTGAGCGGGTCGTTCTCGATGAGCGAGGCGGCGGGGAGCTTCGCGCTCAACGTCGTCGGCGGGATCGCCGTCGGACTCGGCGTCGGCTTCGTGGTCCGCCACGTCCGGCGCAAGATCAAGGACCCGGCGCTCGCGATCACCCTCTCGCTCATGAGCGGGTACTTCGCGTACCTCCCAGCGATCGCCATCGGCGTCTCAGGGGTGCTCGCGGCGGTCACTATCGGCATCTACATGGGCTGGTACACGCCCGAGCTGACCACGTGGCAGACGCGCCTCCAGGGCATCGCCGTGTGGGAGATCACCTTCTTCATCTTGAATGCTCTGCTCTTCGCCCTCATCGGCCTGCAGCTGCCCGTGATCCTCGATGCGCTCTCCGGGTACTCGCCGGCCCGGCTCGTCGGCTACGCGGCCGTCGTGTCGCTCGCCGTCATCGGCGCGCGCTTCCTCTGGGTCATTCCGGGCACGTATCTGACGGCATGGATGCGCCGCACCAAGCGCCCGATCCAGAACCCGGGCCGCGCCTCGATCATCCTCGGCTGGGCGGGGATGCGCGGGGCAGTCTCCCTCGCCGCTGCGCTCGCGCTGCCGCTGACCACGGATGCGGGGGACGCCTTCCCGAACCGCGACCTCGATCATCTTCCTCACGTTCGGCGTGATCCTCGCTTCGCTCGTCGTGCAGGGCCTGTCCTTCCCCGCGCTGCTCAAGCTGGTCGGGATCGAGGACGAAGGCCGCACGGAGAAGGAGGAGAACAAGGCGCGCATCTACGCCACCGAGGCCGCTCTCGCGCGGCTGGAGGAGCTCGCGGACGAGGACTGGGTGCGCGACGACACGCTCGAGCGCGTCCGCGCGATGTTCAACTTCCGCAACCAGCGCTTCCGCAGCCGCTTCGACCCGGAGTCGGACGGCGAGATCGAGAAGCCGTTCGCTCGACTACCAGCGGCTCCTTCGCGAGCTGCTCGCCGCCGAGCGGAACGCGGTCTTCGACCTGCGCCGCGAGCGGCGAATCGACGATGTCGTCATGCGCCGCGTCATCCGCGACCTCGACCTCGAGGAAGCCAGGCTCGATGGCTGACCGATGGCGGTGTGCCGAGAGCGAGAATGCCTACAAGGACTGGTAGCGGTCGATCCGCGGCCGGGGATCCGATGTCGTGTTGCCTGACCCTTTGCTGTCCTAGGGTCGGCCTATGCGTCGGTCTTCGGGATAGACCCGACCAGCGAAGCCACGACGACGGTCTCGGCTTCCAGGAGACCGTGGCCATCAGCGGTCTGAACTGCCCCACCAAGCTCCGGTTCAGCGATCGACGGCCGCGTCTGCGTCTCCGAGATGCGCGGCGTGATCAAAGTATTCGACGGGCTCGATGAAACCGAACCCACGAACTTCGCCGTCTCAGAACGGAGGTCGACAACTCTGGGATCGCGGCCTGCTCGGGTTGGCGCTCGACCCGGACTTCCCGGCGACACCGTACGTCTACGTCCTCTACACCTACGACGCGCCGCCCGGCGGGACGACTCCCGAGCGGAACGACCTCGAAGTCGTTGAAGTCTCGGCCCGACGACAGCTCATCGCCTGGTCAGCGGCCGGCTCTCGCTCTGACCGCCGACGTAGACACATCCGTGCTGCGGCAGCGTAGAAACGCTCCTCGATCGGGAGTGGTGCCAGCAGTTCCCCAGCCACTCGATCGGCGATCTCGCGTTCGGCCCGGACGGCTCTCTCTACGTCGAGCGGCGGCGAAGGCGCCAGCTTCTACAACATCGACTACGGCCAGTACGGAGGCACGAGAGGGCGACAGCAGCGCCGAAGAATCCGTGCGGCGACCCGCACCCGCCGGGTCGGCGGCTCCCAACCTGCGACCGCCGAGGGCGGCGCCTGCGTTGCCAGCACCTTGACGATGGTGGGCGAGCCGGTACTCTCGGTGGGGCCGTGCTCGAGCGCGACCCGCCAGCTCGGTCACCGTCCTGCCCGACAACCCGCTGGCGTGGAGCAGCGACGCGAACGCGCGGAGGATCGTCGCCTGCGGAGAGGATGCGCTGATCGTTCCGTTCACCTGGGAGGGCCGGGATGAGCGCGCTCGGTCGGCGAGCTCGTAGTCCGGGGGAGTCGGGTTGCCAGCCACGGCTCCAATAGACTAACATTACGAACTGTTCCAAATTTATGGATCAATTCAGGAGGAATTTGCGATGGCCGAGGTTGTGCTGTACCACCACATCCAGGGGTTGACCGAGGGAGTGCGGTCCTTCGCTGACGAGTTGCGGCGGGCGGGACACACAGTCCACACCCCAGATCTGTTCGACGGGCGCACGTTCGCCACGATGGACGAGGCTTTCGCAGTCGTTCAGGAGGCGGGGGACGCATTCGACGCAAAGGCGGACGGTGCCGCACATGCGCTTCCGGAGGGGCTTGTGTACGCCGGCATCTCGTGGGGCGTCGGCGCTGCACAGCGGCTCGCCCAGACGCGCGCTGGCGCGCGTGGAGCGCTCCTCTACGAAGCTTGCTTCCCGATCACAGGCGAATACGCCTTTGGCCCATGGCCCAACGACCTTCCTGTTCAGATCCACGGCAAGGGGGACGACGAGTTCTTCGCACACGAGGGCGACATCGATGCTGCCCGCGATCTGGTCGCCAAGATCGGCCGGAAAGGCCGAACTGTTCGTCTACCCCGGCGACGAGCACCTCTTCGTCGACTCCTCGCTTCCCACCTACGACGGAGACGCCGCGGCACTGGTGACACAGCGCACCCTGCACTTCCTCTCCGTGACCGTCATGACCTCGAGCGAGGCTCCTGGCTTGGTACGCGGTCGAGGGCCGCGACCTGCCATGGCGGCGGACGCGCGACCCGTACGCGATCCTCGTCAGCGAGGTCATGCTCCAGCAGACGCAGGTGGAGCGCGTCGTCCCGCGCTACGTGCGCTGGCTGGAGCGCTGGCCGACCGCCGAGTCCCTAGCGGCCGCGCCCCGCTCGGAGGTCATCCGCGAATGGCAGGGGCTCGGCTACAACCGGCGCGCCGTCAACCTCCACCGCGCTGCCGAACGGATCGCGGAATCCGGCTGGCCCGACGACCTCACCGAGCTCCCGGGAGTCGGCCGCTACACGGCCGATGCGGTGGCCCGCTTCGCCATGGACGCGAACGTCCTCCCGGTGGACGTCAACGTCGCCCGCGTCCTCGAGCGCACCGGAGGTCGCTTCGGGCCCGCCTCGGCTCACGCGCTCATGGACCTCGGCGCGACGGTCTGCCTGGCGCGCGTCCCCCGCTGCGACGCCTGCCCGCTCGCCGACGAGTGTCCGTCGCGCGGCCGGCGCTACGAGCCCCTGCGCAAGCAGGGCCGGTTCGAGGGCTCGTTCAGGCAGCTCCGCGCGCAGACGCTGCGGCTCGTCGCCGAGCGGGCGCGACCTGCTGCGGACCTGGATGGTGAAGCGGTCGCCGCGCTAGCGCGCGACGGCCTCGTCCGTCTCGACGACGGGCTGGTTCGCCTGCCGTAGCACGGGGAGCCCGGCCTTCTTCCAGTCCTCGACGCCGCCGATGACGTCGGTCGCGTCCTCGAAGCCCAGCTCCTGGAGCTGCGAGGCGGCGAGGACGGACGAGTAGCCCTCCCGGCAGATGAGGATCACGCGCGCGTCGAGCGGGATCTTCTCGTTGGACGTCGGGCAGTCGGGGTCGAGTCGCCAGAGGAGCGTTGAGAGCGGATGGTGCACCGAGCCGGGCACATAGCCCTGAGCCTGGCGCTGGTCCGGAGAGCGCGTGTCGACGAGGATCGCGCCGGCCCGCATCTCCGCCCAGGCCTCGACCGGACTGAGCCGGCCGAGCCGGACAGCCGCATCGGCGAGCAGTTCGTCTACGGGCCTTCGGGGACTCACGTGACGATGGTATCGCGCCTGCGGAGCAAGGCAACCGCTTGTGCGGCCAGCCCTTCGCCGCGGCCCGTGAAGCCGAGCCGGTCGGTCGTCGTGGCCCGGACGGTGATCCTCTCCATGCCGACACCCAGTACCCCGCTCAGCCGCTCCCGCAACTCGTCGCGCACAGGCGCGATGCGGGGCTCCTCTCCGATGAGCACGCAGTCGGCGTTGACGAGCTCCCAGCCGGCCTCCTGCGCATCCTCGTAGGCGCGCCTGAGAAGATCGAGCGAGGACGCGCCTTCCCATTGCGCGTCGCCCGACGGAAAGAGGGCGCCGATGTCCTCGAGGCCCGCTGCGCCCAGGATCGCGTCGATCAGGGCGTGCGAGACGACGTCGCCGTCGGAATGCCCGGCCAGCCCGCGTCCGGAGAGCTCGACGCCTCCGAGGACGAGCTTCGCCTCGTCCGAGAACGCGTGTGCATCGATCCCGATCCCGACGCGGAGCTCACTCATTGGCGAGCAGAGTCTCTACGAAGGCGAGGTCGGACGCAGTCGTGATCTTCACGAGGCGCGGGTCGCCCTCGACGACGCGCACCCTGCCGCCGGCCGCCTCGACGAGCCCGGCACAGTCGCTCGCATCTCCACCGCGCATGAGCGCGTCCCGTAGCGTGGCGACGGGAAACGCCTGCGGCGTCTGGATCGCATAGAGGCCCGTTCGGTCGACGGTCTCGGCGACCCGGCCGTGCTGGTCGACGCGCTTCACGGTGTCGGCGAGGGGCAGCCCGGCGACGACGCCGTCCCAGTCCTCGCCGAGGCCCCCGAGGACGCGGCCGATGACCTCCTCCGGGAGGATCGGCCGGGCCGCGTCGTGCACGAGAGCGATGAGGGCGTCGTCCGGAATCTCCGCGACACCTGCGCGCACCGAGTCGGCCCGCGTCGCGCCGCCGGCCACCGCAGAGTTCACCTTGCCGGCGTTGAGCTCCTCGGCGAGCAGGATGGCCGGCTCCTCCCATTCCTCCGGCACGACGACCACGATCGCGTCGATCCACTCGGAGGACTCGAGGCGCTCGAGGCTCTCGGCGAGAAGCACGCGCTTCCCGAGCCCTGTGAAGGCCTTCGGCCGGTCACCGCCGAGCCGCTCTCCGCGACCAGCCGCGACCAGGACGGCCCAGGTGCTCACTGCGGCAGCGCGACGAGCTGCCCGTTGCGCTCTTCGAAGAGCTCCGGGCTGAGCGGGTTCTTTCCCGTGGTGAACTCCTGCAGGACCTTGCCCTTGATCACAGATGCATAGTTGCGCGTGAGGGCGACGAACACGCTCTCGAGCGGCACCGCGTAGACCGCCGGGCCGCCGAGCTCCTTCACGATCTGGCGCCTGAGGCCGGGGACGAGCATGCGAGACGCGTCGTAGCCGTCGCCGGAGGCCCAGCCGCAGAGCTTCTGGCCTCCTGAGGGCTCGCAGAGAAGCTTCTGGTTCGCGTTCGTCTGCTTCTCCAGGTTGGAGAGCGCGAGCGAGTCGATCTCGTCCACGGACTGGCCCCAGCGGGCGAGGTCGTCCTTGGTCGCGACCGTGAAGTAGTGGTCGCCCTGCACCGCGTAGACGACGTCGAGGTCGTCGAACTGCGTGACCGCCGGGTCGTTTTCGATCCGGCTCACGTCGACGCGCCGCTTCAGCATGGGCATCAGCTGGTCGCGCACCGCGGAGAAGCTTCGCTTGGTGTTCCCCTCCTCCATGCGCCTGACGGCCTCCTGGACGAGGCCGTCGACGATCTCGTCCTGACGATCAGGGTCGGAGGTGTACTGCTTGTAGGCGTCGTCGAGGACGAGCTGCACGGTGTCGAGGCCGTTCTGCTCGCTGACGTCGATCGTCAGGCCGAAGCCGGGGTCGCCCTGGAGGTCCGTGCCGGTGATGATCGCCGCTGCGACCTTGTTCTTGAAGTCGCGCTGGGAGAGCGCTCCCTGCGTCGTCGTGGCGCCGCTGCTCGTCCCTGCGCTGGTGGTGCTCCCGCTCGTCGTCCCGTCACCGCCGCCGCTGTCGCAGGCGGAAACGGACGCGGCCAGAAGCGCCGTCAGGGCGAGAACGAGAAAAACGCGCACGGGCATAGGATGCCGACGGCCGCGCGCCGCCCGTCGCAGTAACTGCGCGGTTGGGTTAGGCCGGTGCGGCGACGGACTCGAGCACTTCGTCGAGCCAGAGGCCTGCCGCTTCCTCGTCGAGCCCCTTCGCGTACATGAGCTCGCTCGCGAGGATCTTCTTGGCCTTCACGAACATCTGCTTCTCGCCGGTCGAGAGGCCCTTCTCCTGATCCCGGAGGGACAGGTTCCGAACGACCTCGGCCAGCTCGAAGATGTCGCCGGTCTTCATCTTGTCCCGGTTGTGCTTGAAGCGGCGATTCCAGTTCTTCGGCATCTTGGTGCCACTGCCGTGCAGGACCTCGAGCACCTGCTCGACCATCTCTTCGTCGATCACCTTGCGGAGGCCGACTCGCTCGGCGTTCTCCGCCGGCACGTTGACGGTCATGTCGTTGTGCAGGATCTTGATGGTCAGGTATTCGCGCTCCTGCCCAAGAATGGTTCGTTTCTCCTTTTTCACCACGGTGCCAGCGCCGTGATGGGGATAGACGACCTTATCGCCGACTTTGTACAAGCTCTCCTCCTCTTTCCGGGCCCAAAAAAAGCCGCGCCAGATGCCTGCGGAATCCAGCCATTGTATCGGAAATGCGCTTAAAACGCCAAGTTTCCAGGGCTTTTGTGCCCGATTGCGGGCACTTTGCAACCTGAGAGAGGCTAATTCGGCCCGTTAAAGCTGCAAATAGCGGTCGACAAGATTGTGCTCCTGCAGCCGCCGCAGGCCCTCGCGGATCTCGCGCGCCCTGACCGCACCGACGCCGTCCACCGCCTCGAGGTCCCGGTGGCTCGCCCGTATGACCGCATCGAGCGAGGAAAAGTCCTGCACGAGGTGGCGGATGACGTTGTCCGGAAGCCTCGGGATCCTCGAGAGCACCCGGAAGCCCCGAGGCTGTACCCCGTAGTCGAGCGGATTCGTCTCGCGCGCGTAGCCGAGCACCTCCGCTAGTTCCTCGAACTCGAGCAGCTGCGTGTGCGTCAGCCCGGCAAGTCGCTCGAGCACCTCGGCGGCCTTCTGCGGCTCGCCCGAGGGCTCGTAGTCGTAGACGATCGACGCCTTGTCGCGCGGGACGTCCTCCATGAGCTCGTCGAGCTGCATGCGGATCAGGCGGCCCTCGCCGCCGAGCTCGACGCAGTTGCGCTCGATCTCCTCGGCCATCCTCGTCGTCATCTCGGCGCGCTGGACGACCACGAGCACGTCGTCGAGCATGACGGCGCTCTGGAACTCGAGCGCGGTCAGGCGCGTGAGGCCCTGGTCGAGGCGCTGGCGGTAGGTCTCGAGCGTGCCGAGCGCCTGGTTCGTGCGGGCGAGTACGTCGGAGATCTCGCCGAGCTGGTAGCGGAGATCGCGGACGAAGATGGTGACCGTCTCGCGCTGCTGCGAGATCGAGATGACGAGCGCCTCGGTCTGCTTGGCGACGCGCTCTGCGGTCCGGTGGCGCGTGCCCGTCTCCTCGGATGCGATCGAGGGGTCCGGCATGAGCTGGACGTTCGCGTAGACGATCTTCTGCGCCGTCTCGTTGAGGATGATCGCGCCGTCCATCTTGGCCAGCTCGTAGATGAGCTGGGACGTGAAGGGCAGGTCGAGCCTCATCCCGCCGGAGTAGAGGAACGACAGCGCGTTCGGGTCGCCGATGACGAGCAGCGCCCCGAGCTCGGCGCGGATGATGTCGTCCATCCCCGCGCGCAGGGGGGTTCCCGGTGCGACCCGGCTCAGAGCCGAGAGGAGAGTCTTGTCAGTCCGAGGATCCGCTCGCATCGAGCCCCGCTTGAATGGCCTGCCTCAGCGTTTCCGCTGCCGTCAGGCGCATTTTGCCACGGGGCTCGGTGCCTTCCGGCACGATCGTCACGGAAAAGCCGAGCTTGGCGCATTCGGCCAGCCGCCGCTCCGCCTGGCTCGCAGGCCGAAGACGACCGGTGAGGCCCACCTCGCCGAAGCACGCAAGCCCTTCGCGAACCTGCGTTCCGCGCGCGGCGGAGGCAATGGCGAGGGCGATGCCCAGGTCGGCGCCCGGCTCGTCGATCCGCAGGCCTCCGGCCACGTTGACGAAGACGTCGGCCTGCCCGAGCGCGACCCCCGCATGCCGGCCGAGGACGGCGACGATCATGGACAGGCGCTTCGGGTCGACTCCGGTGGCGACCCGCCGCGGCATGGCGAGGTCGCTCGGTGAGACGAGCGACTGGATCTCGAGGAGCAGCGGGCGCGTCCCTTCGAGCGCGCAGACCACGGCCGAACCGGGCTGGTCGTCCTGCGAGCGGCCGAAGAGCTCGGACGGATCCTCGACTCCCTCCAGGCCCGCGCCGGTCATCTCGAAGACGCCGAGCTCGTTGGTCGAGCCGAAGCGGTTTTTCACGGCGCGAAGGATCCGGTGGGCGCGGTAGCGGTCGCCCTCGAAGTGCAGGACGCAGTCGACGAGGTGCTCGAGGACGCGGGGCCCCGCGACGTTTCCGTCCTTCGTCACGTGCCCGACGAGGAACGTGGCGATGCCCAGCTCCTTCGACACGCGGAGCATCCTGCCCGCTGCCTCGCGGACCTGGGCCACCGAGCCCGGCGCCGAGCCGAGCTCCGGCGCGTAGAGGGTCTGCACGGAGTCGATCACGCACACGTCGGGCCGCTCCCGCTCGAGGGTGGCGCAGACCTCGTCGAGGTTCGTCTCAGCCAGGATGTGCACATCGGCTCCGCCGCCGAGCCGGTCGGCGCGGAGCTTCACCTGCGCCGCCGACTCCTCACCCGTGACGAGCAGGACCCGCCGGTCGGCGCTCAGCGAGCGGAGCGCCATAAGGAGGAGCGTCGACTTCCCGATGCCCGGGTCGCCGCTGACGAGGACGAGGCTCGCGGGCACGAGCCCGCCGCCGAGAACGCGGTCGAGCTCGGTTACGCCCGTCGGGATCCGCTCGGCGTCGGCCGCCTCGACGTCGACGAGGCGGAGCAGCGGCCGTCCTGCCGCCGGAGTCGCGCCTTTCGGCACCGCGGCGATCCGCTCCTCGACGAGCGTTCCCCAGCTTCCGCACGTCGGGCACTTGCCGAGCCACTTCCCGGTCGTGTACCCGCACTCGGAGCAGGCGTGCTGGATTGCTGCGGCCTTTGCCATGGGCGACCCATCGTAGGGCCGGGGTCCGACGTCTCCAGGCACCTGGGACAATCCCGCGACGATGCCGGCACAGATCTTCACCGACTCGGAACGCCCTGACCTCTACGACCGCCTCGACGAGCTCGCAGACCCGTGGCCCGAGTTCATCCACCACGACGATGTCGTGAACGAGTGGTGGCCGCTATTGCATGAGCGCTTTCCCGATTTCCAGCTCGTGCTCTACGACCCGGACGCGGATGTGATTCTCGGCCGCGGCTGCACCCTGCCCGTCTCCTGGGACGGCCACAACGAGTCGCTCTCGGCCGGTGTCGTGGACATCATCGGGGAGGCGTTCGCCGAGGGCGCCCAGGCAAACGTCCTTTGCGCGCTTGTCGCCGTCGTCGATCCCAGGCAGCAGGGACGCGGGCTTTCGGGTCACATCGTCGAAGGGATGGCGGCGGCCGCCGGCCGAGCCGGCCTCGAGTGTCTCATCGCGCCTGTTCGCCCGACCTGGAAGGACCGTTACCCGCTGATCCCGATCGAGGAGTACATGCAGTGGACCCGCGAGGACGGGCTGCCCTTCGATCCGTGGATCCGCCTGCACGCTCGCCTGGGAGCCGAGATCCTCGCAGTCGCCGAGCGCTCGCTGGACATCAGCGGCTCGGTCGCCGAGTGGGAGTCGTGGACCGGAATGTCGTTCCCGCAGGACGGCGACTACGTCGTGCCCGGCGCGCTCGTGCCCGTGCGATTCGAAGACGGCATCGGCCGCTACGTCGAGCCGAACGTCTGGATGCGGCACGAGCCGCGCTAGCGGAAGCGCTCGATGCGAAACGGCTCGAGCTCACGCGGCGAGGCGCCGTCGAGGATGACCTGCGCGAGGAGCTTCCCCGTGACCGGGCCGAGGGTGATGCCCATGCGGCCGTGCCCCGTGGCGACGTAGAGGCCCTCGCGTCCGGGGACAGGGCCGATCACCGGAAGACCGTCCGAGGGGTAGGGACGAAGGCCGGCCCGACCAGTTCGATCTCGTCCGGGCTCACCAGTCCTCAGGAAGGCGGCGGACGAGCGGACGAGCGCATCGATCCGCTCGCGCTTCAGCTACTCGTCGATCCCTGTCAGGTCGAAGATGCCCGCGATCCGCAGCAGGCCTCCGTCGAAGGTGCTCGTCCCGACCTTGCCCTCGGAGAGATAGAGCGCGTGACGCGGAAGCCTGCCGCTCGACTTGGCCGTGATGCTGTAGCCCTTCGCCGCCTCCATCGGGAAGCGACTCTCGCCGAGGAGCTCGCCCGACCAGGCGCCCGCCGCCACGACGACGGCGTCGGCGTCCAGGTCCTCGAGGTCGTCGACGGCGGTGTTCTCCTCCACCTCCGCACCGTTCGCGCGGAGCCACGCTGCGAGGCCCTGGGAGACGCTCTCCGGGCGCACGTAGCGCTCGCTCGGCGCGTGCACGCCGCCGATCACCGCCTCGGAGAGCGCCGGGTCGAGCTCGCGCGCCTCTTCGCCCGAGATGACGCGTACCGGCCCTTCGTACCCGGCCTCCTCGGCCTCGGTGAGCATCGCGGCGTACTCGTCGAGACCGGGCTCGGTCAGCGCCGCGACGAGCATCCCGGGCGAGTGCATCTCGAACTCCACCCCTGCCGCGCGCAGCTCGTCGTAGTCCGCGAACGCCGACTTCGTCAGCGCGACGGTGGCCTCGAGGCCCGCGCTGGTAGCGCTCGGCCGAGGACGCGCGCCAGAAGCCCCAGGACCAGCGGAGAAACGACGGGCCCAGCAGCGGGCTGATGAGGAGCGGGCTGTCACGGTGCAGCATCCCGCGCAGCGCGCCGCCCATGACCCCAGGAGCGGGAAGCGGCGCGGAAAGCCCGGGGCAGATCCAGCCCGTGTTGCCGCGCGAGCAGCCCTCGCCGACGCGTCCGCGCTCGTAGACCGTCACCTCGGCCCCGCCGCGCCTGAGCGCGAACGCGCACGAGAGGCCGACAACTCCCCCGCCGACTACCGCTACGCGCACGGGCTAGTAGCCGCTGAACGAGTCCGACTGAACCTGGTCTTCGGAGAGGCCCGCCTCGAGCAGCGAGCCCTCGACGGACTTCGCCATCGGCGGGGGCCCGGCGATCATGAAATGGAAGGACTCGAGGTCGCCGAGGAGGTCTCGGAGCACGTCGGCGTCCAGCATGCGTGAGTCTCCGTCCCAGCTCGGGTCATCGGTCATCGTGAAGATGACCCGGCATCGCGGAACGACCGACTCGAGCTCCTTCAGCTCGTCCAGGAACGCGGTCGATTCGACGTCGCGGTTCGAGTAGACCAGGGTGATGTCGTAGTCGAGGCCCTTGTCGGCGATGTAGCGGAGCATCGAGCGAAACGGGGTGATGCCGATGCCGCCCGCGATGAACGCGTACCGCTTGGATGTGTCCTCGGGGAGGGTGAAGCTTCCCTTCGGCTGCTCGACGTCGACCGCGGCGCCCTCCGGCATCTCCACGAGGGAGCGCTTGAAGGCGGTGTCGCGAATGCGCGTGGCGAGCCCGAGCACGCCCTTCTCCGTGGGAGACGTGACGACGGTGATGTGCCGGCGCGGCCCCTTCTCGTCGTCGTAGGGCGGGTCGAGGAGCTCGACCCAGAAGTACTGGCCCGGCTCGAACTCGACGTCCTCGCCGCCGAGGTCGAAGGTGACGAAGAGGGTTCCCTTCGCGACCTCCCGCTTCTCCTTGATCGTTGCCTGCATCAGTTCTCCTTAGTGGCAGGCATTGTGGCGGTTCTTACCCGCTCGCGAGAAGGCTATTCGTCGTCGTGCGGCTCGTCGTCGCCCGCTTCGGCCGCCGGCTCCTCGGGGGGAACCGTGACCTTCTCGGGCTCCGGCTCGTCGGGCGGGTCGATGACCGAGATGCCGACCTCTTCGTCGTCCTTGCGGTCGACCATGATCGTCGAGCCCGGCTTGAGCGAGCGGCCGAGGACGAAGTCCGCGAGCGGATCCTCGATGAAGTGCTGGATCGCGCGGCGGAGCGGCCGGGCACCCATTGCCGGGTCGTAGCCCTTCTCGACGAGCAGCTCCTTGGCCCCCTCGGTGAGCTCGATGGCGGCCTCGTGCTCGCTCATCTGCTCCTTGAGCCGCTTCATCATCAGGTCGACGATCGTCTTGATCTCGTCCTTCGTCAGCTTGTGGAAGACGATTACCTCGTCGATGCGGTTCAGGAGCTCGGGGCGGAAGACCTTCTTGAGCTCGCCCATGATCCGGTCCTTCATGTCCTCGTAGGACAGGCCGGTCTCGTCGCCGACGCTGAAGCCGAGCGACTGGTTCTTCGAGATGGTGGCCGCGCCGATGTTCGAGGTCATGATCACGATCGTGTTGCGGAAGTCGACCTTGCGGCCCTGGGCGTCCGTCAGCTTCCCGTCCTCGAGGATCTGGAGCAGGATGTTGAAGACGTCCGGATGGGCCTTCTCGATCTCGTCGAGAAGGACGACGGAGTACGGCTTGCGGCGCACGGCCTCGGTCAGCTGGCCGCCCTCGTCGTAGCCGATGTAGCCCGGAGGCGAGCCGACGAGCCGGGACACGGAGTGCTTCTCCATGTACTCCGACATGTCCACCTGGATCATCGCGTCCTCGTCGCCGAAGAGGAACTCGGCGAGCGTGCGCGCCAGCTCGGTCTTCCCCACGCCCGAGGGGCCGAGGAAGATGAACGAGCCGGTCGGGCGCTTCGGGTCCTTGATGCCGGCCCGCGCGCGGCGGATCGACTTCGACACGGCGACGATGGCCTCGTTCTGGCCGATGACGCGCTTGTGGAGCTCGTCCTCCATGCGGATGAGCTTCTGGGACTCGGCCTCCGTGAGCTTGAAGACGGGGATGCCCGTCCACATCGAGACGATGTCGGCGATCTCCTCCTCGCCGATCTCCGGCTGCTCGACCTGCTCCGAGTTGCGCCACTTCTCCTCGAGGTCGCGCTTCTTCTGCGAGAGCTTGCGCTCCTTGTCGCGGAGGTTGGCGGCCTTCTCGAACTCCTGCGCCTCGATGGCGGCTTCCTTCTCCTCGCGGACGCGCTCGATCTCTTCCTCGAGCTCGCGGTGCCGCGGGGGAGCCGTCATCGTCTTGATGCGCATGCGGGACGCGGCCTCGTCGATGAGGTCGATTGCCTTGTCCGGCAGGTGGCGGTCCTGGATGTAGCGGTCGGAGAGCACCGCGGCTGCGCGGAGCGCGTCGTCGGTGATCGTGCAGCGGTGGTGCGCCTCGTAGCGGTCGCGCAGGCCCCGGAGGATCTGCTGCGTGTCGTCCACGGTCGGCTCCTCCACCTTGATCTGCTGGAAGCGGCGCTCGAGAGCGGCGTCGCGCTCGAGGTACTTGCGGTACTCGTCCAGAGTCGTGGCGCCGATCGTCTGCAGCTCGCCGCGGGCAAGCGCTGGCTTGAGGATCGAGGCGGCGTCGATGGCGCCCTCGGCGGCACCCGCGCCGACGAGATTGTGGAGCTCGTCGATGAACAGGATGATGTCGCCGCGCTGGGTGATCTCCTTCATCACCTTCTTCAGGCGCTCCTCGAACTCACCGCGGTACTTCGACCCGGCGACGAGAGCCGCGAGGTCGAGCGTGTAGATCTGCTTGCCCTTCAGGAGCTCGGGAACCTGGTTTCCGCTGATGCGGGCGGCGAGGCCCTCGACGACGGCGGTCTTGCCGACGCCGGGCTCGCCGATGAGCACCGGGTTGTTCTTCGTGCGGCGCGAGAGGATCTGCATGACGCGCTCGATCTCCGTCTGGCGCCCGACGACCGGGTCGAGCTTGCCCTCGGAGGCGAGCCGCGTGAGGTTGCGGCCGAACTGGTCGAGAAGCTTGGAGCTCTTCGTCTTCTCGCCCGTCGCGCCGCCGCCGCCCTGCTGCCGCCGGCCGGGGCCGGAGAGCATGCGGATGATCTCGTTGCGGATCTTCTCGGCGTCGGCGTCGAAGTCGAGCAGGATGCGGGCCGCGACACCCTCGTTCTCGCGCACGAGGCCGAGGAGGATGTGCTCCGTCCCGATGTAGTTGTGGCCGAGAGAGAGCGCTTCGCGAAGCGCGAGCTCGAGGACCTTCTTGGCGCGCGGGGTGAACGGGATCTGGCCCGTCGTCACCTCGTCGCCCTGGCCGACGATGCGCGCGACCTGGGCGCGCACCTCCTCGACGGTGATGTCGAGGCTCTCGAGAACCCGGGCTGCGAGCCCCTCCTCCTCCCGGAGGAGGCCGAGGAGGATGTGCTCGGTGCCGATGTAGTTGTGCTTCAGCGCGCGGGCCTCGTCCTGCGCGAGAACGACGACCTGTCTTGCCCTCTCAGTAAACCGTTCGAACAACCCTTGAATCCTTTCTCGCTTGCTCCGCGACCTATCGTACCGGTCCGGTCGGGAGCTACCGAACGCCTGCGAGACACGCTACGTGTTCGTATCGGACGCACGACAGATTTCCTCAAGGATCCCTCTCGCGAGGGCGGCGTAACCGCTCCGACTAGACGATTTTCTATCGTGTGACCGTCCTCCGCTGGATCTCCATAGCCCTCGCAGCACTCGTCTTCGCGGCCCCCGCGGGCGCGACGACCGTCGTCCAGCACAACGGGGCCGAGAATCGGCTCGTGCAGCGGATCAACCACGTGCGCGAAAACCACGGGCTCAAGCCCTTGCACGTCGTCACGCGCCTGACGAACGCCGCCACCCGGCACTCGAACTCGATGGCGAACGTCGGCTACTTCCGCCACGAGCTTCGCCACAACGGCAAGTGGAAGTCGTTCGGGACCTGGATCCGCTGGTACTGGCCAGGCCCGGGCTACACGGCCTGGAGCGCCGGCGAGAACCTCGCCTGGGGAGCGCCCGGCCTCGGCGTCCGCAAGACGGTTTCGCTCTGGATGCACAGCCCCGGCCACCGCGCCAACCTTCTCAACAAGGACTGGAACAAGATCGGAGTCTCGATCGCCCACATCACCGACCCGGTCGGCTACTACAAGGACTACTCGGAGGCGACGATCGTCACCGCAGACTTCGGCAGGCGCGCCAAGTAGTCTCGTACTCGAGGGTGCCGCTCGAGACCACGATCGCGCCGGTCCAGCCCTACTCGCTCGCTCTCTCCGCCCGGATGAAGAGCGACGCGACGCGCTTCCTCCGCGACGGCGTCCTGACAGTTGCCTACGAGGTCGGTGAGGCGCCCGCTCTGGCCCGCATCGTTCAGAAGCCGGACGGAAAGCTCGACGCCTCGAATCGAAAGCGCCGAGCCCGACGAGGCGCTCGCGAAGCTCCGTTTCATCCTCGCGGCGGACGACGACCACGGCGAGTTCATGCACCGGTTCCGCGACGACCCGCTGATCGGCAACGCGGTCAAGACCCTCAGAGGAATGCGGCCGATCCGAACGGCCACGGTCGTCCATTCGCTCCTGAAGGCGGTCTGCGGGCAGCTGATCGAGTCGAAGGCGGCCCGGCTCCTCGAGGCCAGGCTCGTACGCCTTGCCTCTCCGGAGCACGAAGGGCTGCGGCTTCCTCCGCAGCGCGACACATTCCAGAGCTTCACCCGCGCAGACCTCGCCCGCCACGGTCTCGTCTCGCGCAAGGGCTCGGCGCTCCTCCGGCTCACGAAGGAGCTCGACCTCGAGCGGCTTCACGGTGTCTCGACGGAAGTGGCTGCGCGAAGAATCGAGCGCGAGCGCGGCCTCGGCCCGTGGTCGGCCGGGATGATCTGCCTCTACGGGCTCGGGCGCTACGAGTGCGGGCTCGTCGGCGACCTCGGCCTCGTCAAGCTCGTCTCCGCGCAGCGCGGCCGCTGGGTCGAGACCGAGGAGACGCGCGAGCTACTCGAGCCCTACGGAGAATGGGCCGGGCTCGCGAGCATCTTTATCCTCTCGAGCCTGAAGGATCACTCCGTCGGCCGGAGCGTCGGGAAGAGGATGACGTCGCGGATGGTCTCCCGGCCGGTGAGCAGCATGGAGAGCCTGTCGATGCCGAGCCCCAGGCCGGCTGTCGGCGGCATCCCGTAGGAGAGCGCCTCGACGTAATCGGGATCTTCCGCGCCCATCTCGGCGAAGCGCGCGGCCTGCTCCTCGGCGTCGTTCAGCTCCGAGTAGGCGTTGCCGAGCTCCATCCCGCCGGCGAAGTACTCGAAGCGCTCGACGATCCCCTCGTCGCCCTCCTTCAGGCGCGCAAGCGGCGAGAGCTCGACGGGATAGTCGTGGAGGATCGTCGGCTGGATCAGCTTCGGCTCCACGAGATGGCTGAGCGCGTGGTCGACGAGCTGAGCCCACGTCTCGTCGGCGCCCGTGTCGACCTCCCGTTCCCGGAGCCGCTTGCGCAGATCGTTCGCGTCGCGCGTCCAGACGCCCTCGTCCTCGAGCGCCTCGATGAGGCTGAGGCGCTTCCAGGCGGGCCCGAAGTCGATCTCGTGGCCGCGGAAGGCGACCTTCGTGGATCCCGTCGCCTCCTGCGTCACGACGCGGAGGAGATCCTCGATGAGGGCCATAGCGTCCTCGTAGTCCGCGTACGCCTCGTACCACTCGAGCATCGTGAACTCGGGCTGGTGCTTGTAGGAGATGCTCTCGTTGCGGAAGTCCTTGCTGATCTCGTAGACCTTCTCGAGCCCGCCGACGATGAGGCGCTTGAGGTAGAGCTCGTCGGCGATGCGCAGATAAAGGTCGGCGTCGAGCTCGTTCGAGTGCGTGACGAACGGCTCGGCGAGCGCGCCGCCGTAGCGCGGCTGCAGGATCGGAGTCTCGACCTCGACGAACCCGCGCGCGTCGAGGTAGCGGCGGATGGCCGCCACGAGCTCGCTGCGGATGAGGAAGTCGCGCCGCGTCTCCTCGTTGACGAGGAGATCGAGGTAGCGCTTGCGATAGCGGGTCTCCGCGTCCACGACACCGTGGTAGGTGTCGGGAAGCGGCCGCCCGATCTTCGCGAGGAGCTGGAGCTCGGTCACCGCAAGCGACGGCTCGCCGCGCTTCGTCTTCGTGGCATGGCCGCGCACGCCGACGACGTCCCCCAGGTCGACGTCGAGGCCGCCTAGCTCGTCCGGCTGAGCCAGAAGCTGGATCTGCCCGCTGCGGTCGACGAGGTCGAGGAAGACGAGCTTCCCCATGTCCCGCCGGCCCATGACGCGGCCGGCCAGTGTGTGCTCTGCGCCGGTCGCCTGCGGCTCGAGGGTCTCCGCCTCGGCCCGGGCGGCAGCGATCTCCTCCCGGTCGGGAAAGCGGTGCGGAGTGCTCATGACCGCGCGAGTCTAGAGCGCGGCGGCGCGGCCGGACTCGTCGTCCTCGTCGTCGGAGAGGGCTCGCCCACCGCGTCCGTCTCGGTCGGATAGACGAGCGGGTCGGGGTCGGTCGGCAGCTCGAGCGCCGCCGCGGCGCCGGGAAGCGGCCGCCGGGGCGGGCCCACCGGGACGAGGTCGTCCTCCTCATCCGGCCACCGCGGCTCGGGCGGCGGCTCGGAGCCGCGCAGACCGGGAATCCTGCGCCGAGTGGCCCTCCAGAAGCGCCGGAGACGTCCGGGCCTCTTCTCCATGCGGGAAGTCTAGGCCAAGCCCTAGCGGCGCGGCTAGCGCGGCCTTGATGTCCATGATCTTGAACTTCAAGGAGCCGCGCGGCGCGGCGACCTCGACGGTCTCGCCCTTCTTGTGCCCCATGATCGCCTTGCCGACCGGCGACTCGTTGGAGAGCTTGTGCTCGGCGGGGTTCGCCTCGGCGGAGCCGACGATGTGGTACTCGATCGTCTCCCGCGCGGCGACGTCGCGCAGGCGCACCTTCGTCCCGACGGCGACGACGCCTGTGGGAATCTCCTTCTTGTTGACGACGCGCGCACTCGTCAAGCGCTCCTCGAGGGTGGCGATGCGATGCTCGAGCATGGCCTGCTCGTTCTTGGCGTCGTCGTACTCGGAGTTCTCGGTGATGTCGCCGAACTCGCGTGCCTGCTTGATCCGCTCGGCCACCTCGCGCCGCTTGACGGTCGAGAGGTACTCGATCTCCTCTTTCAGCTTGTTGTGCCCTTCGGCGGTGAGAATGACTTCCTTCACTGCTTCCTCCAGCCCCTGAATACGCAAACGCGGGGCCGTCAGGCACCGCCGCGGGCGACATTGTAGCCGTCCCGTCAAACGGAAAACGTTCGCCGCCCGGCTACGATTCCCTTTCCATGTGTGTCGACTTGAACACGCCCTGGACCATCGGCTCCGTCGAGATTCCGACGCGCCTCGTGCTGGCCCCGATGGCGGGGGTGAGCGTGCAGGCATTTCGCCGCCAGGGTCGCCGTTACGGCGCCGGATTGGTGTGCTCGGAGATGGTCAGCTGCGCGGGTCTTTCGCACAAGAACGAGCGCACGCTCGGCTACCTGCGCATCGGGCGGGACGAGCACCCTCTCGCCGTTCAGATCTTCGGCTCGGAGCCGGGCGTGATGGCGGAGGCGGCGCGAATGGTGGAAGCGGCCGGCGCCGACCTCGTGGACATCAACTTCGGCTGTCCCGTCCGCAAGGTGACGAAGACAGGCGCAGGCGCCTCCCTCCTCGACGAGCCGCACCGTGCGGCCGCGATCGTGGAGGCCGTCGCCGAGGCCGTGGACGTACCCGTCTGCGTGAAGATGCGCCGCGGGGTCGAGAACGGTTCACGAACCGCCCTCGAGGTCGGCCCCCAGCTCGTCGACGCGGGAGCCGCGTCGCTGACGCTGCACCCGCGCTCGGCCCAGCAGATGTACACCGGGACCGCCGACCATACGCTGACCGCCGAGCTCGTCGAGCTCGTGGACGTGCCCGTGGTCGCGTCAGGCGACATCACGAGCCGGGGTCGCGCCGAGTCCATCCTCGCCGAGTCCGGCTGCGCGGCCGTCATGGTCGGCCGTGTCGCGCAGGGGAACCCCTGGGCCGTCGGCGAGATCGCGGGGATCGTCGAGAGCACGCCCACGCGCGAGGAGGTCGTCGCCGAGCTCCTCCACTTCATGCGCGACACCGTCGCGGAGATGGGCGAGCAGCGCGCGACGGGCTTCCTGAAGAAGTTCTACGGCTGGTATCTCGGCCGCGGGCGCTTCCCGAAGCCGTTCGCCAACGAGCTCGTCCGCCTCGAGACCGTCGAGCAAGTCGAGGAGCGGCTTCTCGCCGCCGCGCCGGGCGCGAACGAGGTGCTGGCACGCCTCGAGGCCGAGCTGCCGGCGACGGACAACGTCGTCCTGGATCTTCCGGTCTCCATTTACGCCGGGGGGTAGGCCGACCGGCCACCGGTAAAATTCAACCGTGGCCGTAACAACCAGAGAAGAGCGCCGCATCGTCACGGCGCTGATCGCCGACGTCGTCGGCTCGACCGCGATCGGCGAGCAGCTCGGTCCCGAGCGCTCCAAGCTCTTGATCGACGAGGTCGTGCGTCTCATGGCGGAGCAAGTGCGCCGCTACGAGGGGACAGTCGCGCAGCTCGTGGGCGACGAGATGCTCGCCTTTTTCGGCGCGCCGGTATCCCACGAGGACGACTCGGAGCGCGCCGTCAGGGCTGCGCTCGCGATCCAGCGCGCCGTGCAGTCCTACGCGCAAGAGGTGAAGGATGCCTACGGCATCGAGCTCGCCGTACGGATCGGAATCAACACGGGCCCCGTCGTCGTCGGCATGGAGGCGGACGGCGACGGCGATCCCTGGAACGCGCTCGGCGACACGGTCAACGTCGCGGCGCGCCTGCAGAACATCGCCCCGGAAGGCGGCATCGTGATCGGCCCGACCACCGAGCGCCAGATCGAGGACTGCTTCGAGGTCGAGGAGCTCGAGACCCCGGAGCTCAAGGGCATCTCCAAAAAGCTCCGCATCTACAAGATCGTCGGTTCGCGCGAGATGGAGCATCCCGAGCCCGCACACGCGATCGTCGGCCGTGACTTCGAGCTGAGCGTGCTCGAGCGGGTCATGGAAGGCCTTGTCGAGGGCCGCGGCGCGATCGTCTCGGTGATGGGCGAGCCGGGCATCGGCAAGTCGAGGCTCGTCTGGGAGGTGCGAAGCCGCTACCGCGACCGCGTCCGTTTCATCGAAGGCCGCTCGGTCTCCTACGCGCAGACGTTCCCCTACTGGCCGATCCGGGACCTCCTGCGCGAGTGGCTCGGCGTCGGCGCCTCGACGCCCGAGGCGCGCGTCCGGCTGGAGCTCAAGGCCCAGCTCGCCGAGCTCTTCGGCGAGGAGTCCGAGGAGGTCTACCCGTTCTTCGCCAACCTCCTGAACCTCACGCTGGAGCCCGATGCCGCGCAGCGCATCCGCGAGCTGAACCGCGAGAGCATCCAGACCGCCACCTTCGAAGCCTTCTACGAGTTCATCTGCAAGCTCGCCGAGGAGCAGCCCATCGGCCTCGTCTTCGAGGACCTGCACTGGGCCGACGAGTCGACCCTCGAGCTGATCGAGTCGCTCCTGGGCGTGACGGAGGAGTCGTCGGTGGCGCTCTTCCTCCTCTACCGCACCGAGCGCGAGCACGGCGTGTGGAGCCTTGGCGAGCGCGCCCGGCAGCGCTACCCGCACCGCACCCGCGAGGTCGAGGTGCGGCCGCTGCCGGCCGACGCGTCCAGGTCGCTCGCGACGCTCTCCGCGGAGGGCGAGCTGCCGGAGACGGTCACCGACCACCTCGCCCAGCGGTCGGGCGGCAACCCGTTCTTCCTGGAAGAGGCGCTCCGCGACCTCGTCGAGCGCGGCGCCCTCGTGAAGGAGAACGGCAAGTGGGAGATGGCCGTGACCGAGGACGAGCTCGCGATCCCGGCGCTCGTTCAGGGCGCGCTGCAGGCCCGTCTCGACCGGCTCGAGCCGCCGACGCGGGAGGTGCTCTCGTTCGCAGCAGTCATCGGAAGGACGTTCGGGCTTCCGCTCCTCGAGAAGCTCGTGCCGCGCGAGCAGCTCCAGCCGGCGCTCACCGAGCTGCAGCGGCTCGACCTGATCGTGGAGGTGCGCCGCCGCCCGAATCCCGAGTACCGCTTCCGCCACGGGCTCGTCCAGGAGGTCGCCTACGCGAGCCTCGTCGAGACGACGCGCAAGAAGCTCCACAAGCGCGTCGGCGAGGCGCTGGAGGAGATCTACCGCGAGTCCCCGGAGGAGAGCTACGCGCTCCTCGCCCGCCACTTCAGCGAGGCGGACGTCCCCGACAAGGCCGTCGACTACCTTCTGAAGGCCGGCGACCGGGCACGCTCGATCTACGCCGACCAGGAGGCGCTCGAGCACTACCGGAAGGCGCGCACCTTCCTCGGCCAGCTCGGCGACGAGGCTCGCGCCCGCGACACCCTCTTCAAGATGGCGCTCACCTACCACCTCGCCTTCGACTTCGAGAATGCGGAGGAGATGTACGACGAGGCGTTCTCGTGCCGCGTCGACGAGGAGACGCGCCACGAGCCGACCGAGCACCTCTCGACCGCGGTCTCGAAGCCCGACGCCGTCGTCCCCGGCCACGTCTACTCGACGGAGGGCCTGAAGATCACGGAGCAGCTCTTCAAGGGCCTGCTCATGATCGACGACGAGCTCAACGTCCTCCCGTCGATGGCGGACAACATGCGCGTCTCGAGCGACGGGCTCACGTACCTCTTCCGCCTCCGCGAAGGGCGTGCGCTGGAGCGACGGCGAGCCGCTGACGGCCGACGACTTCGCCTTCACGTGGATGCGCATGCGCGAGCTCGAGACCCGCACCTCGTTCCTCATGGAGGACGTCGAGACCGCGGAGGCCCTCGACGACCGCACGCTCGAGATCACGCTGCGCGAGCCGCGCAGCTTCTTCCCCTACGTCCTCGCCTCGCCGTGGGCCTTCCCCTGGCCCCGGCACCGCTGCGAGCAGCTCGGGGAGGACTGGCACCGGCCCGAGAACATCGTCTCCAACGGCCCGTTCACACTGGCCGAGTTCGACGACGAGCACGCGCTCCTGACCGCAAATCCGTACTGGAACGGGCCGCGCGGGAACGTCCGCGAGATCGAGATCCCGTTCATCGAGACGAGCCGGGAGATGATCGAGCGCTGGACGAACGGCGAGTTCGACGTCGTCACGGTCTGGAACCTGGCGATCACGGACGCCCCCGACACGCTCTACGAGCTCATCCCCGACCTGCACACGCGCTACGTCGGCTTCTCGGTCGACAAGCCGCCGTTCTCGAACACGCACGTCCGCAAGGCGTTCGCGCACGCGGTCAACCGCGAGGCGCTCCTACGCGACGTGGACAGCGAGCGCGCCTCGACCCGCGGCGGTGCGATCCCGCCGGCGATGCCCGGCCACTCCCACCGCGTCGGGCCCGAGTACGACCCGGAGACCGCGCGCCAGCTGCTCGCCGAAGCGGGCTATCCGGAGGGCCGCGGCCTCCCCGAGCTCAGGATGCTCGTCCCGCCCTGGCTCATGCCGACCGCGAAGCTCCTGGCCGAACAGGTCGCCGAGATCGGGTTCCGCCTCGACTACCGCGCGGCGGACGGGAAGTTCTGGTCGGCGAGCCTCGAGGAAGAGCATCTCTGGGTCAGCGGCTTCGGCGCCGACTACCCCGACCCGGACGGTTTCTTCCGCGGGCTCTTCCGCGAGCCCTTCCCGTTCTACCGGGACGACGAGATCGAGGAGAAGATCATCGAGGCCAGGTCGCTCGGCAACCAGCCCGAGCGCATGAAGCTCTACCACGAGATCGACAAGCTCTGGGTGAACGAGCATGCGGCGATCCTCCCCATCGCCTACGGGCGCAGCGTCGCGGCGCGAAGGCCGTGGATCGACGGCTACTGGGCGAACCCGCTCTCGAAGGCGAGCCTCGACCGGGTCGTGGTCGAGAGCCGGTCAGCCGTCGCGCCGGCCCCAGAGGAGCCGGAGGCCGTCCAGAGTCAGTAGCGGGTCGACCTGCTCGATCGTCTTCGAGTGGGGCGCGATCAGCTCTGCAAGACCGCCCGTGGCGATGACCTTGGCGTCGCCGCCGAGCTCTTCCCGCATCCGCTCGACGATGCCGTCCACCTGGCCGGCGAACCCGTAGAAGAGACCGGCCTGGAGCCCGGCCACCGTCGTCTTGCCGATCGCCGTGTCCGGGGCGACGAGGTCGACCTTGACGAGGCGGGCCGCCCGCGCGAAGAGCGCGTCCATGGAGATCTCGATCCCGGGCGCGATCACGCCGCCCACGTACTCCCCGGCCGCCGAGACCGCGTCGAAGTTCGTCGAGGTCCCGAAGTCGACGACAATGCAGGGCGCGCCGTAGCGCTCTCGGGCCGAGACCGCGTTCACGATCCGGTCGGGGCCGACCTGGCGCGGGTCGTCGAAGAGGATCGGGATGCCGGTCTTCGTCCCGGGCCCGATGACGAGGAGCGCCGCGTGCGCGTAGCGGTCGGCGAGCTCCTCGTAGGAGCGGACGAGCGACGGCACCGTCGAGGAGAGCGCGACGCCGTCCACGTCCTCGAAGCCCAGCTCGCGAAGCTCCAGAAGGCGGACGACGAGCGCGGCGATCTCGTCACCGGTGCGCTCGGCCTCGGTCGCCACGCGCCAGTGCTCGACGAGCTCGTCGCCGTCGTAGAGCCCGAGCACCGTCTGCGTGTTGCCGACGTCGACGGCCAGCAACATTCGGTTCAGAGCCTTCCTAGGAGATTTCGTCGTCGCCCGAGAGCGACTCGCCGAGCTTTTCGGCCAGTGCCTCCGGCGTGAGGGTCGGCTCCTCGCCCTCGCCGCGCAGCTCCTCGATCGTGACGTCGCTCGAGGTGTAGACCTCGGCGCGCGGGATCATGCGCATGGGGCGATTCTTGTCCCACACCCACACGTCCTCCATCGTCAGGTGGAAGAACGGGTAGCTCGTCTGGGGCAACACGCGCAGCTCGTGCCGGTTGCAGAGGTAGGTCGAGTCCTGGGTGACGACGCAGAAGCGGAAGAGGCCGAAGACGTCGGAGTACTCCTTCTTCAGCCGCAGCTCGAGCTTCGCCTCGTATTCGTCGAGCTCGTCGAGGTGGGACATGCGCTCATTCTAGCTCCGGAGGGTGCAGATCCCGCAGCGCACGCCCGTCCGGCAGCCGAAGGTCGGGATCGAGCTCCAGGAGCGGCTCGACAACGAAGGCGCGCTCGGCCAGTCGCGGGTGCGGGATCTCGAGGCCCGCCTCGCCGACGGTCTCGTCGCCGTAGAGCAGGAGATCGAGGTCGACCGTGCGGGGACCCCACCGCTCTTCGCGGGAACGGTCGCGGCCGAGGCTCCGCTCGACCTCGAGCAGGCGGTCGAGGAGCTCCCGCGGACCCAGGTTCGTCTCGATCTCGGCGGCCCCGTTCACGAACCGCGGCTGGTCGACGTTCCCGACCGGATCCGTCTCGCGGAAGGAGGAAACCGCCACGACGGCGACGCCGTCGAGCTCGCCCAGACGCGTCAGCGCCTCGCGGAGAGTTGCCTCACGCTCGCCGAGGTTGGAGCCGAGGCCGATGTAGGCGATCACGGGGCCCCGAAGGAGCCCCGTGCCGCTTGATCAGACCTTCGCAGTGACCTTGTAGGCCAGGCCGTCATCGAGCGCCTTCGCGCCTCCGCACGAGTACGGCGTGTTGTCCGAGAAGCACGTCGAGCCCTTGTAACGGGTGCTGGCGTTGGTGAGAACGACGTCGACCTTGCGTACGCTCGAGCCGAACGGGATCTTGAACGCGCCGTCCCCGGCCGACGTGATCCCGAGCGTGAAGGGCGAGACGCTTCCGTTCTTCATGAAGACGAGCACGGACGCCGCCGCGCCGGTCGACTTGGCCGGGAGGTTCAGGACCAGCGTCAGCTTCGCGGTCGAAGAAAGCCCGCTTCCCCGCTTGAACTCGAAATAGGCGTTCGTCTGGTGCTTCAGGCCGACGGACTTGGACTTCTGGCGGTTGTTCCTGCTGAGCGTGTTCGCGGAGGAGGTCAGCGGCGATTGCGGATACGCGTTGGCTGATTCCCTCCCCATAGGCGAGCCGCGCGATGCGATTTCGCCAGCCGAACTCGGCGAAGCGCGAGCGGAATCCGCCCTTGTGCGAGAGTGCGCGCGACACCGCCTGGACGGAGAAGTCGTCGCGTCCTTCCCGTCCGGGCCGCCGGGGCCGTCGGTGTCCTCGCTCGCGTCGGCGTTCTTCCAGATCGTCTTCACGAGGCCGGGGCTGTACTTCTCGGTCAGGTAGCGGAAGAAGATCCAGTCGCCGTAGACGTGGCAGCACCGATCGGAGTTCGTCGCGCCCTTGTCGAGCGGCACGAGCGGCTTGCCCAGTGGGCCGTCGGACAAGGTACTGGAGGTTGTCGTTCACGTCGTCGTAGATCTCGTCCTCCATCCACGTCGCGGTCGACTCCATGAACCACTGGTCGTCGCCGGCGTCGTAGGCGAACTGGACGGCGTGGAAGAACTCGTGAGCGGCGGTCACCTGGAGGTTCTCGAGCGGCGTGAGCGCCGGGAACTGCGACGCCGGCGAAGTTGTTGTCGACGACGCAGTAGGCGGATGCGTCGAAGAACTCGTAGGTGGCTTCCCATGTCGAAGTGGGGATCGTCCGTCGTGCAGTATCCGTAGAGGTTCTCGTCGCCGGTGTCGGCGAGGTAGACGTCGAACTTGCCCCCGGTCGCATCGGCGCTCGACGAGCCGTTGTTATCGGAGGAGATGTCCGACTTCGGCGGGCGGTAGCCCAGCCCCGTCACCTCCTGCGCCCAGACGTCGTTCTGGAAGACGTTCAGCGCGGCGTCCACGTAGTCGGGGGTTGTGCCGGCGTCGCCGCCGTCGGTCGGATCGACCGCGTGCGTGCCGCTCGTCACGTAGTGGATGCAGACGTTCGCACCGCAGAGCGGCGTCGCCTCGGCGGTGGCGCCGTAGGTGTTGGCAGGGTCGTCCGGGTTCGGGTTGTCCGTCGGGCGGGCGAGGATGGCGGCCGCCCGGGCCTGGTCCACCGGACTGTCGAGGTAGCGGACGCGGAGCGCGAGGTCGCGCAGAATGAGCGTCGCATCGCGCGGGTTCGGCCGGCTCAGGGTGACCGTAGCGGGCAGCGACGCGCGCCGGATGGAAGAGCGACACGGCACGCTCGAGGGCGTACTCGGCAGGTGTGAGCTCGCCGCGGGCGAGCGCGCGAGTGAGGCCGTCCGGCCCCGTCTGCGTCAAAGGAGCTCTCTTGGCCGGAGCCCCGAGCGACGGGGCGGCCGTCGCAAGGCCGACGGCGATGAGTAGCCCTGCAAGGAAAAACGTTTGCAAGCGTCCGTTGCGCATGAGAACTGACCCCCAGGTGTGAGCGTGACGACCCTCGTACCCTCGCATGCCCGCCAAGTCTCCACAAGGCCCGCAAGGGCTATTTCGGCCCTCGACGGGACCTACCGGCACTCAGCGGTGCTCGCGCTCGATGGTCGCCGCGGTGTACGCGGCCGGTGCGTCGAGCTGAACCTCGGGCTTCCTGACCCGCACGCGCACGCGTGAGACGTCGAAGCGCTCGACGAGCGTGTCGGCGATGGCGGCGGCGAGCGCCTCGATCAGGTTGAACCGGCGCGAGTCCGAGATCTCGCGGATGCAGGCGACGACCTTCGTGTAGTCGATCGTGTCGTCGAGGCGATCGCTGCGAACGCCCGCATCGTGGGCAACGAGCCAGACGTCGAAGAGGAAGCGCTGGCCGGTCTCCTGCTCGGACCTGGTCGCGCCGTGGAAGCCGATGAGCTCGAGCCCGTCGATCTCGATCTCCATCTGACTCATGAGGTCACTTCCTCGAGGGCGCGTACGACGGCAAGAGCCTCCACGTGCTCGCGCACGTCATGGACGCGGAAGATCGTCGCACCGCGCTCGTAGGCGAGCGCTGCGAGGGCCACTCCGGCCGAGACCGTGCCCGTAAGCGCTTCTTCGTCGCCCAGGAGCCGGCCGAGAAAGCGCTTCCGGGAGGCACCGACCAGCACGGGCCGCCCGAGCGCGACGATCTCGTCCAGGCGGGCGAGCAGCTCGAGGTTGTGCTCCACGGTCTTGCCGAAGCCGATCCCGGGGTCGAGGCAGATCCGTTCCTCGGCGATCCCGGCCTCGGTCGCGAACTCGAGGCGCTCCTCCAGGAAGGCCTTCACCTCGGAGACGACGTCGTCGTAGCGCGGGCCCTCCTGCATCGTGCGCGGCTCGCCGAGCATGTGCATCAGGCACAGACAGGCGTCCGAGTCGGCGACGACGCCCGCGAGCGCGGGCTCGCCCCTGAGCGCCGTGACGTCGTTCACGAGCACCGCCCCCGCCTCGAGAGCCCGGCGCGCGACCTCGGCTTTCGAGGTGTCGATGGAGACCGGCACGTCGAAGAGCGCGGCGAGGACCGGCTCGACGCGGTCGAGCTCCTCCTCGACCGATACGCCTTCGGAGCCGGGCCGGGTCGACTCCCCGCCGACGTCCACGATCGCCGCGCCTTCGTCGAGCATCCCGCGCGCCTCCGCGATGGCCGCCTGCGGGTGCAGAAAAGCCCCGCCGTCCGAGAACGAATCGGGCGTCACGTTGACGACGCCCATCACGCTGGGTCGGGGCAGCAACTCCTCGATGGACTGCTTCATGGGAGCCCTATCCTGCCAGAGTGATCGACCTCCACTCGCATGTGCTCCCAGGCGTTGACGACGGCGCGCGAACAATCGAGGACAGCCGAGAGCTTGCCAGCAAGGCGGCGAGCGAAGGCATTACCGCGATTGCTGCGACCCCGCACGTCCGTCACGACTATCCGACGACACCCGATCGGATGGAAGCGGAGGTCACAGCGCTCCGAAGAGACTTCTCCGAGCAGGGGATTCCGGTCGAAATCCTGCACGGCGGCGAGCTCGACCTCCAGGCGATGCGCGCGCTCAGCCAGGATGATCTGCGGCGATTTACGATCGCCCAGAACGGCCGTTACCTCCTCGTGGAGTTTCCGTACCGCGGCTGGCCGCTCGATCTCGAACAGACGCTGTTCGATCTGGCACTCAGCGGGTTCGCTCCGATCCTCGCGCATCCCGAGCGCAACGCAGAGGTACAAGCCGAGCCGGGGCGGCTGAGCTCGTTCGTCGACCGCGGGGGGCTCGTTCAGATCACCGCGGCCTCTCTGGACGGCCGCATCGGCCGCCGCTCCCGACAGGCCGCACAAGAACTGATCGAAGCCGGTCTTGCCCACGTCTTGGCGAGTGACGCTCACCTCCCGGAGATCAGGGAGGTCGGTTTGGCGGCCGCCGCCGAAGCCCTGGACGATGAACTCGCTCGGTACCTGACTCAGACGGCCCCGTCTGCCATCGTCGCCGGGGAAGCGGTTCCTCCGCCTCCGGTGCGAAGACGCCGCCGTCGATTCCTGCGTCGGTAACTAGCCCTCGGCGGGCTCGGGCGGAGGCTGCATGGTCGCGCCCGGAAGCGGGAACGGCCGCGGCTTCGGCTCGGTGCGCGGCTTCGGCTTGTCAGTCTCGGCCGGGGCGCTCGGGGCCTCGTCCGGGAAGACCGTCTCGGCGGCCTCGCCGGCGAGCAGGCGCTCGAACTGGTCCTTGTCGATGGTCTCGCGCTCGATGAGGAGCTTGGAGATCTGGTGCAGGTCGTCCATGTGCTCGCGGAGGACGCTGAGCGCGCGCTCGTGGGCCTCCTCGATCACGCGGCGGATCTCGTCGTCGATCTCGCGGGCGATCTCCTCGGAGTAGTCGGGCTCCGCTCCCATGTCGCGGCCGAGGAACGGCATGTCGTGGTTGCGGCCGAGGACGCGCGGGCCGAGCTTCTCGCTCATGCCGTAGCGCATGATCATGTGCTTCGCGGAGCTCGTCACCTTCTCGAGATCGTTCGCAGCGCCGGTCGTCACCTCGTTGAAGACGAGCTCCTCGGCGGCGCGCCCTCCGAGCGTCATGGCCATCTGATCCGTGAGCGCGGACTTCGTCGTCAGGAACCTGTCCTCGGCCGGGAGCGAGATCGTGTAGCCGAGGGCTGCGCCGCGGCTGATGATCGAGATCTTGTGCACCGGGTCGCAGTTCGGCAGGTAGTGGCCGACGAGGGCGTGTCCCATCTCGTGGTAGGCGGTGACGTTGCGCTCGTGCTCGGAGAGGAGGCGCGTCTTCTTCTCCGGGCCCGCGATCACGCGCATGATCCCTTCCTCGAGCTCGTGCTCGCCGATGGTCTTCCTGCCGCGGCGCGCAGAGAGGAGGGCGGCCTCGTTCACGAGATTCGCGAGGTCGGCGCCGGTGAAGCCGGGCGTCCCTGCCGCGAGCACGTCGAGGTCGATCGTCGTGTCGATCGGCTTGCCCTTCGTATGCACCTCGAGAATCTTCTTGCGCCCGTTCCGGTCGGGCCGGTCGACCACGATCTGGCGGTCGAAGCGGCCGGGCCGCAGGAGGGCCGGGTCGAGGATGTCGGGCCGGTTCGTGGCGGCGATGAGGATGATGTTGTCCTTCATCTCGAAGCCGTCCATCTCGACGAGGAGCTGGTTCAGCGTCTGCTCGCGCTCGTCGTGGCCGCCGCCGAGACCCGCGCCGCGGTGCCGGCCGACGGCGTCGATCTCGTCCATGAAGATGATGCAGGGGCTCGCCTGCTTGGCCTGCTCGAAGAGGTCGCGCACGCGCGAGGCGCCGACGCCGACGAACATCTCGACGAAGTCGGAGCCGGAGATCGAGAAGAACGGCACGCCGGCCTCGCCGGCGACCGAGCGCGCGAGCAGCGTCTTGCCGGTGCCGGGCGGCCCATAGAGGAGGACGCCCTTCGGGATACGCGCGCCGAGCGCCTGGAACTTCTTCGGGTTCTCAAGGAACTCCTTGATCTCCTGGAGCTCCTCGACGGCCTCGTCCACGCCGGCCACGTCCTTGAACGTGATCTTCGGCGAGTCGGGCGCCATCCGCTTCGCGCGGCTCTTGCCGAAGCTCATCACCTTCGAGCCGCCGCCCTGCACCTGGTTCATCAGGAAGATCCAGAAGCCGAAGAAGAGGAGGAACGGCAGCAGGTAGGTGAGGATGTTCCACCACGCCGAGTCGCCCGTGCCCTTCGAGTCGAAGGGGATCGGCGTGCTCGAGTCCTCCAGCATCTGCTGGAAGGAGAACTGCGACTCGTCGGTCGGGTAGTTGACCTTGACTTTCTTCCCGTTCGAGAGGTCCGCCTGGATCTCGCGGCTCTTCGGGACGAAGAGGACGCTGTCGATCGCGCCGGGGTTGTCCTCGACCATCGCGATCAACCCGCTGAAGGTCATCTTCTGGGTGTCGCTCGACCCTCCGGGCAGGAGCGTCCGCGAGGCCAGGAAGACCAGCAGGACGATGACGATCAGGGGGAAGAGTGCGCTGCGGAAGAAACGGTTCAAAGAGGTTCCTCTAGTGGGTTAACGGTAGCAGCCTGAGTATTCGTTACAGGGACCCGTTCCGGTTCTTCAGACCGTGTCCTCCGACTGCGCCGCGAGCTCGTCCCTGAGGACGCCCACGAAGGGCAGATTTCGGTACCGCTCCGCGAAGTCGAGGCCGTACCCGATCACGAAGCGGTTCGGGATCTCGAAGCCGACGTACCGGCAGGCGACGTCGTTCTCACGGCGCTCAGGCTTGGTCAAGAGGGCACACACCTCGAGCGAAGCCGGCTCACGGGCCTCCAGGTTGCGGAGCAGGTAGGACAGGGTCAGTCCGGAATCGATGATGTCTTCGACGACGAGCACGTTTCTACCTTCGATCGAGACGTCGAGATCCTTGAGGATCCGAACGACCCCGGAGGAGTCGATTCCGGCTCCGTAGCTCGAGATCGCCATGAAATCGACCTCGCAGGGGATGTCGATCGAGCGCATCAGGTCGGCCATGAAGAAGATCGCGCCCTTGAGGACGCCGATGAGGAGCAGGTCCTCGCCGCGGTAGTCGTCCGAGATCTGGGCGCCGAGCTCGGCGATGCGGCTGTGCAGCGTCTCCTCGTCGATGAGGATCTCGCTGACGGCAGCGGAGAGCTCGTTCCTCACCTGGTTCATTCGCGCTCCTCTCCGACAGCGCCCTCCCAGCCGGGCGCCGTGGCGATGCCGGGGACGACGACGACCTCGTCGCCCTTGACGACGAGGGGCCAGGCCTCGCGCTCGGAGCGCGGCACCTTGGCGTCGACGAAGAGGTCCTGGATCTTCTTGCCGCGCGACGCCAGCCGATCGCCGGCCCGCCACGACCTCACCCAGAGGCCGTCGCGGTTCGGGCGCAGGCGCCAGGGGCCCCAGGAGACGGGCCCGTCCAGCCGGACGGGCGCTCGCTCGAGCCAGACGCTCCCATATTCCCTTACCGCCACCCGGCCGTCACCTAGGTCTACTCGCTTGGCTCCTGCCTGCGAGGCGAGCAACTCTAACAGCGCTCTCTCGATCGGCCTAGGCAGCTCAGCGGGCGGTTCCGCGGCGCGCAGGACGTTCTCCTCTGCCGCGGGATGGAGGCGGCGGAGCGCGGGCAGGATCTCCCGGCGGATCAGACCCCGCAGGGTTTCGTCGTTCGTCGAGTCGACGCGGAAGTCGAGGCCCTCGGCGCGGCAGTAGGCCTCCGTCTCGTCGCGCCACACCGACAGGAGCGGCCTGACGACGCCGTCCTCGCGCTTCGCGCGGATTCCTGTGGTCGTCCCGCTCGCGGCGAGCCGGTAGAGGACGGTCTCGACCTGGTCGGACGCGGTGTGCCCGGTGGCGCGAAGCCGGTCTCCCGCGAAGGCGTAGCGAAGGTCCCGGAGCTCTTCCTCGGAGCCGCCATTCAGCGGCGGAGCGTCGACCACCTCGGCGCCGAGACGCTCACGGCAGAAAACCGCATCCTCCTCGGACTCGGCCCCGCGGAGCCTATGGTTGACGTGGAGCGCGCCGACGCGGTAATCGAGGGCCCCAAGCGCATGCCAGAGGCATGTCGAGTCCGGGCCACCTGAGACCAGGCAGACAACGTCCCCGCCCGGCGGAACCAAGTCGTACCGGCGGATGTGCTCTTCGATCTGCGCGCGAAGCGCAGCGGCGTCCACGAACCAATTTTACGGCGTAACCGCCCGGCTCAGAGCAATGGTCCGACATCGCACCCTTGCTTGTAGAGGGCCGGCTGGGCCTGCGTGAGAACGTCGTGGGCGAAATTGGCGAGCCCGTACGCGCGGTACATGCGCTCGCCGGCGTCGCCGCCCTTGGCCTGAATCGTGACGGCGGTGCCGTACTCCTGGAACATCGCGTCCAGGTAGCGCTGAGCGGTCTTGAGCGAGGGATCCTTGGGGTCGGTGTGCTGGATGCGCACGGCCGAGTCGAAAGCCTGCTGGGAGACGTCCTTGGCCTCGACCGCGCCGCTCTGGTAGTCCGCGTTGAGGACACCGAGACCGGCCATGTCCGTCGACGCGGTCTGGATGAACTTCTGGTCCGTGGGGCCACAGCTGTGCCCGTGCACGCTCCGGCTGCCACCGCAGCCGCTGGAGAGCGCAACGAGAACGAGCGTCGCCGCAATGACGCCGATCCGCCGCAAGATGGACGGATCATCGGCGGCGAGGTCGCGCGCCGCCATCACCCGTTCCGGTGTCGCTACGTGGCGATCGTCACTACTCGAAGATGAGCGAGCGGTAGGCGCCGACGCGGCGCATGCCGATCGAGTCATAGAGGGCGATGGCGGGCGCGTTCTCGGGCCGCACGAAGAGGCAGACGGACGGAGTGCGCGCGAGCAGAAGGCGGCACAGGTCGGCGAGGCCGCGTTTCCCGTAGCCCTTGCCCCGCACGGAGGGGTCGACCCAGACCTGCTGCAACTGGACAGTGCGGTCCGTCCAGGCGGACGCCTCGGCCTTGAAGAGGACCGTCCCACCCTCCTCCCAGAGCCAGCTGCGGCCCTCCTCGATCTGCATCCGGGTACGCCACTCGAAGAGCGCCGGGTCGCGGGCATAGGCGTCGATGCCGACCTCCTCGAGGAACGCCGCCGCCGAGGTGCGGATGAGGAGGCCGAGGTCGTGAAGGGTGGCCGCGCGAATCGCCGAGCCGCCGGCTGCGGGCTCCTCGTCGAGGACGTAGACGGGCTGTCCAGGCCGGTCCTCGCGAACGTCCGGGAGGTGGTCGCGCGCCGCCTCCCAGAGGTCGGTGACCGCGCGCTCGTCGCCGATCAGCATGCGCGGCCTCGAGCGCGCGGCGATCTTCGCGAAGGCTCCCGCCCCTTCGCCCGAAGGGACGAGGTTCGCCCCGAGGTGGCAGACGGCGACGAGCTCCCCTCCGTCCCGCAGCGCGGCGAAGCGGCCCAGGCCGCGCCGCGCGACGTCCTCCAGGAAGACCCGTTCGATCGGCTCTCGCGCGCAGAAGTCGAGGATCTCCTCGAGCGATGGCCGCTTGACCAGGCGCGGCATTGCCGGGGACGATAACCCGCATGCCCATACATGTTCGAGCTGAGAAAGGCGACTACGCAGAGGCGTGCCTCGTTCCCGGCGACCCCCTGCGCGCCAAGTACATCGCAGAGAACTTCCTGGAAGGAGCCGAGCAGAAGAACTGGGAGCGCGGGATGCTCGGCTACACCGGCACCTTCAACGGCAAGCCCGTCTCCGTGCAGTCCACCGGAATGGGCTGCCCGTCGGCCGCGATCGTGATCGAGGAGCTTCACATGCTCGGCGTGAAGCGGATCCTCAGGATCGGCACGTGCGGCGGCCTGCAGCCCGACCTGAAGCTCGGGGACCTCATCGTCGCCGTCTCGGCCGTTCCACAGGACGCGACGGCGATCCACTACCTCGCCGGCGAGTCGCACACGCCGACGGCCGACTGGGACCTCGTGCACGGCGCCGTCCACGCGGCAAAAGAGCTCGGCAAGCCCGTGCGGGTCGGGCCGATCGTCTCGAGCGACATCTTCTACGACCCAGACAAGGAGCGGGCCCAGCGCTGGTCCGACCGTGGCATCCTCGCCGTCGAGATGGAAGCCGCCGTGCTCTTCACCCTGGGGGCGCTGCGCGGCTTCAAGGCGGGCTGCCTCCTCACGGTCAGCGACGTCGTCGTCGAAGGCGAGTTCGTGCGCATCTCGGACGAGGAGATGAAGGCGGCCGTCGACCAGATGACCGAGCTCGCGCTCGGCACGGTCACCGCCGGTTGAGCGACACCGTCTTCCTCGTCAACCCCGCCTCGGCGAACGGCTCGACCGGGCGCGCCTGGCCCGAGATCGCGCACAGAGCGGCCGCGGCGGGCCTGGAGGGCGAGACGCTCTTCAGCGAGGGCCCGGGCGGGATCGCCCACGTCGCCGAGCGCGCAGCCGGGATGGGAGCGAGGCGCGTCGTGGTCGTCGGCGGGGACGGGACCGTGAACGAGGCGGCCAACGGCCTTCTCTCCGTCGGAGCCGGCAAGGAGGTCGAGCTCGCCGTCATCCCGCGCGGCACCGGGACGGACTTCGTGCGGACCTTCGGGATCCCGACGAAGGTCGACGAGGCGATCGCGGTCGCACGCGACGGCGCCGTGCGCGCGATCGACGCGGGCAAGGTCTCCTACCGAGCCTGGGACGGCTCGGAGAGAAGCGCGTTCTTCGTCAACGTCGCAAGCGCAGGCATGAGCGGCGCAGTGGCGATGCGGGCGAACTCGACGTCGAAGGCGCTCGGCGGCAAGGCGTCGTTCCTCTGGGCGACGCTGGCCGTCTTCGCCCGCTGGCAGAACGTCGAGGTCTCCGTGGACGTCGGCGACGAGCACCGCGAGGGCAGCATGCTCGACGTCATCGTGGCCAACTGCGAGTGGCTCGGAGGCGGGATGCACATGACGCCGAACGCAAAGCCGGACGACGGCGTCTTCGACGTCCTCCTCATCGGGGACGTGACGAAGCGCGACCTCGTCCAGACCCTGCCGAAGATCTACCGCGGAACGCATCTCCCGCACCCGAAGGCGGAGGAGCTCCGCGGCGCGACGGTGCGCGTCGATGCCGAGACCCCGCTCCCCGTCGAGCTGGACGGCGAGCAGCCCGGGACGACGCCCGCGACCTTCGAGGTCGTGCCGGGCGCCCTCCGCCTGCGCGTCCCCTCCTAGGAAGCGCTCGAGCCGCGTCCGGTGCCGCCGCCGATGGAGCGGCCGGGCGAGGGCGACGGAGCCTTCTCCGCGTCCTTCTTGACCGTGGTGCGCTTCTTCGCGGTCGGAGCCTTCTTCGTCTCGGCCTTCTTGGCCGTGGTCTTCTTGGCGGCCGGCTTGGCCGCCGACGTGTCTGTCGACTCGAGCTTCGCCAGCCGGCGCTCGAGCCGCTCGATCTGCTTACGGAGCTCCTTGAGCTCGTCCGCAGCGGCGAGCCCGGCCTGCGCGACCGCGCCGCGCGCGCTCTGGTCGATCCTGGTCTTCGCGTCCATGACCCTGCTGAGCGCGTCGGTCACGCGCGGGTTCTTGCCCAGCTCCTCGACGAGCCGGGTAACCGCTTCCTCGCCCCGTCCGGCAAGCCGGTTCACCACCCCGCCGTCGCTCGGTTTCTTGCTTGCCATGAAATCCCTCCGTTCGGTTTCGAAGGGACCTTACCCGCACCTGCGCGACGGCTAAGCGTGTGCGAGACGCCTCCTGATCACGCGGCCGACGAGGAAGCCGAGGCCGAGCAGGATCAGCACGGGCGCGGCGACGGCAATCCCGATGAAGAGCCAGCCGACGACGGTGAGGAACGCCGAGCCTGCAGTCGCCCACGCAGCGACGATCTTGAAGCCGCCGTCCTTGGGGGCGACGACGCCGAGCTCGTGCATGCTCATCGAGATCGTCGCGAACGCGACTCGGTTGTCGAGGTACTGGAGGCGGCCACGGGCCTGCTCCAGGTCGAGCTGCACCTGGGAGAGCTGGTTCTGGACCGCGAGCGCGGCAGGCACGTCGTCGGCTCGCTGCAGGAGCTCCAGCAACTGTGCCTCGACCGCGCGCAGCTGGCGGATCCGCGCGTTCAGGTCGACGAACTCCTTCGAGACGTCCTGGCCGCTCTCTTCGAGCGACTCGACCTTGCCGAGCTCCCGCAGGCGCGAAAGCGCGCTGTCGTAGCTTTCGGCGGGGATCCGGAGGACGAGCGAGCCCTCGGCGATCCGCTTGCCACTGCCCTGAGAGGCAAACGACTCGACGACGAAGCCGGCGTATGAGTCGGCGACCGCGTGCGCCTCACCCACCTTGTCCTCGAAGCTTCCATGCGCGATCCCGAGACGAAGGCTCGCGGTCTTCACGACCTGCGGCCCCACCTGCGGCACGGCCGAGGAAGAGACCGCACGGTCGCTCGCCTTCGAACCGCCTCCGCCGGGGCTCGCCTCGGCGGATCCTTCCGCGACGTCGCCGCCGCCGCCGGTCCCGCCGGACGCGGCGTTGTCGGAGTTTCCTGAATTGCACGCGGCAACCGCGAGTGCGAGAACGAGTGGGACGAGCAGCGCCAGCTTCTTCATCTCTGCCTCCTTGAGCGCCATGACGCTTGCTTCGACACGCGGAAGGCTGAGAAAGTTCCCGGCCCATGGACGGCTACCACTTCTCCGTCGACGTACGCGTTCGCTTCAGCGAGACCGACGCGCAGGGAATCGCGAACAACGCCGTCTACCTGAACTGGTTCGAGGTCGCGCGCGTCACCTACCTCGCGCGCTTCCCGGGCGGCTACCGCGGGCTCATCGAGTCGGGCGTCGAGGCACTCACGATCGAGGCCTACGTCCGCTACCTCGCGCCGTGCGGCTTCGACGACGAGCTACGGATCCACACGCGCGTGACACATTTGCGCGGAGCGCGGTTCCGCTTCGAATACGTGATGGAGCGGTTGAACGAGCCGCAGACGAGGATCGCCGAAGGCTGGACGGGCCACGCCTGCGTCGATGCGACGACGCTGCGCCCGACCCGGATGCCGACCTGGCTGGCCGAAGGGATCGCCGAAGTCGAACGCGGCTAACGGGTCGTCGTGCCGTTCGAGGTCGTCGTACCGGTGGTCGTCCCCGTGTGCGTCGGCTTCGTCGTGGTCGGCTCCTCGACGGGCACCGCCTTCGTCCCGTAGCGGACGACCTTCGGCTCGGCGAGGTAGCTCGAGTACCACGTCGTGTCGAAGAGGAGCTTGCCCTTCGCGTCGTAGACGAGGCGGCGCACCGAGACCGAGCGTGAGGGCTGGCCGTACTCCTCCACGACCTTCTCCCCCACGAACAGGTGCGAGTCGGGCTTGCGCTTCACGGGGGCCGGCCCCGTCTCCTTGAGCGGCGAGGTCTCCGTCTCGACACGGCGGTGGAGCGGCGTTCCGAAGAGCCGAACCGTGAGCGACGACGAGCCGACGATGGTGCGGAGAAGGATCCAGTGGTCGGAGTCGTTCTGGAAGGTGAGGTCGGTGTCCGGGTAGTTGACCGTCGCGTCGCGGCCAAGTGGATAGTGGTCGATGTAGAGCGCGTGGTTCGTCCGCGAGGTGATGGGGAGACCCGCGTCGAAGGCCGCGTTGAAGACCGTCGTCGAGACCTGGCAGACACCGCCGCCGAGACCCGTCTTGAGCTCGCCGTTGATGATGACGGGCGCCTCGAGGAAGCCCTGGGCCGCGTTCCGCTCGCCGGTCGTCTTGTTGAAGGAGAACGTCGAATGCGGCGCGATCATGTGCCGGTCGATGAGGCGCGCGACGAGCTGCACGTTGTGGATCCGGTTCGCGTCGCCGCCGTAGAAGGTCGTGTAGCGCCCGACGAGGCCGGTGATCCCCATGGTCTTCGCCCGCTCGGTCGAGAGCTTGGGCTCGGCGGCCACGACGACGATCTGCGCAGTGCGGTTGACCGTCCGAAGCGCCGCGGCGAGAAGGGTCTTCTCCGTGGCCTCGACGTCGAGCTTGCGGCCGTCGCGCGATGGGATCAGGTGCGCCTTTCCCGCGTCGTCGACGCTGAAGTCGACCTCGCGCGGGGCGCGCGCGACCGCGCGGCTCAGGTTGTCGAAGTACTCCTTGGCATCCGGGCCGCCGATCCGGAGCTCCCTCTGGCCGTCGTGGGGCAACTCCAGGAAAGAGGCGATCTGCTCGGGGGAGACCGTGAGGTGCACGCCCTTGTAGGCGAAGATCACGGGACCGGAGAGTGCGATGCGTACCTGCTGGGCGACCGCGGCGATCGCGTCTTCTCCCACGGCCGGAGGCGTGGTCTTGATCGGCAGGGCGACCGGCCCTTCGCGCTCGAGGGCGGCGAGACCGGCCACGATCGCCTTCCCGGCCGCGGCAGCGTCGAGGCTGCGGCTCGCCTCCCCGGGAATCACGACCGGCTGTCCGTTGCGCAGAACGATCGCCGCCTCGCGCCCGTCCACGTCGACCTGCTTCGCGATCACGCGGAGCTGGCGCTCGAGGGCGGCCGAGTCGGCGCGAGCGGTCGGGTCGACATCGGAGCCGAACAGCCGGAGCTCGAGGCGCTTGAGCCCCCGGAACGGCACCGTTCCGTCCCCGCGGTCGACCGCCGCCACCGACGCGGCGCCCCAATCGCCGCGGACGGCGAGCTGCGCCGGGGCGATCGACCAGCGGCGGCCGGCCCCCGTGAACACGACCGGCTCCGTGGCGAGCGCATGGGCCCGTGCGTCGAGCTTGGCCTGAGCCTCGGCTGCGGAGAGGCCGCCGACGTCCTGACCCGAGACCGTGACGCCGTCGGCGACCACGTCCGGGGACCCGGAGTAGGCGAAGCCCACGACGAGCACTCCGAGCAGGAGGACTCCGACGAAGGCGGCGATCGTCTTCCACCTGCGCCGGACCACGGCGAAACGGTCCCGCCGCGCACGGGACCTCCGGCCCTTACGGACCGTACCGACGCCGGCCTCCGCCCTCATCGAAGGGTTCGACTCTAGCAACCGCCGCCCGGCGGTCAGACGCTAGGGAGCGGGCGCGAGCGGTACGCGGATCTGCGCGATGCAGCTGAGCGACCCGTCCTGCTCGGAGAAGTCCACGACCTCGAAGGTGCCGGGTTGCCCGACGCCCACCTCGTAGCGCACGGTTCTGTGCCAATGGCCGCCGCTCGCCGTTACGGGGCGCGTCCCGACAACCCGGCCCTTTCGATTACGGACATCGGCCTGGAACATGTGCTCGAAGAGGTCGGTCTCGGTTCCGTCTGCCCTCACGCGCCCGGGAAAGGCGTCCAGATTCTCGATGCTGAGACAGCCTCCCTGGGGAGCCGTCAGGAACTCGGCAGCGTCCGTCGGCGGCCGCGCCTTCCAGAGGTCGACGACGAGCCGCTCGGGCGAGTGCAGGACGCCGTGCTCGAGGTACTTGAACCGGTGCCTCCGCGCCGAGAGCTGGAGCACGATCGAGCCCGACCGCTGCACGATCCGGGCGGTGACTCCCTCCCGGGTCACGGCTGCGGCACCGGTCGTGATGCCGACACGGGTGACGCGAACGCGCGCACGGCCGTCGAACGGCTGAGGATCGGGCGACTCCACATCGTTTCGGTGCAACGTCCCGCCCGTGAAGTCGACGACGACGCGGACGAAGGCGGGGTGGTTGCCAATGCGGATCTGCGTAGCGGTCAGGCCCGCCGAGGCGGCAGCGGGCAGGACCCAGGCAACCCCGAGGACCAGGACCGCGACGAACAGAAACCGTCTCACGGATCCAGGAAAGCACCTCGTGGGCCCCGGCTCAAGGAAGTTCATCAAGTCCTAACCGGCGCCGGAAGGCCAGCACGCGGCGCACGTGCTCGTCCAGAAGCCCTCGCCGTGCAAGCGGGACGAGCGCCTCGATCACTCTGGCCGCGTCGGGGCCGTTCGTGAGCAGGACGAGGTCGGCGCCGGCCCGGACGGCCCTCTTCGCCGACTGGACAGCCGGCTCGCTCCCGAAGACCGACACCGAGTCCGTGATCGCGACTCCGTCGAACCCGAGCCGGCGCAGGAGCCGGTAGGCCGCCGGATTGAAGGATGCCCTCCGCTCGAGGCCGAAGCGCCGGTAGAACGCGTGCCCGACCATCACGCAGTCCGCTCCCGCCGCGACGGCGATGCGGAAAGCTCGCACCTCCGCGGGCAGGAGGCGTGCGCGGACATGCGGGGACTCGTCCGTGGAGACACGCGCGGACCCGAGACCCGGGAAATGCTTCGGGCACGCGGCGGTGCCACCCGCTTCCAGCCCCCGCGCGAACGCGAGCGCTTCGGCCGGTTCCGCGAAATGGCGCGAGCCGAGCGGACCTCCGGCGACATCGAGGACAGGTGCCAGGTCGACGTCGACTCCGGCGCGCTCAAGGGCCTTGCCGGTCCCCTTCCCGGCGGCGAGCGCCTCCTCCGGGCTCTGGAACGACGAAGCGGGAGCCCCGGGCGGCAGCTCGTCGAAGGTGCTCGCGCTCCCGCCCTCCTGGTCGACGAAGACGAGCGCGCGGCGCGGGCGCGGCTCGCGCCGGCTCCAGTCCTGGACGATCACTCCCGCGACGCCCTTGGGCGCGGGCAGGCCCGAGACCACCACGAGAGCGGCCTTCTGCCTCGGCGTCAGCAACGGGAGATCGGTCGGCTGGTGGTTGCCGCCCGAAACGAGCACGAGTGCGGCCTGGAACAGCGCGGAAAGACCCAACCTCCTTACACTAGTCCCGATGGATTTCGAGCTCACGCCCGAGCAGCGAGAGGTGCAGGCGACCGTCCGCCAGTTCGTGGACGAGCGCGTGCTGCCGAACGCGATCGAGAACGACATCAACCACCACCTGGACATGGAGGCGATCGCGGGCATGGCCGAGCTCGGCCTGCTCGGCATCGTCATCCCCGAGGAATACGGCGGCGCGGGGCTCGATTTCGTTTCCGAGGCGCTCGTCTGCGAGGAGATCGAGCGAGGCGAGGCGGCCTTCAGGACCCTCATCTCGGTCCACGTCGGGCTGAACTCGCTGACGCTCCTCCGGTACGCCGAGGAGGAGCAGAAGCAGCGCTACCTCACGCCTCAGGCGCGCGGCGACAAGCTCGGCTGCTTCGGGCTGACGGAGCCCGCCGCCGGGTCGGACGTGGCCGCGATGCTCACGAACGCGCGGCGCGAAGGGGACAACTACATCCTCAACGGCCAGAAGAACTGGATCTCCTACGCGAGCGTTGCCGACCACGCGCTCGTCTTCGCGAAGACCGACCCGGAGGCGAAGCACAAAGGGATCTCGGCCTTCATCGTCGAGCGCGAGTGGCCGGGCGTGACCACCGCTGACACCGAGCACAAGCTCGGCATCTGGGCCGGCTCGACCGGCGAGCTCTTCTTCGAGAACGTCGAGGTGCCCGCCGAGAATCTCGTCGGCGAGGAGGGCCAGGGCTTCGAGATCGCCATGTACGGCCTCGACCAGGGCCGCTTCACCGTCGCCGCGGGCGCGTGCGGAGTCATCCGCGCCTGCCTCGAGCAGTCGGTCGCCTACGCGCGGGAGCGCGAGACCTTCGGCCAGCCGATCGGGAAGTACCAGTTCGTCCAGGACATGATCGCGGAGATGGTGCTCGGCTACGAGACGTCGAAGCTCCTCGTCATGCAGGCCGCGTGGCTCAAGGACAAGGGCGTCCGCAACACCCGCGAGACGAGCCTGGCCAAGTGGCATGCGACCGAGTCGGCGTTCCGCGCCGCGCACCTCGCTATCCAGGTACACGGGGCCTACGGGTACTCCGCCGAGTACGGGATCGAGCGCTACTTCCGCAACGCGCGCGCCCCGATCATCTACGAGGGCACGACCCAGGTCCACAAGATGATGCAGGCCGAGCACGCCCTCGGGTACCGCAACCTGAACGGGCGCGACGGCGACATCTCCCCCCTCGCGTCGTGGGGCCCCGCGCTCTTGGCACGCTAGCCGCCGCGGGCTGCGTCGCGCTCGCACTCGCTCCGGCGGCCTATGCCCCGCCCCGCGCGGGAACGTTCGTCCCCGGCGAGTCGCTCGGAGGAGTCCGGCTCGGGATGACCCAGGACGAGGTCCTCGCCGCCTGGGGCGACCGGCACGGCGTCTGCAAGGACTGCAAGAGCCAGACCTGGTACTTCAACTACAAGCCCTTCATGCCGCAGGGCACGGGGGTCACCTTCGAGAAGGGTCGGGTCGCGCAGGCGTTCACCGTGTGGCGGCCGACCGGGTGGAAGACCCCTGACGGGCTCTTCCTCGCCGCCGACGCCTCCGACGTCGCCCGGATCTACGGCTCCCTCGACAAGCGCAGGTGCGCGCGCTACGAGGCGCTTCTCCTCCCCGGCAAGAAGGTGACGAGCGTCTTCTACGTCTTCAGGGACAAGGTGTGGGGCTTCGGGCTCATGAGGCCTGACGCGTCTCCCTGCCTCTGAGCGAGCCCTCGGCCTCCGCGAGGAGGGCGACGAGCGGGATGACCGCCAGCACCGGGATCGCCACGACCGGCCAGATGACCGCGTAGCCGTCCGTCGAGCGGAAGTAGCTGTGGAAGATGTCGATCGCCGCTCCGGCCGCGAGTGGCCCGATGACGAGCCCGAGCCCCTTCGTGGTCGTGGCCAGGCCCGTGATCGTCCCACGGTCTGTCGCCGGCATGACCTTGAAGAGGAGGGCCCAGGCGAGCGTCATCACGACTCCGCCTGCCATCGCCACCGGCGCAATCAGCCCGTAGTACCACCAGTGCCAGGTCTGCGCGAAGCCGGCGACGAGGAGCCCGAGCCCGTAGACGACCGAAGCGCCGAGGATGACGTTGCCGACGCCGAACTCGTCGCCGAACCTCCCCGCGGCGAGCGCGGCGAGGACATAGCCGGCCGCCACGACACCGAGCACCGTCGACGAGACGTAGAGCGGCTGGTCGAGCCCGTCGATGATGTAGAGGACGACGAAGGTCCGCATCCCCGCGAAGGTCGCCTCCCAGGCCGTGTTGGCGATCAGGAAGCGGCGCACGTGCTTCTCGCGCCGGACGACGCGCCACGGCGCCGCAAGGATCGAGCGGAAGCGCTCGAAGCGGGTCGGCTCCACGTCCCGTTCGTGGACGAGCACGACCACAGCGGCGCACGAGACCAGCGTGACGCCCGCCGCGAGGATGAACGGGAAGGGCTCCCAGACCGAGAGAAGGAAGCCGCCGCCGACGAGCGCGGCGCCGAGCGCGGTTCCGCGCAGGACGTGCTGGACGCCCTGGGCCCGGCCGAAGTAGTTGTCCGGCACGAGGTCGGGATAGAGACCGCGGTAGGGCGGCTCGTAGATGTAGTACGCGAAGAAGAAACCGAAGAGGGCGAGCGCCGTCGCCTCGAAGCTCGGCATGAACGGGAGCAGCGCGAGCGAGACCGCCATGGGCACGAGCGCGAGCACCATGAAGGGCCGCCGCCGGCCGAGCGGGAGATGCGTCGCGTCGCTCATCGGCCCGACGAAGAGCGGCATGAAGAACGCGAAGACGCCCTCCGCCGCGAGGACGAGCCCGATGAGCGTGGCCGAGTGGGTGAACTCGCCGAGGACCGGCGGCAGGTAGGCGGCCACCGTCGTGATCGACCACGCGAGCCCGAAGGCGCCGAGGCCCAACGACCACATGAGCCCGCGCACCGGGGTCTCGAGCGACTCTTCGACGGCGCGCGGGACGACCTGGAGGCGGGAGCGGTCAGGCATCGGTCTCGACTCCGATGAGAGCCGGGAGCGCGAGCAGGGTCGGCAGGGCGTCCTCGACCTCGGTGCGCCCGTCCCGGTCGACGAGGTAGGCGCGCATGCCGAGAGCGCGGGCGCCCTCGACGTCGTCCTCGAGGGAATCGCCGACCATCACCGCGGCCTCGGGCGCGACGCCCAGCTCGTCGAGGACGACCATGAAGATCGTGGGGCTGGGCTTCACCTTCCCGTGCCGGCCCGACCAGATCCAGGCGTCCACGGGGAGCTTGAAGTGCTCGACGAACGCGCCCAGATCGCGGCTCGTGTTCGAGACGAGCCCGATCTTCACGCCCCGCGCGCGGAGGAGATCCAGGACGGGCAGGACGTCCTCGTAGAGCTCGAAGTTCTCCGACGCGAGCCAGCGGTCGGTGATCGCCTGGGCAACCGAGCGGCACGACTCGCCCTCACCGCCCATCCCGCGGACGATGTCCTCGGTGAAGCGGAGCCAGACCTCCTCGTCGTGCTCGAGCTCCGGGTGCTGCTTCAGGTCGAGGACCGCGGCAGCGCGCGCCTCGGCATAGCGCTTCGGGTCGAGGTCGAGGCCGAACCGCTTCCCCGCATCGTGATACCCGCTCGGGCCGAGCAGGGGCCCCGGCTTGGCGAGGGTGAAGTCGACGTCGAAGAGGACCGCTTCGACCGTCAAACGCCCGTCGGCGAGCGGTAGGCCGCCGGCTGGCGGTTGGCGAGCGAGGGGAGGCGTCGGCGGATGTCCTCCATCCGGCCACGGTCGATCTCTGCCGAGATGACGCAGTCCTCGTCCGGCGCCTCGGCGAGCACGACCCCCCAGGGATCGGCGATGAGCGAGCGTCCGTAGGCCGCCTTGCCGTCCCCGAAGGAGCCCCACTGGTTCGCGGCCACGACGTAGCACTGGTTCTCCACCGCCCGGGCCCGGAGCAGGAGCTCCCAGTGGTCTTTGCCGGTGAAGAGCGTGAACGCCGCCGGCACAGTGACGACCTCGGCGCCCTCGACGGCCAGCACGCGGTAGAGCTCGGGGAAGCGGAGGTCGTAGCAGACGGTCAGCCCGAGCTTCCAGCCCTCGACCTCGGTCGTGACCGTGGCCTCGCCTGGCTCCTCGGTCTCCGACTCGCGGTACACCTGGCCCCCGACCTCGACGTCGAACATGTGGATCTTGCGGTAGACGGCCTGGATCTCCCCCTGCGGGTCGAACACGACGCAGGTGTTCGAGAGCTTCTCCCGGCCCTCCCGCCGCTCGACGATCGACCCGCCGACGAGCGTGACGCCGTGTGTCCGCGCCCAGCCGCTCATGGCCTCGACGGTCTCGCCGTCCTCGAGGCTCTCCGCCAGGCCACGCATCATCTCGGGCGGGCCGATCCCCGTCCATTTCTCCGGGAGGACGACCAGATCGGCACCGGTCGCCGCCGCTCGGGCGACGAGGCCCTCCGCGCGCTCGATGTTCTCCGCCTTCGTGTCGGTGGAGTTCAGCTGGACACAGGCCACGCGAAGCCGGTCGGACATGGGGTCAGGATAGCCTGGGAGGGCGAATGCGCACTCCCATGGAGATCCTGGCCGAGACGCAGACGATCGCCCTCGTCGGCGCATCGCCAAGGCCCGAAAGGCCGAGCAACGGCGTGATGCGCTACCTGCTCGCCCAGGGTTACAAGGTCATCCCGGTGCGCCCGCACCGTACGGAGATCCTCGGGATTCCGTGCGTGGACTCCGTTGCGGACATCGAAGAGCCGGTCGACCTCGTCGACGTCTTCCGCCGCCCGGAGTTCTGCCCCGACGTGGCCGAGCAGGCGGCCGCCGCAGGCGCGAAGGCGCTCTGGCTGCAGCTCGGCATCGTCTCGCCGGAGGCGCGGGCGATCGCGGAGCGGGCCGGAATGGACTACGTCGAGAACGCATGCACCGCGGTGGTGCACAGCCTGTATCTCGCCGGCAGCAAGCCCGACTAGGCGTCCACTCGCGTGTGCTCCTCCTCGGGGATGAGCTTCACCACGAAGTACAGGATCGCGGCGAGGAAGACGAGCGCCTGCTCGACGTTCATGAGGATTCCGCCGAAGTTCTGGTCCCGCACGGCGGACATCCCCCAGAGGCGCGGCGCGTCTGCGTAGAAGTCGTAGAACGGCGTCGAGGCGAAGGTGAGCCCGAGCCCGAGGAACGTCGCGCCGACGAACGCCGCTCCGAGATAGCCGATCTTGATGGGCGCCCCGATGTCGGCCGGCTCGTCGGCGAGCACGGGCCACCAGAAGACGAAGCCGATGGCGATGAGCAGCAGGTGCTCGATGTTGAGCGTCCACGCGTGCTCGAGCGCGAAGTCGTAGAAGAGCGCCAGGTGGATCGCGTACCAGCCGACGAGCCAGACCGGCAATGCGATCCGCGGGCGCGTGAGGACGGCGAACGGCTTCCCGCCGGCACGGGCGACCGAGGCGCGCATCGCCGGAGTCAGCCCGAGGATGAGGAGGGGCGGCGCCCAGTCGGCGATCATCACGTTCTGGAGCAGGTGGAAGAGGAGGAGGTAATTGGCGGCGATCGTCTCCAGGGGCGAGTTGAGCGCGCCGGCGATCAGCAGGAGGCCGACCGAGAAGAGGACGATCCGCCAGAGCGGGGGCCGCTCGGCCCGTGCAACACGGAAGTAGAGGACTGCCGCCACCGCCGCGAGCGCCAGAAACAGCGGCTCGAAGGTGAACGAGGAGGGCGCGGGGCTCACGCCGCGACGCGCCGGTCGTCCTCGGCGGGACGGAAGAGCCGGCGGTGCTGGGCGATGAGCGTGAGGGCGACGAACGTCCCGAGCGTGAGGAGCTGCTCGCCCATCATCACGAGGCCGGCGAGCCGCTGGTCCTCGAGCGGGGAGAGCCCCCAGAGCCGCTCCGGCTGGTCAGCGTAGCTCCCGTACAGTGGCCGCATGGCGAAGATGAGGACGTCGGCGAGGATCTGCCCGGCGGCGAAGAGCCCGACCGCGAGGGCGAGCTTTCCGGCGAGGCCCAGCTCGCGGCGGCGGGCGGGGTCGACGAGCTGGATCCACACGAGCATCCCGACGACGACGAACGAGAGGTGCTCGATGTCGTGCACGACCTGGTGCGTGAGCGTGTAGTCGTAGGCCGCGGGCACGTGCCAGGCCGCGATGACGACCGCCCAGAGCACGAACGCGACCTTCGGGTTGAGCAGGAAGCGGAGGCCCGAGCGGAGCCAGCCCAGCCGCGCGAGGCGGCCGAGCACCGCGGAGGGGATCAGGAAGAAGGTCAACGGCCCTCTGAGCGCCACGACTGCGAGCGCCACCGCGAGGTCTCCGATGATCACGTGCTGGAGCATGTGCGCGGAGAGCAGGTACTCCTCGCCGATGTAGTCGAGCGGCGAGACCAGCGCCAGCGTCCCGAGCGTCACGGCGAGCGCGAAGAGCGCGGCGCGGTCCCAGCCCGCATGGTCCTTCCGACCCCGCCGCCGAAGCCGGACGAACGCCTGCCCGAACAGCGCCAGCGCGAACGCAGCGCCCGCCAGGACGGCGACCGGCGTCTCCCAGGCGGAGGCGATTGTCTCGTGATGGCCGGTGTGCGCGAGGATCAAGGAGCCGCGAGCACCTGGCCCAGCACCCAGAGCCCAGTGAAGGTGTACCCCACCATCAGGAGTATGAGCGGGACCTGCGCCATCACGGCGCGGCGCGCGTTCACGTGCACGCCGAGCGAGACGCGGTGGGCCTCGAACACGGCGACGACATGGCCCCAGACGATCAGGGCGACCTGGATGTACCAGACGAGCGAGCCGGGCACTCCCGTCCACGGCGTCGCATCCGGAACCCACTCGCGCCCGAAGGGATCGGCCACCGCGGCCCACGTGAACTGGCTCGCGTAGATCAGGTAGAGGAAGTAGTGCGAGACGAAGTACACGGCCGCGATCGGGATCAGCGTGGGCGCGTAGCGGCGCGCGGCATCGGTGACCGAGGTCGCTTCGAGCCGGGATACGGCCGTGACGACGAGGAGGAACGCGATCGCGAACGCGCCGACGACCGCGACCATGATGAGCGAGTCGAGCAGAGTCTCGTGAAGGGCCAGCCAGGTCGAGCGGTCGAGAAACCAGCTCTCGAGATCGACGTACTTCTGCGTCTGGGAGAAGCCGTCGTAGACGACCGTCGCGAGCAGCGCGAGCACGAAGGTGCCGCCTCCCGTGCCGAGCGTCGGCTCGCGCCGCACTCCCGAGCCGTAGGTCCGAAGACGCATGCCGCGGTCTTCCGGATCGGCGTCGAGCCAGCAGGACGGGCAGTTGACGCGCTCCTCCTCGACGCAGCGGTTCGCCCGGCAGACGCCGGCCGGGCGGCGCACGAAGAGCTCGACCGGGGCGAAGCGCGCGAGCGTCCGCGCGACGACGGTGAAGAGCTCGCCGCGGGCCAGCCAGACCTCCGTCCCGAACACGGCCATCGCGACCAGCTGGAGTGCGACGTAGGCGAGGATGATGACCGTGAGGGTGAGTGGATCCTTGGCCTGGTCCCAGACGAGCTCCATCCAGCTCCAGAGGAGGACGAGGGCAATCGCCGGCCAGAGGCCGAGCCGCTCTGGATAGCGGACGGCGCCCGCGCCGCGGAAGGCGAGGGCGCGCTCGAGCGCCCTGCCGGCGGCCGAGAGCGGGCTGACGAAGTCCCACGCGTTTCCCACGAGCGCGGTCACGATCCCGAGCCCGACCCAGAAGTCGACCCAGACGACGATCGTGGCCGGGTTCTCGAAGAAGTCCTTCGGCCCGAAGAGCCCGCCGACGAGGACGTCGATGAGGGCGAGCGTGAAGACGACGAGCCCGATCGTCCCGAGGTGCAGCCGCCGGATCGAGCCGTAGAAGTCGCCGCCCGCCCACGAGGTGTTCGAGCGCACGGCGAACATCGCCGCGGGGGCCGAGGCGAGCACCGCCACGCCCGCCGCGAGGGCGAAGAGCCAGATCGGAAGCGGGAAGCGGTAGTCGATCCCCGACACCGCGTGAGCCGAGGCCGCGGCGGGCACGGCCAGAGAGACCGCGACCAAGGAAAGGAGGGCGAGACCTGTCCTGCGAGCGCGTCGCATCGCTACATGGATGGTCTCATAAGTATCGGGGTGCCCGGATTTGAACCGGGGACCTCGCCGACCCGAACGGCGCGCGCTACCAGGCTGCGCTACACCCCGAGGCTCGCATAGCGTATCGGAATGGCTTCCCGCGACGAGCTCCTGGCCTTTGCGGCCGAGTACCTCGAGCTCGACACCTATCCCGACTACGGGCCGATGGGCCTGCAGGTCGTCGGCGCAGAGGAAGTCGCCAAGGTCGCCTGCGGCGTCTCTGCTTCCCGTGACCTCTTCGTCGGAGCTGCCGAGGCCGGCGCGCAGCTCGTGCTCGCCCACCACGGGCTCTTCTGGGACAAGGACTCGCGCGTCGTCGACCGCGTCCTGCGCGGCCGCCTGAAGGCGCTCTTCGATTACGACCTCACCCTCGCGGCCTACCATCTCGCGCTCGACGCGCACCCCGAGATCGGGAACAACGCTCTCCTCGCCGCCGAGCTCGGGGTCGAGACCGAGCGAAGGTTCACTCCCTGGGGCTACGGCGGGAAGCTTGCTGCGCCCGTCCCCATGAGCGACTTCTCCACCCTCGTGCAGGAGAAGCTCGAGCGCATGCCTCTGGTCTTCTCGTACGGGCCCGAGGAGATCGAGCGCGTTGCCGTGCTGACGGGTGGAGCGGCCCGCTACGTCGAGCAGGCCGCCGCGGAGGGCTACCACTGCTTCGTGACCGGCGAGGCCGACGAGCCGACGAAGCACGCCGCGAAGGAGGCCGGCATCCACTTCGTCGCGGGCGGCCACTACGCCACCGAGACGCTAGGCGTCCGCGCGCTCGCCGCGAAGCTGGCGGACGAGTTCGGTCTCCAGTGGGAGTTCGTCGACCTCCCCAACCCCGTCTAGAAAGCCTTCGAGAAGCGCCGCGCACGGCTCGGCGAGCTCGCCGACCACGAGATGCCCGGCCGCGGGCAGGACGCGGATCGGCGCCCTGAGCCGCCGCGCGTACTCGAAACCGTCTCCGAGGGGCACGAGCCGGTCGCGCGCGCCCCAGACGAGAAAGGCTGGGCAGCGGACGCGGTCGAGGTCGGGACGGGGGTCGTCTCGGAGCAGGGCGCGGCCTGCGCTGCCGACGTCGGTGTGCTGCGAGGGGCCTTCGAGGAAGCCGAGGACCGCGTCGGGATCGAGCGACTCGGGATCGACCGCCCCCCACAGGCCGAAGGGCAGCCAACGAAGCCTCGGCCGGCGCGCGAAGGTGCCCCGGAACCGCGTCATCACCTGCGCAGGGCGAATGGCTGCGGTGATGGCAAGCCAGATCTCCGCGCGGCGCGTGGTCGAGACAATGCCCGCCGGCGCGACCAGCGCGAGCGCGGTCACGTCGTCGGGCTCCTCGACGGCCAGCCGAAGCGCGACGACGCCGCCCATGGAGTAGCCGAGGACGGCGCCGGGCAGCATTCCCTCGAGCTCGGCGACCTTGTGGACGTGGCGCGAGTAGGTGGCGATGCCCTCCGCGTGCTCGAACGGCGCGGAGAGGCCGTGGCCCGGCAGGTCGGGGATGAGAACGCGCCGCCTCCGGGCGAGGATCGGCGCGAGCTTCGTGAAGTTGACCGCGGCACCCCCGAGCCCGTGGACCATGGTGAGCGGCGGCCCCTCGCCGCCGAGGAAGTAGCGCGTTCGGACGCCGTCGATTTCCGCAAAATGCGGGCGGAATCCCGGAAGAAGCGTTGCCTCGCTCACGAAGGAAAAGTATCCTTCGTGCATGGACTTGGAAGGGGTGCGGAGCCTTTGAGCCGCTCCGCTCACATGGAAGGACTGACCTAGCCCGCCCGGCCGCGCGCCGTGAGCGGGCTTTCTTGTGGGTAAGGATCGAAAGGAGACGTCGTGGCAAATCACCTAACGCCTGAGGAGCTGTCGAAGGAGCTGGGTCTCGATCGAGACGAGGTCATCCGGGTCTGCATCGAGGAGGCCATCCCGATCTACCAGGGCAAGATCGACAAGAGCCTCTTCCAGGCTCAGCTCGAGGCGTCGGGTGCAAGCCGGGCGTCTGCCGCCTAACGACCATCGGCCCGATGCACCCTCCGGCGCGCCCGACTCCGCGGGAGCCGCACGGGCGATCGTCGCGATTCTCGAAACTCGCGACCTCGATTCCGTTGATGCCGCGGTCGCGGCGGACTATGTCGACCACCAGGGTCTCGGGCGAACGCGAGATCCGGGCCTCGACCTGCTCCGGTTCGTCGATGGCCGGCTCGCGGAGCACTGGGGAGCTGAGCTTCCGAAGGCCCGAGCTAGGCGCTAGCCCGCCTGGGCGAGACAAAGCCGGGATTTGCCGGGCGAAAGCCGCCGCCATCCAGGCGGTCAGCGAGCGGCGGCGCGCTTCTTGGCCGGAGCCTTCTTGGCCTTCGGCTTCGCCGCCGACGGCTTGTCCTTCCGCGCCTGGGCGACGCTCTGCTTGAGCGCCTCCATGAGATCGACCACGGGCGCCTCCTTGGCGGGCTCGGGAGCGACGATCTCCTTGCCCTCGAGCTTGGCCTCCAGCATGGCGCGGAGGTCGTTCCGGTACTCGTTCTGGTACTCCTCGGGGTCGAAGTCCCCGACCAGGCTCTCGACGAGCTGCCGAGCCATGTCGAGCTCCGGGCCCTTGACGTCGATCTCGCCCACGGAGGCGTCGATCTCCTCACGAGCACGGACGTCTTCGGCGTAATAAAGGGTCTCGAGCGCGAGCGAGTCGCCGAGCGGGCGAATGAGGCAGAGGTTCTCCTTGCCCCAGAGCACGAACTTGCCGACCGCGGCCATCTTTGCGTCCTGCATGGCCCGCAGAAGTAGGACGTACGGACGCCTCTGCGCCTCGGCGTCGGCCGGCGCGAGGTAGTAGGCGCGGTCGAAGTAGATGGGGTCGACCTGCTCGATCGGGACGAAGCGGAGGATGTCGATCGACTGCGAGCGCTGGAGCGCGACCGCCTCGAGGTCGGATTCCTCGACCATGACGAACTGGCCCTTGGCGAACTCCCAGCCCTTGACGAGCTCGTCGGCCTCGACATCGCGCTCGTGGAACGGGCAATAGCGCTTCTGCTTGATCGGCGTTCCGCACTCGCGGTGGAGGGTGCGGAAGGACGTGTCCTTGCGCTGCTGGGCGACCGCCAACCCGATCGGGATGTTGACGAGGCCGAAGTTGATGGATCCGTTCCAGATAGTGCGCATAGGTGTCAAAGCCTAGCCGAGGGGCCTCCTACATTCTCCGCCCCGCGCCGCAACCCTCCCTCGCGCTCGACCGTTAAACCACAGGCGGGCGAACAAGGAGTGGCAACACTGTTTTCAAGGACGAAAGAGAGGGTCGTCCGGCTCAGGCTCCGCAACGAACCCGGGGCCACGTCGAAGCTGCGACGGGCGGTCGACCGTGTCGCGCGGGCGAGCGGCCTCGCAGCAGACGCCACGTTCGACCTCAGAGCTGGCGGCAACGGAGGCGCTGACGAACGCAGTCAAGGGCGCGCCGGAGGACCACGTCGTGGACGTGGCGATCGAGGGCGGCCACGGGGCTGTGGACGTCGAGGTCACGAACAGCGGGCGCTTTCGGCCGGAGTTCGGGGTCGAGAGCGCGCTCGAAGCCGAGCGCGGGCGCGGCGTCCCTCTCATGCTCGCGCTCGTAGACGAGGTCGAATTCGCCTCGGCGAGAGGCCGAACCCGCGTCCGGCTGCGCCGAGTGTCTGCCTAGAGCCGGCGGGCCCCGACGTACGTCGAGGCGTACCAGGACTCGGAGAGGCTCGAGATCTTCACCACGTCGCCGGTGTGCGGCGCGTGGATGAACTGGCCGCCGCCGATGTAGAGGCCGACATGGCCGAGCCCGTTGAAGAAGACGAGGTCGCCCGGCGCCAGGTTTTCCTTCGAGACAGCGCTGCCGTAGCTGTACTGCATGGCCGCGTTGTGCGGCAGCGAGACGCCGACCTGGGCGAAGACGTACATCGTGAAACCGGAGCAGTCGAAGCCGCTCGGGCTGGCGCCGCCCCAGACGTAGGGCACGCCGAGGTACTGCATGGCGACCCCCACGACTCCGCTGTAGTGCCCGGCGGGGTTGCCGCCGAAGTCGTTGGAGACCCTGGTCTCCGCCTGGTTCGCGAGCCGCTGCTGCTGCGCTTGCTCGGCGGCCTGCATCTTCGCGATCTGATCCTTGATGCTGCCGAGGAGCCGCTGGCGCTCGGCGAGCTGGCTGCGGATCTCATCGCGCTTGGCCGCGCGCTCGGCGACGATGCGCTCCTGCTCGGAGCGCGCCATGGTCAGCTTCGCCTCGCGCTCCCTGATCTCGGTCCTGAAGCCCCGCACCTCGTTGACGATGCGAGAGTCCTGTTCGGACAGGCGGTTGACCGTATCGACGCGGTCGAGCAGGTCGTCCAGGCTCGACGAGCCGAGAAGAACCTCGAGCGTGCTCTCCTCACCTGACGTGTAGAGGGTGACGAGCCTCGCGGAGAGGGTGGCCTCCGCCTGCTTGTAGTTGGCCTTCGCGACGGCCAGCCGGTTCTCGTTCACGCGAAGGTCGGCCTCGATCGAGTCGAGCTTGATCTGCGCGGCGTTGTACGTCTCGATCACGTGCTCGAGACTTGCGTCGATGGACTGGATCTGTGCGAGGACCTGCTTGGCCTCCGCCTGTTTCGACTGGACGGACGGGGAGGCTGCCGCCCCGGCGGCGAAAAATGAGGCCGCTGCGAGGGCGCTGAGTAGCGCGAGAAGGAACGAGTGTCTTGGAGTCGCTCTGATAAGAACCGCCTAGACGGGATCGACGCAAGCGCAGGCTGGGGGACGCGCCGCAGTCACAAGCCGGGCATGGTAACAGGGCCTCACGACGGGGCGCAAACAGACCCGTCCGGCCCTGCGTCAGCCTTCCGAAGGGCCGTGTTAGGGTGCTGGGCTCGTGCGGGCGAGATGCCATCAGCGTCCGGCTCGGCTCGCGGTTTTCTGCCTGGCCGCCCTCGGTCTCCTCGTCACCGCGACGTGGGCGCGCGCCGACGACCCCGCGGTCCGCGACCGCGTCGCCGGCCTGCGCACCGCGAACCAGAGCCTGGCCGCGCACTCCCAGAACGCACTGCTCGAGCTGTACTCGCTGCAGACCCGCCTTGCCCAGGCCGAGCGGAGGATCGCCGCCCTCGAGGCGCGGAGCGCCGAGGTGGAGGCGCAGCGCGAGTCGGCGCGAAAGTCGCTCGACGTCGCGCGCACGAGCTTTCAGGCGGCGCAGGCGCAGCTCGCAACCCGGCTCCGCCAGCTCTACGTCGAGGGAGACGTCGACCCGCTCGCCGTGCTTCTCGGCGCAGAATCCCTGGACGAGATCGTCTCGGCGCTGGACGGGCTCAACCGCCTGGCCACGCAGGACAAGGAGATCGTCGCCCAGCTCGCGCACGCCAAGGTCGCGCTCCGAACGGCCTCAGCGCGCCTCGCAGACCGCGAGGCCGAGCTGAAGGATCTGCTCGCCGACGCCCGCGCGACCCGCGCATCTCTGGCCGCGGCCCGCGACGCGCGCGCCGCCTACCTCGCCAGCCTGCGCCACCAGCAGCAACTGAACCAGAACCAGATCGCCGCACTCACCGCCCAGGCCTCCGAAGCCTCCGATCAATCCGCCGAGCTCACGGGCGGGACGGGCGTCCCGCCGGCTCCTCCTGCTCACGGTACGAAGATGACCGTGTCGTCGACGGGCTACTGCCTGGAGGGGAACACGGCGACCGGAGTTCCGACGAGCCCCGGCGTGGTCGCCGTCGACCCGGCCGTGATCCCGCTCGGCACCCACATGTACGTGCCCGGCTACGGCGAAGGCGTTGCCGCGGACACGGGCTCGGCCGTCAAGGGGAAGACGATCGACGTCTGGTTCGAGTCCTGCGCCAAGGCGATCGCGTGGGGCCGGAAGACGGTCACCATCACGCTGCACTGAGCAGAGCCCAAAACGATTACACTGCCCGTCTCAAGCGCGAGGGAGGGGTTTGGGCGCGAGGGCGATGCAGGGGGACGAAGAGGGCACGAAAGGGCTCGACGAGCTCCGCGTGCTCGTGGTGGACGACCACGACCTCTTCCGCACGGGGCTTCGAAACCTCCTCGAAGAACAGGGCGTCAACGTCGTCGGGGAAGCCGAGAACGGCGAGACCGCGATCCGCCTCGCCTCCGATCTCGCGCCCGACGTCGTGATCATGGATCTCAACATGCCGGGCGTCGGCGGAGTCGAGACGACGAGGCGACTGTCGAGCCTCGCTCCCCTCAGCCGCGTGGTCGTCCTGACCATCTCGGCCGACGACGACGACGTCATGAACGCGGTCATGGCCGGCGCGTGCGGCTATCTGCTCAAGGACTCCTCGATTCAGGAGCTGATCGCCGGAATCAAGGCCGCCTCCGAGGGCGAGTCCCTCATCTCGCCGCAGATCGCCGCCAAGGTCCTGCAACGGCTGCGCGCGCAGTCGAAGGATGCAGACGCCGCCGAGACGATCCGCGCCGAGCTCTCCGACCGCGAGCTCCAGGTCCTGAAGCTGATCGCGAACGGCAAGGACAACGCTCAGATCGCGCGCGAGCTCTTCATCAGCCCGAAGACGGTCAAGAACCACATCTCGAACATCCTCATGAAGCTGCAGATCGAGAACCGCATCCAGGCGGCCGTCTACGCCGTCCGAAGCGGAATCGTCTAGGAGCACCTGGCGGCGGAGCTTCCGCCGGGCGAAGCCCGGCTGCGCCCCGCCTGACCACGCTCCAGGCCCTCGCTGCGCCTTAAGCCGCGCCGCCCAGAGCCGCTAGGCGGCGGCGCGGACGGCTGCGAGGTGCTTCTGGAGGAGGCCGAGCCGGTTGCGCAGCCCTTCGAGCTCGACATCCACGTCTCGGAGGCGGCCTGCGAGCGCCTTCAGCTCGTCCGCCTCCTCCGGGCCGTCGACGCTTCGCGCGAGCTCGCCGATCCGCCGCTCGAGCCGCAAACGCTCGGCTTCGAGCTGTAGCGCTCGCGCGTATCCGTCCGTCAACGTATCCTCCATCTCCGTGACGAGGGGCTTCCCGGGGTCGGCGGAGCGGTTCTTGAGCAGGCGACTGATGCGCTCGAGGAGAGGGGCAAGGTCCGCCATGAGCACAACCGATTATGGAACCTGGCCGCGGCCGGTTCATGGGCCGGAAGGCCTATCCTCGAGACGTCTCAGACCCATCTCCTGGAAGCGTGCGCTTGTCGTTCTGACGGCGGCTTTCGTCGCGCTCGCCTTTGCGGCCCCGGCGACCGCCACCCTGAAGAGCCGCCTCGACCGCGCGCTCCGCGCTCAGGGCGTCTCGAGCAGCCAGACCGGGGCGATCGTCTTCGACCTCTCCAAGGACGCGTACATCTACCGAAAGAATTCCTCCGTCGCGCTGAAGCCGGCGTCGAACGAGAAGCTCCCGGTCGCCGTGACGGCGCTCTCGATCCTCGGCCCGGGCTACACGATCCCGACTGAGCTGCGCAAACAGGGCTACCAGACGGGCACGGTCTGGCACGGCAAGCTGATCCTCAAGGGCTACGGCGACCCGGCGCTTTCCGGGTCGCAGATCGGCCGGTTCGCCCGCGCGGTGGATAACGCCGGGATCACACGCGTGACCGGCGCGATCGTCGGCGACGAGTCCTTCTTCGACAAGGTCCGGGTCGGCCCCGGCTGGAAGGCGTCCTTCTACAAGGACGAGTGCCCGCCGCTCTCGGCGCTCATCGTGAACCGCGGCCATTTCAAGGGCCACATCGCGAGCCGGCCCGCCCTCGCTGCCGCGAAGACGCTGCGGTCGAAGCTCGTCGGGCTCGGCATCAAAGTCGGAGGCCGCGCGAAGCTCGGCCGCGCGGATCCGAGCTCCACCCCGATCGCAACAGTGCAGTCCCCCGCTCTTCGCTGGCTCGTGCGCACGATGGACCGCCAGAGCGACAACTTCTACGCGGAGACACTGACCAAGCTCCTCGGCGCGGTCGAAGCCGACGAGGGCTCGACCTCGGCCGGCGCGACGGTCATCAGGAAGGAGCTGCGCTCGCGCGACGTTCCGATGCGCGGGGTCGTCATCTCGGACGGCTCGGGCCTGTCCGCCCACGACCGCCTGACTGCGCGGGCGGTAGCGAAGCTTCTCCGCTCGGCGCTTTCGGACTCGCAGATCTCGAACGCGTTCGTGGACTCCCTGCCCACGGCGGGCGTCAACGGCACCCTCGTCGACCGCATGAAGAGCGGGCCCGCGTACCGGCACGTGTACGCGAAGACGGGCACGACGGACTCCGCGTCGGCCCTCTCGGGCTTCGTGAGGACGCGATACGTCTTCGCGATCCTCCAGAACGGGAACCCGATTCCCTGGTGGTACGCCCGCGAGGCGCAGGACCGCTTCGCGCAGGTCCTAGCCGGCCAGTAGGCGCTCTAGAGCAGCTTCGTCGAGCTGCTCGACGCCCGACTTCTGGGCCTTCGTCAGCTTCGACGCCCCGGGGTCCTCCCCGACGATCAACGCCGTCGTCTTCGCGGAGACCGAGTTCGTGACCTTCGCACCGGCGGCCTCGAGCGCGGCGGCTGCCTGCTCGCGCGACCAGCGCTCCAGCGTCCCCGTGATCACGTAGGTCTTGCCCGTGAGCGGGCCCTCCTTCGGCTTGTCCTCCTCGCCGAGCTCGAAGCGGAGGCCGAGGGAGCGCAGCTCCTCCACGAGCGCCCGGTTCTGCTCGTCCTCGAACCATTCGACGATGATCTCGGCGCGGTCGGGCCCGAAGCCGTCGACCTCCTCAACCTCCTCCTGCGAGGCCGCGAGGAGCCGGTCGACGTCACCGAAGTGGCGCGCGAGGCTCTGGGCGAGCACCCAGCCGAGCTTCGGGATGTTGAGGCCGAGGAGGACGCGCGAGAAGGGGACGTTCTTCGACGCCTGGATGGCGTCGATCGCCCCGGTTGCGGAGATCTCGGCGAAGCCTTCGAGCTCGAGCAGCTGCTCCTTCGTCAGGCGGTAGAGGTCCGGGAGCGACCGGACGAGCTCCTTCTCCCACAGGAGGCGCACGGTCTGCTCGCCGACGCCCTCGATGTCCGCCGGCCCTTCGACCCAGTTGATCAGCGTCTCGAGACCTCGGGAAGGGCACGCACGGTTCGGGCAGCGGTGCATGACCTCGCCCTCGGGCTTGACGATCTCCGCGCCGCAGAGCGGGCACTTCTTGGGCATGCGGAACTGCTTCGTGCCCTTCCGGTGCGGACCGGCGGGCCCGACGATCTGCGGGATGACGTCGCCGGCGCGCTGGACGATGACATCGTCTCCCTCGCGGATCTCCTTGCGGTTGATGTCCTCCTCGTTGTGGAGAGTCGCGCGCGAGACGGTCACGCCTCCGACCTCGACCGGCTCCATCATCGCCCATGGGTTCAGCGCGCCCGTCCGGCCGACCCGGATGAGGATCTTGTTCAGCCGCGTCACCGCGGTCAACGGCGCCCACTTGTAGGCGCGCGCCCAGCGCGGCCGCTGGTGGAGGGCGCCGAGGCGCTCCTGCTGCGCGAAGGAGTCGACCTTGATCACGAGCCCGTCGATCTCGTAGTCGAGGTCGATGCGCCGTTTTTCCCACTCGCGGCACGCCTTCGCCACGGATTCGATGGAGTCGTGCAGCTCCGCGTGCGGATTCGTGCGGAAGCCGTGCTCCCGCAGCCACTGGAGCGAGTCCCAGTGTCCTTCCGCGGGGAGGCCTTCACGCCGGCCGAGGCCGTGGATCCAGATCGAGAGCGGGCGGTCGGCCGTGATGGCGGAGTCCTTTTGCCGCAGCGAGCCGGCGGCCGCGTTTCGGGGGTTCGGCGTCGGCTTCTTCCCCTCGGCGACCAGCCGTTCGTTGAGATCGTTGAAGCCGGAGAGCGGCAGGTAGACCTCCCCGCGCGCCTCGAGCAGCGACGGCGCCGCCTCGCCGTCCTCGAGCTGCATCCGCATCGAGATCGCCTTGATCGTCTTCAGGTTCGGCGTCACGTCCTCGCCGCGGAAGCCGTCGCCGCGCGTCGCACCGCGTACGAAGGCGCCGTCCTCGTAGAGGAGATTGATGGAGAGGCCGTCGATCTTCGGCTCGGTGACGTAGCGCACGTCGTCGGTGCCGAGGCGCTTGACGACGTCGGCGTGCCACTTCTCGAGCTGCTCGTCGGTCGTCACCTTCTCGAGCGAGCCCATCGGCGTCGGGTGCTCGACCTTCTCGAACTTGTCCGAGGGCGGTGCGCCGACGCGCTGCGTCGGGCTGTCCGGGGTCTGCAGCTCGGGGTGCTCGCGCTCGAGAGTGAGGAGCTCGTCCCAGAGTCGATCGAATTCCGCGTCCGAGATCTCCGGCTCGTCGAGGACGTGGTAGCGGTAGAGGTGATAGTCGACCCGGTCGCGAAGCTCCGCGATCCGGGCCTCGTCCGTCTTCGTCTTCGTCTTAGAGGACATCGAGGAGCTCCTCCGGCGAGTGCACGACCGCGTCGGCGCCCGTCTCGCGCAGGCGCTCGACCGAGTGGATCTTCCCCCAGGAGACAGCGACGGTGAAGACGCCGGCCGCCTTTCCGGCGCCCATGTCGAAGGGCGAATCGCCGACGAACGCCGCCTCCTCGGGCTTGGTGCCCAGCCGGTCGAGCGCGGTCAGGACCGGCTCGGGATGCGGCTTGTGGTGCTCCGTCTGCTCCGAGGTGACGACCGCGTCGAAGTAGCGCTCGAGCGGGAGGATGGCGAAGGCGAGATCCACAGTCTTCCGCCTCTTCGCCGTGACGATGCCGAGCTGCCGGCCTTCGGCCCTTAGTCGATCGAGCACGCGCTCGATGCCCTCGAAGGCGACGAGGTCGTCGTGGAGCGGCGCGTTGTGCTCGCGGTAGACGCGGACGAGCTCGTCGGCGCGCTCCTCGTCGAAGGCCCGCATCTGCTCGTAGATGTTGGAGCCGCCGACCGCGGCCGCGAGCACCTCGTCCGGGATCTCGCGCTCGAGGACCGTCTGGGTGGCGTGGCGGAACGAGGAGAGGATGATCTCCCCCGAGTCGATCAGCGTGCCGTCGAGATCGAAGAGGACGGTCGGATAGCGCATGCCTAGTAGTGAACCTGCTCCAGATAGAGGCCCCAGGGCGGGGCGGTGGTCCCGGCTTCGTCACGTGGACGCCCTTCGAGCAGACGCTTGAAGGCCGCCGGATCCACTTCCAGCATCGTACCGACCAGGGTTCTGACCATGTGTCGCAGGAAGCTGTCGGCGGTGATCCGGAACTCGAGCACGTCGCCGTCGCGGCGCCACTCCGCCTGTTCGACGACGCGGACGAACACATCGTGCTGGGTCTCCGTCGGCGTGAAAGCGCGGAAGTCGTGCTCACCCAGGAGGACGGCCGCGCTCTCGGCGAGCGCGTCCTCGTCGACGGGGCGCGGCCACCAGAGCGAGCGGCGCCGTTCGAATGGGGACGACGTCCCGCGGCGCCAGATCCGGTAGACGTAGGAGCGCCCGCGCGCAGAGAAGCGGGCATGAAACCCGTCCTCCGCCTCCTCGGCCGCCACGACGGCGACATCGCCTGGGAGCACGCCGTTCAGGGCGACGGGCGCGCGCTCCGGCGGCGGGCCGGCGGTGCCGCTGAAGCTCGCCACCTGGGCGAGCGCGTGGACTCCCGCGTCGGTCCGGCCCGCAACGGCGAGACCCGTCCAGCCGGGAAAGACCTGGTCGAGCGCGGTTCGAAGCTCGCCCTCCACGGTTCGCTGCTCCGGCTGGGCCGCCCAGCCCGCGAAATCGGTTCCGTCGTATTCGAGCGTCAGCTTGAAGGTCGCCACGGCTCAATCTTTGCGGACGCCGCGTCGTCCTAGAAAGCGTGCGCGCCTTCCTCGTGGTGGCGGTGGCCGCGAGCGCCCTGACCACCGGCTGCTTCTCCGGAAACGACAGCGAGTCCTCGACCGGTGCCGCCCCGGGGGGAAGCGCCGAGCGACTGGCGCAGGCAGTGACCGCGGAGGGCCTGCACGCCCACCTCGCTGCCCTGCAGCACATCGCCGACGAGAACGGGGGAACGCGCGCCTCGGGAACTCCCGGGTACGACGCCTCGGTCGAGTACGTCGCCGAGCAGCTACGCCGAGCGGGCTACACGCCGCACCTGCAGCGCGTTCGTTACACGGACTCGCACGAGCTCGCCCCGCCCGAGCTCGCCCGCGTCTCGCCGGATCCGCTCACCTACAGTTACCCCGACGATTTCGTCTCTCTTCGCTACTCCGGTAGCGGCGAGGTCGAGGCGCCCCTCGAGGCGATCGATGCGTATTCCGAGACGAGCGGCTGCGACTCCTCGGATTTCGACGACTTCGACACCGGGGCGATCGCGCTCATCCGGCGTGGCGGCTGCTTCTTCGCCGAGAAGGTGCGAAATGCGATCCTGGCGGGAGCAGCCGCGGTCATCGTCTTCAACGACGGATCGCCCGGGCACGAAGGGCCGATCGAGGCGACGCTCGTCCGCCCGGTCGAAGTGCCCGCACTCTCGCTCGCGAACGAGCTCGGTGAGGCGCTTGCCCAGCAAGCGGACGCCGGGCCCGTCCGGATGCGCGTGCACACGAACCTCGAGGTGAGCCAGACCGAGACTGCAAACGTGCTCGCCGACCTGCCCGGCGCGACCAAAGGGGCGCCGCTCCTCCTGGGCGCGCACCTCGACTCGATCGAGAGCGGGCCTGGAATCAACGACAACGGCTCAGGCGTCGCGACGCTGCTCGAGCTCGCAGTACAGGCGCGAAAGCTCGACTTCCGGCCGCAGCGGCCCGTGCGCTTCGCGTTCTGGGCCGGCGAGGAGGCCGGCGAGTTCGGCTCGAGGGAGTACGTGAAGAGCCTGGAGAACCCGATCGACGACATCGCCTCCGTCGTGAACCTCGACATGGTCGGCTCGCCGAATCCCGAGCCCTTCGTCTACGAAGGCGACGGCACTATCCAGGAGGCCCTGAGCGACGCGGTGCGCGCCGAAGGGCTCGATCCCGTCACGGTCGACCTCGAGGGACGGTCCGACCACGCGCCGTTCCAGGAAGCGGGCATCCCGACCGGAGGCCTCTTCACGGGAGCCGACGAGCCCGCGCCAGACGGGCAACCGCACGACAGCTGCTACCACCGCGCCTGCGACACGGTCGGCAACGTCGACTTCGAGATCCTCGAGAAGATGGCGGACGCTCTGGCGAGCGCGGTCTTCGGCTCCTTGACAGCTTCCGATTCGTAAGCTACTACTTACCGTAAGCAATGGCTTACGGAGAGGCAATGACAGCGCTGGCCGACCCCACACGGCGGACCGTTTTCGAGCGCCTTCGCGAAGGCCCGCGCTCCGTCGGTGAGATCGCGCTCGGCCTGCCCGTCTCCCGCCCAGCCGTTTCGCAGCACCTCCGCGTCCTCAAGCAGGCCGGCCTCGTCCGCGAGCGCCGCCAGGGGACGCGCAACTTCTACAGCGTCGACGGAGACGCGCTCGCCGAGCTGCGCGAGTACTTCGAGAGCTTCTGGGAGGACGCGCTCGCGGCCTTCAAGGAAGCCGCAGAGAAAGGAGAGCCCGATGAGCCAGCAAACGAGTGAGGCGGTAATCAGGAAGTCGGTGGTCGTCCGGCGGCCGGTCGAGGAGGCTTTCGAGCTCTTCACCACCGACATCGCGACGTGGTGGCCGTTGAAGACGCACTCTGTCGCGCACGAGAACGCCGAAACGGTCGTCCTCGAACGCCGGGCCGGGGGCAGGTTCTACGAGCGAACCCTCGACGGGAAGGAGCACCTCTGGGGCACGGTCACTGTCTGGGAGCCGCCGCGCAAGCTCGCCTGCACCTGGCACCCGGGGCGGGACGAGGAGACCGGGCAGGAGATCGAGGTCGTCTTCGAGGCCCACGACGATGGAACGCGCGTCGTCCTGACTCACACCGGCTGGGAGAAGCGCGGCTCGGAGATGGCTGACGCCATGGCGAGCTACGACCGAGGCTGGGAGAAGGTCCTCGGCTTCTACGTCGGGGCCGCGAACAGCTAGGAGCTAGGACGCCGCAGCGGTGGCCGGCACGGCCGGGATTCCCGCAGCCCGCGGCACGTAGTCCACGAGCTCGAGGTAGACCATGAGGGCCGCGTCTCCCTGGCGCGGCCCGATCTTCACGATGCGCGTGTAGCCGCCGGGCCGCTCCGCGAAGCGCGGTGCGATCTCGGCGAAGAGGATGTGCGCGATCTCCTTGGAACGGAGGAACGCGACAGCCTGCCGGTGGGCGGCGACGTCGCCGCGCTTGCCGAGCGTGATCATCTGCTCGACGATCGGGCGGACCTCCTTGGCCTTGGCCTCGGTGGTCTTGATGCGCCCGTGCTCGATCAGCGCCGCGGCGAGGTTGGCGTAGAGCGCCTTCCTGTGCGCCGCGTCGCGACCGAGCTTCCTACCGGACTTCTGGTGCCTCAACGCGCCCCTATTCGTCCCTGAGTGTCAGGCCGTGGGCCTGGAGGGTCTCGCGGACTTCCTCGATCGACTTCTTGCCGAAGTTCGGGATCGCGGCGAGCTCGCTCTCCGTCTTGGTGACGAGGTCGCCGATCGTCTCGATGCCGACGCGCTTGAGGCAGTTGTAGCTCCGCACGCCGAGCTCGAGCTCCTCGATCGGGAAGTTCTCCATCCCGTGCGCCTGCGGCGCCTCGACGCCGGCCTCCTCGCCGACGGTCTCGCCGAAGCCCTCCATGCGCTCGAGGTCGGTGAAGATCGCGAGCTGGCGGATGAGGATCTCGGCGCCCTGGCCGATCGCGTCGCGGGGGGCGAGCGAACCGTCCGTGGTGACGTCGAGGGTCAGCTTGTCGTAGTCGGTGCGCTGACCGACTCGGGCCGCCTCGACCTCGTAGGAGACGCGGCGGACCGGCGAGAAGATGGAGTCGACCGGGATGACGCCGATCGTGTGCTCCGGCCCACGGTTCAGCTCGGCCGGGACGTAGCCGCGGCCGCGGCCGATCGTGAGCGTGATCTCGAGCCGCCCCTTGTCGGAGAGGTTCGCGACCTCGAGCTCCGGGTTCAGGATCTCGAGATCGGCGGGAGCCTCGATGTCGGCGGCCGTCACTGCGCCCGGGCCCTTCTTGTCGAGGCGCACCTCGATCTCGGGCGAGTCGCCGTGCAAGAGGCAGATCAGGTTCTTCAGGTTGAGGATGATGTCGGTGACGTCCTCACGAACGCCCTTGAGCGTCGTGAACTCGTGCGCGACGCCTTCGATCTTCACCGAGGTGACGGCGGCTCCCTCGAGAGACGAGAGGAGCACCCGGCGCAGCGAGTTGCCGAACGTGTACCCGAAGCCACGGTCGAGAGGCTCGATGACGAAGACGCCGCGGTCCTCGTTGACCTCCTCGTGCGTGATCCTCGGCACCTGGAATTCCATGAGAGATGTTCGTGTAGCCATGCCTTCCTTTGTTCCGGATTACTTGCTGTAAAGCTCGACGATGAGCTGCTCCTGGACGGGCGTGTCGATGTCCGTCCTCTCGGGCAGCTTCAGGACCTTGCCGGTGAGGTTGTCGTGGTCGGCCTGCAGCCACGACGCGACCGACGCGGTCAGGTCTGTTGCATCCCGGACGACCTGCTCGACCGGGCTTCCGGCCTTCAGGGAGACCACGTCGTTGGGCTTCACCTGAAAGCTCGGGATGTTCACGCGGCGGCCGTTCACCTGGAAGTGGCCGTGGCGGATGATCTGGCGCGCCTGGGCCCGCGAGGCCGCGAAGCCGAGGCGGTAGACGACGTTGTCGAGGCGCGTCTCGAGCATGCGCAGGAGCGCCTCGCCCGTGATGCCCTGGGCCTTGGCGGCCTTCTCGTAGTAGTTGCGGAACTGCTTCTCGAGAATGCCGTAGTAGCGGCGAGCCTTCTGCTTCTCGCGGAGCTGCAGGAGGTACTCCGACTGCTTGATGCGGCCGCGGCCGTGCTCTCCCGGCGGGTAGCTGCGGCGCTCGACGGCGCACTTCTCCGTCAGGCAGCGCTCGCCCTTCAGGAAGAGCTTCATGCCCTCCCGGCGGCACTGCTTGCACTTGGGACCGAGTGAGCGGGCCATCAGACTCGCCGCCGTTTCTTTGGGCGCACGCCGTTGTGGGCCTGCGGGGAGACGTCGCGGACGCCGAGGATCTCGAGGCCGGCGGCCTGGAGCGACCGGATCGCCGTCTCGCGGCCCGAGCCAGGGCCCTTCACGAAGACCTCGACCTTCTGCAGGCCGTGCTCCATGCCCTTCTTGGCGCACGAGTCGGCGGTCACCTGGGCGGCGAACGGCGTCGACTTGCGGGAGCCCTTGAACCCGGCGGAGCCGGCGCTCTCCCAGGCGATGACGTTGCCGTCCTTGTCCGTGAGCGTGACGATCGTGTTGTTGAAGGACGTCTTGATGTGCGCCTGGCCGATGGCGATGTTCTTCTTGACGCGGCGGCGCGCGCGGCCCTTCGTGGCCTGTTTGCGAGGAGGCGCCATTACGTCTTGCTCGGTGCTTTCTTCCCGCGGCCGACTGTCTTCTTCGGGCCCTTGCGCGTGCGCGCGTTCGTCTTCGTGCGCTGGCCGTTCACCGGCAGGCCGCGCCGGTGACGGAATCCGCGGTAGGTACCGATCTCCTGGAGCCGCTTGATCGCCTGCGAGCGCTCACGGCGAAGGTCGCCCTCCACCTGAAGGTCGGCGTCGATGTAGTTGCGAAGCTTGGTGATCTCGGGGTCGGTGAGGTCGCGCACCTTCTCGTCCGGCGAGAGCCCGAGCTCGGCGCAGACCTTGCGCGCGGTCGCCGGGCCGATGCCGTAGATGTATGTCAATCCGACCTCGAGGCGCTTCTCGCGCGGGAGATTAACTCCTGCAATTCGTGCCAATTCGTTCCTTCCTCAGCCCTGTCGCTGCTTGTGCCTGGGGTTGGTGCAAATGACCAGCACCTTGCCGTGCCGCTTGATCACGCGGCAGCGGTCACACATTGGTTTGACGGATGCTCTGACTTTCATGAGAAGGTGCGGCAAGCCACGGCTAAGACACGGCCCGGCCGCGACCGTCAATCGTACCAGAAGGCGTCCAGAACCCGCCTTAAACGCGGACGCCCGCGGCGGTCAGGATGCGGGGCCCCTCGTCGGTCACCGCGACCGTGTGCTCGAAGTGCGCGGCGAGCGAATCGTCGCGCGTGTAGATCGACCAGCGGTCGTCGCCGGTGTAGACGCCGGCCTGGCCCGCGGTGATCATCGGCTCGATGGCGAGCGTCATCCCCGGCTGGAGGAGCGGACCGCGGCCCGGCTCGCCGAAGTTCGGGATCTGCGGCTCCTCGTGCATGGACCGCCCCACCCCGTGGCCCACGAGCTCGCGGACGACGGCGAAGCCGGCGTCCTCGGTCGTTCGCTGGATGGCCGCGGAGATGTCGCCGATGCGGTTGCCGGCGCGCGCCTGCTCGATCCCGGCTTCGAGGGCAGCCTGGCCGGCCTCGAGGAGGCGCTGCGAGCTCTCGGGCACCTCGCCGACGGCGAAGGTGTAGGCCGAGTCCGCGACGTAGCCGTCGAGCGTCACGCCGACGTCCACCGAGAGGAGGTCGCCGTCGTCGATCCGGTAGGAGCCCGGGATTCCGTGCACGACCATCGAGTTCGGCGACGTGCAGATGGAGGCGGGAAAGCCGCGGTAGCCCTTGAAGGTCGGCACGCCGCCCTGCGCGCGGATGTACTCCTCGGCGACCTGGTCGAGATCCTGCGTGGTCATGCCGGAACGAACGGCTTCGCCGAGGAGCGCGAGCGTGTCGGCGACGACGCGCCCGGCGCGGGCCATCGTCTCGATCTCGGCGGCGGACTTGCGTTCGATCACTGGTGCGTGGAAGCGGTCTCGAGGACTTCCTGTACCTCGGCGAAGACGGCGTCGATGGGTCGCTCGGCGTGGATACCTACGAGTATGCCTCTCGAGCGGTAGTACTCGACGACCGGCTCGGTCCTCTTGTGGAAGACCTCGAGCCGGTGCCTGATGATCTCGGGGGTGTCGTCCGTGCGCCCCTCCTGGAGAGCGCGCACGTGGAGCCGCTCGACGGCGAGCTCGTCGGGAACCTGGAAGAAGAGAACGGCCGTGAGCTCACGGTCGATCTCCTCGAGGGCCCGGTCGAGCGCCTCCGCCTGCGCGACCGTCCGCGGAAAGCCGTCGAGGATGAAGCCCTCGGCGGTGTCCGAGACGCTCAGGCGCTCGCGGATGAGCTCGATCATCTGGTCGTCGGGGACGAGGTCGCCCGCGTCGTAGATGGGCTTGATGCGCACGCCCATCTCGGTCGCGTTGTCCATCGCCTCGCGGAGCATGTCCCCGGTCGCGATGTGCGGGATCCCGGCTTCGGCCGAGATGCGCTTCGCCTGGGTGCCCTTGCCGGCCCCCGGAGGCCCGAGGATGACGATGTCGAGCGCCAAGGGAGGTCCCTACTTCAAGAATCCTTCGTAATGGCGCATCATCATCTGCGACTCCATCTGGCGCATGGTGTCGAGCGCGACGCCCACCACGATGAGGATCGACGTGCCGCCGAGAGCCCTCGAGGTCGCCTGTGAGAAGCCGCCGTACAGGATGATGAGCGTCGGCAGCGTGGCGACGAGGGCGAGGTAGAGCGACCCGGGGAGAGTCAGCCGCGTGAGGACGCGGTCGAGGTACTGCGCGGTGGGCGGGCCGGGCCGGATGCCCGGGATGTAGCCACCGTATTTGCGCAGGTTGTCCGCCTGGTCGATCGGGTTGAACTGAACGGCCGTGTAGAAGTACGTGAAGATCACGATCAGGAGCGCCTGCAGCAGCAGGTAGGTCCAGTCCGTCGGCGTGAAGTGCTCGTTGATGAAGCTCTGCGTCTTCGGGAAGAACTGCGCGACCGTCGGCGGGAACGCCATGATCGCCGCCGCGAAGATGATCGGGATGACGCCGGCCATGTTCACGCGGAGCGGCATGTACGTCGAGCCGCCCGAGGTCATCCGCCGGCCCACCATCCGCTTCGCGTACTGGATCGGGATCCGGCGCTGGCCCTCCTGCACGAAGACGACTGCGACGATGACGCTGAGCGCGATCACCGGGAACATGACGCGCTCGTACGGGCCGCCCTCGTACCAGGCGCGGATGCCTGCGGGGAGGCTCGAGAGGATTGACGCGAAGATGAGGAGCGAGATGCCGTTCCCGATCCCGCGCTTCGTGATCAGCTCGCCCATCCACATGAGGAGCGTGGTCGCGGCGGTCAGCGAGACGACGATGAGGACGAAGCGCCCCGGGTTCAGCTCGAAGTCGGGGATCTGGCGGTTGAAGAGGTACGAGTACCCGGCCGCCTGGAGCGCCGCGAGCACGACGGTCAGGTAGCGCGTGTACTGGTTGATCTTGGCGTAGCCGGCCTCACCCTCCTTCTGCAGCTGCTCGAGCCGCGGGATCACCACGGTCATCAGCTGGAGGATGATCGAGGCCGTGACGTAGGGCATGATCCCGAGCGCGAAGAGGGCGAACTGCCCGAGCGCGCCGCCCGAAAAGATGTTCAGGAGGCCGAGGATCGTGCCACCCTGGCCGGAGAAGTACGAGTCGATGGCGTCCGAGTTGACGCCCGGCACCGGGATCCAGCTCCCCAGCCGGTAGAAGCCGAGGATCATGGCCGTGAAGAGCACGCGGTGGCGGAGCTCCGGGACCCGCCAGGCGTTCGTCAGCCAGGAGAACATCTATTCCTCCGAATCGGAACTCGCCGATTCCTCGGACGAAACCTCCTCGTCCGCGGGCGCCTCCTGCGCCTCGGCAGCTTCCTCGGTCTCAGCCTCGGTCTCGGGCTCGGCCTCGTCCGCGACAGGCTTCGCCTTGCGCGTCTTGCGCTTCTTCTCGACCGGCTCGCGAAGAGCCGTCGCGGTCCCGCCTGCGGACTCGATCTTCTCCTGCGCGGTCTTCGAGAAGAGGTGGGCCGTGACGGCCAGCTTCTTCTTCAGCTCGCCCTCGCCGAGGATCTTCACGTCGATACGGGTGTTCTTGATGAGGCCCTTCTCGACGAGAGCTTCGAGCGACACGTCGGCGCCGTCGTCGAAGACGCGCTCGAGGTCGCGCACGTTGACCGCCACGGTGTGCGTGCGGTGCGGGCCGACGGGCATCGCGTCCTTCGAATACGGGCCGCGCTTCTTGCCGAGGCGCATGTAGATCGGCATCTGGCCGCCCTCGAAGCCCGGGCGCATCGTGTGCGAGCCGGAGCGCGATTTCTGGCCCTTGATCCCGCGGCCGGAATACCGGCCCTTGCCCGAGCCCATGCCGCGGCCGACGCGCTTGCGCGCCTTGCGCTTCTGCGCGGGCTTCAGGGTGGAGAGGTTGAGCTCTTCTTCAGGCGCAGGCATCTAGGACTCCTCGATCCGCACGAGATGGCGGACCTTCCTGAGCATACCGAGGGTCTCCGGGGTGTCCTCGCGCTCGACGGAGCGGCCGATCTTGCCCAGGCCCAGCGCCCGGAGGGTGCCCCGGTGCTTCTGCGTCTGGCCGATCTGGCTACGCGTCTGCGTGATCGTCAGCTTCGCCATCTGGGGTGGTCTCGGTGGTCTCGGTCGGCGCCGGAGCCGCCTCGGGCTCCTCGGTCTTCTTACGGGGGAACAGGATCTCGTGGACGGCCTTGCCGCGGATCGCGGCGACCTCTTCGGGCCGGCGCAGGCTCTTCAGCCCGTTCACCGTCGCCTTGAGGAGGTTCACGGGATTCGGGTTGCCGAGGCTCTTCGCGAGAATGTCGCGGATGCCGGCCAGCTCGAGGACGGCGCGGACGCCGCCGCCGGCGATGACGCCGGTTCCCTCGCTCGCCGGGCGCAGGAGCACGCGGGCCGCGTCGGAGCGACCGAGGATCTCGTGCGTGATCGTCGTCCCGCTCTTCGGCACCTGGAAGAGGTTCTTCTTCGCGTCGTCGACGGCCTTCGAGATGGCGAGCGGGACCTCCCGCGCCTTCCCGTAGCCGACGCCGACGCGGTCGACCTCGTCCCCGATGACGACGAGCGCGGTGAACGAGAACCGCCGGCCGCCCTTGACGACCTTGGCGACGCGGTTGATCTCGACGACCCGCTCCTTGAGCTCCCGCGCCTCGTACTCGAGGTTGCGCTCGACCTGGCGTTCAACGCTGCTCAAAACTTCAGTCCTCCTTCTCTGCGCGCCATCTGCAAGCGCTTTGACGCGGCCGTGGTAGAGATAGCCGCCGCGGTCGAAGACCACGGTCTCGACGCCGGCCTTCTTGCCGGCCGCCGCGAGCAGCTTGCCGACCTCGGCCGCCTGCTCGGTCTTCGAGCCCTTGAAGGTCTTCTTGAGCTCGCCGTGACCGGCGGCGGCGAGCGTCTTGCGCTCGACGTCGTCCACGAGCTGCGCGGAGATGCCGCGGTTCGAGCGGAAGACGACGAGACGCGGCCGCTCGGCGGTGCCGAGGACCTTGTGGCGAACGCGCTTGTGGCGGCGCAGGCGAGCCTGTCTGACGGTCAGGGTCGCCATTACGCGCGCTTCCCGACCTTGCGGCGCACGTACTCGCCCTCGTAGCGGATGCCCTTGCCCTTGTACGGCTCGGGCGGGCGAACGGCGCGGATCTCGGCGGCCACCTGGCCGACCTTCTGCTTGTCGATGCCCTTGACGATGACCTGCGTCTGGACGGGCACCTCGAACGTGATCCCCTGCGGTGGCTTCTTCACGACGGAGTGGGAATAGCCGACGTTGAGCTCCAGGTCGGTTCCGCGCATGGACGCGCGGTAGCCGACTCCCTGGATCTCGAGGGTCTTCGTGAACCCGTTGGTGACGCCCTCGACCATGTTGGCGACGAGGCTTCGGGTGAGCCCGTGGAGCGCGCGGTCATCGCCGCGCTCGGTCGGGCGCTTCACGAGAAGCTCGCCGTCGCCCTGCTCGACGGTCATCCGCTGGGGAACCATCTGCGTCAGCTCGCCGAGCGGGCCGTTCACCATCACGCGCCCAGGGGAGAGCGACACCGAGACTCCGGCGGGCAACGGGATTGGGCTTTTTCCGATTCGACTCATCTCAGGGTGCTACCAGACGAAACAAACGACTTCGCCGCCGACGCCGAGCTCCTGCGCCGTTCGGCTCGTGACCAGGCCGTTCGAGGTGGACATGATCGCCGTCCCCATGCCTCCGAGGACGCGCGGGAGGCGGTCCTTCGTCGCATAGACGCGCCTGCCCGGCTTCGAGACCCGCTTGACGTCGGTGATGATCCGCTCGCGCTTGGGCCCGAACTTCAGCTCGATCACCAAGGTATCGAAGGACTCGCCCTTGTCGATGCGGTAGTCCTTGATGTAGCCCTCGTCGCGGAGAAGGCGCGCAATCTCCGTCTTCATGTTCGAGGCCGGCATCTCGACGGTCTCGTGCAGCGCCTTGTTCGCGTTCTTCAGGCGGGCGAGCATGTCTGCAACTGGATCGGTCAGCATCGCTCTCCCCCTACCAGCTCGACTTCGTCATGCCGGGAATGACGCCCTCATGGGCGAGCTCGCGCAGGCAGATCCGGCACAGGCCGAACTTGCGGTAGACCGCGCGCGGGCGGCCGCAGCGGTTGCAGCGCGTGTACTCCCGCGACTTGTACTTCTGCGGTCTCGCTGCCTTCGCGATCAGACTTTTCTTCGCCAACTGTCCTCCTATGCTTCTGCGCGGAACGGAAGGCCGAGCTCGCGCAGGAGCGCGAACGCCTCCTCATCCGTGTCCGCCGACGTCGTGATGGTGACGTCGAGGCCGCGCACGGTCTCGACGTCGTCGTAGTCGACCTCCGGGAAGATGATCTGCTCCCGGATCCCGATCGAATAGTTGCCCCGGCCGTCGAAGCTCGCCGGGGAGAGGCCGCGGAAGTCCCGGATGCGCGGAAGCGCGATCGAGACGAGGCGGTCCAGGAACTCCCACATGCGGGCGCCGCGGAGGGTCACCTTCGTGCCGATGGGCATGCCCTCGCGGATCTTGAAGCCCGCGATCGACTTCTTCGCGCGGGTGATCTGGGCCCGCTGGCCGGTGATGATGGTCAGCTCGTCGACCGCGCGGTCGAGAGCGCGCGCGTTGATCTTCGCGTCGCCCACGCCCATGTTGACGGTGATCTTCTCGACCCGCGGGACGCGCATGATCGAGCTGAGCTCGAACTGCTCCTTGAGCCGCTCGCGGATCTCGGCGTCGTAGCGGTCCTTGAGGCGCGGCGAGTAGCCGTCCTTCTGCGCCTTCTTCTTCTTGGTCGCGGTGGCCATTACCGGTCGAGCACCTCCCCGCAGCCTTCGCGCTTGCAGACGCGCACCTTGATGCGGCGGCCCTTCTCGTCCTCGCGGTACTCGTAGCCGACGCGCGAGGCGCGGCCGCAGGTCGGGCAGATGATCATCACCTTGGACACCGCGAGCGGAGCCGCGAGGTCGATCACGCCCCCGGGCTGGATCTGGGTCTGGCCCATCCGGCTCGAGTCCTTCAGCGGGCGCGGCTTGCGGTGCCGCTTGACGAGGTTCAGGTTCTCGACGATCACGCGCTGCTTCACGGGGTCGGCCTCGATGACGCGCCCCTGCTTGCCGCGGTCCTTGCCGGAGAGCACCTGAACCATGTCGCCCTTGCGAATTCTCATTGCGTTTGCCACTTCAAAGCACCTCTGGAGCGAGTGAGACGATCTTCATGAAGTTCTTCTCGCGCAACTCACGGGCGACGGGCCCGAAGATGCGCGTGCCGCGCGGGTTGTTGGCCGTGTCGATGATCACGGCCGCGTTCTCGTCGAAGGCGATCGACGTGCCGTCGTTGCGCCCGAACGGCTTCTTCGTGCGCACGACCACCGCGCGGACGACCTCGCCTTTCTTGATCGTGCCCTGCGGCGTCGCCGTCTTCACGGTACCCACGATGACGTCGCCGACCCGCGCGTAGCGGCGCTTGGAGCCGCCCATGACACGGATGCAGAGAAGCTCACGGGCACCCGTGTTGTCGGCGACGCGGAGTCGGGATTCCTGCTGGATCACTTGGCTTCCTCGAGAACCTCGGCCAGCCGCCAGGACTTGGTCTTCGAGATCGGCCGCGTCTCGACGATGCGGACGACGTCGCCTGCCTTCGCCACGTTCGCCTCGTCGTGCGCGTGGAACTTGCTCGACTGGCGGACGACCTTCTTGTACACCGGGTGCGGCTTCTGCGTGTCGACGCGGACGACGATGGTCTTGTCCATCGCGCTCGAGACGACGACGCCGCGGCGCTCCTTGCGCTTGCCGCGCGCGTGCTCGGGCTTCGGCAACCGCACGATCGCGGCTCGCGTGGCGGGGCGCTCGCGCTTCGGCTTCGAGCGCCGGCGGCGCTCCGAGCGCGGCAACCGCTTCTTCTTCGGCTTGACGGGAGCCGCCGGGGCGGCAGCCTCGGCAGCAGGTTCTTCGCCCTCGGCCGCGGCAGCCGGGGCCTCTTCGGCAGCCGGCTCCTCGGCGGGAGCTTCCTCGGCAACGGGCTCCTCGGCTGGAGCTTCCTCGGCCATGGGCTCCTCGGCGGGGGCCTCCTCAGCCTCGGGAGCGGGCGCCTCTTCGGCGACGGGCTCCTCGGCGGGAGGCTTCCTCGGCCATGGGCTCTTCTGCCGGAGCTTCCTCGGCCACGGGCTCGTCGGCAACCGGCTCCTCCGCGGGCGCCTCTTCTGCCACGGGCTCGGCAACCGGCTCGTCGGCAGGGACGGTCTCCACCGGAGCCTCCTCGGCGGCGGGCTCTTCGGCAGGAGCTTCGTCGACGGCCGGCTCCTCTGCGGGAGCCTCTTCGGCCTGCGGCTTCTTCTTCGGAGCAGCCTTCTTCGGCTCGGCCTTGGCCTTCGGCTCGGCCTTCTTCTTGGCCGGAGCCTTCTTCTTCGGCTTCTCCTCGGCCTCCGGAGCCTCGGCCTCAGTGCTCTCCTCGACCACGTCCTGGGGCTGCTCTTCTTCTGTCTTCTTCCTCGGTCTTGCCATCTACCTTCTCTCCAACGTCGAATGGCGCTCGGCCTGAACGGTCAGGATCCGGGCGATCTCACGCTTCGCGATGGCGATGCGCGCGGTGTTCTCGAGCGCGCCGGTCGCCATCTGGAAGCGGAGGTTGAACAAGTTCTCTCGGCTGTCGGCGAGGCGCCGGACCAGCTCCTCTTCCGAAAGCTCTCTCAGCTCTCTAGCCCTCAAAGAGATCAGCCTCTCTCTTCACGAACTTCGTCTTGACGGGCAGCTTCATCCCGGCGAGGCGCATGGCCTCGCGGGCGAGCGGCTCGGACACACCGGCGAGCTCGAACATGACGCGGCCGGGCTTGACCACGGCCACCCAGTGCTCGGGCGAGCCTTTGCCGGAGCCCATGCGGGTCTCGGCGGGCTTCTGCGTCACCGGCTTGTCGGGGAAGACATTGATCCAGACCTTGCCGCCGCGCTTGATGTGACGGGTCATGGCGATACGAGCCGCCTCGATCTGGCGGTTGGTGACCCAGCCGGCATCGAGCGACTTGAGGCCGTAGTCCCCGAAGTGGACCTGCTGCTGGCCCTTCGCGTAGCCGCGACGGCGCCCGCGCTGCTGCTTCCGGTACTTGGTCTTGCGCGGCATCAACATCAGGACTCAGCTCCTTCGGTGCCCTCGTCCTTCGGCGCCTCGGGGGTCTCCTCGACAGGCGGAGTGGCCTCGACAGGCGGCGGAGCTCGCCTCGGCCTCGGGGGCAGGGGTCTGCTCCTCGACGGCCTCGGGCGAGCCTCTTGCGCCTTGGGGCGTTGCTGGTCCGCCGGGCGGCCGCGCCTGCCTCCCGGTCCTCCCGGGCGCTCGCCAGAGCGGCGGCGCTGGCGCACGGGGCCCAGGCCCTCGCGGTCCGGGCTGCGCCGGCGGCCGGCCTGCTGGCCCTCGCCGAGACCCTCGGGCTTGCGGCCGCCGCGGCGGCGCGCCTGGTCCTGCTCGCCGAGGCGACCCGACGGGCCGGTGTCGCGGCCGGTGTCGAAGCCCTCGGGCATGATCTCGCCCTTGTTGATCCAGACCTTGACGCCGATGCGGCCGAAGGTCGTCTTCCCCTCGGCGAAGCCGTAGTCGATATCCGCACGCAGCGTGTGCAGCGGGACGCGGCCCTCGGAATAGGTCTCCGAGCGCGACATCTCCGCGCCGCCGAGGCGGCCGCCGCAGGTGATCTTCACGCCCTGCGCGCCGGAGCGGATCGCCGACGCGAGCGAGCGCTTCATCGCACGGCGGAAGCTCACGCGATTCTCGAGCTGCTCGGCGATCGACTGCGCGACGAGCTTCGCGTCGAGCTCGGGGCGCTTGATCTCGTTGATGTTGATGTGGACGTTCTTGTGCGTCATCGCGTGCACCTCACGGCGCAGCGCGTCGACCTCGGCGCCCGACTTCCCGATGACGATGCCGGGGCGCGCGGTGAAGATGTCGATCGTGATGCGCTGCTTGTCCTTCTTGATGAGGATGTCGCCGAGCCCGGCATGACCGAGCTTGCCGCGGATGTGGTCGCGGATCTTGACGTCCTCGATCAGGTACGCGGGGAACTCCTTCGTGCCCGTGTACCAATTGGACTTCCATTCGTGGATGACACCGACGCGCAGACCGCCGGGATGGACTTTGTGGCCCACTAGCTGTCCTCCGTCTTCTTCTTGGGAGTTGTCTTGGGCTTGTCGGCGCTCGCCTTCGGCTCGGCCTTCTTGCGCGGCGCGCGCTTGGGCTTCGGCTTCTCTTCCGCTTCGGCGGTCTCCGCCTTCTTCCGCGGTGCCCGCTTCGGCTTGGGCTTCTCCTCTGCCGTCTCGGCGGCCTCCGCGGCCTTCTTGCGCGGAGCGCGCTTGGGCTTCGGCGCTTCCTCCTCCTCGACGGCCTCCGCCTCGGGCTCGGGCTCGGGGACCGGAGCGGCGACCGGGGCCGGCTTCGGGAGCGGAGCGGGAATGGCCTGCTCCTCGGGGAGGGCGAGCGCAATGGTGATATGGCAGGTGCGCTTCTTGATCCGGGCGACGCGGCCGCGCGCGCGTGCGCGCCAGCGCTTGAGGGTCGGGCCGGAGCCCACCGTGGCAGTGAGGACGTAGAGCTCGTCGCCGTCGAGGCCGTGGTTGGCCTCGGCGTTCGCAACGGCGGACGTGAGCACCTTCTCGACGTCGCGGGCGGCGTCGCGCGTCATGAAGGCGAGGATCGTCCTCGCCTCCGGCACGGTGCGGCCGCGGATCTGCTCGGCCACGAGCTGCGCCTTGCGCGGCGCGGTGCGCACGTAGCGGGCCTCGGCGCGGACGAAAGTGCGTTCTTCGACGGCAGCCATCAGGCGCGCTTGACCTCCGTCTTGCGGTCGCCGGAGTGCCCGCGGAAGATCCGGGTCGGGGCGAACTCGCCGAGCTTGTGCCCGACCATCGCCTCGGTCACGAAGATGGGAACGTGCTTGCGCCCGTCGTGGACCGCGATCGTGTGCCCGACCATGTCGGGGAAGATCGTCGACGTGCGCGACCACGTGCGGACGACGCGCTTGTCGCCGGACTCGTTCATCTGCCGGACTCTCTGCAGCAGCCGCTCTTCGGCGAACGGCCCCTTCTTGCTCGATCTACTCAACTACCGTCTCTCCTTCCCGCGGCGGCGGCCGCGGACGATCAACTTGTCGGATTCCTTGTGCTTTCTGCGGGTGCGCTTCCCGAGCGTCGGGACGCCCCACGGGGTGACCGGGTGACGGCCGCCCTTGGACTTCCCCTCGCCGCCACCGTGCGGGTGGTCGACCGGGTTCATCGCCGAGCCGCGCACCGTCGGGCGCTTGCCCAGCCAGCGGCTTCGTCCTGCCTTGCCGCTCGAGATGTTCTCGTGGTCGACGTTCCCGACCTGCCCGACCGTGGCCCGGCAGGAGAGCGGCACGCGCCGCATCTCTCCCGAGGGTAGCCGAAGAACGGCGAAGCCATCGTCCTTCGCGACGAGCTGGATTCCGGAGCCGGCGCTGCGCGCCATCTGGCCGCCCTTGCCGGGCTTGAGCTCCACGTTGTGAACCACCGTGCCGGTCGGGATGCGCTCGAGCGGGAGTGCGTTCCCCGGCCGGATGTCGGCCCCGGGGCCGGACTCGACCGCCTGGCCGACCCGCACGCCCGCGGGCGCGAGGATGTAGGCCTTGGCGCCGTCGGCGTAATGAAGGAGCGCGATTCGGGCCGACCGGTTCGGGTCGTACTCGATCGAGGCAACCTTCGCGGGCACGCCGTCCTTCGTCCGCTTGAAATCGATCTTGCGGTAGCGGCGCTTGTGCCCGCCGCCCTGATGGCGGGTCGTGATGCGGCCCTGGTTGTTGCGGCCGCCCGTTCGCTTCGCCGGCTCGAGCAGGCTCTTCTCGGGCGCGGTCTTCGTGACCTCCTCGAAGGTGGACACGGAGCGGAAGCGGCGGCCCGGGCTCGTCGGCTTGTACTTGCGCAATGCCATGGCTAGACCGCAGCTCCTTCGAAGATCTCGATCTTGTCGCCCTCGCGCAGCTGCACGATGGCCTTCTTCCAGCCTGGCTTCGCGCCCTTGCTGTAGCCGCGCCGCTTGGGCTTCGGCTGCACCTTGACGATGTTCACGCCCTCGACCTTGACGTCGAAGAGCTGCTCGACGGCCTGGCGGATCTGCGTCTTGTGCGCCTTCGAATGGACGCGGAACGAATACTTGTTGTCCTCGATCAGGCTGTAGCTCTTCTCGGAGACCACAGGGGCGATGAGGATCTCGCGCGGGTCGAGGCTCATGAGGCGAGCTCCTTCACACGATCGAGCGCGGCTTCTGTGGCGAGCACCGAGTTCGCCCAGACGAGCGCGCCGACCTCGAGCTCGGACGGCTCGAGGACGAGGACGCGGTCGAGATTCCGGAAGGACTTCGCGACGCCTTCCTCCTCCGGCTGCGCGATGACGACGAGGGGGAGCTCCTTGCCCCACGTGCCGACGAGGTCCGACGCGCTGCGGGTGGAGGGCTCGGAGAACGCCGACGCGTCGACGACCCCGAAGGCCGACTGGCCCGCGTGGTAGCTCAGGGCCCCGCGCAGCGCGGACTTCCGCGCCTTGCGGTTGACCTTGAGCGCGTAGCTCCGCGGCTGGGGCGCGAAGGCGACGCCGCCGCCCGTCCATTGCGGCGCACGGGTCGTCCCGGCGCGTGCGCGCCCGGTGCCCTTCTGCCGCCACGGCTTTGCGCGCCCGCCGGAGACGAGCCCGCGGCTCTTGGCGGCCTGCGTGCCCGCGCGCGCGGCCGCGCCCTCGGCGCGAACCGCCTCGTGGATGAGATGCGGCTTCACGTCGACTCCGAAGACCTCGGCCGTGAGCGTCACGTCCTTGGACTTCTTGCCGGTGCCGTCGAGAAGCGGTGCCTTCGGCGCAGCCATCAGCGGTTGTCCTCCCTCACCACGACGATCGCGTTCTTGTGGCCGGGCACCGCGCCTTTGACGAGGAGCAGGTTCAGCTCCGGGTCGCGGTCGACGACGGTCAGCCCGACCTGCGTGGCGGTCTTCGCTCCCATCTGGCCGGGCATCTTCTGGCCCTTGAAGACGCGCGAGGGCGTCGCCGAGGCACCGATCGAGCCGGGCTTGCGGACGTTGTGCGAGCCGTGGCTGACGGGGCCGCGATGGAAGCGGTGGCGCTTGATCGTGCCCTGGAAGCCCTTGCCGATCGAGATGCCGGAGACCTTCACCTTCTCCCCGGGCTCGAACGACTCGACGGTGACCGTCTCGCCGGGGGCGAGCTCGTGCGGCCCGCGGATCTCGACGAGCTTCCGGTGCGGGCCGACGTTGTGCTTCTTCAGATGCCCGAGCTTCGGCTTGGAGAGCTTCCCCTCGGAGACCTCGTCGAAGGCGAGCTGGACCGCGTCGTACCCGTCCGTGTCGGCGGTGCGAACGGCCACGACCGGGCAGGGCCCGGCCTGGATGACCGTGACGGGGGTGAGCGAGCCGGTCTCCTCGTCGAAGACCTGCGTCATGCCCAGCTTTCTTCCGACGATTCCCTTCAACGTCTCCGTCCTACAGCTTGATCTCGATGTCCACGCCCGCCGGCAGGTCGAGGCGCATCAGCTGGTCGACGGTCTTGGGGGTCGGCGAGTGGATGTCGATCAGGCGCTTGTGCGTGCGCACCTCGAAGTGCTCACGGGAGTCCTTGTCCTTGAACGGACTGCGGAGCACCGTGTAGCGGTTGTTCTCGGTGGGCAGGGGCACCGGTCCGGTGACGGTTGCACCGGACCGCTGCGCCGTCTCGACGATCTGCGCCGCAGACCGGTCGAGCTGCTGATGGTCGTACGCCTTCAGGCGGATGCGGATCTTGGCCTGAGCCATCGAGTTACTTGATCACCTCGGTCACGACACCGGCACCTACGGTGCGGCCGCCCTCGCGGACGGCGAACCGCAGACCCTGGTCCATGGCGACCGGCTGACCCAGGTCGATTTCCATGTTCGTGTTGTCGCCCGGCATGACCATCTCCTGGCCCTCCGGGAGCTTGATCGACCCGGTCACGTCCGTCGTGCGGAAGTAGAACTGGGGCCGGTAGCCGTTGAAGAACGGCGTGTGGCGCCCGCCCTCGTCCTTGGACAGGACGTAGACCTCGGCCTTGAACTGCGTGTGCGGCGTGATCGAGCCCGGCTTGGCGAGCACCTGGCCACGCTCGACCTCCTCGCGCTTGATGCCGCGGAGGAGAGCGCCGATGTTGTCGCCGGCCTGGCCCTGGTCGAGCAGCTTCTGGAACATCTCGACGCCGGTCACGACCGTGCTCTGCACCTTCTCCTGGATGCCGACGATCTCGACCGTCTCGTTGACCTTGACGATGCCCTGCTCGACGCGGCCCGTGACGACCGTGCCGCGGCCCGTGATCGTGAAGACGTCCTCGATCGGCATGAGGAACGGCTTGTCGACGTCGCGCTGCGGCTCCGGGATGTAGGAGTCCACAGCCTCCATCAGCTCGAGGATCTTCCCGGTCCACTCGCCGTCGCCCTCGAGCGCCTTCAGCGCCGAGACCGTGATGACGGGGATGTCGTCACCGGGGAACTCGTACTTGGTGAGGAGCTCGCGCACCTCCATCTCGACGAGCTCGAGCAGCTCGGGATCGTCGACCATGTCGGCCTTGTTCAGCGCGACGACGATGTAGGGCACCTCGACCTGGCGGGCGAGGAGGATGTGCTCGCGCGTCTGCGGCATCGGGCCGTCGGCCGCCGAGACGACGAGGATCGCGCCGTCCATCTGGGCGGCGCCCGTGATCATGTTCTTGATGTAGTCGGCGTGACCCGGGCAGTCGACGTGCGCGTAGTGACGGTTGGCCGTCTCGTACTCGACGTGCGACGTGTTGATCGTGATGCCGCGGGCCTTCTCCTCGGGGGCGTTGTCGATCGACGCGAAGTCGCGAACGGCCGTGTTCGTCCCCTGCTCGGAGAGCACCTTCGTGATCGCCGCGGTCAGCGTCGTCTTGCCATGGTCGATGTGACCGATCGTGCCGACGTTGAGATGCGGCTTCGTGCGCTCGAACTTCTGCTTTGCCATGTGTCCTCCGTCTTCTCCTTTGCTACGAGCCCTGCGCCTCGGAGACGATCTCGCCCGCGATCGACTGCGGCGCATCCTCGTAGCGGTCGAACTGCATCGTGAAAGTGGCGCGACCCTGGGTCGTAGACCGCAGGTCGGTCGCGTAACCGAACATCGTGGCAAGCGGGACGCGGGCGCGAATCGCTTGCGCATTTCCCCGCGGCTCGAGCCCTTCGACCCGGCCGCGGCGAGAATTGAGGTCTCCCATGACGTCGCCGAGGTACTCCTCCGGAGTCACGACCTCGACGGCCATGATCGGCTCGAGAATCTTCGGCTTCGCCTTCTGCATCGCGTTCTTGAACGCCATCGAGCCGGCGATCTTGAACGCCATCTCGCTCGAGTCGACGTCGTGGAATGAGCCGTCGACGAGCTGGACGCGGATGTCGACGACCGGGAAGCCGGCGAGCACGCCCGACTCCATCGCCTCCTGGATGCCCAGGTCGACGGAGGAGATGTATTCGCGCGGGATCTTCCCGCCGACGATCTTGTCGATGAACTCGTAGCCGTCGCCCGGCTCGGCCGGCTCCATGTTGATGACCGCGTGGCCGTACTGGCCGCGGCCGCCGGTCTGGCGGACGAAGCGCCCCTCGACCTTCTCCACGGCACGTCCAACGGTCTCGCGGTAGGCGACCTGCGGGCGGCCGACGTTCGCGTTCACGTTGAACTCGCGCATGAGCCGGTCGACGATGATCTCCAGGTGGAGCTCGCCCATTCCCGAGATGATCGTCTGGGCCGTTTCCTCGTCCGTGCGGACGCGGAAGGTCGGGTCCTCCTCGGATAGACGCCCGAGCGCCTGGGCCAGCTTGTCCTGGTCGGCCTTCGTCTTCGGCTCGATGGCCACCGAGATGACCGGGTCCGGGAACGTCATCGACTCGAGCCGGATCGGCGCGGTCTCCGTGGAGAGCGTGTCGCCCGTGGTCGTGGCCTTCAGGCCGACGGCTGCGACGATCTCGCCGGCGCCGATCTCCTCCCGCTCCTCGCGGTGGTTCGCGTGCATCTGGAGCAGGCGGCCGACGCGCTCGGTCTTGCCCGTGGTGACGTTCAGGACGCGGTCGCCGGCGGCGATCTTGCCGGAGTAGACGCGGAAGTACGTGAGCTTGCCGACGTACGGATCGCTCATGACCTTGAAGGCGAGCGCCGAGAAGGGCTCGTCCTCGGCCGGCCGGCGCGAGAGCTCGTGCTCGGTGCGCGGGTCGACGCCGTGGACGGGCGGGACGTCGAGCGGGCTCGGCAGGTAGTCGACGACGGCGTCGAGGAGCGGCTGCACGCCCTTGTTCTTGAAGGCGGAGCCGCAGAGGATCGGTGTGACGGCGATCACAAGGGTCGCCTTGCGGAGTGCGCGGCGGATCATGTCCGGCGTCACCGAGGCCTCGTCCATGAGGTACGTCTCGAGGAGCTCCTCGTCGTGCTCGGCGATTGCGTCGATCAGCTGGTGGTGGTACTCCTCGGCCTGCTCGCGGAGCTCCTCGGGGATCTCGATCGTCTTCGGCTCCATGCCGAGAGCGTCGTCCCAGACGACGCCCTGCATCTCGATCACGTCGACGACGCCGCGGAAGTGCTCCTCCTGCCCGATCGGCAGGTGGATCGGCACCGGGTGGGCGCCGAGGCGGTCGACCATGGACTGCACGGCGGCGAAGTAGTCCGCGCCGACGCGGTCCATCTTGTTGATGAAGGCGATGCGGGGGACGCGGTAGCGGTCGGCCTGGCGCCACACCGTTTCGGACTGCGGCTCGACGCCGGCGACGGAGTCGAAGACGGCAATCGCGCCGTCGAGGACGCGCAGGCTCCGCTCCACCTCGACGGTAAAGTCCACGTGCCCGGGCGTATCGATAATGTTGATACGAAAATCGCGCCAGAAGGCCGTTGTCGCAGCCGACGTGATCGTGATGCCACGCTCCTGCTCCTGCGCCATCCAGTCCATGACCGCCGCGCCCTCGTGGACCTCGCCCATCTTGTGGGTGCGGCCGGTGTAGTAGAGGATCCGCTCCGTCGTCGTCGTCTTGCCGGCGTCGATGTGCGCCATGATCCCGATGTTGCGCACGCGGTCGAGCGCGGTCTTCTGTCCTGTTGTCGTCGTTGTCATGCGGGTTACCACCTGTAGTGCGCGAAGGCCTTGTTGGCCTGCGCCATTCGATAAAGGTCGTCCTTGCGCTTGAACGCGCCGCCCTGCTGGTTGAGCGCGTCGAGGATCTCGTTGGCGAGCTTCTCCTCCATATGCTTCTCGCGCCGCTCGCGGGCGTACGAGACGAGCCAGCGCACGGCGAGCGTGCGGGCGCGCCGCTGCGGCACCTCGACGGGCACCTGGTAGTTCGCGCCGCCGACCCGGCGGGAGCGCACCTCGAGAACCGGCGTGACGGTCTTCACGGCCTGCTCGAGGATCTCGACCGGCGGCTTGCCGGTCTTCTCGCCGACCATGTCGAGCGCGCGGTAGACGATGTGCTCCGCGGTCGACTTCTTGCCACGGTTCATCACCTTGTTGATCACCTGGGACACGAGCTTCGAGCTGTACACGGGATCCGGATCGGGCTCGCGGGTCTGAATCTCTGCACGGCGGGGCATGACTAGCCGCTCCTCTTCGCGCCGTACTTCGAGCGTCCCTGCCTGCGCTCGGAGACGCCTGCGGCGTCGAGCGCGGCACGGATGACCTTGTAGCGGATGCCCGGCATGTCCTTCACGCGGCCTCCGCGGATGAGGACGACCGAGTGCTCCTGCAGGTTGTGGCCCTCGCCGGGGATGTAGGTGGTGACCTCCATCCCGTTCGTGAGGCGAACGCGCGCCACCTTGCGGAGAGCGGAGTTCGGCTTCTTGGGCGTCGCCGTGTACACGCGCGTGCAGACCCCCCGCTTCTGCGGGGCGCCGCGGAGCGCGGGAGTCTTGGTCTTCTGACCGGGAGCCCGCCGTCCCTTTCGCACAAGCTGATTCACCGTTGGCAACGCGTGTCTTCCTTCTCTCTCAAGAGGGCCTTATGACGCAACAAAAGGCCGGCACGGGCAGCGCCCCTGTGCCAAACCCGACCGGCATGGTAGCAACAATCCCGTTTTTGGCGGCGCCCGCGTTAGCCTCGCACCTGTTAGGGGATTATTGTCACCGTAGGCGCGGGCGACGCCACCTCGATTCGGGACAGGTGCACGTGTGCTTCTCATGAGCGACAGCGCAACGTGGGTCGCCGTCGGTCTAGCCATCGGCGCGGCGAGCCTTGCCCTCGTCGCGGCCCTCGTCGTCCTGCTGGTCGTCGTGCGCGGGCGCCGGAGCTCCTACGCGGAGGTCAAGCAACTCCTCCTGGACTCGCACGTCGTTCTTCGAGCGCGCCGACGAGGCCCTCTACCAGGCGAAGGAAGCCGGCAAGGGTCAGTTCATGGCCGCCGACGAAGTCGCTTAGCCGCGCGTCCTACCTAGACCAGCCGGCCACGGGTGGCCTTCCGGCGTCGGATGGACTCCTTGACCTCCGCGAGGAAGCGGGCGGTGTCCGATTCGAGGTCAGAATTCAAAAAGTGACCAGGAGGAGTCCCCGGGCGGGCCTCATTTGCGCCTTTTGCAGGGACTTCGTGCTTCTTCGGACCAGCCATTTTCCTCCCCATCTGCCTGTGGAACATGTGGATAACTCGGGTTGTGCCTCGGCCGCCCGCTCGGGCCGTAGGGTGCGATGCGGCGAAGGCGCAAGTGTACGAAAGGCGCTCGCCGGGTGGGATCCCCTCTTTGGGGGAGGCCCGGCGAGGAGCCCGCAAAGAGCGGGATTTTCATCTTCAAAAACATGAAGGGCGCCCGTAGGCGCCCTTCGATTTCCGTCATGCTCGCTTTAGCTCTCCTCGTCGAGCGGCGAGTCGACCTCGGGGACCTCCTCGGCCTCGAGCGAGTCGCGCCCGGTGCCGTTTCCGTCCCCGTCCTCGGGGAAGCCGAGTCCGAGGATGCCGAGGTCCGCACCCTCGCCGTCGGAGATCTCCTCCAGAGCGGCGAGCAGCTGCTCCTCGGTCGGCGGCCGCGTGTAGGCCTCGACGGGAACGTCCTCGCTCGGAGCGATCTCCACGCGACGGTAGTTCTTCAGGCCCGTCGCGGCGGGGATCAGCTTGCCGATGATGACGTTCTCCTTCAGGCCGAGCAGCCGGTCGACCTTGCCCTCGATCGACGCGTCGGTCAGCACCTTCGTCGTCTCCTGGAAGGAGGCGGCCGAGAGGAACGACTCCGTGGCGAGCGAGGCCTTCGTGATGCCGAGGATGAGCGGCTCGAAGGTCGCCTGCTCCTTCTTTGCCTTCTTGATTCGGACGTTCTCCCGCTCGAGCACGGGCTTGTCCACGAGCTGGCCAGGAAGCAGATCGGTGTCGCCGGCGTTGTCGACGCGCACCTTCTTCAGCATCTGCCGCACGATCAGCTCGATGTGCTTGTCGTGGATGTCGACGCCCTGCGACTTGTAGACGTTCTGGACCTCGCCGACGAGATAGAGCTCGGTCGGCGTGGAGCCCTTGCCGCCCTTCGAGTGCAGCGCGAGGAGCTCGGCCGGGGCGAGTGAACCCTCGTGGAGGGCGTCGCCCGGCTCGACCACCTGGCCGTTCGCGACGAGGAGCCTCGTCCGCCGAGGAAGCTGGTACTCCTTCGGCGCGTTCGGCTCGCCGTTCTCGTCGAGCCCGTCGGGATGGATGGTGATCTTGGGGCCGCGGTCGGTGTCCTCGATCTCCACCCGGCCGCCGACCTCCGCGAGGCGGGCCGCACCCTTCGGGTTGCGGGCCTCGAAGATCTCGACGACACGCGGGAGACCGTGGGTGATGTCCGCGCCGGCCACGCCGCCGGTGTGGAACGTCCGCATCGTCAGCTGGGTGCCCGGCTCGCCGATCGACTGCGCGGCGATGATGCCCACCGCGTCGCCGATCTCGCACTCCTCGCCCGTGGCGAGGAAGGTGCCGTAGCAGGCCTGGCACACGCCGAATTCGCTCCGGCACTTCAGCACCGTTCGAGCCGGCACCTGGAAGTCCGCCGCTGCCTCGCCGAGCTCGTCGTGGAGCTCGCGCAGCCGCGGGACGGTGATCTCGGCGCCCTTCTCGAGCAGCACGGTCTTGCCCGGCCGGCCCGAGGCGAGCGGCTTGTGGATTTCCTCCGCGCTGATCCGGCCGGCGAGAGAGCGGTTCAGCCCCTCGGGGACGACCAGCGGCAGCGGGATCGAGTCGTCGGTGCCGCAGTCCTCCTCACGGACGATGACGTCCTGCGAGACGTCGACGAGACGCCGCGTCAGGTAGCCCGAGTCGGCCGTGCGGAGCGCCGTGTCGGCGAGTCCCTTGCGGGCGCCGTGCGTCGAGATGAAGTACTCGAGCACCGACAGGCCCTCCATGAAGTTGGCCTTGATCGGGCGCTCGATGATGTCGCCCTTCGGATTCGCCATGAGGCCGCGCATGCCGGCCAGCTGGCGGATCTGCTTGAAGGATCCACGCGCTCCGGAGTTGGCCATCATGTAGATCGGATTCGTCTTGTAGAGCGCGTCGACCATGGCCTCGGCCACTGTGTCGGTCGCTTCCGTCCACACGTTGACGATCGAGTCCTTGCGCTCTTCCTCGGTGATGAGGCCGCGCTCGTACTGCGCCTCGAGCGCCCGCACGCGACCCTCGTACTCCTCGAGGATCTGCTCCTTGGACTCGGGGATGACGATGTCGTTCTTCGAGATCGTGATCCCGGCCTGCGTCGCGTAGTGGAACCCGAGCTCCTTGATCGTGTCGAGGACGACAGCGATCGAGGAGACGCCGTACACGTCGACCAGCGCGGAGACGACGTCGTTCATCTCCTTCTTGCCGAGCGTGCGGTTGATGAAGTCGGCCTTCCCCTCGAACCGGTCGCCCAGGGCGTCCTGGAGCGAGCGCATGACCTCCTCGTTGAAGATCACGCGGCCCGGGGTCGTGAGGATGACCTCGTCGTCGCGGCGGTACTCGATCGGATCCTGCAGCCCGACCTGCTTCGCCTCGAGGGCGAGGAAGATGTCGTCCTCCGCGGCGAAACGCTTCGGCCGCGGATCCAGCTCCTCCGCCGTGGTCGTGGCGAGGTCGGTCTCGCAGTAGGTCAGGTAGTAGCCGCCCAGGATCATGTCCTGCGACGGCGTCGCCAGCGGCTTGCCGTGCGCCGGCGAGAGCACGTTGTTCGCGGAGAGCATGAGGATCCGCGCCTCCGCCTGCGCCTCCGCGGAGAGCGGCAGGTGGACGGCCATCTGGTCGCCGTCGAAGTCCGCGTTGAACGCGTGACAGACGAGCGGATGGATCTGGATCGCCTTGCCCTCGACGAGGACGGGCTCGAACGCCTGGATCCCGAGGCGGTGCAGCGTCGGCGCGCGGTTCAGGAGAACCGGGTGCTCGGCGATGACCTCCTCGAGGACGTCCCAGACCTCGGGCGCCATCGAGTCGACGTACTTCTTCGCCGCCTTGATGTTCTGGACGGACTTCCGCTCGACGAGCCGGCTCATGATGAACGGCTTGAAGAGCTCGAGCGCCATGAGCTTCGGCAGGCCGCACTGGTGCAGCTTCAGCGTCGGGCCCGAGACGATCACGGACCGTCCGGAGTAGTCGACGCGCTTGCCGAGCAGGTTCTGGCGGAAGCGGCCCTGCTTGCCCTTGAGCATGTCGGAGAGCGACTTCAGCGCCCGGTTGCCCGGGCCCGTCACCGCGCGACCGCGGCGCCCGTTGTCGAACAGGGCGTCGACGGCCTCCTGGAGCATCCGCTTCTCGTTGTTGACGATGATCTCGGGCGCGCCGAGGTCGAGCAGCCGCTTGAGGCGGTTGTTCCGGTTGATCACGCGCCGGTAGAGGTCGTTCAGGTCGCTCGTGGCGAAGCGGCCGCCGTCGAGCTGAACCATCGGGCGAAGCTCCGGCGGGATGACCGGGATCGCCTCGAGGACCATCCACTCGGGACGGTTCTCCGAGGTGATGAACGCGCTGACGACCTTGAGGCGCTTGATCGCGCGGCTCTGCTTCTGGCCCTTGGACGTGCGAATGGTCTCGCGCAGGGACTTCACCTCGGCCTGGAGGTCGAGGTCGCGCAGGAGCTCGCGGATCGCCTCCGCGCCCATGCCGCCCTTGAAGTAGACGCCGAACCCGTAGGCCGAGCCGAAGCGGTCCTTCAGCTCGCGGAAGAGCATCTCGTCGTTGACGATCATCTTCGGCTCGAGGTCGCGGAAGAGCTGCCACGTCTGCTCGAGCCGGTTGACCGCGTCGACGGACGCCTCGCGGGCGTCCTCGCGGCGCGACTCGATGTCGAGGTACATCTCGCGGACCTTGAGCGACCACTGGATGAGCGCGTCCCAGTCGGCCTTGTCCATGCGGCCCTCGGCCCGGAGGCAGAGGTCGCCGGCGAGCTCGCGGATGTCCTCCGCCGACTCGCCGCCGGCGAGGGTCTCGAGCAGCTCGAGCAGGAGCCCGTTGCCGAGCTCGCGCGCCTTGTCGAGGTTCTTCTTCTCGACGCCCTTGACCATCTCGGCGTCGTCGCCCTCGACGTCCTCGCCCGCGAGCAGCGCGTCGCGGATCTTGTTCATGTGCTTCGTGACCGCGCCCTTCTTGGAGCCGGTCGCCTTGTCCGCTTCCTTGTGCAGCGGAGCGAGCGCCTCGTTGATCTGCGCGGCCGCGTTCGCGACCTGGTCGAGCTCGCGGTTGGAGAGCTGGCGGTCGTCCCGGATCGCCGAGCTCCGCACGAGCTCGCGGATCTTCTTCGAGTCCTCGGTCGTGATCTTCTGCGCGACGTCGGTGAACATCCCGCCGACGAGCTTGCGCGCCTCGTCGAGAGGCGGCAGGCCCTGCTCCTCGGCCCAGGCCGAGAGGCCGCGGGCCCAGAACTCGTCGTCCTCGTCGAAGTTCCGCTCCTTGCCCTTCGTGAAGTAGTCACGGCGGCGCGAGAGCCGGTCCTCGAGCGCGGCGAGCTGCTCGTCGCGGTCGACGTAGATGCGCTCCGACTCGGCGCGAACCTTGTCCTCGAGGTCGGCGAGGTCGGCGGCTCGCTTCTCGTTGTCGACCGAGGTGACGATCGACGCGGCGAAGTAGAGCACCTTCTCGAGCTCCTTCGGAGCGATGTCGAGGAGGTAGCCGATACGGCTCGGCACGCCCTTGAAGAACCAGATGTGCGAGACGGGCGCAGCCAGGTCGATGTGACCCATGCGCTCGCGCCGGACCTTCTGGCGCGTCACCTCGACGCCGCAGCGCTCGCAGATGATGCCCTTGTAGCGGACGCGCTTGTACTTGCCGCAGTAGCACTCCCAGTCCTTGGTCGGACCGAAGATGCGCTCGCAGAAGAGCCCGTCCTTCTCGGGCTTCAGCGTCCGGTAGTTGATCGTCTCCGGCTTCGTGATCTCGCCGGAGGACCAATCTCGAATCTGCTTGCTCGACGCGAGGCCGATGCGGATCGCGTCGAAGTTGTTGATGTCGATCAAGTGTCCCTCTATTCCTCTAGCTCGATGTCCGCCAAATTGGGTGCTTCCTCGAACGGGCCGGTCTCGTCCTCGGCCTCCTCGCTCTTCGACTCACCGGCGAGCACTGCCTCGGTCTCGTCGACGTCTCCGAGCTGCTCGTCGGCCGGAAGCTTGAGCTCGCCGTCCTGGTCGACCCGCTCCTGCCCTTCCTCGGTCTCCTCGGCCGTCGGCTGTCGCGCCGCGGCCCGGAGCGAGCCGGGCGAGAGGTCGATGCCGAGCTCCTCCGCGGCGCGGAGCAGCTCGTCGTCCTCCTCGCGCACCTCGACTTCGCCGCCATCCTCGGAGATGACGTTGACGTCGAGCGCGAGGGACTGCATCTCCTTCAGGAGCACCTTGAAGGACTCGGGGATGGACGGCTCGGCGATGTTCTCGCCCTTCACGATCGCCTCGTAGGCCTTCACGCGCCCGACGGTGTCGTCGGACTTGATCGTGAGCATCTCCTGCAGGGTGTACGCGGCGCCGTAGGCCTCGAGCGCCCAGACCTCCATCTCGCCGAAGCGCTGGCCGCCGAACTGGGCCTTGCCGCCCAGCGGCTGCTGCGTCACGAGCGAGTAGGGGCCCGTCGAGCGCGCGTGGATCTTGTCGTCCACGAGGTGCAGGAGCTTCAGGATGTACATGAAGCCGACGGTCACCTTCTGGTCGAAGGGCTCGCCGGTGCGCCCGCTGAAGAGGCGGAGCTTGCCGGAGCAGCGCCGGCCGGGCCGGCGGCTCTCGTCGACGTTGAACTTGATCGGCGAGTCCGGGTTCTGCTTCGCCCAGTCGATGAGCGCCTGGTCGACCTCCTCCTCGGTCGCGCCGTCGAAGACCGACGAGGCAACCGGGGTCGGGCCGTTCGGCTCGCCGTCCTCGGAGAAGACGCCGTGCGCCGCCGCCCAGCCGAGGTGCGTCTCGAGCACCTGGCCGATGTTCATCCGGCTCGGCACGCCGAGCGGGTTCAGGACGACGTCCACCGGCGTTCCGTCCTCGAGGAACGGCATGTCCTCCTCGGCGACGATGCGGGCGATGACGCCCTTGTTGCCGTGGCGGCCGGCGAGCTTGTCGCCCTCGGCGATCTTGCGCTTCTTCGCGACGTAGACGCGGACGAGCTCGTTCACGCCCGGCGACAGGTCGTCGCCTGCCTCGCGCGAGAAGGTCTTCACGTCGATGACCTTGCCGCCCTCGCCGTGCGGGACCTTCAGCGAGGTGTCGCGCACCTCGCGGGCCTTCTCCTTGAAGATCGCGCGGATCAGCTTTTCCTCCGCGGTCAGCTCGGTCTCGCCCTTCGGCGTCACCTTGCCGACGAGGAGGTCGCCCGAGCCGACCTCGGCGCCGATGCGGACGACTCCGCGATCGTCGAGGTCCTTCAGGGACTCCTCGGAGCGGTTGGGGATGTCGCGCGTGATCTCCTCGTCGCCCAGCTTCGTCGAGCGGGCGTCGATCTCGTACTCGTGGATGTGGATCGACGAGAGCACGTCGTCCTTCACGAGCCGCTCGGAGATGACGATGGCGTCCTCGAAGTTGTAGCCCTCGAACGGCATGAAGGCGACGCACAGGTTCTTGCCGAGCGCGAGCTCGCCCTCGGAGGTCGAGCTGCCGTCGGCGAGCACGTCGCCCGCCTTCACCTTGTCGCCGAGCCCGACGACCGGCTTCTGGTGGATGAGCGTGCCCTGGTTCGAGCGCATGAACTTCACGAGCTCGTATTCGTCCTTGCCGTCCTTCGATTCGACGGTGATCCCGTCGGCGTCGAGGTCGACGACCGTGCCGGCGTTCTGCGCCATGACGACGTCGCCGGTGTCGACGGCCGCGCGGTACTCGAGGCCGGTGCCGATCAGCGGCGGCTCCGTGATCATGAGCGGGACTGCCTGCCGCTGCATGTTCGCGCCCATGAGCGCGCGGTTCGCGTCGTTGTGCTCGAGGAACGGGATCAGCGCGGTCGCCACGGAGACGATCTGCGCCGGGTTCACGTCCATGTAGGCGACCGTCTTGGGGTCGGCCTGCACGGGCTCGCCCCCCGGGCCACGGCAGAGCACCGTGGCGTTGGCGAACTTGCCGCTCTTCTCGTCGACCGGCTCGTTCGCCTGGGCGATGACGAACTTCTCCTCCTCGCTCGCGTCGAGGTAGACGATCTTGTCGGTGACCTTGCCGCTCTCGACGACGCGGTAGGGCGTCGTCACGAAGCCGAACTCGGACACCGTCGCCATCGAGGCGAGGGAGCCCATGAGGCCGATGTTCGGCCCCTCAGGGGTCTCGATCGGGCACATGCGCCCGTAGTGGGTGGTGTGCACGTCGCGGACCTCGATCGGCGCGCGCTCGCGCGTGAGCCCGCCCGCGCCGAGCGCGGACAGGCGCCGGCGGTGCGTGAGGCCCGCCAGCGAGTTCGTCTGGTCCATGAACTGCGAGAGCTGCGAGGAGCCGAAGAACTCCTTCAGCGCGGCCACGACCGGCCGGATGTTGATGATCGTCTGCGGCGTGATCGTGTCGACGTCCTCCGTCGTCATCCGCTCGCGGACGACCCGCTCCATGCGGTACAGGCCGACCCTGAACGCCTCCTGGATCAGCTCGCCGACCGTGCGCAGGCGCCGGTTGCCGAAGTGCTCGTACTCGTCGAGCTCGCCGCGGATGGGCTCGCGGGAGAGCGTGATCGCGTCGGCCGCGTAGTCCTTCGTCTCCTGATCGACGCCGAGCTTGATCGGCAGGTCGACGAGGCGCTTGACGAGCGCGAGGATGTCCTGCGTCGTGAGGACGCGGATGTCGTCGGCCACGGGAACCTCGAGCCGCTGGTTCAGCTTGTAGCGGCCGACCTTCGTGAGGTCGTAGCGCTTGGGGTCGAAGAAGAGGCCGCGCAGCAGGTTGCGCGCGTTCTCCAGCGTGGGCGGCTCGCCCGGGCGCTGCTTCTTGAACACCTCGACCACGGCCTCTTCCTCACGGGTGGTCGTGTCCTTGTCGAGCGTGTTCGCGATGAAGATGTTCGAGTCGAAGAGCTCGAGGATCTTCTCGTTCGTCGACATGTCGACCTCGGTGCCCGTGGACGGGTCCTGCGCGGGAAGCGCCCGGAGCAGCGTCGTGATCGGGAGCTTGCGCTTCCGGTCGATGCGGGCGTAGACGACGCCCTTCTTGTCGATCTCGAGCTCGAGCCAGGAGCCGCGGCTCGGCATCAGGTTGGCGATGAAGACCTGCTTCGCCGGATCCTTGGGCTCCATGAGGTAGGCGCCCGGCGAGCGGACGAGCTGCGTCACGATGACGCGCTCGGTTCCGTTGATGATGAACGTGCCGTGCTCGGTCATCATCGGGAAATCCCCCATGAAGACCGTCTGCTCCCGGATCTCACCCGTCTCCGTGTTGACGAAGCGGATGCTCATGGAGAGCGGGGCCTGATAGGTCAGGTCCTTCTCGCGGCACTCCTTGATGGAGAACTGAGGCTCACCGAACCAGTAGTCGCCGAACTCGACGGCGAGCGTTCCGGTGTAGTCCTCGATCGGCGAGATGTCGTCGATCGTTTCCTGGAGACCTTCCTTCAGGAACCACTCGAACGACGCCTTTTGGATGTCGATCAGGTTCGGTAGGTCGATGACGTGCTTGAGACGTGAAAAGCTTTTGCGCGCGCGGCGCGCGGCGACCTTGTTGGTCAAGTAGTGAGACCTCCTCTAGGCAGGGTCGAACGTCAAATTGCAGGCAGAAACGGCAAACGGCGGCGCGACCCTTGAGAGTAGCAAAAGAGGCGGCTCCTCCGCAAGGTAAATCCTGCGGTGGCCGCCTCGACGTGACTGCACTATAGCGCGCCGGCGCCGAAAAGGCGAGAGAGGCGCCGGAGCGCCTCTCTCGGTCACGAACGTTCGTGCTTCGCGCTAGAGCCTGAGGAAGCGGAGAGCCGCCGCGAGATCGCTCGAGTCGAGCTCGCCGGAGGCACCGTCCTCGTCTTGACCCTGGTCGTCCTCACCCTGCTCGTCATCGCCTTGAGCCTGCTCATCGTCGGCGGGCTCGTCCGAGCCGGAGTCGTTGCTTTCGCACTCCTCCGGATCGGTGGCCTCGTCGTCCGAGCTCTCCTCGTCCTCGGCACCTGTCTCGGTGCCGTCGGTCGCGGGCGGCTCGGCCGTGTCGCAGTTTTCCTGCTCGTCGTCTCCACCGACCGCGTCGGAGAGGTCTTCTCCGTGCGCGCGCCGGGAGACGCATTTGCCGAATGCGTTCGCGTGGTTCGGATTCGTCCCGAACATGGTTGCGAAGTCGCGCTCGAGCGTCGTCATCTCGTCACGTAGCGTCTTGCAGTACCAGGCGGGGTTGAGCCCGTCGAGATCGACGTCGTCCGCAGAGTCGTCCTCCGCAGCCGGGTCGGCCTCATGGTGCTTGGGCTTCTTCGCCTTCTTCTCCTTCTTCTCGTGGTGGGCTTTCGAAGCTGCGTGCCCGGAGCCCGCCCACGAGGGTTTGCCTTGTCCGGCCCACGACGGCTTACCGTGCCCTTCGTGGCCGGCGTTCTTGGCGAATGCCGCCGGGACTGCTGCCAGCGCCATGACGAGAGCGATGACGAGTGCTTTCAAACCGAGTTTCATCGAAACCGTGCCTCCACGGGAGTGAGTGTTCGTCACACGCTGAGATGCCGGGTCTCGAAGAAACATGCGGCTCCGTTCGAAAGATCCACACGAAGGGGGAGTGCCGCGTCCCCCACCAGGGTGAGCCGCCCCCGAAAACGCGGAAGGCCGCGTCTCCGCGGCCTTCCATAGCGCCCTGTTGGGCCGAACCTACTTGATCTCGACCGCGCCGCCAGCCTCTTCGATCTGGGACTTGAGCGACTCCGCCTCCTCGCGGGCGACGCCCTCCTTGACCGGGCTCGGCGCCCCGTCCACGAGGTCCTTCGCCTCCTTGAGGCCGAGGTTCGTGATCGCGCGGACGACCTTGATCACCTGGATCTTCTTGTCGCCGGCGGCCGTGAGGACGACGTCGAACTCGGACTGCTCCTCGCCCGCGGCAGCACCGTCGCCACCCGCAGCCGCGACTGCGCCGGGCGCGGCGACAGCCACCGGAGCGGCAGCGGTCACGCCCCACTCGTCCTCGATCTTCTTCTTCAGCTCGACGAGGTCGAGAACGGTCATCTTCCCGAGCTCGTCGAACACCTTGTCGACTCCTGTTGCTGCCATTACTCCTCCTTGGTTTCCGGCTCGGAGGACTCGGCCTCCTCGCTTGCTGACTCTTCAGCGGTTTCTGCCTCGTCCTCCGCGCCGGAGGCTTCCGGCGCCTCGGTCGCGGGCTCTGCAACCGGTTCTGCACTTTCTTCCTCTGCGGATGGCGCATCAGCGTCACCCGCGGTCTCGAGCTGCTCGATGCGGGCATCGATCAGCCCGACGAGGTCCTGGAGCGGCGCGTTGATGAGAGCCGCGATCGCGCTCAGCGGCGCGACGATCGCGCCCAGCACCTGGCCACGCAGCACCTCCGCCGGCGGGAGCGACGCGAGGTCGCGCACCTGCTCGGCGCTCATCGGCTTGCCTTGCAGGATGCCGCCGCGCAGGCTCAGGATCTTCGTCTGGCGGGCGGTGTCGTTCAGCGCCTTCGCGACGCCGACCATGTCGCCCTCACCTACGAAGGCGATCGCGGTCGGGCCGTCGAGGAGCTCGACCAGCTCGGGCACGCCGGCCTCCTCGGCCGCACGCTTCGTGAGCGTGTTCTTGACGACCGTGAAGCGGGCTCCGTGCTTGAGCACCTCGGTCCGCACGCCGTCGATCTCGGGCATGGTCAGCCCGCGGTAGTCCGCGACGATCAGCGTGTCGGACGCGCGCAGCCGCTCGACGAGGTCTGCGACCACGCGTTCCTTCTCTCTTTTCAGCATCAAATCACCTCCTGGAACGAATCGCGCCCGCCTTCCGGGCGGGCACGAGCAGAGGCGATCCTTCGGATCCTCCCTCGTCCGCCTCGGCAGGTCTTACGCCCCTAGGGGCTGCCGGCTGTCTCTGGCGACGGGCTGTTTGGATCTTGGCTACGCCGGGACGGCGGCCTCCTCTTCCATCTCCTCGAGGATCCCGCGCGTCTTGTGCGGGTCGACGTGGATTCCGGGGCCCATCGACGTCGTCAGCGTGATCGTGCGGATGTAGCGGCCCTTGGCGGCCGAAGGCTTGGCGCGCACGATCTCGTCGAGGACGGTCACGTAGTTCTCGAGCAGGGCCTTGCCCTCGAAGCTCTTCTTCCCGATCGTCAGGTGGACGTTGGCGCCGCGGTCGGTGCGGTACTCGAGCTTCCCGGCCTTGGAGTCGCGCACGGCCTTCCCGATGTCGAACGTGACCGTGCCGGCCTTCGGGTTCGGCATGAGGCCGCGCGGACCGAGGATGCGGCCGAGCTTGCCGACCGTGCCCATCATGTCCGGGGTCGCGATGGCGACGTCGAAGTCGTCGAAGCCGCCCTCGACCTGGGTGGCGAGGTCCGCCGAGCCGACGATGTCCGCTCCGGCCTCCTCGGCTTCCTTGGCCTTCTCGCCTTCGGCGAAGACGGCCACGCGCACGTCGCTGCCCGTGCCGTGCGGGAGCATGAGCGTGCCGCGCAGCTGCTGGTCGGCATGGCGGACGTTGAGCCCGAGGTTGAAGTGCACCTCGACTGTCTCGTCGAACTTCGCGTCGGGCGCATCCTTGAGGAGCTTGACCGCCTCGACCGGCGTGTAGGCGTGCTCGCGGTCGATCGGAGCGAGAGCCTGGCGGTAGCGCTTTCCGTGCTGGCTCATGCCGGCACCTCGACTCCCATCGAGCGAGCGGTGCCCTCGATGATGCGCATCGCCTGGTCGACGTCGCGCGCGTTCAGATCCTCCAGCTTCGTCTCGGCGATATTCCGGATCTGGTCGCGCGTCAGCCGGCCGACCTTCTCACGGTTCGGCTCGCCGGAGCCCTTGGGAATGTTCAGGGCCTCTTTGATGAGCACGGCCGCGGGCGGCGTCTTCGTGATGAAGGTGAACGAGCGGTCCTCGTAGACGGTGATCTCGACCGGCGTGATGCGGCCGCCCGCCTGCGCGGTCTGCGCGTTGAAGGCCTTGCAGAACTCCATGATGTTGACGCCGTGCTGGCCGAGCGCAGGGCCGACCGGCGGCGCCGGGTTGGCCTGTCCGCCGGGGATCTGCAGCTTGATGAGTGTCAGTACTTTCTTTGCCATCGCAGTCGTCCAGAGTAGCTAGTCGAGCTTCTTGACCTGGTCGAAGGAGAGCTCCACGGGAACCTGGCGCTCGAAGATGTTCACGAGGACCTTGAGCTTTTGCTGGTCCCCGTTGACATCCACGATCTCGCCGTCGAAGTCCGAGAGCGGGCCGGAGGTGACCTTGACCGACTCGCCGAGCTCGAAGTCGGCGAGCGCGCGCGGGCGCTCGCCGCCGGCGGTGGCCGTGTGGAGGATGCGGTCGACCTCGGGCTGCGAGAGCGGAACGGGCTTCGTCCCGGATCCCACGAACCCGGTCACACCAGGGGTGTTCTTCACGACCGTCCAGGCCTCGTCGGACATGTCCATGTTGACGAGGACGTAGCCGGGCAGCACGCGCTTCTCGGTCTGCACCTTCTGCCCGTCCTTCGTCTCCACGACCTGCTCGGTCGGGACGATGACGCGGCGGAAGCGCGGGCTCTGGTTCATGGACACGATGCGGTGCTCGAGATTGGCCTTGACCTTGTTCTCGTGCCCGGAGTAGGTGTTGATGACGTACCAGCGGAACATTGGGTGTCTGCCTGACTTAGAGGGCCTAGAGGTTCAGAAGGACGTTCTTGACGAAGTGCGAGAGCGCCAGGTCGGCGATCCAGAGATAGGCGCCGACGACCGCCACGGCGATGATGACGACGATCGTCGCCGAGAAGAGCTGGTGCTTACCTGGCCACTCGACCTTCTTGAGCTCGGCGATCGACTCCGCGACGAAGCCGCGGAAGCCGCCGCGGCGCTCGCGGCGGGCGCCGGTCTGGCTCTTCGGCTGGCCGGTCGGCTTGATCTCGCGGCGGCGCTGGCGGGGGCGCTCTGCGGGAGCCTGGTAGTTGTCGCGCCGGCGGCGCGTGCGGGGCTGGCGGGCCATGGCGCTACCGGGTCTCCCGATGCAGGGTGTGGGAGGTGCACCAGCGGCAGTACTTCTTCGCCTCGAACCGGTCGGGCGTGTTCCGCTTCGACTTCTGTGTTTGATAGTTGCGCCGCTTGCATTCCGTGCACGCAAGCGTGATCGCTACTCGTACTCCTGTTGCCAATGTCGTTCCTTCGTCTCTTCGGGTCCCCTGAAAGGTAGCGGCGGGAGGACTCGAACCTCCGACACGCGGATTATGATTCCGCTGCTCTAACCAACTGAGCTACGCCGCCCCGCGGTCAGGAGTGTAGCAAGGGTGCGGCCTCAGCCTACTTACCCTCGACGAGCTCGATCCCTTCGTTTCGAAGGTCTTCGACCCCGCCGTCGGCGACGTGCTCGACGCCGTCGAGACCCGCCCGTTTCAGGAGCGACGCGGCGATCGAGCTGCGGTTTCCGGCCGAGCAGACGATCGCGAGCGGCTTGCCGCCGTTCTCGAGCTCTGCCGGGTACGCCGTTCCGGAGCTCGTGGAAGGGGATGTGGATCGAGCCGGGCACGTGGCTCTCCTCCCACTCGTCCTCGTCACGCACGTCGAGGACGCGTACCTCGCCGCTTCGGATCTGCTCCGCGAGGCCGGGCACGTCGACCGCGATCGTCGACCCGGTCTCCAAGCCGGCCTCGCGCCAGGCAGTCGTGCCGCCCGAGAGGAAGCCGGCGATCTTCCGAAAGCCGACGGCCTCGAGCAGGCGGGCCATCCTGCGCGCCTCGCCCTCGCTCGCCGCGTTGAGGAGGACGTCCGCCTCGGGATCGGCGATCCAGGCGGCGCGCGTCCCCACGGAAGAGCGCGTCATCGTCACGTTCACGGAGCCGGGCACGTGCTCGGCATCGAAGTCACGCGTCGGCCGACCGTCGAGTAGGAGGACGCCCGCGTCGGCCATCTCCTTCACGCGCGCGGGCGCGAGGGGCTCGAGCACGGACGCTTCGGTCAAGAGCGGGCCCTTGTTCAGCTCGACGATGCGCTTGAAGTTCGGCGGCTGCGGCGAAAGGTGCCCGGTCAGCTCGCGCACGAAGTCCTGCTCGCTGCCGAGACGAAGGAGCCGGTTGAACCGGCGCTCGAAGCCGATAGTCGTTCCCGGCTTCTCGCTCATGCCGGCGCCGCCGCAGAGCGAGCCGCCGATGTGGCCCGGCCAGGCCTCGGCGAAGTCGTCCAGCTCGAGCAGCCGGTTGAGCGAGGCGAAGAGCTCCCGCGCCCCCTCCTCGGGCTCGACGGCGAGATCGGGCCGCGCGACGTCGCCGACGAAGAGCGAGTCGCCGGTGACGACCAGCCAGGGCTCCTCGCCGCGCGCCGCGTCGGAGATCACATAGGCGGTGTGCTCCGGGCGGTGGCCTGGTGTGGCCAGCGCTTCGATGCGGACGCCGCCGACGGCGACCGCATCGCCGTCTGCCATGGGCTCGTGCTCGAACGCGACTCCGGCCCCGGCCGGCACATGAATGACCGCGCCGGTCGCCTTCTGCAGGCGCCCCTTGCCGGAGACGTGATCCGCGTGATTGTGGGTCTCGAGGACGTGCGAGATCCGGAAGCCGTGCTCGTCCGCGAGCGCGAGATAGTCCTCGACGTCCCACTTGGGATCGACGACCGCAGCCTCGCCGCCGTCCGCCACGAGGTAGGAGGCACAACCGAGGTCCTCGTGCAGCACTTGGCGGAAGAACACGCCGAAATGATAGGTGGTACGGTGCCTAGGCAATGCCTAAGCAGACGCTCTCGGCCTCGGACGCGGCGCGCACGCTCGGGATCAGCCTCGACACCCTGCGCCGGTGGGACCGGGATGGGCGGATCAAGACCGAGCGCGACGCGGCCAACCGCCGGCGGGTGTCAAAGACGGAGGTCGACCGCCTGCTCGGCCACGAGGGCCAGCACGAGCTCTCGGCGCGCAACCGCTTCCACGGGATCGTCCGAGAGGTGAAGGTGGACGGCCTGCTCGCGCAGGTCGAGCTCGAGACGACCGAGCCGGCGCGGGTCGTCGCGGTCATCACACGAGAGGCGGCAGAAGAGCTTGGCTTGGCCCCGGGACAGGACGCGACCGCCGTGGTCAAGGCGACGTCGGTGCTCATCGACACGTGAGACGGCTCCTTCTCGCGCTCGTCGTCGTCCTGCTTGCGGGGGGCTGCGGCAACGGCGGGACCGGCGGCGGAGACTCCAACGAGCAGGCGACCGTCTTCGCCGCCGCGTCCCTCACCGAGGTCTTCCCCGCAGATCGACCCCGACGCGACGTACAACTTCGCGGGCTCGGACGATCTCGCGACGCAGATCACGGAGGGAGCGCCGGCGGACGTCTTCGCCGCCGCGAGCCCCAAGTACCCCGACCAGCTGTACGAGGACGGGCTCGTGGACAAGCCGGAGGTCTTCGCCACCAACAAGCTCGTCCTCATCGTCCCCAAGGACAACCCGGCCAACATCCAGTCCGTCGACGACCTGCACAACCCCGACGTGAAGCTCGTGATCGGCGCCGAGGGCGTGCCGATCGGCGACTACACGCGCACCGTGCTCGAGAACATGGGTGCAAGCGACGTCCTCGACCAGGTCGTGAGCGAGGAGGACGACGTCAAGGGCGTCGTCGGAAAGGTCTCGCTCGGCGAGGCAGACGCCGGCTTCGTCTACGTGACGGACGTGAAGCCGGTGGAGGACAAGGTGACCGCCATCGAGCTTCCCGAGGAGGCGCAGGCGAAGGTGGAGTACGAGATCGCAGTCGTGAAGGACGCGCCGCACCACGACGCGGCGCACGAGTTCGTCGAGCAGGTGCTCGGCGAAGACGGTCAGGCCAAGCTGCAGGCCGCCGGCTTCGGGCCTCCGTGAGACGGCCGTTCGAGGTCGTCCTCGCGGTTTCAACGGGGCTGATCCTCGCCTTTCTGCTCCTTCCGATCCTCGCCCTCTTCCTACGGATTCCTCCCGAGGACCTGCTCTCACAGCTCACGAGCGAGGTGGCGGTCGACGCGCTCATCGTCAGCGTGAAGACGAGCGTGATCGCGCACGCCGTCGTGCTCCTGCTGGGAACTCCGACCGCGTACCTGGTCGCGACGCGACGTTTCCGGGGGCGCTCGCTCGTGCTCACGCTGATCGAGCTGCCGCTCGTGCTCCCTCCGGCGGTGGCAGGCATCGCGCTCTTCGCGGCGTTCGGGCGTGCGGGGCTCCTGGGGGACACGCTCGACGCCGCGGGGATCTCCATCCCCTTCACGCAGACCGCCGTGGTCTTCGCGATCATCTTCGTCTCGAGCCCGTTCTACATCCGGCTCGGCATCGCAGCGTTCGAGGGTCTCGACCCCGCCCTCATCGACGCGTCGCGAACGCTCGGCGCGGGCCCCAGGCGAACGTTCTTCCGAGTGGCTCTCCCCCTCGCCGCCGGCGGTCTCTCCGCGGCCTCGGCGCTCGCATTCGCACGCGGGCTCGGCGAGTTCGGCGCGACGATCATGTTCGCCGGAAGCCTGCAGGGCGTGACCCAGACGCTGCCGCTCGCCATCTACGCGCAGCTCGACATCGACTTCGACATCGCGCTGGCCCTCGGCGCGTTCCTCGTCGTCGTCAGCGTGGCCGTTCTCCTAACCGTCAAGCTGCTCCCTTCGTGGACACGCTTCACATTGATCTCGCTCGCGCCCTCCGGGCGTTCCGACTAGAGCTCGCGCTCGACGTCGAAGGCGTCGTCGCGCTGGCGGGCCCGTCCGGGGCCGGCAAGAGCACCGTGCTGCGGACGATCGCGGGCCTCAGCCGACCGGACAAGGGCCGCATCGCGCTCGGAGACGCCGTGTGGTTCGACAGCGGGGCGAAGGTCGACCTACGGCCGGAGGAGCGATCGGTCGGGCTCGTCTTCCAGGACTACGCGCTCTTCCCCCACATGTCCGTCGCGGACAACGTCGCCTACGGCGGCGGGAAGGACAGCAGCGAGCTGCTTGCGCGCTTCGGGATCGAGTCGCTCGCCCGCCTCAAGCCCGGAGAGCTTTCGGGCGGAGAGCGCCAGCGCGTCGCGCTCGCACGGGCGCTTGCGCGCGACCCAGGCGTCCTCCTCCTCGACGAGCCACTCGCCGCCCTCGACACACATACCCGCGCGCGAGTGCGCGGGGAGCTGCGCGGACTGCTCAAGGGCCTTGGCCTCCCGACCCTCGTCGTGACGCACAGCTTCGAGGACGCGGCCGCGCTCACGGACAGGATCGGCGTGCTCGTCGAAGGGCAGCTCGTCCAGATGGGATCCGCAGCCGACCTCGTGGCGGCGCCGACGACGCCCTTCGTCGCCGATTTCACGGGCGCGAACCTCCTGACCGGCCGCGCGCGTGCGACGGGCGACGGGCTGACCGAGGTGATGCTCGCCGATGGAAGCGCGATCGTCTCGACGGATCAGCTGACGGGAGAGGTCGGTGCCGTCATCCACCCCTGGGAGGTCGGCATCGCGCGGGCGATGCCGCTCGACTCGATGCAGAACCACGTGCGCGGGCCGATCGAGAGCCTCGTGCCCGTGGCGAACCGCATGCGGATCCGCGTCGGCCCGCTCACCGCGGAGATCACCGCCGAGTCCGCGGCGCGCCTGGGCCTCGCTGCCCGGCGACGAGGTCGTCGCGAGCTTCAAGGCGAGCGGCACCCGCTTGATCCCGCTCGCCTAGCAGGCGGCTGTAGATCAGACAGTGGCGGTTTCGGTCTTCTCCTCCTTGAGGCGGCGGATCAGGTCGGCTACGTCGGCGACCTCCTGCTCGAGATCCTTCTGATACTCCTCGAGCCGCTTCAGCCACTCCTCACGGTTGCCGATGCGCCGCCCGATGCCGGGCCCGCACCCCGAATGTCGATGGTGACGACGATGCATGCGTTCACCTCCCCTCGTCGTTCTCGTAGCGGTCGATGAAGCCGGCGATGACGCCCTTCGCCTCGCGCAGGGACTCGGCCCAACGGTCGAGGAGACGCCGGCCTTCCTCAGTCAGCTCATAGGTGCGCTTGGCCGGCCCTGGAAGGTCGGCGCTCCACTCCGACGAGACGATCCCCTCCTCCTCGAGCGCGCGCAGGACGCGGTAGAGGTTGCCGACGTCGATGCGCGTCTCGCCGCCCGCGACCTCCGGCAGCCGCTCGATCAGCTCGTACCCGTGCATCGGGCGCTCGCGCAAGAGCAAGAGGAGAGCGGGCTCGATGAACCGCTCGACCCTGGCGCGTACCGCCCAGTGACCGGGCCTCACGTATGCGCGCGAGCGCGCCCTCCGGCCTCGATGCCCTCTCACGCACACCTATAAGTCAAATACATATGTAAGAGACTAGCAGGCGCTACGTGCGCATGAGGAGCGCTAGGTCTGCGACTTGTCGAACAGAACGAGCACCGCGAGGCGCTCGTACGCGGAGAAGCGATGGTCGGCCCCGGCGCGGACGAAGACCGCGCCGCCCTCCTCGAGCTGGACCGGCTCCCCCTCGACTTCGAGCACGCCCGTGCCTTCGAGCACGACGTAGATCTCGTCCCACTCGTGCGGCTGCTGGCGGTCGGGCTCGGGCGCGACGAGCACGTAGACCCCGACCTCGACCCCCGGGCGACTCGTGGACGATCTCGTAGCCGCCGTTCCCGGCGGCGAGCCGGTCTGCCACGTGGCCGACGTCGAAGGAGTGGGAAACGGGTCGTTCCATCAGCGAAGGCGGAAGGGTGGATATTCGTCGCGCATCAGGGATGCATAGGCGACCACGCGGAAGAGCCAGCGATTGATCCCGATCACGAGCTCGAAGATGTCGCGGTGGTAGCGGCCGGTGTAGGCGAGATGGACGGCGGCGATGAGGACGAGGATGAAGTCGAGGCCGCCCCAGCGGAACCAGCCGATGCCGACCCCGAGGCCGACGAGGAACACGAGCACGAGGTAGTGCGGGATGGCGAGGAGCCACCACTTCACGAGCGCAAGGCCGCGGGAGAGCTGCTCTGGATACGGGATCTCGAGCCGCGCCGGGTAATCGGGCTCCGGCCCGAGCGAGAAGGGCGGATAGCGGTCGGTGCCGAGGGCGCTGTACGAGTAGAAGCCGACCCGCCACGTCCACCGGAGCACGCCCACGTTGAAGTCGAAGATCGAGCGCGGATAGCGGCCGGTGAAGAGGATCGCGAAGAACGCGACGATCGTCAGCACGGCGAACGCGAGCCACAGGAAGGCGAGCACGATGTAGTGCGGGATCGCGAGGAGCCATTTCACGATCCAGAGCCAGCGCGAGAGGGGCTCGTCGAGCGCGCCGTCGAGCTGCACCGGGTACTCGTCCACCGGAGCCGTGATCGGTGCTGGCTGAACGGCGGTCTCCGTCGCCGGCACTCCGCGCGCGCCGAAGAAGATCATCACGACGCCTGCCGCGAGGACGAGCAGGCCGGCGATGAGGACGCCGATCGCGATCCAGATGAGCCAGCCGACGCGCGCGCCGAAGGTCAGATCCGCGGCGACGATGCGCGAGCCGTCCTCGTTCATGACGACCGCGACCCAGCTGCCTTCGGCGATATCCCATGAGACCGTCGCGTCCGGGCCCGAGTCGGAGACGGCCCAGAAGGATTGCTGGCCGGGCGGCGTGGGCGGCGGGCCGCCGGGCCGGGGCCGCACGGAGAACCCGAACGGGTCGAAGTCGACGTCCGTGACAACGGCGTGGCCGACGCCGCGCAGGTAGGCGTCCACCGCGTCCCTCGGCCCGATGCCGACGAAGATCGGCTTGCTGCGGGTGCTCGAGCCCTCGATCCGGACCGTCGCGAGGCGGCCCTCGTCGAAGAGCCAGTCGGGCGCGTCGTTCCCGATGTCGAGGTCGTCGGACTCGAGCGCGAACGAGGGAGTGGAGAAGTTGTGCGCGCCGGTCCGGAAATAGCCGTCCGAGTCCCTCTGGGAGTTCGCCCAGAACAGGGCTCCGGCGGCCGCGAGCACCGCGAGCGCAAAGAGTGTGGCCAGGATCCCGAGGACGAGCAGGACGATCCGTCCCGCATCCCAACGGGAACGTGCAGGCGGAGGCGGCGGGGCTGGTTCGGTCACGGCCTAGGCCGTGAGCTCGCGCTTGGTCTCGCGGTTCTCCGGCCGGAAGATCCCGTACACGATCATGTTGACCAGCCAGATGATGATCACCGACCCGAGGTAGGTCCAGAAGCCGCTGACCTCGAAGGGCGGGACGATCTTGTCCGCGATCCAGAGCGTGAACGCGTTGATGAAGAGCAGGAGAATGCCGAGCGTCAGGATCACCGCCGGGAGGGTGAGGATGATCACGATCGGCCGGATGATCGCGTTCGCGAGGAAGAGGACGAGGCCCGCGACGACGAGCACCCAGACTTTGTCGTCGTAGGTGACGCCGTCGAAGATCAGCGACGTGACCCAGATCCCGAGCACGTTGCTCGCCCAGCCGAAAACAAGCCAGAACAACACGCGCCTACCCTAACCGCTCGCCGAGTCCCGCTTCCAGGAAAAGGCCGAGCGGGCGATTCGCGGCCGCCCGTCGAGGCAGTCCGCCCAGGCCTTCGCCGCGCGCATGATGGCCGGGTCACCCGCGGTGAGGCTGAGCGTCTCGTTCCCCTCGAACACGAACACGACCTCCTGCGGGGTGACGAAGACCTCGTGGGCGTCGAACGCGGATCCCTCGAGGTCGAACGGCGGCCCCTCGTCCAGGAGCTCCCGGGCCCGGGCTTCTGCGCCAGGCTTCAGCGGAGCGACGACGACCAGCCGGCTCATCCGCGGAGAAGAGCGCGCAGCGCGTAGGGGAGGACGCCTCCGTGACGGAGGTAGTCGCGCTCCCTCGGAGTGTCGGCGCGAAGGCGAGCCCGGAACTCCGTGTCATCGGCGCGCACCGTGACCTCGTCGCGCCTCGCCGTTCTCCACCCCCGTGACCGAGAACTCCTCGCGGCCGGTCAGCCCGAGCGACTCGGCGTTCTCCCCCGGCATGTACTGGAGCGGGAGGAGGCCCATTCCGACGAGGTTCGAGCGGTGGATCCGCTCGTAGCTCTCCGCGATCACCGCGCGCACGCCGAGGAGCTTCGGCCCCTTCGCCGCCCAGTCGCGCGACGAGCCCGAGCCGTATTCCTTGCCGGCGAGGAGGATCAGCGGCACACCGTCGGAGCGGTAGCGCTCCGCGGCGTCGAAGATCGTCGTCTCCTCGCCGTCGGGCAGATGCACCGTCCACGTGCCCTCGCTGCCGGGCACGAGCAGGTTGCGCAGACGCACGTTGGCGAAGGTGCCGCGCACCATCACCTCGTGGTTCCCGCGGCGCGACCCGTAGGAGTTGAAGTTCTTGCGCTCGACGCCGTGATCGGTGAGGTACAGGCCGGCCGGACTGTCGGGCTTGATCGCGCCGGCGGGTGAGATGTGGTCGGTCGTGACGCTGTCGCCGAGCATGACGAGGCAGCGCGCGCCGCTGAAGTCGTCCACGGTTCCGGGCTCCGGCGACATGCCCTCGAAGTACGGCGGCAGGCGGACGTAGGTGGACTCCGGCTCCCAGGCGAAGAGCTCGCCCTCGGGGGTGTCGAGCTCACGCCAGCGCTCGTCGCCGGTGAAGACGTCGGCGTAGGTGCGCGTGAACATCTCCTGCTCGAGCGCGGAGGCGATCGTCTCCTGCACCTCCTCGGGGCTCGGCCACACATCGCTGAGGAAGACGTCGTTGCCGTCCTCGTCCTGGCCGAGCGGGTCGTTCGTGAGATCGAGGTCCATCCGGCCGGCGAGGGCATAGGCGACCACGAGCGGCGGCGAGGCGAGGTAGTTGGCCTTCACCTCCGGATGGATGCGCGCCTCGAAGTTGCGGTTGCCGGAGAGCACCGAGCAGACGACGAGCCCGCCCTCGTCCACCGCGGCCGAGATCTCCTCCGGGAGCGGCCCCGAGTTCCCGATGCAGGTCGTGCAGCCGTAGCCGACGACGTCGAAGCCGAGCTCGTCGAGGTACTGGCTGAGGCCGGCGCGGTCGTAGTACTCGGTCACGACCTTGGAGCCGGGCGCCAGGCTCGACTTCACCCAGGGCCGGCGCTTGAGGCCGCGCTCGACGGCGTTCTTCGCGAGCAGGCCCGCCGCGACCATGACGGTCGGGTTCGAGGTGTTCGTGCAGCTCGTGATCGCCGCGATGACGACGCTTCCGTGCCCCAGCTCGAACTGCGCACCGTCCAGCTCGACCTCCACCGAGGCCGGCTCGACCTCGGCGACCGCGACGAGAGCCGGCTCGGGCTCCGGAGCATGCGCGCCGATCGCCGCCCGGCACCTGCTCGGTGGTCGGGTCGCTGGCCGGGAAGGTCTCCGCGACTGCGTTGTCGTGGTTTCCGTACTCGACGCCGAAGGTCTGAAGAGCTCCGAGGAAGGAGTCGCGGGCCTCGCGGAGCGGAACGCGGTCCTGCGGACGGCGCGGCCCGGCGAGGCTCGGCTCGACCGAGCCGAGATCGAGGTCCACGACCTCGCTGTAGGAGGGCTCGACGTTCCTCGTCGTGGAAGAGGAGCTGGGCGCGGCAGTAGCTCTCGACGCGCGAGACGTGATCCTCGCTTCGACCCGTCATGCGCAGGTAGGCGAGCGTCTCCTCGTCCACCGGGAAGAAGCCGCAGGTCGCGCCGTACTCCGGCGACATGTTCGCGATGGTGGCGCGGTCGGCGAGCGTGAGCCCGGAGAGCCCGCGCCCGAAGAACTCGACGAACTTGCCGACGACGCCGAGCTCCCGGAGCGTCTCGGTCACCGTGAGAACGAGGTCGGTCGCGGTCGAGCCCTCGGGCAGGCGGCCGGAGAGCCGGAAGCCGACGACCTGGGGCACCAGCATCGAGAGCGGCTCGCCGAGCATCGCCGCCTCCGCCTCGATCCCGCCGACACCCCAGCCGAGGACGCCGAGGCTGTTGACCATGGTCGTGTGCGAGTCGGTGCCGACGAGCGTGTCCGGGAAGGCCCAGCCGTCCCGCTCCTCGACGACGCGCGCGAGGTACTCCAGGTTGACCTGGTGGACGATGCCGGTGTTCGGCGGGACGACACGCAGGTCGTCGAAGGCCTCCTGGCCCCAGCGCAGGAACGCGTAGCGCTCGCGGTTCCGCTCGAACTCGAGCTCCGTGTTCTTGAAGATCGCGATCTTCGAGCCGAACACGTCCACCTGGACGGAGTGGTCGATGACGAGCTCGGACGGAAGAAGCGGGTTGATCCGCGCCGGCTCACCGCCCAGGTTGCGCATCGCATCGCGCATGGCGGCGAGGTCGACGATCGCCGGGACGCCGGTGAAGTCCTGGAGGAGAACCCGCGCCGGGCGGAAGGAGATCTCCCGGTGCGGCTCATCGCCCGGCTGCCATTCGAGGATCGCCCGCGCCTCCTCGGGTCGCCCTCGCCGGCGAGCCCGGCGCGGACGACGTTCTCGAGGAGCACCCGAAGCGAATACGGCAGGCGCGCGATCTCCTCAGCCGAGGCGACTTCGTCGAGACGCGCGCTACGAGGCTCTGCCATCCCCTTCGATGCTATCGGCGGTTGCCCGCGAGCCGCTCCGCCTCTTCGACCGGGCCGCCGGAGAGCAGTTCTGCACCCGTGCGCTCCGCCAGCGCCGATGTTCCTCCCGCGACCTCCCAGCGCGACCTGGACGTTGAGGACAAGGCGAGCAATCTCCTCCTCCGCGGCCTGCAGGCGGGCTTCCGAGACCGCTGACACGACGACCCAGTCGGCACCCATGCGCCTGGCGGCGTCGGCGAGCGTCTCCATCGGCGTATCCGGGCCGAGATAGGCCACTCGCCAGCCCCGGGCGCGAAGAACGATCCCCAGGGCGAGCAGACCGAGATCGTGCTCCTCCCCCGGCGGGCAGGCAAGAACGGCGAGCGGCCCGCTCCCGGACCCCCACCCGCGCGCGAGACCGAGGAGCCGGCCACGGATCACGCTGCTCGCGAAGTGCTCCTGCGCCACGGAGGCCTCGCCGCGCTCCCAGCGGTCGCCGAGCTCGTGCAGGTAGGGCAGCAGCGCGTCGCGCAGAACCGTCTCGAGCGTGAACGCGGCGAGCATCCGGTCGAGGAGCAGCTGCGCGAGCGGCTCGTCGTAGGCGTCCAGAGCTGCGCGGAAGTCGTCGAGGAGCGCGGCGATCGAGCTACCGGCCTGGCCTGGCTCGTCCTGCTCCTTCGCGAGGCGGGCGGCCTCGGCTGCGGATAGCCCGCGGGCCAGATGGCTCTGCATCGCCTCGATCCGCCCGACGTCGGTGAGCGGGTAGAGCCGGAACCCCCCGCTCGTCCTCTGCGGGGCAAGCAGACCGTACCGCCTCTCCCAGGCGCGGAGAAGGTCGGGCTTGACGCCGGTTCGGCGGCTCAGCTCGCCGATGCGAAGGAGCCCGTCTCTCGCCATGCACGCATCGTACACAAGTTGGACAGATATTTGACAACACTGTCCAGGGTCTGTACCGTTCCTGGACGAAACCTCGACAGGAAGGAGAGGAACATGAAGAAGCTCGACGTGCTGGCCGGCGTCCTCGTGGTCGTCGGCGCCCTGAACTGGGGCCTCGTAGCGATCGCCGAGTTCGACCTCGTCGCGACGCTTTTCGGGCTCGACTTCGGCGAGACGAATGCCGCGACCCGGGTGATCTACGGCCTTGTCGGAGCTGCAGCCGTCTACGAGATCGTCCAGTGGCCCGCGATGCGGCGCCGCTGGAGCCGGACTCCTGCCCCCGCCACCGCCTAAGGAAAGGAGCGACGACGATGCGCAAGCGAATCGCGATCGCCATCTGCTCGGCCGCCCTGCTCGCCCTGCCGGCCTCGGCCGGTGCGGCGCCCGGCCAGGACATCAAGGCCGCCTGCGGCCTGAGCTTCGGCCAGTTGATCTCGGGCGCTAAATCGAGCGGTACTGCCGCCCACTCCAACTACGCCGGGGGTGCACACGCCTTCAGCGACCCGGCGATCCTCGCAGCCCACGGCTGTAACGGATAGCCGTGAGCGGAAGAGAGGGCCCGGTTCCTGGGGAGCCGGGCCCTCTCCGCTGCCTAGGAGAGGGCGGCGAAGAGGCTGGTGAGGAGCGCGTTCCAGCCCTCCTCGTGCATGTCCTTGACGACCTTGTTTCCGAGGCCGCTGTGGGTGAGCGAGAGCTGCGTCCCGTCGGGCGCCTCGCGCAGGACGACGTCGACGAGGCTCCCCTCGCTCCCGCGCATCACGCTCGGATCGTTCTCCCAGGTCCAGGTGAAGGCGAGACGCTCGGCCGGCGCGACCTCCGTGTAGACGCCGAGGACGCCGTGCAGGGCGCCGCGCTCGTCCCGCATGGAGAGGTGGTAGCGACCGCCGACGCGGAGATCGACGTCGGCCTTCGCATCCACCCAGCCTCCCACGCCGGTCCACCAGCGCTCGAGGAGAGCGGGCTCGGTCCAGGCCGCGAAGACCTCGCCGGGCGGCGCCCGCAGGACTCGCGTCAGCTGGACGAGGTTTTCGTCAGAAGTTCCCATGGGGCTCGTAGCTCCCCGGGCGCACGCCGACGGCGATCATGGTCATGCCCTCGGGACCGGCGACCGGGCAGCGTGTCGTCCCGGGATCGAAGCGCAGGAAGGAGCCGGCGCGCACGGGAATCGTCTCGCCGTCGACCTCGTAGACGCCCGAGCCTTCGATGATCACGTTGACCTCTTCCTGTCCGGTGTCGACCTCGTTGTGCTCGCGCCCGCGCACGTTCGGCCCGAGCTCGAACCAGTTGATGCCGAACGCCTGCACGCCGAGCTTGCGCCGGACGAAGCGGACGGCGCCGCCAGGGCCTTCGCCCTCGATCTCCTCGACGTTCACGACGCTGTAGCCCACCCGGCTCCTTTGTTCGCGTGCGAGATGACAGTAACGTGAGCGGCGTGGTGACGATGGACGAAGTCCGGGCGTTCGCGGCCACGTTGCCCCGCTCGAGCGAGGCCTTCGTCCGCGGCCGGGTGAAGTTCCGAATCGGGCGGATCGTCTGGCTCGCCTTCTCGAAGGACGGGTCGACCATGGGCTTTGCCTTCCCGAAGGAGTGGCGGCAGGCGCTCGTCGACTCCGAGCCCGAGAAGTTCTCGCTTCCGAGCGCGCACGACATGCGCTACCACTGGGTGCACGTCGATCTCGCCGCGATCGACGAGGACGAGATGCGCGACCTCGTCGAGGACGCGTGGGCCTTCTGCGTGCCGAAGTCGGTCGCCGAGGAGTACGCGGCGACGCACGGCTATCGCTGAGCGAGTGGACTACTGGATCAGCGTGAGCAGCTTGAACATCGGCAGGTACATGGAGATGATGATCACGCCGACCATCAGTCCGACGCCGATCATCATGAGCGGCTCGAGGATCGAGGTCAGGGTCGCGATCGAGCTGTCGACCTCGTCCTCGTAGAAGTCGGCGATCTTCCCGAGCATCTTCTCGAGCTCGCCGGTCTCCTCGCCGACGCGCACCATCTGCGACACCATCGGCGGGAAGATCTTCTCGGCCTCGATCGGCACTGCGATCGGGACACCCTGGTGCACGCGCTCGCGGACAACCGCGGTCGCGTCCTCGATCAGGCTGTTGCCGGAGGTCGCGCCCGGTGATCTCGAGCGAGCGGATGATGTCCACGCCGGCGGCGACGAGAGTCGAGAGCGTCCGCGAGAAGCGCGCCATGCCGATCTTGACGATGATCGCGCCGATCCCGAACGGCATCTTCATGCGGAAGCGGTCCCAGATCCGCCGGCCCGACTCGGTCTTCTTGAAGCGGAAGAAGCCGAAGATGATCCCCGCCCAGATCGGGAAGACGATGTACCAGTAGCTGCGCAGGATGTTCGACCCCTTGACGACGATCTGCGTGAGCATCGGCAGGTCGCCGCCGAGATCGTCGAAGATCCCGACGAAGATCGGGACGAGGAACATGAGCATGCCGATGAGGACGAGCGTGGCGAAGGCCATGACCATCAGCGGGTACATCATCGCGCCCTTGACGCGGCGCTTGATCTGAGTCTCCTTCTCGATCTGGAAGGCGACCCGGTCGAGCACGACGTCGAGGATTCCCGCCGCCTCGCCCGCCTCGACCATCGAGATGAAGAGGCGAGAGAAGATCCGCGGATGGCGTGACATCGCCTCCGAGAGCAGGAGTCCGCCTTCGACATCGGCGCGGAGCTCGGAGACGACGGTCGCGAGCTTCTTGTCCTCCGTCTGCTCCTCGAGGATCACGAGCGCGGTGACGACGTTGAGCCCGGCCTCGATCATCGTCGCGAACTGCCGTGAGAAGACCTGCAGCGACTTCGGCTTCACCTTCTTCACGGCCATCGCGAAGCCGGCGGAGCTCGATGCCTGCTCGTCCAGCGTCAGCGCGACGAGCCCGCGCACCCGCAGCGCTTCGCGCGCCGCGTTGGCGTCGGGGGCGTTGACCTGGCCGTCGAGCTCGAGGCCCGCGGAGTTGATCGCCGTGTAGGCGTACGAAGCCATTCCAAGCGGGAAATCGGCATCACCCGGTCACGCCTTGAGGGTCATCGGTGGTTTGCCGATGTTCTGGTCGGTGCTTTCTGCGCGCCCACACCTGCGGCGGCGTGCCCGGAGCGAGGGCGGCTTCGGCATGATCGAGCTTCTCGCGGCGATGACCGTGATGCTCATCGGCATTTTCGCCGTCTTCAGCGTCTTTCAGGCCGGCATCGTGCAGATCCGCCGCGCGAGCACGGTCACGACCGCAGGCGCGATCGCAGACTCGGAGATGGAGAACTTCCGGGCGATCAAGTACGAGGCGATCGGACTTGCGAGTTCGAACGTCACGTCGGTCGTCGGCGGCAGCTATGGCTCGACCTACACGGGTCAGACGGCGTTCTACAAGACGGACAGCGCCGCGACGACCACACTGACTGCCGCAATGACGGCGTCCCAGCTGACGATTCCCGTCACCAGCGGGACGGGCTTTCCCTCTACCGGCCCCTTCCTGGTCAAGATCGACAGCGAGCTCATCCTCGTGAACGACCGAACGACAACGCCGTGGACCGTGCGGGTGGTCGGAGAGCGCGGCTACCTGAACGACAAGGATTCCTCGTACTACGGCGCTGCGGCCGCGCACTCTGCCGGCGCGACTGTGTCGTGGGTCCAGAGAGTCGACGTCAAAGCATGCGGCGCGACGCCCTGCACGAACGCCGTCGCCACGAAGACGGTCACCGGCGCCGACGGGCGCTCGTACAAGGTGGACACCTACATCACCTGGAGGCAGATCACGAACTCGGGCACCACGGCGGGCCGGCTCGTCAAGCTGGTGAGCGTCGTCGTCCGCGACAACGCCTCCCCGTACCGCGTGTGGGCCCGCGTCAGCGCCTCGTTCGACGAGGGCACAGGCTCCTAGAGAAAACTGCGGCCGCGCCGAAGGCCGGCTAGCTCGTGCTGACGAGCTTGATGCTGAAGGTCGAGCCGTCGTCTCCGACGACCGTCAGCGTCTCGCCGACCTTGATCTGCTCGCTCTGATCGCCGTTCGTGAAGGTGCCGCCTGACGCGAGGGAGATCATCGCCGCGCTCGCAGTGACTGAGACAAGCTTGAACGCGGGGTCAGACTCGGGGAACGTATCGCCGATCGAGACGTCCTCTGGGGCACCGTTCACCTCGACGCGCGCACTCGTGGGAGTCGTGGTGGAGGTCGTGCCAGTCCCGGTGCCGGTCCCGCCCGTGCTGACGTCTCCCAGGCTCGGGGCGATGGCGCCGCCCGAGAACGGATCCCGCCCCGGGAAGACGCCGAGATTCGACATCTGCCCGTCCATGAGGGACGGAGGCGCGTCGGTGTCGACGAGCTGACTCGGAGGGACGACCGCCCCAGCGCCGGGCGTCGAGGGAGCCGAGCCCGGCGTCGGCGCGGTCGTCGAAGGTGCAGCGGTGGTGGGCGGCGGCGCGTTGCCGCCGGTGATCGCCTTGAACGTCTTCGGGCCCTGCCACGCCATCAGCCCGAGGAAGACCGGCACGAGCAGGAACAGAACCTTCTTCTGCTTGGCCTCCTTCTGCTTGAGGAGAGCAGCCTGAACCTTCTTGGATGCCATTAGCCAAGACCTCCTGCGGATGCGTCGGCGGGCGGGGGCGGGGGCGCCTCCGTGGTCGGCGGCGGAACGACCGCTGCCGTCGGGTCGGGCGCACCGTAGACGTACGCGGAGACCGTCAGCCCGGCGTTGATGCTCGGGAACCCGTCCTTCCCCTCTTTCATGCTCATGGTGTCGAGGGTGAAGAGCCGGCCCGCCGAGGCCAGGTGTCCGTCGCGCACCGCGACGAGGTTCCGGAGACGGAAGAGGAAATCGGTGAGGTCGAAGTAGTTGCCCTCGAAGGTGAGGGTGATCGCGATCGCGCTGTACCCCGTCTTGGGCGTCGGCGCGCTCGGCTGGATCGAGAGGAACTTGATCCCCGTGGCCTCGGCGACCGAGTTCAGGTCGAGAATGATCCCCGGCATGTCGTCGGTGTCGGGCATCGCCTTCGAGACCTCGAAGACGTCGGCGACCTTGATCGTCGTCGCCTGCTGCTGAGGACGGGAAGCGAGCTGCGCGGCGCTCACCTTCATCTGCATCTCGGCGATCTGCTCGTCGAGCCGCCCGGACTCCGCGCGCTTCGGCCGGATGACGACCATGTATGCGACCGCGGCCACGATCAGGATCGCAAGGCCGATCACGGGCCAGATGGGGATCTGCTTCTTCACGAGACGGCTCCCTGGCGCACGGACGCGGTGATGGCGAAGTTGACGCCCGGCACGGCCGGGTCTTCGGACGCGGTCGCGAACTCGAGCTGAACGTTCTGGAGCTCGGGGATGACCTGGAGGCGCGAAAGGAGCCGCGCGACGCTCGCCTGGCTGACCGAGGTTCCGGTCACCCTGAAGGAGCTCACGGCCCCGCTCGTCGCGGCACCCGCCGAGCCCGGCGAAGGCGCGGTTGCGTCGAGCGTCGCCAGCGTGACGTCGGCCGGAAGGACGAGCGCGAGCTCGCGCAGGACGCGGTCCCAGGCGAGGCGGTCGGCCAGCGCCGTGGAGAGGGCGGCCGTCCGCGCCGAGCGCTCGGAATCGATGTTCGGCCCCTTCGGTCGGCGCCTGCGGCTGCTTCTCGGGCACCTGCAGGCTCGCGAGGTCTCCGCGGAGATCGTCGAGCTCGCCGGACTTCTTCGTGACCGCCGCGCTGGAGGAGAGGTAGAACGCGGCGAGCGCCGCGAAGACGAGCACGCCGGCCAGCGCAACGATGACGTGCGGGATCGCGCTCTGCTTCGACTCTTTCTCGGCCCGCACCTCCTCCTTCGGGAGGAGGTTGAAGGCGTGCATGAGCGGAATGTCGCGTACGGGCGGCCCGCTCTTCGCCTCGATGGCGGCGACCTTCTCCTTGGTGCCGCGGCCGAGGCGGCGCTCCTTCTTCTCCTTGGGCGGCTTCGGTTCCTTGGCCTTCTTGGGCTCCTTCGGCGGCTTCTCTGCCTTGGGCTCCTTCGGCCCGCGCTTCCAGAGATCGGAGATCTTGATCTCCTTTTTCATGTCGATGCCCATCGCGTCTCCTAGAGCGCCATTCCGAGGCCGATGGGGACCGCGAGCGACGGGTCGGGCATGCCGCCCTTGACCTTCTTCCCGACCGAGATTCCGACGAGCGGATCCCCGACGCGGACGTTCACGCCGACAAGGCGCTGAAGGGCGGGTGCGAGGCCGGCAAGACGCGCGGTGCCGCCTGCGAGGACGACCTCGCGGATGCCGAGCGAGTCGGACTGGCTCTGGTAGAACTGAAGCGAGGAGACGAGCTCGCGGGAGAAGCCCTGGAGCGCACCGTTGAGCGCCTCGCGGGCGAGGGCGGCCTGCTCGGGCGTGAGCCCCTCGGGGACCTCGGCGCCGTCGAGCGAGATGCTCGTCTTGAGGATCTCGGCGGCTTCGATGTCGAGGTCGAGCGCCCGCGAGAGGGCGATCGTCAGAGACATCCCGCCCCACTCGATCACGCGAGCGAACTCGCAGGACTGGCCGTCCGAGACCCCGAGCGTGCTGCGCTCGGATCCCATCGTGACAGCGACGAGCGCACTCTTCTCGCCCGCCGGCTCCTCCGGAGGCATGAGCGCGCGAAGCAGCGCGAAGGCCTCGAGATCGACGCCGGCGAGCTTGATGCCTGCGGCGCGGCACGCGGTCGAGTACGCGTCCACGAGCTCGCGATACGCGACGACGAGGAGAACACGCTTCTTGGACTGGCCTTCCTCGACGGTCTCGCCGAGCACCTGATAGTCGAGCAGCGCCTGGTCGACCGGGATCGGCAACGCCTCCTGGGCGCGGAAGCGCACGGCGTTCGCAACCTGCTTGGGGTCCTCGATCCCCATGAGCTCGATCGTCCGGACACCGATGCGGTTGTTCGCGATTCCGATCCGGACGTTGCGCTTCGACAGGCCGTGCCGCTTGAAGAAGAACTTGAGCGCCTCGGTGAGCGCGGCAACGTCCTTGACCTCGCCGCCGGCAACGATCCCGCGCGGAATCGGCTCACGGGCGACCTGGACGAGCCGCGCGGAGCCGTTCACCTCGATGGCGGCCGCCGAGAGGTACGAGGCGCCGATCTTGAGGCCGACAGTTTCTTTCGCCACGATCTAGCTCCCTGCCACCCGCAGGCCTCCCGCCGCAGAGTCGGGGGTTGCGAGTCCGTTGCGCTGAAGGAGGCCGAGCAGCTGGTCGGGCCGGCTCGAGCGGGACATGGCGACCTCTTGCGTGATGATCCCGCGCGTGACGAGGTCGACGAGCGCCTGCTCGAGGGTCTGCATGCCGCGGCCGGTGTTGGTCTGCATGACCGAGTAGATCTGCTCGACCTTCGCCTGGCGGATGAGGTTCCGGACAGCGTCGTCGGGGAGCAGGATCTCGAGGGCGGCCACGCGCCCCTTTCCGTCCACGGTCGGAAGGAGCGTCTGCGTGACGATTCCCTGGATCGTGGCTGCCAGCTGGACGCGGATCTGTTCCTGCTGCGCGGCCGGGAAAACGTCGATCAGGCGGTCGATCGTGGAGGGCGCGTCCTGCGTGTGCAGCGTCGCGAAGACGAGGTGGCCGGTCTCGGCTGCGGTAATCGCAGTCGAGATCGTCTCGAGGTCGCGCATCTCGCCGAGGAGGATCACGTCGGGGTCCTGGCGAAGCGCGCCGCGCAACGCGTCGGCGAAGCTGACGGCGTCGGGCCCGATCTCGCGCTGGTTGACGATGCAGCGCTTGTGGCGGTGCAGGAACTCGATCGGGTCCTCGATGGTCATGATGTGGTCGTCGCGCGTGCGGTTGATCTCGTCGACCACGGCTGCGAGCGTCGTCGACTTCCCGGAGCCCGTCGGGCCCGTGACGAGGACGAGGCCACGCGGCTTCTTCGAAAGCTCGTGCAGCTGCGTCGGAAGCCCGAGATCCTCGAGCGTCTTCAGCTCGGCGGGAATCATGCGGAACGCACCGCCGAGGCTCTCGCGCTGGAAATAGACGTTGACGCGAAAGCGCGCGAGGCCCGGGATCGAGTACGAAACGTCGATCTGGCGGTTGATCTCCAGGTGCTTTTGCTGCTCGGTCGAGAGGATGCGGTACAGCAGCCGCTGGGTGTCGTCAGCCGAGAGGCGCGGGAACTGGTCCAGCCGATCGAGGCTGCCGTTCAGCCGGATGACCGGGTGCGATCCGACCGCGAGGTGCAGGTCGGACGCGCCGAGAGCGACCATCGTCTCGAGCAGGTCGTCGATCGTGTATGTCGCAGCAGATTCGGTGCCAGGACCATCCATTGGGGCTCCCTCCGCCCGGTGCTATCGGCAGAGAAGCGCCTTGTCTGAAGGGTCAAGGGAAAATCCCCCATTCGAGGGGACGCGTTCCGTGCACGAGAGGCCGATATCTCCGCGTGAGCCACCGCACGCCCATGCTCGATCAAGGAGGAGTCACCAAATGATTCAGAGGCTCAGCAAGCGGGTCACACAGAAGGATCGCCAGGGGGGCTTCACCCTCATCGAGCTTCTCGTCGTGATCATCATCATCGGCATCCTGCTCGCGATCGCCATCCCGTCGTACCTCTCCTTCCGGAGCCGCGCTGAAGTGTCGGCTGCGAAGGCGAACGTGCGGGCGTCGATCCCGGGCGTGGAGGCGTTCTACGCCGACCACAACACGTACTCCGGCCTGCACCTCACGAAGCTGCAGCTGTCGTACGACGCGGGGATCAAGAACATCTCCGTCGTCCGCTCGACCGCCGCTTCGTACTGCGTCCAGAGCACGGTCGGCCAGGCCACCTGGAAGAAGGGCGGCCCGTCGGCCGACATCACGGTCAACGCCTGCTAGGCAGGAAACGATCCGATGTCTCGAGAGGGCGCCGAAAGGCGCCCTCTCTCCTTTAAGCCTTGAGCCAGAAGTGCCGATAGGAACCGCATGGCGTCTCAGCTTCGCTTGCACGTTCTCCTGCCGCTCGCCTTCCTCGGCCTGATCGGCGCCGCCTTCGGCGTCTACACCATGGGCAAGGCGCCCGGGGGAGGCAACGACGCCGGCGTCCCGCTCATCACGACGCACCCGGACAAGACGAAGCCCAAGCCCGCACCGCAGGCAACCGACGACTGGGTCAACGGTCTCGAGGCCTGGTGCGGCGGCTTCCAGGCCCAATACCTGAAGATCGACGAGCCGCAGGCGCTCGCCGACTACGAGTCGGTCGTCGGCGAGTATGTCGAGCTCTGGGACGCCGTCCAGCCCACTTTCATCAAGCTCGGCCTTCCCCCACAGAAGCGGGACACTGCCCTCGCCCTGCGCAGAAACATCGACGAGACGGCGTCCAAGATGCGCTGGGTGTTCAACCGGTTTCAGGCGCTGGACGTCGCGGCGATCCAGAACCAGCTCGACGAGCTGGACGCGCTCGACACGGAGCGCGTCGCGCTGCTCCGCCGACTCGGCGCGGGCACGTGCCTCGACGAGAAGAACAAGGGTGTCGCACACCTCGCCATTCAGCGGGCGCCGCTTCTGATCAACTCCCAGCTCCAGCGCTACGGCAAGGTCGTCGTGCTCTTCTACGAGCCCGGCGCAAGCTACGACTCGATTCAGACGCGCGAGGCGCGCGCAGGAGCTCTACTCGCGCATGCCGGCTTCGTGTCGGTGAACGTCTCCAAGAACCGCGAAGTCGGGCAGCTCGCCTCGCAGTACAACGTGCTGCAGTCGCCCACGGTGCTGATCTTCACGCGGGGCCACAACCTGAAGGCCCGCATCGAAGGCTTCTACGATCGCACGGCGATCGTTCAGGCCGTCAAGAACGCCTGATGGCCGCCGAGCACGCCGTCGATTTCCAGGGCGTCGAGGTCGACCGCCGCTCCGCGCGGAAGGACGGCCGTGAGGTCGTTGCACTCCGCTGCGTGGATACGGGCATGAACGGCTTCGTCGTCGAGTGCGACGTCTATCCCGTCGACGCGGTGCGCGTCGAGCCGCTCCGCCCGGGGCCGTACACCTTCGCTACGCGCGCCCAGGCGAACGCCTTCATGGACGAGGCTGCGAAGGCTCTGACGTACCTCGGCTGCGAGCTCTAGACCCGCGGCCCTAGACGAGGACTCGCGCCAGCTCTTCGATCGAGGTCAGGCCGGAGGCGACCTTCTGAAGGCCGTCGTCCCAGAGGGTCTTCATCCCGGTCTCCATGCCGGCGCGCTCGATCTCCTCCCGGCTCGCGTGCTGTGCTGCGAGGCGTGAGAGCGTCTCGCTCATGGTCATGAGCTGATAGACGCCCACGCGGCCCTTGTAGCCGGTCTGGTTGCAGCGCGGGCAGCCCTTCTTGCGGTAGAGGCCGACGCCGTCGGCGGCCGCGGCCTGCTCGGGCGTGAAGCGTGCCTCGAGCATCTCCTCCTGGGTGGCCATGTACATCTCGCAGCAGTGCGTGCAGAGCTTGCGGACGAGGCGCTGGGCGAGCACGGCCGTCACTGCCGATCCGGTCAGGAACGGCTCGACGCCCATCTCGTTGAGGCGCGTCAGAGCGCTCGGCGCGTCGTTCGTGTGCAGGGTAGAGAGCACGAAGTGACCCGTGAGGGCGGCTTCGATGGAGATCTTCGCGGTCTCTGCGTCGCGGATCTCACCCACCATCACCACGTCGGGGTCGGAACGCAGGATCGAGCGCAGGGCGTTGGCGAAGGTGAGGCCGGCCTTGTTGTTCACCTGCACCTGGTTCAGGCCCGCGAGGCGGTACTCGACCGGATCCTCGACGGTGATGACGTTGATCTCGGGCCGGCTGATCTCGGCGAGCGACGCGTACAGCGTCGTCGACTTACCGGAGCCGGTCGGCCCGGTGACGAGGAGCGCGCCGGTCGGCTTCTGGATGATCTCCGCGAACATCGCGCGCATCTCGTCGGAGAGACCGAGCTCTTCGAGGGTCGGCGGGCGCTTCGACTTGTCGAGGAGACGCATGACGACGCCCTCGCCCTCGACGGTCGGGAGCACTGCGACACGGATGTCGAGCATGCGGCCCGCGGCCTTCGCGTTCAGGGAGATGCGGCCGTCCTGCGGCTTTCGGCGCTCGGCGATGTCGAGCTTCGCGAGGACCTTCAGGCGCGTCGTCACACCGGGTGCGAGGCGCTTGGGGATGCGCTGCACCTCGTGGAGGACGCCGTCGACGCGGAGGCGGACGACGAGCGCGTCCTCGGCAGGGTCGAAGTGGAGGTCGGAGGCGCCGTCTTCGGCGGCCTGGAGGATGATCGAGTTCACGAGGCGGACGAGCGGCGCGTCGGAAACGCCGTCATCGGCCTCGAGGTCGTCCTCGTCCTCGCCGAGCGCGTCCTCGTCGAGCTCGTCCTCGACGAGCGCGGCGCGCTCCCAGGCCTCCGTCGCGCGGACGAGGCGCTTGAGCTCGACCTCGATGTCCTCGGCCGGCGCGACACCGATCTCCAGGGTGTAGCGCGTGGCGATGCGTAGCTCGTCCACGGCCTGGACGTTGGTGGGGTCCGCGACGGCGACGAACAGGCGGTCGTCCTCGAGCTTGTAGGGGATCGCCATCGCGCGCTCGAGCACGTGCGTGGGGATCTGGCCGGCGGCGTTCCTGTCCACGCCCTCCGCGTTGAGGTCGATCTGCGGCAGGTGCGAGTGGTCGGTCGCGACCTGGCGGAGGCCGCGCGCGCCGATCGGCGAGGGCGGCGGCGTGTCGACGCCCGGAGCGGCCAGGCCCTCGTCCACGATCGCCTGGGCGATCGAGCCGCCGACGGCGGCCGAGCGCACGCCGGCGAGCCGGTCGGGCGAGACCAGCCCGGTGGTCTCGAGCAGGTCGGCGACGAGCTCGTTTACGGCACTCGGGGCAATGGCGCCCGGAGGGTGCGTCGGGCTCGACCGAGGAGCCTTCCTCGGCATTTGTCCCTGCACCCGGCAGGTTTTGGAGGTCGTCGAATTCCACCTAGTTCTCCTGTACGGAATATCGGCTTTCCGCGCCGAATCCCTGAGGAGGGGGATAGACGAGCGGGGGCCTAGAAGCGGCTCAGATAGGCGTCGAGCAGCTGTTGCCCGACGAAGAGCGCCACGATCGCCCCGAACGCGAGGAAGGGGCCGAAGGGAATCGCCATCTTGCGCGCCGCCAGCCCGTAGCGGGCGAAGAGGACGGACGACGCAACGAGCGCAGTGACCATGCCGATCATGAGCCCGACGCCCACCGGCCAGCCCAGGCCGGCGCCGAGGAGCAGCGCGAGCTTGACGTCGCCCATGCCCATCCCGCGCGGGTAGGCGACGAGGGCCAGGAAGAGGAAGAGCGAGGCCCCGAGGGATGCGCCGAGCCATTCCTTCCACCGGTCCGGCGCGAGGATCATGTTCGCCGTCAGGACGATCAGGAAGGACGGCAGGACGATGAGGTCCGGCAGGATGCGCCTCTCTGCGTCGATCGCCGAGAGGACGACGAGCGCGGCGCAGAAGTACGCGCCGACCACGGCCTCGCCGGTGAGGCCGAAGTGCCAGAAGCACGCGGCCACGAGGAGCGCGGTGGCGATCTCGACGGCCGGATAGCGGGCGCTGAACGAGGCTCCGCACGACCTGCAGCGGCCGCGGAGGACGAAGTACGAGACGACGGGGATGTTGTCGTACCACGCGATCTCCGCCTCGCAGGAGCCGCAGGCGGAGCGTGGCCGGACGAGCGAACGGCCGTCCGGCAGCCGCGCCGCGACGACGTTCAGAAAGCTCCCGAGCGCGAGCGCAGGCGCGAAGACGACGAGGGCAAGGGCGGCATCCATCCCAGCCTCTATCGGCTCAGAGGCTCCGCGGCGTTAGATCAGCCCGCGTAAAGCTGGGGAGGTTGAGGCTGGGCGTAGACCTCGGGGTTCCCGGGCATGCCGGCCGGGACGAACGTGAAACCCGGGAAGAAGGAGCTCGTGCTCTGGCCGAGCATCACCGTCGAGCCGTCGAGGGGCCCATCGAACTGCGACGTCGTCCCGAGGTCGATCGCATTTGTCGCATAAAGCGCCCCCTGGGCGTAGGCACTGACGAGCTGGACGCTGTCTCCGCCCGACACCTGGCTTTGCGGCGACCCGCCGGAGCCGTTCCCGTTGACCACGAAGACGAGCATCCTCTGAGCCGGATCCCAGCCGCTCGTGGTGCAGGTCGAGCCGCTCTTCGGCCTGGCACATGCTCGAGTTCTTGATGAGCAGCGTCCCTGAGATGTAGATCGTCGCCGAACCGGTGTACGTGTTCACCGCGCCGTTCTGGATCTGGGCGCTGCCGTCAATGAAGATCGTGCCGTTCGCCGTGAGGACCTTGGTCGAGGCATTCCACGAAAGCTCGCCGTTCGAGCTCCTGCATGTGTAAGACGTCGAGGGCGTCAGGTCCTGAACGGTCGGGAGGCTGTTGTTGCGCTTGAGGGCGCTCGGGGCGGCCGCCGAGCCCTGGTCGTTGTCGAACAGTGGTGGCGTCCCGGACGACGTCAAGCAGGGGTAGTACGGGCCCGGGTTCGAGTTCAGGTACCAAGCGTCGAAGTCAGCGGTAGGGGCCGGACTGATCGGCGGGCTGTTCCCGATGAAGGTCGCCCAGATATTGTCGAAGCCGCTCGCACCCGCGCCCTGCTGGCAGGGGTTGTGAAGCGCGTTGTTCTTCCATTTGCAGCCGTTCCGGACGTTCAGCTGGTTCAGGGGGGTGGTTGACGTGCCCGCAAAGTTGGCACTCTGGGACATCGTGAGCGACCCCTGCACGACGAGCGGCCCGGACGTGATCGACGCGGTGTTCGTCAGGCAGAGGTTTCCGGCCACGTACAGTGGCGACTGGACGACCACGCTCTGCTGGATCGTCATGTCGCACGTCTGACCTGTACCGCGTGAATAGATGAAGTTCCAGGCCGGGTTGTTCAGCGGCTGCGTGTAGGTCGGAACGACGGGAACCTTCGCGGTCAAGGTGCGCGTCACCTGGCTCACGGACGCGCCCGTCGGGTTCGCAACCTTCCCGATCGAAGTGAGACTCCACATCGATGACCCGTTGACCGACTGGGTGAGCGTCCCGTACCACTCGACCGTCCCACCTTGGTACGTATGGGTCGTGTGGGTGACCGTCCCGTTCGTCTGCTCGCCGAGCAGGTACTTGTTCAGCGCGTTGTTGTCCGGCTTCGAGAGGATGGACATCATCTCGTTGATTCCGGACTCGGCCAGGTCGTAGGCGCTCGCGTTCGCGGTCGAGTAGGAGACACTGCGCGCGTTCGTCGACGAGTAGTAGATGAGCGTCGTCCCGGAAACAGTGAGGACACCGAGGATGCCCACGGCCATCACAAGCGTGATTCCGTCCTGTCTTCGGAGAAGTCGCCGCAAAAAGCTCATCGAAACCGTCCCGGGGAGGGGGTTTACTCGCGCAGGGTGTTCCTCAGAACGATGTCGTCAATAAGACGCCAGGTCTTCCATCCCTCGTTCGGGTTTATGTTCACCTGGAAGTTGACGTGCAGGAGCGCCCGCGTTGTCGCACTGTTGGGCGTATAGGTGAACGCGTTGCCGTTCGCGGTGGTGATGTAGTCGGCAATCACGACCGTCGTGCTATTCGCCGTACGCCGTACGCGGTACCGGTTGGCCGAGACGAGGCTCGTGTCGTAGACGACCGAGAGCGTGGCCCCGCCGGCCGACGGACACTGCGACGGCAGCGTGACGGTGATGGACGAGACCGCGGTGTTCGGAGTCGCCGTGATGCCGCTGGCGCAGTGCAGCTCACGCCGCATCCGGTCGAGCGCAAGCCTGGCGTTCTGCTGCGCCTCGAAGCGGCGGTTCATGTCGAGCTCGGCTTTCGCGCCCGAGGTGAAGAGCGAGACCAGAGCCGTCACGACTGTCGTGAAGATCGCGAGGACGACGAGGAGCTCGACCAGGGTGTAGCCGCGTTCGCCGCGGAATCGCCGGAGCCGCTTCCAGATCACTTCGCCTGCGCCTCGACGTAGGCGAGCGCGCGGCGGGCGACGACCTCGCTCCTCGCGCCGAATCCGAAGCGGCGCTCGAGGCTCTGGTCGACCTTGATCAGGATGCGAAGCGCCTGGGCGCCGTCATGCCAGCCGAAGCGGGCGCCCGTGACGATCCAGGAGTGCTGGTACAGCCAGAAGTTGATGAGCCGCTGGCGAGGGCTTGCCGTTCCCGGCGAGGCGGCGCTCGAGCGCGCGGGCGCGGTCGGGGAGCGGCATCTCGTCGGCCGGCTCGACGGGCGCGCCGGCAACCTCGAAGTCCGGCTTGCGGGTCTTCTCCTCGGGCTGCTCAGGCTCGGTCGTCGTGCCGGCGGGCTCCGTGGTCGTCGCGGCGGGCGCGGTGGTCGTGGCGGCGGGCGCGGTGGTGGTCGCGCCGGTCTCCGTGCTCGTCGTCTCCGTCTCGCCCGAGGTCGTGGGCTCGATCTGGTCCCGGGCCCAGTCGCTCACGAGCACGATGCGCGTGGCCTTGTAGGGAGCCGAGTTCTCGGGCAAGCCGCTCTCGCCGTATGTCGTGTTCCTCGAGAGGCTGAGGACGACGAGGGGGGCGCCGTTGTCGATCACCTTCGTGCCCGGGGCCGGCCGCTGCACGGTCACCGTGTTCGCGGAGAAGCCCTTGACAGTGCCGTCGACTCGCCAGGCGAAGCCGGCGTCCTGGAGGATGCCCTTGGCGAAGACGTATGCCTTCTTGCGCACGTCCGGAACCGTGAGCACATGCGGCTTTGCGGCTGCCTCCGTCTGCTTCTCGTGCTTCGCGATCGGCACCGTGTCCGCTGCAAGGGTGTACGTCGCCGCACCGAGAAGCCAGATCACGGTGAGCGCGAGGAAACGCGGCAGAAGTGCCGTCAGACGGGCCGCCATGCCTCCCCAATCGGCAGGGGGCTGTGAAAAGTCAAGCCCCTAACGGGTAAAGCCCACGATGCGGCTTCCCGAGGACGCGGGAGTGATCCCGACGACCGTGAAATGTCGCTGCTTTCCTGGGCGCGACCCGCTTGGGCGTGGGGGTCGGCGCGTCCTGCCAGCTGAACGCCACGCCGGCGAAGGACTGGAACCACGGCTCGTCCTGCGGATAGGAGACCGCAGGGGAGAACTGGAGGTGGAGGTGCGGGCCCGTGGCGTGACCGGTGGAGCCGACGAGGCCGACCGGAGCGCCCGCGGCGAGCGCGGCGCCGGGGACGACGCTCGGCTCCAGATAGCTGAGGTGGCAGTAGACGTACTCGGCGCCGCTGTCGAGCTGGATCTTGAAGCCGATCCCGCAGCGTCCGTTGCTGTCCGTGTAGGCGTCGACGACCACCGAATCGGCGAGGGCGAAGAGCGGCGAGCCCTCCGGGGCGGCGATGTCGGCCGCCGGGTAGTCGTGATGGGTGTGCGCGACCGACACTGCGTCAGGGCCTCCGCCTACCGGGAAGACGTAGTCGCCGCTCGACATCGCGCCGCCGAAGGAGGCGGCGGTGGGAGCGGCCACCGAAGCGGATGTGAGGTCGCTCTTCAGGGACTGGAGCCGGGCGAGCGCCGCGGCGAGATCCGCCTGCCGCGCCTCGATCTGCCGGCGGTCACGCGCCTGCGAGCGCTCGAGGTGGGCGATGCGTGCCTCCAGCCCGCGGAACGCCGAAGTCGAGATCTTCGGGTTGCCGGCCTTGAGCTCCAGACGGAGCTGGCGGTCGGTGGACTCGCCGACGCGCCGCTCGATCCGCGGGACCGCCTCGCGGGCGCGCGCGACATCGCGACGTGCTTTGGCGATCTGCTGCTGCAGCTCGTCGAGCCGGAAGACCGCCTGCGAGCCGGTGAAGTCGATCGAGCCGCCGGAGCCGAAATCGGCCGCGAGGCCCAGTACCTCGTCCACGTACCACTGGGCGTGGTTGTAGGCGAAGACGGCGCGGGAGATGTCGTCGTGCGCCCCGGCAGCCGCGAGATAGCGGGCCGCGGCGAAGACGGCATCGTCTGGGTTCCACGGGTCGGCGAGGCCGTCGCCGTTCGCGTCCGTCCCCCAGCGAAGCCAGGTGTCGGGCATGAACTGCATCCACCCCACCGCGCCGGCCGAGCTCGGGCCCATGTTGCGCCCGAAGTCCGACTCGATCTTGTTGATCGCCGCCAGCACCTGCCACGGCACGCCGTACGTGTCCCCGGCGCGGTGCCAGAGCGAGAGGAGCTCCTCGTAGGAGCGGACGGGCGGCTGCTCCGGCGGCACCGAGAGCGGGAAGGGGACGTTGATGGAGCCAGGGGCGTTCGGCGTTTCCGAGCTCGGGAACGCCGAGGGCCCGGTGGGCACGATCGTGAAGCTCCGCGCCGATGCCCCGCCCGCGAACGCGAGCACGATCAGAAGCGCCGCTGCCGCAACCGCCTTCCTCATTTCTCGGTCGAGGCCACCCGCAGGCCGATGCCGTTTTCGTTGGCGACAGGCTCCGTCTCCTCCGCCTTGGCTTCTTCGGCCTCCGCCGCGGCATCTGCTTCGGCCTGGGCGGCGGCCTTCTCGTCGGCGCGGCGGCGCTTGAGCGCCTGCTGCACCGCCATCTCGAAGTCGTGGCGGTTGCTCGCCGCGTTGGAGGCAACGTCCTCTTCGACGAGATCGGCGAGGACGAGCTCGACGAGGTGCTGCGAGAAGCTCTGCATCTTGTGGAACTCGCCGTCCTCGATCGCCTCGATGATCTTGTCCGTCTCTCCGTCGCGGATGAGATCGGCGATGCGTGCCGTGTTGACCATCACCTCGACTGCCGCGACGCGGCCGCCGTCCATCTTCGGGAGCAGGCGCTGGCTGACGACGCCACGCAGGACCCCGGCGAGGATCTGGCGCGTCATCTGCTGCTTGCCGGGCGGGAAGAACTCGACGAGCCGGCCGATCGTCTCGGCGGCGTCGATCGTGTGCATCGTGGAGAGGACGAAGTGGCCCGATTCCGCGGCCTGGAGGGCCGCCGTCGCGGACTCCTCGTCGCGGAGCTCTCCGATCAGGATCACGTCGGGGTCCTGACGCAGCACGCGCCGGAGCGCCTCCAGGTACGAATCGGTGTCGAGCCCGACCTCGCGCTGGTTGACGATGCAGCCCCAGTCGTCGTGCACGAACTCGATCGGGTCTTCGATCGTGACGATGTGCTGCTGCCGGCTGCGGTTGATCGAGTTGACGATCGCCGCGAGGGTCGTCGACTTTCCCGAGCCGGTCGCACCGGTGACGAGGACGAGCCCGCGGTGCTCATCGGCGAGCACGGCTACGCCTTCGGGGAGCCCGAGCTTCGAGAAGCTTGGAATCTCCTTCGGGATAAAGCGGAATGCGAACGAGATCGAGCTGCGCTGCCGATAGCCGTTGACGCGGAAGCGGCCGAGACCCTCGGCCAGATACGCCGTGTCGAGCTCGCCCGCGACGTAGAAGTGCTCTCGCTTGGCGGGCGTCCGCTCTGTGACGACCGTCAGCACGGTCTCGAGGTCCGACTCGGTCAGGAGGCGTTCCTCCATAGGAATCAGTGCCCCGTCAACGCGGGCCATCGCCGGCGAAGCGATCTTCAGGTGCATATCGCTGCCGCCGACCTCGATCAGGCGTGCGAGAAGGCCGTCCAAGTCCATGGTCGCCCAGCCCCTATCGGCCGGCCCTCGGGCGCTCTTTAGCGAGGAAGGGTGATGTCAGCCAGTCGCTACAATGCGGCCCGCTGCGGGGGAGTTCCCGAGTGGCCAAAGGGGACGGGCTGTAAACCCGTTGGCTCAGCCTTCAGAGGTTCGAATCCTCTCTCCCCCACCTCGCCCATCGCTGCGCTTAGGCAAGTGAAAGGCCCCGCACGCGGCGGGGCCTTTCAGTCGGGCGACTCCGGGGACTACCCGGCTTGCGGGCGGCAAAACGCGCTACGGCTCGGTGTGGACGACGACATCCGCGAACCCGGGGTGCGCCCGCCGGATCCGCTCCTCGACGTCGCTCGCGAGCGCATGAGCCTCGGCGAGAGGGCGGCTCGGGTCCATCGCAAGCGTGAGGAAGGCGACGAGCCCGACCTCCGTATTCAGGAGGCGAAGCTCGCGCGGCTCGGCGCCGGTCGCCTCGACGACGATCCGCCGAAGCGCCTCGGCCTCCGCCGCACGCTCGCCCTCGGGAACCGGGCTCGCCGCAGCGGGCTCGGCCAGCGGCTCGAGGTGCGTCTGCACGGCGTCCACCTCCGGCAGCGCATCGAGGATCTCGTGCTCGACCGCCGACGCGACCTCGTGCGCCTCCTCGAGCGAGTAGCCGCCCGGGAGCTTGAGATGGAGGGAGATCTCGGTGCGGCCGCCGACCTCGAGCACGACGATGTTGTGCACCTCGCGCACCCGCGGCTCGCGCAGCGCGGCCGCGTACGCGCGCTCTCGGATCGCCTCCGCTTCCTGCGGCTCGACGTGGACCACGACGTCGGCTCCGGGCACGGCTTGCTCCACCGCCCGCTCGACCGCGTCCGCCGCCGCGTGGCCCTGCTCGACCGCGGCGCCGTGCGGGAACCGCCGATGACGACGTCGGCGAAGTGGCGCCCGGCCGCCCGCCGCATTCGCAGCCGGCGCAGCTGCACGCCCGGCTCGAGCTCCTCGATCGCCGCGAGCGCCGCCTCCCGCGCCGAAGACGGCGAGCGGTCCATGAGCACGTCGACGTTCCCCTGGATCAGCCGGGCGGCGGCGGTGAGGACGAGCACGCTGACGAAGAGCGCCGCGATCGCATCCCCCTCGGGGTAGCCGGCGCGCGCGGCGAGCAGCCCGACGAGGACGGCAAGCGAGCCCGCGAGGTCGCCGCCGAAATGGAGGACGTTCATGGCGAACGCCGCGCTCTGGTAGCGGCGCGCCGCCCCGAGGGAGACGTAGGCTCGGCTCGCGTCCACGACGACGACGACTCCGATCACGCCGAGCGCGAAGGCGTCGACGTGCACCTCGTGCCCTCCCTGGATAAGGCGGAAGACCGAGCTCGCCGCGATGACGAGCGCGGCGACGACGAGGATCGCGGCCTCGGTGAGCGCGCCGAGGTTCTCCGCCTTGCCGTGCCCGTACGGATGGCCGACGTCGGGCGGGCGGCCGGCAACTCCGATGGCGAAGAAGGTCAGGAGGGCGGCGACGAGGTCCGTGCCCGAGTGGGCCGCCTCCGAGAGAAGGCCGAGGCTGCCCGAGTGGATCCCCGCCACGAGCTTGAGCGCGATGAGCACGAGCGCCGCGAACACCGAGACGAGAGCGGTCCGACGCTGGGGCGACATGCGGGGAGCGTAGCCCCCCTCGTGGCTATCCTTTGGCCATGGCTGACCCCCCGGCCCCGGAAGGCTCCTACGAGATCGCCTGTCCGCATTGCAGCAAGACTTTCGAGGCGGAGCTCATGACGGGCGGCTCCGACCGGCACGTGGGGTTCAAGTGCCCGCACTGCCGGTTGTTCGTTGCCTACGAGCGGTCCGGCGCCGACGGCGAGGAGCAGGAAGCCCCTTAGTCTCAAGCCGTTCCGTCCGTAACCCGATAGAGGGATCGTGGCTGCGGACGCTCGTACCGACCTCGCCCCTCCCCGGGCGCTCTCGCTCGCGTGGGTCAGCGTCACGCCCGTCCAGGTCCTCGTCGCCGTGGTCGCCGCGAGCGCGATCGCCCGCACGTTCGTCGGCTGGCTCCGCGCGACGCCGATCTACTTCCCCGACGAGTACATCTACTCGGAAGTCGGGCGCTCCATCGCAGAGCACGGGCGCCCACTCGTCCGCGGCGGCTCGGCCCATTTCCCCGCGCTCCTGCAGCCCCTACTGACCGCCCCGGCCTGGTTCTTCGACGACGTCGCCACGTCGTTCCGGACGATTCAGCTGATGAACGCGGTCGTCATGTCGCTCGGCGCCGTCGCCGTCTTCTGGCTTGCGCGCCGCCTCGGGCTTTCACCGTGGGTCGCGGTTGGGTTGGGCGCCTTCACCGTCGCCATCCCGGACATGCTCTATTCGAGCTGGATCCTCGCCGACCCGTTTGCATTCCCGCTCGTCCTCGCGGCGGTCGCCGCGGCGACCGCCGCCATCGACCGCCCGACCAAGCGAGCGCAGTTCGCCTTCGTCGCCTTCGCCGGACTCGCGACGTTCGCGCGCGTCCAGTTCGTGGTGCTGCCCGTCTGCTTCGTCGTCGCGCTCGCGATCGTCGGCCTCCGCGAGCGCCGGTTCAAGCAGGCGCTCCGGGAGCAGACCCTCGCGCTCGGACTCCTCGCCCTTGGCCTCGTCCCCGTTTTCGTGGCCGGCCCAAGAAGCGTGCTCGGCTACTACGACAGCGTCGTCAGCCTCGACCTCTCGCCCCTCCCGATCCTGCGCTGGATGGGTGCGGACGGGATGCTGCTCCTCTACTCGTCGGGCTGGGTGCTCGTGCCCGGCGCGCTGATGGGCCTCGCCCTCGCGCTCTGGAAGCCGCGCTCGCGCGGGGAGCTCGGGTTCGCCGTCTTCGGCTCGCTCGTCGCCCTCGCCGTCGTCTTCGAAGCGGCGCTCTACGCCGCCAACGGCGCCGACCGGATCCAGGAGCGCTACTTCTTCGCGATCCTGCCGCTGATCGGGCTCCTCTTCGCCCTGTACGTGCGCCGCGGATTCCCACATCGCGTCCACCACGCCCTGATCGCCGGTGCAGCGCTCGCGCTCTCCGCGCGGGTACCGCTCGCGGGCTTCTCGGCGGCGGATGGGAAGAGCAACTCACCGCTCCTCCTCGCCGTGGGCATCTTCGAGCAGAAGGTCGGCGACGTCGGGCTAGCGTCCCTCCTCGTGGCGATCATCGTGGCCGGGCTCTCCATCGTCGCCGCGGCGACCGGCTTCTTCCCGCGAATCGCAATGCCGCTGCTGATCGGGCTTGCAATCGCCGGCAGCTGCGTCGCTTCGCTCGGTGCCGTCACCTTCGGCCACCAGGCTGCGGACAATGTCTACGACACGATCCTCTGGCCCGACGCGTCCTACGTCGACCACGCCGATCTCGGCGACGTGGCCCTCCTGGCCGCCCCCTCCAACGACCGCGGGTTCACCACCGAGCAGCTCTTCTGGAACCGCTCGATCGACCGCCTGCTCGTGCTCCCGGATGCGTCGTCGCCCGATGCGTTCGCGTTCGAGCAGACCACGGTCGGCAACGACGGCACAATCCTCATCGACGGCAAGCCGTACACGGGCCCGCTCCTCGTGGACTCCTACGGCGCGACAGCGGAGCTCCGGGGCGCAGAGCAGGTCGCGCGCACACGCATCTACCGGCTCTGGAAGCCGGAGGGCACCCCGCGCCTCTCGCTCTATGTCGTCAACCGCTTCTACGACGGCTGGCTCGGCCTGACGGGCTCCATCAAGCTCTGGCCGGACCAGGGCGAGAAGCTCGCCGGCCGCCTCGACCTCGCCCTCAGCCTGCCGCCAGACCTCATCGAGACCGAGATGCGCCTCAAGCTTCCGGACGGGAGCGCCAAGGAGGTCGACCTGAAGCCGGGCGAGATCGTGCCCGTCAGCATCCCCGTCTGCTCCTCGGGCCCGTGGTCGGCCGTCTACGAGGGCCCGGTCAGCACGAACTTCGGCGAGCGGCTCGTCACGGTGCGCATGACGAAGCCGACGTTCACGCCAGATCCGTCAGCGTGTAGCTAGACGCAATCCTTGAGGCCCTGCGCTTCAGGCAGGGACTCGAGCTTCTTGAGCGTGTTGTTCTCGATCTGGCGGATCCGCTCGCGCGTGACGCCGAAGGCGCGGCCGACCTCCTCGAGCGTCCGCGGGCTCTCCCCCTTGAGGCCGAAGCGGAGCTCGATCACCTTGCGCTCGCGCTCGGGGAGCGAGTCGAGTGCACGGTCGATGTCCTCCCGGCGGAGGTTCAGCGAGGCCGAGTCGAACGGCGATTCCGCCTGGTCGTCCTGGACGAAGTCGCCGAGCTCCGACTCCTCTTCCTCGCCGATCGGCTTCTCGAGGGAGACGGGGAGCTGCGACATGCGCAGGATCTCCCGCACTTCGGCGGTCGTCATCTCGAGCTCGACGGCGATCTCGTCCGGCCTGGGCTCGCGGCCGAGGCGCTGCACCAGCTGGCGCTCGATGTGCACGACCTTGTTCAGCTTCTCGACCATGTGCACCGGGATGCGGATGGTGCGCGCCTTGTCGGCAATCGCGCGCGTGACCGCCTGGCGGATCCACCAGGTGGCGTAGGTCGAGAACTTGTAGCCCTTCCGGTAGTCGAACTTCTCCACCGCGCGGATGAGCCCGAGCGACCCCTCCTGGATGAGGTCGAGGAAGGAAAGCCCGCGACCGAGGTAGGCCTTCGCGATCGAGACGACGAGGCGGAGGTTCGCCTCGATCATCTGCGTCTTCGCGCTCATGTCGCCGCGCTCGATGCGCTTGGCCAGGTAGACCTCCTGGTCGGCGGTCAGGAGCGGGACCTTGCCGATCTCGCGGAGGTAGAGACGGAGCGAGTCGAGCGACGGCTCGACGGTCAGGTCGAGCTTCGGCCCGGCCTTCTCCTCCTCGGCGAGGGCGGGCTGCTCATGCGGCGGCGCCTTGTGCTCGACGCCTTCGACCAACTCGATGCCGTGGTCGATGAGGTACGTGTAGAAGTCCTCGACCTGCTCCTTCGTGAGCTCGACTTCCTCCAGCCCGGCGACGATCTCGTCGTAGGAGAGGACCCCTTTTTCCTGCCCTTCGGTGACGAGCTTATGCAGCTCTTCGATGTCGGGCAGCGAGATGTCGACCGTGAGCATTGCTCTCCCTCTGCTTCTCGTTACCTCTGCAACATGACGCCAACGGAACGAAAAGAGCCGGAGAGATCCCGCATCCCCCGGCTCACAGGCACATCAGACCGGTGATTCTACAACTGTTTTCGAAAAGCGGAAGGGCGAGTTCAGGATTCGGCGATTACCTCCCCGACCGCTTCCCCGCGGCTGTTGCGAATGGTGCTGACCCGCAGGTCGGGCAGGTCGAGAAGCGCGGCGGCCGCCGGAAGAAGCCCGCGGCTCGAGCCGTCCTCCGACTTGAGCGCGAGCGCCGACCCGTCGCCGAGGCCGATGCAGAGGACGCCCTCGGCTCCCCCCTTCGCCACCGAGCCGGGCACCGCTTGCATGACCTCGGTCGCAGCCGAGCCGGGACCCTCGACGAGAGCAGGATGCGCCCTCATCGCCGCGGTCACACGATCGGCGCCCTCGAGCTCGTTGCGGACGAGGCGCCCGAATGAGGCGGCCATGCGCTCGAGGGAGAGACCGAAGGTGGGGACTCCGCAGCCGTCCACAGCGATTGGGATCTGGTTTCCGCCCAGGCCCGCCGCTTCGTCGAGCGCGGCGAGCACCTGAATCTGAAGCGGATGCTCGCGGAGGCGGTAGTCCTCGAACGGCCAGCCCTGTGCGGCGCAGACGCAGAGGAAGCCGGCGTGCTTACCCGAGCAGTTGTGCTCGACCCTGCTGCCGTTCACTGGGCCACACTCGAGGTCGTCCTCGGTGGCTCCGGCGCGCGCGAGGAGCTCGCGGACGGCCGCCAGCTGCTCGGCCCGTGCGTGGTGCGAGGCCGAGGCGATGGCGATGTCCTCCTCGGCGAGGTCGTCGTACGAGCGGACGAGGAGAAGTGCCTGGATCGGCTTGGCGGCCGAGCGCATGAACGTGACGAGTCCGGCGTCGCCACGCTCCTCGGCAAGCGATCCAGTCGAGTCGACGCGAGCAGCGTGAATGCGATGGCGAGACTCGGCCATCCCGCCTCGGACGACGGCTACTGTGAGCGCATCCATGGCCGAGGAGCGTAGGAGAAACGAGCTCGAAGCGGCGGTGCTCGCCTTCCGGGACGCGAAGCCGGAGGAGCGCACCGCGATGAACGCGGCCCTGACGCGGAACGAAGCGAGCATCCTCGACGGCCTCGCCCAGGAGGCGGCCGAAGCCGCGGTGCGCGAGGAGGATCCCGAGCGGGTTCGCTTCGGCCTCGCCGCGCTCGCGCTCGAGGGCGGCTGGCCGGACTGGCGCGACACCACCGTCCTCCTGACGCTTCTACACGTGAGCGCCCGCAAGCTCGGGCTCGATGCCGACGGCGTCTTCTACGAGGAGGCCCGCGCCCTCGCCTACGAGCCGGTGAAGGAGCGTGCGTACTTCTCCAATGCCGGCGCGGGGATCATCCGCTCCTACGCCGGCCGCCCCGAGCGGCTCAAGGAGCTGGACGTCATGGCGTACGAGGAGTACACCGGGCCGAACGGATTCGCCTACCGCGAGGTGGAGGATGCCTGAGTTCCCGGAGATCGAGGCGCTGCGGCGCCAGCTGGACGACCCGGTCCGCGCCTTCCCGGTCGCCAAGGCGGGGCCGGCGCACATCGCCACGCTCAAGACGTACGACCCGCCGCTTTCGGCGCTCGAAGGGCGCCGCTTCGCGGGAGCCGAGCGGCGGGCGAAGAACATCCTCCTCCCAACCGACGACGGGGAGCTCGTCCTTCATGTCCACCTGATGAGCGCGGGCAGGCTCCGCTACCTGCGCCACGGCGACAAGCAGCCGAAGACGCCGGCTTTCAGGCTTTCCTTCGAAGACGGGAGCTCTCTCGTCCTGACCGAGGCCGGCGCGAAGAAGCGCGCCAAGGTGGGTCTCTACACCCCCGAGGCGATCGAGGAGGAGCTCGCGCACCTCGGCCCTGAGGCGTACGGACTCAGCACGAAGAAGCTCGCGGAGATCCTCGCCTCCGACTCGCGCCGCCTGCACGCGTTCCTACGCGACCAGCGGCTGATCGCCGGGATCGGCCGGGCCTGGGCGAACGAGATCCTCAACCACGCGCGGCTCTCGCCGTACGCGCTCACCACGGAGCTCTCGGAGGAAGAGGTGCAACGGCTCAGCGACGCCATTCAGGAGGAGCTCACGCGCGGCCTCGAGCTCCGCGAGCGCGGCGCCTCCGACAAGAAGATCTACCGCGTGCACAACCGCCTCGACGAGCCGTGCCCGCAGTGCGGCACGCCGCTTGCGCGCGTCGACTTCGAGGAGCACACGATCTACTACTGCCCGAGCTGCCAGACCGAGGGGCGGATCCTCAAGGACCGCCGTCTCTCGCGCCTGCTGCGCTAGACCGCTTCGCGGAGAGCTAGGACGACACGAGGGTCGAACTGCGTGCCTGCGTTTTGCTCCACCTCGGCGAGCGCCTCGGCCGCAGGGAGGGCCGCCCGGTACGGCCGGTCGGTGGTCATCGCGTTGTAGGCGTCGCAGCAGCAGACGATGCGCGCCACGAGTGGGATGTCCTCGCCGGCGAGCCCGTCCGGATATCCCTGGCCGTCCCACCGTTCGTGGCAGGAACGAACCAGCCTGCCGACCTCGCCGAGGAGGCCGCCCACGCGCTCCAGCATCCGCTCGCCCTCGATCGTGTGCGTGTTGATGACGGCACGCTCTTCCGCGGTCAGCGCGGCGGGCTTGTTGATGATCTCGGCCGGGATCCGGATCTTGCCCACGTCGTGGAGAAGAGCCGTCAGCTCCGCGCTTCGCCGCTGCCGGGCGGAGAGGCCGAGGCGGTCGGCCACTGCGAGGGTCAGCGACACGACCTCCCGCGAGTGGTTGCCGGTGTACTCGTCGTCCGCCTCGATGACGTCTCCGAGCAGAAAGGCGGTGCCCCGGTAGGCGTGCCCGAGCTCGAGCGCGTGGTCGATCCGGCGCCTGCGCTCCTGGGCGAGGAAGGCGAGCAGCGCGAGGAGCGGCAGGACGACGAGGAGTGCGAGCGGCTGCTCCGCCGCGACGATCGCCGTCAGGAGGGCGATCGGCGTGAGGGCGAGGTCGACTCCGTAGACCCAGGCCATCAGGCGCACGTGCGCTTTCGGGGCGATGCCGAACGCGACCCAGGCGCGCGCCGCCGAGCCGAGGAAGTCGAATGCGAACTGGGCGAGCACCGCGGCGAGGAGGACGGGCCAGACCGACCAGGCGGCATCGGGCTCCCCGGCGAGCGCGATGACAAGAGCGCCGCCGACGGCATTCCAGGAGCTCGCGACCACGACGAGCGCGCGCTCCGGGTGCTCCTGCCGTTTCAGATACGTGGCCGCGTTCCCGAGCAGAAGGCCGATGGCGACGCAGAGCGGCACCATCGCCGGCGGGAGGAGGAAGAGCATCGGGACGAAGACGAGCTGCGTCGGGATCGCCGAGCCGATGCCGACCTCGAACTCGACCTTCGAGGCGACCGCGTACCCGGCGATCAGGAGGGCGAGGAGCGCGACCGAGGGATGGCGTTCTCCGGGAAAGGCGAGCTGGAGAGCCGCGCACGCCGCGAGGAAAGCGAGCGCGCTCGCGCTCGTGACCCGCGAGTCGCGGCGCTCGAGCGGCGCAGCGGCGCGCGCGCGGCGCTCTTCGATCAGCGCATCGCTGTCTTGGTTGGTGTCGACGACCGGAGAGGGGTGCCGGCAGCCGGGCAGGCTCGGTGCTCATCCAGAGCGGTATCGGCGGCCTCGTCGCTCGTCTTGACGAACGGCGCGACGATCCCTCCTCCGAGGGATGGAGCAAGCCCGGATCGCGACCACAGTGCGACGAAAGCGGCTAAGGAGAGGATCGCGGCATGAGGCGTTTCGGAGCGGCATTTGCTCTTGTGATCGGCTTGGCCACGACAGCGGCTGCGCCGGCAGGCGCGGCCCTGCTCAACGGCTGTCCCGACCAGAGACCAGCAGGCCGTTCCTGCGCTGGCTCGACCCGATCTCCTACGCCTTGCGCCGAACGGGGGCTTCGAATCGGCTCGGCCGGGATGGCAGCTGCGCGGCGGCGCGACAGTCGTGAGCGGCAACGAGTCGTTCAACTTGAGCGGCCCCGGAAGCCACTCGCTCTACCTTCCGAGCGGAAGCTCTGCGACGAGCCCGGCCATGTGCGTCGAGACGCTCGACGTCTTCGCCCGCTATGTGGCGAAGAACAGGGGTCTCATCGCGCTCTCGAGCCTCAAGGTCGACGCGATCGTCAAGGACAGCGCCGGGCACACGTTCGTCTTGCCTGCCGGTGTGAACACCGGCCTCTCGAGCTGGGCGCCCTCCCTCCCGTCGGTCGCGCTCCTGGACGTCCTCGGGCTTCTGAACGGCGGGCGGGTGACGGTCTCGTTCCGCTTCCAGCCCATCGGCCTCGGCGCCAAGTGGCAGATCGACGATCTCTACGTCGATCCGCTGAAAATGGGCTAGCCCCGGCTAGCCCGGGAAACGGATCAGCAGGCGCTCGTCCTCGGCCGTCACCGCGACGCCGATCGCCTTCAGGTGCTCGACCGCCACGACCGCGCCGAGCTCCCTGAGCTCCTCGCCGGTCACGACCCCGGCGGCGTTCTTCAGAAGCGGTGAGATCTCGAGCTCCGGGCCGCGGACGACGAGGGTGACGGAGTCGATTCCCCCGTGGCGCGAGGCTGCCTTCGCGAGGCGGGAGAGAGCGCGGCTCGTCGCGTCGGGGTCGACTTGCACGGCCGCCCCTTCGCCGCTCACGGCGACGCGCTCGCCGAGCTCGGCACACGCTTCCCGGGCGAGCTCCAGCGAGTCCGCCTCGGTGAGTGCGGGCGAATAGCGGCCGCGCTCGATCCGGGTCACAAGAGAGAGCTCGTCGACGAGGTCGCGCAGCTGGGCCGAGGCTGCCTCGATCATCTCGACGTAGCGCGCCGCCGGCTCTTCGAGGTCGGTCTTGGCGAGAGTCTTCGCGAAGCCGTACACCGTGGCGAGCGGCGTCGAGAGGTCATGGGCGCCGATGGAGACGATCTGCGCGAAGCGTTCTTCGTCGGCCATTTCCCCCCTTGGTACGGTTGACACGTGCAGCAGGAGAGACTAACCGGCGGAGCCGATCTCCAGGCTTCCGAGCCCGAGGTCCGCATCGGCCTCTCCCGCGCCGGAGTCACCGGCGTGCAGAAGGCCGTGCGCCTGCAGCACGGCGGCCGCGACGCGCTCGTCTCGGCCGAGATCGACTGCTTCGTCGACCTCGACCCCGCCCAGAAGGGCGTGCACATGTCGCGCTTCCCCGAGGTCTTCGAGGAGGCGATCGACGAGGTCGTGATCGACGAGAAGCTCCTCGTCGAGAACCTCGCCGAGCACATCGCGCGCAACATCGTCGAGCGCCAGCAGGCCCTTCGCGCCGAAGTGAAGATCGCGGCGCGCTACCCCATCGAGCGGCTCACGCCCGTGACCGCGCTGCGAACGCAGGAGCTCGTGACGCTGATCGGGATCTCCGCCGCGTCGCGCACGGCGACGCGGCGCGTGGTCGGAGTCGAGGCGACGGGGATCAACGCGTGCCCGTGTGCGCAGGGGCTGGTCCGCACGGAGGCCGCCGGGCGACTGGCCGAGGCCGGCTTCCAGGAGGGAGACGTCGAGCGGATCCTCGAGCTCGTCCCGCTCGCGACGCACAACCAGCGCGGCCGCGGCACGCTCTTCCTCGGAACCAACGAACGGCTGAATGCGGAAGATCTCGTGGACATCGTCGAGCGCTCGATGAGCTCGCCCATCTACGAGCTCCTCAAGCGCCCGGACGAGCTCTTCGTCGTCGAGCACGCCCACCTGACGCCCCGATTCGTGGAGGACTCGGTGCGCCTCATGGTCAAGAGCGCACTCGACGGCTACGCCGACCTCGCGGACGACGACTTCGTGCTCGCCCGCCAGGTGAACTTCGAGACGATTCACAACCACGACGTCCTCGCCGAGCGGTTCGGGACCGTCGGGGAGCTGCGCGGCGAGCTTCGGAGCGGCGAGCATTCGCTCGCCCACACCGAGCTCAGGGATTGGCTGCGCGCGGTCGCCTAGGGCCGCGCAGGCGCATCTTCGACTCCTGACCGTGCGCGAGCCGCGCGATGTTCCCGCGGTGCAGGAGGACGATCGCGAGCGCGCCGCCGGTCGTGAAGGCGACGACAGGCCAGGACGCGTCGAAGAGGAGCGCGAAGAGCGGCAGCGTCGCCGCCGCGACCATCGAGGCAAGGGACGCGTAGCGCGTCACGAGAAAGACGGCGATCCAGACCACGGCCGCCGAGAGCGTTGCGAGCGGCGCGACCGCGAGGCCGACCCCGCCGGTCGTGGCGACGATCTTCCCGCCGCGTTGGAAGCCCATGAAGAGCGGGCGCCAGTGGCCGGCCATAGCCGCGCAGCCGGCGAGGACCGCAATGAGGTCGTTCCCGAGCCAGCGGCCGAGCAGCGCGGCGGCCGCGCCCTTGGCGATGTCGAGCACCGCGACGCCGAGCCCGAGCTTGAAGCCGAGCGTCCGCCAGACGTTCGTCGCGCCGGTGTTGCCGCTCCCGAGCGTGCGGATGTCCACGCCCGCGAATATCCGCGGCAGCCAGTACCCCCACGGCATCGAGCCGAGGACGTACCCCAGCGGAATCAGAAGAAGATTGCTCAGGTCTGGATCTGGTACTTCGACACCCAGCTCGCGATGACGTCCCAGTCGAGGTTCGCGAAGAACGCGTCGATGTAGGACGCCCTGTCGGTCTGGTAGTCGAGGAAGTAGGCGTGCTCGTAGACGTCGAGCGCGACGAGCGGCGTGGCGTTCCACACCGGGAAGGTGTTCTGCGCGTCCCCGATGTAGTTGAAGAGGCGCTGCTCGTCCCAGTCGTAGGCAGTCCAGGCCCACCCGCGGCCGCCCATGCCGGTCGCCTTCAGGTCGGCGCGCCACGCCTCGACGGAACCGAAGTCGCGCTCGATCAGCGACGCGATCGGGCCCGTCGGGTCGCCGCCGCCCCCGCCGAGGTGCTCGAAGTAGATCTCGTGGTTCTTGACGCCGCCGATCGCGAAGCTGAGGTCGATCTTGAGAGCGCGCACGTCCGAGTAGACCTGGTTCGCGGTCGAGAGGTCGACGTCGGCGAGCTTGGCCAGGATCTCGTTCCTCTTCGCCACATACCCCTGGTAGAGCTTGTAGTGCGCTTCGACGGAAGCCCGGGAGATGCCGTCCATCTCGAGGAGCTCCGGCTTGAGCTCCCGGGCCGCAATCTCCTCGTGGTTTTGGGCCAGTGTCGCCATGGGTCTCCCTTCGAGTCTCCTTCGGGCGGGTCGAACGAGATCGTATCTTTCCCCATGTGACGGAAAAGGCGCTGGTGACGGGCGGCACGGGCCGCGTGGGCGGCGCGATCGCGGCGCGCCTCGAGGCCGAGGGGTTCGCCGTCCTCGCGGCCGGCCGGCGCGACGGCGACATCACGCGTCCCGAGGAGGCGCGCGCGCTCGTCGAGCGCGCGGCGCAGGAGCTCGGCGGGCTCGACCTCCTCGTCAATGCGGCCTCGGACGGGTTCGAGCCGAGGCCCGTCGAGGAAGTGTCCGAGGCCGACTGGGATGCCGCCCTCGACTCGACGGCGAAGGGCACCTTCTTCGTCACGCAAGCGGCCGTCCCCCATCTGCGTGCGTCCAGCCTCGGGCTCGTCGTCATGATCGAGGACGTCGGCGCCTACAGGCCCTGGCCGTCCTTCGGGCCCCACTGCGCCGCGAAGGCGGCGCAGGCGATGCTGACCCGCGTCTTCGCGCGCGCGCTCGCGCCGGAGATCCGGGTCTGCGGGATCGCACCGGGACCGGTCGCCGTCGAGCCGGGGCAGGAGGAGCGCCGCGCCGCCGAGACGCTGCTCGGCCGCATCGGCTCTCCGGAGGACATCGCGGGCGCGGTGGTCTATCTGGTCGGCGCCGGGTTCGTGACGGGCTCGACGCTCTTCGTCGACGGCGGCCTCTCCCTGAATCCATAAGCGGCGCTGCTTCGTATCGCCTAGCGTTATGCCTGCGGCAATGGCAACAGCCGAGAACGACAGCCGGCTCATCGAGCGCGTCGGGCGCGGAGACCGTGAGGCGTTCGAGCAGCTCTACAAGCGCTTCGCACGCCCGGTGCTCGCGATGGCGCTGAGGCAGCTCGGGGACAACGGCCGCGCCGAAGACGCAGCGCAGGAGACCTTCGCCGCGGTCTGGCGCTCGGCGAAGAGCTACCGGGCGGAGCGCGGCACGGCCTCGGCATGGCTCTATGCCGTCGCGCGCCACGCCATCATCGACCGCGCGCGGCAGAAGCGCGAGAACGCCGCAGAGGCCCCTGACGAGGCGGACGTACGGGCCGGCCCCGCCGAGCGGGCGGAGGAGTCGTGGCTCACATGGCGCGTGCACTCCGCGCTCGAGCTCTGCCCGAGCGCGAGCGCGTCGTCATCGAGCTCGCCTACTGGAGCGGTCTCTCCCAGACCGAGATCGCGAGCTACCTGGACGTGCCGCTCGGGACCGTCAAGACGCGAACGCGGACCGGTCTCGCCCGCCTGGCCGGCCTGCTCGAGGAGGTAAGGGGATGAGCGACACCCCGGACTTCCGCGATCTCGTGGGCGACGATCTCACGCCCGAGGAGGAGCTCGAGCTCGCCCGGGTGGACAGCCTGCTCCGCTCGGTGCCCGGGCCGGTGACAGAGGTTCCCGGCTCCCTCACGCACGCCGTCGAGCGCATCGGGACGGCCAGGCCGATCTGGACGCGCCGCCGGGTCTTCGTGGCCGTCGCGCTCGCAGCCACCGTCGCGGCGCTCTTCTTCGGCGCCGGCCGCTGGCTCGACCGCGGCTTCGACGCCCGCGCGTCCGTGGAGATGACACCGGGAACGAGCGCGCCCAACGCCTCTGCCAAGATCGAGCTCGGCCCGCGAGACGACGCGACCGGCAACTGGAGGATGCGCATCGTCGTCGACGGCCTCCCTCACCTCGAGGGCAACGACTACTACGTCCTCTGGCTCGCGAAGGACGGCGAGTACGCGGGCGCCTGCGGGACCTTCAACGTCAGCGGCCGCACGACCGTCGACCTGACCGCGAGCTACGACCTCTCCGAGTACGACGCGTGGGTGATCACCCGCAAGGGGTCGGACTCGCCCTGGCTTCTCTCCGCTGAGACCTAAGGTGCCGTTCTATCGGCCGCGACGAAGGCCTCGTACGTGACCGGCATCTTCTCGGCGAAGAGCTGCTCGACGGCGTCCGCGTAGCGCCTGATCTCGCGCTGAGCCGTCTCGGCCGCGCGGAGGGAGACGAAGTTCATCAGGGCGCGGGCGTTGACCGTCCAGTAGAACTCGGTGTAGGCGCCGACCGGCATGACCGCCCGCGCGAGCTCGCGCGCGACCCCCATCTCGACGAGCCGCTCGTAGGCGGAATAGGCGGCGGCATAGACCGCGGCCAGCTCGTCTCGGGTCGTCTGCGCGATCTCGTCCGTGACCGGCTCGAAGGAGTAGGCGCCCGGCTTGCCGACCTGGCTGCGCACGTCCTCAGGCGCCGGGACGTAGAACTCGTCGGTCGCCTTCGCGTACCGCATGCTGAACTCGTTGAAGGAGCCGATGCGGTGGCGGAACCACTCGCGCGCGACGAAGATCGGCGCGCGGATGTGGAAGCGGAACGCGTTGTGCTCGAAGGGGGTTCCGTGGCGCTCGCGCATGAGGAAGCGGATGAGGCCCGCGTCGCCGTCTTCCATGACCTCTTTGCGGCGGGCGAAGCTGACGCGGGCGGCGTTCACCACCGAAAGGTCGCTCGCCATCGAATCGTCCAGCCGGACGAAGCCGTGATCGAGGACCTGAATCGTCTCTTCCGCCACGCGCTGCTCCACAGTGCTCACGTCACCTCACTCTAACGAGGGCGCAGGAGGACGCCGATATGGCAGCTAGAGTCTTGCATCGCCGTCACGGGGTCCGGCACTCGACACAGCCAATGCGCTTCACCAAGCTCGCACTTGCCCTCCTGCTCGCCACCTGCGCGTGGTCGGCTGCCGCGCCCGCGTCGGCGGCTCCGCGGCCGCTCCCGCCGCTCACGCCGGCCAAGCACGACGCTCTCTCTCGTGCGCTCGAGCAGGGCCGGCTGACCGAGTCGCAGTACGCGCTCGAGCGCGCCCGGTCGCTCTTCACTCTGGGCCGCGTCCGCGCCGAGTTCGGCCACGTCGCCCCCGCGAATCCGCACGCCGCCACCTTCATCCTCCGCGACCTTCTCGCCCGGACGCGGTTCCTCTCCGGCTCCGAGCACGCCGAGGCGAAGGCGATTCTCTCCCGCCCCGACGGCGCTCCCACCTTCCACGGCGAGCCGACCTGGGACTTCGACGCGGTTCCCACGAGCTTCTGCGAGGGCGGCGGCCGGCCGCTCTGCTTCCACTGGGACGACAATCCGACGAACCGCGACTCGCCGCCGCCGGCGGACACCAACCCGGCGAACGGGATCCCCGACCAGATCGACGACACGATCGCGGTGCTCGACAACGTGTGGGACACGGAGACGGCTGGGCTCGGCTACCGCGATCCCCTCGACGACAGCGCGACGACGCTGAACGACGGCGGCGGGCCCCAGCTGGACATCTACATCGCCGACATCGGCAGCATCGGGCTCTTCGGCTACTGCACGAGCGACGACCCGCACGCCTACGAGTTCAGCGCCCCCTGGGCTGTCTCGGCCTACTGCGTGCTCGACGACGACTACCGCCAGGGCCAGTACGGAATCGGCCAGACGCCGCTCGAGTACCTCCAGGTGACCGCAGCGCACGAGTTCTTCCACGCGGTGCAGTTCGCCTACGACTGGTTCGAGGACTACGCGCTCATGGAGGGATCGGCCATGTGGATGGAGGGCCAGGTCTACCCGGCTGTCATCGACCGGATCAACTACCTCGGCCGCAGCGCGCTCGCCCGGCCGGGCGTCCCGCTCGACACCGGCGCCGGTGGCTTCGAGTACGGCGCGTGGCTCTTCTGGCGGTTCCTGACGGAGAAGGTCTTCTCGGGCGACCCGACGATCATCCGCGAGATCTGGGAACGGGCCGACGGCGGACCCTCGCCCGCATACGGCGACCTGTACTCCTTCCAGGCCGTACGGAGCGCGCTCGCCGCGCATGGCCTCGCCTTCCGCAGCACGTTCGCGCAATTCGGCTGGACGAACGACCTGCGCGACTACGAGGAAGCGGACTTCGGCTACCCGGTCGCTCCGCTCGCAGCGAAGTTCAAGTTCGGCCCCTCCCTGCACTCGACGGGTTGGAAGGCGCCGAGACTCGCCCACCTCTCCACGCGCTTCTATCGCTTCCGTCCGCAGGCGGTCGGCGCGGTGGCGAAGCTGCACCTCCGCGTCGACCTTCCCGGGCCGGCGAAGAACCCCGCGGCAACTGCGATCGTCTATGCGAAGGGCGGCCCGAGGGAGATCCACCCGATCGGGCTCGACAGCCAAGGCGATGGCCACGTGACCGTGAAGTTCGGGAGCTCGGAGGTCTGGAAGGTCGACCTCGTCCTCTCGAACGGGAGTCTCCGCTTCGACTGCGCGCCGAAGGACTTCCCGAACACCGTCTACTCCTGCGGCGGGTTCCCGAAGGACGACGGCCGCATGTACCGCTTCCGCGCCCGCCTGGGCTAAGCGGCGCTAGCTCTTCTCGTCGCTCTGGACGAGCGCGAGCAGGCTCTCGTGCTCCTCGCGGCAGGCCGGGCAGCCTTCGAGATGGGCTCGCAGGCCGGGGACGGCCGCGTCGGCGTCCTTGCCGGCAACCTCGAGGTCGACGTAGCGGTCGAGCTCCTCGAAACAGGCGTCGCAGCCGATCTCCGGTCCGGCCGGCCCGAGCAGGCGCCCGAGCAGCTCGTTCGTGTTCGCGTCTTCCATCAGCTCGTCTCCTCCAGGTGCGCACGCAGCTTGGCGCGCGCGTCGTGCAACGTCTTGTACAGGGCGCCCCTCGTCGTCGACAGGCGTTCGGCGAGCACGTCGATCGGGACGCCGTTCACGGCGAGCGCGACGAGCACTCGCCGCTGGTGCGGGGTCAGGACGTCGTCCATCGCCGCGGCGATCCTCCCGAGACGCTCACGGACCTCGACGTCCTCTTCGGGACCCGGCGAGACGGCCTGGAACGAGCCGAGCGCCTCCGGTTCGAACGGCAGCTCGCGGTCCCGCCAGGTTTGCCTCCGCACCTTCACCGCGGCCTCGTAGAGCGCGAACTTGTAGGCCCACGTCGTCAGCTTGCTCAGGCCGCGGAAGTCGTCGAGCCGCCGGAGGACTGCGAGGAGCGCGTCGTCTGCCGCCTCCATTGCGATGGCATCCGCCTCCGCCCCGGTGAGCCCTCGGCGGCGGCGGGACACCTCGAACCGCGCGGCCCTCAGAAGGAGCGCGTGCAGGCGGGCGCACGCGTCGTCGTACGCCCGCCCGCTGCTCTTCAAGCCCTGCAGGAGCTCCTGGGATTCGGGGTCGAGCGTGGTGCCGGGTGCGACGGAGGTGGTCCGCATGACCCCCTCAACGGTAGTCGTCGCGGGGGTCACGCGACTTCCCTCGGCTCGAGGGGACCCAGGATGCGGACGGCGAGCTCCGGCGGGCAGCCTTGCTCGACGAGCTCGATCAGCCGGTGCAGGTCGTACCGCGGGTCGCGGGCGACGCGGGCCGCGAGCGGAAGCGAGAAGCCCGAAAGGGCGAGCTGCTCGCGCCGCCAGCGGTTCACGTCCGCGCCGGCCGGCTCCAGGCTCGAGAGCGTTCGCACGTCAGTCCTCAGGCAGCTCGGTGGGCCGGCTCGGTCGACGTGGTGTGCTTGGGGGCCGGCACGGTGCGATAGGCCCACGCCAGTCGCCCGAGGGCGAGCGCGGCGAGGAACAGGCCGAAGTCGCGGAGCGCGATGTCGTAGTACTCCGGCGGGTTGTTCGTGAGCAGGTTCACCACGATGCCGCCGAGCCACGCTGCCACGACGAAGCCTCCGATCCACGGCGCCGCCAGGACGAGCAGGCCGGCCGCGATCTCGACGACTCCGACGAAGTACATGAAGTCCTGCGCGCTCCCCGGGACGATGTCGTCGATCCAGGGCGCGAGGTACTGCGTCCAGTCCACCGTCCAGTTGAAGAACTTGTCGAGCCCGAACAGGATCGGTGCGACGACGAAACCGATGCGAAGCAACATGAACACCTGGTAGCCAGGGTCATTGCGGCGAGTGTCGTTTGCGTGATGTAAAGGTCAATTCGCCACCTCCTTCGACCTCTTGGTGGCGGCCCGCTTTCGTTTCTTACCTTGCGCGTATCGCCGACGGTCCGGGTACAAAGGTTTGGACGCCCGTTCCGCGAACTGAGGAGGGAAGCACTGCGGATCGGGGAAACTGATGGATGCAAGCGCCTTGAAAGACACCATTCCGGAGAACGCGCGCGCAGCCCTCGAGCCGACGGCTCAAGGCGCGCAGCTGCGACGCCGCGCGATCGCGGTCGGCGGTTTCGGCCTCCTCGTGCTCGGCTTCCTCGTCGTGATCGGCCTCGGGAAGCTGATCGCGCTCCTGCTCCTCCTGGCCCTGGCCGGAGGAGTCGCCTTCGTCGTTGGACGGTCGCTGCGCCGCCGGGGAGGGACGCTTCGCCACGCCGCGGGCGCCGTCCAGTCGGCTGCAGGCAGCGTCCAGTCCGCCGCGGGCACCGCCGCCCGCCGGCCGGTCGACGGCCTCCGCACGCGGAAGACCGAGCGGAAGACCGAGAGGCGCGAGCGGTCGCGCGAGCGCGACCGGGGCAAGGAGGCCGGGCGCCTCAACGCACGCGGCGTCGAGCTCCGGCGACAGGGCGATGCGACTGCGGCCGTCGAGGCCCATCGAGCCGCGCTCGAGATCGCACACTCAGCCGGCGATCCGAGCACGGAGGCGATGACCCTGAACAACCTCGCCCTCGCCCTTGCCCACACCGGCGACGAGCGCGCGGCGATCGACCACTTCGACGCCTCCGTCACTCTCCTGCGCGAGATCAACGACGAGCATCACGAAGGCCAGGTCCTCGCGAACCTCGGCTTCCTCCACGGCCGAAGCGGCCGACAGGAGCAGGCGGTCTACTGTCTCGAGGCCGCGCTCGACAGGCTCGAGCCCGACTCGCGGGCCTTCCGCCACGTGCAGGAACAGCTGCGCCGCGCGAGCTAGGCGGCCTGAGCCGGTGAGGATCAGGGCTGCCGTCCTCGAGGAGTTCGGCCAACCGCTCGAGGTCCAGGAGATCGACCTCGCCGAGCCGAAGTCCGGAGAAGTGCTCGTCCGGCTAACCGCCTGTGGGGTCTGCCACACCGATCTCTACACCGCTTCCGGGGCTGATCCCTCCGGCTACGCGCCGACCGTGCTCGGCCACGAGGGCGCCGGGATCGTGGAGAAGCTGGGCCCCGACGTCACATCCGTCGCGCCGGGCGACCAGGTCGTGACGCTCTTCTCGCCCCAGTGCCGGGAGTGCATCCACTGCCTCAGCGACCGCACGAACCTCTGTCTGGCGATCCGGGACATGCAGGGCAAGGGGTTCCTCCCGGACGGGACCACCCGGCTCGGACGGGGCGGCGAGCCGATCCGCCACTTCATGGGGACATCGACGTTCGCCGAGTACACCGTGATGCCGGAGATCGCTCTTGCGAAAGTCAATCCAGAGGCGCCGCCGGAGCACGCGTGCCTCTTCGCGTGCGGACTCTCGACCGGCCTCGGCGCCGTGATGAACACCGCGAAGGTGGAGGCCGGCGCGACCTGTGTCGTCTTCGGTGCGGGCATGGTCGGGCTGGGCGCGGTCGCAGGGTGCCGGCTCCAGGGCGCCCAGCGCATCGTCTGCGTCGACCTTTCGCCCGGGAGGCTCGAGCTCGCGACAGCCCAGGGCGCTACCGACACGCTGGTCGGCGGCCCAGACACCGTCGAGCGGATCCTGGAGATGACCGCCGGCTTCGGGGCCGACTACACGTTCGAGGCGACGGGCAACGTCGACGTGATGCGCCAGGCCGTCGAATCCGCCCGCATGGGCTGGGGTCTCTGCACCGTCGCGGGAGTCGCCGGCAAGGGCGAGGTGCTCGAGGTCGTCCCGCGCTATCTGATCACCGGGCGTCGGATCGCGGGCTCGTCGTTCGGCGGCGTGAAAGGACGCGATCAGGTGCCGGAGTACGTCGAGCGGGCGCTGGCCGGCGACATCGACGTCGGCGCATTCGTGTCCCACCGGATCACGCTCGACGACGTCAACCAAGGGTTCGAGCTCATGGAGGCCCAGGACGGCATCAGAAGCGTGATCGAGTTCGCATGATCGTCGAGCGCGTCGAGCACCCCGAGTGGCTTTCCAACGCCTACCTCGTCGCCGAGGGCCCCGGCGGGCACGGCGTCTTCATCGACAGCAACGGCCTGACGCAGACTTTGGAGGAACGCGCGGAGCGCGACGGCATCACGATCACGCACGTCCTCTGCACGCACAGCCATCCGGACCACGTCGTCGCGATCGACGAGCTCGCCGCTCGGCACGGCGTGCCACTGCTCGGGCAGTCACAGCTCGCCGACGGCGACGAGGTCGCGAGCGGAGGGCTCCGTATCCGCGCCCTCTACACGCCCGGCCACTGCGAGGACCACGTCGCGTTCCTCGTCGACCAGAGCCGCTGCTTCACCGCCGACGTTCTCTTCCGGGGCACCGTCGGCGGAACCTCGGGACCGGACGGCGACCTCGCCAAGCTGAAGCACTCGATTCTCGACGTCCTCCTCGGCCTCGACGACGAGACGCAGGTCTTCCCGGGCCACAAGGAGGAGACCACCATAGGAGACGAGCGCCGCTCGAACCCCTTCATCCGCGCGTGGCTCGACGGCGAAGGACTCGTCAGCGAGCCGTGCCGCGTGAACCAGGAGGAGGCGACACTCCTTCTCTGGGCGCCCGACTACGACGGCGGCAACAAAGCCCTCGTGAGGCTCGGCTCTGGCCTGGAGACAATCGTCGGTGGCTCGCGCGTCGAGCGACGCTGACCCGGTTCAGGCGGCTATCAAACCGAAGGGCCACGTTCTACCCTCCCAGGTGCCACCGTCCGAGGAGGAATGATGCGCCGCACTTCGCTCGTCGTCGCCGTCCTCGTCGCCGCACTCGCGCTCAGCGCGACCGCCGGCGCCGAGATCAACTCGTTCGCCGAGGCCCGGAGGGGGAGCCTCCATGTCCTTTCGAGCGTCCTCGTCTCGGGACACTCGGTCGACATGCGCGGCGGTTGGTTCAACACCTCCCTTTCATGCACAACCTCGCGTCGCCTGCACGTCCATGCCGAGATCCAACGGACGACCGCGCACAGCAGCGCGATAACGGGTATGGCGAAGACCGGCCACGTGATGAACTGCGCCGAAGGGGGCCCCAACTTCGGATTCACGATCTCGCCATCCGAAGCCGGCATGGCGTGCCCTAACGGCTCCTGGAAGCCGGGCCGCTACGACTTCTTGACCCGGACCCGGCATGTGCGAAGCGGCGTCGTCGCGGTCGCCACCCTGGGCTGGACGAAGAAGAAGGCGTGCTAGCCAGAAGGGAGTTCGAGACCTAGCTCGACTTCACGTGGTGGATGGCGAAGCCGCCTTCTAGCCGTAAGCGAGGAGCCGACGCCCGGACTCGAACCGGGGACCCCTTCATTACGAAAGACGGCCTTACGGCAAATCCTGACGGCCCGACTGTCGGAGCAAGCATCTACGCCGTTTCCCGACGTCCTGGAACGGTCGCCATGCGTCGCGATTCGTAAGGCACGTGGACGCGTTGGGGACGCGGCGTTTACTCAGAGGCGTGACCCCGTCTCGAGGTCCGGCGCAGTGCGTGAGGTGGAGCAACGCCCGTTCGTCCGTCGGCAGCTCACAACGAAGCAATACCCCCTTGCGGTCGCTAAGCGTTCGGCGCGCGGTGCCGATGCTTGAGCCATGCCACGGGCCATAAGGTTTCTTTCGGTAGGCGCGATCGCTCTCGTCAGCGCTATGGCGCTCTTTGCAGCTCCTGGCGTGGGCGTCGCAGCAACTTGCCTCGGGCACAAAGCGACGATCGTCGGCACGAACCGAGGAGATCGCTTGGTCGGAACGACGGCCCGGGACGTCATCGTCGGAAAGGGAGGAGGTGATCGGGTTTACGGGCGTGACGGCAACGACCTGGTGTGCGGGGGTCCGGGTCCTGACGAGCTCTTCCTGGGGCGAGGAGGGGACAGGGCGGAGTCTGGCCGGGGAAATGACCGCATCGAAGGTGGCGACGGTAGTGATGCCATCAACGGCGAGGGAGGAACCGATCTTCTGGACGGCGGCGATGGCACCGACACGTGTAAGCGGGGAGAACACGTTCTCGAATGCGAACCGGTTGTTTTCGACTGGGCGACCGCGGAATGGGACGGCTCACACAAGGGCCAGCCGCTCGACCTCACGGGCTACAAGAGGACATTCCACGACAATTTCGACTCGCTCACGACCATCACCGACGGCGCCACCGGGGCGGGGCCCTGGTACGCGCCGGCACGACCGGATACGTCCCTGGCGCACTTCGTCAGCCCCATCGCAAACGCCGGTGACGTTCTCGATCGACACGCCGGGAGTGCTCACGATCACGATGCAGAAGGTGGGGACTTCCTGGTACTCCGGGCACATGCAGACGGTGGACAACGTCGGCGAGGGATTCGCACAGCGCTACGGCTACTTCGAGGCGAAGATGGCATTCCAGAAGGCGGTGTCATGGCCGGCCTTCTGGCTCTACACCCCCAAGCCCGACGAGGGCCCGGATCAGGCCCGCGCCGAGATCGACGTCATCGAGGCATACGGCGACAACGACTACGACGGGTACCACATGGCCGTTCACCGCCACTCTTCCTCGGGGAACGACTCCGCGGGGAACTACTCGGGGCTCTCTTCAATCCAGAACATGGGGATCTGGGGCTGGAACGACATGTTCGACGGTCAATTCCACCGCTACGGGTGCATGGTCACGCGCAAGTGGATCACGATTTATCTCGAAGGCAAGGAGCTGTCCCGCTTCCCGACCTTCCCCGAAGCCAAGCGGCCGCTCTTCATGCGCGTCACGCTGGCGATGCAGGACGAGTTCGTCGACAAGGCGACCACCCCGACGCACATCTGGCTCGACTACGTTCGCGCCTACGCGCGGCGCTAGCCGCGCCGGGGCGGAGTTCCGGCCTCAACAGAGCGATCCAGCCTCCGGGTGCTGGCCGGAGGAGATGAACCTGGAGCCGCGAAAACAGTCGAGGTCGGCGGATTCCATCCGCCCACACGTGCTGGCTCCCGGCGGTTCCATTGAGTGTCTCGGTCGTCATCCCCTGTTACAACCAGGGTCGCTTCCTGGGCGAGGCGATCGCGAGTGCCGATGCGCAGGGGAGCCTCGTTTCCGAGATCGTCGTCGTCGACGACGGCTCGACTGACGAGACGCGGGCAGTCGCAACCCGGGATCCATCCGTCAGGTACCTCCATCAGGAACGACGGGGGCTCTCGGCGGCCCGGAATTCCGGTTGGCGCGCCTCCTCCGGCGACCACATCGCCTTCCTCGACGCAGACGACCGGCTCTTGCCGGGCGCGATCGAGGCGGGGATCGAAGCATTCGAGCGCTGGCCGCGAGCCGCCTTCGCCTTTGGACACTACGAGCTCATGGACGAGGAGGGCGCCGTCCTGCCGACGTGGAGAGAGCGCCGAATCGCGGACGACCAGTCCTTCACGAGCGGGGATTTCGAGCTCGTCCTCCCCGACGGTCGCCGTGCCGGGAGGTCGCGCAACCCCGACGGGTGAGCGACCACTACACGGCGATGCTGCGGCGGAACTACATCAGCATGCACGCGGCTGTTCTCTACGGCAGTGCGGTCCTCGAGGAGACAGGCGGCTTCGATCCGCGCCTGAGTGCGCTCGAGGACTACGAGCTGTATCTGCGCGTGACACGCACGCACCCGGTCGCGGGCCACGACCAAGTCGTCGCGCAGTACCGGCGGCATCCGGCGGCGATGTCGCGCGACATGCTCAACATGCTGCGGCTCGCGCTTTTCGTCCTGCGCGAGCAGCGTCCGTATCTCGCCGAGGCACCCGGGCGCAACCGAGGCGTACCAGGAGGGGCTTACATTCTGGAAGATCCACTACAGCAAGCAGCTGATCCGAGACGTGCCGAGCCACCTCGCCGCCGGGCGGCTGCGTCAGGCCAGCAGCTCCTGCCTTTGGCCGCTTGCGCTCGCGGTCGGCGCCGAGCCGCGGGCGCCGCACCGGCTCGCTGGAGTGGCCGCGACGTGATCGCGGGGCTGATGACGGCGTTGTTCACCTCCTCCTTCTTGCTCCGTCGAGCGAGTGCGGGTGCAGCGCGCCCGCTCGTTGCCAAGGGTTGGGCGAACTGATGACAAGGATCGACGGTCTTCGGGTGATTGGATCGGCCGGCGCGGCGGATCCGCATCGGGAGAGCCCCGGCAGCCCGAGCGACCGACGCGCGCCCGCAGGGGCGCGGAACCGGACAGCTGGATCGAGAACGCACCGACCAAGGGAAGGCGGGCGCTGAACCTTCGGGAGGTCTGGGGATACCGGGAGCTCGTGGTCTTCCTCGCTCAGCGCGACCTCAAGGCCCGATACAAGCAAGCGGCCTTCGGCGTCGGCTGGGCTCTCGTGCAGCCGATCGTCGGCGTTGTCGTCTTCACTATCGTCTTCAACCGCCTCGCCGGCGTGTCCACCGGAGACGTGCCCTACATCGTCTTCGCGCTCGTGGGCTTTCTCACCTGGTTGTACATCTCGTCCACGGTGACGGCGACGACGGGGAGCCTGGTCGGCAACGCGCCGCTCATCACCAAGGTGTACTTTCCGCGGTTGGTCGCCCCCCTCGGCGCGCTCGTTCCCGGGATGATCGACCTCGCCGTCGGATCCGGCCTCGTCGTCGGGCTCATGGCCTACTACGGCCTCGCACCCACCGCGCGGTTACTGGCCCTTCCGCTCTGCCTGCTTGGCATGATGGCCACGGCACTCGCCGTCGGGCTGCTGTTGGGGACGGTCAACGTCCGGTATCGCGACGTTGGGAAGACGACTGGGTTTCTCATCCAGCTCTGGCTGCTCTGCAGCCCCGTGGCGTATCCGAGCGATCTCGTGACCGGCCAATGGCGCTGGGTGTACGCGGTCAACCCGGTCGTCGGCGTGATCGACAGCATACGCTGGTCCGTGCTGGCCACGGAGGCTCCGGGCCCCGAGCTCATCGTCTCGGCTGCCTCGCTCGCGATCCTGCTCTTCCTCGCCCTCCGCTACTTCGCCCGTACGGAACGCTCGTTCGCGGACGTGATCTGATGGCGACTGCGATCGAACTGGATCGAGTCTCGAAGCGATACACGCTCGGGGAGTTTCGCGGCGGGGGCGATGCAGTCAGAGACGTGATCTCTGCGTCGGTCCGTCGCATGGTCAGAATCGAACGGGCGCCCCAGCCACGCGAGCACTGGGCGTTGCGGGACGTAAGTGTGACGGCCGAGCAAGGAGAGACCATCGGGATCATTGGGCGGAACGGCGCCGGGAAGAGCACGCTGCTCAAGATCGTCACCCGGATCACAGAACCGACGTCCGGAGTCTCGCGGACACGGGGCCGCGTCGGCGCCCTGCTCGACGTCGGGACGGGTTTCCACCCGGAGCTGACGGGCCGAGAGAACGTCTACCTCAACGGTGCCGTTCTCGGCATGAGTCGTCGTGAGATCAAGCGGAACTTCGAGGAAATCGTCGAGTTCGCGGGTGTCGCTCGGTTCCTCGACACGCCCGTGAAGCGCTACTCGTCCGGAATGTATCTCCGGCTCGCGTTCGCCGTCGCCGCGCATCTCCAGGCCGAGATCATGGCCGTCGACGAGGTGCTCGCCGTCGGCGACCTGGAATTCCAGCGGAAATGTCTCAACAAGATGGATTCCCTCGAGGCGGAAGGGCGGACGGTGATGTTCGTCACCCACAACCTCGATGCAGTGGCCCGCCTATGCCGGACGTCGATCTGGCTCGACCGAGGGAAGGTCGCCGCGTACGGGCCGACGAAGGAAGTCATGCGCGCCTACTTGACCTCGGGCGCCGCGCGTTCGCACGAGCGGGCCTTCGCCGGCGAGGCGGGCCTGCCCGCTTCGCTCGAGCTCGTCCGGATACTCGATGCTTCGGGCGCGCTCGCGACCGTGCTCCCGCGCGACGAGCCCTTCGTAATCGAGATGCAGTTCGTCCTCCACGAGCCCGTTCCGACTCTCGACTTCGCCGTGTTCCTGCACGACCTGCGCGGACTGCGGGTGCTTGAGGAGGCCTGGTCCGAGACCGCGCCCACCGAGCGCGGAGCGCCGGGCAGATACGTGGCCAGGATCGAGATCCCGGCGCTCCTCGCGGTCGGCGAATACGTCACTGGCGTCTGGCTCGGCTCCGCGTACCAGACGCTCGCGTTCGAGACGGACATCCTCCGGTTTCGGCTCCAGGGTGATTCCCACGGCAGAAATGATCGCGTCGTGCAGCTCGGTCTTCCCTGGGAAGTCTCGCGGGCGAAAGTCTCCGACTGACCGGTCCTCGTGTCGTACACGATCTTCGACATCGAGATCACGGAGCCGATTGGCGACCTCCATGCCGCCGGCGACGACGAAGGTGTGGCTATCCTCGTGCGACGAAAGGGCGTGCCGATCGCCTTCTGGATGGAGGAGCTCGGTTCGAGGCGGGCGCTTCGCTCGGACGCCCTCGCCGACGAGATCGCCCGCCGGGCTGGCGAGGAGATCCTCGCCGAGGCGATCCGAGAGGAGCTGGGCCGGTCCTTCGCTCCACCGCAGCTGCCACTCGTCTCAGTCGCGATCTGCACGAGGGACGGGAGCGAGAGGGTGGCACGACTCCTGGATTCGCTCGGGAAGACGCTGCCCACCGTAGCGGAGCCCAACGGCAGCCTCGACATCATCGTCGTGGACAACGCGCCGTCCGACGACCGGACTCACACGCTCGTCGACGAGTGGGGCGGAGCACGGTACGTTCTCGAGCCACGGCCCGGGCTGAACTTCGCGAGGAATCGGGCGATCGCGGAAGCGCGAGGTGCGCTGCTCGCATTCCTGGACGACGACGTGGTCGTGGACCGGCACTGGCGACGCGGCCTCGCAGAAGCGGTCGGCGAGAATCCGGACGCCGTGGCCTTTACGGGCCTGGTGCTACCCCTGGAGCTCGCGACAAGGGCCCAGGTGATTTTCGAGCAGCGGGGCGGGTTCCGGCGTGGTTTCGAGAAGATCCGGTACGGAGCCAGGCTGCCGGGAAACCCTCTCTACCCCGCAGGGGCCGGCATATTTGGGGCGGGCGCCAACATGGCGTTCCGGACGGATGTCTTGAGGGAGATCGGCGGCTTCGACGAGGCACTGGACACCGGTGGGCCAGTCCCGGGCGGGGGCGACCTCGACATCTTCTACCGGATCATCCGGGCGGGACGGTCGATCGTGTACGAGCCCCGTTTTCTTGCCTTTCACGAGCATCGACGGGAGCTTGCCGAGCTCCGGCGCCAGTATCGCAGGAGCTGGGGGCTCGGCTTCATGGTCTTCGTAACCAAGTGCCTGCGGGCAGACCCGGAACGGCGCTTGCAGCTGCTTGCCTTCATCGCCTGGTGGTTCCGCTGGGAGCTCTTCGAGCTGGGCCGCAGCATCGCTGGCCGCCATCCGATACGCGGCTCCGATCCGATACCCCCGGCCATGATCCTGGGCGAGCTCTACGGCGGCATCGTCGGGCTGCTTGGGGGCTACGGCCGGTCGCGAAGGCGCGTGGCACGGATCCGGAGGAGCTTGCCGTGAACCGCCCCACCCCGCCCCTGCTCGAGCTCGTGATCTGCACCTACAACAACGCCTCCATGCTCGACTTAGCGCTGTCTTCCCTTGCCCGCCAGGAACCGTCCACCCAGGCGGACTGGGCCTGCCTCGTCGTGGACAACAACTGCACGGACGCAACAGCGGACGTGGTCGCCGGGCACATGCGCGCCGGTCGCATTCCCGGGCTGCGGCTCGTCCACGAGCCTGTTCAAGGCCTCACTCCTGCCAGGCTTCGAGGCGTCGTGAGCACCACGGCGCCGTGGATCGGATTCATCGACGACGATTGCCTGCTCCGGGACGACTGGGTGAGGAATGGGATCCACTTCGCCCTCGAGCACCCGACGGCAGGCGGGTTCGGCGGCCGTGTCGCCCTCGACTGGGAGCAGCCGCCGCGGGGGTACGTCAAGCGGCACGGCGGGTGCTTCGCGGAGCAGGATCACGGCCCGGCGGAGCGGATCGTACCGGCCCTCGCGGGCGCCGGTCTCGTCCTTCGGCGGACGGCGATCGAGGAGTCGGGGTGGGTGGACGAGCCCCTGCTCGCGGATCGAGTGGGACACGAGCTCACCTCGGGAGGCGACGTCGAGATGTCGCTTCGCGTGGCTGGGAGCGGGCACGAGCTCTGGTACACGCCTGCGTGCGAGCTCCGGCACCGGATCCCCGAGCGGCGCACGTCCTTCGCGTACGTCGCGGCGATGTCCCGGGCTCTGGGTGCGAGCCAGACGTACGCCGACGCTCTCGTTTGGAAGGGTTCGGTCGCGTCCTGGCTCGCGACGTCGGTCGGCCGTCTCTGCCGGGCGGCGTTGGTGAGCTCCGCCATGATTCCGGCGGCGATTCGCTCGCGGACGAGAGCGGCCGACCTGGCTATCAGCTTGAGCTTCCTCTTCGGACGCACACGCGGCTACTACAGGGTGATCCGGATGGATCGGGACCGACGGCAAGCGCTCATCGGAGGAGCCCACCCGACTCGTCGACTCCGGCGGCCGCTCCTCCGGGAAGCGAGCGACGGCGGGCTGAGGCGGCCCGGATGAGCGACTTTCGACCCTGGAAGGTGCTCGACATTCGATTGAACGAGCCCCTCCCGTCGCTTGCCGGCAAAACCGACATCGAAGGCTACTGGGCCGTCTTCTGGTGGCACGACACGCCGCTCGGCCATCTCGCGATCCCCTCCTTCCAGCTTCCGATGACGTCCGCTTCGCTCGCCGCTCGGGCCTCGAGAGCCGTAGCGCCCTCGGTCGGGAGGCTGCTCGTCGGCCAGGGCTTCGAGCCCCCCCTGCCGGTTCCGCGGCGCAAGCAGCACATGCAGGCTCCCCCGAAGCTTGCATCTCTCCTCGAGCTGGATTCGCCGCTCTCGACGCTGTCGCACACCGCTCGAAGGGCGCCCTCCGGTCAGGCGTCGATAGCGGTCGCCGTCTGCACCCGCGAGCGGCCGGCTGAGCTGGCCCGTTGCCTCGCCTCGCTCAGCGCGCTCTCGCCACCGCCGCGTGAGATCGTCGTCGTCGACAACGCACCGACGTCCGACGCGACCCGCACGGTCACCGAGGACGTTCCCGGAGTTCGCTACGTGCGCGAACCGCGTGCCGGCCTGGCCGTCGCACGCAACACCGCCGTCGGGGCCACCACAGCCGACATCCTCGCCTTCACCGACGACGACGTCACCGTCGCGCCCGACTGGATCGCCGGGGTGCAGGTCGCGTTCGCCGATCCGGAAGTGCTGGCCGTCACCGGGCTGATTCTTCCGGCCGAGCTGGAGACCGAGGCGCAGTACGCCTTCCAGTTGGCGGGGGAGAAGTGGGGATACCGGAGTGTCGACTTCGGGCCCGACTTCTTCGCGACGATGAGAGCGCGCGGCGTCCCGGTGTGGCGAATCGGCGCCGGCGCGAACATGGCCTTCCGCCGCCGCGCTTTCGACCTCGTCGGCTACTTCGACGAGAGGCTGGGCGCCGGAGCATCGGGTTGCAGCGAGGATTCGGAGATGTGGTACCGCGTACTCGCCGAGGGCCACCGCTGCCGGTATGAACCGTCGGCTGTCGTCTTCCACCATCATCGCTCGGACTGGGACTCGCTCAGCGCGCAGCTCCACTCCTACATGCGTGGTCACACGGTGGCGCTGCTCGTGCAGTTCGAGCGCTACCGGCATTGGGGAAACCTCTACAGGATCGCCGTCGGTATTCCCGCGTACTACGGGAGGAGAGCGCTACGCCAGGCTGTCCGCGGGGTGCTACCGCAGGCCGTCCGCAGGGCGAAAACGGCCAGCCTGCCGCTCACGCCGCAGGTCCGCGGATATCTGAGCGGAGTGTGGTACTACCTCCGGCATCAAGAGGCGGGCGCAGACCTGCGCTCGCACGCGCGCTAGCATGACCGCCCCCGCGTACAAGGAGTCCCGCCGGGCATTTCTCCAGCGCAATCCGTTCGTCTGCCCGAGGACGCTCGGGTTCTTCTACCGCGAGAAGATGCGGGCGATCCACCAGATCGCTCCGGACCTGCCGTTCGCCGACATCCTCGAGGTCGGCGGTGGACAGAGCGGACTCACCCGGCTGCTCTATCCGCGGGCGCAGGTCGTCAACCTCGATCTCGACCCCAGCTTCGCCGATGCGCCGTGCAACAGCGCGGAGGGAGTTCGCTTCGTGTGCGGGGACGCGACCGCCCTCGTGTTCCCGGACGGCTCGTTCGACGCGGTCACGATGTTCGATGTGCTGGAGCACGTACCCGAGCACGAACGAGCGATCTCGGAGGCCTTCCGGGTCCTCCGGCCGGGGGGCTGGCTGCTTGTCACGACACCGAACGAGAACTGGCGGTTTCCGTACTACCGGGCACTGCGGCGGTTCTGCCCGGACGAGTCCGAGATGATGGCCGAGTGGGGCCACGTCCGCCGCGGCTACTCGCTCGCCGAGATGCGGGAGCTCGTGGGCGTCCCCTGCCAGGGCCACGCGACGTTCATCACGCCCCTGACCGTCCTCTGCCATGACGTGTCGTTCTGCCGGGCTCGACACGACGTGCGCAGGGCGATCTGCGTTGCGCTCGCTCCCCTGACGCTCGTCGGTTACGCCGTGCACCGTCCGAGCGGCCGCGGGACGGAGCGGGCCTCAGGCTGGCAGAAGCCCGCATTGGGGTGAAGGGGTGAAGGAGCGCTTACGTGAGGGGGCGCCTCGCATGCCCCGTCGGCGACGTGCGGCACCCGAAGACGCTCGCCATCGTGCCGTGGGGTGACCTGGTGGAGGATTTCCTCGACGACATAGGGGTCTCGCTCCAGGGATTCGCCGAGGAGATGACCGGGGGCTGGTTGTTCGGCTACATCGAGGCGCTGAGACGCACCGGGGTCGAAAGCATCGTCTTCTGCTTCTCGGCCAGGGTCGAGGAAACGACCTACCTCAGGCACCGGCAGACGGCGGCGCCGATCTGCGTCCTACCTGCGCCGGCGCGCTACAGGCGTCTCCGCGCACGCATGACCGACCCGTACGGATGGTCGGTAGCCGAGGTGTTCGGGGCGGCCGGTCGACGTCACCCCTCGACCTATGCCCTTGCACGTGACCTCGCGCCGTACCTCGCGACCCCGATCCGAGCCTTCGCCCGAGAGCTGAGGCGCTCGCAGTGCGACGCGATCCTCTGCCAGGAGTACGAGTCGCCTCGCTTCGACGTCTCAGTCGCCATCGGCCGCGTCCTTGGCATCGCCGTGTTCGCGACGTATCAGGGCGGAAGTTGGCAGCTCAGCCGTCTCGAGAAGTGCGTTCGTCCGTCCTCCCTCCGCCGAAGCCGCGCCCTGATCGTGGCCTCGTCGGTGGAAGCCCGGCGGGTGCGAGAGGCGTATGGGCTACCGGAGGCCAAGATCGCGCGCATCCCGAACCCGCTCGACCTCGAAGCGTGGTACCCGGCAGACCGGGACCGCGCGCGTGCTGAGCTCGGCATCGGAGCCGAGACGCGGCTCGCCGTCTGGCACGGGAGGATCGACGTCCGGACGAAGGGTCTCGACCTCCTCCTCGAGGCCTGGCGGCTCGTTCGTGCCGCTCGGCCGGCCAAGGAGCTTGCCCTCCTGCTCGTCGGCACCGGGCGAGACCGGGATGTCCTGGCCGAGCAGCTGCGTCAGCTCCAGCTCCCTGACGTTCGATGGATCGACGAGTACCTCCTCGACAAGACAGCCATCCGCCGATACTTGTCCGCCGGCGACGTCTACGTTCTCCCGTCACGGTGGGAGGGATTTCCGGTCGCCCCCCTCGAGGCCATGGCCTGCGGCCTCCCGGTGGTCGCGACGAGCGCCCCAGGGATCGAGGACATCTTCGACCGCGGAGAGCAGTCAGGCGGGCTGGTCGTGCCCTCCGAGGATGCCGAGGAGCTCGCTCGATGCCTGAATCGCCTGCTCGGAGACGAGGCCGAGGCGCGGCTTCTCGGGGAGCGCGCTCGGCAGCGTGTCACCGACGCCTTCTCGCTCGAAGCGGTCGGTGCTGAGCTCCAGGGTCTCCTCTCGAACCGGTCGTGGTCCTCGGACGAACGATCCCGGCGAGGTGATCGAAAAGGAGCGGCCGGCGGCGATCGCGGTGCCGTTGGCTCGGCTTGGCCGCCTCGAGGAAGCCGATCAGCTCGCCGCGAGGGGCCCTTACGCCGAGCGTCCGCCCCGCGCTCACGTGCCGCGGCTGCGGCCGTCGGCGTGCCGGACGAACCGGACGCCTCCCCAGGAACGCTCGCCGTCGCGGACGATCATCACCGCCGAGACGAGAGGCTGCGCCATCGGACGGCCGCCCGTCTCGCGGCGGCGGCTGGACAGCACGCCGTCTCGTCCCAGCACTCGAGCGCCTTCGCCTCAGAAAGGAGTCACCGCCCGAGTCTGTGCTGCCGATCAGGCCGACGCGGTCCATCCGGGTACCGGTCGTAGACGAGCGAGCATGGACGAGCCCCTGATCCGCCGCAGTGACACCCGCCAGGGAAAGACGATGAGTGCGGCGAGGTACCAGAGGCGCCACGGGCCGTGCCGTGAGCGATGGAACCGCGCATGCACGTAGCACCATGCGCCTGCGTAGCATCGCTTCTGCTTGAGGTAATCCCGATGCTTCTCGACGAGTAGGAGGCGATACCGAAGCAGGGCGTCGCCTGCCTTGTCCGCCGTCGGCGTCAGATACTGAGTAACCAGCGGTGCATCGACGCTGATGAAATGGGCTCCGGCTAATGCTGCGCGGACGGCGAGGTCGAGCTCGGCGCACGCGACGGAACCTGACCATCGAAGCCGCCGAGAGTCGCGAAAGCCTCGGTTCGCGCCATAAGCGTGCAGCTCCCCAACATTCCCCAAGAATGCTCGCCGTCATCCCCTGAGAACGCCCAGCACATAATCCGCGACGATGGAGCCTGATCGGCTCGGGGGGCACACGGCCGATGCCGAGACGCTCGAACGTCGGGTCCTGCTTGCCAGGCTGAACGACGAGCCGGTTCGCGTAGCAGAAGACGGGCGCGCCGGGATGCGTTGCTCGTACTCGACGATTCGCCGGTACTGCTGCTCGAGCCGGTCAGGCGCGCTCTCGTCATCGTCGTCGAAGAAATGCAATAAAAGCTCCCCGCGCGTCCGCCAGCACCGTGTTTCGTGCCTCGGCGACACCGCGGTTTTCGCTCGTGAGCGAATGAGAGCGAATCTCCGCATGCGTCCGCTCAAGCTTCCTCGAAGATTGTCGCGGAACCGTCGGTCGAGCCGTCATCGACGATGATGACCTCGCGCGCGTGTCCACGTCTGTGCTCAGAGCGCTTTCCACGGCACGCCGGATGGTGTCTTCCGCGTCGTAGCACGTGATCCCGATGGTGATGAGCGGCCGGCCGACGTCTCGGCCAGTGCTAACGGACACTAAACGCTCCCCCTCTGCAGCCCGACGGCGAATCCGTGCAGCGCCCGCTTCACTCCGACTCTCTTGAGAGCGTCAATGAGGGCGCCGCTCCCGGGCACGGTTCTCCGAAGGAAGTCCGGCCGATCTCAGCATCATCCGTTCGAGACGGAACGCGACCCGCCTGTTGATCCGGTCGTAGTGCAACTCGATCGCCTGCCTCCGCTCTCGGGTAAGACCCGGATACGGGCTCCAACTCGCCTTCGCGGCTTCTCGAGATCGAACGGTGGGAAGGCCGGTACGCCATACGATGCCTGCAGGGCATCCAACTCCGGCTGGAGCGTTCTCAGGAGCTCCGGCGCGGTCGTCCGGCGACAGGAAGTCTTGATAAGAGGCGGGCTCCTCTCGACGCAATCCAATCTCTTCGTTGATGAGACGGAGGATTGCATCCTCCATGTGGCGCTCGCTGAACCTCGCAGTTCGATTCTTCAGTCTCTTGAATTCGAGGAGATCACGACGCGAGACGCTCATTAGCCTGGTTGTGCACGTGAGAAAACTGAGAGACATCCTGGATGCCCAGCACGTTCATGACAAAGTCGCCGACGACGTCGTTCTTGACGGTGTCATAGAGCCGCACGGACGCAGTTCCTCCGGCCGAAGACGTCGGCCCACGAGCGCATGCAGGTGTCGTAGAGGAGCGCCGGTTCGATGAGAGAGAGAAACTCATCAAATGTGCTATCGATGATGCCTCTCTTGACATGCTGGTTGTAGAGCGACTCTGCATATCGATCCGGCCGCCGGAAATAGCAACGATCTGACATGTCGCGATCTCGTCGGGGATCAACTCCCGCAACGCTCTCGACGAACATCTGGTCACGTTCTGGCGCGTTCGGCACGACCTGCTGCCGCTGCATCGCCAGCGTGAATGTTCCTTGCGTAGAAATTCTCTGCGGAGATAAGAAGAGTGTCGGCACCGCACTGGCGTGCGGCCTTCACATGCTTGGCGAGAAACGCCTGTACCGCTCGATTATCGCCGGTGCACAGGGCGTTGGCGACGGCATTCGCCTGCCCCGAATCATGACGGCGTTGCGTAGTGGAAGCCGTATTCTGTCAGGCGTTGACGGTTGCGTGCAGGAACCGCTGCACCGCGCTCGTGCCGGTCTTAGGAGTGCCTATGTGAAGAATGAGTTTCATCGTTCTCCGTTATGTGGTCTGTGGAACGCCAGAACGCCGTGCAGAGCCGAAGACGCGCTCTTGGTTGAAGAAGACGAAGGCGCAAGCTGAAGAGAGAAGCAAGGCGAGCGTGAGAATCAGTAGGGCGGGACCCGGCAACTCCGGCAGCAGCGCCTTCACCGTCAGACAGAGACCGCTCGTCGCTGCGGTGACCACGAGGGGATGGAAGTGCGCCGCAGCGACGCTTCGAAGCGGTAGATCGATCGCGTACTTGACGATGACGAGCATGATCGCGAGCATCGAGGCCATGACCACGCCGATCACCGCGCAGATTGCCGTGAGGCCGTGGGGCGCTATCCACCAGATTCCGGCTATGAGCGCCGCCGCCCGGCAAATGTGAGCTGCCGGTTATCCAATATGGATGTCCGAGCGCCTGAAAGAGCGTCGCGCAGTTGCGCCAGGCGAGAGAGAAATACAACGTCCCGGACAGGATCGCGAACGGCACGACGGCCGCGTGCCATTTGGGCCCGAGCAGAAGATCGACCAGCTCGGGGGCGAAGATGACGCAAAAGGCACTGACGGGTAGCGTCAAGAGCGCGAGGAGAGAGAACGATTTCAGAAGCGCGCTCCGAAGCCTCGCCTCGTCTTGCTGAACCTTGGCCATGGCGGGGAAGACGGAGAGGCGGGCGATATTTCCGAACAGTGTCGTCGCCGTGTTCGTGAAAAACGACGCCCGCGTGTAGATGCCGAGTGTCGCCGTGCCGAGCACGCGGCCGATGATGAACCTGTCGGAGTTCTGCGAGAGATAGACGAATGGTTGGTTCACAGTGAACCCAAGGCTCAGCCGCCAGAGCTCGCCAAAGGCGCGGCGCGAGAAGCGCGGCCACACGAGCAGCTTCCGCGCCGCAAAGCCCAGCGTCGCCGCGCTCACGACGATGTCGACTCGCCTGCATGGCGACGAGCGACCAGTACCCGAACCCGTACCAGGCCAGCGGGATCGCGACGAGGAAGGTCGAGATCGTGAAGCTGAAGAGCGGGCGCATCGCCACGCTCTTGACCTGCATGTTGCGGGCAAGCAACGCCTCGCACAGCACGCTGAACGCTCCGAACGGCGTCAGCCAGGCGAGTACCTTCAGGATCTGCGTGAGCTCCGGGATCTGCAGGAGCTCCGCGATCAGAGGCGCGGCGAACCACATTCCCGACGCCGCCAGGAATGCCATGAAGAGGGCGCGAGAAAAAGGCCGTCGCCACGTGGTCGGGTCGCACTTCCTTGCGCTGAATCAGCGTCGGCGCGAGCCCCATTCCGTAAATCATCGACGCGAAGTCCATGGCGATCAGAGCGCCCGCGACGACTCCGTACTCGTGCGGCGTCAGGAGCCGGGCCAGGATGGCGACCGAGACGACGCGCAGGGCGAGCCGTGCGACGGACGCTCCACCGATCCACGCAGCGCCCTCGAGCGTTCGCTGTGTCAGGCTCTTTCTCATCTCGCCGACTCGATCAGGCTGCGATAGAGGGAGAGATGATGCTCCGCGACTCGGTCGATGCAGAAACGGTCGCGTACTGCCTTGCGCGCCTCCTCACCCATCGCCCGGCGGCACTCTGCGGTCATCGCAAGCGACTTCTCGAGGCGCCTTGCGAGCGCCAGTCTCGTCTCCCGGCGGGAACAAGAAGCCCGGACACGCCCTCCTCCACGAGATCGTCGGCGCCGCTGACCCGCGAGACGACCGGCATCACGCCGCTGCTCATCGCCTCCAGGAGCGCATTGGACATGCCCTCGGAGCACCGACGTGGACACGTAGACATCGGCCTCCTTCAGGTACGGCGTCACGTCCCCGACCGCACCCGTGAATGCGATCCGCCTCTCTTGCCCGAGGCGTCGGCTCAACGCTTCCAGCTCCGGGCGGCACAGTCCATCTCCAAGGATCGTCAGCTGGGCCGGCGCATCGGCCGGCAGGCCGGCAAACGCACAAATCGTCTGCTCGACCGCCTTTTCGGCTTCGAGCCGGCCCATGGAGACGAAATGAACGACGCCGTTTCGGGACCGTTGCTCCTCATCGTGCGGAATCTCCACACCGTTCGGAATCGCATGAACGCGCTCGCCCGCCACACCCCACCGTTCAGAGGTCCGCCTCGATTTCCTGGCTGTTGGCGACCCAGGCGGTCGTGTTCCGCGCGATGCTCCGCGCGAAGAACGAGCCGAGCAATCGCTTACGATGGACGACCGACAGGTCGAAATGGGCTTCGCCGCCGCGCCCAGGCTTCACGAGGACCGGCTTGCCCAGCCACTTTCCTGCGGTAACTGCTGGAAAGGCGTGCAGGCGGCCGTGGACGACGTAAATCACGTCGTAGCTACGCCTGTTTCGCCACAGCCAGGCGTAGATGCAACCGCACCACCACAGGAAGGCGTCGACGTGCCGCCCGCCCAGATTCGGGGCCGCGCGTAGGTGAAAGCGCCGTCACCTCGACGAGTCCCTCGCGCTCTTGCGCGGGCGTTCCCCCTGCGAGACGCGGCGCAAGCAGCGTCACGGCGGCTCCGCGCCGGGCGAGCGCTTGCGCCAACCGTCGTGTCTGTTGTGGGGCGCCGCCGAAGCTCTCGGGAAGATACGCCGGCAAGACCATGACGATTCGCGGAGCGCCGGTGCCGGGGAGAACGTTGGCCGTCATGCAGATGAGAGCGCCTCCGCCACCTGGTGCCGGGCTGCCAGGACGTCGTAGTCCCGAAGCATGTCTTCGCGTGCCTGCTTGCCCAGGCGTTCGCGCAAACGAGGATCACTAGCAAGGCGGAGAATCGCGGTAGACGCGGTCCTCCGCAGTTGGTGCGGAAAGCTTCAGCATGTTTTGGTCGTCGCGACCGTAGTCGCGGATGCCGCCGACGTCGGCGGCAATCACCGGCAAACCCGCGAGCATCGCCTCGGCCACGACGATGCAAAAACCCTCCGCCTCGGAGAGGTTGAGGAAGATGTCCGCTTCGATCGCCTGTGTCACCCAGTCGGCGCGGTAGCCGTGCAGGAGCACATGATCCTGAAGGCCCCGCTCCACGACCAGCGTCTCGATGGCCTGCCTGTCGGGGCCGTCGCCGTAGACGTCGAGCGTCGCATCGACGCCTTGCCCGACGCAGACCATCGACTGCCGCCACCATCAGCGGTACGTTCTTGCGCGCGATGAGCCTTCCGGCAGCAGCGAGCCGAACGGCGAGGCCCCAATGCGTAGTCGGTCTTGAACGGCCCGTGACGCTCCGCGACGAAGAGGGGAATTACGTGACGTGCTCGGTCGGCGCGGTACGAAATAGCGGCGCGTTTCGTCGAGCGTCTCCTCGCAGTCGGCCCAGACTTCGTCGACGCGCCTCGACAGCAAATGCAATAGAGGCCCGTAGAGCCCCTGGAACCGGCGGGCTCGGTATTCCGCAATGTGCTCGAAGGCCACACAGGTTAGGCGCGGCATCAATAACGCCGCCGTGCGACCGACGACATTCGCCTGCTTCAGGGAAAGCACCATCTTCTGCGGCCGAAACGCGAATGCAGTGCGCAGAATGCTGAAGAAGCCGACCGAGCACGCCCAGAGCGTCAAGGTGTCGCCGTTGCGTGACAAATTGGACCCGTTTGCCGAGCCTGGCGCCGATCTCGTCCGCGAGATCGCCTCGACCGCGGCAGAAGAGCAAGCACCCTGAGGTCGTGATCCTCGAACGCCCCGTTCTCGACCAGCGTCAACAGTCCGTGTTCGGCGCCGCCTCGATCGAACCCGTTCAGCACATAGAGAATTCGCATACGGCGTGCCTCACGAGGATGGTGGCGCGGAATGCCACGACTGCCGGAGGGCATGCCACGGCCTCTTGATCGCCTCGTAGCAGGGTCGTACGACAGAGGCTGGCGCGAGTAGGAGGACGACGTTGGCCCAGGCGCGCCAATAGAGCGGGGCGAGGCGGATCGCGCAGAGGTGGTGATGCAGGGCCTTGCGCCATTCGCCTCTCATCGCACAGTCGACGCTGACCTTTGCGTGGACCCGACCCATTCGGCGGCCTGCAAGTGGTCTGAGCTCGGAATGGCGTGAGGCGAACTGCTGCGTTACCCGAGCGGCGTTCGGTAGCACAGCGTCGAGCCTCGCCGTGATCTGAGCCGGGATGGCGACGCTTGAAGGTGAAAGCGCCCGGCAGGTGGCAAAACCGCCAACTTGTGGCGACCCGCAGGCAGAACTCTGTGTCCTGACCAACGAGGAAGGATTCATCGAAGAGGCCGACGTCGTCGAAAACCGAGCGGCGAACGACAATCGTGGACAGAATGATCGGCCCGTCGTGCACGAAGTAATCGCGAAGCTGGTGAGCGCTTTCGGGGTTGAATCGGCGCACCGTGATGACCCGGCCGTCCGCCGCGTCATCGCGGGAAAAATCGACGAAGTCGCCGTAGACGAGGCCAATGTTCGCGCCGCGTCCGAACGCGGGCAACTGGCGCTCAAGCTTCTGAGGCGTCCAGAAGTCGTCTCCATCAAGGAGGGCGATGAACTCGCCGCTCGCTTCGCCCACCGCGCGATTTCGCGCGGCGGGTCGCCCGAGCCCCGGCGTCTGGATGATCTTCAGTTTGTCGATCTCGCGATCCAGCCGCTCCAGGACGACCCGTGACCCATCCCGTGAGCCGTCGTCGACAACGATGATCTCCTCGACAGAATCGAAGATCGTCTGCGCCACCACACTTCGGATGGCCTCCTCGATCATGCTCTCCTCGTCGTGGCACGTCATGAGGACCGAGACGCTCAAGAGGCTCCTCCCGCGAGTTGAAAGGCCGGCTTAGGACGAGCCGGCAGGCCCGATCGGAGAGGCATTGGCGTGCGCGCCTGCGACAAGCGCCCCGCTCACCAGCTCCGGCAGGAGGGAGATGATGATCACACCGATGAAGGCCCGTGTTCCTGAGGCCTCTGTCCCGACAAAGAGCGCCAGGGGGATGAAGAGCAGGAGCGGCAGGACCCTCGCCTGGGCACCCGTCAGCCGGCCGCGATCGAGCGCGCCCCGCAGTACGCGCGAAAGCCTCACCCACGCGGCTGCCCAGATCAGCACGTAGAGGGAGAAACCGACCAATCCGTTCTCCGTCAGGATCCGCTGGAACTCGCCGTGGATCGCGAGCAGCATGTCCTTCGGCGCGTTCGGATACGTCTCGCCGACGATCGTCTCGTACTGGTTGGTGCCGACGCCGAAGAGCGGATGCTCCGCGAACATCTGGGAAGAGACGTGCAAGGCGAAGGCGCGCTGAACGTCGCTGGGCGTGTCGCCCGGCAGATACCGGCCGGTGGCCAGCACGTATTCGTAGTTGCCGGTTCCCCCTGGGTCGACGAGCGTTCGGATCTGCCTCTGCAGATACGGGTTCTCGACCACAGTCGAGAGCAAGAGCAACCCGACGAAGGCCGCAGCGAGGGCCGGCACGATCAGAGCGAGCCGGCCGCGCGCGAAGAGTAGTGCGCTCAGGATGAGGTAGACGACCAGCGCTTTTCGCTCGCCCGACATCAAGAGCACCGGAAACAGTGCGACCCAGACGAAATGGAGGCTTCGGCGCTTTTCCGCCTCGGCGAACAGGATCAACCCGCCAGAACCACGGGCAGGAAGACGAACGAGAGGCGCGGGTCGGGGATCTGCTTCCATCCCACCCAGTAGCCGTGGGCGACGTGCCACACGATGGTGCCGAGCGCGATCGCGCCGATGCCGAGCAGCAAGCGCCGCGACAAGCGCTTCATGTCGAGTCGCGACGCCTCCTGGGCGACCAGGAAGGCGAACATCGTCACGACGAACACCTGCAGCGCTTCCCGCACGGTGTTCCGCGGCCCGCCGACGCGTGGCGGACACGACATGCCACGTGAGATACGGAAGCAGGAGCAACAGCCCGACCGGAACGCGGACGCCGCGCCGCGCCGCGATGAGCGGCCAGCCCAGCATTCCCAGCAAAATCAAGAACTCGAAAGGGCCGCACAAGGAGAAGTCCCGTCTCCATCCGAATCGGGACCATCAGGCTCAGGACGGCAGCCGCCAGCAGCGCGTTCAAGAAGTGACCGCCTCCCGTCGCCCCGGCCCACGCTGAGGCATGCGCTCGCGCAGCACCTCCGCGTAGACGGCCTCCAGGCGCTCGCCCATGCGCACCGCGTCCCAGTCCGAGAGCTCGGTTGCCGCTGCGCCGCGTGCAAGCCGGGCGCGGCGGGCGGAATCGTCGAGAAGCGTGATAACCGCGTCGGCCAGGTCTTCCAGATCGGACCCGACGAGGAGCCCGTTCACGCCATCGCGCAGCACATCGGCGATGCAGGGCAGGTCCGCCGCGACCACGGGCCTTCCGCCCGCCAGATATTGCATCAGCACGCGCGGCAGCCCCTCGCGCGCGGACGCGAGCAGGCACACATCCGCAAGGGCGATCAGCTGCTCCGGATGCGGATGAAAGCCCGTGAGGACGACGTTGCGCTCGAGCCCGAGCGTCCTGATACGCGCTTCGATCTCGCCTCTGAGCCGACCGTCCCCCGCGAAGACGAATCGAGCCTCCGGGAAGCGCGCCACGATGCTCGGAAAGCTCTCCAGGCATTCCAGGTGTCGCTTGCGCGGCTCGAACACGGCAAGCATCACGACGATCGGCGGCCGCGGGTCGTCAGGCCGGAGGCGCAGCAGATCGCGCCAGTCCTCGGGCTTCGTCGCATTGCGGAAAAGGGATAGATCGAAGCCGGACGGAACGAGGTGGTGGCGCTCGGGTGAGCCAACGCCCGCTTGGACACACAGATCCCGCATCGCGGGGCTGACGTCGATGAAAGCGTGCGTCATCCCCTGGACCGACCGCTCCGCCGTCAGGTACGCGCGCCTCTCGAGTCGACCGACGTTGTCGAACGGCACGATGTGCACGCCGTGCACGAGGACCGGCACCCTCGTGGCCCGTGCAGCCAAACGTCCGAGGATGCCGGCCTTGCTGGTGTGGGTGTGGACGACGTCCGGCCTGTGGCGGCGGAACGTCGCCACCAGGCCGCGAAGTGCTCTCATGTCGCTGAGCGGCGCGATCGGCTGGACCAGGCTGGGCAGACCGACGATCTCGACGCGCGGGTCGACCGCGGCGAGGATCTCCGTCCGTGTCTCAGCGCCGTGGACGAGCATGACGGAGTGACCGCGGCGCACAGCTTCATTGCATGAGATGACCGTGTTTTCGTCCGCGCCGCCGTTTATGAGGCGCGTAATGACGTGAGCGATGCGTAATGGCTGGTGCGTCGCCAACATCGTCGCGGCTCCTATACGGCCGTGGCGCGTCGACACAGCGCCGGGATCGTCAATGCCATCAACCTCAAATCGCCCATCAACGACCACCGGGTGACATAGAGGTAGTCGAGACGGACCATCTCCGCGAACGGAATCTCGCTCCGTCCGAGCACCTGCCATGGGCCCGTCACCCCAGGCTTGAGATTCAGCCGCTGGCGCGCCCATCGTTCGACGTGTTGGTCCTCGTCCAGGATGAGCGGGCGCGGGCCGACGAGGCTCATCTGGCCGAGGACGACGTTGAAAAGCTGCGGCAACTCGTCGAGAGAAGAGCGTCGCATGAGCTTGCCGACACGTGTGACGCGCGGGTCGCCGACGATTTTGAACATCCGCGGATCGCCGCCTGGAGCGAGATGCCGGTTCAGGTGTGCGACCTCGTGCTTCCGCTCTTCCGCGTCCGCGTGCATCGAGCGGAACTTGAAGATCCGGAAGGTACGGCCGGCGGCGCCCACACGGACTTGCCTAAAGAAGACGGGGCCCGGCGAGTCGATCTTGATCATCAGCGCGAGCAGTGCAAAGAGTGGCGCGAGGACGACGAGGGTGGGGATCGTGAGCGTGAGGTCGGTAGCCCGCTTCAACAAGCGGGACGACCGCGATAGCCGCAGGGGCGGCAACCCGACGAGCGGGAGACCCTCGATCGTGTGGATCTCGACCCCAGGGCCGACGAACTCGAAGAGCCGCGGCACGATGTCGATCTGCACTTCCAGATCCTTCACGGAGCGAAGCAACTCGATCGTCTCCTCATGCGAGTCGTTCGAGAAGGCGACGATGATGCGCTCGACATCCAGCAGGCGGACGATCGCCGGGAGGCGGCCCGAATCGCCGAGCACCGACACGTGCTCGAGGTCCTGTCGGCGGTCCTTGGGCTTGGTGTCGACGAAGCCGACGAGATTGATCCCGTACTCCGGGTGGTTGAGGACCTTTTTCGCGAACAACTGGCCGACGTCGCCCGCACCGACGATGACGGTGTTCTGGACGTAGGCCTCGTTCCGGCGTGCAAGCGCCCGCGCCCCAGCCCGGGCGATACAGACGAGCGTGATCGCGGCAGCCCAGAAGACGACGAGCTTTTGCACGGTCGGATGCGCGATGTCGCTCAGATACGTGACCACAATGACGAGCCAGGTGCAGACGGTGACCATGTGGAAGACGCCGCCGAAGTCGTCGGCGGTCGAGTGGTTGGCGCGCTCGTCGTCGTGGTCGTAGAGGCCGTAGAGCTTCGTGATCACCACCCATGCCGGAATGGTGAGCAGGAAGGCGAGGATCTCCCGTCCGGGCGAGTAGGCGTCGGCGCTCTCGGGGGCGGGCGCGAGCCATTGCGCCACCAGGAGCGCTCCGACGAGACCTACTACGTCGGCAAGGAGCAGCATCCGCCGCACGAGCCAGCCGCGCCGCTTGACCACTGCGGTGCGTCGCCGGCGGTCGAGGATCTGCAGCGTGCGCTCGTCGACCGCCGTCCGGAGCTCTTCCTGGAGCTGCAGGCTTTGCAGCAGCGGAGATTGATTCGTCACGCTCATCGGCCACTGGCCTCACAGGACTTCACGAGTAGGGCGTTCAAGCGGGCTCCACCCTGCTCGATGGCCTCACCGCGTCGAACGCCGGCGAGCGGTAGCCGTGAGTCGAAACTCCGGCGGCGTAGCTCTCATCCTCACCCTCGCCGGTGGCGACGAAGCCCAGCGCAGGCGCCCGCACCATCGTGAGCAGCCGGTCGAGCTCGGTAAGCGTCCGCCGGCGCAACACCTTCGAACGGGCGACCACGACGATCCCGTCGACGCGCGATGCGAGGGCGACCACGTCGCCGACATCCAGCGCTCCCGGCGCGTCGACGAGAACGACTTCGGCGCGTTCGCGCAGGGCGCCCAAGATCTTCCCGAGCGCCGGCGAGGAGACGAACTCGCCCGGGTCGGGCGGGATCGGGCCCGACGGCAGCACCTCGAGCTGCCCCAGCAGCTTGCGGGTAACGTTGCCGTTCGGATCAGCGCCTCGACGCAGCGCAAGCCGACGTTTGGGCGAGGGAGGGTCAGTGATCACGATTCGCGTCAGCGCCTCCTCGAGCGGAACCTGGCCAAGTGCGACCTGTGTCAGCCCCGGCCCCTCCAGGTCGAAGAAGCGCGCGAGTACCGGCCGGCGCAGGTCGAGGTCGACAAGCGCGACCCGCTTGCCGGCGCGGGCGAAAGCGACTGCGAGGTTCGCGACGGTCGTCGACTTGCCCTCCTGCTCGAGCGCGCTCGTGATCATGATCGTGCGGGCGTCGAGGTCGAGCGTCATGAAATCCAGGTTCGCGCGAAGCATCCGGAACGCTTCGGCCTGGGCGCTCGCCGGATCCTCGAGCATCACCAGCTTCTCGGACCTTCGTAGGCCCTTCGGGGGCCTGGGCAAGCGACCGAGCAGTGGCAGACCCCCCAGCCGGGCTGAGACCTCCGCGGTGGTACGAACGCGCGTCTCGAGCGCCTCCCGGAGGAACGCGAGCCCGAGGCCGAGTACGAGGCCGACAACGAGGCCGAGCGCGCCGTTCCGGACCGTTTTCGGCTGTGTCAGGACCGCCCCGTCGGCCTGCCGCAGGACCGACGCGACGGATGGCTGAAGCGCCTGCATCGACTGGAGCGTCTCCTGACGGTCGACCAGACTGGAGTAGAGCGCCCCGTACGCCGTGAGCGCTCCAAGCCCAGCGCCCCGACTGCTCTTGAGGGAGGCACCCGTACGGTCGAGCCGTTGGAGGCGTCGATCGACATCCGCGATCGCGCGCTCGATCGAGTCCGTGTAAAGGTGCTGGCGATAGGTGCTGTACGACTGCGCGTAGGCGTTCGCGAGCTGCTTCGCAAGCGCCCGGTCGGGATTCGTGACCGCAAAGGTGAGGATGTCCGAGGTCGGCGAGGTCGAGACGCTCGAGTTGGCGAGGAAATCGGCGGCGGTCAGGCCGGTTCCGCTGACCTGATCGAGCGCGCCTTGAACGACCTCGGGCACACGCGCAACCTGCGCCTGTGTCTGGGTCGTCCGCTCCGGGTCTTGCGAAAGGCCGTTCACGGATGTGCCGGGGACGGTGGCGGAGAGGTTCTCAGCGCTCAGAAGCACATCCGCCGAGGCTTCGTAGCGCTTCTGCTGATGGAGCGAGTAGGCGACGGCGGCTAGCGTCAACAGCAGCGCCGCCTGGACCACCATCCACTTCCGGCGTCGGACGACCCGAAGGTAGTCGTGCAGTGTTACGGCATCCGTCTCGATCATCGCGGTCGTCAGCGCGAGTGGTTCAGGCCCCGCAGGCGCGGGATGCGTAGCTGCGAGATCGTGCTGGTCCTGACCCCCACCCGACTCCCCTTCGTTCCGGGTTCGGATAGTCCTTGTGGCCGCGCCCGCGATGTGCGAACTCCTTACCGAGCCTCGCCCGCTGACAGAAATGCTTGCCTCGCGGCGACTGCGCTCCGACGCGCGTCAGGGATCGAGGGCCGCCGGAGTGGTCGTTACCCTGACGTAGTGCCCGAGACGAGGGGCGAACGGATCATCTTCGCGATTGGCGCCTTGGCGATCGCCGCGCTCGTGGCGCTGATCGTGCTCGAGACTGCGGCCGACCGGTTCAATACGCGAGATACGTCGGCCGTGGTGGGCCAAATGACCGTCGCCGCGACCACGGAGGCGGCCGCTTCGCCGTCGTCGGCGATATCCACCACGCCGGAGACCATGACCGCCGAAGCAACGACGGGCGAGACTGCGGCCGCGGCCCCGACTCGGATCGCAAGCCTGACGTTGAGCGCGATCGCCGACACGTGGGTCGAGATTCGCTCTGGGTCGGCGGGCGGGGACGTGATCTACTCAGGGATCCTTCGGCAGGGCACCGCGAAGCGCTTCCGCAGCACGCATTTGTGGGCATCATTCGGTGCCGCCGCGAACCTCACAGCGCGCTTGAACGGGAAGCCGCTGCACCTGCCGCCTGGCACCTACAGCGCTCTCGTCGGCGCACGCGGGCTGAAGCCACTCCTCGGCTAGCTCGGCGCCATATAAGCCGACGCCCGGACTCGAACCGGGGACCCCTTCATTACGAGTGAAGTGCTCTACCAGCTGAGCTACGTCGGCGGGGCGCCCCCGTGGGGGCGCCCCTAGTGTAGCGGCGGCTTCCGGCCGGGAACCTAGGACGGACGCGTGCCGAGCGTCACCTGGACCGTGTGCTCGGAGCCGTCGCGTGAGTACGTGATCGAGGCGCTGTCGCCGGGCTTCATGGCGCCGATCACGCTCTGGAGCTCCTCGGAGGTGGAGACTGCTTTTCCGTTGACCGCGGTGATGACGTCGCCGCCGGTCGGGAACTCCTGGCCGCCGACGACGGTGGTCGCGTCGGCCGCCTTGAGGCCGGCGTCATCGGCGGGGCCGCCGGGGGTCACCTGCGTGACCTCCACGCCGGCCGGCAGGCCGAGCTGGGAGGACAGGGCATCGGTGATCGTGGCGATGCCGACGCCGAGGTATGCGTGCTGGACCTTGCCGGTGGCGATGAGCTGGGAGACCACCGACTGGACGGTGTTCGACGGGACGGCGAAGCCGATGCCGTCGTTCCCGCCGGAGTCGCTCTCGATCTGCGAGTTGATGCCGATCACCTGGCCCTGGAGATCCAGGAGCGGGCCGCCGGAGTTGCCGTGGTTGATCGCGGCATCCGTCTGGATCGCGTCGTTGATGGAGAAGTTGTTCGGCGAGGTGATCGTCCTGTTGAGGGCGCTCACGATTCCGCTCGTGACCGTTTCGTTCAGGCCGAGCGGGCTGCCGATGGCGACGACCTCGTCACCGACCTGGAGGGCGCCCGAATCGCCGAGCTGGAGCGGCGTGAGCTCCGAGCTGGGGGCGTCGACCTTGATCACACCGATGTCGGTGGACGCATCGGTGCCGACGAGCTGGGCGTCGTAGGTCGAGCCGTCCGAGAACTCGACCGAGATCGAGCTGGCGCCGTCGACCACATGGTCGTTCGTGACGATGTGGCCTTCGCCGTCGATCACGAACCCCGACCCGAGAGCCTGGCCCTGAGGCGTGGTCACCTTGATCGTGACAACGCCCTGGTGGACGCGGTCGTAGAGGGCGCTCACGCTGAGCGCCGAGTTCGCGGCCGGCTGAGAGTCGGTCACCGTCACCTGGCGGACGACGGTCTGGGTCGCCGTGCCGGAGGCGACCTCGTAGGCAGCCACGCCGCCACCCGCGCCGAGCACGACGGCTGCGGCGCCGGCGGCGGCGATCTTGAGGCTGCGGGAGGGGAGACGCTTCATTTCTTAGTCCTTTCGGTATCCGTCGCCCTCCATGCGACCAGCGCCGCCTAAGACCAGCCTGAAAGCCGTCTAAGAACTCCCTAAGACTTCGCGCTCTTAGGCTCTTTTCAGACTCGATGCGCACAATGGAGCCGTGAAGATCCTGGTCGTGGACGACGAACGGGCGGTGCGCGAGTCGCTCCGGCGCGCGCTCGAGCTCGAGGGCTACGAGATCGAGCTCGCGGACGACGGGCTCGCCGCGCTCGCCGCGCTCGAAGACGACGAGCCCGACGCGATGATCCTCGACGTCCTCATGCCCGGACTCGACGGGCTCGAGGTCGCACGGCGGGTCCGGCGCGAAGGCAGCCGGCTCCCGATCCTCATGCTGACCGCGCGCGTCGAGGTGGACGACCGCGTGGCGGGACTCGACGCGGGCGCCGACGACTACGTCACCAAGCCCTTCGCGCTCGACGAGCTTCTTGCGCGGGTCCGCGCACTCCTCCGGCGAACGCACGAGGACGGGACCGACAAGCTCGCCTTCGGCGACCTCGAGCTCGATCCCGGAACGCGCGAGGTGCAGCGCGACGGCGAACCGATCGAGCTCACGCGCACCGAGTTCTCCCTCCTCGAGCTGTTCATGCGGAACCCGCGCCAGGTTCTCACGCGGTCGGTCATCTTCGAGCGCGTCTGGGGCTACGACTTCGGGTTCGGGTCGAACTCGCTCGACGTCTACATCGGGTATCTGCGCCGCAAGACGGAGGCGGGCGACAAGCCGCGCCTGATCCAGACGGTCCGCGGCGTGGGGTACGCCTTGCGCGAGTCATGAGCTTCCGCGCCCGTCTCGCCATCGCGGCGGCTGCTGCGGTCGCTCTCGCCGTCGTTCTCGCCTCGGTCACGGTCTACGTCGTCGTGCGCAGCGAGCTCCGCGGCACGCTGGACTCGGCGCTTCGCGACCGGGCCGCCCAGGTCCAGCACGAGCCGCTCCGGGCCTTCCAGGCGGGCGATCAGGCCTTCCTCGAGCCCGGCCCGCAGCTCGGCGGGGCTCCCGGCTACTTCCAGGTGGTCAACGCGGACGGCGACACGATTCGCCTTCCCAACGAGACGGTCGAGCTTCCCGTCACCGATGCGGTTCGAGACGTCGCAAGCGGAGACAGGGGCGGCTACCTGTCGGACGCCGATGTCGCCGGCGTGCACGTCCGCGTGATCACGGTGCCATATGCGGAGGGCTTTGCGATCCAGATCGCTCGCCCGCTCACGGAGGTCGACCACTCGCTCTCCCGGATCCGCACGTACCTCCTGATCATCGCGGCAATCGGGATCGCGCTCGCCGCGGCTCTCGGCCTCGCGGTTGCGCGCACCGCGCTCGCGCCCGTCCGCCGGCTGACCGGCGCGACGGAGAACGTGACGAAGACCGGCGACCTCTCCGAGCGAATCGACGCGAGCGGGACGGACGAGCTCAGCCGGCTCGCCGCGAGCTTCAACACGATGCTCGCCGCCCTCGAGGAGTCGACGCGGGCGCAGCAGCAGCTCGTCGGCGACGCCTCCCATGAGCTGCGCACGCCGCTGACGAGCCTGCGCACGAACGTCGAAGTGCTGGCCGGCGGGCGCGAGCTTCCACCGGAGGAGCGCGAGCGCCTGCTTCGCGACGTGATCGAGCAGCTCGACGAGATGACGACGCTCGTGGCCGAGCTCAGCGAGCTCGCGCGCGGTGAGCTCGAGCCCGGAGAAGCGGAGGACGTGCGGCTCGACCTCCTCGCCGCGGACGCGGTCGAGCGCACGCGGCGAAACCGCCCGGGCGTCCAGTTCACGACCGACTTCGAGGAGTCGCTCGTCCACGGCGTCCCGGCGAGCATCGAGCGCGCGGTGGCCAACCTCCTCGACAACGCCGCCAAGTGGAGCCCGCCCGAGGGAGAGGTCGAGGTCACCGTGAAGGACGGCGAGGTGGTCGTGCGCGACCACGGGCCCGGGATCGACGAGGCCGACCTCCCGTACGTCTTCGACCGCTTCTACCGGGCCAGCTCCGCGCGCGGGATGCCCGGCTCGGGGCTCGGCCTCGCGATTGTGCGGCAGGTCGCGGAGTCGCAGGGCGGCGAAGTGAGGGCCGAGCGCGCCGAGGGCGGCGGCACCCGCATGAGTCTGCGCCTGAACGGCCGACCGGCTTCTTAGGCGCACCGCCGTTGGATGACGCGGCTGCCTAGACTGCCGTACCGAACCAGAGGAGGTCCCGATGCCCTACGAGCTGCCTTCGCTTCCATACGCCTATGACGCGCTCGAGCCGACGATCGACGCGCAGACGATGGAGATCCACCACTCGAAACACCACGCGACGTACGTGAACAACCTGAACGCGGCGCTCGAGGGCACCGAATGGATGGACCGGTCTCTCGAGGACGTCTTCGCGGCGCTCGACATCATTCCGGAGGACAAGCGGGCCGCCGTCCGTAACAACGGCGGCGGACACGCCAACCACTCGCTCTTCTGGGAGACCATGTCTCCGGACGGCGGCGGGGAGCCGAGCGGCGCCCTCGCCGATGCGATCGCCGACACCTTCGGCTCGGTGGACGAGCTCAAGAAGGCGGTCAACGACGCGGGCGTGAAGCGGTTCGGGTCAGGGTGGACGTGGCTCATCCACGACGGCACCGGCCTCGCGGTCGTGTCGACGCCGAACCAGGACAACCCGACGATGAGCTCGGACACGCCGCTCCTCGGGATCGACGTCTGGGAGCACGCCTACTACCTCTCCTACCAGAACCGCCGGCCCGACTACCTCGAGGCGTGGTGGAACGTCGTCAACTGGGACGCCGTCGCCGGGCGCCTCGACGCGGTGGGTTAAGCGACCTCTCTCAGCGCGCCCGAGGAGCAGTCGTAGACGTAGCCGGTCGCGGTGAAGCTGTCCGGCAGGAGATCTGAGCTCCGCACACGCGCGACGCTCTCGCGCACGCTGTCGTCCAGGTCCGGGAACGGCAGGAAGTCGATGCCGGTCGCGTCGGCGCCGGCCTCGTCGGCGAGCTTGGCGTGGATGTCGTCGTTCGTGAACGTGAGCATCCCGCAGCCGGTGTGCGCGATCACGAGCGCCTCCTCGGTCCCGAGCAGCCAGTGCGAGATGATGAGCGAGCGAAGCGCGTCGTCGGAGACGACGCCGCCGGCGTTTCGGATCACGTGTGCGTCGCCCTCGTCGAGCCCGAGGAACTTCGCCGGGTCGAGGCGCGCGTCCA